>NZ_JNXE01000048.1 GCF_000716605.1 Streptomyces sp. NRRL F-525 | reverse complement strand
ACGGACGCTTCCTTTGTACTCACCCTCTCGGGCTTTCCTCCGGGCTTTTCCCTTCGGTCTTGCGTTTCCGACTCTATCAGACCGTTTCCGGTTCCGATTCCCTGTCGGCGGGGATTGTCAAGGGCTTTGGGCTTTCGCCTGTCGGCCTTTCGACATTCACTACGTTAGCCGATCCCCTCGGCAACTCATAATCGAGTTCCGCGAGTTCGAATTCAGGCATGCAGGCACGCCGAATGCGCCCTCAGCGAGGGAGAGTCGTAAGTAGTGGGTTGGCCGCTTCCGGCTGCTGGCGAATGCCGTACCCGGGTCAAGCGGCTCGGGCTACATTACGCACCCTGCCAAGACGCGTCAACTTGGCCGACGTCGCGGCGTATGAGCCCGATACGGGCTAACCGTAGGGTCGTTGGTGATCCAGAACCGCCACGGGTGGACCGCGCCCTCGCCCGACACTCCGGTGCGGGGACCGCTGCTTACCTGATGGGAGGGGACGGGTGTACCGGCCAGCATCCTCAGGGGTGTCTCGCCTGTGGTGCACGCGTCCGTGCCGTCCAGGGAGCGGTCGACGCCCAGGGCGGTGGCCAGGCGGGCGGGGCCTTTGGCCAGTTCTTTGTCATTTCGGGCCGAGAGTCGACGTTTGCGGGCGAGTTCGGCGCCCTCGACGATCTCGCCAGCGCGGAGCAGGACCCCCCTGGCCGTGCCTTCCGGGCCGCAGACCAGGTTCATGCAGTGCCACATGCCGTAGGTGAAGTAGACGTACACATGCCCGGGCGGACCGAACATCACACCGTTGCGGGCCGTCGGACCTCTGTATGCGTGGGACGCGGGGTCGTTGCCGCCGTCGTAGGCCTCGGCCTCTGTGATGCGCAGGACGATCGGGCCGTCGAGGGTCGTACGGACGACGAGGCGGCCCAGGAGGTCGGGGGCGACCTCCAGTACAGGGCGGTCGAAGAACTCTCTGGGGAGTGGCATACGGTCCGGGGGCGCGATCATGGCGTCCGAGCGTAGTCCAGCCGCGCTTGTGCCAAGGGGTGGTCAAGGTTCCGTCCGCTTGCCAGGGTGTGGCGCGGAACCGGGCGCGGTCGGTTCGCGTTTGTAGGGATCAAGGGTCCATACGTAAAGGGAGAGTCAATGGCGTTCAAGAAGCTGCTCGCGAGCCTGGGGGCCGGCGGGGCTTCGGTGGAGACGGTGCTGACCGAGGTCAACGTCGTTCCGGGCGGGGTCGTCCAGGGCGAGGTGCGGATCCAGGGCGGGTCCGTGGCCCAGGAGATCCAGGGGCTCTCGGTCGGGCTGCAGGCCAAGGTCGAGGTCGAGAGCGGTGACCAGGAGTACAAGCAGGACATCGAGTTCACGAAGGTGCGGCTGGGTGGCGCCTTCGAGCTGCAGGCCGGGGCCGCGCACAACGTGCCGTTCGGTCTTGAGATCCCCTGGGAGACGCCGGTCACGATGATCGACGGTCAGTCGCTGCGCGGGATGCACATCGGAGTGAGCACCGAGCTGGCGATCGCCCGTGCCGTGGACTCCAGTGACCTGGACCCGGTCAACGTGCACCCGCTGCCGGCGCAGAAGGCTCTCCTGGACGCCTTCATCCGGCTGGGCTTCCGCTTCAAGAACGCGGACATGGAGCGCGGTCACATCCGGGGGACGCGGCAGAAGCTGCCGTTCTACCAGGAGATCGAGTTCCAGCCGCCGTCGCAGTACCGCGGGCTGAACCAGGTCGAGCTGAGCTTCGTGGCCGATGAGAACGCGATGGACGTCATCCTGGAGATGGACAAGAAGCCGGGCCTCTTCAGTGAGGGCAGTGACACCTTCCGCTCCTTCCAGGTGGGTCTGCACGACTTCCAGGGGACTGACTGGGCGGCGTACCTCAACCAGTGGCTGTCCGAGGTCGGCAGCAAGCGGAACTGGTTCTAGGCTCGGTATCCACTGAAGAAACCGATCAGGAGGTACCGAGGTGACCGAGCTCAAGCGGCGGCCGCTCCCCCATGACTTCCACCCGCCCGTTCCGTCGTTCACGGTGACGAGCGAGGACGTCGAGCCGGGGGCCACGCTCAAGGACGCTCAGGTCTACGCGGCCGGCAACACCTCGCCGCAGCTGCGGTGGGAGGGCTTCCCGCCCGAGACCAAGAGCTTCGCCGTGACCTGCTACGACCCTGATGCCCCTACGGGGAGCGGGTTCTGGCACTGGACGGTGTTCGACATCCCGGCGTCGGTGACCGAGCTGCCGGAGGGTGCGGGCAGCGGCAAGTTCGAGGGGCTGCCGGAGGGCGCCGTACAGGTGCGGAACGACTACGGGTCGAAGGACTTCGGCGGTGCCGCGCCGCCGCCCGGGGACGGGTCGCACCGTTATGTGTTCACGGTGTACGCCGTTGACGCGGAAAAACTCGGTCCGGACTCGGACGTTTCCCCGGCCGTCGTCGGTTTCAACCTGCGGTTCCACACGCTGGCGCGTGCCCAGCTGATCGGTGAGTACGAGGTTCCCGCCGAAGACTGACGTTCATGGAACGTTTGCCCGCCTCTGGTCTTGGAATTGATCAGGGGCGGGCATTTTTTATTGCGTTGTCCATCTCGGCGTGCCCGGCCAGAGTTGATCCAAGCCCGCCGCGCGGTGGGCCGGTTGCACATGGGAGGTGGGCTGGATGCGGGACACGCTGGTGCTGAACGCGAGCTTCGAGCCGCTGTCGACGGTGTCGTTGAATCGAGCCGTCGTTCTGGTGCTGCAGGACAAGGCTGTCGTCGAGCAGGCCCACCCCGAACTGCGCATGCGCGGAGCCGAGGTCGACATACCGGTCCCCCGGGTGATCCGGTTGTGCAGGTATGTGAGGGTGCCCTTCCGAAGACAAGCTCCGTGGTCGAGGCGCGGTGTGCTGGTCAGGGACCGGCACCGGTGCGCGTACTGCGGCAGGCGGGCGACGACGGTCGACCATGTGGTGCCGAGGGCGCAGGGCGGTCAGGACTCGTGGCTGAATACGGTGGCTTCGTGCGCGGAGGACAACCACCGCAAGGCGGCGCGGACTCCGGAGCAGGCGGGGATGCCGTTGCTGCGACTGCCGTTCGAGCCGACGCCGGCCGACGCGATGCTGTTGGCGCTGGGGACCGAGGACTTCGACGCCTTGCCGCAGTGGCTGGTCCAGCCGGCCGCGTAGGGCAGGTGAACTGAACTGGGGCCCGCCTCCTAGGAGGTGGGCCCCAGTGTCGTGGAACAGGTCTGTCAGTCGATGGACGGCTTCTCGCGGCGTTGGCGGTCCGAATTGCCGCCGGAGTTGCCGGAGTTGCCTCCGTCGTTGCCCGAACCTCCGCCGAACGGGCCCATGTTGCCCATCGCGCCGGAGAGGCCCTTGAGGGCGTCGCCGATCTCGCTGGGGACGATCCAGAGCTTGTTGGCGTCGCCTTCGGCGATCTTCGGGAGCATCTGGAGGTACTGGTAGCTGAGGAGCTTCTGGTCGGCGTCGCCCGCGTGGATCGCCTCGAAGACCGTACGGACGGCCTGGGCTTCACCCTCGGCGCGCAGGGCCGCGGCCTTGGCCTCACCTTCGGCGCGCAGGATCTGGGACTGCTTCTCACCTTCGGCGGTGAGGATGGCGGCCTGGCGCGTGCCTTCCGCGGTGAGGATCGCGGCGCGCTTGTCTCGGTCGGCGCGCATCTGCTTCTCCATCGAGTCCTGGATGGAGGTGGGGGGCTCAATCGCCTTGAGTTCCACGCGGTTTACGCGGATGCCCCACTTGCCGGTGGCCTCGTCGAGGACTCCGCGCAGGGCCGCGTTGATCTCCTCGCGGGAGGTCAGCGTCCGCTCCAGGTCCATGCCGCCGATGATGTTGCGGAGCGTGGTGACCGTGAGCTGCTCGATCGCCTGGATGTAGCTGGCCACTTCATAGGTCGCGGCCCGCGCGTCCGTCACCTGGTAGTAGATGACCGTGTCGATGTTGACGACCAGGTTGTCCTGGGTGATCACCGGCTGCGGCGGGAACGGTACGACCTGTTCGCGCAGGTCGATGCGGTTGCGGATCGTGTCGATGAACGGGACGACGATGTTGAGTCCCGCGTTGAGTGTCCGTGTGTAGCGACCGAATCGCTCCACGATCGCGGCACTTGCCTGCGGGATGACCTGGATCGTCTTGATCAAAGCGATGAAGACCAACACCACCAGGATGATCAAGACGATGATGACCGGTTCCATCGTGCTCCCCGTACCCTTCTCCGCCTCGGCGCTTTCGGAAGATCTTATGGTTGTTGAAGATCTTGCTGGTCGAGTCTGTCAGACCGTCACGCAACTCGTGTGCTGTTCGGTTCAGTTGAGACCTGCCAGGTCATCAGTCGTGTCCTGCGAGGTCATCGGTCGAGTCCCGCGAGGTCAGATGACGATCGCGGTGGCTCCCTCGATCTCCACGACGTCCACCTCCTGGCCCGGTTCGTAGGCACGGTCGGCGTCGAGCGAGCGGGCCGACCAGATCTCTCCGGCCAGCTTGATCCGGCCGCCGCCGGAGCCGTCGACGCGCTCCAGGACGACGGCCTGTTTGCCCTTCAAGGCATCGATGCCCGTGGCGAGTTGGGGCAGTGTCGAACGGTGCCGGGTCGCGATGGGCCGTACGACCGCGATGAGGGCGACCGAGACGACGACGAAGACGAGGACCTGGACGACGAGGTCCCCGCCGATCCCGGCGGTGCCCGCGGCGGCTACGGCGCCCACGGCGAACATGCCGAACTCCGGCATCGCGGTCACCACGAGAGGGATCCCGAGTGCTGCCGCGCCGACGAGCCACCACACCCATGCGCCGATGTCGTTCACATGGTCAATGGTAGGGCTGCGGGTCCCGTCACGGACAGGGCGCATATGTCCCTACACCCGCTTCTTACAAGGCAGTTCAGGCCATGGGGAGACCGTGTGCGGTCCAGCGGTCGCCGACCTGCTCGACGATGAGCGGGAGACCGAAGCACAACGACAGGTTGCGGGCGGTGAGTTCGAGCTCCAGCGGGCCCGCGGCGAGGACCTTGCCCTGACGGATCATCAGGACGTGGGTGAAGCCGGGGGCGATCTCCTCGACGTGGTGCGTGACCATGATCATGGAGGGCGCGATCGGGTCGCGGGCGAGGCGGCCAAGGCGGCGTACGAGGTCCTCGCGGCCGCCGAGGTCGAGGCCGGCGGCGGGCTCGTCGAGGAGGAGCAGCTCGGGGTCGGTCATCAGGGCGCGGGCGATCAGGGTGCGCTTGCGCTCGCCCTCGGAGAGCGTGCCGAACTTGCGGTCCAGGTAGTCGCTCATGCCGAGGCGGTCGAGGAAGGCGCGGGCGCGCTGCTCGTCGACGTCCTCGTAATCCTCGTTCCAGCCCGCGGTCATGCCATAAGCCGCGGTCAGGACGGTCTGCAGGACGGTCTGGCGCTTGGGGAGCTTCTCGGCCATGGCGATGCCGGCGACGCCGATGCGGGGGCGCAGTTCGAAGACGTCGACCTTGCCGAGGGTCTCGCCGAGGATGGTGGCGGTGCCGCTGCTGGGGAACAGGTAGCTGGACGCGACGTTCAGGAGCGTGGTCTTGCCGGCGCCGTTCGGGCCGAGGATGACCCAGCGCTCGCCCTCCTTGACCGACCAGGAGACCTGGTCCACCAGAGCCCGGCCCTCCCGGACCACGGTTACGTCCTCCAGCTCCAGAACATCGCTCATGAGCGCGCTGTCTCCCATTGCATCGTCGGCCTGTCTCGGCTGTCGCGTGCGCCGGTAGGCGCAGCCCTCGAAGAAATCTACGCCACCGGCCGGGCGGTCCATTCCATCGGTCCGGTCCTTAGGGTGGACGCCATGCTTTCGGAACCACGCTCAGGACGCCTCGCCGCCTGGGGAAATGCCCTGTTGGCCGGACTTGTCTCGCCGGACGACGCCGTGCTCGCCATCGTGGGCGAGGACGCCGTGCACCGGGTGGAGGGGCTGCCGGGCGAGTCGGCACCCGTCGGACTCACGCTCGCGCTGGGACGGCTGCGCACCCTCGGCGCGACCGGACTGCGGGTGGCGCTGCCCACCTCGGGACACCCCCTGGGGCTGAGCGGCCCGCCCGCCTTCAACGCCCGCGCACTGGAGGCCGAGGAGGCGGTGATCTGCTACGGCGTCGCGCTCGGCCTCGTTCCCGAGGTCTACGAGGCCGGTCCCACCGGTGACGTCCATGTCGAGGTCGTGTGGCACTGCATGCCGGTGCGGGAGGCACCGCCCGCCGATGTGCCCTCGCTCGGGGAGGCCGAGCGGGAGCTGGCGGAGGCGCTGCGGGACGCCACGGCGGTGTTGTCCCGGCTCGATGTCGCCGGGTCGGGGCCGGTGGCCGAGGCGGCGGTCGACGCGTATCGCGCGCGGGCGGAGCGGGGGCGGGAGGTGTTGGCGCCGGGGTATCCGCCGCGGGCGGTGCGGGTGCTGGAGCTTGCGCAGCGGGTGGGGTTGCTGGTGTCCGTGGCTTACGAGAACGGGCCCGGAGGTGCGGTGAGTGCGTCCGAGATGGGGGCGCGGGCCGAGGCGTTGCGGCCGGTGGAGCGGACGGCTCGGCGGGCGCAGGTGGCTGCGTACAACTCCGTTGTGGAGGAGCGGGAGAAGGGGGTGCGCTGAATGTTCCCTTGCGTGGTTGCCCTGTGTTGGGGTGGGCGCCGCTGGGGGCTCCGCCCCCAGACCCCCGATCGGCCCTGAAGGGGCCTCGTCCTCAAACGCCGGACGGGCTGAATATTGCGGGCCTGCGTTGAAAGGGTGCCGGACGGGCTGAGTAATGGCGGCCTGCGTTGAGAGGTGCCGGAGGGGCTGAGTTTGCGGGCCTGTGTGGAGAGGGCCTGGCGTGCTGAGTTGTGGGCCTGCGCCGAGAAGGCCAGCGAGCTGGATTTGACGGCCGTCGCTGGGAAAGTCCCCCCTCGGATCTCATGCAAAAAGGGCCCCGCGAGTCGTCGTTGACTCGTGGGGCCCCTCTTTGTGGTGCGGGCGTCAGTCGTTGATGCCCTTGTTGCCGAACGCGGGGTTCAGCAGGCCGATGACGTTGACGCTGTCGCCGACGACGTTGACCGGGACGTGGACCGGGACCTGGACGGCGTTGCCCGAACCGACACCCGGGGACTTCACGGCCGCGCCGTCGGCACCGGCGTCGGCGAAAGCGGCACCGGCGGAGGCGCCGGCGGCGATACCGGCGACGGTGAGGGCCACAGCGGCCTTCTTGGCGATGTTCATGAGAAGCGTTCCTCCTGCGATTGCGTGACCGACCCGGCCGCGGGTCGTGCGCTGATCAACGCGGGGAAGCGCGGAAACGGCACGGACATGCGCGTTTGACTGCCCGTTCGGATCATTGGCGCGACAAGCCGACCAAATGACCAGGCGACCTGGTGACGAGCAGACCGGCCGCCCAAGGAGCGCCCTGGACGGCCGGAGGTCACTGTCGCGGAGCGACGTGCGTCAGCTGTTGACGCCCAGGTTGCCGAAGGCGGGGTTCAGGACGCCGATGACGTTCACGCTGTTGCCGACCGCGTTGACCGGGACGTGCACCGGGACCTGGATGACGTTGCCCGAGCCGACGCCGGGCGAACCGGCGGCCTGGCCGTTCGCCAGACCGTCGGCGGAGGCCAGCCCGGCACCGGCGGCCACGAGCCCGCCGGCCACCATCGTCACGGCCGCTGCCTTCTTCAGGTTCTTCACTTCTGAGCCCTCCTAGCGATCACCGCGGCAGGCGCCGCGGCACGCACTGGAGAACGGTGGAGATCCACGAAGGATGCGCCATTCGGGGGACATTCCCACGACGGTATGAATCTCAGCCCGGAACGAGACGCTCCGTGTTGCCGTCACGCCGCCCCGGCGACACCGCTCACCTGGTCAGACCGTGCCGTACGGCGAACAGGGCCGCCTGTGTGCGGTCCGCCAGGTCGAGCTTCATCAGGATGTTCGAGACGTGGGTCTTGACCGTCTTCTCGGAGAGCACCAGGGCGCGGGCTATCTCGCGGTTGGAGCGGCCGTCGGCGATCAGGCCGAGCACCTCGCGCTCCCGCTCGGTGAGCGAACCGCCTCTCCCCTGCCCCGAGTTGGACTCCTCCTGGGACAACAGGACGCCGGCGACCTCGGGTTGGAGCAGGATGTGGCCCGCGTGGACGGAACGGATGGCGCCGGCCAGGGCGTCCGGGTCCACGTCCTTGTAGACGTAACCGGCGGCGCCCGCGCGCAGGGCCGGGATCACCGTGCGCTGTTCGGTGAAGCTGGTGACGATCAACACGCGCGCGGGGTGGTCGAGTTCGCGGAGTCTGCGCAGCGCTTCGATGCCGTCCATGCCCGGCATCTTGACGTCCATGAGGACGACGTCGGGCTTCAACTCCTCGGTGCGGGCGACCCCTTCGGCGCCGTCGGCCGCCTCGCCGACGACCTCGATGTCGTCCTGCACCTCCAGGAAGGTGCGCAGGCCCCGGCGGACGACCTGGTGGTCGTCGACGATCAGCACCTTGATTGCGTCAGCCACCGGGGACCTCCATCTCGATCGTGGTGCCCTTTCCGGGCGCCGATTCCACGGTCAGTGTGCCGCCGACGCCATTGGTCCGGTCCCGCATGGAGACCAGGCCGAGGTGGCGTCCGGCGCGGCGGATCGACTGGGGTTCGAAGCCGGTGCCGTCGTCGGTGATCCGCAGGACCGCTCCGCAGCCGTGCCGTGCCAGGGTCACGGCGACGTGCTCCGCGCCGGAGTGCCGCAGCGCGTTGTGCAGGGCCTCCTGGGCGACGCGGAGCATGGCCTCCTCCTGGGCGGCGGGCAGGGCGCGGAAGCCGCGGCCCGTGAACGTCACGCGCGCGGTGTGGGCGCGGTCGAGGACCTGGATCTGGGTGCGCAGGGTGGCGATCAGCCCGTCCTCGTCCAGGGCGGCGGGGCGCAACTCGACCACTGCCGCCCGGAGTTCGTCGGCTGCCTCGGCGGCGAGCGCGGCCACCTGCTGGAGTTCGCCCTTGGCGCGGGACGGGTCGCGGTCCACGAGGGTGGCGGCGGCCTGTGCGGTGAGGCGGAGCGAGAACAGCTTCTGGGACACCGCGTCGTGCAGCTCGTGGGCCAGGCGGGAGCGCTCCTCGGCGATGGTCAGCTCGCGGCTGCGCTCGTACAGGCGGGCGTTCGTGAGGGCGATGGCCGCGTGCTGGGCGAGGATCGAGAGCAACTCCTCGTCCTCCTCCGTGAAGCCGCAACTGCCGTCCCGCTTCGGGCAGTTCTTGTTCGCGAGGAAGAGCGCGCCGATGACCTCGTCGTCGTCGCGGATGGGCAGGCCCAGGAAGTCGGACATGTCGGGGTGGGCCGAGGGCCAGCCCTCGAAGCGGTGGTCCTTGCGGACGTCGGCGAGGCGCTCGGCCTTCGCCTCGTGCAGCATCGCGGCGAGGATGCCGTGCTGGCGCGGGAGCGGGCCGATGGCCTTCCACTGGGCGTCGCTGACGCCGTCGACCACGAACTGGGCGAAGCCGCCGTGGTCGTCGGGCACGCCGAGCGCCGCGTACTGCGCGTCGAGCAGCTCGCGGGCCGAGGCGACGATCGTCTTGAGGACGTCGCGCACCTCGAGATGCCTGCTCATGGCCAGCAGCGCGGAACTCACCGCCGCGAGGCCGGACCGTGGACCTTGACTCATGTCCTCACGGTACCGGCGGGGTGTGACAGTGCGGATCGGGCCGGTGACGGCCGTCTTCTGGTCCGGTGGACCTAGGGCGAAGGGCCCCTGTGGATGCGGCCCGGGTCCGACGCGGCGGGGACGGTCCCGTTCCTACGTTGGGGGCACGCCGACGGAGGCGTAGTGGACGAGGGGACGTGTGTCATGTCGGTAGCGATCATCACGGGGGCGTCCAAGGGACTGGGCCGGGCACTCGCCGAGGCCCTGGCCGCGCGGGGCTGGGACCTGGTGCTCGACGCCAGGACCGAGGAGGTGCTGACGGAAGCCGCGGTGTCCGTCGCCGCGTACGGCACGCGCGTGGAGGCCGTTCCCGGGGACGTCACGGACGCCGCGCACCGGGCCGAGCTGGTGGCCGCGGCGGGAAAGCTGGGCGGCGTCGACCTGGTCGTCAGCAACGCGAGCGCGCTGGGCGCCGAGCCGCTCGTACGCCTGGAGGAGCTGACCCTGGACGGGCTGCGGCGGGCGCTGGAGGTGAACGTGGTGGCCGCGCTGGGCCTGGTCCAGGAGGCGCTGCCGCTGCTGCGGGCCTCGCGGGCGGGTGCGGTGATCGCGGTCAGCTCGGACGCGGCGGCCGAGGCGTACGAGACGTGGGGCGGCTACGGGGCGTCCAAGGCCGCCCTCGACCACCTCGCGGCCGTGCTCGGCGCCGAGGAACCCGGGCTGCGGGTCTGGGCGGTCGATCCCGGGGACATGGGCACGGACCTGTACGCGGCGGCCGTACCGGACGACGACGATCCCCGGCCGTCGCCGACATCCGTGGTGCCGGCCTTTCTACGACTGCTGGACGAGCGTCCCGCGAGCGGGCGGTACGGCGCACCGGCCCTCCTGGAGGAGCGATGACAGTAGCGGTGCGGGTTCCGGAGGAGCTGTCCGCGCGCGTGCCCGTCGAGCAGCGCGGGCCCGGGCTCGACCGGGACGCCGTACGACTGCTCGTGTCGCGCGGTACCGAGGTGTCGCATCACGCGTTCGCGGAGCTGCCTCGGCTGTTGCGGGCCGGGGATCTGCTGGTCGTGAACACGTCGCCGACGCTCGCCGCGGCGGTGGACGGGTGGATCGGGCACGCACGTGTGGTGGTGCACTTCTCCACGCGGGGCGATGACGGGCGGTGGGCTGTCGAACTGCGCGAGCCGGACGGCAAGGGCACCACACGCGCGCGTGCGGGCGGCCCGGCCGGTGTGGAGGTGCGGCTGCCCGGGGGTGTGCGGCTGGTCCTGGAGGAGCCGCTGAGCGGGCGGGGTGAGCGGTTGTGGTGGGCGGGGGTGCGGGTGTCGGACCCGGGAGCGCCGGAGCCTGGGGCGCCGAGGGCTGAAGGCCCGGGGGCAGCCGCGTCCGGGACGAGTGCCGCGGAGCCAGAAGGGGTGGGTCCGGACGTGCCGGGGGCACGGGTACCCGGAGCAGAGTCGCCGGGCATCGGCACGCCCGGGGCTGGAGGGCCGGTGTCAAGCGTGCCCCCGGGACGAGGAGCGCCAAGGCCGGCCGTGCCCGGGACCAGTGCCGCGGGGGCAGACGTGGTGGGGCCGGACGTGCCCGGGGCGGAGCCTCCGGACTTCGGGACACCCGGGCCTGAAGGGCAGGTGTCCAGCGTGCCCGCGCTGCTCCGCGAGCACGGGCGGCCCATCCGTTACTCCTACACGGAGCGCGATCAGCCGCTCTCCGTCTACCAGACGGTGTTCTCGCTGCCCACGGAGGACGGGACGGGCAGTGCGGAGATGCCGAGTGCTGCTCGGCCCTTCACCGCGCGGCTGGTGGCGGAGTTGGTGAGTCGGGGGGTGCAGTTCGCGCCGATCACTCTGCACACCGGGGTGGCGTCGGCCGAGGTGCAGGAGCCGCCGTATCCGGAGCGGTTCGCGGTGTCGGAGACGTCGGCCCGGTTGATCAACGCGGCCCGGGCCGGGGACGGGCGGGTCATCGCGGTCGGGACCACCGCCGTGCGGGCCGTCGAGTCCGCCGCCGGGGCCGACGGGGTCGTACGCGCGCGTGCGGGGTGGACGGACCTCGTCGTGACCCCGGAGCGGGGTGTGCGGGTCGTGAACGGGCTGCTGACGGGGCTGCACGAGCCGGAGGCCTCGCATCTGCTGATGCTGGAGGCGGTCGCCGGGCGGGCCGCCGTAGGCCGCAGTTATGAGGAGGCGCTGCGGGGGCTCTACCTGTGGCACGAGTTCGGGGACGTGCATCTCATCCTCCCGGAGGAGGATCCTCACGCGGCGCGTTGCTCCCGCAACTGCGGGTGAGGGTGGCGCGCGGTCGATGTGAGCCCGCACATAGGGCGCAGATCACGTACTAGCGGACATAGGAGATATAGGCGCCCGACTTGAGCGGGACAGACGACCCCGTCTGTCCCGTTTTGCCCTGGACCGGTCAACTACCCGGGATCGTACGTCACACCTTTGCCAGGGGTTTTTGCGGCCGCTAAGAATTGCAGCCGTCGCTCAGCGCCGCGGATCTCCTCCGCGGCGTTTGTGCCGGAAGCACCCGCGTCCCCCGCCGGACGGTGAGCGACCTCCGCGCAATTCGAAGAGGTCCATCCGCCATGCCCAAGAACTCGAACACTCCTGGTCATAGTCGCCTGACCAAGCTGACGAAGCAGCACAAGATCGCGCTCGCCGGTGTCGCCACGCTCGGCGCCGCCGCCCTCGCCTTCTCCGCGGTGCCCGGCGACGCGGGGACGACCACGAGCGACGCGGCGGCCTCGACGAAGATCGCGTACAGCACGGAGCCCATCAAGGGCGTCAAGGCCAGCGTCACCGACCAGCTCGCCGGCGCCGGTGTGAAGACCGAGGCGATCCAGGCGAAGGCCGACGCCAAGGCGAAGGCGGCGAAGGCCAAGGCGGACGCCGCCGCGAAGAAGAAGGCCGCCGCCGAAGCCGCCGCCAAGAAGAAGGCGGAGGCCGCCCGCAAGGCCAAGGCCGCGAGCCGCTCGGCCGAGCGCCCCAAGATCCAGCCCGTCGCCGCGACGACCTACGCCAACAACCTCAACGGCTGGATCAACCACGCCCTGGCGATCATGAAGCAGAAGGGCATCCCGGGGTCGTACAACGGCCTGTACAAGAACATCATGCGGGAGTCCTCGGGCAACCCCAGCGCGATCAACGGCTGGGACGTCAACGCGGTCAACGGCACCCCGTCGATCGGCCTGCTCCAGGTCATCCAGCCGACGTTCAACGCGTACCACGTCTCCGGTACCTCGACGAACATCTACGACCCGGTCGCCAACATCACCGCCGCGGCGAACTACGCGGCCGACCGGTACGGCTCGATCGACAACGTCAACAGCGCGTACTGAGACGCGTACCGAGGCCTCTCCGGCGGACCTCTTGGTCTCGGTATCGACGCCGAAGGGCGGCACCCCCACCAGGGGCGCCGCCCTTCGGCGTCGTCACAGAAGAACTGCTTCCGTGAGAACTACTTCCGCATGACCTCGGGCTCGTGGCGGCGCAGGAAGCGGGCCACGAAGAAGCCGCAGATCACGCCGAGGGCGATCAGGGCGGCCATGTCCATGCCCCAGGCGCCGACGGTGTGCTCCCACAGCGGGTCGGTGCTGTCGCCGGGCTTGGGCGGGCTGATCTTGTTGAAGTCGAGCGTGGCACCCGCGGCGCCGACCGCCCAGCGCGAGGGCATCAGGAACGAGAACTGGTTGACGCCGACCGCGCCGTTCAGGGTGAACAGGCAGCCGGTGAACACGACTTGGATGATCGCGAACATGACCAGCAGCGGCATGGTCTTCTCGGCCGTCTTCACCAGCGAGGAGATGATCAGGCCGAACATCATCGCGGTGAAGCCGAGACCCATGATCGGGATGCAGAGCTCGAACATGGTCTGGCTGCCGAGGACCAGGCCCTGCTTGGGGATCTCGCGGCTGGCGAAGCCGATGACACCGACCATCAGGCCCTGCAGCGCGGTGATCACACCGAGCACGAACACCTTGGACATCAGGTACGCGGAACGGGACAGCCCGGTCGCGCGCTCCCGTTCGTAGATGACCCGTTCCTTGATCAGCTCGCGGACGGAGTTGGCCGCACCCGCGAAGCAGGCGCCGACCGCGAGGATCAGCAGGACCGTGGTGGCCGTGCCGTTCGGGATGATGGTGCCGTTCGCCCGGGCCGGGTTGGGCAGCAGGCTGTTGCCCGAGTCGATGAGCAGGCTCACCGCGCCCAGCACGCCCGGCAGGATCACCATCAGGGCCAGGAAGCCCTTGTCGGAGGCGATCACCGCGACATAGCGGCGCACCAGCGTGACGAACTGCGACATCCAGCCCTGTGGCTTCGGCGGCTTCATCGCCTGCATCGGCGGCATCTGTACGGACTGCGGTGCGATCGCGTCGATGTCCGCGGCGTACATCTGGTAGTGCTGCGAGCCCTTCCAGCGGCCCGCCCAGTCGTAGTCGCGGTAGTTCTCGAAGGCGGAGAAGACGTCGGCCCAGGTGTCGTAGCCGAAGAAGTTCAGCGCCTCCTCGGGCGGGCCGAAGTAGGCGACGGAGCCGCCCGGGGCCATCACCAACAGCTTGTCGCAGATCGCCAGTTCGGCCACGGAGTGGGTTACGACGAGGACCGTGCGGCCGTCGTCGGCGAGGCCGCGCAGGAGCTGCATGACGTCGCGGTCCATGCCCGGGTCGAGGCCCGAGGTGGGCTCGTCCAGGAAGATCAGCGAGGGCTTGGTGAGGAGCTCCAGGGCCACCGAGACGCGCTTGCGCTGACCGCCGGAGAGGGAGGTGATCTTCTTCTCTTTGTGGATGTCGAGCTTCAGCTCGCGCAGCACCTCGTCGATACGGGCCTCGCGCTCGGCGCCGGTGGTATCGGCGGGGAAGCGCAGCTTGGCCGCGTACTTGAGGGCCTTCTTGACGGTCAGTTCCTTGTGCAGGATGTCGTCCTGCGGGACCAGACCGATGCGCTGGCGCAGCTCGGCGAACTGCTTGTAGAGGTTCCGGTTGTCGTAGAGGACGTCACCCTGGTTGGCGGGCCGGTAGCCGGTGAGCGCCTTGAGCAGGGTCGACTTGCCGGAGCCCGACGGGCCGATGACCGCGATCAGCGACTTCTCCGGTACGCCGAAGGAGACGTCCTTGAGGATCTGCTTGCCGCCGTCGACCTCGACGGTCAAGTGCCGGGCGGAGAAGGAGACTTCACCGGTGTCGACGAACTCTTCGAGCCGGTCGCCGACCAGCCGGAACGTGGAGTGGCCGACGCCGACGATGTCGTTCGGGCCGAGCAGCGCGGAGCCGCCCTTGGTGATCGGCTGGCCGTTGACGTACGTGCCGTTGTGCGAGCCGAGGTCACGGATCTCGAAGCGGCCGTCGGGCGTCGCGTGGAACTCGGCGTGGTGGCGCGAGACTTGGAGGTCCGAGACCACCAACTCGTTCTCCAGCGCACGGCCGATCCGCATCACACGGCCGAGCGAGAACTGGTGGAACGTGGTCGGGCTGCGGTCGCCGTAGACCGACGGCGCCCCCGCGCCGACGCCGGATCCCTGCTGCGGCGGAATGTTCGCGGCGGCTGCCGCCGGCGGCTGGTAACGCTGCTGCTCAGGCGTCTGCGCCGGGGCCTGCTGCGGGGGTGCCTGCTGCGCCCAGCCAGGGCCCGCGCCCTGTGCGGCGTACGGCTGTTGCTGCGGCTGGGCCTGCGGAGTCGCTACGGCGGCCGCGGCGCCGGAGAGGTTCAGGCGCGGGCCGTCGGTCGCGTTGCCCAGGTACACGGACGAGCCCGGGCCGATCTCCATCTGATGGATGCGCTGGCCCTGCACGAACGTGCCGTTGGTGCTGCCGTGGTCGTCGATCACCCAACTCCGGCCGCCCCAGCTGATCGTGGCGTGCCGCCAGGAGACCCTGGCGTCGTCGACCACGACGTCCCCCTGCGGATCACGTCCGAGGGTGTAGGGCCTGGACGCGTCGAGCGTCCAGGTCCGTCCATTCAATTCCAGTACGAGTTCCGGCACTCCATGCCCCACTGAGTAGTCCCCCGAGTTACCCCCATCACAGGGAGTCTAGGGATGGCGAACATCGTCGGGAACTATTTCAGGCTGCACCCCCTGACCGAAAGTCGGGCCTTGTGAAGACCACGTCCCTACGCTTCCGCCGGTTCCGTTGACGGGGTTGAAACCGACCCGGAGAGTGGTAATCCACGCGAGGGGGACATGTGCGGTGTCCGTCCCGTGCCGCGGATCGGGGGGTCTGCCATGAGCTCAGCGACGAGTGTCAGGACGGCGAACTACGACACGAGGGTGCCCTGGACCGACGTCCTGCTGTCCGCGATCGCGGCGGTGAGCTGGGCGCTGATCGGCATGGCGGGCACGGCCGCGCTCGGCCTGCACCTGCTGGGCGCCGACGCGACGGGTTCGCTCGGCCCGATGACCGCGGCGGTGGTGGCCCTGGGCGCGGGCGGTTCGGTCACCCCGACCGGCGACGTCTCCGCCTTCGGCCTGACCGGCGCCCAGGCCACGACGGCCGTCACGATCACCCCCCTGGGCGTGAGCCTGGTGGGCGCCCTCCTGCTGTCGTACTTCTTCCTACGGTCCTTGCGGGCGGCCGGAGTTGTGATCGCACCGGCCGAACTCCTCGCGCGCGCGGGCTCGGTGATCGCGCTCTTCGTGGCGATGCTGGGTGGGTTGGCGTGGGCGGGCCATGACGTCATCACCATCGACGGAAGCAAGTTGGGCCTGGACAAGCTGACGGGTGGCGGGGGCGGGAACGGCGGCGGGGTGAGCATCCCCGGCCTCGGCGACATCGGTGACATCGGCGGGTTGCTCCCGGGCAAGATCAGCGACCTGGTCAAGGCGAAGGCGGCGGTGGGCTTCACGGTCGACACGGCGCCGACGCTGCTGGGCGGCCTGGGCTGGTCGGCGGGCATTTTGCTGATCGCCCTGCTGGCCTCGCGCCGAACTCCCCTGCCGCGTGGCTGGGAGCCCGTCCACCGCGTTGTACGCCCGGCCGCGTCCGCGCTCGTCACGGTGCTGCTGGTCGCGGTGGCGGCGGGGCTCGCGGCGGCGGCGTACGCGGCGATCGGCGACGACCACCCGAAACGCATCGCGGGCGCGGCGCTGTTGGGCGCGCCCAACGGGGTCTGGCTCGGCATCCCCATCGGCCTCTTCGTCCCCTGGGACGGCAAGGCGACGGGCGAACTGGCGAAGCTCCTCCCCCACCCCCTGGACCAACTCCTGAGCGTCAAGTCCGACCAGCCTGTGACGTTGGGGCGACTGGCCGAACTGGACAGCCGGGTTTGGTTGTTGGGGGTTGCGGCGGCGCTGATGATGCTGCTGGCGGGGGTGTTGACGGGGGTGCGGACGCCCTTGGGGGTGGGGGCGGGGAGTGGCTCTGATCGTGGTGGTGCGGGTGGGCCTGGTGGTACGGGAGGTCGCGGGAGTGCTCTCGGTTTTGCCGGGCGGTGTGCTCTACGGCTGGGGGTCGTCACCGCGCTGACGCTGCCGTTGCTGGCCTGGCTGACGGATGTGTCGGTGGACGCGTCCCTGTCGGTGCTGGGGTTCGACGCGTTCGGCGCGGGGATCGAGTTGCACGGGCATCTGGGTATGGCGTTGGTGCTGGGTGCGGTGTGGGGTGCGGGGGCGGGGTTTGTCGGGGGGTTGCTCGCGTACGCGACCGGGGCGGCGGGGAGGCAGGCTTCGCGGTTGGCACGGGGTGACTTGGGGGTGGCGGGTCGGGATCCGGGGGTGGGGTCGGGGTCAGGGTCCGGTTCGGGTTCGGGGTCGGGGTCAGGTGCCTGGGTGCCGGGGCGGCCGGGGTATCCGGAACATGCGCAAGCTGCGGGGGGTGCGGGACAGGCAGGGCATCCGGAGAGCGCCGGGGACCCAGGGCCCTACGTGCCGAGTTCGCCATACCGCGCCCCGAATCCTGCGACCAACCCGTATCTGCAACTGCCGGATGAGCTACGGCAACCGGAGGATGGTCGGCCGTCACGGCGTGGCAGGGCTTGGCCTGGTGGGGAGGCGCCGGGGCAGGGAGGTGGGGCGGGATCTAGGGGGGCGGGATCTGGTGGGGCGGGGCCGGGTGGTTCGGGGACAGGCAGTGCAGGGGCGGGTGGTGGGGCTCGGTTCCGCGGACCAGCCTGGCCACCGGACGCCGGATCGCCGACCGAGGTCGCATGGCCGCCGGGTGCGCAGTCGCCGCAGGAAGGTGGCCGGCCGCCTGGCGGAGGCTCGCGGCCCGGCGGTGCCCCTCAACCTCCGGGAAACGCAGGGCAGTTCGGGGCCGATCCCGCGCCCGGAGCCGTAGGGGCCGGTGGAGTCGGTCCGTACTCCGGGAGTTCGCAGCCGCCTGGAGTTGTCCCGCCGGACGACGGCACTCGCCCTCACGACGGACCGCAGTCGCCCGGTATCCCTCCGCCGCCCGCCGACATGTACGGCGCTCCGACCATGGCCCAGTCCTACGAGCCGCCGTCCCGATCGCGTTGGCGTCGGCCCGGGGCAGGTTCGCCGGACTGGCCGGAGGACGACTCGGACGGTGGGCAGCAACCTCCTCCCCCGCCACCGGCGCCGCCCCCTCCGGGGAAGCCCAAGGGCCGCCGGTGATCCACGTCCGTGTCGAGTGAGCCCTCTTCGGCGCCCGGCGCAGCCTGCCCCGCACCGGGTGAGCCGTAGGTGGCGCCGGGCAGTGTGCGAGCAGGGGCGCCCTCATACGCCAACGGCCCAGATACCGGCGGCCCCTGCCCTGCGCCCGGTGCGCCCCGGGCGGCACCGAGCAGCGTGCGGGTAGCCGCGCGCCCATCGGCCAACGGCCAGCGTGCGAGCAGCGGCTCCCCGCGGACCAACGGCCCCATACCCGGCGTCCCACCCGCCCGGACGTATCCCCCGCATCCGGCCCCACACCACTCGCCCCCGCCCAACGACCAGCCACTTCCGGACCGGCACCCCACCGCGATCACATCAACACACCTCCTGACCGCCCCTCAGCCCACTCCCGACCACCCGTGCCCCACTCCTGACCACCACCCCGCCCCTCCGTGATCGCCCCGTAAGATTCGCGCCACCGACCCGACACCCACTGTTCCGTGTCCGCTGGGCGGACCTCTGCGGCATAAGGCACTCCGTGCCGGATACGGTGGGTACACCATGAGCGCTTCGCAGACCTCTGACGTCCCCACTCTCCTCGTCAAGATCTTCGGCAAGGACAGGCCGGGCATCACGGCCGGACTCTTCGACACCCTCGCCGCCTACTCCGTCGACGTGGTCGACATCGAGCAGGTCGTCACGCGTGGCCGGATGGTGCTGTGCGCACTCGTGACGCCACCGCCCGCCGGGCTCGAAGGGGATCTGCGGGCCACCGTGCACAGCTGGGCCGAGTCGATGAAGATGCAGGCCGAGATCATCTCCGGCCTCGGCGACAACCGGCCGCGTGGGCTCGGCCGTTCACTCGTGACCGTGCTCGGTCACCCCCTAACCGCGGAGTCCACCGCCGCGATCGCCGCCCGTATCACCAAGGCCGGCGGCAACATCGACCGTATCTTCCGGCTCGCCAAGTACCCAGTGACAGCAGTCGAGTTCGCGGTGTCCGGCGTGGAGACCGAGCCGCTGCGCACCGCCCTCGTCACGCACGCGGCGACGTTCGGCGTCGACATCGCCGTGGTGGCGGCGGGGCTGCACCGGCGGGCCCAGCGGCTCGTCGTCATGGACGTCGACTCCACGCTCATCCAGGACGAGGTCATCGAACTCTTCGCCGCGCACGCCGGCTGCGAGGACGAGGTCGCCGAGGTCACCGCCGCCGCGATGCGCGGGGAACTGGACTTCGAGCAGTCGCTGCACGCGCGCGTGGCCCTGCTGGAAGGGCTGGACGCCTCGGTCGTCGACAAGGTGCGCAGCGAGGTGCGCCTGACGCCGGGCGCCCGCACCCTCATCCGCACGCTCAAGCGCCTCGGCTACCAAGTCGGCGTCGTATCAGGCGGGTTCACCCAGGTCACCGACGACCTCAAGGACCGGCTCGGGCTCGACTTCGCCCAGGCCAACACCCTGGAGATCGTCGACGGCAAGCTGACCGGCAAGGTCACCGGCGAGATCGTCGACCGCGCGGGCAAGGCACGGCTCCTGCGCCGCTTCGCCGCCGAGGCCGGCGTACCGCTCGCGCAGACCGTGGCGATCGGCGACGGCGCCAACGACCTGGACATGCTCAACGCGGCCGGTCTCGGAGTAGCCTTCAACGCCAAGCCGGTCGTACGACAGGCCGCGCACACCGCGGTGAACGTGCCGTTCCTCGACACCGTGCTGTATCTGCTGGGTGTCACCCGCGAAGAGGTCGAGGCCGCGGACACGCACGACGAGGACTGATCCCGGACACCTTTCACTACCTTCGGGGGCCCGGCACCACACGGTGCCGGGCCCCTTGTCGTGCACGGTCGATCCGACTGATCCGGCGCTGCGGATACTGCGGTTACTCGGACGGCGCCCAATAGTCGTCCAGCGTGGCCACACCCGGCTCCAGCGACTTCCAGGAACCCGTGAAGGACAGCACGGCGAAACCGGCCGCCGCGAACCCCCGCTGCTTCAGCCATTCGCGAGCCTCGGCGCTGCCCGCACCGGCGTCCGCTCCACTGCCCGAACCGGTCTCGGCACCGGCGTCCGCACCGGTGTCCGCTCCGGGGAGGATCTCCGCCAGCCCCTGCACGCTCGGGTTGTGGCCGACGAGGATCACGTTCCGCGCGTCGTCCGGCGTCTCGTTCAGCACCGCGATCAGCTCGCCGGGAGAGGCCTCGTAGAGCCGCTCCTCGTAGACGGTTTTCGGCCGGTGCGCGAGTTCGTGGACGGCGAGCTTCCAGGTCTCCCGGGTCCGGACCGCGGTGGAGCAGAGGGCCAGATCGAAGGGGATGCCGGTGTCGGCCAGCCTGCTTCCGGCGGTGGCCGCGTCCAGGCGGCCCCGCTCAGCGAGCGGCCGCTCGTGATCGGTCACCTGGGGCCAGTCGGCTTTCGCATGCCGGAAGAGGACGATCCTGCGGGGTTCTGCGACGCTCATGGGATCCAGCTTCGCATGAAACAGGCCATGGGGCGCAGGGAGTTGACGGGGCGGCCTCGCGAGTGCTCCGCCGGTGCTCAGCGGGCTATGAGCTGCTGCACGCGCTCGAACAGATGGGTGATCACCGGGTCCGAGGCAGCCGCTTGCGCGTCCGTCGGGTTGAGCATCATCACGAGCAGCACGACGAACGCGAGCGCCGGCAGGGCGAGGGCCCACCACGGCAACCTGATGTCGACGCCGCCCGTGGTCGCCGGGTGGGGCCGGGTGTGCGTAGGGGCCGACATGGATGCCTCCGCTGGTCTCCGACTGGTCCGCGATCCGCTTCTCGCGGTCACACCATCGAAGTTACGGAAGACTCGGCCCCCAACCCATCCGGAGATCCACCCACTTGACCCTGAGCCTCACCCCCTAGGGGATGGTGGGGACAACCCCACCATCGGCCCGCGGAGGCACGTTCAGGGGCTCGCGGTCACGGCGACGCGATCGTCGCGATGATGGCGATCACGATGAAGATGGCGAAGAACGAGCCGAAGACGATGAGCATCTTCCGCTGGCCGTTCTGGGGGTTCGGATCGAGCACTGGCATACGGCAAGTCTCGCACCCGCCGGCCGTGCCGTGTCCGCCGGGTCCGGCTCAGCGGGCCGCCTCGTCCTCCACCGTGCGGTTGCGGCCCGCGAGGACGCCCACGGCCATCTGCGGGATCATCAGGCCGGCCATGAGGGCGATCGGCAGCCCCCAGCCGCCGCTGTGCTGGTAGAGCACGCCGACCAGGAGCGGCCCCGGGATGGAGATCAGATACCCGGTGCTCTGCGCGAAGGCCGACAACTGGGCGACGCCCGCACCGGTCCTGGCCCGCATCCCGACCATCGTCAGGGCCAGCGGGAAGGAGCAGTTGGCGATGCCGAGCAGGACCGCCCAGGCCCACGCGCCAGTGGCCGGCGCGAGGTACAGGCCCGCGTATCCGACCAGGCCACAGACACCGAGGGCGATCACGATCGGGCCCTGCCGGGGCAGCCGGGTGGCCAGCCGCGGAATGACGAAGGCCAGGGGCACGCCCATCACCATCGTGACGGCGAGGAGCAGTCCTGCGGTGCCCGCGGAGACCCCCGCGTCCCGGAAGATCTGCGCCATCCACCCCATCGTGATGTACGCGGCGGTGGCCTGGAGCCCGAAGAACACGGCGAGCGCCCACGCGGTACGGCTACGGGTGATCCGCAGCACCGGCTGAGCCTGCTCGGCGTCCCGCGCGCGGGAGGGCCGCTCCCCGGCCGCCTCCGGTCCGGAGGGCGCCTCCCGGTGTCGTACGAGAGCGATCCACGGCAGTACGGCCGCGGCGGCCAGCGCTGCCCACACGGCGAGGCCGGAGCGCCAACTGCCGCCCAGGGCATCGGTGATGGGCACGGTGACCGCGGCGGCGGACGCCGTGCCGAGGGCCAGGGCCATCGAGTAGAGGCCGGTCATGGAGCCGACCCGGTCGGGGAACCAGCGCTTGACGATCACCGGCATCAGGACGTTGCTGACCGCGATGCCCATGAGCGCGAGCGCGCTGCCGACCAGGAAGCCGGTCGTGCCGCCTATGTAGGGACGTACGAGCAGGCCCGCGGTGATGAGGACCATGCCCGCGCAGACCACCGCGGCCGGGCCGAAGCGGCGGGCGAGGCGCGGGGCCATGACGCCGAAGAGGGCGAAGCACAGCGGGGGTACGGAGGTGAGCAGTCCGGCGACGCTGCCGCTCATGCCGAGCCCGTCGCGGACCTCTTCGAGGAGGGCACCGAGGCTGGTGATGGCGGGGCGGAGGTTCAGCGCGGCGAGCACGATGCCGACGACGAACAAACGTTTGGTCCACGCGCGCGTGGGGGTGGCTCCGGTGGACTCCGGGGAGTCGGCCGGAGCGGAGTTGCTGACGTTCGTCGTGGACTTCAGTGTCCGGGTTTCCTCGCTTGCCATGCTGCCCATCATAGAATGATGGGATGATTGGTTGTCCATCCCCGGGTGGCCCGCTCCCGCCCCGCCCATGCGAAGGTGTGCCATGCCCCTGAGCCATCCCCGTCGTTCGGCGCTGTCCGAGCAGGTCATCGCCTCACTGCGGAACCAGATCACCTCGGGCGAGTGGCCGGTCGGCTCCCGGATCCCGACCGAGCCGGAGCTGGTCGAGCAGCTCGGGGTCGCCCGCAACACCGTCCGCGAGGCCGTCCGCGCCCTCGCGCACAACGGCCTGCTGGACATCCGCCAGGGCTCCGGCACGTACGTCGTGGCGACCAGCGAGCTGGCCGGCGTGATGCACCGCCGCTTCGCGGACGCCGACCCCCGGCACATCGCCGAACTGCGCTCCACGCTGGAGTCGTCGGCGGCGCAGCTGGCGGCCGAGCGGCGTACCGAGAAGGACCTCAAGCAGCTGGACGCCCTCCTCGTACGACGGGAGGAGGCCTGGGCATCGGGCGACACGGAGGCCTTCGTGACGGCCGACGCGACCCTGCACATGGCCGTGGTGGCGGCCTCCCACAACGACGTCATGACGGCGATGTACGCCGACCTGGGCGAGGTGCTGCGGGAGTGGCTGCGCGCGGACGTCGGCGAGGCGCTGACTCCGGAGACGTACATGGACCACACGCGGCTGGTGGACGCGATCCGCGCGGGTGACGCGCAGGCGGCCGCCAAGGAAGCCGCGGGCTATCCGTTCGTGTGCCGCCCGGGGAGGCTCAGCTCGCCCGCTTCTGGTGGCTGACCCACACCGCGCGGACGTCCTCCCAGCAGCGTCCGGTGAGCCGTACGGTCTGCGCCGGGCCGGCGTCGGTCGCGATGCCGTCGCTGTCGATGTCCCACCAGCGGTCGCACTCGATGTGCAGGCTGACACGGTCGGTCCGGGGGTACGGGTTGTGGCAGTACGCGATCACGTGCGAGCCGTGGACGGCGGTGCGGCAGTCGGCGCCGAACAGCTGGGGTGCGGCCAGTTTTCGTACCTCCACGCGTGCGTGGGGCATCGCCTCGTACGCCAGGGAGATGACGAGCGCTACGGCGACGGTCACTGAGGCCAGGCTGCGGGACAGGCGCACAAGGGAAACCTCCTCGGCGGTGCTGGGGAGGGAATCGCGTGGTGAACGCGTAATCCAGGGTGCGCGGTTGTGCCCTGCCCCCGCCCGGCCGGAGGGGCCGAACGGGTGACGCCCCGCTCCCCGCGCGGTGCGGGAAACGGGGCGTCGACGCCGTAGGAGAGGCCGACCGGGAGGTCAGGCTCCGATGGCGTGCAGGCCGCCGTCCACGTGGACGATCTCGCCGGTGGTCTTCGGGAACCAGTCGCTCAGGAGGGCGACGATGGCCTTGCCGGCCGGCTCCGGGTCGTTCAGGTCCCACTCCAGGGGGGAGCGGTTGTCCCACACGGAGGCCAGCTCGCTGAAGCCCGGGATGGACTTGGCGGCCATCGAGCCGAGCGGGCCCGCGGAGACGAGGTTGCAGCGGATGTTCTGCTTGCCCAGGTCGCGGGCGAGGTAGCGGCTGGTGGCCTCCAGGGCGGCCTTCGCCGGGCCCATCCAGTCGTACTGCGGCCACGCGAAGGACGCGTCGAAGGTGAGGCCGACGACCGAGCCGCCGTTCTGCATCAGCGGCAGGCAGGCCATGGTCAGCGACTTCAGGGAGAACGCCGAGACGTGCATCGCCGTGGCGACGGACTCGAACGGCGTGTTCAGGAAGTTGCCGCCGAGCGCGTCCGCGGGCGCGAACCCGATGGAGTGCACGACACCGTCGAGGCCGCCCAGCTCCTCACCGACGACGTCGGCGACACGCGCGAGGTGCTCGCTGTTCGTCACGTCGAGCTCGATGACCTTGGTGGGCTTGGGGAGCTTCTTGGCGATGCGCTCGGTCAGCGTGGGCCGCGGGAACGCGGTCAGGATGATCTCGGCGCCCTGCTCCTGGGCCTGCTTGGCGGCGTGGAAGGCGATGGAGGACTCCAGCAGCACACCGGAGATCAGGACGCGCTTGCCCTCGAGAATTCCGCTCATGGTGATCAGTGACCCATTCCCAGTCCGCCGTCTACGGGGATGACGGCTCCAGTGATGTACGAGGCGTCGTCCGAGGCGAGGAACCGCACCGTCGCGGCGACCTCCTCGGGCTGCGCGTAACGGCCGAGCGGCACCTGCTTGACGATGCCCTCACGCTGCTCGTCGGTGAGCACCTTGGTCATGTCGGTGTCGACGAAGCCGGGCGCGACGACGTTGAAGGTGATGTTGCGCGAGCCCAGTTCACGGGCGAGGGAGCGCGCGAAGCCGACCAGGGCGGCCTTGGAGGCGGCGTAGTTCGCCTGGCCGGGGCCGCCCATCAGGCCGACGACCGACGAGATCAGGATGACGCGGCCCTTCTTGGCGCGCAGCATGGCGCGGTTGGCGCGCTTGACGACGCGGAAGGTGCCGGTGAGGTTCGTGTCGATGACCGAGGTGAAGTCCTCCTCGGACATACGCATCAGGAGCTGGTCCTTGGTGACGCCGGCGTTGGCGATCAGGACCTCGACCGGGCCGTGCGTGGCCTCGATCTCCTTGTAGGCCTGCTCCACCTGCTCGGTGTCGGTGATGTCGCACTTCACGGCCAGGAAGCCGGCCGGCGGCTCTCCCGAGCGGTACGTGATGGCGACCTTGTCGCCGGCGTCGGCGAACGCACGGGCGATGGCGAGGCCGATGCCCCGGTTGCCTCCGGTGACGAGAACCGAGCGGCTCAACGGATCACCCTTTCGATAGCGGTCCTGCACGCCTGCCCGGTACACCTGGTTGACAGGCGGCTTTATCGAAAACCTATCGGTCCGCCCCGTCCGGCGGACAATCGGGCACCGACAGTGGCTCAGGGGGCTCGCTGTCGGGTCCCTACAGAAAGGGCCGACGCGGCGCGGAAACGTGTGGTCCCCGCACCCGCTCGCGCGACATGATCGGACCCGACAGGCCACGACAGCAGGGAGACCTCCGTGCCCCATTCCATCGACGAAGCCTTCACGGCACTTCCGCTACGCGCCCTGGCCGACGCCGCGCTGGCACGCGCGCGTGCGCTCGGCGCCGAGCACGCGGACTTCCGGTTCGAGCGGGTGCGCAGCGCGTCCTGGCGGCTGCGGGACGCCCGCCCGGCCGGTACGTCGGACACCACCGACCTCGGGTACGCGGTGCGGGTCGTGCACGGCGGCACCTGGGGGTTCGCGTCCGGCGTGGACCTGAGCCTGGACGCCGCCGCCAAGGTCGCCTCGCAGGCGGTGGCGATGGCGAAGCTCTCCGCCCAGGTGATCAAGGCGGCCGGGTCGGACGAGCGCGTCGAGCTGGCCGCCGAGCCCGTGCACGAGGAGCGGACGTGGATCTCGTCGTACGAGATCGATCCCTTCTCGGTGCCCGACGAGGAGAAGGCGGGGCTGCTGGCGGACTGGAGCGCCCGGCTGCTCGCGGCGGACGGTGTCAACCACGTGGACGCGTCGCTGCTCACCGTGCACGAGAACAAGTTCTACGCCGACACCGCCGGGACGGTGACCACACAGCAACGGGTCCGGCTGCACCCGCAGTTGAACGCCGTGTCGGTCGACGAGTCGAGCGGTGAGTTCGACTCCATGCGCACGATCGCGCCGCCCGTGGGCCGCGGCTGGGAGTACCTCACGGGCACCGGCTGGGACTGGGACGAGGAACTGGCGCGGATCCCCGAGCTGCTCGCCGAGAAGATGCGGGCGCCGAGCGTCGAGGCGGGCCTGTACGACCTCGTCGTAGACCCGTCCAACCTCTGGCTGACGATCCACGAGTCCATCGGCCACGCCACCGAACTGGACCGCGCGCTCGGCTACGAGGCCGCCTACGCCGGCACCTCCTTCGCCACCTTCGACAAGCTCAACAAGCTCAAGTACGGCTCCGAGCGGATGAACGTCACCGGCGACCGCACCGCCGAGCACGGCCTCGCGACCATCGGCTACGACGACGAGGGCGTCGAGGGCCAGTCCTGGGACCTCGTCAAGGACGGCACCCTGGTCGGCTACCAACTCGACCGGCGCATCGCCAAGTTGACCGGCTTCGAGCGCTCGAACGGCTGCGCGTACGCCGACTCCCCCGGCCATGTGCCGGTGCAGCGCATGGCCAACGTGTCGCTCCAGCCCGACCCGGCGGGGCTGTCCACGGAGGATCTGATCGGCGGGGTCGACCGCGGGATCTACGTGGTCGGCGACCGGTCGTGGTCGATCGACATGCAGCGCTACAACTTCCAGTTCACCGGGCAGCGGTTCTTCAAGATCGAGAACGGGCGGATCACCGGACAGCTGCGGGACGTCGCGTACCAGGCGACGACCACCGACTTCTGGGGGTCCATGGCGGCCGTCGGCGGTCCGCAGACGTACGTCCTGGGCGGCGCCTTCAACTGCGGCAAGGCCCAGCCGGGCCAGGTCGCCTCGGTCTCGCACGGCTGCCCGTCGGCCCTCTTCACGGGCGTCAACATCCTCAACACCACGCAGGAGGCCGGTCGATGAGTCCTCGTACGAACAAGCCGCACGAGATCGTCGAGCGCGCCCTCGAACTGTCGCGGGCCGACGGCTGTGTCGTCATCGCCGACGAGCAGTCGACCGCCAACCTCCGCTGGGCGGGCAACGCGCTGACCACGAACGGCGTCACGCGCGGGCGCACGCTCACCGTCATCGCGACCGTCGACGGCAAGGAGGGCACGGCCTCGGGGGTCGTGTCCCGGTCGGCCGTCACCCCGGAGGAGCTGGAGCCGCTGGTGCGGGCCGCCGAGGCCGCCGCGCGCGGTGCCGCGCCCGCCGAGGACGCACAGCCGCTGGTCACCGGCGTACCGCAGTCGCCCGACTTCACGGACGGGCCCGCCGAGACCTCGTCCTCCGTGTTCACCGACTTCGCGCCGGCGCTCGGCGAATCGTTCGCACGCGCGCGTGCGGGCGGTCGCGAGCTGTACGGCTTCGCCAACCACGAGCTGGTCACCAGCTACCTGGGTACGTCGACGGGCCTGCGCCTGCGCCACGACCAGCCCAACGGCACGCTGGAGCTGAACGCCAAGTCCCCGGACCGTACGCGCTCGGCGTGGGCCGGCCGCTCGACCCGGGACTTCAAGGACGTCGACCCGGCCGCGCTGGACGCCGAGTTGGCCGTACGGCTGGGCTGGGCGGAGCGGAAGATCCAGCTGCCCGCGGGCCGGTACGAGACGCTGCTGCCGCCGACCGCGGTCGCGGACCTGCTGATCTACCAGATGTGGTCGGCGTCGGGCCGGGACGCGGTCGAGGGCCGCACGGTGTTCTCCAAGCCCGGCGGCGGTACGCGCGTGGGCGAGCGGCTCACCGAGCTGCCGCTGACGCTGCGCAGCGACCCGAACGAACCGGGCCTGGAATCCGCCCCGTTCGTGCTCGCGCACACCTCCGGGGGCGACCAGTCGGTGTTCGACAACGGGCTGCCGCTGACCGCCACCGACTGGGTGCGCGAGGGCGAGCTGCAGCACCTGCTGACCAGTCGGCACAGCGCGGGTCTGACCGGGCTGCCGGTGGCGCCGTCGATCGACAACCTGATCCTGAGCGGGGGCGAGGACCGCTCCCTGGAGGAGATGGTCGCGAACACCGAGCGCGGGCTGCTGCTGACCTGCCTCTGGTACATCCGCGAGGTCGACCCGGCGACGCTGCTGCTCACCGGGCTGACCCGGGACGGCGTCTACCTCGTGGAGAACGGCGAGGTGGCGGGCGAGGTGAACAACTTCCGGTTCAACGAGTCGCCGGTGGATCTGCTGAGGCGGGCCACCGAGGCGGGGCGGACGGAAAAGACGCTGCCGAGGGAATGGAGCGACTGGTTCACTAGGGCTGCGATGCCCGCGCTGCGGGTGCCCGACTTCAATATGAGCTCTGTCAGTCAGGGCGTATAACCTCGTACCTGATCCACGAGACCATCCCAAGGAGATACGAGAACCGTGACGGACATCGTCGACGAGCTGAAGTGGCGGGGCCTGTTCGCCCTGTCCACCGACGAAGATGCTTTGCGCAAGGCGCTCGCGGACGGTCCCGTCACGTTCTATTGCGGCTTCGACCCGACGGCGCCGTCGCTCCACCTGGGTCACCTGGTGCAGGTGCTCACCGTCCGCCGGCTCCAGCAGGCAGGACACCGGCCGCTGGCGCTGGTCGGCGGGGCCACGGGCCAGATCGGCGACCCGCGCCCGACGGCGGAGCGCACGCTGAACGACCCGGAGACGGTCGCCGGCTGGGTCCAGAAGCTGCGCCGCCAGATCGAGCCGTTCCTGTCCTTCGAGGGCGAGAACGCCGCGGTCATGGTCAACAACCTCGACTGGACGGCGAACCTCTCCGCGATCGAGTTCCTCCGGGACATCGGCAAGCACTTCCGCGTCAACAAGATGCTGGCGAAGGACTCGGTCGCCAAGCGTCTGGACTCCGACCAGGGCATCAGCTACACGGAGTTCAGCTACCAGATCCTCCAGGGCATGGACTTCCTCCAGCTCTACCGGAGGTACGGCTGCACGCTCCAGCAGGGCGGCAGCGACCAGTGGGGCAACCTCACGGCGGGCCTGGACCTGATCCACCGCCTGGAGCCGGACGCCACGGTGCACGCCTACGGCACACCGCTGATGACCAAGGCCGACGGCACGAAGTTCAGCAAGTCCGAGGGCACCGCCATCTGGCTCGACCCGGAGATGACCACGCCGTACGCGTTCTACCAGTTCTGGCTGAACACGGACGACCGGGACATCTCCACCTACGCGCGCATGCTGTCCTTCAAGTCCCGCGAGGAACTTGAGGAGTTGGAGAAGCAGACCGAGGAGCGCCCCCAGGCCCGTGCCGCCCAGCGCGCGCTGGCCGAGGAGCTGACGACGCTGGTGCACGGCGCCGAGCAGACGGCCGCGGTGACCGCCGCGTCCAAGGCCCTCTTCGGGCAGGGTGAGTTGGCGGAGCTCGACGAGAAGACACTGGCCGCGTCGCTCTCCGAGGTGCCGCACGTCCAAGTTGCCGAACTCGGTCCCGTCGTCGACCTGTTCGCCGAGGTCGGCCTCGTAGCGAGCAAGTCCGCCGCGCGGCGGACCGTGAAGGAGGGCGGGGCGTACGTGAACAACGTGAAGGTCGCCGCCGAGGATGCCGTGCCGGCGAAGGAAGATCTGCTGCACGGGCGGTGGCTGGTGCTGCGGCGGGGCAAGAAGAACCTTGCCGCGGTTGAGGTGACTGGAGCGTAAGCGCCGCAGGGGGCGCGGGTGGTGCGCGGTCTGCCGGCTCGCTGTGGCTGGTCGCGCAGTTCCCCGCGCCCCTGACGGGGCGCTGCAGTCAGGCTCGTTGTTTGTTCTTGCCGATTGTTGCCATGTACGCCATGTCGACCACGAAGACGATGATGATCGCGGCGACGAGCTGGAACGCGTGGCGGCTCCAGTCGATGCCGCTGGTCGCGTCGACGCCGGCCGCCCGTGCGATCGCGTTGCCGACGATGGCGCCGAGAATGCCGCAGATGGTGGTCAGCCAGAGCGGACTGTGCTGCTTGCCCGGGATGATCGCCTTCGCGATCAGTCCCAGCACGAATCCCACGATGATCGCCCACAACCAGCCCATGGCTGCCTCCTTGTACGGCTCGACGTCGGACGTGAGCATTACGCCAAGTGTGGGTGTGGTCGCCGTACGGCGCATGTCGGGTACGGCCATACGCGCTACGGCGCAGTTCGTTCGCCCAGGCCGGAGGTCCCCCGGTCTCGAAGGCGACGGAGGCGCGGCGTAACGTAGGACGTGTCGGGGCCCGGTTCCCGGATCGGGTGCTGACCGGGGCTGCGGGCCGGGGAGAGTCCGATGCGGGCGGATGGTGGAATGTGATGCGGAAGCTGCACGGCGAAGGCAACGCCCAGGTGTTCCGGATCACCGGAGCCCGGACGGGACTCGCGGAGGACATCCGCGGCCGCCAGCGCCGGTACGTCATCTCGATGTCGATCCGTACGGTGTCGGTGATCCTCGCCTGCGCGCTGTGGAACGTCGAACGGCACGTCGCGATCGTCGCGTTGGTGCTCGGTGTGCTGCTCCCCTACGTCGCCGTCGTGATCGCGAACGCCGGGCGGGAGAACGCGCCGGGGCTTCCGTCCACGTTCGTCACCGCGCCGCTGCGGCCGATGATCGCGCCGCCGAGGGCCGACGGGACGTTCGCGGAACCCGTCCCGGAAGAGGTCGCGCCCGAGCCGGCACCCCGCGTGGGAGGCGAACGGCACGACCGGTCGTGACCATGGCGAACGCGCCAGAACCGGACGTCGGCTCCGCACCAAGCTCAAGAAAAGCTCAGATCAATCATGTTGTTCCGGTGCCGGGCGAGCGGTCACCCGTGACATACTTCGTACGCGCTCCGCATCCCCCGTCGGAGCGACGGACCGACGCCGGGCAGCTCCCCCCGTGGCTGCTCGGCGTCGCCATTTGAGGCCCCCGGCAGCACCCTCCGGAACCGGCCCCGCACCTCTCCGCCGGTCAAGCCAGGAGGGTTCGCATGCTCGCCGTCTGGCAAAATGTCAGGTTTGCCACCGCCCTGACGGTCCTGGTCCCGCTGGCGTTCGTCTGCCTCATCCTGCTGGTCCTCGGGCCGGCCGTGCTGGTGCTGCCCCCGTCGCGTCACGCGAGCGCGTTCCGGGCGATGGGGATCCTCCGGCAGGTCGTCGAGGTGGTTGGTGTCCGGCCGCCGGGTGACCGCGGGGAACGGCTGACGCGCGGGCTCGGTTAGGGTCGGGCGCGTGATTCTGAACGCCGCCGGCTCCGATCCCGCCTCCCCGATCTGCTCCGCCAAGGGGTGCCGTGCCGCTGCCGTGTGGGTGCTGGCCTGGAACAACCCGAAACTGCACACACCGGAGCGGCGCAAGACCTGGCTCGCGTGCGAGGAGCACCGCGAGCACCTGTCCCAATTCCTCGGCGTACGGGGCTTCTTGAAGGACGTCGTCAGCTTCGAGGACTGGGAAGAACCCGAGACCCCGTAGGGCCCCTTCGCCTACGACGGCTGCTCAGCCGCCGATCGCCGACATCGGCCGGTCCGGCTGGAGGAACGACGGGTCGTCCAGGCCCGAGCCCGCCTTCTTGCCCCACATCGCCTGGCGCCAGATGCGGGCGATCTCCTCGTCCGGGGCGTCGGAGCGCAGGGCACTGCGGAGGCTGGTCTCCTCGCGGGCGAACAGGCAGTTGCGTATCTGTCCGTCGGCGGTGAGGCGGGTGCGGTCGCAGGCCGCGCAGAACGGGCGGGTGACCGACGCGATGACGCCGACGCGGTGCGGGCCGCCGTCCACGGTCCAGCGCTCGGCCGGGGCCGAGCCGCGCTCGCCGGAGCCTTCAGGGGTCAGCTCGAAGCGGGTGCGGAGGGAGGTGAGGATGTCGCCCGCCGTGACCATGCCCTCGCGTGTCCAGCCGTGCTGGGCGTCCAGGGGCATCTGCTCGATGAAGCGCAGTTCGTAGTCGTGCTCCACGGCCCAGGCCAGCAGGTCCGGGGCCTCGTCGGCGTTGAGCCCGGGCATCAGCACCGAGTTGATCTTCACCGGGGTCAGGCCCGCGTCGTGGGCGGCTTCCAGGCCCGCGAGGACGTCCTTGAGGCGGTCGCGGCGGGTGAGGGTCTTGAAGACGTCGGGGCGCAGGGTGTCCAAGGAGACGTTGACCCGGTCCAGGCCCGCCTTCTTCAGGGCGGCCGCCGTGCGCTTGAGGCCGATGCCGTTGGTGGTCAGGGACATCTGGGGGCGGGGCTCCAGGGCCGCGACCCGCTCGACGATGCCGACCAGGCCGGGGCGGAGCAGGGGCTCGCCTCCGGTGAAGCGGACCTCCTCGATGCCGAGTGAGGTGACCGCGATGTCTATCAGGCGGACGATCTCGTCGTCCGTGAGGAGGTCGGGCTTCGCCAGCCACTGCAGGCCCTCCTCGGGCATGCAGTACGTACACCGGAGATTGCACCGGTCGGTCAGCGAAACCCGCAGGTCGGTGGCTACTCGGCCATAGGTGTCGATGAGCACGTGTGCCCCCTCCCTCGTTTCGGATCGCATGTTTTCCGACACCTGCGAGCCTACGCGACACCTCTGACAACGAGAGCGGCCCGATCCCACAGGTACGGCACGGCCGCGTCGTAGGGATCTACGACGCGGCCGTCGACGTGGGGGGACCGAGTGTGGGGACTCGGTGGGACCGGGAGGAGGCTCAGTGGGCTCCGGTGCCGGTCAGGGACCGTACCTCCAGCTCCGCGAACTTGCCGGTGTCCGGCTCCTCCTTGGAGAGGATCGTGCCGAGCCAGCCCAGCAGGAAGCCGACGGGGATGGAGATGATGCCGGGGTTCTCCAGCGGGAACCAGTGGAAGTCGACGTGGGGGAACATCGACGTCTCCTTGCCGGAGACGACCGGCGAGAACAGGACCAGGCCGACCGCCGCGACCAGTCCGCCGTAGATCGACCACAGGGCGCCCTGGGTGGTGAAGCGCTTCCAGAAGAGGCTGTAGAGGATCGTCGGGAGGTTGGCGGAGGCGGCGACCGCGAAGGCGAGGGCGACCAGGCCGGCGACGTTCAGGTCGCGGGCGAGGGCGCCGAGGAGGATGGAGACCGCGCCGATGCCGACCGTGGCGTACCGGGCGGCGGCCATCTCTTGCTTCTCCGTGGCCTGGCCGCGCTTGATGACGTTCGCGTAGATGTCGTGGGCGAACGAGGAGGACGAGGCCAGGGTCAGGCCGGCGACGACCGCGAGGATCGTGGCGAAGGCGACCGCCGAGATCGTGGCCAGGAGGATGGCGCCCCAGTTGGAGTCGACTCCGCCCAGATGCAGCGCCAGGAGAGGGGCGGCCGTGTTGCCCGCCTTGTTCGAGGCGATGATCTCGTCGGGTTTGATCAGCGCCGCGGCGCCGAAACCGAGGGCCAGGGTCATCAGGTAGAAGGCGCCGATCAGGCCGATCGCCCAGATGACCGACTTACGGGCGGCCTTGGCGGTGGGCACCGTGTAGAAGCGGATCAGGATGTGCGGCAGGCCCGCGGTGCCGAGGACCAGGGCGAGGCCCAGGGAGATGAAGTCCAGCTTGGTCGTGCCGGTGGCGCCGTACTTGAGGCCGGGGTTCAGGAAGGCGGAACCCTTGCCGCTGTTGGAGGCGGCCTTGCCGAGCAGGTCGGAGACGTTGAAGTTGAACTTCAGCAGCACCAGGAAGGTCAGCAGCAGGGCGCCGGCGATGAGCAGGCAGGCCTTGACCATCTGGACCCAGGTGGTGCCCTTCATGCCGCCGATGGTGACGTACACGATCATCAGGACGCCGACCAGGGCGACGATGCCGATCTTGCCCGCGTCGGTGGTGATGCCGAGGAGCAGCGAGACCAGGACGCCCGCACCGGCCATCTGGGCCAGCAGGTAGAAGATCGACACCACGATGGTGGAGGTGCCGGCCGCGGTGCGGACCGGGCGCTGGCGCATGCGGTACGCGAGGACGTCGCCCATGGTGTAGCGGCCCGAGTTGCGCAGCGGTTCGGCCACCAGGAGCAGGGCGACCAGCCAGGCGACCAGGAAGCCGATGGAGTACAGGAAGCCGTCGTACCCGAAGAGGGCGATCGCGCCCGCGATGCCGAGGAAGGACGCGGCGGACATGTAGTCGCCGGAGACGGCGAGGCCGTTCTGGAAGGCGGTGAACTGGCGGCCGCCCGCGTAGAAGTCGGCGGCGCTCTTGGTCTGGCGGCCCGCCCATACGGTGATGACGAGCGTGGCGGCGACGAAGATCGCGAACAGGGTGATGATCAGCGGCCGGTGCTGGCTCGCCTCGCCTGCGGCCAGGGTGATCGCGGGGCTCATGCGCCGCCCTCCATCCGGGACTTGATGGCTGCCGCCTTGGGGTCGAGCTTCGCGGCGGAGTACCGCGCGTACCACCAGGCGATGAGGAACGTGGTGAGGAACTGGGCGAGGCCCAGGACCAGCGCGACGTTGATGTTGCCGACGACCTTGGTGTCCATGAAGTCGTCCGCGTAGTTGCACAGCAGCACGTACAGCAGGTACCAGACGATGAAGGCGACGGTCACCGGGAAGGCGAAGGAGCGGTGGGCGCGGCGCAGTTCGGCGAACTCCGCGCTCTCCTGGACCTGTTCGAACTCCTCGGTACTGGGGAGTTGGTGTTCGGCTTTCGAGGGGGGTGGTGTCTCGGTGGCCACGGTGTCTCCTCGCGTTACGGACCTGCGGGTTCTGGTCTGGCTCGGCGCTTCCTGTCCAAGGGCACGGCGCCGCGCGTCGACCGGTTCAACTCCTTTGACTTCTTTCGGTAGTCGTCTTTGGGAAATCATTGCTGGCCAGGTGCCGCGGGAGATAACTTCAGGTCTGCACCACTCGTCATGTACCTGCCCGAGCGCGCCACCACGTCTCGGGCCGTTTCATTTCCGGATGATGTGGAGATCCCATGGCTCATCTGCGCCCCAGACACCGGCTCGCCCTCGCCGTACCGGTCGTCCTGTCGCTGACCGCCTCGCTCGGTTTCCTCCCGTCGGCGGCCTCGGCGCTCCCGATCACGGAGACCGGGACCACGGCACAGGCCGCCGACGCACCGAATCTTGCGTATGTGGTCAACACCCGGTTGGACCACCGGACGATCAACTCGGTCAAGAAGGCGATCAATGCGGCCGGCGGCACCATCGTGGTGACGTACGAGAAGATCGGTGTGATCGTCGTGCACTCGGCGAACCCCGACTTCGGCGCGCGGATCCGTGCGGTGCGCGGTGTGCAGTCGGCCGGTGCCACGCGTACCGCGCCGCTGAGCCTCGCCTCGACGACCGACGAGGGCGCGGTGCAGTACCTCTCCAAGGACCAGGCCGCGAAGACGGCCAAGGCCTCCGCGGCAGCCGGTGACAGCGAGCCCCTCGAGGCCGACCAGTGGGACCTGCCCGCGATCGGCGCCGACAAGGCCGCGAAGATCAACCCGGGCAGCAAGAGCGTGACGGTCGCCGTCATCGACGTCGGCGTGGACGACACCCACCCGGACATCGCCCCGAACTTCTCCGCCTCGCAGTCGGCCAACTGCGTGGGCGGCAAGGCGGACACCACGTACGGCTCCTGGCGTCCCGTGGACTCCGCCCACTACCACGGCACGCATGTCGCGGGTGAGATCGCCGCCGCCCGCAACGGCATCGGTGTGGCAGGTGTCGCACCGGGTGTGAAGGTCGCCGGGATCACGGTGGCCGAGCCGGACTCGACGCAGCTGTTCTACCCGGAGAGCGTGGTCTGCGCGTTCGCGTTCGCCGCGGACCACGGCGTGGAGATCACCAACAACAGCTACTACGTTGATCCTTGGCTGTACAACTGCATGGACGACCCCGATCAACGTGCCATTGTTGACGCGGTCAACAGGGCCCAGCTGTACGCCCAGAGCAAGGGCACGCTCAATGTCGCGGCGGCCGGCAACTCCAACGACGACCTCGACTCCGACGCCCTCGTCGACGACTCCAGCCCCGACGACTCGACCGCGACGACCCGCACGGTCGACCCGCACGAGTGCTTCGACGTACCGACCCAGCTGCCGGGTGTCGTCACGGTGAGCTCGGTCGGCGTCAAGAAGGCCAAGTCGTACTTCTCCAGCTACGGCAAGGGCGTCATCGACGTGGCGGCGCCCGGCGGGGACGCCCTCCAGATCCCGGACACCCCGTCGAAGAACGGCCGCATCCTCTCCACGCTGCCGAACAACTCGTACGGCTACCTCCAGGGCACCTCGATGGCGACCCCGCACGTCGCCGCCGTGGCCGCGCTGCTCAAGTCGACGCACCCGCACGCCAGTCCGGCCCAGCTGCAGGCGCTGCTGAAGGCCGAGGCGGACAACCCGGGCTGCCCGACCGAGCCCTACGACACCAACGGCGACGGTGTCGTGGACGCGACCTGCGTGGGCGGCAAGCGGGTCAACGGCTTCTACGGGTTCGGCATCGTCAACGCGCTGCGGGCGGTGAAGTAGCCGACACCGCACCTGTTTCACGGGCCGGGCGGATCTCTCCGCCCGGCCCGTTCATGTCTGCATGGCAGCTCTTTCAGTATTGATTGAATCAATACTGCATAGTGAAATCATGACTGACATCAAGATGGCATGGGCTGCTCTGGGCGGCGATCCCGCCCTGGTCTCGCGCATCTCGACCGCCGCGCGCCCAGGGGCGCTCGAAGCGCGGCTTCCCGTACGGGAGTTGGCGCGGGCCTGTGTGGGAGCGTGCGCACTGGCCGCCGCAGAGCTGGGGGCGCGGCGGGCCGGGCTCGCGGAGGTACCCGGGGTGCGGGTGGACGACGGGGCCGTCGCGACGGCGTTCGTCAGTGAGCGCCATCTGTTGATCGACGGGCGGGCGCCGGTCAGCTTCGCGCCGCTCTCACGGTTCTGGCGGACGGCTGACGGCTGGGTCCGCACCCACGCGAACTATCCGCACCACCGGGCACGACTCCTGGACACGTTGAAGCTACCGGAGGGCGCGTCGGTGGAGGACGTGGCCGCGGTGCTCGCCGAGCGGTCCGCTCTGGAGGTCGAGGACACGGTGTACGGCGCCGGGGGCCTCGCGATCGCACTCCGGACGGCGGAGGAGTGGGCCGCGCACGCACAGGGGGTCGCGGTGGCCCGGCGACCACTCGTCGAGCGCGAACGACTAGACACGGCACGCGCGCGTGCGCTCCCGCCGCTCGACGGCGACCCGTTGCTGCCCGCCGCCGGGCTGCGCGTACTCGACCTGACCCGGGTCATCGCGGGCCCGATCGCCACGCGGACGCTCGCGCTGCTGGGCGCGGACGTGCTGCGCGTTGACGCCCCGCAGTTGCCCGAGGACCCGGACGCGCACGCGGACACCGGTTTCGGCAAGCGGTCGACCCGGCTGGACCTCGGCCTGGCGGCCGACCGGCGGACCTTCGAGGAGCTGCTCGCGCGGGCGGACGTGGTCGTCACCGGGTACCGGCCAGGCGCCCTGGATCGGTTCGGGCTCGCCCCCGAGGCCCTGGCCGACCGTCGGCCCGGGCTGATCGTGGCTCAGCTGTCGGCGTGGGGTGCGTACGGGCCCTGGGGTGACCGGCGGGGGTTCGACAGCCTGGTGCAGGTCGCCACGGGCATCGCGGCGATCGAGGGGTCACCGGGGCAGCCCGGGGCGCTGCCCGCGCAGGCCCTCGATCACGGGACCGGGTACCTGCTGGCGGGGGCGGTGCTGCGGGCGGTGACGGAACAGGCGGAGCAGGGTCACGGAATCGCCCTGCGGTTGGCGCTTGCGGGGACTGCGGCGTGGTTGATGGCGGACGGGGGTGAGTGGGTAGGGGTGGCTGCCAGCGGGGCGGCGAACGGGAGCGAGCACGGCCGGGTTGCGCACGCGCCTGGCGGAACCGCACACGAGAAACGCGGGACGGCGTACAACCGGCCCGACGCCTGGCTCGTCGAGACGGACAGCCGTATCGGGCGGCTACGGCATGCTCTGTCGCCGGTGTCGTTCGTCGGTGGGCCCTCGAACTGGGCGCGGCCGCCGGGGTGTTGGGGTACGGACCCGGCTCGTTGGGCTTGATGCGGAGGTCGGGCGGAAACGTACCTATGAGCGGAATGCCGTTCCGCCGGTCGTTTTGTTGCACTTGCCCGGTTCTGTGGCGGCTGGTGAAGATCTTGGGGTGACCTTGATACGACCGACTGTCGAAGTGGCCGGCACGAGCGGCTCCGGGCGGCGCCCCGGTACGCGTCGGGCCGTCGCCGTACTGGCCCTGGTGGTGCTCGCCGCGCTGATACCCCTGCTCGGCCCGTCCGCCGCGCTGCACGACACCGGGGAGGCCGCCGCTCCCGGGGTCGGCGGCATCGCGCTGCTGCGGGCGGTGCTGTTCGGCGCGCTGTGCGTCCCCCTGGGTGAGCTGTTCGTGAACCGGCTGGCGCGTACCGTGCCCGGCGCTCCCCCGAACGGCCCCCGCAGCTGGGCCCCGTACGCGGCCGGTGCCGGTTTCGTCGCCGCGCTGGGGCTCGCGTCGGTCGTGGCGACGGGCAACCTGGTGCCGCGCAGCCTCGCCCAGATCGACGTCGGCGGCCTCTACCAGTCCCGGGACGGCAAGTTGGCGCTCCTGGAGGTCAACGCGTTCGCCGTGGCGGCCCTGTGCGCCCGGTCGCGCAGGCCCGGCCTCCAAGTGTGGCCCCTGGCCGCCGTGGTCGTCGCGGAGGCGCTGCGCGTGCACCCGGCGAGCGAGCACAGCCCCCTGGTCGGCTCCGAACTGACCCTCGTGCACCTGACGTGCGCGGCACTGTGGGTGGGCGGTCTGCTGCACGTGCTGCGGACGTTGCGGCGGTGGCGCGGTACCGAGGCGGGGGCCGCGCTGTTGGGGCTCTACGCGCGCGTGGCGGCCGTACTGCTCGCCGCGATCACCGCCACGGGTGTGTGGAGTTCGCTGCGCCGGATGCCGGCCGGCACGATCCTGGACCAGCTGACGACGACGGCGTACGGGCGCACCCTGCTTGCCAAGGTGATCCTCGTCGCCGCCGTCGCCGTCCTCGCGCTGTGGGCGCGGTCCCGGCTGCGGCGGGCCGCCGATCCGCTGACCGCCTGCTCACCCGCGCGGGCCGAGGTCGTCGCCCTGGGGGTGGTGGTCATGGTCTCCGGACTGTTGACGGCCTTGCCGGTGCCGATCCGCTGGCATTGATCAACCAGTCGCTCAACCGGACATCCGACCAGTCAATGTCCGCCGTCAATAGTTGATCAACCGTTCGTGACCAGGACCTTCAGGGCCGTGCGCTCGTCCATCGCCTTGTAGCCGTCGGGCACGCCCTCCAGGCCGACCGTCAGGTCGAAGACGGGCGAGGGGTCGATGGTGCCGTCCAGGATGTCGGGCAGCAGCTCCGGGATGTACGTGCGGACCGGCGCGACCCCGCCGCGCAGCGCGACGTTCCGGTCGAACATGACCCCGAGGTCGAGTCCGGTGCCGCTGCCGTGCGGCACGCCGACGAAGCCGATCGCGCCGCCGTCGCGCGCGATGCCGACGGCCGTCCGCATGGACTGCTCGGTGCCTACGGCCTCGACGACGGCGTGCGCGCCCTGGCCGCGGGTGAGTTCGCGGACGGCCGCGACGGCGTCCTCACCGCGTGCGGCGACGACGTCGGTGGCCCCGAAACGGCGGGCGATGTCCGTGCGCATCTCGTGGCGGCCGAGCGCGATGATCCGCTCGGCGCCGAGGCGCTTGGCGGCGAGCACGGCGCACAGGCCGACCGCTCCGTCGCCCACGACGGCGACGGTGGCGCCCTTGCGGACGCCCGCGCCGAGAGCGGCATGGTGGCCGGTGCCCATGACGTCCGACAGGGTCAGCAACGCGGACAGCAGATGGTCGTCGGAGGCCGCCTCCTTCGGCAGCCGTACGAGGGTGCCGTCGGCGAAGGGCACACGTACGGCCTCGCCCTGGCCGCCGTCGTAGCCCACGGCGCCCCAGAAGCCGCCGTGCACGCAGGACGTGGTGAGACCTTCGCGGCAGTAGTCGCAGACGCCGTCGGACCACACGAAGGGCGCGACCACGAGATCGCCGGTCCTGACGCCGCTCACCTCGGAGCCGGTCTCCTCCACGATCCCGAGGAACTCGTGTCCGATGCGCTGCCCGGGCTGCCGGGCCGACTCGCCGCGGTACGCCCACAGGTCGCTGCCGCAGATACAGGCGCGCAGCACCCGGACGACGGCGTCGGTGGGCAGCTGGACCAGGGGCTCGGGCACGTCCTCCACGCGCATGTCGAACGGGGCGTGGATGGTGGTGGCGCGCATGGCGAGGGTCCTTCTCGTCGCTGGTGTGCTGGTGCGCTCAGGGGGTGGTCGAGCGCACTTCACGGTACGCCGCCGCCGGTGCGCGGCGCTCGGCGAGGGTGCCGAGCACGCCCTGGACCAGCAGGAACTGTGCCGCGACGTACGTCAGCATGATCCAGAAGTCGGGCCTGGGCGGCTGCGGCCAGTCGGCGACCCCGGTCGCGATGAGGGTGTCGGAGACCATGAAGAGCGCCCCGCCGAGCCCGGCGACGAGGCCGAGCCGGGTGGCCGCCGCGCAGGCCATGGCCGTCAGGAGCGCGCTGTAGCCGGCCACGGGGACGCGCAGGTCCGCCGGGAGATCCGGCCACAGCAGCGTGACGGTGACGGCCAGCGCGGCGGCATACCCGAGGGCGAGAAGACCGGCACGCACGCGTGGAACACTGTTCAGGCCGCCGTACGCCCTGAAGAGGGCGAGGTAGCAGAGGTGGCCCGCCGCGAAGCAGGCCATGCCGGCGAGGAAGGCGGGGTCGGCGTCGGAGAGCAGCAGGGTGTCGCCGCCCCAGCCGAAGAGGAGCGCGGCGACGAGGAGCCGGGGTGCGCCGCGCAGGGCGGCGTACGCGGCGAGCAGCGGCATCAGGAGGGGCTTGGTGACGGTGTGGCCGGGGTCGTAGCCGACGGCGAGCGAGAGCAGGTCCAGGAGGGCTGCCAGTCCGAAGACGGTCAGGAGCGCGCGCGAGACGGCCGGGTGGGCGGTACGTGGGTTCACGCGGCCGCGGTCTCCTCGGCGGCCGGGACGTTCCGCTCCGGGACGGGCACCGGCTGCCAGCCCGGTCCCCGGAACACGCGTCCCGCGCGCTCGCGCCAACTGGTCGCCGCCTTCAGGTCCTTGGCGATGGCGACGTACTCATGGGTGGCCACCTTGATCGGGTTGAACGTGTTGATGTTCTTCGTCAACCCATAGACAGGGCGCTCAACCTCCGGCACGAAGGACCCGAAGAGCCGGTCCCAGACGATGAGGATGCCGCCGAAGTTGCGGTCCAGGTAGCCGCCCTGGGAGGCGTGGTGGACCCGGTGGTGGGAGGGAGTGTTGAAGACGAATTCGAACCAGCGGGGCATCCGGTCGATCCGCTCGGTGTGGATCCAGAACTGGTAGACGAGGTTCGCCGAGGAGCAGAAGGCCAGGGCGGCGGGATGCACGCCCAGGGCGATGAGCGGGACGTAGAACGGCCACACCGTGAGGGTCGTCCAGGGCTGGCGCAGGGCCGTGGTGAGGTTGAACCTGCGGCTGGAGTGGTGGACGACGTGGCAGGCCCACAGGATGCGGATGACGTGGTGGCCGCGGTGGGACCAGTAGTAGAAGAAGTCCTGCCCGAGCAGCATCAGCGGGATCGTCCACCACAGGACGGGCACGCGCAGCGGGGTGAGTTCGTAGATCGCCGTGTAGACCGCGACGATCGGGATCTTCCAGAGGAAGTCGAAGACGAGGCTCCCGAGCCCCATGCCGACGCTGGTGACGGCGTCCTTCGTCTCGTAGCCCGCCGCGTCCTCGTCGGGATGGACGCGCACGCTGATCATCTCGATCACGGTGAGCAGCACGAAGGCGGGTATCGACCAGAGCACGGCATCGGGCAGGTTCGGCATGGGTGAACCGTAGGACCGCTGGTCGGCCGCGACTAGACGTTGTTACCGACAAGTATTACCGGGGGTACGCGCTTGCTTGTTGGCGATCTCCGCCAATAGGCCCGCTGTGTCCCGGCTGTGGGTCACTACACCCCGGCCGCCCCCAGCAACGCGCCCGCCGCATAGGTGACCCCCATCGCCAGCGCCCCGCCCGCCACGTTCCGCAGCATCGCCGGTCTCGTGTCCGCCGTTCCGAGCCGGGCGCTGCTCCAGCCCGTCAGGACCAGCGCGGCCAGGGACGACACCACGGTGACGCTGAGCCGCCAGTCGGCCGGGGGCAGGACGATCGCCAGGAGGGGCAGCAGGGCGCCGACCGTGAAGGACAGGAAGCTCGCCCAGGCCGCGTGCCAGGGGTTGGTGAGGTCGTCGGGGTCGATGTTGAGCTCCACGCGCGCGTGGGCACGCAGCGCGTCGCGTTCCGTGAGCTGGGCCGCCGCCTCCATGGCCACCTCACGGGTCAGGCCCCGGTCCTGGAGGAGCTCGGTCAACTCCTCCAGTTCCGCCTCCGGTTGCTCCTTCAGCTCGCGCTTCTCCAGGGCCAGGGCGGCCTTCTCCGAGTCGCGCTGGGTGGAGACGGACACGTACTCCCCCGCCGCCATCGACATGGAGCCGGCGAGGAGGCCCGCGAGGCCTGCCGTCAGCAGGGCCGAGCGGTCGTCCGTGGCACCCGCGACGCCGACGACGAGACCGGCGGTGGACACGATGCCGTCGTTGGCTCCCAGGACCGCGGCCCGCAGCCAGTTCAGCCGCGAGCCCAGGGAGCCGTCATGGGCCTCGTCATGGTTCTCGCCGTGGGCCTCGTCGTTGGTCGGTTCCGTCACACCGCGAAGGATCGCACCCCCGCCCTCACCACACCCGTACCGACGCTCCCCGTGCGAACACCGGGCTCGTCGCGCCCGCCGGCGGTTCGGCGAGGGGCTCCGCGATCTCGCTCACCAGGGGACCTACCTTCGCCGCGATCGGGTCCAGGGTGTCGAGGTCGAAGCCGTAGACGCGAGCCGCGTTGCCGCCGAGCATGGCGGCGACCTCGTCGCGCGGCACGCGCGCGAAGGCGAAGCGGAGGCCCTCCCTGGAGTACGGGTACGTCCCCTCGTCGTGCGGGTAGTCGCTCCCCCACATGATCTTCTCGATGCCGATGCGCTCGCGCAGGGGCACCTCGTGGGGGCGCATGAAACTGGCGCCCACGAAGCAGTTGTCGCGCCATACCTCCGAGGGACCCTTGCCCATCGAAGTGGCGAGCCCCGCGCCGAACTTGGACTCCGCGGTCGATGCCTTCGTGGCCGCCGCGACCAGGCGCCCGTGGTAGTAGTCCAGCATGTCGAGCACCCCGGGTATCCAGCCGGAGCCCTGCTCGGTGAGGACCAGTCTCAGGTCCGGGTGACGGCGGAACGCGCCGCCGAAGATCAGGTGCCACAGGGCGCGGTGCGAGAACCAGGTCGTCTCGACCATGTACACCGCGCGGGCGGCCGGTTCGTCGCCCAGGGGCGGGGAGGCCGAGCCCGCGTGGTGGTTGACGGGCACGCCGAGTTCCGCGCACACGGCCCAGATCGGGTCGTACGTCGCCGAGTACAGCTCGGGCAGCCCCGAGCCCGGCGGGGTGCCGGGCAGCAGCAACCCGCCCCGGAGGCCCGCCCCGACCGCCCACCGGATCTCCTGGACGGCCTCCTGGACGTCGTTGAGGAGGATCTGGAAGACACCCGCCCGCCGGCCCGGCGCGGCCGCGCAGAAGTCCGCCAGCCAGCGGTTGTGGGTGCGCAGGCCGGCCCAGCGGCGCCGGAACTCCTCGGCCGTGGGCGCGGGGGCCATCAGGGAGCCGGACGGGAAGAACGGCGGGATGGTGTTCGGGAAGACGACCTCCGCGACGATCCCGTCCTCCTCCAGCTCCGCGATCCGCCGCCCGGAGTTCCAGTTCTTGTCGGCCGTGTCGGCGACCAGGTCCTCGTACGGGTTGACGTACGTGGCCGCCCACGCGTCGAACTCGTCGTGGTACCGCTGCTCCAAGTAGGGCCGGTAGTCCAGGAGATCGGCGCCCGCGTGGCAGTCCGCGGAGATGACCGTGTACCGGTCCTCACTCGTGGCCTTCATGGAGCTCATGGCGTCGCCCCCAGGACCGGGAAGTCGTGGTTGGTCAGCCAGTGCCGCCCCACCTCACGCGAGCGCGCCCAGGACGCCGTCACGGCCTCCTGGTCGTCCTGCTGGCCGAGTTCGGCGGGGGTCGGGCCGATCCGGCGGGCCAGGGGCTCCAGGGCCGCCACGTCGAAGCCGAACGCGTCCGCCGCCGCCAGGCCCAGCATGCGGCGGGTCTCGTCCACCGGGATGTCGTGGAAGGTGCGCTTCAGCCACGCGCGCGTGTCGGGCCACGTGCCCTCGGGGTGCGGGAAGTCGCTGCCCCAGAGGATGTTGTCGACGCCGATCTCGTAGCGCTGGGCCAGTTCACGGCGCTTGGTGTTGGTGGCGCAGATGAAGACCTGCCGGTCGAGGTACTCGCTCGGCGGCCGCTTCAACTCCGCGAACGGCGACAGCTTCTTGCCGCCGTGGGCACCCAGGTAGAGGCGGTCCATGAACCACAGCTGGTTCGGCAGCCACCAGCAACCCGACTCCGCCACACCGAACTTGAGACCCGGGTGACGTTCGAAGACCCCGGACCAGAGCAGGAACCAGAGCGGCCGGGCGGGCCACCAGGTCACCTCGCTCACATAGATGCCCAGATGGTCGCCGTACTCGTGGCGAGGGGCCGCCCCGGAGTGCGTAAGCACGGGCATTCCGCACTCGGCGGCGGCCGCCCACACGGGGTCGTAACGCCGGTCGTGGTAGGGCTCCTTGTCGACCCACATGGAGGGGATCATCAGGGCGCCGAGGCCCGACTCCTTGGCGCGGTGGATCTCCGCGACGACCTTCTCCGTAGGAGCCGTCACGGGCAACAGGGCGACTCCGCAATGCCGTTCGGGGTTCTCGGAGACGAAGTCGGCGAGCCAGCGGTTGTGGGCCTGGGCGCCCGCCATGCCCAACTCCGGGTCCTGGTCCCCGGAGAGACCAAGGCCGACTCCGAAGGGCGCGGCCGTCTGGCTGTCCACGGCATCCGCGTCCGGGAAGACCACCTCGGCGGCCACCCCGTCCCCGTCCAGCTCCTTGAGGCGCTGCGCGGTGTCCCAACCCCCGCGCAGGCCCTCCTCGTTGTCCTGGAACCACTTCGCCGCGAACGCCTCGTTACGGATGCCGAGCCGGGTCATCTCCTCGCGGCGCCGGTCGCGTCCGGCGAGGAACTCGTCGAAGTCCCGGTGGAACCGGGCGTCCAGATAGGGCCGGTACTCCTCGGTGGGCAGCCCGGCGTGGCAGTCGGAGGAGATGATCAGGTACGGCTCCTGGTCGGTCACAACAGCCCCCTCAGTCCAGGATGAAGCTCTCTAGGTACGACGGGTTCGCCCGGTCGAGCATCGAGTCAGCCCGTGCCCGGATCTGCGCGTCACTGTGCTCGCTCTCCGGCAGCAGCCAGAAGCGGTCCGCGCGGATGCCGTCCACGACGAGGTCGGCGACCTCTTCCACCGGCGTGAAGGCGACCTCCTTGCCCGCCGCCTTCATCGCGGTCTCCCACTGGTCGAGACTGCGGTACGGCGTTCTACGGGGGCGCTCCTTCGCGTACCGGTCGGGCCGGTTGCGGTGCGACTCCCACAACCCCGTGCGCAGCATGTGCGGCCCCGGGAACAGCACCGAGGCGCCCACGCGCGCGTGCTCCGCCTTCAAGTGGGCGTACAGGGACTCGGTCATCGTCACGACGGCCGCCTTGGTGACGGCGTACACGGAGGCGGTGGGCAGCGGGGCGATACCGCCGTCCCCGGAGGACGTGTTGACGACATGACCGGGTTGACCGGACTTGATCATCCTTGGGACGAACGCCTGGATGCCGTGGAAGACGCCCCACACGTTGACGGCGAACGCCCACTGCCAGTCGTTGGGTTCGTGCTCCCACATCCGGCCCTCGGCGCCGGAGCCGACCCCGGCGTTGTTGCACAGCACGTGGACGGCGCCGTACGTGTCGTAGGCCGACTCGGCGAGATCCAGGACCTGTTGGCGTACGCCGACGTCAACTACGCACGCGTGCACGTCGGCACCGTCGGCGCGCAGGTCGGCGGCGGCCTTGTCGAGGGCGCCCTGTTCGACGTCGGCGAGGACCACCTTGAGCCCGTCGGCTGCGAACCGCCGTGCCATCGCGAGCCCGATCCCGCTCGCCGCCCCGGTGACGACGGCGACCTGACCCTCCGTCAGCTCCATCAGACGCTCCCCTCAGGGGGCCCGTCGTGGATCTGGAGCGGGTCGTCGTAGCGCTGGTGGATGTACGGCAACAGGGCTTGCGCGTCGACCCGTTCGACGACCTTGCCGCGCTGGTCGCTGGTCTTCTCGCCGATGGTGATGTCCACCAGGGTGCGTACAGGGAGGTCGGCTACCGGGTCGTACATGGACTCGCGCAGGACGACGTCCCCGGTGACGCGTTCCAGTCGGCGGACCTTCTCGTTGCGCACGCAGTGCACGAGCACGGGGTCGGCGTCGAAGCCCGAACCGTCCACCGCGGGAAGGAACTTGAAGTAGAAGTCGGTCTTCTGCGTCGGTCCGAGGAGGGGCAGTTCCTCGCTGATCGCGCCGCGGACCTCGACGAAGGCGATGCCGTGCCGGGCGAGGGACGCGTGCACGACGAGGCCCACGCGCTCGACGGTCACCTCGCCGAGTTTCTTGGGCTCCCCGAAGACCTCGCGGCCGCCGATGAGGGCCCGTTCGTGGGTCATCGGCATCACCAGGGGGTACCAGCCCTCGACGCCGTCGTGCGCGGCGGCGACCGCCAACGAGCCCGCGCCCAGGGGGTATCCGGTCAGTTCGACCTTGCTGATGTTCACCCGGACCAGGGGCCGCCCGGTGGGCTTGAGGGGCGGCGGCAGGACCGCCGCGACCGCGTCCGGGTCGCTCTCCCAGACCGCCACCACACCGGTGGACCAGATGTCGGGGAGCCTGGAGCTCGCCGTGCGTGCGGCGGCGATCTCCGCCTCGGTCCGTGCGCCGTACCGTACGCGTGCCATACGCCGTACCGCCCTTCGTAGGCCGTCATCCGTCAGGCGGGCAGCACGGTCGCACCGGGCGGGCAAAAGGTCCATAGCCACGCGCACGTGCATTCGGCGGACCCGAACGGGCGGGCGGGGCGGGCGACCTGAGGGACAGGACTGTCAGTGGCGGCCCGTATCCTCAGTGACCATGCTCGAAGACCACTCGCCGACAGTGTCCGCAGCCACTCCGTGGCCGGCCGCATATCCCCAGGGGTACGCGGTAGTTGACGTGGAGACCACCGGCCTGGCCCGGGACGACCGGATAATCTCCGCGGCCGTCTACCGTCTGGACGCCCTCGGCGAGGTCGAGGACCACTGGTACACGATGGTCAACCCGGAGCGCGATCCCGGCCCCGTGTGGATCCACGGTCTGACGAGTGACGTCCTGGAGGGCGCGCCCCTCTTCAAGGACATCGCCGAGGAGTTCGCGACCCGCCTGGAGGGCCGGGTGCTGGTCGCGCACAACGCGGTCTTCGACTGGCAGATGATCGCGCGGGAGTACGCGCGCGTGGAGATCGAGCCGCCGGTCCGTCAGCGCCTGTGCACCATCGCGCTCTCCAAGGAGCTGAGCCTGCCGCTGCCCAACCACAAACTGGAGTCCCTGGCAGCGCACTTCGGCGTCGTCCAGCAGCGCGCGCACCACGCGCTGGACGACGCGCGCGTGCTCGCCGAGGCGTTCCGGCCGAGCCTGCGGGCGGCGGCCCAGGGCGGCGTACGACTGCCCCTGCACGAGTGCCGGCCGCTCACCGAGTGGGCCCAGCCCGCACCCCGGATCGGCCAGCAGGCAGGGGGCTACGGCGGCTTCGGGGCGGGCAGTTGGCGTCCCGCGCGCAAGCGGCCCGCGTGCCCCTATCCCAACCCGGGGCGCTTCGAGGACGGCCGGCCGCTCAAGCAGGGGATGCGGATCGCGTTCTCCGGGGACACGTCCATCGAGCGCGAGCTGCTGGAGGACCGGGCCGTGGAGGCAGGCCTGCACGTCGCGACGAGCCTGTCCCGGCTGACCAGCCTCCTCGTCACGAACGACCCTGACTCGGGCACCTCGAAGGTGGTCAAGGCCAAGCAGTTCGGCACGCCTGTGGTCGACGAGGCCGCGTTCGGCCAGCTGCTGCGGGACGTCGAGGCGGCGGACTGACGGCGCCCCGGTGACCGTACGGACGGGTGATTGTCGTACGACTCGCCCCGCGCGCGCTCGCCCGTGCCGGGTGGACGGCCCACCCTGTGGCGCATGGCGAGATGTGAAGTGTGCGGCAATGACTACGGCATGAGCTTCGAGGTGCACGCGCAGGGCGCGGTGCACGTCTTCGACTGCTTCTCCTGCGCGATCCACCGCATGGCCCCGATCTGCGAGCACTGCCGGGTGCAGATCATCGGCCAGGGCGTGGAGGTCGAGGGGCGCTGGTTCTGCGGGGGCCACTGCGCGCGGGCGGAGGGGATGGTGGGGATCATCGACAAGGTGTGAGCCGCCGGCCTTCCGGAAGCCGCGGCCCGTACCCTTCCGGTACCCCCCTGAATGCGCCCCACGACCGAGTTGTACGGTCGTGGGGTGTACCGCTTCCTGATGTCCCGGCAGTGGGTGATCCTCGCGTTGATCACCCTCCTCCTGATCCCCACGATGATCAGGCTGGGCATCTGGCAGATGCACCGCTACGAGATGCGCAGCGCCCGGAACCAGTTGGTCACGAACGCGCTGCACGCGAAGCCGGTCCCCGTGGAGACGATCAGCACCCCGGGGCACGCGGTGACCCGTACCGAGAAGTACCGCACCGTCACCGCGACCGGCACCTTCGAGACCTCTAAAGAAGTCGTCGTCCGGCGTCGTACCAATGACGACGACGAGGTCGGCTTCCACGTCCTCACCCCGTTCGTGCTGACGGACGGCAAGGTCGTGTTGATCAACCGTGGATGGATCCCGGCCACCGGGGTGCAGACGGCCTTCCCGAAGATCCCCGCCCCGCCGAGCGGCAGAACGACCATCACGGGGCGTCTGATGGCCGACGAGACGACCGCGGCGAGCGGCATCAAGGACATCAAGGGCCTGCCCGACCGGCAGATCATGTTGATCAACAGCGAGGAGCAGGCACGGCGCCTGCACGCCACGGTGCTCGGCGGTTATGTCGAGCAGACCGCGCCGGAGCCGAAGGGCGACACGCCCGAGCAGATCTCCGACCCGGGCAAGGAAGACGCCCCGCTGAACTACGCGTACATGATCCAGTGGTGGCTGTTCGCGGCGGCCGTGCCCGTCGGCTACGTAGTCCTCGCCCGCCGCGAGGCCCGCGACCGCCGGGAGGCCGCGGCGAAGCAGGAGGAGACGGCGGAGGCCGAGCCCGCGACCGTGTGACCCGGGCCTTTCTTCACCCGCCCGGCCCCGAACCTTGATTGCCTCACCGACAGGCAGGGAACCCGCACCCCGTGCACCCACGTATCGAGGACTACGCCCTCATCGGCGACGAACAGACCGCGGCCCTGGTCGGCATGGACGGCTCGGTCGACTGGCTGTGCCTGCCGCGCTTCGACTCGGCCGCCTGCTTCGCCAGAATGCTCGGCGACGAGGACAACGGCCACTGGCGCATCGCCCCCAAGGGCGCCGACCGCTGCACCCGCCGCGCCTACCGCCCCGACACCCTGGTCCTGGACACGGAGTGGGAGACCGACGAGGGCACGATCCGCGTCACCGACCTGATGCCCCAGCGCCACCGCGCCCCCGACGTCGTACGCATCGTGGAGGGCGTCAGCGGCAAGGTCACCGTGCACAGCAGGCTCCGCCTGCGCTTCGACTACGGCTCGGTCGTGCCGTGGGTGCGCAGGTCCGACGGGCACCGGGTGGCCGTCGCCGGTCCCGACTCGGTGTGGCTGCGCAGCGAGCCCGAAGTACGCACCTGGGGCGAGGACTTCAGCACCCTCTCGGAGTTCACCGTCGAGGCCGGCGAGAAGGTCGCCTTCGTCCTCACCTGGCATCCCTCGCACGAGCCCCGTCCGGCGCTCGTGGACCCGTACAAGTCGCTGCACACCAGCGTCGCGGACTGGAGGCGCTGGGCGGCCCGCTGCCGCTACGACGGCCCCTACAGGGACGCGGTCGTACGCTCCCTGATCACCCTCAAGGCGCTCACCTACCGCCCGACCGGTGGCATCGTCGCCGCGGCCACCACGTCGCTCCCCGAGGAGATGGGCGGCGTCCGCAACTGGGACTACCGCTACTGCTGGCTGCGCGACTCCAGCCTCACCCTGGGCGCCCTGGTCGCCGCGGGCTACCACAAGGAGGCCGAGGCCTGGCGCGACTGGCTGCTGCGCGCGGTCGCGGGCGACCCGGCGGACCTGCAGATCATGTACGGCGTGGCGGGCGAACGACGGCTCCCCGAATTCGAGCTGCCGCACCTCTCCGGCTTCGGCGGGTCGGCGCCCGTCCGGATCGGCAACGGCGCCGTCAACCAGCTCCAACTCGACGTCTACGGAGAGGTGCTGGACTCCCTGTGGCTGGCCCGCCGCGCGGGCCTGTCCCCCAAGCCGCACATGTGGTCGCTCCAGGCCGTCCTCCTGGAGTGGCTGCGCGCGCAGTGGCAGCAGCCGGACGAGGGCCTGTGGGAGGTGCGCGGCGGACGCCGGCACTTCGTGCACTCCAAGGTCATGGTCTGGGTGGCCGCCGACCGCGCCGTCCGCACCCTGGAGGAGTACGCCGACCTGCCCGGCGACCTAGAAGGCTGGCGCGAACTGCGCGACGCGGTGCACCGGGACGTGTGCGAGAAGGGCTACGACCCGGAGCGCAACACGTTCACGCAGTACTACGGCTCGCAGGAACTCGACGCCGCCTTGCTGCTCATCCCCCGCTTCGGTTTCCTCCCGCCCGACGATCCGCGGGTCGTCGGCACGGTCGACGCGGTCCGCGAGGCCCTGGGCCACGACGGCTTCGTACGCCGCTACGACACCGCCGCCGACACCCCCGTCGACGGACTCCCCGGCGACGAGGGCGCCTTCCTGGCGTGCTCCTTCTGGCTCGTGGACGCGCTCCAGATGACGGGCCGCAAGAAGGAGGCCCGGGTGCTGTTCGAGCGCCTGGTGGGCCTCGCGAACGACGTGGGGCTGCTCGCGGAGGAGTACGACCCCGTGGCCGGCCGGCTGCTGGGCAACTTCCCGCAGGCGTTCAGCCACATCGGCCTGGTGAACACCGCCCTCACCCTGTTCGGGGACGAGGAGGCAGGATAGGGACCATGGATCTTGGACTGAAGGACCGGGTGTACGTCGTCACCGGAGCCACCCGCGGACTGGGCAACGCCACCGCGCGCGAGCTGCTGGCCGACGGCGCGAAGGTGGTCGTCACCGGGCGCGACGAGAAGCGCGCCGCCGACGCGGCGGCCGAGCTGGGGCCGAACGCGGTCGGCGTGGCCGTCGACAACGCCGACGCGGAGGCGCCGGTCCGGCTGATCGCCGCCGCGCGCGAGCACTTCGGGGGCTTCGACGGCATCCTCGTGAGCGTCGGCGGGCCGCCGCCCGGGTTCGTCGGCGACACCACCGACGAGCAGTGGCAGTCGTCATTCGAGTCGGTGTTCCTGGGCGCGGTACGGCTCGCCCGTGCGGCGGCCGAGGAGCTGGAGGCGGGCGGTGTCATCGGGTTCGTGTTGTCCGGTTCGGTGCACGAGCCGATCCCCGGGCTGACGATCTCGAACGCGCTGCGGCCCGGTCTGGCCGGTTTCGCCAAGTCCCTCGCAGACGAGCTGGGGCCGCGCGGCATCCGCGTCGTGGGGCTGCTTCCGGCCCGCATCGACACGGACCGCGTGCGCGAGCTGGACGGGTTGTCCGCGGACCCGGAGGCCACGCGTGCGGCCAACGAGTCGCGGATTCCGTTGCGGCGGTACGGGACTTCGGACGAGTTCGGGCGGGTGGCGGCGTTTCTGCTGTCGCCGGCCGCGTCCTATCTGACGGGGATCATGGTGCCTGTCGACGGTGGGATGCGGCATGGGTTCTGAAGTCGTATGGCTGCGGGCCGTCTGTGGCTGGTCGCGCAGTTCCCCGCGCCCCTTTGGGGCGCTCAACTCACCCTTTCCGCGCGGTGCTTGACTCCCGTCAGGCGGACCTCCGTCGGCAGCGTCTCCAGGCCCGCCGAATCGCGGGCGTGGGCAAGGGCGTTGGCCGTCAGGTGGTCGAGGGCGACTCCGGGGTCCACGTGCGGTTCCAGGCTGAGCTGGACGCGGGCCTCGGGTGCCGTGCGGGTGCCGGCGAGCCGCACGTGCGCGTGGGCCACGCCGTCCAGGGAGCCGGCGTCGGTGGCGAGGACGCCCTCCAGGGCCCGGCCCCGCAGCAACGCACCCTCGCCGTCGCCGGTGCTGACGGCGACCTCGGTGAGCCGACGGCGCCGTAGCACCGCGACGAGCCACCACAGGGCGAGCAGGACGAGGACGGCGAGCACGGCGAGGACCGTCGGCCACCACCAGCCGTCGCCCCGCCAGCGGGTCCGCCGGGCGTCGCTCAGCAGGACGTCGTGACGCCCGTCGTAGATCCACCAGGAGGGCGGCTTCACGCCGAGGCCGACGGCCAGGACGGAGCCGCCCAGCACGAGCAGGACGAGGCCTACGACGCCGATCACCGCGCGGTTGACGATCCTGAGCATCGGCCTCATCCCTTCCGGCCGGAGCGGCCGACGTGTACCGACAGCGCGGGCGGCCGGGCGAGTCCGAGCCCGGTGATCGCGTCGCCGAGGACGGCGTCCAAGTCGGCCCGTACATCGTCGAGTTCACGGAAATGCGACACCGCGCGGACGTCGGCTTTCGTGCGGCTGGTGCGCACGCGGACCGACTGCACGCCCGAGACCTCCATGGCCCGGTCGCGCAGCACCATCGCGGCGGCGGCGCGCTGCAGGCCGGCCCGGACGTCCGCGTGGGTGCGGCGCATCGGCAGCACCTGGCGCAGGCCGGGTGTCACCGCGAGCACGATCAGCCAGAGGCCGAGGGCGGCGGCGATACCGGCGCCGACGAGCACCCAGGTGTCGTCCAGGGGCCGTTCGGCGAGTTGCCGGGCCAGTTCCCGGCGCCAGTGCGCGGCGGGCCGCTCCGCGCGCACGGCGGTGACGTCGTAAAGCAGGGCGCCGGCGCCGACGAGCAGCAGGACGGCGACGACGGCCGCGGGGACGCGGCGCGCCGACCAGAAGCGGCCGCCCTTGCCGTCGCCGTCGTGGACGACGGGAACGGGGTCGTAGTCGGACGCGGCGGTGTATCCGCCGGGTCCGGGGTCGGTCTCCTTCTCGATGACCGGTAGTCGTTGGGTCGTGCCGTCGGAGCCCTGGGGCTCGCTCATCGCGTCCTCCCCTGTGCCGCGCCATGTGCCGGATGGAGCCGTTCCACTTGGACGGCGACCTCGGGCACCTCCATGCCCACCAACGCGCGTACCCGCTGAACCACCTGTCGACGCACCTGAAAACAGCGCGCGCCGATGTCGCACGGATAGTCGAGTTCGAGGTGCACGCGCACGCGTACCGTGTCGTGGTGTACGACCACGGTGGCATGCGGCGACGCGGCGTCCGGGTGCAGCGGTCCGAGCGCCTCTCGCGCGGCCTGCGCGGCGATCTTCGCCACGACCCGGTCGGCGATGCGGGTGGCGCCCCGCTCACCGGGCGCGATGACGGCCAGGGGTCTGCCGCGCTCGTCGACCGCGCCGTCCCCGCCGCTCACGCGGGTCATCGCCGCCGGTCGTCGCGCGAGCGGAAGAAGTCGCCGAGTTCCAGGTCCCCCTCCAGGAACCGGCCGACGACGAACCCGATGGCGCCCAGGGCCGCCACCAGCAGGAAGGCCCCGAACCCGCCGAAGTATCCGGCGAAGCCCAGTGCCATTCCGGCGATCATGCCGACCACGGCCCTGCTCATCCTGCGCTCCTCAGCTCGTTCGTCGGCCCGCTCATGGGTTCGTTCGCCGGTTCGGTCACTGGAGTCGGGGCTCCGGTTCGTCGTCCTCTTCGTCCGGCAGCTTCACGTCGCTGACCGCGATGTTGACCTCGACGACCTCAAGTCCGGTCATCCGCTCCACGGCCGCGATGACGTTCTCCCGTACGGCCCGGGCGACATCCGCGATCGACACCCCGTAGTCGACGACGATCTCCAGGTCGAGCGCGGTCTGCACCTCGCCGACCTCGGCCTTCACACCCCGGGACACCGACTTCGTGCCGCCGGGCACCCGGTCGCGCACGGCCCCGAAGGTGCGGGACAGCCCGCTGCCCATGGCGTGCACGCCCAGGACGTCCCGGGCGGCCAGCCCGGCGATCTTCTCCACCACGCCGTCGGCGATGGTCGTCCGCCCCCGGGACGCGGGGTCGCCGCCGCCGCGTTTGGTGGGGGGTTTGCGGGTCTGTACGGACTCCCGCTCACCGTCGGGGTCCTGTGTCCGGTTCCGCTCCGTCATGTCGGTCATCGCCGTACATCCCTTTCGGTCGTCGTCCTTCGACCACGGTAGTTGCGGTTGCTCGGTCCCGCGCTGGACATGCGGCAGGCTGGAGGAATGACGGCGGACGCGTGGACGCGAGCGGTACGGCATCAACTGCGGCTCGGCAGGCTGCTGCCCCTGGGTGATCGGCGCGACGGCGCGTGGATCGCCGAGCGGGCGGCGGAGGGAGTGCTGCGGGCCGCGGCGGATCAGGTGCGGGGCGTGCGACTGGGGGCGCTGCGGATCGCGCTCGCCGATCCCGAGGACACACACGAGCCCGCCGTACCGCCTCCGCCGGGTGCGCTGCCGCCCGGGCCGCTGCGGATCACGGCCGACTTCGCCGCCGTGGCGACCGAACCCCTGCCGGAGGCGGCGTCCCGGCTGCGTACGGCACTGGCGACGGCCGCGGTGGAGCGGCTCGGTCTGGTGGTGGACGAGGTTGATCTACAGGTGACGGTCCTGCTGGACCATATGGACGACGTTGACGACATTGATGTCATTGACGATGTCGACCGTGTGGACGGTGCGGATCACGATCCCGCTGCCGACATTGACCATGTTGATGACATTGATCGTGTGGACCATGTTGACCGTGTTGACGGCGGCGACAGCGAGTCCCTGGTCGCCGCGACCGCGCTCGCCGTCCCGGGAGTGGCCCGGCTGACCGGTGCGCTGGGCGGGCTCGGCCGGGCGGTGCACCTCGAGGAGGTCACCGGCGAAGGGGCGCTGCCGCGTCTGCACGCGCGCGTGGAGCTCGCGGTGCGCGCGGACCGCCGGGCCCTGGATGTGGCCCGGGAGGTCCGCGCGGGGGTCGGCGAGGCGCTGCCCGGTCACCCGACCGTGGCCGTACTGGTCACCAAGGTGGACTGACGGCGAGGTGGGCTGACGGTCCTATTCGCCGACGCCGGCCAGGTCCCGCAGGCGTCGCGCCTGGGCGGCACGCTCGGCGGCGCGCTGGTCGTCGTAGGCGCGGCCCTGGACGCCCTGGAGCAGCGCCTTGGTCTCGATGACGGCGTCGCGCGGGGCGGCCAGCAACGCGCCGGTCAGGTCGCGTACGGCGTCCTCGAGCTGGTCGGCGGGTACGGCGATGTTCGCGAGGCCGGTGCTGACGGCTTCCTCGGCCAGGACGGAGCGCCCGGTCGCGCAGATCTCCAGCGCGCGGGCGTAGCCGACGAGGCCCACCAGGGGATGCGTGCCGGTCAGGTCGGGCACCAGTCCGAGGCTGGTCTCGCGCATGGCGAACTGCACATCGTCGGCGACGACGCGCAGGTCACAGGCGAGGGCGAGTTGGAACCCGGCCCCGATGGCATGCCCCTGGACGGCGGCGATGGACACGATGTCGCTGCGTCGCCACCAGGTGAAGCCCGCCTGGTACTCGGCGATGGTCCCGTCCAGCACGGCGTCACTGCTGTGCGCGAGGTCGATGAACGACGGTTCGCCGTCGAAGCCCTCGGGCGTGAACGCCTGCCGGTCGAGTCCGGCCGAGAAGGACTTGCCCTCGGCGCGCAGCACCACGACACGGACGGAGCCCGGCAACGACCGTCCGGCCTCCGCCAACGCCCGCCAGAGAGCAGGACTTTGAGCGTTGCGTTTGGCCGGGTTGGTCAGCGTCACCGTGGCGATCGCGTCGTCGACGGTGAGCCGTACGCCGTCCTTGTCGAGTACGGGACCGAGGTCCTTGTCGTCCTGTTCGGGCGAAGCCATGGGGCGCCTCCGATGTGTGCGGTCAGCAGAGCAGAGCTAAGTGACTGCACAGTAACCACCCGGTCGGTCAGTCGTCCGACCGGGTGGCCACCATCGAAGCCGATGAGCCACCCGGGGTCAGGCCGAAGCCTTCTTGCCCCGCGTCGCCCCGCCACGCCCACGAAGCGTGACGCCCGACTCACTGAGCATCCGGTGGACGAAGCCATACGAGCGGCCGGTCTCCTCGGCCAGCGCTCGGATGCTCGCACCGGAGTCGTACTTCTTCTTCAGGTCTGCCGCGAGCTTGTCGCGCGCGGCGCCGGTTACCCGGCTGCCCTTCTTCAGAGTCTCGGCCACCCGTGCCTCCTCATGGGAAGTGCGCTCTTGGTCTCCTCATGATCACCCCTCCAAGCGTTCATGGCCACCCATTCGGCAAGGTCCGTAAGACAAGGTTTTGACGACAGGAGCGCGTCCCCACAAGTGGAATGTGGAATTCCTGAGGGGTGTGTCCGTACGGCCGAACGAGTTGTTCCGTGAAGTACCTGGTCAGAGACGCAGGACGGCCGAGCCCTTGTCGATAAAGGGCTCGGCCGGGAAATCGGTGTACGACACACCTCGGTACGAGGAGATCTCACACAGATGGTGGATCACCGGTAGGCCGAATGATCCATACGCCGTGGATCAAGCATTCGGTCACGCGGCGCTGACCGTCAGGCAGCCGTCTGTCAGGCGAGCGCGACGAGATCCGCGTAGTCCGCGCCCCACAGGTCCTCGACGCCGTCCGGCAGCAGGATGATGCGCTCCGGCTGGAGCGCTTCCACGGCGCCCTCGTCGTGGGTGACGAGAACGACGGCGCCCTTGTAGGTGCGCAGTGCGCCGAGGATCTCCTCGCGGCTGGCGGGGTCCAGGTTGTTCGTCGGCTCATCCAGGAGGAGGACGTTCGCGGACGACACGACCAGGGTGGCGAGCGCGAGGCGGGTCTTCTCGCCGCCGGAGAGGACCCCGGCCGGCTTGTCGACGTCGTCCCCGGAGAACAGGAACGAGCCGAGCGTCTTGCGGACCTCGACCAGGTCCAGGTCGGGGGCGGCGGAGCGCATGTTCTCCAGGACCGTGCGCTCCGGGTCGAGGGTCTCGTGCTCCTGCGCGTAGTAGCCGAGCTTGAGGCCGTGGCCCTCGATGACCTCCCCGGTGTCCGGCTTCTCGGCACCGCCGAGGAGCTTCAGGAGGGTCGTCTTGCCCGCGCCGTTCAGGCCGAGGATGACGACGCGCGAACCCTTGTCGATGGCCAGATCGACGTCGGTGAAGATCTCCAGGGAGCCGTACGACTTCGACAGGCCCTCCGCCATGAGCGGCGTCTTGCCGCAGGGCGAGGGCTCCGGGAAGCGCAGCTTGGCGACCTTGTCGGAGACTCGGACCGCGTCGAGCCCGGCGAGCAGGCGGTCGGCGCGCTTGGCCATGTTCTGCGCGGCGACCGTCTTGGTGGCCTTGGCGCGCATCTTGTCGGCCTGCGAGTGCAGGGCAGCGGCCTTCTTCTCGGCGTTCTGCCGCTCGCGCTTGCGGCGCTTCTCGTCGGCCTCGCGCTGCTGCTGGTAGAGCTTCCAGCCCATGTTGTAGTAGTCGATCTGGGAGCGGTTGGCGTCCAGATAGAACACCTTGTTGACGACCGTCTCGACGAGGTCGGTGTCGTGGGAGATCACGATGAAGCCGCCGCGGTACGTCTTCAGGTAGTCGCGCAGCCAGACGATCGAGTCGGCGTCGAGGTGGTTCGTGGGCTCGTCCAGGAGCAGCGTGTCCGCGTCCGAGAACAGGATGCGGGCCAGCTCGATACGGCGGCGCTGACCGCCGGAGAGCGTATGGAGCGGCTGGCCGAGCACGCGGTCCGGGAGGTTCAGCGCGGCGGCGATGGTGGCGGCCTCGGCCTCGGCGGAGTAGCCGCCCTTGGTGAGGAACTCCGTCTCCTGGCGCTCGTACTGCCGCATGGCCTTGTCGCGGGTGGCGCCGCTGCCGTTGGCGATGCGCTGCTCGTTCTCGCGCATCTTGCGGATCAGGGTGTCCAGGCCGCGCGCGGAGAGGATGCGGTCGCTGGCGAGCACGTCCAGGTCGCCGGTGCGGGGGTCCTGCGGGAGGTAGCCGACCTCGCCGGAGCGGGTGACGGTGCCGGCGGCGGGCTGGCCCTCGCCGGCCAGGACCTTGGTCAGGGTGGTCTTGCCGGCGCCGTTGCGCCCGACCAGACCGATGCGGTCGCCCTTGGCGACACGGAAGGTGGCGGACTCGATGAGGACGCGGGCACCGGCGCGCAGCTCGATACCGGAGGCGGAGATCACGGTCAGACTCCAGAGCGGGGTCGTAGGCGGAAGGGGCGGCTGAGGACGTTCCCGCCGTCTAATGCGCGAGGAGAATGGCCATGGGCCAAGTCTAACGGGGACATGCAAGCGCTTTTCCTGTGCGCGGCGGGTCATCGCCCTGGGGCGGGCGGCCCGGGGTGATCCGGTACCGGTCGTCCACAGCCATGAGCTGGGCGGTCCGGGCCGGTGCCTGGAGAACGGGCGGCACACGCGCGTGACGTACTGCACGTGCGTGTGCAGGCTGGGTAGGACGACCGGTGCCTCCGCGATCCCCTTCAGCACGGCACACGCGCGCGTGGCTCGACGGGCAGGGTCGGAGGACGTCCCCCGTTCGGCCCCTCGTCCGGCGCCCCGCCGGGAACGGCGGGCGAGGATGACGCCATGCAGTTCGACGACGACGCGAATCTGGACACCTCCGAAGTGCAGGACGTGCGCGGCAGCCGGATTCCCGGTGGCCGGGCGACCGTGGGCGGTGGCCTCGCGGGGCTGATCGCGCTGCTGCTCGGGCTCTTCTTCGGTGTCGGTCCCGACAACCTGGGGTTGTCGTCGGGCAGCGACTCACCGGCGGCGACCGCGTCCTCGCTGGCCCAGGTGCAGTCGACCTGCCGTACCGGGCAGGACGCGAACACCAAGGAGGACTGCCGCATCGTCGCGGTGGTCAACAGCGTGCAGGACTTCTGGGCGCAGGAGTTCCGGCGGCGCAGCGGTACGTACACGCGGTCGCCCACCGTTTTCTTCGGCGGGCAGGTCGCCACCGCGTGCGGGACGGCGACCTCGGCGGTGGGGCCGTTCTACTGTCCCGGGGACCGGAAGGTCTATCTGGACCTGGGGTTCTTCGACGAGCTGCGGACGAAGTTCGGCTCCAGCGGCGGGCCGTTCGCGCAGGCGTATGTCGTGGCGCACGAGTACGGGCACCACGTGCAGGACCTGATGGGCACGCTCGGCAGGTCGCAGGACGGGCGGACCGGCGCGAATAGCAACGCGGTGAAGGTGGAGCTGCAGGCCGACTGCTACGCCGGGGTCTGGGCGCACCACGCGACCACCACGAAGGACGAGTCGACCGGGCGGCCGTTGATCACCAGCCTCACGGACGCCGACATCCGCGACGGACTGGACGCGGCGGCGGCCGTGGGCGACGACCGGATCCAGGAGCGGTTCCAGGGCCGGGTGACGCCGGAGAGCTGGACGCACGGGTCGGCGGCGCAGCGGCAGCAGTGGTTCTACACGGGCTACCGGACCGGGGACATGGCGCAGTGCAACACCTTCCGCTGACCGTGGCCGGCGGCCGCTGTGCCCGGTTCGGGGGGCGTTGTCAGTGGCGGGTGCAAGACTCGTCGAAAGCGCTCAGACCATCGAAAAACACCCGATGGGTACATCACAGAACACCCGACGGGCTCAAACACCCGATGCACAAGGAAGTGATCGGCATGGCAGACAAGGACAGCGGGCGTCCGAGCATCTACCCGTCCCTGCTGTACGCGGACGCGAAGGCGGCGATCCGGCAGCTCACGGAGGCCTTCGGCTTCACCGAGCTGGCGGTGTACGAGGGCGAGGACGGCTCGGTCATGCACGCGGAGCTGGTGCAGGGCAACGGCGCGGTGATGCTCGGCTCGAAGGGCCACGGCGGCCGTTTCGACGAGGCGATGAAGAGCGCGGGTCCCACCGGTGTGTACATCGTCGTGGACGACGTCGACGCCCATCACCGGCGGGCCGTGGAGCACGGCGCGGAGATCCTGATGCCCCCGACGGACCAGGAGTACGGCTCGCGGGACTACATGGCCCGGGACGCCGAGGGCAACATCTGGAGCTTCGGTACGTACGCTCCGGAGCTGCCGGAGATACCGAAGACAGGGACCTGACCGCGCCTAGCTTCCCCCCGTGTGCACCTGGAATGCCGCCCGGCGTACGGCCTTGGCGAGGGCCGGGTCCGGGTGGGCGGCGGCGAGCGCGACGAGGACCTGCACGGTGCGGGGATGACCCACGGCGCGCACCTCGTCGAGGAGCATCGGGACGGTCGGCTGGATCGCGGACTCCAGGTGCCGCACCAGCAGCGGGGCCTCCCCGTGGTCGGCGACGGCGGCGGCGCTGTCGACCCACAACCAGGTGGCCTCTTCGCGGGTGAGCACCTCGTGGGCGTCCTCCGGGTCGATCCCGTCGTGCTCCGCGAGCCACAGCAGGGCGTACGGCCGCAGGGTCGCCTCGTCGGCGACGGCGCGGACGTCGGGCTCTGCCGGGGCGCCTACGACGCGCAGCGCCTCGAAGGCGAGGCCGCGCAGCAGGGCGTCCTCGCCGCGGGCTGCGTCGATCAGCTGGCCGACGGCGGTGCCCACGGTGCGGGCGGCGAGCCAGGCGCGGTACTCGGCGCGGGCGGCGTTCGGGCGGAGCTGGGAGCAGCCGCGGAGCATGTCCTCGGCGGACTGCTCGATGTTCCCGGCGGGGCTCTGCGCGGCCACGCAGATCTGCTCCAGCTTGACCCAGACCGCCCAGCTGCCGAGCGGGGTGAGGGTGGCCTGGGCATCGCCGTAGGTGAGGGCGCCGACGGAGGCGAGGGCGTGCAGGGCCCAGTCGAGAAGGGGGTCGAGGGGAGTGTCGAGGGTGTCGGCGGCCGGAGGCTGCTGGACGGGTTCGGGCTGGGGACCGTAGGGGATCTCGCAGCGCTCGGTGCGCAGTTCGGTGACCCGTTGGCCGAGGAGGTCGAGGAGCTGTTCGACGGGGACGGGCCCGGCGGACAGCTGGAGGAAGGAGAGCACCTGGGGCATGGCCGAGACGACCTCGGCGACGGCTGAGGGCTCGTGCTCCCGGGGTTCCGGGTGGGCGAGCGACCAGGCGTCGAAGAGGGCGACCCAGCCGCGCAGTACGGCGCTGTCGTCGCGGTCCCAGGCGCGCAGCCGCCAGCCGGGGCGGGCCTCGTCGCCGTGCACCTCGACGAGGCCGGCGAGGCGGGCGGTGTCCCAGTCGGCGCGGACCTGAGCCGGGGTCAGGCCCAGATCCTCGGCCGCGAGTTCGGCGGTCGCGTCGGAGAGGGTGCCCTTGCCGTCGGGGCTCGCGCTGTCACGGCCGGGGCGTAGTGCGGCGTCGGCCCAGTGGGCGACGCGGGCTGCTCCGGCCAGGCCGGAGCGAGCCATTCTGGCCAGTTCCGCGGGGGCCGGTGTGCCCTCCGGAGGGCGGGGTGCGGGGCGGCGCGAGCGCCGCTGGTTCATCGCTCGGGGGGCGGCGGCCAGGGGTCGCGGGCGGACGAGTCGAAGCCTGGAGTCGCGCGGGATACGGGACGTCACGGGTGCAGTCTTCCGGTTGACGGTCCGAAAACCCAAACGGAATGTCACGGCGGGCGACGGGGAGGGCCAAGGCACGGGGTCCCGCGGGCAGCTGGGGACCGGGATCAGGCCAGTGGTACAGGGCTAAACGGAAGGTCGGCGGGGTGTGGCGGGGGTGGAAGGCCGGGGTGGTGAAGAGGGGCGTCCGGTACGGGCCGGTGGATCACATCGGCGGTGAGCGAATGGCATCGGCGGGGTGCGGACCACACCGGCGGCAGGCGGGATCACATCAGCGGCGTCAGGAAGCGGCGCAGGATCTCCTCGTAGCCGGCCGGGTCGGCGTTCCACATCGCGCTGTGCGGGGCGTGGGCGACCGGCTGGAGGGTGATCAGGTCGGGGCGGTGCGCGGCGAAGCGGCGGGAGAGGGTCCAGGGGGCCACGGTGTCGTCCGGACCGTGGAAGATCAGGGTCGGGACCCGGAGCCGGGTCGGGTCGGCGGCCTCGGCGATGCGGTCGCCGTGCAGACCGGTGCGGCCCTGGGCGGCGCGGACCGCCAGCGGCAGCAGCGCGCCCGGGGTGTGGCGGGCGGTGGCGAGGGCGCGCAGCGTCGTCTCCCAGTCCAGCACCGGGGAGTCCAGCACCAGGCCTGAGACGCGGTCGCGCAGCGCGGAGTGGGCGGCGGCGCGCAGCGCCATGGTGGCGCCGGTGGACCAGCCGTACAGGACGACGTGCTCGGCGCCGTAGCGCACGGCGTAGCGGATCGCCGCGTCCAGGTCGCGCCACTCGGTCTCGCCGAGGTGGTTCAGGCCGTCGGGGTTGCGGGGTGCGCCCAGGTCGCCGCGGTAGGCGAGGGCGAGCACCGGGAAGCTGTTGCGGTGCAGGAACTCCATGACGTTCAGGGGGAGTTCGCGGGTCGCCGCCAGTCCGTGCACCGCAATCACCCAGGTGCTGCGCGCTCCGGGCACGAACCACGCGGGAAGGGAGCCGAGTTCACCGGGGATGTCGATGTCGGCGTGGTCCAGGCCGAGGGCGGCGCTCGGGTTGCCGACGTGGACGTTCGGGGTGAGCCACACCTTGTCGCCGGGGCGGAGGGTGCCGTGGGTGACACGTTCGAGGCGGCGTACGACGGCGTCGGCCGAGGTGGACGCGGTCTCGACGACAGGCCCGACGACCGCGTGGGAGCCGTCGCCTGCGAGGCCGTAGGTGCCGGGGCGCAGGGAGGCGAGGTCCCGGGTGAGCGCGATCTGCCCGGCGGCGGTGGAGTGCACCGTGAGCCGGGGTTCGGTCGGCAGGGGACGCCCGGGCGGCGCCTTCAGCGCGGCGTCACTGGCATACCGCCCGGCGGCAACACCGGCGACACCGGCCGCGAGGGCCACGGAGACGGCCGCGGCCGTCGCTTTGACTGTGCGCACGGGTCCAGTGTCCCGGGGGAAGGGGGTGGCGGCCAGCCGGAGCGGCGGGGGGTATCGCGGGCGGGGTGTCTCGGTGGCGGTGCCGGCAGGGCGGCCGCTGCATGGGGGAGGAGGTATGCACGGGCCGGGATGCCTCGGTGATGGCGTTGGAGACGGAGCGGTGGCGAGAAGCGCGAGGGCGACGCGAGGCGGGCCGCCGGCTCGATGCCGTGCAGGTGATCCGGGTGGTGCGAGGCAGTTCGGCGCCGTCGGAAGGGGCTTCGCCGGAGACACACCCCGGCAGGACCCGAAGGAAGCGAGTCGGCGACAGCGCCCGCCCGACCCTCACCGCGCTCACCCTCGCCATCCGATCCGCTCACCCCGTCACCCTCACCCCAGCCAACCTCGCCCCCTCTCCGTCACCCTCACCCCAGCCACCCCGCCCCCTCTCCGTCACCCCTGTCTCTTATACACATCTCCG
>NZ_JNXE01000047.1 GCF_000716605.1 Streptomyces sp. NRRL F-525 | reverse complement strand
AGACGGCATACGAGATCATGCCTAGTCTCGTGGGCTCGGAGATGTGTATAAGAGACAGATCCCCAGCTCCTCGATCAAACGGTTGCGGAGGTCTCGGTGGACGGCGAGGGCCTCCGCCTGGCGGCCGGTGTGGTGGAGGGCGAGCATCAGTTGGCGGTGGTAGGACTCGCGGAGGGGGTGGTCGGCGACCAGCGCGGCCAACTCGGGGACGAGGGCGCCGAGTCGGGGGCCGCGCAGGGCCAACTCCGCGTCGTAGCACCATTCGAGGGCGAGGAGGCGGGCCTCGGTCAGGCGCTGGGCGAAGGCGTAGCCGCCGAGTTCGGCGGGGACGCCGCTGAGCGGGGTGCCGCGCCAGAGGGAGAGGGCCGCCGTGCAGGCGCGGACCGTCACGGGCCAGTCCTTCGCCGCGTGCGCGGTGCGGGCCATGGCGACCTGGGACTCGAAGACGTGGACGTCCAACTCGCCCTCGTCGACGCGGAGTACGTATCCGGGCGGTACCGCGCGTAGGCGGTCGGGGTCGTCGAGGAGTCGGCGGAGGCGGGTCACGTGGTTGTGCAGGGAGGCGTGCGCGGACGCCGGCGGTGAGCCGCCCCACAGCGCGTCCTTCAGGGCGTCCACGGAGACCACCCGGCCGGGTTCCAGGAGCAGCGCGGCCAGCAGCACCCGCACCTTGGGGCTGCCGATGGGGTGCACGGCATCATCGTCGGCGGGGTCGAAAAGGACGGGCGTGCCCAGCAGTCCGAACCGCGGCTCGTACCGCATCACACCGAACCCGACACCCTTCCGCCCGGCCTCTCGCGACCGCGCCCCTTGGCGGATATCCGCCCTGTTCACGACGGTTTCCCGCCAGCCTGCCGTGGCCGCCGACGCCGGAATCCGTTGCCGTACCGGGCGTCTCCCGTCGCCGTCCGGCGACTTCAGGCCACGCGGCCCGGGAGCATCGTGCGCGCCACTGGCCACATGTTAGCGATTCGTTGGTGCGACCTGATGTGATCACATCATCGGATCTGGCCCGACGGTGCGCGCGTACGACGCGCAGCTCGGGGGAGTGTCGCCGTCGCGGCCGGGTCCGGGGACGCGAGAGGGCCCCGGTCGGCGGAGGTGAACGACCGGGGCCCTCGCCCCTTACATCCGAGGTACTACGGGCCGGTCAGATGACCGGCGGCCGCCCCAGCCGCGTAAGCCGCCACACCGTCCGCCACCGCATCGGCCGCCTCTCCCCCGCCGTTTCGCGCACGCCCTCCACGAATCCCCCGAACCACGCCCGGAGCCCGGCCACCGACCGTGTCCGTACGAGCGTGAGCAGCGTCCAGATGCCCAGGTGGACCGGGATCAGCGCGAGCGGAAGCCGGCGGCGGACCAGCCAGACGCGGTTGCGGGCGGTGACCCGGTAGTAGATGGCATGCCGGGCGGGAGAGGTCTTGGGGTGCTGGAGGAGCAGCTCGGGGGCGTACAGGATGCTCCAGCCGGCGTCGGCGGCCCGCCAGGCGAGGTCGGTCTCCTCGTGCGCGAAGAAGAACTCGGCCGGCCAGTCCCCCGTCTCGGCGAGCATCGCCATGCTCAGCGCGTGCCCGCCGCCGAGGAACCCGGTGACGTACCCGCCCTGCATCGGATCCCCCGCGCCGACCCGCGGCACATGACGCCGCTGGGTCTCCCCGTGCTCGTCGGCGATCCTGAACCCGACGATGCCCAGGCGGGGTTCGGCCGCGTACAGATCGCGCACGCGGCGCAGCACGTCCGCGTCGACGAGCAGTCCGTCGTCGTCGAGTTCGACTACGACGTCCACGTCACCGAACGCGCGGAGCCGGGCCAGACCCACGTTGCGGCCGCCGGGGCAGCCGAGGTTCTCGTCGAGGTCGATGGTGGTGACCTCGCCGGGGAGGCACAGCCGGTCGGTGAACTCCGGGAGCCGGCAGCCGTTTCCGACGATCACGACGCGGGTCGGCGGCAGGTCCTGCTTGGCCACGGACTCGAGCAGGGCGTCGACCTCGGCGGGCCGGTTTCCCATGGTCACCACGGCGACGGCGATCCTCGGTCCGACCACGTCGCTCACTCCATCCGGCACGTCTCTCGCTCCATCCGGCCATCCGACGATGCCCGCGCCCTGACCGCGCAGCACTCGCCGTTCACCAAGATGTTGCCTCAGGTCGGCCGGTTGCTCCGACTCAAGTTCATTTTGCGGGACCTTTGTTGTGGCTTTGCCGGTTTTCCCTCCGGCGTACGAACTTCAGCCCCGACCAGTCGTCCCCCAGCGCGGCGACCTTCACATCGACGACACCGAGCGGAAGGAAGAGGTCGCGCAGGTCGTTCTCGGCGATGTCGCTGACATGTCCGGCGGCCTTGCGGGGCCAGGCGATCCAGAGCATGGCGGTGTCGGCGAGGCCGAGCACCAACTCCGGGGCCTCCGCGTCCAGTTGGCGCCGTTCCCGGTAGAAGGCGAGGGTGACGTCCGCGCCACGGGGGCCACCGACGGTGACCTCGCAGTCGTCCGGAAGTCCGGGGACGGTCCAGGCGGCGGGGGCATGGTGCAGATGAACCTGGTGGCCGGGCTTGACGCCGATCTTCTTGGCGAGCGGGGTGCCGGAGTAACCCCCGCCCGCGGCAAGCGAGTTGACCATGCCCTTCTACCACCCTCCACGACAACGACCGGTGCCCCGTCTCGATCGAGACGGGGCACCGTATCCCACGTGACCGCGTGCCGGCGTCAGCGTGCGGGGGTCGGTCGGCGATGTCAGCCGGCGACGTCGAAGGTGATCGCCTTGGACACGAACGTCGTGTCGCCGTCCTTGGCGGTGGCGAGCGTCGAGACGTTCCAGGTGCCCTTGACCGCTTCCGCCGCCTCCTTCTTGCTGACCTTGACCTTGTAGGTGCAGCGGGAGGTGTCGTCCGAGGTGCTCTTGCACGTGGCGGACTCGACGTACCGCATGTCGGCCTTGGTCGGGACGGTCTTCCCGCTCGCGGGCCACGCGATGACCTTGAGGCCCTTGATGCCCGAGTTGTCGCTGACGTCCACGGTGTAGGTGAAGGAACCGTCGCCGCTCGCGGACGGGGCGGTGTAGTGGGCCGAGCCGTTCGACAGGGTCGGCTTCTCCGGTGCGGAGGCAGCCGACGCGGCGAGCCCGCCGGCGACGACTCCGCCGACCGCGGCGACGGAGGCGAGGGAGAGAAGGAGAGCGCGCTTGGACATGGACATGGGAGGTCCCCCTAGGTGATGTGGATGGTGTGGGAGGCGGTGGTCGACCGCTTCCCTCGATGTGATCGAGCCTAGGAGCGGGACGGGGCGCGGTCCTCGGGCGGAAGGACGGTTGCCGCGTCGAACCAGAGATAGAGAAGAGCGGGACCGTAATCCCCCTTCCGCCTGACCCGGGCCCCTCACCTGCGCCCCTAGCCTTTGAGTGTCATGAAACGAACCGACGACCGGCTGCTCCCGGTCCTGCTGATCTGTGCCCAGGCCCTGGTGTGGCCGGTGGCTCCGCTGCTGCGCGGCACCGTGCCGACCGCGGCCGACCTGCTCGTGGCCGCGCTGGTCGCCGGATCCGTGACGGCCGCGCTCGCCCTGCGCCGCACCCGCCCGGTGATCACGCTCATCGTGGTCGCCGCGGCCTGCGCGGTGGGCGCGGGCCCGCTGCCCACCGGGGCGATGGCGGTCTTCGGCACCGCGGGCGTCGCACTCGCCCTCTTCACGGTGGCCGCCGAGCGCGACACCTTCACCACGGTCCTGTGCGTGGTGACGCTCGCGCTCTGGCAGTTCCTGCAGAACATCACCCTGCACGGCCTCAGCGACAACAACGGCCTCGACCTGGTCCTGATCACCCTGCTCTACGCCACGGCATGCGGCGCGGGCTTCTACGTACGCCGCACCCACCGCGCCCGCCAGGCAGCCGAACTCCTCCTGCACCGCGCGGAAACCGAACGCCACCGCCTCCCCGCAGCCGAACGGCGCCGTATGGAACGGGAGTTGCACGACGTCAGCGCCCACCACCTGACCGCCGTCGTCGTCACCGCCGGCGCAGCGCTCGGCCTGCGCGAACGCCGCCCCGAACTCGCCGCCGAGGCGCTGGAGTTCGCGACGGAGACGGGCCGAGAGGTCACCCGGGCACTCAGCGCGGTCCGCGCCCCGGCCCCCTCCCGCGAGGAACTCCCGTCCCCCGAGGAGCGGTTGCGCTCCCTGATCGCCGGCTTCCGCCGCCTCAACCAACCGGTCGACTTCGAGATCGACCCCCTCCCCGACGGCGCCGTCGCGGACGCGGCCTACGGCATCGTCCGCGAGGCCCTCACCAACGTGGCCCGCCACGCCCCCGGCGCCCACACGACCGTGACCGTCCACTACGGCGAAACCCGCACCGACGTCGTCATCACCAGCGCGGCCCCGCCGACCGCCACCCCGGCCCACGCCACAGGCCTGGGCGGCGGCCGAGGCCAGGGCTTCCTCCGCTCCCGGGCCCGAGAAACAGGCGGCACCCTGACCACCGGCCCGACGGCGGAAGGCGGTTGGGAGGTACGCGCCGTCCTCCCCGGCCGTACGGCGGCCCCAGTCGAACACGCCGTCCCACGCGGCTACCGCGCAGCCCAGGTCGTCGCCGCGCTCGGCCTGTGCTTCCAGCCCCTGCTCCCGGTTCTGATCATCCGCGCGGACGCGACATCGACCAGCACGCACGTGTCGGCGGGAGTCCTCTTCACCTTGCTGGCAGCAACCCAGGCGGTAGCCCTGCTGTGGCTGCACAGAGCACCGAGAACAGTCCAACTGGCCTTGCTGGGCTTGGCGTTGCTGTGGCCCATGGCAATGTCGCTGGGCCACTACACAGGCCCGGTACTACTCCCCCCAACCCTGAGCACTTTGGCAACATCCGCAGCGGTAGCGGCCCTCAAGGGGCGCGGGGAACTGCGCGACCAGCCCCCACCGCCCCGCACATACCGACTATCTCAGGCCCCTCTCTCTGCCTTCCTTTTCCCGATCGCGGCCACAGCCGCACACACCACCGCCCTCACGATCGCCGTCCTACACCGAGGCACAACACTCCCCACCTGGTCCGTAATCGCGCTCGCAACAGCCGGCGTGTCACTCACCATCGCCGCTGCCCACCACCTGGGAACCCTCCGCAACCAACGCGACCAGGCAACCCAGGGCACCCAAACAGCCCAACTGGCCACCTGGACCGAGGAAGCCGTAAGAGACGCCTGGGCAGAACGCCGCCGCATCGCGGCAGGGCTGGAAACCACCGTCCTGGCCAGAACCGCGGACATGATCACCGAGGCACAGGCAGGCCACCTGGACGAAACAGCCACCCGAGCCCGAGAAGCCCTCACCGCAATGCGCGCCCTCCTGGACGCGGTCCGAGACGCCGACGAGACGACAACCCCCGACCTGCGCCCCCAACCCACCGTCCAGGCCCTCGACCTGCTGGCACACCAGTGCCGAGCCACCGGCCGAGACGTACAGATACGCGTGACGGACCGGGTACCGGCCCGCCTCCCCACAGAGGTGGACCTCGCCGCCTACCACGTAGCCGAAACCCTCCTCGCGACCGGCGACAACGACCCAGCCGTACTGGAACTCGACGCGGACGGCACTACGTTGACGATCACGGCCACCGGCGTACCCCGCGCCACAGACACCGCCGTACAGGCCCGCCTGACGGCAAGGATCGCGCCGCTCGGCGGCACCCTGACGGCCGGCCGCCCACCGGGCACGGTCCACCTCCGGCTGCCGCTCACGGCACCGGACGACGAGGAGAGAGAACGATGAGCCTCAGGGTGCTGGTCGTCGACGACCAGGGCATCGTCCGCGCGGGCTTCGCCGCCGTGATCGACGCCGAGGACGACATGACGGTCGTGGGCGAGGCAGCCGACGGCGCGACCGCGGTGGTCCTCGCCGCCGAACTCGCCCCGGACGTGGTCGTGATGGACGTACGGATGCCCGAACTCGACGGCATCGCCGCCACCCGGATCATCACCGCCCGGGAGAACGCGCCGCGCGTCCTCGTGCTGACCACCTTCGACCTCGACGCGTACGTCTTCGACGCCCTGCGCGCGGGAGCCTCCGGCTTCCTCCTCAAGGACGTGCACGCCTCCGAACTCCTCGCGGGAATCAGGGTGGTGGCGAGCGGCGAGAGCGTGCTCGCCCCGTCCGCGACCCGCAGGCTGATCGGCCACTACGCGTCCGGCGCGGGCACGGGTTTCCGCTCCGACGCCGAGAACGGCCCGCGCGAACTGGAGAGCCTCACCGGCAGCCAGCGCAACGTCCTCGCCCTGCTCGCCTCGGGCCTCAACAACGCGGAGATCGCGGCGGAGTTGGACATCACCGTCGGCACGGTCAAGTCCCACGTCAACGCCCTGCTCCGCAAACTCGGCCTGCGCGACCGCGTCCAGGCCACGATCCTCGCCTACGACCTCGGCATCACCCGCCCGAACCCACCGGGCGCCGAACACCTCTGACCGACCCTCAACACCCTTTCACTCAGCGCCACTTAGGAGTACAGCCATGCCCAGTACCGACGCCAACGCCGCCCGTTCCCCCCTCCACCGGCTCGGCCAGAACCTCCGCAACCCCTTCGCCCTCGGCTACCTCGCGCTCTGCGTGGCCCTGCTCGTCTGGACCGTCGTCGTGAGCGTCATGGACGACTCGGGCGAGTCCATGGCGGGCGTCGTCCCGGTCCTGGCGACCGCCCCGGGCAGTCTCGTGTTCCTCGTACTACCGGGCGGCAAGGCCATGTTCTTCGTCGCGGTGGTCGTCGGCGCACTGGTGAACGCCTCCATCATCGGCTGGTGCGCCCGCGCACTGGGCCGCGGCAACCAGTCCGACGCCACCCGCTGAGCCCCGGGCAGGACTAGGCTGGGGGCGCGGTGTTCGCCCTGCTTCGCATCGGGCACAACCACCGCGTCGAAGGACTGCGGCATGAGGCACGCGCCCTGCACCACGCACCAACCGACCACGACCCTCGAAGATCGGTCCCTACACCCCCTGTTGGCGGCCGTTCCCTCTCCCCCCGACCCGGCCCTGCTGGCCGAACTCCTCCAACTACGCGCCCAGAACAGTCAGTTGGCACTGGCCCTGGAGACCCGGGCGGTGATCGACCAGGCGCGCGGCATGGTGATGGCCCTCGCACCGTGCACCGGCGACAGGGCCTGGGAGCTGCTGGTGGGCGTCTCCCAGCACTGCAACATCAAGCTCCGGACCGTGGCGGCGGCCCTGGTGGCCACGGCGGAGGACAAGCCGCTCCCGGCCGACATCCAGCGGGAGTTGCGCCGCGCGCTGCGCCGCCTCCACGCGGCGGACCGGCCGTAGCCCGTACAGGATGGGGACGGCACCGGGAGCTGTGGTTCCAACTCTCCGGTGCCTTCGTCCAGAACGGCCGACGGACGCCCCCACTGGGTAGCCCGGCCCGCCGAACCTAAACAGTTCGAGAACTACGTGAACTGCGGGACCTGCCCGGGACCTATTCCGGACGCTGCGTCCGGTCGTTGTGCGCCAGCCCGTCCGGATGGTCCTCCGTACGCTCGCCGAGCGGAAGTACCAGCACCCGTACGGGAGTTGTGTCGTCCTCGCGTTGGATCCGCCCGACCTCCTGCCACCCCCACCCCTTGAGGGCGGCCAGGACCCACCGGGCGGACTCGTCCACCAACGTGACACCCAGCGAGGCCTGGTGGTCGGTGAGCAGCCGCTCCTGCATCAGCCGGGCGAGGCCGCGCGCGTGCTGGTGCGGATGGACGAGGGTCTCCAGGATCGCGAACACATGCCCGGACGCGGTGAGTTGCTCCAGGTTCTGGGGCAACTGCCCCTCGAATCCCTGCCACCACGACCCGTCGCGCGGTACGGAGAAGCCGCAGACGCATCCCGCGAGGGCTTCCGCCTCGGCGACGAGCATGTCGAAGCCGGGCAGTTTCACGTCGTCGGCGAGCCGGAGCAGGAACTTCTGCCGGTCGTTGAACTCCTCGCCCGCGTCGGCGTCGGAGGACTCCACGTACAGATCCGCGAGATCCTCCCGCAGGCCCTCGGCCTGCCAGCGGTTCAGCCGGCGCAGCCGCACCGTGTCCATGGCGTCCACGACGCCCATGACGGTCGGCTCCGGCGGCTGGCCTTCGGGTTCGTGCGATTGCAGCGGGCTGCTCATGAGACGCCTCGGTTCGGAAGACTCGGTGGGGTGGTACGGCGCCGGGGTCTGGGACGTCTGTACAGCAGCATAGCCACGGGTATCACGAAAACCCGTTCGAATGAGCCCGTTTGAAAGCCGTCCCCCCGGGCACTCGTCCGGTGTGCTTCGGACCGGAGGCACCCCCGTGGGAGCGGTGTTCGCTGCTCCCCAGTGTGCTGCGGTCTGCCGACCCCACGGTAAGTGACACCACCGTAGAGGGAGCACGTCCCCATGCAGGCCGAACGTACGCTCAAGTCCCGTACCACCAAGCGCACTTACGACGACTCCCCCGACACCGAAGAGTCGTTCCGCCGGATCGCCGCACTGCCGAACGGTCCGGAGCGGGCAGCGCTGTGCCAGGAAGTGGTGTGCGCGTGGATGCCGATGGCCGTACGGCTGGCCCGGCGCTTCCGGCACCGCGGCGAGTCCGGGGAGGATCTCACGCAGGTCGCCCAACTCGGCCTGGTCAAGGCGGTGTCGCGCTTCGACCCGAGTCTCGGCACGGCCTTCCCCAGCTTCGCGATCCCGACGATCCTCGGCGAGGTGAAGCGGCACTTCCGCGACGACCTCTGGGTCGTCCACGTACCGCGCCGGGTGCAGGAGCTGCGCGGTCAAGTCCGGTCCGCCGACCACGAGTTGAGTGCCACGCGGGGCGGGACGATCTCCGCCGTCCACGAGATCGCCGCGCACACCGGGCTGACGGAGGCCGAAGTACGGCTGGGCCAGGGGGCGTTGGAGGCCTACACCGCCTGGTCCCTGGACGCCGTACCCGGCCACCCCACGGACGGCCACCCGCTGACGGACACCCTCGGTGACATCGAGCCCGACTTCGACCTGATCGTCAACCGCGAGGCGCTGCGTCCCCTGTTGCGGGCGCTGCCCGAGCGGGAGCGCGAGATCCTCTACATGCGCTTCTTCTGCGAGATGACGCAGGCGCGCATCGGGCTGCAGCTCGGCGTCTCCCAGATGCACGTCTCCCGCCTGATCACCCGCACCTGCGCCCGTCTGCACGACCAGGTGATGGCCGAGCCGCGCGCGTTCAGGAGGGCGTCGTAAGGAGGTCCGGCACGTCCGCCGCCTCCGCGACCAGCTGACTCCCGGTCGACGTCCGCTGCGGATCACTCGCGGCGGTCATCAGCCAGGCCGCCGTGGCCGGGTCCGTCTCAGGGGGTACGACGAGCAGGTCCCAGCGGCTCGTCCGGTACGACAGGAGCAGCAGCTGGTGCGGATCCTGCTCGGCCAGGAACCAGCCCACCTTCACGACATGCCCGTCGACCGGCACCTTGCGCGGAAAAGCGGCCGGCCAGTGCGTGGGATTCACCGTGACCCGGGTGATCCGCCCCCACAACGGATCGAGTGCGGCGACCAGTTGGGGAAGTTCCGCCCCCAGGTCACGGGAGCGCGGCCACCAGGCCCCGTCCAGCAGAGCGGGCGCGGAACCGAGCGGAGCGAGCGACATACGGAGTGCGGGGGCGGACGGAACGGGGGCAACAGGTGCAACGGGCGCAGTCATGACGCGAACCCTGCTCTGGGCCGGTCACGACCGGCCCGGCGTAATCGATCACCGAAAACGACACGGGCATGGAGGCCGGTGCGCGGAATACCCTCGGTGACTTCGAGCGTACTCCTCAAGTACTCACCAGCTGTTTTCCCGTACTCGCCAGCTGGTTTCCCGCCGCCTTCCCTCGCGTACGACCGTCGGCCCGCCGAACGGCCCTCGTACTTCCGGCCGAGGTCCGGCTCCGGAACCGGCCGCCCGGCCGAGGTGGCGGGTACCCGTGCGGGAGGAAGCTCTGGGGACAGCAGCCGGTGAGGACCGGCCGCACCGCGAACCGAGGAGCTCCGCATGAAGCGCATCGTCATCGCCCTGGCCGCGGCCGCCGTACTGGCCGGCGGCGTCGTGGTGGCATGGAACGTGTTCGACAACTCGTCGGTCGCCACCGCGAGCGGCCCGGACCACACGGTGCCGCGCGCCGAGGTCGAGAAGCAGGCCAAGGAGAACTACGCCATCCCCTTCGTCCAGGACGGCCCGCAGTCCGTGAGCTGCCCGGGCGGGCTGCGCGCGAAGATGGACTACACCGTGGCGTGCACCGCCGTCTTCAAGGGCGAGACCAAGAAGATGCTGATCTCCGTCACCGGAGTGCACGGCGACCGCGTGAGCTTCGACTACGGCCTGACGAAGTAGGCGGTGCGGCACGGCAGTTGGTGCGGGCCACGGCGACCGGCCGGATCAGCGGTCGCCGACCACACCGCTCCGCCACGCCCAGGCGGCTATCTCCACCCGGTTCCGCAGCTTCAACTTGCCCTGGACACTGGCCATGTGCGTCTTGACGGTGGAGAGCGACACGAACAGCTCGGCGCAGATCTCCTGATTGGTCCGCCCTTCGGCGACCAGCCGCACCACGTCAAGTTCCCTTCCTGTCAGGGGACTTGAGGACACCTCGGCCCGCCGGGCGGTCTCCGCCGCGGGCCGCTGCTCACCGATCCGCTCCAACAGCCGTACGGTCACGGCGGGCGACACCAGCGCGTCGCCGCGCGAGGCCGCGCGCACGGCCTCCACCAGCAGCCCGGGTCCCGCGTCCTTCAGCAGGAACCCGCAGGCGCCGCCGTGCAACGCCCCGTAGACGTAGTCGTCCTGGTCGAAGGTCGTCACGACCACGACCCGCAGCGGATCGACGGCCTTCGGCCCCGCGAGCAGCCGGGTCACCTCCAGCCCGTCGAGCTTGGGCATCCGGATGTCGACGAGACACACGTCGGGCCGCAGCTTCCTGGCCAGCTCCACGCACTCCGCGCCGTCGGCCGCCTCGCCCACCACCTCGATGTCGGGCTGGAGTTGGAGGATGAGCCGGAATCCGGTGCGCACCATTTCCTGATCGTCGGCGATCAGAACGGTGATACGTCTTCCCGAACCACTCGTGCCGGCACCGGCATTGGCCTCGGTCATGCGGGCGATCCTGCCACAGCCCCGCGCAACGGAAACTCCGCCGTCAGCCGCCACCCCCCGTCCTCCGCCCGGCTCGCGTGCAGCGTGCCCCCGACGGCCTCGGCGCGCTCGGCCAGCCCGACGAGGCCCAACCCGCCCCGCCCGCCGAGCGGTTCGGCGTTCGGCGCGGCCCGCCGCGAGGACGGCGCGTTGTGCACCTCGACCCGAAGCCGCCGCCCGTCCCCGTCGCCCTCCCCCGCCAGCGCGACCCGCACGGACACGGACGGCGATCCCGAGGCATGCCGTCGTACGTTCGTCAGCCCCTCCCGCACCACGTTCCGCACGGACGTCTCCACCTCGGGATCGGGCCGCGCCTGCCGCACCTCGGCCGCGACCTGGAGGGTGGCGGGGGCGTCACGCTCGGCGAATGCGGCGACCAGTTCCCCGAGTTCGGCGAAGAGGTCTCCCGGCCGCACCGCCCGCCCGTCGTCCTCGCGCAGCACCCGCACCAACTTCCGCATGGACTGCAGGGTTTCGGACCCGGCCCGCTCGATGTGCCCCAGCAGCACGTCCACCTGCTCGGGCGCGCTCTCCCGGATCGCCCGCGCGGCCTGCGCCTGCACGACGATCCCGGTGACGTGGTGAGCGACGAAGTCATGCAGTTCCCGGGCGAGTTCGAGCCGCTCGCTCTGCCGCACATCGGCGACGGCACGCCTTCTGCGGTCGTCGAGGCTCCGCAGATAGCAGCCGAGCCCGACGGCGGCACCCGTGGGGAAGGTCAGCAAGAAGGAGAAGACGACCCCGTTCGCGTCCAGGCGCATCGGCGCCGCGATCACGGCAACACCCAGCGCGGTGCCCAGAGTTGCGGCCGCCCAGGGCGACGACACGTCCTTCGCCGTACGCACCAGCAGGAGCAGCAGACACAGCGTCTCCAGCAGCCCCCATCCGGCGAAGGACGGCGTCACCGACGTCAGCAACCCCAGGGTGACCGCCCAGGAGACGACCACGGCGACCCACGCGCCCCAGGTAAGCGAGGGCGCCCTGCCGGGCAGCAGCAGGGCCGCCGCGGCCACGACACCGGGCACCACCCGCCACCAGACCCCGTTCCCTTCGAGCCCGGCGGTGGGGACGACGGAGGCCACGTCGAGCACCCACAACAACGCCATGACCAGGGCCAGCGCGGTGAGCGCGGTACGGCGGGACAGCCGGGAGAGGGCCGTCTGGTCGTCGCCCAGATTCTGATCGTCCAGTTCTCGCACAACTCGCAGCGTAGGGGCGCCCGTTGTCACCCGGCCTCGGCCGAAAGGACGATGCGAGGAGCGCGAACCGGTCGCCCGGCCGAGGCGAAGTGCCGTGGCGGCCCGGCATGTTGGGCGCATGAATCCCACCTCACCTCCTGTTCCTCCGCCGGTGTTGCAGGGCATCGCACTGTCCAAGTCCTTCGGGTCGACGCAGGCGCTCGACGCGGTGGACATCGCGGTGCGCGCCGGTGAGTCCGTGGCCGTGATGGGCCCTTCGGGTTCGGGCAAGTCGACGCTGCTGCACTGCCTGGCGAACATCGAACGCCCGGACAGCGGACAGGTGTTGCTGGACGGCGAACGCATCGACCAGCTGCGCGAGCCGCACCGCAGCGAGTTGCGCCGGGTCCGCTTCGGATTCGTCTTCCAGTTCGGCCAGTTGCTGCCCGAACTCCCGGCCGTGGAGAACGTGGCCCTCCCTCTGATGCTCGGCGGCACACCCCGCCGCGAGGCGGAACGCCAGGCCCGCACCTGGTTCGCACCCCTGGGCCTGGACGGCAAGGAGGACAGCCGCCCCGGCCAGCTCTCCGGCGGCCAGGCCCAACGGGTCGCCCTGGCAAGGGCGTTGGTCGCCGGCGCCCAGGTCGTCTTCGCCGACGAACCGACCGGCGCCCTCGACCAGACGACGGGCCAGGAGGTGATCAGCCTGCTGGTGCGGGTCACCAGGGAGCAGAACGCGGCACTGGTGGTGGTCACCCACGACGAGTCGGTCGCCCGCTGGTGCGACCGTACGGTGCGGGTGCGGGACGGACGGATCGTAGGAGAGACGGCGGCCTCGCGGGGCGCCGTAGCGAACACAGGAGCGGGCCGATGAAGGCCAACCACACCACCTGGACGCTGACTTGGCGCCTGTTGCGCGGCGGCGGCCGCCACGGCAACCTCGGCGTGGCCCTCTCCGTGGCCGCCTCCGCCCTCTGCACCGCGCTCCTGTTCCTGTGCGTGGCCGCCAACCTGGGCTTCGGCGCCCGCGCCGCCCACACGGACTGGCGCACCCCCGCGAAGTCCAACTCCGCGCGGGCGGTGGCGATCCAGGCCGTGGCGACCACGTTCGTCGACGGCAACCCGGTGACGGTCGTAGACGTAGCGGCGCTCCCGGGCGGCCGGACGAGTCCCCCCGCACCACCGGGCATGCCCCGCTTTCCCGAGCCGGGCGAGGTATGGACTTCACCGGCTCTGGCGGAACTCCCGGGTGTACGAGGGCTGTTGGGACTCTCGGGGTCGCCGGGGTCGCCGTCCGAACCCCCCACAGGCATCCTGGGCCGAGCCGCGCTAGCGAGGCCGGGCGAGCTGGTGGCGGTGGTCGGCTACGAGGCCAACTCCCCCACGATGACGACGAAACGCGGCACGGACCCGCGCCGCCCCGGCGACATAGTGACCCCCACTCCCATAGCGAACTTCGAGGGAGCACGCCCGGCGGACGGCATGACCGCCCAGTACCAGGACCTGACGAAGCTCGCGACAGCCCTGGTGATCATCCCCCTCCTGCTCCTCGGCGCCTCCTCCGCCCGCCTGTCCGTCTCCCGCCGGGACAGCCGACTGGCCCTGCTACGCCTGCTCGGCGCGGCACCGAGCCGCATAGCGGGAATGGCGGCGGCGGAGGCGGCACTGACGGCCACGGCGGGAGCGGTGACGGGCGCGCTGGGCTACGCGGCACTGCTCCCCCTGGCGTCCAACGTCCCGGTGGCGGGCGGTAGTTGGTACGTCGCCGACCTCTGGGTGGGCGTGCCGGTCCTCCTCGCCGTCCTCACCGGCGTGGTCCTGATGGTGACGGTCAGCGCGTTGGCGGGGCTGCGCCAGGTGGTCGTAGGCCCGTTGGGAGTCGTACGGCGTTCCCGCACCCCCCGCCTGAACGCCGTGCGCGCCCTGCTGTTCGTCGCCGTACTCGTCGGCTACTGGCAGCTCTCCAAGGGCAGGCCGATGGACATCAACGCGGTGGTGTACTGCTGCGCGGCCGTCTTCGCCGCGCTGTCGGTCATCGGCCCTTGGGTGGTAGGCACGTTGGGCTCCCTGGTGACGGACCTGGCCCGCCGCCCAACGACCCTCCTGGCCGGCCGCCGCCTGCTGGACGACCCCAAGTCGGTCTGGCGCGCGGTCTCGGGCCTCACCCTGGCAGGCTTCGTAGCCGGCTTCTTCGCCCTGTTCAGCATCGCGGCGGGCTCCCCGTGGGACACCCCCGGCCAACTGTCCCTCGCCGTACCGAGCGGGCGGGTCGCGGCGGTGCGGGAGTCGGCGGAGGGGCGGTTGAGGGAGGCGGGGATCAGGGCGACGGTTGGTGTGACGACGACTTGGGTGGCTACGGGCACTGGGGCAAGTGGCGCTGGTGGCAGGGGGGTTGAGGGTGACGGTGGGGCAGGCAACGCCGGTGGCGAACGGCAGCTCACGGCGACCATCACCGACCCGAGCCGCATGGACGCGGCACGCGCCGCGCTGACCGGTCTCATCCCCGGCCAGTACCCCCTCACCGGCACGGACATCGACTGGCAGTCACGGGAGTTCGACCACGACTTCCACCTCTCGACCCTGACCGTCCTGGCCGCGAGTTTCACCATCGCCATCGCCTCGACCGGCATCACGGCGGCCTCCTCGGTCCTGGACCGCCGCCGCACCTACGGCCTGCTCCACCTCGCCGGCACGCCCCTCCGCGTCCTGGACACGGCGAGGCGCACGGAGTCGGTACTGCCGGGCGCGGTACTGACGACCGGCGCGGTTCTGACGGGCCTGTTCTGCGCGGCCCCGCTGACCTTCGGCGGCGGCACACCACACCTGGACGCCGGGGGTCTCACCCTCCTGGCCGGCTGCCTGGCGCTGGGCTTCGCGGGGTTGGCGGGGGCGAGCGCGGCGAGCCGGCCGTTGCTGCGGGAGGTGGCGCGGGGGGCGGGGCCGCGCCCGGACTGATCGATGCGGTGACTGACGCCCGATCCACCGATCTCCGGCGACCCACGCCTCCGCCGAACGCCGAACGCCGAGTCCACCATGTCCCGTTGACCGACTCGCCAGGGCACCTGCTTCTCTGCCTCTACGGCGTGCGGGCTACTCCGCCCCGGCTGCTGCGAGGTGGCTGCGCATCATGGCCTCGATCGCGGCGGCGTCGCCTGTCGCCGGCAAGGGCCACGGGACCTCGTCGCCGTTCTCCATGACGAAGCTGCTCAGGAAACGCACGCTGGTGGGAGAGGGGACGTACGCGTCGCGGAGCCACTGGGCGAACAGGGCCGCCGCGTCCACCGTCACGTCGATGATGCTGACGTGGGCGTAGTCCGGAGCGGGCATGGCGGCCGTGCCCGCCACCCACACCTCCGGCGCCACCTCGATCTCGAAGTCCAGGACGGGAACGTCCCGCAGAGAGGACGTGTTCGTCTCCAGGAACGCGTCGGGAAACGCTCGTTCCAACGCGTCCCTGAACGTCTCCAGACTCGCCTGCCAAGCGCCCCCGTTGTCCTCAGGCGGAGCGAAGACGAAGTTCGATCGCGGGTTGTACTCGGCTGCCACAGAATTCCCTCAATCTCAGGGCACGTACCGTGCGGAGCCGGTGACACCGTTCATGGCCATCATCGACTCCCAGTAGGGTGCGCTGTCCTTGCCGTTGGTCACGATCTCAAGCCCTCGGACCTCGGAGTTCGCCGGGTTGGCCATCGCGCTCTTGTACCGCCTGAGTTCTGATTCGTCACTGCGGTACATGCCGTCGACGAGCGGATCCCACTTCGGACTGCCGTTGGCGTCCACCTTCACCGGCTTGGCGAGCGTCTCGTTGACCCGCTCGATACTGCGGAAGCTCCGCTTGGCGCAGTCCGGGTCGCGGACATGCTTCGCCTCGACCAGGTAGCCGTCGGTGGGGCGTATCCCGTCCACCATGAGTCCCTGCCTACGGCCGACCAGGGGTACCTCGCGCTCCGGATAGCCGGCCATCCGGAGCTGGTAGGCGTTGTCTGGGTTGCCCGGGCCACCGCCTCCGGCGAAACCGCCCGTGTTGAGCGAGTCCATGTCACGCACCAGCGTCGATTCCCTTGCCAACTCCGCTAGTTGACCGATGCTTTGCATGTTGTTGATCCGGCGGACATTGCCTGCATCAGTCCGCGCATGTGAACATGACAATTTTTTCACTGGGCGAAAGCATCCGGAGTCGCACAAGACATCTCCGGCGAGGGGAAGACGCTGTGGGCGGCGGGGAGCCGACGGAATCGGCAGGAACGACGGACGAAACCGAGCCCCATCCGCCCAGGTCGGCGCTAGCGGACATCGCGGAACAGACCCTTTTGCGCGCGGCCCACGCGTCGACGCCTCCCGACGAAGCCTTCTCTGCACCGCAACCGACCTCGAACACCGGCAGGTTTGCCACCGCGAAGTCGACCGTAGCGGCAACAGTCACGACCGTAACGACGACCGGCCCTGCACCAGCCGCTCCGGAATCCGCAGACGCAGGTGCACAGCCGGCTGCCAGGGCAGAGGTGCCGCCCTCTCCGGAACAGGCCACTCAACTCCGCGCACACCAACGCGAAGTCATGGCGAGAATCGGCGAGTTCCGTCGCCGCCGCGTCCTCGTTCCGTATGGAGAGAACGGCGCCGCCCTGACGGTGGAGATGCACGGGGCGCGGTGGCTGCTCGCGTTCAGCGACGAGGCCGCACTCGCACGGTATGCGAGGGCGCGCGGGGAGAGCGACCGGTCCTGGCGGTACCGGGCGGTGTGGGGCGCCGCGGTGCTGGACGCCGGTGTTCCGGCGATGGCCGCGGAGGCCGGGTTGCCGTGCGGGGTGCTGGTGGATGCCGGCGACGGCGAGCGGGGACTGGTGCTGCCGCCGGTGGTGGGGATCGTGCCGGAGGCGGTCGCCGTGGACCGGCCGGACATCGACGGTGCAGCGCCGGAAGCGGAACCGGAACGCGTGTGAGCAGCGTGTGGGACACGGACTCGGGTGCCGAGGCCGGACGACCGACGGAGAGACGGTAGTGACGACGCCGGATGGGGGCGAACAGCCGGATCTGCGGGTGCAGGGGCTGGAGTTGATCGCGGAGGGCATCACAACAAGGCGCTGAGCGAGCTGGATTCGCTGGGGACGATGAAGGGGTGGGCCGGTGCGGGCCGCGGCTTCACCAGCCTGGAGATGGACGGCAAGGACGCCGGCGACGACCAACTGGGCGCGATGCTGCACACCTTCTGCGAGCGGTGGCAGTGGGGAGTTCGCGGGCTGATGGACGAGGGCAACGCCTTCGCGGAGGCGATGGGGCTCTCGGCCGGCACCTTCCACCAGACGGACGAGTATGTGAAGGGATCACTGAAGGTCGCCTACAACTCCGTCGCCGGAGATCCCTTTGCCGCCAACGACAAGGTGGCGCAGGAAAGCCTGGACCAGATCAACCATTCCGTGCTGACGACTGGTTACGGCGAGAAGGACCGCGACAACACACGACGCCGCCGGCCGGGAACTCGCCCGCGTCTTCGGCGACGCGATCGCCATGACCTCGGCCTGGGACGAAGCCGGACGGCTCGCCACGCAGCAGATCACCGCCGGGGGCCGCGACGTCAACAGCCGCGCCTACTCCTACCGCGCCGACGGCCACTTGACCTCTGTCGTGGACCGGTTGTCGGGCTCCCGCACCTTCGATCTCGACCGCGTGGGCCGGGTCACCGCAGTCCACGCCCAGGGCTGGACGGAGCGGTACGCCTACGACGACGCCGGCAACCAGACCTCGGCGTCCTGGCCCTCCGGCCACCCCGGCCGCGAGGCCACCGGAGCGCGTGCCTACACCGGCACCACTCTCACCCGCGCCGGAGACGTCCGCTTCGAGCACGACGCCCTCGGCCGGGTCGTCCTGCGGCAGAGGACCCGGCTCTCCCGCAAGCCGGACACCTGGCGCTACACATGGGACGCGGAGAACCGCCTCACCTCCGTGACCACCCCCGACGGGACCAGGTGGAGGTACCGCTACGACCCGCTCGGCCGCCGCACCGCGAAACAGCGCCTGGCGGCCGGCAGCGAGGACGTGGTCGAGGAGGTCCGGTTCGCCTGGGACGGCCTGACCCTCTGTGAACAGACCAGCCACCAGCCGGATGTCCCGCACACGGTCGCCCTGACCTGGGACCACCGTGACGTCGTCCCCCTGGCCCAGACCGAACGCATCCTCACGGCCGACGACCGCCAGGAGGAGATCGACCGGCGGTTCTTCGCCATCGCCACGGACCTCGTCGGCACCCCGACCGAACTCATCGACGAGACGGGCGACATCGCCTGGCGCACCCGGAGCACACTCTGGGGCACCACGGCCTGGTCCCGTGACGCCGGGGCGTACACCCCACTGCGTTTCCCCGGCCAGTACTACGACCCCGAGACCGGCCTCCACTACAACTGCTTCCGCCACTACGACCCCGAGACCGGCCGCTACATCTCGCCGGATCCTCTCGGCCTGGCTCCCGCCCCGAATCCCCTCGCGTACGTGGACAACCCGCACAGCGGGTGCGACCCGCTGGGGCTCATGCCCAAATACACGAGGGAGGAGCGGGCCCAGAAGCGGATCGACAAGATCGTGGACGGCATCATCGACAGGGCGAACAACGGGGAGTTCAAGAAGCGTTTCGACTACCACGGGGACACCCGACACGCCTTCACTGACGATCGGGTCATCGAGATCCTGAAAAACCCGGACGCCGTCTACCACTCGACGGGCATGGCCGGGACATTCACCTTCAGACAGGGCGACGACATCGTGGTGATCGACGGCCCCGGCAACACCCAGGGCCAGGCCATCACGGCGTACGGACCATCGGGCGTCAAGGGCCACTCCGGGGCCAACGTGCTCGGCGGCAAGCCCACGGACCCCGGTGCGCCGGTGACTGACGAGGCCATCGTGAAGGGCACGATTCCCGCCAAGGACGGCGGCTTCCAGCCTCCGGCAGTGCGGATCAGATGAGGCAGTGATGACGACGAAACTGAAGTTCGACGGCGGCTGGTGGGCGACCGTGACGGACGAACCACTCCACCTCGTTCCCCGACTCTTGGGTACTTTCATGATCGTTTCCCCTTATGGGGACAGGGTCGAACGAGAGAAGTTCCTCGCGGACACGTTCGGCAGCCAGGACTTGCTCTGGGACCTCCCTGACGTTTTCCGCTTCGATCCGAGCGGCCGACAGCTGGTCGGGGCCGAATTCCGGATGCCGGAAGAGTCCGCCTCGGCCGAGGACTCCGCCCGCCTTCCCGCCATGCCCGCGGTACGCCCGGGCGGGCTCCGTGCGGACGAGGTCAAGAACTTCCGGCATGAGATGTGCACGGTTCTGTGCCGTGCCCCCGGCGACGCCGTGCTGACCTGTCTGCGCGACCTCGACGTCCTCGACGAGCCGCTGGAGGCCCGCATCGGCATCGCCCCAGACGTAGCGCTCCTTGTCCAGCAGGGCGCAGTCGTCGGCTGGAGCCTGACCGACCCCGCCCGGTACTTGACCCCCGGGCTAGCCGACCCCGATCCCCACCTGCCGTCCGACACCACCCGTCGGCTGCTCACCGAGTGCCTGGACCTGGTCACCACGCCGTTGGTCGATGACCTGGTGGACGGCGAACCGGCAGCCCTGGCCCGGCTCCGCGCCGCCGACGAGTCCCTGCGCAACCAGCGCGAGGACCGCCACCGGGCCGACGCGCTGCTCGCGCTGATCACCCAACTGGTCGAGGACTACGGAAACTGGTGACGGCCGGGTGCGCATCGCGAAGTACGCGACCGTGGAGGAACGCCGGCGGCGGTTCCTGCGGGACACCTTCGGCAGCGAGCCGTGGCTGTGGGACACCCCTGACGAGCTCAGTTCGACCAGCGCAGTCGTGAACTGAGCTGCGCCGAGCTCCAGTTGCCCGACGAAGCCGCCGATCCGGAGGGTTCCGCCCGCGCTCTCACCACACCCGCTGCTTCTCTTCGCTGCGGCGCCGAGGCCGAGATCCTCGCTGGCTGTTTCTGGCCTTAGCCCGGTCGACCTGACACAGCAGCAGGTCAGCGAACTGGATGATCTCGGCCGCCTCGATCGGGTCGTCGAAGTTGACGGTGCGGTGACGGGAGGGGTTCTTGTAGCGACCCATGGCTCCGGCGACGAGCGCGGACCCGGCTTCCTGCTCGCCCCTTCGGCGCCTACGTCGGCCGGCGGACCGCCGGGCTTGCCGTTCTGGTGCGGCTGGAACGCCTTGCGCATCAGCGCGACGCCGACGAGAGAATTGTCGAGCCCGCAGGCATCGCGGACGGCGACCTCAACCGCCTTCATGGCGGCGAAACACGCGGTCTCGTAGTCTCCGAGGTCGAAGTTGGTACGTACCGTCTTCTCCAAGTCCGGGTGGAGCGGGCCGGCGAGCCGCGTGCGGGCTTCGAACCGTGCCGCGCCCTCAGGATCTGCGGCCAAGTCCCGTCCGTCGCGGGAGAGCTGCCGGAAGTCCTCGGACTGCCCAGGGACACCGGACAACAGCGCATGTGCCTCCAACCAGCTCCAAGCGTCGGACAGCCGGTCCACCAGCCTCTCACCGTCCGGCTCTTCCCGGAGCGCCTCACGGGCGCTGCCCATTGTTCCTCGGTACTCCAGGTAGCCGTCGCCACGAGCAAGCCTCTGCAGCAGGAGGAGCGCGACGTCGCGGGTGGGCAGTTGCCGGAGCTGGTCCGCCGGGACCGGCGACTCGAACGTGTACACCCGGCTCTTCAACGCGTCGAAGCGGGCGAACCGTTTGGCGTGGTCGGGGTGCCAGTCCACCGGGAACCGGTACATGTATCGGCGCCGTGCGGCCATCCAGCAGGCGGGCCGAGTCCGCCACCAGATCCTCGATCACATGCTCGGACGTCGGCGTCCGCCCTCCGGTGCGGTCATCGGCCTGCCTGCATCCGACGAGCCCTCACCGACACGACGGCCCCGGCCAGGCCTCCATCCCACGCATACGTAGCCAGTTACGCCACGCCACTCACCGCCCCGGCTCCCTCAGGGAACGTTGAGCGCTTCCGTCCGACTGCCGAGAGATCTCGCACAGGTAGAGGCCGGCCGAGCCGCCGAGGACGACACGGTCGTCGTGCGGGTGGAACGCGCAGGAGGACAGGTGGTTGTCCACGCGCAGCCGACAGGGCTCGGCCTCCGACGCCGTATCCCACAGAAGCGCCGAGCCCTCCATCGTGACCGCGACCAGATGGCTCCCATCCCGCGAGAGGGCGACGGACCACACCGCCGAGCCGTCGCCTTCCAGCATGCGGCGAGGCTGTCCCGTCGCCGGATCCCACAGCACCGTGTGGCCGTCGTACCCACCGGTGGCCAGCTGCCGGCCGTCGGGCGACCAGGACACGCCACTGATCGAACTGACATGGCCCTCCCACTCGTCGACCGTCCCGGTGGGTCGGCCGGCCAGGTCGAGTCGGACGACGCGCAGTTCCCGGGAGGTGGTGGCCACGGTCAGCAGCGACCCGTCGGGGGCGAACGCCAAGGCGTTGGCACCGGCGCCCACCGGCACCGTCTCTGCCGGCTGCCACGAGGCGGTCCGCCACAGCAGCACATCGGTGCCGTCTCCGGCGGCCACCCAGTGGCCGTCGGCGCTCCAGGCGACCGCGCCCGGGTAGGCCAGCTTCCGGGCCGGCACCCGGACCACCTCGTGCCGTTCGGTGTCCCACAGCAGCAACCGGCCGTCGTCGCCCGCGCTGAGCAGTTGCCGCCCGTCCGGCGACCAGGCGACGGTTCGCAGGTCGCCTTCGTGCGCGGACACGGCGTACTCCGACCAGACCGGCAGGCCGGCGACACCCGCCGGAGCCGACATCAGCTGACCTCCCGTGTTTCCTGCGGCGAGGGCACCCCGGGACGACCAGGCCACGGTGTTCACGCGGTCGTCGAGTCCGGCGTCGGGGTGGTCCCGGCGCTCGGGGGTCCACAGGCGCACCACGGGCTGACGAGTGGCGACGGCGAAGCGGTCCTCCCTGGGATGCGGAGCAATCGCCTTCGCCTGGACACCACGGGCGGAGAAACTGTCGGTGAGTTCCAGGCGCGGTGTGTTCGCCCACCAGGAGATCTTTCGGACGACGACGGTCCCGTCGTTGTCGCCCGTGAGGAGGGTGTCGCCCGACCCCGTCCACGCAAGCGACCGCAGCCAGGTCGTCCGGCCGAGGTCCTCTCCGAAGACCCGGGCCACGGCGTCGGCCCCGGCACAGTCGATGAGGGTCACCGTCGCCGAGTTCCCGGCGACGGCCAGCAGGTTCCCGTCCGGGTGCCAGTCCAGGGCCTGGACCACGGACTGCCCGGTGTCGAGCGCCACCGGTTCGGTCTCCTCGGCGTCCCGCCACAGCCGGACCCGGCCGTCGCCGAGACCGACGGCCAACCCGCCGCGCGCATGCCAACCGAGCACCGTGCAGGTGGCGTCACTCCGACCGGGCAGGGGCGGCCCGAGGCTCTCCGCGGTGAACGGCGCGTGCCAGAGCCGCACGTCCCTGCCGCAGGCTACGGCGACCGCCCGGGAGTCGGGGGCGAAGGCCACCTGGACCTGGGGACGGTCGTCGTCGCCGATGGTCAGCCGCCGTACGACGCGCCCTTGCGACGGGTCCACCAGCAGTACGTCGCCCCGATCGGTGCCCACGGCCAGGAACACCACGTCCGGGCTCCACGACAGCGCGACGACCGCGGGAGGGCCGGCCGCCGCGTCCACACCGGGGCTCTGGCCCTTGCCGGCCGTTTCCACCACGAGGTCCGGTATGCCGTCCTCGTCGATCCACCGGATGCGTACGGTGCCGTCGTCGCCGCCGGTGGCCAGCAGCCGGCCGTCCGGTCTCCAGCACAGGGCGTGCACGACGCCCGTGTGACCGGTCAGCACCCGCCACAACCGTCCGTCTGGGCCGTCGGGAAAGGGCGCCTTCGCGATCAGCCCGCCGACCAGCACGTCGTGCGTGTGATGCAGCCGCCGCATCAGCTTCTCGGAGGCCACGCAGCGGCTGTACAGGGTCACGGCGAGATCGACGCGCCGCGCGTGCCCCGTCAGCAGATGGGCCTCCCCGTAGACCAGCGAAGCGAGTTCCGTCGCAAAGCCGTCCATGCCCAGGGGCAGGAGGACCCGGCGGCGGCGTGCCGCTTCCGCCTCCAGGGCCGTGGGGCCGCTGCGCCAGAGCCGTTCCACCAGGAAGCGGAGGTCGGTGGTGGTGCGGTCCAGGCCGACACCGTCTTCGGCTTCCGCGAGGTGGTAGGTGACCTGGTCCAGGAACTCCGGGTCCGCGTCGGGCCCGGCCAGGGCGTGCCAGCCCGCACCGCCGCACAGCGGAGCGTGTACGTCCAGCAGGGTGCGATGGGCCTGCCGTACCGTGCGCGGTTCGCGGCGGCGGAGGATGGCACGGATGACGTCGTGGAGCCGTATGCCCTCGGCGTCGAGCTGGGCCAGCAGGGAGTGGTCGTCCAGGCGCAGGCACTCCTGTCGCGCCGTCAGCTCGGACACTCCCCAGAGCCGGGCGAGCCAGCGGTAGGGGATGTGCTGGTCCTCGGGGAAACAGGCCGTTGCCAGCAGCCGGGCCACGGAGTCGACGCCGGTGTCCGGGATGCGGGCGAGCTCGACGAGGCTGAGGTCGACGGTGACCCCCATCGTGCGGGTGTGGGGGTCGGGGTCGGTGTGGATCGGATCCAGCAGCCCTCGGCGGTCCAGCTCCCCGGCCATGGTGGACACGACCTCCGCGAGGCCCATCCCGCTGCGCTGCACCATGCTCCGCAGGACGCCGTTGAACAGGCGCAGGGCCAGCGGCCAGTTGCCGGAACGCTCGGCCAACGGCAGCACGGTCGTGTTGTCGGCCCCGACGATTCCCGCCGTCAGCAGGCTCAGCGACTGGGCGAAGGACATCCGGTCGACGTGGACCAGCGGCGCGGACCGGTCGAGGAGACCCCGACTGCGGGTGGTGACCAGACGGACGCAGCCGCTGCCGCCCCGCAGGAACGGCTCCAGGTCCTCCCGCCGCCACACGTCGTCGACGACCAGCAGGACATGCCGTCCGTCGAGCGCCGCTCCCAGGGCCACACCCGCCGCCTCCGCGGTCGCGTAGCCAGGGGGTTCAGCGCCGGTGAGGAGTCTGACCAAGTCGCGCGCCACGGTGCTGATGCCCTGCTGCGACGCGTCCTGGCCGAGCTGCACCCACAGCACACCGTCGGGGAAGGCCGCCAGTACGTCCGGGTGACGACAGGCCCACGCGGCCAGCGTGGTCTTGCCGAACCCGCCGGTGCCGTGGACGCCGGTCACGGTGGAGGTCAGGCCCACGGCGGCGGGAGCGCCTGCGTTCCCGGCCGCCGCCTCCGCGGCCGCCAGCAGCGACCTGACCACGCGGTCGCCCTGCTCGGGCCGTTCGACGAAGTCCGAGGGGACGGGAGGTGCCATGTGCGGCGGCTGGCCCGTCGCGACAGGCCCGCACGGAGGCCGGTCGGCCACAGCCCCCGTCGAAGTCAGCCGCACGATCCCCGGCCCGGACGGCGGCGGTGTCACCCCGTGCCGGGCCAGCAACTCGCCGCCCGCGTGGGCCGCGAGCCGGAAGTACCGCCATCTGTGGGCGTCGCTCAGGTTCGTGTACGTGGTGAAGCGCAGCGCCGTCGCCTGGACGGACAGGAGCAGCTGATCCGACCACAGGTCCGCCCAGCCGTCCGGGACGACGTCGGCGCAGGCGGCGTGCACACCGTCCACGAGTTCCCGCACCCACGGGACGAGATGACGGACATGGACGTCCCGCGGGTTCACCACATGGGAGAGCAGCGCGAGTTCCTGCGGCGCGTCGAGGTCGGCGGGTACGCCGGCCAGCACCGACAGCATCAGCATGGCGACGTCCCGCGTCAGCGGAGCCGTCTCGGCGAAGTCGGCCAGGTCGATGAACCGGTAGGCGTCCGGGCGGAGCGTCCCTCGGGGAGAGGGCACCATGACGTTCTGCAGATGCAGGTCCGAATGGGCCACACCGTGCACCACCTGGAACAGAGGGTCGACCAGCCGCCGGTCACCCAGGGCCATGAGCAACGGATTCGGGAGAACGACGCCGTCGATCTCCATCCACCCCGGCCGCGCCGGGTCCAGCGGGAACGCGCCGACCTGGACGGCGTACGCCCTTACCTCACCGTCCGCCTCTACCGACCCGCCGAGTTCATCGCGCAGGAACCGAGAGACGGGGACCTCTTGGGCCTCCCTGTTCTCGACTCCCGCGTTCCAGTCGGTCACCAGCCCCGTGACCACGACACGGAAGACGGACAGCAGGTCCTCCCCGCCGAGGTGGGCCATCGTCACCACATCGCGCAGGCTGCCGCCGGCGGGGCGCTGGAAGGTGAGCAGCCGACCGTCGCCCACGGGGTACGGAGGAAAGGCCGGTTCGGTCAGATGCCGGGTGGCGAAGTCCCCCCGGAGCCGGGAGGCGCGCAACGCCCGCTCGTGGGCCGCGGGTTCCGCGCGCTGGTCGGCGGGACACAGTTTGACCACGACGGTGCCTGCCCCGGTGACCGTCACGGCCGTGAGCGTCGCGCCCGTGTAGCCCTTCCCCGAGGGCTTCCAACGGGGTCTGAGCGGCGCGACCTTCTTCCCCGTTTCGTCGGCCCAGCGCAGCAGAGCTTGTGCCGCGGTCTCGTCCCCCAGGCACTCGGTCAGCTCGGCAAGTTCGGTCATCGTCCTCCAGCCCGAAGACGCCGGCACACCGCTCATGGCTCGCCACCCGACGATCGGAGCCATTGTGACACCGCTGGGAGCGGTGTCCGGCGTGATGCCGTATATACACCGCGTGGGCCCGCGGGCAGAGTGGAGGGGAGTGTGCCGAGGACGAGGGGGACGTCATGGGCAGCGAGCCGGTCGGGGGCTCTCGCATCCTGTCGGAACAGAACGGGGAGGCGGCCCAGCAGCGGTTGCGGGCGATGGAGGTGTCCCATCTCCGGGCCCAGCGGCTGGCCAACGCCCGGATGGGGGTGTCGGTGCTGCTGGCGGCCACCGGACTCGTCACGGTCTTCCTTCCCGACCTCACCGCGCCGGTGACCGTGCTGGGCGGGGTCTGGGCCGTGGCGCACTCGGTGGGCCTCACCTCGTGGGAGAGCAGCGAGTCGCGCCGCGCGGCGCTGCTGCAGGAATCGTTCGACGTACGGCTGTTCCAGCTGGAGTGGAACGGCCCGATGGCGGGATCCCCGCCCTCCCCACAGCTGATCAGCAGCCTCAGTCGGCGGTTCGCGGGCGACGAGGCGGAACTACGGGACTACTACGAGATTCCCGAACTGCCGCACCCCTACGCCGTGCTCGCCTGTCAGCAGCAGAACCTCGGGTGGGGCGCCCGGGTCCGCCGCCGCTATGCCCGGACCGTGCTCACATCCCTGCTGATCTGGCTGGGACTGGGACTCGTCATCGGTCTTTCGGCCCGCATGAGCGTGCTCGATCTGCTGCTGCTGTGGTATGTGCCCTCGCTCGGCGCGGTGCTGATGGGCGTGGAGGTGTGCCGTACGCAGTGGCGGGTGATCACCGACCGGGAGCGCGTGATGGAACTGCTGGAGGCCAGGGTCGCCGCCGGCGGGGACACGGCCGCCCTGCTGGTCTTCGCCCGGCAGATCCAGGATGTGATCTTCCAGTCCCGGCAACGGCACACCCGGGTGCCTGGCTGGTTCTTCCGCCGCTTCAAGAGCGCGGACCGGGCCGACTTCCAGGCCGCGATGCACGACCTGCAGAACGTCGTCGCCCGCGCCACTCCCCAACCCGGCTGACAGCGAGCCGATTTGGAGCCTCGGCAGGACCGTGCAGACCTCTTGCTTCCCGGGCCGGCGGTCCCGCGGGGTGAGGTACCGTCGGCGTCTGCTCACGTGGACGCGACGTCCGGACACCCGCGAAGCCGATGCCGAGCGCGGCGACGGGCGAAGGCCGTCCCTCGACCGGGGAAGGCACGGTGGAGTACGAGGACAACCTCGGGGATCCGAGGGGCCTGAGGGGCCCGTTCGACGACGAGTCGGCCAACGCCGCCCTGATCCAGTGGGCCCACAACGGAGGGCACGGCGGCACCGTCCAACCCCTCGTGCCGCGCTGGCGGCCGTCCGGGGTGAGTGCCAGCGGGGCCCTGCTGGCGGCGGTGCTGGTCACCCCGCGCCCCGGTGCCGTGGTGGTCAAGGTGTCCACCGCCGACCAGGCCAGGGAAGGGCACACCCACGCGCGCGCCCAGCTGACGGCACCGAACCGCGTGGCTCCGCTGCTGTCGACCTGGCCGGTGGGGGACGGGCGCACGCTGACCTTCCAGTCACCGGTCGGCGAGAGCCTGTACGACGTGGACACGATGACGTACCTGAGCAGCCGTGAACTGCCGGACGCCTGCGCCTTCGTGATCCGGTGGCTGCTGACCGAGTGGAACAACGGACTCCAGGTCCAGCAGACCCCTCCGACGAACCTCTCGGCACTCCTGCGTGCCGAACTCGGCGCGCTCGTCTCGAACGGCGGCTCGGCGCTCGCGTACGGTTCACGGATCGAGGGCCTGGAGCCGGACACGCCCCGCGTCCAGCTCGACGGCGAGGACCTGCCGAACCCCCTCGCCCTGGCCACCGGCCACCCCCGGCTGCCCGACCCGGCCCTCTACCTGGCGCGTGGACGGGCCCACGGTGACCTCCACCTGGACAACATCATGGTGCCGCACCGGGAAGGCCGCCCCCGGTACGAGGACTTCCAGCTCATCGACCTGGCGACCTTCGCGGAGGACGCCCCGCTCTCCCGTGACATCGCGACGTTGCTCCTGTCGGCCCTGGCCCCGGAGGTCCGGGCGGAGGCGGCCGGGGACGGCGACACTCTGCTCCGGTATCTCGTCCGCCCGCACGAGGATCTCTCCGACCGGATCCCGCCCGCGACGAGTCGTCTGGTGCGTGCGGTGCGCGAAGTCTGCGCGCAGGCTGCCAAGGGGGGCCTGGGCGACGTGTGGAACGCCCAGTCGCTGCTCTCCCTCGTCGCCACGGGACTGCGCTTCAGCACGTACACGAACATGGGGGACGCCAGACGCTGGTGGTACTTCCGGCTCGCCGCCCACGCCGGCGGTGAACTGCTCAGGCGGTACGAGGAAGGCCCGAGCCCCGCGGGACTCCCGGTCGAGGCCCCGCCACCGGCTGACGCCTCACCGGCCGACCCCGCCTCCTGCGAACCGCAAGGCGAACAGCCTTCGCAGCCCACCCCGCTCCCGGTCGCCGCCACAACCCCGCCCGGAGTTCTCCCCGCTGCCCCCACCGCCTCCATGGCCCCGTCCGCCGCACTCCTTCGTCTGCAGGCCTACAGCCGTACCGCCGTCGTCGCCGCCGGACATCAGGGAGCTTCCGGTGCCGGGGCGCAGCCCTTGGATCTGGCCGCGCTGGCCGTTCCCAGGGATCTGGAACGGTCGGTGCTGGGGCTGCTGGGCGAGGGCCGTTCGGTGTGTGTGACCGGTAACCCCGGCACCGGCAAGACCACCCTGTTGTGGAGGATCCACGGCGAACTGTCCGGGGATCCCGGCGGACCGAGGCCGTACTTCCTGCGTTCCGGCGACCTCTGGAATGCCTCGCCCGGCGCCGGACTCACCCTGGAGACCGTCCGCGCGGCGTGCGGTGATCTGCCGGGCCCGGCGGTTTTCCTGCTCGACACCGCCGACCTGCTGGTCTCCGACACCTCGGGCCTCATCCTGCTGCACGAACTGCTCACCGTCGCCGCCGAGCACTCCGTACCCGTCCTGATGACGTGCCGCAGGGAGGAGGCCCGCGCCCTGCGGCCGCACATCGGCGACTTCGCCCTCGAAGGAAAGGTGCTCGGCCCGTACAGCGCCCGCGAGCAGGAGGCGGCCATCCGCTCCCACGCACGGTACTTCTACGAGGGCCTGGCCGAGGTCTCCGTGGACGAGGTGTGCCGTACGGTCTCCCAAGCGGCGGTGCGAGGCCTGCCGATGCGGGAGGTTTGCCGGGCCCCGCTCACCCTGCGCATGCTCTTCGAGACGTTCGCGCCCAAGGTGCCGCTCGTGGAGGAGATCGACGCCACCACGCTCTACGACCTCTACTGGGAGCACCGCATCGGCCGGGACCAGCGGGCCGGAGACTCCCCCACGCCCGGCACAGCGCCACCGGCCGACCTCTCCGACGCCGGCGAGGAGGTGGCACGGCTGATGCTGGAGGAAGGTCGGCTGGACCTGACGGCCGCAGAGGTGGGAGCGGACCGCCGGGACGGCTCCCGGAGCATCGGCCTGCTGGACGACCTCCAGGGTCTCGTGGCACGCGGGGTGGTCGAACGCCAGGGCGTGAACGCCACGGAGCGGTACTCCTACTTCCACCAGACCCTGTTCGAATACGCCGCCGGCCGCCGGCTCGCGCGAACGGCCTCGCCCGGGAAACCGTCCCATCTGGGTCTGCTGCTCGACTGGCTGAAGGAGCAGCCCGACGACCAGTTCCGGCTGGCCGTCGCCGAGCAGGCGCTCGTCCAGGCCGGCCGGGCCGGCGGCCGGGCGGCCGAGGCGGGCACCACTCTGCTGACCGGTCTCCTCGCCGACACCCGGAACGGGCCGCCCGAACTGCACGGCCTGCGGGCCATGCAGATGCGCGTCTACGCACGACTGCCCGCCCCCGACCCCGAACTGCGCCAGCACTTCGGTCCCGCCGTGGCCGCGCTGCCGCCGGTCCTGGGCCGGATCTATCTGGAGGCGCTGCCGACGACCTGTCATCAGGACCGGGACCGGATCGTCGAGGAACTGCTCGGCATCTGGCGGGGCGGACACGAGGAACTGAGACAACCTCTGATCGTCGCCCTGAGCTGGCTGGCGGAGACCTTGCCCGAGAGCGTGATCGCGGTCATCGACGAGGCCTGCCCGTCCCACAGCCGCGGCAACGGCGGCTGCCGCGGCATCGAGTGTGTGCCCCGGGAGTGCCTGTGGGCCTGGTTGCTGACCAGGGAGAAGTCCGAGGTCTTCAAGTTCCTTGCCGTACTGGAGGCGTTGGCACCCAAGCGGCCCGACTGGGTGTGGCCCCGGCTGCGTACGCTGATGACGGATCCGCACAGCGACCTCGTCCCGATGGCCCGTTGTCTGCGGCTCGCGGCACGGCGGCAGGACTGGCCGGAGCGCCCCTACCCGACGGTCCGGCCCATCGTCCGGCACCGCTGGGGCAGGGAACGCCCCCGCAACAAAGAGGGCTTCGAACTCCAGGTCGCGCTCGGCCGGTTGACGGCTGCTGCCTGGGCGACCCGCGAGGAACAGCCCTCGCTGGAGGCCGTCCTGACGGCGGCGGTCCGGCGTCCGGAGGGGCCGTTGTCGTACCCACAGGTGCGGGCAGTCTGCGAGGTCGCGGTCCGGGCCTCGTCGGACGAGGTACGCCACCTGCTCGACACCGCGGCGCGCACCGCGGGCCCCTCCGCGATGACCCTGCTCACCGACCAGTTGCTGCTGCCCCTGCTCACCGCCACGCGGAGCACCGTCGACACGATCGGCGGCGACACACCGTCGAGCCGGACCCCCGGCGTGGAACCCGTGGCCACCGGCACGGTCCGCACCTGGCTGGCCCGCAGCCTGCGCGCGCTGGACCGTCCGGCCTCCGCCGACTTCGCCCACGTCCTGGCGGAGCACACCTGGAGCCGTAGCCTCGACGTGGCCACCACGGCCCGGTTGGTCGACGAGGCGTGGCCACGCGACGACAGCGGACCGGGCCACGGAGGCGCCGAGCCGCAGGACGAGGGGCGGCTCCGCCGGATCTGGCTCTCCGAACAGAGCGCCGTCCAGCTGCTGGTGGCCGCCGCAGCGGGCGGACACCCGCACGCCCTGCAGGCCCTGCGGCTGTGGCGCGCCGACCGGGTGGCGAAGGGGCATGCCACAGGCCACACCCGGAATCAGGGGGTGACGCAGGAGGACCAGAAGATCGGGATCAATCTGCAGCGGTTGATGCCCGAACACCCCGATTTGCTCGACGAGTTGCTCGCGGGAGGCACCCTCGACCCGCGGCTGGACCCCGGCTGGCTGAACGAGGCCCTGCGGTACTCCGGAGCGAACGTGGACCGGCAACTGACCGCCGCGCTGCTCCGGCACGCTGACACGCTTGAACGGCTGTGCGATCTCACCTGGACCGGCGACTACGGCTCCACGAACGCCAAGAGCTCCCTCCATCTGCGGGCCAAACTCGTCGCCCGGGGTGTCCTGCCTCCCCCGGCCGCGGCGCGGCTCGGTGAGATCCTCGCCCGGGGCGGCCATCCGCACTACGTCAAAGCGGCGCTGTTCCTGATCGCGACCGTCATCGACCACAGCCCGAGCGGCTCGCTCGACACGGCGGACTGGCGGCGGCTGGAAGACTCCCTGCGCCACTTCGCCCGTTCCGCCCCGAACGGGCGGGGCGGAACGGGCCAGCACGAGGACACGCGGTCGGTGGCCCGTCGATGCCTCACGGGCCTGGTGTGTCGTCACCACCCCCTGGACACACCTCGGCGGGTCGCCACGGCGTGTGCGAGCGCGCGGACGCACTTGGCGGGGACCACCGAGGTGGACGAGGTGACGGTACTCGGGTGGTTCGTCGAGCGCCTCGCCGAAGTCTCGCCCCAGGACGCCGTCGACCTGGTCGGCAAGGCCTGCGGCACCCTGCGCGCTCTGCCCAGGGGAAAGGTGATGTCCCTGGCCCAGCGCTGGTACCGCCCACTGTCCCGGCTGGCCGAACGTGCCACGCCCCAGCAGTGGGAGGAACTCCTCAAGGTGTCCTGGGAAGGCCCCGAGGAGATCCTGCGTGTGCTGATCCGGGCCGGTATCCGCAAACGCCCCGACGACCCAGGGGCACATCTGTCGGCGATCGCCCACACCAGTCCCTGGCCCGACATGATCCGGGAAACGGTCCGCGTGGGCACCCTTCTGCACACCGAACGCAGTCGCCGGCGCTGGCTCCCGCTCCTCGATCCCGCCGAGAACACCCGCTGACCGGACCGTCTCACCGCGCCCCAGGCCGTCTGACCATTCGCCGTCAGCAGCGCGGCGGCGATGCGTATCAGCGCCTTCGCCTCGTTCGCACTGCACTTGAACGCCGAGGTGACAGCATCCACGTACACCGATCCGCTCGCGTGAACCCCATCACGGCATACTCACATCTTGAGGGATACCCAAGTACCCGTTATCCCCGCCCCCGCGGCGCCACGCAGGTGCGTCCGGTGAAGAACCAGACCCCTTTGGAACAGGTGGCGCCCAGAACCCTGCCCTTCTCCCGAAGCCACGGATAACGGCCTTGCAGCTCCGCGAAGTTGTCGTTCGTCACGACCATCGCACCGGAGTCGTCCGCGATAACCGCCACGAGGGCGTCGCCCTTGCCCTCCGTACCGGCCGGCGGCTGGATGATGTCCCCCTTGCTGAGGGCAGCCGCCACGGCTTCACGTTCCGCGTCCGCGACCTTGTGCCGGAAGCTGGCGTCGACCACAACATGAATGTCGGCCTCGGGGTACTTCTTGGCCAGCGCCGCCCGCGCGGCCTGGAGCTGAGAGAAACTCGGGTGATCATCGTCTTCGTAGACCCCCGGGCGAACCGGTGAATGACCGATCCAGGCGAGGTTGGAGCCATCGACGACCAGAGTGTGCGGACCGCCGTCGATCCTCACCGGCCGCGCCTTCGGAGGCGCGGGAACGGGGTGGGCGCCTGCGGCCGAGGCGGTCGACCTGAGAGGGTCCGGATTCGAGTTGCCCTTCAGCAAGCGGTCCAGCTCCTCTCGGACCTCGGGCGTGGGGCCACCTGAACCGAAGCTCTCGACCTCTTGGTCGACCACAACCTCGCCTGTGTGCTCCAGGGTGGCCTTGACGTGGAGCAGGCCGTTGGAGTCGTACGTGTACTCCAGGTCGAAGCGGGACTCGTCGCGGACCCGCGGCGTGGGGTATTTGAGGGTGAGCTCGGTGAGCTGCACGTTGTCGCGGTGGGCGAGCTCCTTGTCCGGGTCGCCCTCCCAGATCTCCACGGACAGTTTCCGCGCGAAGTCCTTCTGCGGCGTGTAGCTCTTGCGTTCCTTCCAGGGCAGCGGCGAGTTCCTGGGGATGATCTGGCTGAACCGCTTGCGCCCCGAAGACTCCTTGACCATCGTGCCGAGCGCATGGCTGGTGGCAACCTGGATGACTCCCTCGGTCTCACCAGCGAGCACCGCCGCCGCGATCGACGCGCCGCGCGCGACCGCTGTCATCGGGTCGCACAGTTCGGTGGGCACGGGCTCCATCTGGAGTGCTTCGGCGACGGCGGCCCGCACGCTGGGGATCTGGCTCGTACCGCCGATCATGAGGATCTCGTCCACATCGAGGGGGGCCATGTGCAGATCCTTCAGGCATTGCTCCACAGGTCCAAGGGCGCGGTCGACGAGGTCGCCGATTGCCTCCTCCAGCTCGCTCTGGTGGATCTCGACGCCGACACCGTCAGGGGTGATCACCGTGACGGACGGCTGGGAGGAGAGCAGGATCTTGCTCCGCTCCACGTCCAGGCGGAACTGCCGCTCCTGTGCCGGAGTCCAAGCCCTGCGCGCAGGTGCTCGTTCGAGGACGAGTTCACGCAGCCGCCGGTCGATCTCCAGACCGCCGAGCTCTGTCACTCCACGTGACGCGCGCTCCTCGAAGAAGCCGTCTGAGTAGTCGAGCACGGTCACGTCGATGGTGCCGCCGCCCCAGTCGAAGACCAGGATCTGGGAGTCTTCACGGAAGTCGTGGACGTACGAGATGGCTGCCGCTGTCGGCTCGTTGAGCAGAGCCTGGACCTCGATGCCGGCGAACCGTGCCGCTGCCCTGGTCCGGTACCGGGCGGCGCCCGTCGCGTTGGCAGGCACTGTGATGACGGCGCGATCGATGTCGGTGAGGTTGTGCTGGGCGCCGTCACGCATGGCAGTGAAGACACCCGCCGCGACGGTTGTCGCCGCGAAGCGTCTGCCCTGGATGGTCACGTACTCGTCGCTCTTGAGGAGCCGCTTGCAGGCTTCGGCCGCCTCCTCGGAGCGGAGCTTGGCCTCCCAGCCGAACAGAGGGCCGCGCCGAAGCGAGCTGACCCCCACGACCGAGGGGAAGAGTCGCTCGAACCCGTCGCGTCGCCAGTCGGCGTCGATGTGGTGGGCATCGAGCGGCAACACCTCCGCGTCGTCGCCCTGCCACTGGGCCACGACGGAGTTGGTCGTACCGAAGTCGATTCCTGTCGAGGTCACTTGGCATCGTCTCCCCGCGCGTCCATCGCGCTGGTCCCGTCCTGCTCCGGCACGGGCCTCGGTGCTGGGACGCGGCGCAGTTGGCCGGCGAGCAGCAGCTTGTCCGTTGCCTGGTCCACGTAGGCTGGCCGGACCAGCTCGAAGCCCTCGCCTTCACCCTCGACGACGACGAAAAGTTCCTGCTCGTCGGCCTCCTCGACCACACGGACCCCCATGTCGACGAGGGAGGCGCGCACCGCCCGGCGGATGGCCTTCGCTCCCTGCTCGGGCGTGCTCGCGAGGAGGTCGGTCTCGACCAGCCGCGCGATGTGCTCGTCCCGTGTCCGGAATGCCTCGAGCACGCCCTGTCGCAGCGCCGCGTTGACCGTGGCGGGGGTGGGGCGGGCTTCCTCCGGAAGCTGCGAGATCAGCTCCGTGGCCCTTTCGGTGAACCGGGCGAGGAGCTGCGCCGGATGGAGGAGTTCCTCCGGCCTGAGGGTGCGCAGTTTCATGTCCGCCACGAACTCCTGGTTCTCCTTGCGGCGGATCCGCCCCGTGGGCTTCTTGGCCTGTCCGACCACGTTCGGGGTGTTCTTGCGGGGTGCGGACTTGCTGCTCATGAAGTCGTCCTGTGATCGTGATCGGGGCGCCTGGGCGCGGTCAGCAGAGTAGGGAGAAGGTCGGCGATCGCGCGGTCGCGTACCGTCGCGAGGTCCGCGGCAGCCCGGTGGGTGGTCCGGCGCGGCATCGCGGCGGGCCGCGGCGTCAGGGACCTCGGTCTCACCGTGGGCAGTCGCAGGACCGCGAGATCCAACGGCAGTACGAAGAAGTCGGACCAGTCCTCGGTCCGCTCGGCCTGCTCGATCCGGCGCTTCGCCCAGTTGGCCTGCGCCGCCAGATCGAGGTCGTCCCGGTCTGCCCGCCTGCGCTCGCGCCACTGATGCTTCCACTGCTCACTCTTGTGCGGCAGCCCCAGCTCCAGATACGGATTGGCGGGCTGATCCCGATCGTTGCGTCTGGTCCCCCGCCGACGCTCCAGCAGCGCCAGGTTTCCCTCGACCCGCCGGTCGGTTCGGGCGACGCGCGCCAGGGAGACGTAGGCGAGGTCGAGATCGTCATCGAGCAGGGCGAGGTAGGCGAACATGTTCCATGCCTCGGCCATGTGCTCGGCGAGCGCGTTGTCGTGATCGACGAGCTTGTCCACCTGCGCCTGGGCTTTCTTCCTCTCGCCCTGGCAGATGAGGTCGTAGGCGTGCCGCAGCGCCACAAGGGCGTAGAACGGCCCACGCGCCGGATTTACCGCAGCCCTCGGCTCCCACAGTGCACACATCAGCCGCCACAGCCCGCGGTCGGCGGGGATGTCCGGGTCCCAAGAGCCCGTCCTGGCGCCATCCCTCACCTTGCGCAGGCGAAGCACCAGCTCGCGAGGCAGCAGGTCCTCGAGTTCCTTGAGGACGTCCGTCTCACCATCCGTGACGCGCAGGAGCAGGTCGTAGAGGCTGCCTGGTACGGGTTGGACCGGCTCGTCCGCGAGGAACGCCTCCCGTTCGGCGGGCTCGTCCCAACCGAGCGAGCGGGCGAGGGCGACATCCGTCTTCTCTGGTGCGAGTCTGGCGAGCAGGTAGTTCTGTTCGTCGATGTCCGCCCGCAGGGTCCACGGCTTGTGACCGCGGTCCAGTACGCCTGCCTCGATGAGGTCGTCGATGACGCCAAGGGGTGCCCAGGGGACGATTGCCCCTATGTGGTGCGCGGTCAGCTCGTCCAGGTTCCTCCGAGCGAGGGCCTGCAGAAGCGCGAAGGCCCCCGTGGGATCCTCGTCGACCCCGCGAGGGAGGTCGTCCGAGCCAAGGTCGGCCTCAGGGTCCGTGCTCGCGATGACCGCGAGGCGGCGCTCACCGGCCAGGGAGAGCCAGGGCAGGCCGACCTCGTGGATCGAGGAGAGCACGGTGGCCGTCTGCGCGACGGCCCGATCCGGTTCGGCAGCTTCGAGCAGTGCCTTGACGGCTGGAAGAAGGTGAGGTGTCGGCTGTCCGTCCAGACACGCACGAATGGTATCGGCGCCCCACTTCAGGGTTTCGTCCTCTGCGTCCATGGACTCCAACAGCCCCCGCAGCACGTCCTCGACACGCGCCACCGCCTCCGCGCCGAAGACCCCGGCCCTGCGCCACTTGCGCAACGCAAATCCGTCGACCACGCCCCCGGTTCCGGTGTTCGCGACGGAGCGGCGGGCGGACCGCCGCGCTCGCCAGGCCTCGACCATCTCGGCACGCGTCATCGACTCCGCAATCGGCGGTTCCCCCACGCCGAATCCGCCTCCGAGCCGATCGGCCGAAGCGTCCTCGTTCCCCATCCGCCCCCGCTTGTCTGCCGCGTTGGAAACCTGCGTCGTATTTTGACAGGTCTTATCGCGATGGAGGGAGGGTCCCGCTAGGACACGATGTGCCGCGCGCCCGGCCCCGTCCAGGTCCCGTCGACGCGCCAGGCGAGGAGCACGCTGAAGGCACCATCGACCGCGTCGGCCACCCATGGCTCCGCCGGTTCGCCGCCCAACACGACGACCAGGAATTCCGCCTGGCCCTCCGTACGCAGATGGGACACCTCCATGAGGTGGATCACCGACTCTCGGATGGACGGGTACGTGCATTCCTCACTGCCCAGTACGTCGAAGAGCACGGTGCCGTCGGCCCGCGTACACCAGGCGTCCACGAAGGTGCTCTCCCCGACCTCCGGCGCACTGTCGTAGAGGTCGGCGAGCAGACGGTGCCGGAGCGCTTCGTGGGACCGGTCCGCCCGCGAGGCCGCTGTGCGCGCAGCCACCAGGCGTTCCAGCCCGCGGCTCGCCTCGGCCGGCCGCGCCTCCTCCGACCGCTCCTCTTCAACGAGTTGGGGTGCCGGGTCGGTGGTGAACATGATCGCCCTTCGGGGCTGGGGGAGGGAGTCGGAGAGGGCTGACGCTCTGCGGTAGTCCGTACCGGGCTCACGCACGGTGAACAGGGTGCGGCCGTCAGGCGAGAGCCTCCACTGAAAGCGGCTGCCTTCGACGATGACACAGGTCTCGAGCAACTCGATGTCCGCGGTCCGCAGGTCATCGGCAAGCGCTCCACGCATCGCACGTACGAAGGCTTCATCGGCCATCCCGCGGGTCTGTCCCACCCGCTCGTATCCGGCGCAGGCCGAGGCGGTGGCGTGCAGCGCTCCTACGTCGAGCAGGCGGACCAGTTCCTCGGCGCCGAGCAGCGGTCCGCCCTCCCGCGCCGACGTGGTCAGTACCGATCTCCGTGCGGCCCGGGCGTCCTTGCCCACCCGGGACGCGACGCCCGCCTCGAACTGTGCGAAGCTCCGCTCCGCGTGCACCGCTTCGTAGCCCGTGATCGTGTCTGCCTCGGGACTGAGGACTATGCGGAATCCCGCGAGGTCCAACACCCAGGTGCCGTCTGCGGCGCGCAGGTGCCGGGCCCGCTCTACGAACGGGACCAACATGGCGTGCAATTCCACCGCCGCCTCGCGCAGCCCGCCCCGGTGCCGTGCGACGAAGGCTCCGCACGCCCCCGAGCTGACCCGCACGACGGCACGCTGCCGCGCGCCGAGGTCGAGACGGCCCTGGTCCCGCGCACCGACGAGTGGGGCAAGGCGCCGGGGCTGGGCCACGACCACCGGCTCGGCGGTACGGAAGCCCCCGCAGGGGGCCATCCTGCACCATTTGTCTGCGTGGTGAGTGGAATGGGTGCACGGAGTCCCGTCAGCGAAGTACCGACTGCACAGGCTCGCCACGGGATCTGCTGCAGAGCCCTCCGCGTCACGCGGCCAGGGAGCAGATGCGGCAGCGGGCGCGGGAAGCGGGTCCGGGCCTCCGATCTGCGGGGGCAAGGGAAGGGCGTGGACGATGGTCAGCGACTGGGTACACCGCGTCAGCGCGACATACAAATGCCTCAGGCCCACGGACTCGTCTGCGACGATCTCGGCAGGCTCCACCACGACGACGTGGTCGAATTCGAGGCCCTTCGCCTCAGCCGGGGTGAGGACGGCAAGGTTCCCGAGACTCTCCGGACCGAGCGCGCGCACCATGTCGCTGCTCCAATTACCGCCTGACGGCACGATCACTCCGATCGAGCGCCCGTCCGCTCCGTCAGACGCGCTCACCCGTAGCCGTGCCACAGCCGCGGCAGCCAGAGTGCACACCTCCGCCCCCTGGACCACGGCGACGTCCGTACCCGTGTCGCGCACCGAGTCGGGCACTGCCACACCTGGCGCGCAGTGCTCCCCCAGCCGGGCCGAGAAGGCCATGACCTCGCCCGGTACGCGGAACCCCGTGAGCAGCTGGGTCACCCGCCATCCGTCCCGGCCTGCGAGCACCTTCCCGAGCCCGTCCCAGTCCTGGTGGAGGTAAGGCCCCGTCGACTGCGCGAGGTCGCCGAGCACCGTCATCGAACCACTGGGGCAGCGACGTGCCAGGGCCCTGGCCTCCATCGGCGTGACGTCCTGCGCTTCATCGACGACCAGGTGCCCGTACACCTTCCGGGGGCGTCCGCCCAGCACGTACTCCAACTCATCGAGAAGGACCAGGTCTTCGCGGCTCGGCTCGGTCCGCGACCCCGCCGTACGGCTACCTGGACCGGCCCCCGGGCGGGGTGCGGCGAGCAGGTCCTGTTCGGTGGCCGACAGAATGCCCTCGGCAGCACGGCCGAGAGCGGCCCCGCCGGAGAACAGACCCCGCAGCACATCCTGGGCCGCAAGGCTGGGGCAGATCCGCTTGAGGAGGCGTACGACGGGGCGGGCCCTGGCCGTCTCGGCCAGGTAGTCGATGTCGGCGGGGCCGGGCAGCAGCCCGACGTAGACATCGGTCAGGTGCTGCGTGATCCGCTGTACGCACCGCTCCCGACGCACCTGGTACGGACTGTCGCCGGCCAGCGCCGCACCAGCGATCACCGCTAACTCCTCCACAGGGACAACGACTTCGCGGCGGTTCAGCTCGAAGGTGAAGACCGGCCCGCCCACGAGTGCGGTCAACCGTTCCGCCGAGCTCGTCGTCTCGCAGTCGACTGCCCTCCGCAGCACCTCAGCCATCCTCGGATCGGCCTTCAACGCGGCGACCTGGCGGGGATCTCGGGGCGACGCTGCCGCCGACCAGAGGGCGGGCAGTTCAAGCATCGACACGTCATCGCTGCCAAGTTCGGACAGAGTGACGCCCACGTAGTCGAGGAATCCCCGATTGGGACCGATAACAAGGATTTCCTTGGCTGTCCGGTGCTTGTTGTCCAGCAGCCAGGTCACGCGGTGCAGGCCGACCGCCGTCTTACCCGTGCCCGGACCGCCCTGGATCACAAGAGCGCCCGCAGGCTCCGCCGCCACGAGCCGAAGCTGTTCCCGCTGGATGGTCTCAACGATGTCGTGCATCGAACCGTCGCGCGCGCGGTCCATCTCCTCGATAAGCGGATCACGCCACGCGGGTTCCTCGGTGGCCGTGTCCGGCGCGGCTACGGCGACCGGTATCACTGGTACCACCGGTGGTTCCGCCTCCGATCCGTGGAGATCGAGATAGCGCTTGACCACTTGCTGATCACAGATGATCTGACGCAACAGCAGCACCTGTCCCGGATCCTGCTCGCTGGTCAGCCGCCAGTTCACCGCGGCCTGCGAACTCCAGGAGACCACAACGGGATTCAGCTGCTCGTCGCGCACCACGCGGCGCCCCACGTAGAACGTCTCGCGGCCCTCGCCCTCGTCGATATCGGCCCTCATGAAGACGAGAGACTTGCCTCCGATGTCGAGAGACGCCAGCTCTCGCTCCCAGGTCCGCCGAGCATCGATGGAGTCCTTGCCACTGGCTGCCACGTCAAGGCCGCTCAGCTCCGATGCCTCCTGCCGGGCCCGCTCCAGACAGGAATACGCGTGGTCGACCACGCGCTGTTCAGCGGCGAGTACGGCTGCGCGTCGAGTGCCCTTCGACATCCTCGCTCTTCCCCCTCCGTCCGCATGCAACGCAACGGGTCGGCGAGCACGACGGATGTTCCTACTGTAAGTGCGCGTTGATCGAGGCTCCGGACTTCTGCAGGAGCACTCGCCCTCCAACTGGCTCCCCAAGACCGCCGGCTTCACAGCACTGTCGTGGTCGGCTTGAGACACAAGGAACCTGCCGGCCCCCTGGGCGGGCGGGACCTTGGCGAAGCCGCCAGATCGCGCCTACGCCCTTGAGAAGCTGGAGGCTCTCCTCCTGGACGTCAGGGGTGAAGTCGCCGACGCCGACACGAAAACGCAAAAGGTTCACGACCGGTTCCTCCGCGGCAATGCGGTTCTTCGCAGTTGAGGATGCAGCGGGCTGCGCAAGTGGCTCACGTTCGGCGCTCACTCAGCCTTTCTCCTCGCGTTCCTCCTCGTCCCCGCGCCCACGGCGTGTCCGCTCGGCGACCCCACTGGAGAGCTTGCCCTTGATCGAGCTGGCCCGATCGACGGTCTCGTTGCCGAGGCTTCTGGCGGCACCGACGCCCTTCGCTCCTGTCTCAAGCGCTTTGTCCCTCACCTCAGCGGCCGCAGCCGCCCACCGTCTCGTCTCCGACGGCTGGCGACCGGACTCGATCCCGAGCCGCCCATGGAAGTCATGGACACCACCCACGACATGGTTGCTCGACTGGACCACGGCCGGGGACTTGGCCGGGTGCAGCAGCACCTTCGCGTTGGCCGCCCCGGCAGCCTCATTCATCCGGGCCACCAGACGCTCGGTGCTCCGCGAAATGAGATCCAGCCGATTCTGCCGGGCAATCCGAATCCCGAGGCGGTGCCGGTCCAGCTCCTCCGCAGCCGTGTCCAGCACCCGGTCGAGTTCGAGCACGGCGATCGCGTCCTGCAGTTGGAAGCAACGAGCCAGCACAGCTAGCCACTCCTGAGCCTTGCACTCGGCTTCCCTGGCCGCCTCGGCGAGATCACCGATCTTGGCCTTGCGCTCCATCTTCTCCGCGAGTGCGTCGAGTCGACGCAACGCGTACACCTGGGTCGTCGCAATCGTCCCCGGCGTGGCCTGCACCTTCGACCACGTGATCTCGGAAACCCGGCCCACCTGCTCCCGGATGGTCATGGCCTCCTCGATCACGAGCTCCGCTCCGATCATGTCCGCCACCGCAGCGTCCTTCTGGGCACGGAGTACATCGTCGACCTTCTCGTCGATCGTGGCGAGATAGTCGGTGATCTGGTCCATGGTCTGCTGCATCGCGAGCTGCGCCATGATCCCCGCAGCATGAGCGAGAACCGCCGGGTTGCCCAGAAGCGATCGGGGCCCGGTCGCGAACTCGGCGAATCCCCTGATCTGGCCCTTGGGCCCCTTCACCACACCTGTGCTGAGACCCGTCTTCGAGCTTTCCCTAAGCCCGTACTTCTTGACGACCTGTGCCGACTCCCGGGTCAGCTTCACCCAGCAAGCGGATTCGGCGGCAATGTCCGAACCTGCCTGCGCGACCACGCCCCCGGTACCAGCGACGGATTTGAGCCGTCGCGATCCGTGTTGCTTCGACGTCAACCCCTCCGAGACGAGGAAGCGTTCGACATCCGCCTCACTCCCGATGACCGTCAGTCCGTCACCGCCGCTGATCAGCTGAATCTCGTTGCCCATCCGGCTGATTCTTCACCAGTCGCCATCTCGGCCGGCCTGTTTTATGGAAACCCTCCAACAGCGTCGCCGCCGACGGCCCGAGAGGCACAGGCCCGCAGCCCCTTCGACTCCGGCGCGACAACCCGGTTCTCGTGAGCGCGCTCGCACACCGCTCCGCACGCCCACTGGACGCGTGTCCACCGGCGGCCTTCAGCAACGGTTCTCGGGCTGGGCCGCCACTGCGACACAAGGTAACGGAAAAGCAAAAGCCCCAGGTCACGGCGAGTGAGTCCTGAGGCTTCCACAGAGCCGCCTTCGGGATTCGAACCCGAGACCTACGCATTACGAGTGCGTTGCTCTGGCCATCTGAGCTAAGGCGGCGCGCTGTCCACACCATGGTGCGATCAGCAACGTCGGAAAGTCTACACAGTTTCTGGGGGTGCTCCGTACACCCCCCAGAAGCACCCCGACCGCACCCCGGGGGCTACCCCGCCCACACCCCAGGACGACCCCAGACACACCCCGCCCACACCACCCCGCACCCCACCAACGCTATGAACACCGCTTCCCCTCCCCCGGCACCCGCCCCCGCAGCAAATACGCATCGACCGCCGAGTCGACGCACGCACTACCCCGCCCATACGCGGTGTGCCCATCCCCCACATACGTCAGCAGCCGCCCCGAAGAGAGCTGGTGAGCCAGAGCCTGGGCCCACCGGTACGGCGTCGCCGGATCACGCGTCGTGCCGACGACCACGATCGGGGCGGCGCCCTTCGCCTCGATGCGGTGGGGTTCGCCCGTGGCCTTGACCGGCCAGTACGCGCAGTTCAGGGAGGCCCAGGCGAGGCCGTCGCCGAAGACCGGGGACGCCTTCTCGAAGGCGGGGAGGGCCTTCTCGACCTGGTCGGTGGTCGAGAACGCGGCCGGGAGATCGAGGCAGTTCACGGCGGCGTTGGCGAACATCAGGTTCGAGTAGCGGCCGTCGGCGTCACGCTCGTAGTAGCTGTCGGAGAGGACGAGCAGCCCGGCGCCGTCGTTCTCCTTCATCGCCGACGTGAGCGCCTCGCGCAACTGCGGCCAGGCCGCCTCGTCGTACATCGCCGCGATCACGCCGGTGGTCGCGAGCGCCTCGCCGAGCTTGCGGCCGTCCGCGTCACCGGTGGGGATCGGGTGCGCGTCGAGCTTCTTGAAGAACGCCTTCAGGTGGTCGCCGACCTTGGCGGGCGTCGTGCCCTTGCCGCCGAGCGGGCAGTCCGTCTGCCGTACGCAGTCCTTCGCGAAGGACTGGAACGCCGTCTCGAACCCCGCCGTCTGGTCGAGGTTCATGCGGCGCGCGGGCAGGGACGGGTCCATCGCGCCGTCGAGGACGACGCGGCCGACCCGGTCGGGGAAGAGGCCCGCGTACGTCGCTCCGAGGAACGTCCCGTACGACGCCCCGACGTACGTCAGTTTCCGGTCCCCCAGCACCGCCCGCAGGATGTCCATGTCCCGCGCCGCCTCGATCGTCGAGACATGGCGCAAGACGTCGGGCGAGTGTGCGCCGCAGCCTTCCGCGAACTTCTTGTATTCGGCGACGAGTTCGGTGGTCTCGCGCTGGTCGTCGGGGGTCGTGTCGGTCTGCGTGAACGTGTCCATGGCCCGCCCGCCGAGGCACTCGACCGGCTCGCTGCGGGCGACGCCACGGGGGTCCATCGCGACCATGTCGTAGCGGGCGCGGACCTCGGCCGGGTAGCCGATCCCGGCGTACTGCTGGAGATAGCCGACCGCCGAACCGCCCGGCCCGCCCGGGTTCACCATCAGCGAACCGAGCGGCTTGCCCTTGCCGGTGGCCTTCTTGCGGGCGACCGCGAGCCGGATGTCGCCGGCGCCGGGCTTCGCGTAGTCCAGCGGCGCCTTCATCGTGGCGCACTCGAAACCGGGGACACCGCACGTGTGCCAACTGAGCTTCTGCCCGTAGTACGACGTCAGCGTGGACGGCGTCGCCCGCGGCAGCGGGGCCAGCGCCACGTCCGCGGCCGGACTCGTCGCCGGTGTCGAACTCCCCGAGGAACACGCGGTGGACACGAGCAGCGCGGCTACGGCGAGCAGCGTGCCGCCGGTCCGACGGGTGCGGTGGCTTCCGTGGCTTCGACGGTCCTGGCTGGGCTGACTCGGCTGGCTGCGCTCGCTGGGCCGGCGGAGGGGGCGCCTGATGTGCATCGACCGAGCGTAACCCTGCGCGATCACGTGAATGCTCTGCGCGCATGATCCGCCCCGGACGAGTTACACCGTCAACCTCACGCCCGAAAGATCAGCCCACCGCTCGGCCCACAGCTCAGCACACCGCTCGGCCCGCGATCCGACCCGCCCTCACCCCGCTCTGAGCGCCAACGTCATCGCCTCCACCGCGAGCAGCGGCGCCACGTTCCGGTCGAGCGCCACGCGACACGCGCCGATCGCCTCGATACGGCGCAGCGTGGACTCCGGGGAACCGGCGCGCGCGAGCCGCTCCAGCGCGTCCTCCGCGTCCGCGTTGGCGATCGCCACCCGGGAACCGAGCTGGAGGGCGAGCACATCCCGGTAGAACGCGGTGAGGTCGGTGAGCGCGAGGTCGAGACTGTCCCGCTGTGTACGCGTCCTGCGGCGCTTCTGCTTGTCCTCCAGGTCCTTCATCACCCCGGCCGTGCCCCGCGGCATCCGGCTGCCCTGGCCGCCGCCCATCGCGGCCTTCATCTCCTCGGTCTCCTTGTCGTCCACCTCCTCGGCCAGCTGCTTCGCGTCCTCGGCCGCCGCGTCCACCAGCTCCTGGGCGGCCTTGAGGCACCCGCCGACGTCCTCGACGCGCAACGGCAGCTTCAGCACGGCGGCCCGGCGCTCGCGCGCGGCCGGGTCCGTGGCCAGTCGGCGGGCCCGGTCGACGTGCCCCTGCGTGGCACGCGCGGCGGCCATCGCCACGGCCGGTTCGACGCCCTCCCGCCGTACGAGCAGGTCGGCGACGGCGTCCACCGAGGGCGTCGTCAGGTTCAGGTGGCGGCAGCGGGAGCGGATCGTGGGGAGGACGTCCTCGATCGAGGGGGCGCAGAGGAGCCACACCGTGCGGGGGGCGGGTTCCTCCACGGCCTTGAGGACGGCGTTGGCCGACTTCTCGTTCAGCCGCTCGGCGTCCTCGACGAGGATGATCTGCCAGCGGCCGGTCGCCGGTGAGGTGAAGGACTTGCGGACCGTGTCCCGCATGTCGTCGGCGAGGATCTGCGTGCCGACCGCGGCGACCGTGGTGACATCGGCGTGGGTGCCGATCAACGCCGTATGACAGCCGTCGCAGAAGCCGCAGCCGGGGCTGCCGCCGAGCGCGCGGTCGGGGCTCACGCACTGCAGGGCGGCGGCGAAGGCCCGCGCCGCCTGGTTGCGTCCCGCGCCGGGCGGCCCCGTGAACAGCCAGGCGTGCGTCATCTTCGACGCCTCCGGCGGGGCCGTGCCGGTGGTCGCCGCGGTGACGAAGGCGTCGGCGTCCCGAGCGGCGGCATCGAGCTGCTCGCTCACCTTCTCCTGGCCCACCAGGTCATCCCACACCGTCATGGGTCACCGGCCCTTTCGTCACGTTTCGAGTTACGCGATCCATTGTGCGGGCCACCACTGACAACGGGGGTCGGGGAGCGGCTCGGGGGGGCGAAGTACAGGTCAACGCCCCCACTGGCGGTCAGCCCCTGCGCCCCCGGCCACGTCCCCGGCCACGCCCGGTGTCGTCGTCGCTGCCGAAGTCGCCGTCCTCGCGCGGGCCGAGCAGTTCGTCGGCCAGCGAGGGCAGGTCGTCCAGAGGAGTCTCCTCGGCCCAGTCGGGACGCGGCCGGCGCCGGGGCGCACCCTGCTCGTCGACCTGGGGCAGCTCGCGGGTGCGGTCCTCGCCGTCGCCCTGACCGGCCGGACGCTCGTCCCGGAAGAAGCCCGCGGGCACCCGGTCCGACGACTCCTGGTCACGCACCGGCGGCAGCACCGCGGTCTCCTCCGCGGCACCGACCGGCGGCAGCACGGCCGTCTCCTCGGCGGCGGACACCGGCGGCAGTACGGCGGTCTCGTCCGCGGCCCCCGCGGGAGCGGGCGGCTGCGGCAGCTCGGCCGTCCTCTCGGAGTCGCGCGCCTCGGAACCGGACGCCCCGGAATCCCCGGACACCGACCGCAGTACGGCCGTCTCGTCCCCGGAACCGGAACCGGAACCAGAACTCACCGGCCGCAGCACAGCCGTGTCCTCCGCCGACCGCCCACGCGCACCGGCACCCGCGCCCGAACCCGGCTTCACCACCGGCGTCGGCACGGTCGACGCCTCAGGCCTGGGCTCCGGAGCCGCGGGAGTCACAGGAGCCGTCGGCTGTCGAGCCGCCCGCTCCGCCGCGGCCGCCGCCTCCGCCGCCAGGCGGCGGGCCTCCTCGGCCGCGAGCAGGGCCGCCTCGGCCTTGCGCTGCTTCTCCAGCCGCCGTGCCTCCGCCTCGGCGCGCAGCCGGGCCTCGTCCTCGGCCTGCTGGCGCAACCGGTCGGCCTCCGCCCTGCGGCGGGCCTCCTCGGCGGCGCGGGCCTCTTCCTCGGCGAGGAGGCGGGCCTTCTCCTCCTCGGCACGCCTGCGTGCGTCCTCGGCGCGCTGCCGGGCCTCCTCGGCCTGGCGTTCGGCCTCGCGGCGCTGGGCCTCCTCCAGCTCGCGCCGCTTGCGCTCCTCCTCCTCGGCGCGCAGCTGGGCGAGCTGCTCCTGGCGCTCGCGCTCCAGGCGCTCCTCCTCGGCCTTCCGCGCGGCCTCTTCCTCGGCCTTGCGGCGGGCCTCCTCCTCGGCGGCCTTGCGCGCCTCCTCCTGGGCCTTGATCTCGGCCTCGGAGAGCGGCAGGACGGTGTCGAGGCGGTGCCTGATCACCGTGGTGACGGCTTCGGGCTCCTGGCCCGCGTCGACCACCAGGTAGCGGCTCGGGTCGGCGGCGGCCAGCGTGAGGAAACCGGACCGTACGCGCGCGTGGAACTCGGCGGGCTCCGACTCGAGTCGGTCCGGCGCCTCGGTGAACCGCTCGCGGGCGGTCTCCGGGTCCACGTCCAGCAGGACGGTCATGTGCGGGACGAGTCCGTCCGTGGCCCACCGGTTGATGCGGGCGATCTCGGTCGGGGACAGGTCGCGGCCCGCGCCCTGGTAGGCGACGGAGGAGTCGATGTAGCGGTCGGAGACGACGACCGCGCCGCGCTCCAGAGCCGGACGTACGACGGTGTCGACGTGCTCCGCGCGGTCGGCGGCGTAGAGCAGCGCCTCCGCGCGGTGGGACAGTCCCGCCGACGACACGTCGAGCAGGATCGACCGCAGCCGCTTGCCGACCGGGGTCGCGCCGGGCTCGCGGGTCAGCACGACCTCGTGTCCCTTGCCCCTGATCCACTCGGCGAGGGCCTCGGCCTGGGTGGACTTCCCGGCGCCGTCGCCGCCCTCCAGGGCGATGAAGAAGCCGGTGCTCGCGGGCACCGTGTCGGGGTCGTCGCCGCCGAGCAGCGCGTCCCGCAGATCGTGCCGCAGCGGCACTCCCGCGCGGTCGTCGACCTTGGCCAGCACCAGCGCGGCGACCGGCAGCAGCAGGGCGCCGACCAGCATCAGCGTGAACGCGGCACCGCCGTGCGCGAACACGAACTTGCCGTTCTCCAGGCGGTGCGGGCCGATCAGCGCAGCCACCAGGGGGGCGATCAGCGCGCCGAGCGCCACCGCGACCCGGACGACCGCGTGCAGGTGCTCGGTCGTACGAGCCCGGCGGTAGTCCTCGGCCTCCTGGTCGAGCAGGGTGTGCCCCGTGTTGGCGGCCACGCCCGCGCCGATGCCGGCGAGCGCGACGATCAGCAGCACGGTGGTGAGGTCCGGGACCAGGCCCGCGGCGAGCAGCGCGATGCCGGTGAAGGCGATCGCCAGGGTCAGCAGGCGGCGGCGCGACAACGTCGGCAGCAGCGCGGGCGCCGTACGGATGCCGACCACGACCCCGCCGGTCAGCCCGAGGACCAGCAGCCCGAAGGTCACCGGGCCGCCGTGCAGATCCTGGGCCTGCAGCACGGACACCGCGACGGCGGCGGAGATCGCCCCGGCGACGGCCGCACAGGCGACCACGAGCAGCGCGATCGCGCCCGTACGGCCCTTGTCGACGCCGGTGCCCGTCCTGGGGCGGCGCAGCCCCTCGAGCGGCGACCGCGCGCGCGGGGTGCGGATTCCGGGCAGTTCCAGGGCGGTCAGCACGGAGAGGGACGCGGCGAACAGCCCGGCGGCGACGTACGAACCGAGCGCGGCCTGGTGCTGGTCGAACCAGGCGACGCCCGTGCCCAGCAGGTTGTTGAGCAGGGCCGCCACGACGAGGGCGGCGGCCGCGAGGGGGATCGCCACGAAGCTGGTGCGCAGCGACAGCCGGCGCAGCGCGTCCATATGGTCGGGCAGCGGCCGGACCGTGGCGCCCTCCAGCGGCGGGGCGGGCAGCAGGGCGGGCCCGGCGCTCTCGCGGCACACCGTCCAGAAGCGCTCGGCGACCCCGGTCACGAAAGCGGTCACCAGGAGCACCGCCAGAGCGTTGTCCGGAGTCCAGTCGATCCACAGGGGGGCGACGATCAGCAGCGCGGCCCGCAGACCGTCCGCGCCGACCATGGTCCAGCGCCGGTCGAGCGGCCCCTCCTGGGAGGTGAGCGAGGTGAGCGGGCCGAGCAGCACCGCCCCGAAGAGCAGCGTCGCCAGGATGCGCGCCCCGAAGACGGTCGCCACCGCGAACGCCACACCCCGATAGCCACCGCCGAACGAGCCCTGGGCGATGGCCGCCTGGAAGGCGAGCACGACCAGGACCAGCAGGGCGAGGGTGTCACCGACACCCGTCACGAGCTGTGCGCTCCACAACCGCTTGAGCTGCGGCTGGCGCAGCAGGGCGCGGACGGCACGCTCGCGGGAGTCCGCGACAAGGGCGTCGTCGGGGGCCGGCTGGTGGGCCGTTGGCTGCTCGGCTGGCGTCATGCTTTCAGCCTATCGGCAGCCACCGACAACAAGCCGCGCCCGCCCGGACCTGCGCACGCCCCGACACCAAAGTGATGCCGGGGCGTTCGTTTCGCGACCCTCCGGTGCAGGAAGCGTGCGCTCCCCAACCGTCCGATCAGTCCTCGGACGTCACCTTGGAGGTGGCCGTCTTCTTGGCCGTCGCGGTCTTGGCGGCGGTGGTCGTCTTCTTGGCGGCCGTCGTCGTCTTCGCCACGGCCTTCTTGGCCGTCGTCGTCTTCTTGGCGGGCGCCTTCTTTGCCGCCGTCTTCTTCGCCGGGGCCTTCTTCGCCGTCTTCTTTGCGGGCGACTTGGCCCGCTTCTCGGCGAGCAGCTCGTAGCCGCGCTCCGGGGTGATCTCCTCGACGCTGTCGCCGGAGCGCAGGGTCGCGTTGGTCTCGCCGTCGGTGACGTACGGCCCGAAGCGGCCGTCCTTGACGACGACGGGCTTCTCGCTGACCGGGTCGGTGCCCAGTTCCTTCAGCGGCGGCTTGGCGGCGGCCCGGCCGCGCTGCTTGGGCTGGGAGTAGATCTCCAGCGCCTCTTCGAGGGTGATCGTGAAGAGCTGGTCCTCGGCCGTCAGCGAGCGGGAGTCCGTGCCCTTCTTCAGGTACGGCCCGTAGCGTCCGTTCTGCGCGGTGATCTCCACGCCCTCGGCGTCCTTGCCGACGACGCGCGGCAGCGACATCAGCTTGAGGGCATCGGCGAGCGTCACCGTGTCGAGGGACATCGACTTGAACAGCGAGGCCGTACGCGGCTTGACGGCGTTCTTCCCGGTCTTCGGGGTGCCCTCGGGGAGCACCTCGGTGACGTACGGGCCGTAGCGGCCGTCGCGGGCGATGATCTGGTGGCCCGACTCGGGGTCGGCGCCCAGCTCGAAGTCGCCGCTCGGCTTGGCGAGCAGTTCCTCCGCGTGCTCGACGCTGAGCTCGTCCGGCGCCAGGTCCTCGGGGACGTCGGCGCGCTGGTGGTTCTCGGAGTCCTTCTCGCCGCGCTCCACGTAGGGGCCGTAGCGGCCGACGCGCAGCATGATGTCGTTGCCGACCGGGAAGGACGACACCTCGCGGGCGTCGATCGCGCCCAGGTCGGTGACGAGCTCCTTGAGGCCGCCCAGGTGGTCACCGTCGCCGTTGCCGGCCTCGGCGGCGCCCGTCGCCTCGCCCTCACCGAAGTAGAAGCGCCGCAGCCACGGCACGGCCTGCGCCTCGCCGCTGGCGATGCGGTCGAGGTCGTCCTCCATCTTGGCGGTGAAGCTGTAGTCGACGAGCCTCCCGAAGTGCTTCTCCAGGAGGTTGACCACGGCGAAGGACAGGAAGGACGGCACCAGGGCCGTGCCCTTCTTGAAGACGTAGCCGCGGTCGAGGATCGTGCCGATGATCGACGCGTACGTCGACGGGCGGCCGATCTCGCGCTCTTCGAGCTCCTTGACGAGGCTGGCCTCGGTGTAGCGGGCCGGGGGCTTGGTGGCGTGCCCGTCGACCGTGATCTCCTCGGCGCTGAGCGCGTCGCCCTCGGCGACCTGCGGCAGCCTGCGCTCGCGGTCGTCCAGCTCGGCGTTCGGGTCGTCGGCGCCCTCTACGTAGGCCTTCAAAAACCCGTGGAAGGTGATCGTCTTCCCGGAGGCGCTGAATTCGACATCCCGGCCGTCGGACGAGGTGCCCGCGATCTTCACGGTGACGGAGTTGCCGACCGCGTCCTTCATCTGGGAGGCGACGGTCCGCTTCCAGATCAGCTCGTAGAGCCTGAACTGGTCGCCTGCCAGGCCGGTTTCGGCGGGGGTGCGGAAACGATCACCCGAGGGGCGGATCGCCTCGTGCGCCTCCTGGGCGTTCTTGACCTTCCCGGCGTACACGCGCGGCTGGGCCGGCAGGTAGTCGGCGCCGTACAGCTGCGTCACCTGGGCGCGGGCGGCGGTGACGGCCGTCTCGCTCAGGGTCGTGGAGTCCGTACGCATGTAGGTGATGTAGCCGTTCTCGTACAGCTTCTGCGCGACCTGCATCGTGGCCTTCGCACCGAAGCCGAGCTTGCGGCTGGCCTCCTGCTGCAGCGTCGTCGTACGGAACGGGGCGTACGGCGAACGTCGATACGGCTTCGACTCGACGGACCGGACGGCGAACCGCGTGTCCTCCAGGGCGGCGGCCAGCGCGCGGGCGTTGGCCTCGTCCAGGTGGAGGGTGTTCGCGCCCTTGATCTGGCCGAGGGAGTCGAAATCGCGTCCCTGGGCGACGCGCTTGCCGTCGACGGCCTGGAGGCGGGCGACGAGGGTCGACGGGTCGCTCGCGTCACCGGTCCGGCCGGTGCCGAAGGTGCCGGTCAGGTCCCAGTACTCGGCGGAACGGAACGCGATGCGCTCGCGCTCCCGCTCGACGACGAGCCGGGTGGCGACGGACTGGACACGGCCGGCCGACAGGCGCGGCATGACCTTCTTCCAGAGGACCGGCGAGACCTCGTAGCCGTAGAGGCGGTCGAGGATACGGCGGGTCTCCTGGGCGTCGACCAGGGGCTGGTTCAGGTCGCGCGGGTTGGCCACGGCGGCGCGGATCGCGTCCTTGGTGATCTCGTGGAACACCATGCGCTTGACCGGGACCTTGGGCTTCAGGACCTCCAGGAGGTGCCACGCGATGGCCTCGCCCTCGCGGTCCTCATCGGTGGCCAGGAAGAGTTCGTCGGAGTCCTTGAGGAGATCCTTGAGCTTCTTGACCTGCGCCCGCTTGTCGGCGTTGACCACATAGATCGGCTCGAAGTCGTGGTCGACGTCCACACCGAGGCGGCGGACCTCGCCGGTGTACTTCTCGGGCACCTCCGCGGCGCCGTTGGGAAGGTCGCGGATGTGCCCGACGCTCGCCTCGACGACATATCCGGGGCCGAGGTAGCCCTTGATCGTCTTCGCCTTGGCAGGGGACTCGACGATGACGAGTCGGCGGCCGCCGTGTGCGGTCTCGCTGGTCGGGGACAACTTCGCTCTTCTCTCCGGTCGACGCTGGGGCCTCCCCCGGGGCATGCGGCTCCGGGGAGGAGCAGGTACGTCTCCGCGTCGTTCGGTCCGTGCTCTCGGTGGCCGGCGGGAGGTCCTCGTAGCGGAGCTACCAGGGCCTTCGACCGATGCGGCGAGAGTGCGTGCCGGGCGGCGCGGGGACGTGCCTGCATCTCCCCGGGATCGCTTGGTCCCGAGGTCGGGTCATGGTGACGCTGCGGAGTGTGACGGTACATCCCGCCCCCGTGTCAAACGGGAAAAGCCCGCAACGGCCACTCGAACGGTAACCCGACTACCGCCATTCCTGCCGCCCGGAGTCCCCACGGGCCTTTTCGGGGCCATCCGGAGGGTGATCTCCTGGTTGCCCGCCGACCGTCCGCGCCGCGGCTCCGGCGCGCTGCTCAGACGTGCAGGAAGCACCAGGTTCCGAGGAGCAGGGCGGCGATCGCGGCGAGGCTCGCGAGGGTCGCCGATGCGACCGGGTTCACACCCTGGGCGACGGGTTCGCGGTGCCGGACCCTGACCACGGTCCACAGCAGCAGCGCGCCTCCGAACAGGGCGAACACCAACCCCGCGAAGATCGCAGGCCCGCTCTCCATGCGTGTCCCCTCCCGACCGGATGTCCCGGTCCGGGAGGCTGGCACCCGGAGGCGACGATCAGGCCAACCCCGGGTGAACTCGCGGCGGACAGCGCTCAGGCGGTCGAGCCGGAGGACGATATCGCCCCGCTCGTCCGGGACCGGTCGGCCCGGCCCACGGTGCACACGACCGAGTCGAAACCGGCCTTCCAGTTGCTCTCGTCGGACAGATACCCGAAGACGGAACGGCCCGCACCGGGCGCCCAAGTCGACTCGAACCTGTCGCCGCACAGCTTGTTCCCCTGCTTCAGCGCCTCCTCGAACGCCATCGTTTTCGGGGCGGTCGCGAAACCGATCACCTGGTCGGTGTGCGGATCGGCGCAGTCGGTCAGGTTCGCGGTGAAGTACGTCTTGTGGTCGACGTACAACCAGCAGTCGCCGAGGCTCATCTCGGTGGTCCACACGTTCGACCCGATGCTCCGGAAGCGCCCTATCGCCCCGCCGACCGGCACATGCCGACCGAGCACGAGACACGCGGTACCGCCCCCCGCGGCCTTGAAGCCGGCCTCGGTGGGAGTGAGACCGTAGACGCCGGCGTCGGCCAGGGAGCCGGCCGTCTTTCCCACCTTCCCGGCGCACCGCTCGCCCCCGTGGTCCCGCGCGTCGGCGAAGTCCCTCGCCGCGTCGACGGCCATCACCTGCCCGTCCGGAACGCCGTGCGCACAGCTCACGACCCTCAGACCGGGCCGCGACGCGAACGCCGCCCCGGTCCACACCGCGTGCACACAATCCCCGGTCCGCAACGCCTTCTTGAGCTCTACGTCCTCGCCGTACGGATAGGCGGAACCGGTCGACGACGACGCGGACGGGGGTGCCTTCTTCGTCGCCGCGGTGTCCTTGCCACCACCGCTCGACGAGGTCAGCGCCCAGACCCCACCGGCGACCACCAGCACGACGGCGACAACAAGGGCGAGGACCCCTCCGACGGGCCTCCGCCGTCGGCCGCCGCCAACCGGCCCCGGGTCGCGGGTGTACGTCGGGCCCTGGCCGCCCGCGTAGGGGCGCGTCGGCGCGCCGCCCTGGTAGGACGCCGTGGGGCTGTTCGCGTACGGGTTCCATCGACCGTACGACCCGCCGCCGGGCGAACCGGCCTGCGCCTGTGGGGAGTACGGCGACTCGGCGCCCGCCGGGGTGTTCGGTGTGTTGGGGACCGGTGGGGTGTCCGGTGTGTTGGGGGTCGGTGGGGTGCCGGGTGTGTTCGGGGCGATCGGAGCCTCCGGCGACCCGAAGGCCTCCGGTGTCCCCGGAGTGGGCCGGCCTCCCGGCGTGAAGCCCCCGAGGGCAGCCGCGGCCCGGTCGCTGTAGGACGCCGGGTCCTGACGGGTGGCCCCGAGCCCTCCCGGAGTCTGCGGGGCGTAGGGACCGCCCACGTAGGGGCCGCCCACGGCGTATCCGGGCTGCCCGCCCGGGACTTGACCCCGAGGTCTGCTCGCGAGGTGTCCGGGCGGATCACCTTCTGCGTGTCCGGGCGGACCGCTCCCGACGTAGCCGGGTGGGCCACTCCCGACGTAGCCGGGCGGGCCACTCCCGACACTGCCGTGCGGACCGTCGGCGACAGCCCCCGGCAACTGCTCAGCCGTGGGCCGACCGCCCGGGGCCGGTCCGAGTCCGTCCGGTGCCGAGCCGAACCCGTCGGGTGCCGGTTCAAAGCCGACCGGTGCCAAACCGAACCCGTCCGGTGCCTGTCCGAACCCATCCGATGCCGGTCCAAAGCCTTCCGGCGGCGGTCCGAAACCGCCCGGCATCCGGCCCAAGTCACCCCGCCCCCGCCCGACCCCGTCCGGCACCGACACGCCCCCCGGCGCCGCACCGACCCGCCGCCCCACCCGCTCCAGCCCCCGCGCCGCAGCCTCCGGCGTCGACCTCAACGCCGGGTTCTTGACCAGTAACCCCTGGAGTACCGGCGCCAGTTCACCCGCACGGACAGCCGGCGTCGGCTCCTCGCCCAGCAGAGCCGTGAGGGTCGCGAAGTCGTCGTGGCGGTCGAAGGGGCCGTGACCCTCGACGGCGGCGTACAGCGTGGCGCCCAGGGAGAACAAGTCCGCGGCCGGGGTGGGCGGTTCGCCGCGGGCCCGCTCCGGGGCGAGGTAACCGGTGGCGGTGAGCCGGGGTTCGTGGGTCTCGGGCTGGAAGGCGATGCCGTAGCCGGTGAGCAGCACGCGCGCGTACGGATCGCCCGAAGCGTCCGGCGCCAGAAGGATGTTGGCCGGTTTCACATCCCGGTGCAGGATGCCGATGCGGTGCCCGGCGGTGAGCGCGTCGAGGACGGCGAGCCCGATGCGGGCCACCCGGGCGGGTGGAAGGGGGCCCGAACGCCCCAGGACCGCCTGGAGGTCGACGCCGTCAGGGACGTACTCCATGACCACCCAGGGCAGCCCCCCGTACATCACCACGTCGTGCACGGTCACCACATGTGGATGGCCGCGTAACCGGGCCGCGTGTCGCACCTCGCCGCGCACCCACGCGATGCGCTGCGCACGCTCCCCGCCATCCCCTGACGCATCCGGCAGCGAGATCTCCTTGACGGCGACCTCGCGGGCCAACTCCTCGTCGTACGCGAGCCATACGCGCCCCAGGCCGCGCGCGTCGAGCATGCGCAGCAGCCGGTAGCGCCCGTCGACGACGCTGCCCTCGCCCTGTTCCGGCGTATCCCCGGCCATCACGCCTCCCCCGAGACGGCGCGCCTCCCCCGAGGACGCGTAGAACCTGTCTCTGAAACTAGCCTCGCACCCGCCACTGACAAGAGGGCTTTTCCGCACCGATCCGAACGATCTCGCCGGATACGGACACACGCGGCTCAGCGGTACGGGGAGGCCTCAGGCGTGACAGGGGCGGCGAGGGGCTGGGGCGCCGTACGGCAGGGCGGTCGACGGATACGGCGTCGTCGGCAGACGCGGCGGCCACTCGGCGGCGCGCTGGTCGGTCCGGCCGTAGGAAACGGCCGACGGCGCGAGAGACCGGCGGCCGAGTCGCGATCGGCCGCCGCGCGCAGCCGGTCGGCGGACGAAGGCGCCGACCGGGAGCAACCGCCCGACCAAGGCCGACCCTCACTCGAAAAGAACCGGCCGACCGAGGCCAACCCCCGCCCGAGAACAACCGCCCAACCACGGCTAACTCCCGCCCAGGAACGGCCAGTCGGCCGAGGGCAAAAGACCCGCTCCGGCCCCGGAAAACGGCCAGCCACCCCCAACCGCCCACCACCCCGCGCGAGTCAGCCGCCCACAACCGATCGTCGCCCGCGCCAGTCACCCGCCCGCAACCAATCGTCACCCGCACCGATCAGCCGCCGGCACCCATCACCCCACCGGCTCCAAGAACCCCTGCTCCACCAGCAACCGGATCTGCGCCGGCGTCCGGTCACGCAGCAGAACCGGGTCCTCGCCCACGAGTTGGGCGATGGCGTCCAGGATGCGCCCCGCGCTCAACGTGCCGTCGCAGACGCCCGCGAAGCCCGCGCCGACCGTGTCGACCTTGGTCGCGCGGCGCATGCCGCGGTGCTGGCGCAGTACGACGTGCTCGGGATCCTCGGCGCCGGGCAGCCCGACCTGTTCCTGGATGATCTCGGGGGCGAGCCTGAAGCGGGCGGCGAGCAGGGCCGCGTCGTCGTGGGCGCGCAGATAGTCGACGCGGTCGAAGTGCTCCCGCACGGCGTCCCCGAGCGGCTGCTCGACCGGGTGCGGCCACTCCTCGACGGTGATCGAGGGCGTGTCGGACCCCGTCCGGCGGAGGGTGATCCAGCCGAAGCCCACGGCCTTGACCTTGCGCGCCTCGAACTCGTCGAGCCACGCGTCGTAGAGCGCCTCGTACGCGGCCGTGTCGCCCTGGTGGTCGCCCGCGTCCCTGAGCCACAACTCGGCGTACTGCGTGACGTCCTGGACCTCGCGCTGCACGATCCAGGCGTCGCACCCGCGCGGCACCCAGGAGCGCAGCCGGTCCTGCCAGTCCTCCCCCTCCACGTGCTGCCAGTTGGCGAGGAACTGCGCGAATCCGCCCTCGCGCAGCCGATCCCCCGCCTGCTGAACGAGCGACCGGCACAGATCGTCCCCGCCCATGCCACCGTCGCGGTACGTCAGCCGGGCGCCCGGCGAGATCACGAACGGCGGGTTGGACACGATGAGTTCGTACGTCTCGTCGTCCCGGACCGGCTCGAAGAGCGAGCCCTCGCGGAGGTCGGCGGCCGGTGCTCCGGACAGCGCGAGGGTGAGCGCGGTGATGTGCAGGGCACGGGGGTTGAGGTCGGTGGCCGTCACGCGCGTGGCGTGCCGGGCCGCGTGCAGCGCCTGGATGCCGGACCCGGTGCCGAGGTCGAGCGCGGCGGAGACCGGCGTCCGTACGGTGATCCCCGCGAGCGTGGTGGACGCGCCGCCCACCCCGAGGACGACGCCTTCCTCCCGGCTGCCGATCCCTCCGGCCCCGCCGACCGCGCACCCCAGGTCGGACACGATGAACCAGTCCTCGCCGTCGGGCCCCCCGTACGGCCGTACGTCCACGGTCGCGGCGACCTCATCGGTGCCCACGGACACCAGCCAGCCGCTCTCGACGCACGCGGCGACGGGCAGGACGTCCGCCACGCGTGCGTGCGGCACGGGCTGCTGGAGCAGGAACAGCCGGACCAACGTCTCCAGCGGGGTGTCGCCTCTGGTCGCCCGGAGGGCCGGCACGGTCTCGCTGCGGGCCAGCGCCGCGTACGCGGGGGCGCCGAGCAGTTCGAGCAGTCCGTCGGCGGTGAAGGCGGCGCCGAGCAGGGCGTCCCGGAGCCGGGCGGCGACCTCCGGGCGGTCGGATGCGGGCAGGGTGGACAGGGTGGAGTTACTCACACCCCCATTGTGGCCGCTCCCACCGACACCGCGCCCGGCGCCGACCTACGCGGCCTCCCGCACAGGCGAAGGCCCCGGCACGCACGCGTACCGGGGCATCTTTCAGCAACTGAAAGATCGCTGCCTACAGGGGACGTAATTCCCCGGACGGGATCAGGCCGCCGACGACGAAGCCACCGGAGTCGCCGTCTTGCACGCCTCCTGCTTGGTCATCGCCTTGCCGACATCGCCCTCTTCGAGGGTCTTCAGGGCGTCGTTCCCGCTCGTACTGAGCTTGTCCAGCGAGGTCGCGATGCCCTTGAGGCCGTCGGCGAACTTCGCCTGGTCCTTGGTGTTGAGAGCGTCCACCTGCCCCTTCAGGGTGGCGTACGACGTGGAGATGCCGTTGAGCTCCTTGACCGCGTCCTGCTGCTTCTTCGCGCCGTTGTCGACGTCCGGTGCCCCGGCGGTGTTCACGGCGGCACCGATCGCCTTGTAGGCGTCGGACATGTCCTGGAAGGCCTGCGAGTCGGTCTTCTGGACCTCTTCCGGGGTGCTGTTGTCCGAGGTCTCCTTCTGGATCGCCGTGTTGGCGTCCGCGATCTTCTTCGCCTGCGGCTGCACCGCGACGCAGACCTGCTTGGCCCAGGCGTCCAGCTTGGCGTCGCTGTCGTCGCCACCGCCGCCGCATCCCGACAGCGCCAGTACCAGTACCGCACCGCCGGACAGTGCGGCCGCGAGCTTCTTGTTCACCGGATTGGTCCCTTCCATGGCTCTCGGCCCCGGAACATACACGGCGGACGGGTCACACCTCCGGGCCTAAGGTCCGATAGGAGAACTTTTGAAGCCATTTGCACCAAGCGAGAGAAGGCTCACGGCGGAGGTCTGAACACAGACAGAACGGGCGGGCGGCGCCTCCAACTCGCGCCACCCGCCCGCCCGTTGAGCAGGACGTCGTAGAACCGGCTACGAAACGACCGCCGGATCCGCCGACTTGGCCGACCGGTCGGCGTCGTCACCGTCGTCCCCCACGGCGATCCCGCGCCGCTTGGAGATGTACACCGAGACGGCGATCACGAGGAACGCGAGGACCGCGATCGCGATCCGCACCCCGGTGTTCTTGTCGTCGCCGTAGCTGAACTTGATGACCGCGGGCGCGATGAGCAGCGCGACGAGGTTCATCACCTTCAGCAGCGGGTTGATGGCCGGGCCGGCGGTGTCCTTGAACGGGTCGCCGACCGTGTCGCCGATCACCGTGGCGGCATGGGCCTCGCTGCCCTTGCCGCCGTGGTTGCCGTCCTCGACGAGTTTCTTCGCGTTGTCCCAGGCACCGCCCGAGTTCGCGAGGAAGACCGCCATCAGCGTGCCGGTGCCGATCGCACCCGCGAGGAACGAGCCGAGCGCGCCGACGCCGAGCGTGAACCCGACGGCGATCGGCGTGAGCACGGCGAGCAGACCGGGCGTGGCCAGCTCCCGCAGCGCGTCCTTGGTGCAGATGTCGACGACGCGGCCGTACTCCGGTGTCTCGGTGTAGTCCATGATCCCGGGGTGCTCGCGGAACTGCCGCCGCACCTCGTAGACCACGGCCCCCGCGGACCGCGAGACGGCGTTGATCGCCAGCCCCGAGAAGAGGAAGACGACCGCGGCGCCGACGATGAGCCCGACCAGGTTGTTGGGCTGGGAGATGTCCATCATCAGGTTGAGTGGCGCGCCCGGTCCCGAGACCTTCTCGCCGACGTCGTTGGCGGCGGTCAGGATCGCGTCCCGGTACGACCCGAAGAGCGCCGACGCCGCCAGGACGGCGGTGGCGATGGCGATGCCCTTCGTGATTGCCTTGGTGGTGTTGCCCACCGCGTCCAGGTTGGTGAGCACCTGCGCGCCCGCGCCCTCGACGTCGCCGGACATCTCGGCGATGCCCTGCGCGTTGTCGGAGACCGGCCCGAAGGTGTCCATGGCGACGATCACGCCGACCGTGGTGAGCAGACCGGTACCGGCCAGCGCCACCGCGAACAGCGCCAGCATGATCGAGGCGCCGCCGAGCAAGAACGCGCCGTAGACCGCGAGACCGATCAACAGGGCGGTGTAGACGGCCGATTCGAGGCCCAGCGAGATCCCGGCGAGGATGACGGTGGCCGGGCCGGTGAGCGAGGTCTTGCCGATGTCCATCACGGGACGGCGGTTGGTCTCCGTGAAGTAGCCGGTCAGCTGCTGGATCAGCGCGGCGAGCACGATGCCGATGGCCACGGCGACGAGCGCGAGGATCCGCGGATCGCCGTCCTTGGCCTTGATCGCCGCGTCGGTGACGCCGTCGAGGTCGGAGTACTTCGACGGCAGGTACACGAAGACCGCGACCGCCACCAGCACGAGCGAGATCACCGCGGAGATGAAGAACCCCCGGTTGATCGCGGACATGCCGCTGCGGTCGGTCCGGCGTGGCGCCACCGCGAAGATGCCGATCATGGCGGTGATCACACCGATCGCCGGCACGAGCAGCGGGAAGGCGAGCCCGGAGTCGCCGAAGGCCGCCTTGCCGAGGATCAGCGCGGCGACCAGTGTCACGGCGTACGACTCGAAGAGGTCGGCCGCCATGCCCGCGCAGTCGCCGACGTTGTCGCCCACGTTGTCGGCGATGGTCGCGGCGTTGCGCGGGTCGTCCTCCGGGATGCCCTTCTCGACCTTGCCGACCAGGTCGGCGCCGACGTCGGCGGCCTTGGTGAAGATGCCGCCGCCGACACGCATGAACATGGCGATGAGGGCGGCACCGAGGCCGAATCCCTCCAGCACCTTGGGCGCGTCGGCCGCGTACACCAGCACCACGCACGAGGCGCCCAGCAGACCGAGCCCCACCGTGAACATGCCGACGACGCCGCCCGTGCGGAAAGCGATCTTCATTGCTTTGTGCGAGACGGCGGTGAGATCCTTTTCCGGCTCACCCTCCGCCGGGGTCGCTTCCCGGGCCGCCGCGGCGACACGGACATTACTGCGTACGGCGAGCCACATGCCGATATAGCCGGTGGTGGCCGAGAACACCGCACCGATCAGGAAGAAGATCGACCGTCCGGCGCGCTGATTCCAGTCGTCCGCGGGTAGCAGCAGAAGCAGGAAGAAAACGATCACGGCGAATACGCCGACCGTGCGCAACTGCCGTCCCAGATAGGCGTTCGCGCCCTCCTGGACCGCTGCCGCGATCTTCTTCATGCTGTCGGTGCCCTCGCCGGCCGCGAGGACCTCGCGGACCAGAATGCCCGCGACCACCAGCGCCGCCAGCGCCACGAGGCCGATCACCATCACGAGGATGCGGTTGTCGTCGGTCAGAACCGCGGCTGCGAGGGTTGTGGGGTGGTCAAACTGCTGAGGGGTAGAAAGCCCCGCCATTCGTCCTCCTTGACGCCTGTGCTGAGCTCAAGATGTGGACGGATTGTAGGTACCGGAACCTGATCAAAACAGAGCGCGGCAAACGGAATTGGCCTTCGCATAGTAATGCCTTAAAAGCATTGGCGCTTGATCAAATCATCGGGGCGCCGATCAGAGCATTGATCGGGCACTGATCGTGAATTGATTCACGAATTCCACCGCGCGGAGAAATCACGCTCGCGGTACTCTCCCGGAAATGCCGAAGGGCCCTGCTCAGCAGGGCCCTTCGGCTGTGGTGTGCGGCGTTCTTTCAGGAAAGCGTCGTGGCCGGCGGGGTCGTCGGCCAGGTCATACGGATCGATCCGCCGTGCTCTCCCGCGGTGACCTCGACGTCGTCGACGAGCCCGCTGATGACAGCGAGACCCATCTCGTCCTCCTCGGTCTCCGCGTCCGGATCGTCGCCCAGGGACCCGGGCGCCTTGTCGCCGGGAGCCGAGCGTGGTGCCTCGTCGCCGACCTCGATGGAGAACTGCTTCTCCTCCTCGATCAGCAGCACCTTCACCGGGGCGGTGATCCCACTGCTCTGGTGCAGCCCGACGGCACGGGTGCAGGCCTCACCTACGGCGAGTCTGACCTCGTCGAGTACGGCCTCGTCCACTCCGGCCCTGCGCGCCACCGCTGCCGCCACCAGTCGGGCGGTCCTGACGTGCTCGGGCAGCGCGCTGAAGCGGAGTTCAACGGTGGCCATGCATCCCCCTCGGGACTACGGGCGTGCTGTCGGAGGGCCGGGCCGCCGAAAGCCCGGTCCACCGGTCGTCTATACGGCCGATCGGGGAGCGGTCACACGCCGCTCCCGGAACGGTCGGTCAGTCGGTGGCCGCCACCGCTTCCTCGACCGAGGTGTGAATCGGGAACACCTTGGTGAGGCCGGTGATACGGAAGATCTTCAGAATGCGCTCCTGGTTGCAGACCAGGCGCAGCGAGCCCTCGTGGGCACGCACCCGCTTCAGGCCGCCGACCAGCACACCGAGCCCGGTGGAGTCGAGGAAGTCGACTCCCTCCATGTCCACGACGAGGTGGAAACTCCCGTCGTTCACCAGCTCGACCAGCTGTTCGCGCAACTTGGGCGCGGTATATACGTCGATTTCGCCACCGACCTCGACGACCGTACGATCGCCGACGGTACGGGTCGACAGGGACAGGTCCACGGATCCTCCAGCACCTTGCTATCGAGCGGTCATCCCATGGGACACCTCGGCAGAGCCCCCAGGACGGTTCGCCAGCCGCGATGGCATTCAATCACTTACCGCAGGGCGTGCACGACGCCTTGGCTCCATTGTCCGTCACGCCAGTGACACACTCGGTGCCGATGGCCAAGAATCAGCGATCCGATCGACCCTCGGCGAACCCGGTGTCCGGGCTCTCGCCGGGCACGGTTCTGGACCGGCTCGCGTCCGGACCGAGCCGGGCTTCGCGCATCACTCATACGGAGCACTTGCCCCCACGTGCGGGCCGCCATGCCGTCTGGCCTGACCGGATTCGCTCCGAGGTGATCGCCACCGTCCAGGAAGCCGGTATCGAACACCCCTGGGCCCACCAGGCACAGGCCGCCGAGCACGCCCTCGACGGCGAGTCAGTGATCGTTGCCACAGGCACCGCCTCGGGCAAGTCGCTGGCTTATCTGGTACCGGTCCTCTCCGCGCTCCTCGACGGCTCCGAGGCGCCGAACGGCCGCGGCACCACCGCGCTCTATCTGGCGCCCACAAAAGCCCTGGCAGCGGACCAACTCCGCTCCGTGAAGGAACTTTCACAACCGCTGGGCAATGCCGTTCGCCCGGCCGTGTACGACGGCGACACTCCGTTCGAAGAGCGCGAGTGGGTACGCCAGTACGCCAACTACGTCCTGACCAACCCCGACATGCTCCACCGCGGCATATTGCCCTCGCACCCGCGCTGGTCCTCCTTCCTGAAATCCCTGAAGTACGTCGTCATCGACGAGTGCCACACCTACCGGGGCGTCTTCGGCTCCCACGTCGCCCAGGTCCTGCGCCGTCTGCGCCGCCTCTGCGCCCGCTACGGCTCCTCCCCCGTCTTCCTCCTCGCCTCCGCCACCGCCGCCGAGCCGTCGGTCGCCGCCCGCCGCCTCACCGGCCTCCCGGTGGTCGAGGTCGCCGACGACGCCTCCCCTCGCGGTGAACTGGTGTTCGCCCTCTGGGAACCCCCACTCACCGAACTCCACGGCGAGAAGGGCGCACCCGTTCGCCGCACGGCCACCGCCGAGACCGCCGACCTCCTCACCGACCTCGCCGTCCAGGGCGTCCGCTCGGTGGCCTTCGTACGGTCCCGGCGCGGCGCCGAACTGATCGCGCTGATCGCCCAGGAGCGCCTCGCCGAGGTCGACCGCTCGCTGTCCCGCCGGGTCGCCGCCTACCGCGGCGGCTACCTCCCCGAGGAACGCCGCGCCCTCGAACGCGCCCTCCACTCCGGCGAGTTGCTCGGCCTCGCCGCCACCACCGCCCTCGAACTCGGCATCGACGTCTCCGGGTTGGACGCCGTCCTGATCGCCGGCTACCCCGGCACCCGCGCCTCCCTCTGGCAACAGGCGGGCCGCGCCGGACGCTCCGGCCGGGGAGCGCTCGCCATCCTGGTGGCCCGCGACGACCCCCTGGACACGTTCCTCGTCCACCACCCGGAGGCCCTCTTCGACCAGCCGGTCGAGTCCACGGTCCTGGACCCGGACAACCCGTACGTCCTGGCCCCCCACTTGTGCGCGGCAGCGGCCGAACTCCCGCTCACCGAAGAGGACTTGACCCTCTTCGGCCCGGCGACAGCGGACCTGCTCCCGCAGCTGGAGTCGGCGAAACTACTCCGCCGCCGGGCGAAAGCCTGGCACTGGACGCGCCGCGAACGGGCCGCCGACCTCACCGACATCCGCGGCGGAGGCGGACGGCCGGTCCAGGTCGTCGAGAACGGCACCGGCCGCCTCCTGGGCACGGTCGACGAGGCCGCCTCCCACGCGTCCGTCCACGAGGGCGCGGTCCACCTCCACCAGGGCCGCACATACCTGGTCCGCACCCTGGACCTGGAGGACTCGGTGGCCCTGGTCGAGGAAGCAAGTCCCCCCTACTCGACGGTCGCCCGCGACACCACGGCGATCTCCGTCCTGGAGACGGACATCGAAGTCCCTTGGGGCCAGGGCCGGTTGTGCTACGGCTCCGTCGAAGTCACCAACCAGGTCGTCTCCTTCCTCCGTCGACGTGTCATCACCGGCGAGGTCCTGGGCGAATCAAAACTCGACCTCCCTCCTCGCACCCTCCGCACCCGCGCCGTCTGGTGGACGGTCACGGAGGACCAACTCGACGCCGCCCGCATCAACCCCGAGATCCTCGGCGGCGCCCTCCACGCCGCCGAACACGCCTCGATCGGCATGCTCCCCCTCTTCGCCACCTGCGACCGCTGGGACATCGGCGGCGTCTCCGTCCCCCTGCACCCCGACACCCTGCTCCCCACGGTCTTCGTCTACGACGGCCACCCGGGCGGCGCGGGCTTCGCGGAACGCGCCTTCCACACCGCCCGCGCCTGGCTCACCGCCACCCTCCAGGCCATCGCCTCCTGCGAATGCGACGCCGGCTGCCCGTCCTGCATCCAGTCCCCCAAGTGCGGCAACGGCAACGAGCCGTTGCACAAGCGGGGAGCTGTGCGGTTGCTGACGGAACTGCTGCGGGGAGCTCCGGAGGATGTGCGAGAGGTGCCGGGGGGTGTGGGAGGGGTACCGGGGGATGTCGGAGGGGTGGCCGGGGAGAAGGTGGGCGGGGTTTAACGGGCGGGCCCTGCATCGGTGAGATGCGGCGCGGCTACGACATTGGCGGGCAGCCAGGTCTACGGCTACGGGTCCCGGCGAGGGGACCGGTGGAGGGGCGGAGTACCGGTGCCGCAGGGGGCGACACGGCACCGGTGCTCCAAGGAACCGTGCGGGCTCCGGTCGGCGGCTCAGGGTGCCGGTGGCGGGGCCGGCACTGGGGCCTCGGGAGGCGGCGCGGACGGCGGTGTTCCAGGGCGCGGCGCGGACGCCGGTGGCGGTACCGGTCCCGCAGGTCCCGCCCGTGACCTGACCGCCGCCGCGAACGGCCCCCGGCCCGCCGACGCCGTCACGTCCGACGTCTCGCCCACGACCGCGCACCGCACGAGCCGCGTCCCCTGCGCCCGAGCCACCCGCTCCGCCCGGGCACAGGCCCCCGTACCGCCCTCCGCCCAGTGATCGGCCGCCGCGAGTGCCGCGAGATCCGCACCGCCGGCCGCACGGTGCCGGGCCACCACGGCCTGCCCCAGGGCCAGCACGACCCCGAACACGACACACATCACGGCCATCGCCCCGAGGCTCCACACGGTGGCGGACCCACGGTCCGAGTGACGGGATCCCATACGCCGCCCCAGAGCCGGAATCACGCGCCCCAGGTCCGGGATCACATCCCACAGGGCCCGCATACGACACCTCACGGCCCCGCCCTCCCCTCGCCCACCGTCTCCTCCGCCAACGCCACGGCCTCCTCCCGCACTTCGAAGGGCAGCCCGCTCAACACCGGCGGTTTCGCGACCACGACGACGTGGACCTGGTCGCCCTCCCGGGCAACGCTGACCTTCGCGCCGCGCGGTGCCGTGTCCCGGACCACCTGGACGACCGCGTCGGCCGGGTCCTGCCGAGCCGCGGCCCGGGCGCCCGAGCGGGCCGCGTCCACGCACTGGATCTGCGCGGCCACCACCAACAGCCCCCACACCAGCGCCATCGCGAACATCACCAGCACGGGCAGGACCACGGCCGCCTCCGCCGTCACGAACCCCCGGTCCCCGCCCCGCCGTTCACACCTGCGCATCGAGGGCCCGCTTCACGATGCTCTGCAACTCCGCGCTGACCGCCCCGCTGGTCACCACCTTGTAGAGCACCACCGCGAACGCCACCGCCGCGACCAGCCCCATCGCGTACTCGGCGGTGGCCATCCCGGCATCCCCGCGCGCCGAGGCCCCCATCCATGCCCGTACCCGCACCGCTCGCACAGCACGTACCGCTACCACCTGCATCGCCTGCATCGCCTTGTACATCTCAACCCCCGTGAGGTTCCTGTCAGTTCACTTGCCTGCTGAGCCGTCGTTCGTCATACGTCCGTCACCACTGCGCTCCTCCCGTCAGCCACCACCCCCTCCCGCCGCCCCGCCCGCGAGCCCGATCACCACGGGCAGTACGCCCACCGCGATGAACGCGGGCAGGAAACACAGCCCCACCGGCGCGGTGATCAGAACGGCCGCCCGCCGGGCCCGTGCCGTCGTGGTGCGGGTCCAGTCGGCGCGGGCCCCCGCCGCGAGCCGTGCGACCGGCCCGGCGGCGGGGAGCCCCGACTCATCGGCCCGTTCGAGCAACCGGGCCAGCGGGCCGGCGCCCGGAAGCGCGGCCAACCTCCGCCAGGCATCGGCCGGTTCACCACCGAGCCGCACCTCCGCCGCCGCACGCGCCAGCCGTTCCCCCAAGGGCCCCGAGAGGGCCTCTCCCACGGCCTGGGAGGCGATCACCGGCGAGGCCCCGGCGGCGATGCAGGCGGCCAGCAGATCGGCGGCGAGGGGGAGCTGGCGGGCCGCGGTGGCGGCATCGCGCTCGGCGACGGTGTCGCCGGCCACCTGCCGACGCCGCCACTGCCACAGCCCGACGGCGACGACAGCACCCACAACAACCCCGACGACCCCACCGACCAACACCCACCCGGCGCCCACCACACCGACCGCGGGCAACCACCTCCGCGCAAGGTCCCGAACCTCGAACCACCGCCCGGCAGAAGCCACGTCGCGAGCGTCCCGAACTCCCCGGACTTCCCGAAGCAGCAGCCCGGCCAACCGTCGCCGCGCCCTCCGCTCACACCGCACCCCGTCCAGCCACCCCACGACCAACACCGCCCCCAAAACAACCCCCAGCCTGTGGACAACTTCCACACTCACGCCGCCTCCTCCCACCGACTCCGACTCCGACTCCGACCAACTCCCACTTCCACGCCCACACTGCCCCCTTCAAGCCCCGCAACGACCAGGCGATCCCCGGCACTTCGCCCGCCTTGATGCCCTTGGGGGCGCACGGCTGTATCGATATGCGACCCCGCCACGCGGACGCGCCCAGCCCCCGCACACCCGCACTCCGATGCCCGAGGGGCCCGCGGCTGTATCGACATGCGGCTCCACCGCGAGGGCACGCCCCACACACCCGCCCCCTCTCACCCCACCCACCCCGACCCCCTAGGGGCGCGGGGAACTGCGCGACCAGCCACAACGCACCCGCACCCCGCACACAATCGAAGCCACCCACCCCCAACCCGGCCCCACCCCTGTCTCT
>NZ_JNXE01000046.1 GCF_000716605.1 Streptomyces sp. NRRL F-525 | reverse complement strand
GGGTGCCGGGCGGGCGGGGTGGGGGGTGGGGTGAGCCGACGGGCGTGCCGGGGGCGCCGGTCGGCCGCCGCGCGCGTCCGTGCGGAGGTCCGTGGCCGGCGGAGTCGCCCGGGACGGGCGGGAGATGTCCGCGCCCCCGGCACACCGGGCACCGCCGACCATCATGACGACGGCCAGCACGAGGGTCCGCACGAGCCGGAAGGCGCGCGTCCGGTACCAGGGCCGGCCGTACCGCACCACGCCGGGGGCAGTGCGGCCGGGCGCCTCCCGGAGGGTTCGGTCAGGGGGCCGCCGATCGCCTACGGCCGGTCGCGGCCCGTGGCACGGGCACATGGGGTCAGCGCCCCGCGCCCGGGTGGGGCGCGGGGCAGAGCCGGAGTTCATCGCATCCGCTCAGGACGCACCGTGGGGACGGCGACGCAGCCGGAACCAGACCGCCCCGCCGACCGCGGTCAGGCCCACCGCGGCGGCGCCCGCGAGCGGGGTCAGGGCCGCGTCCCTGGCCAGCCCGCCGCCACCGGCGGGCGGACCGCCGTTGGGACCGCCCGTGCCCCCGCCGATGGTGCCGCCGGTCGTGCCGCCGGTGCCGCCGGGCGGCGGGGACGGGCAGTCGACCTTGAAGACCTTGTGCTTGCCGTTGCCGTTCTCGCCGACGAAGTTCCAGGTCAGCTTGTACATGCCGTTCGGCAGGGTCGCGACGGGCATGGTGTGGCCAGTGCCGGTCGTGAGCGTGATGGAGCCGGAGCGGGTCGCGCCGCCCGGAATCGACGGCTGGGTCTCGATGGACCAGGTGACCTGCTGGACCGTGTCGAAGTTGAACGCGTCGAGGTAGAAGTCGCAGACCTTCGGCTGGTTGCGCTCGTCGGTGAAGGGCGTGCCCACCTCGTGGATCTTGACGTCTCCGTTGTCACCGGGGGCGGCGACGGCGACGGGCGCACCGAAGGCGACGGTCGCCGCGGCGGCGAGAACCGTCCAGGCGGCGGCTCGACGGGGCAGGAATGAGGTCGGCATGTACAGCCCTCCGAATCAGGTGATTATCGTACGAATCACTCTTCAACCTGATTCCCTTTCACGTTCGGCCCGCCGAACGCGTGCGCAGCGCCGTACGCGCCGTCAGTTATCGCTGGATATCGCCCTTCTGGCTCAAGGAACGTCCTGCCCGCCGCACTCCGCGGGGTGCCGTATGCCCCTCCGGCGATCCGCCCGGTGAGCGCAGTGCGACCCCCGCCGACAGCACCAGCAGCGCGCCGAGCATCACGAACGGCGCGGCCACGCCCGCGACTCCGGCGACGAGACCCGCACCGGCGGGCGCGGCGACCTGGCCGAGGCGGTTGCCGGTCAGCCGTAGGGCGAGGGCGGTGGAGCGGGCGTCGTCGGGGGCGGCCTGTACGACCGTGGTCATGGAGAGGGGCTGGCCGACTCCCAGGCAGAAGCCCAGGATCGCGAGCATCAGGCCGATGGCCCACACCGGGAGCGGGAGCGCGATGCCCGCGCACAGGACGCCCGCCAGGAGGCAGGTGGCGGTCAACAGGGCCGCCCGGCCGAGGAGTTGGAGCAGCGGGGTCAGGACCAGCCGGCACGCGATGGTGGCCGCCGCGCGGATGCTGAGCAGGACGCCGATCACGGAGGGCGCGATGCCCCGGTGTTCGCCGACGACCGGGAGGTAGGCGGTGAGGATGTCGGTCGCCGAGAGTACGGAGAGGCTGATGAAGATGCCCGCGGGTACGCCCCGGGCGCCCAGGATGCTCCGCATGGGCACGCGATCGCCTTGTTCCGTACGGGACTTGACGGCCGTACGGTCCTCGATGCGCCACAGCGACGTGAACGACACGGCGGCGCCCGCGCCCGCGACGAGGAGGGCGAGCGCGCTGGTGCCGGCCATGTCGGAGCCGCCGATCAGGGCGCCCGCGGCGATGGGGCCGATGAGCTGGCCCAGCGAGGCGCCGATGGTGAAGTGGCCGAAGTTGCGGTCCTGTTCGTGCGGGGCGGACTGGCGTGCCACCAGCGACTGGGCGCCGATCACGAAGCAGAGGTGGCCCAGGCCCATCACGCCGCTCCACATCGCCATCGCCCAGAGGGAGTTGGCGAGTCCGCTCAGCGCACAGCCCCCGGAGATCAGGACCACGCCGACCGGCAGCAGGGGTGCGCAGCGGCCGTGGTCGGTGCGGCGGCCGAGCGGTACGGCGGCGAACAGCGGGAGCAGCGCGTACACGCCCGCGATCACGCCGATCGCCCGCTCGTCGGCGCCGAGGGCGAGGGCCCGGTAGGAGACGGCGGGGCGGGCCATCGACACCGCCCCCTGCGTGAAGCTGAAGGCGATGACGAGGCGGAGCAGCCAGCCGCGGTTCCTGCCGGGCGCCATGGTTAAGTCCCTTGTGCCGTGGGTCAGATGATCCCGGGTCAGATGATGCCGAACAGGATTCCTGCCCCGAGGACGACGAGCGATGTCAGGGCGGCCCACTTGACGACGAACCTGGTGTGGTCGCCGAACTCGACCTTGGCCATGCCGACCAGGACGTACACGGCGGGCACCAACGGGCTGGACATGTGCAGCGGTTGGCCGACGAGGGAGGCGCGGGCGATCTCCAGGGTCGAGACGCCGTGGGCGTTTCCGGCCTCGGCGAGCACCGGGACGATGCCGAAGTAGAAGCCGTCGTTCGACATGAAGTACGTGAGCGGGATGCTCAGCACGCCGGTGACGAAGGCCATGTGCGGGCCCATGCCGTCGGGGATGTTGTCGACCAGCCAGGTCGCCATGTGGTCGACCATGCCCGTGCCTTGGAGCACGCCGGTGAAGACGGCGGCGGCGAAGACCATGCCGGAGACATTGAGGACGTTCTCCGCGTGGGCGCCGAGGCGGGCCTTCTGGTCGGGCATGTGGGGGAAGTTGACGGTCAGGGCGAGGGCGGCGCCGACCAGGAAGAGGACCGGGATCGGCAGCCACTCCATGATCATGGCGGTGAGGAGGGTGACCGTGAGCAGCGCGTTGAACCAGTAGAGCTTGGGGCGCAGGGTGGGGCGGTTGGGGTCGAGGCCCTGGAAACCGTCGTCCTCGTCGGGGAGTTCGGCGTCGGCGTCGGTGCCTGAGCCCGAACTCCCGCTCGCTGCCTGCTTGTTGTCGCCCTTGCCGACCGCCAGGCCCTTCTTGTCGCCGCCGGCGCCCACAAGGACCGTCTCCGACTCGGCGGGCTCCTCGACGAGCACCTCGTCCAGCGTCAGCACGCCGAGCCGCTTGCGCTCGCGGCGGCCGAGGACGTAGGAGAGGACGAGGACCGCCAGCATGCCCACGGCGAGCGCCGGGATCATCGGGACGAAGATGTCGCTGGCGCTGACCTTGAGGGCGGTCGCGGCGCGGGCGGTGGGGCCGCCCCAAGGGAGCGTGTTCATCACGCCGTTGGCCATCGCGGCGACGCCGGTCATCACGACCAGGCTCATCTTCAGGCGTTTGTACAGCGGGTACATCGCCGAGACCGTGATCATGAAGGTGGTCGAGCCGTCGCCGTCCAGGGAGACGATCGCGGCGAGGACCGCCGTACCGACGACGATGCGCAGCGGATCCGCCTTGCAGAACTTGAGGATCCCTCGCACGATCGGGTCGAAGAGACCCACGTCGATCATCACGCCGAAGTAGACGATCGCGAACATGAGCATCGCCGCGGTGGGCGCGAGGCTGGTGACGCCGTCGATGACGTAGTCGCCGAGCTTGGCGCCCTTTCCGACGAAGACGCAGAACAGCGCGGGTATCAGCACGAGCGCCGCGATCGGCGACATCTTCTTCAGCATGATCAGGACCAGGAAGGTCGCGATCATGGTGAAGCCGAGGATGGTCAGCATGAGTGGAACACCTAACGTTCGCCTTTGAACTCCCACCAGGGACGGCGGTCCGACGACGTTAGGTCGCGCAAAGCCGCGTTAACAAGATGTTGACGCGCGAGCAATAAGCGCAAAACTCCAGGTCACAGCGGTGCGGTGAGCGCGGCGACCTCCACGGGCACGCCGTTGAGCACCGCGTTGCCCGACAGCGGGTCGAGCTGGCTGCCGTCGAGGAGCTGGTTCACGTTGACGCCCGGATCGGCGGCGGCGTGGCTGAGCCGGGTGCCGGGACGGTCGTGCCCCCAGCCGTGCGGAAGGCTCACGACCCCGCGCCGCAGCCCGTCGGTGATCTCGGCGGGGGCGGTCACCTCTCCCCCGGCGCCCTTCACCCGGACCGGCGCCCCGTCGACCACGCCCAGCCGCTCCGCGTCGTCGGGGTGGATGTGCAGGGTGCAGCGGTTGGTGCCGCCGGTGAGGGCGGGCACGTTGTGCATCCAGCTGTTGTTGGAGCGGAGGTGGCGGCGGCCGACGAGGACGAGCCCGTCGGCGCGGTCGCTCATGGCCTGCCGGAGCCGGGGCAGGTCGTCGAGGATCGGTTGCGGGAGCAGCTCGACCTTGCCGCTGCGGGTCTTGAGCGGTTGCGGGAGGCGGGACTTGAGCGGACCGAGGTCGATGCCGTGCGGGTGCGCGAGGAGTTTCTCCAAGGACAGCCCGTCGGGTCGTACGCCGAAGCCGTCACCGTACGGGCCCAGGCGCAGCATCATGTCGAGCCGTCGCTCGGGGCCGGTGTCGCCGGTGAGTTGGGCGCTGAGCTCGCGCGAATCACGGCCGTGGACAGGCGAGTTGGGATCCTTGACAGCCTTGGCGAGGGTCTGGTCGATGACCATCGTGTCTACGGCGGCCGGGTCGGCGCCGTGCATGCCGCTCGCTGCGAGGACCAGCCGGGCCAGGATCTCGGTCTCGGCCATCCGGCCGGGCTCCAGCGGGATCGCGGGGCGGGTGTAGCGGACCTGGTTGCGGACGGCGAGGGTGTTGAACGCGAAGTCGTGGTGCGGGCTTTGGGAGGGCGGGGGCGGTGGCAGTACTACGTCGGCGTGGCGCGCGGTCTCGTTGAGGTACGGGTCGACGCTGACCATGAAGTCGAGTGAGTCGAGGGCCTTGTCGAGGCGGGCGCCGTCCGGGGCGGAGAGCACGGGGTTGGCCGCGACGGCGATCAGCGCGCGGATCGGTTCGCCCTCAGCGGTCGCGGTGTCGATCTCCTCGGCGAGCGCGGAGAGCGGCAACTCGCCCTTGGCCTCCGGGTATTGGCTCACCCGCGAGCGCCAGCGCCCGAGCGCGAATCCGCGGCCGGGTCCGGCGGGCCGGGGTGTCCGGTCGGTGGCGGCCTGCGGGAAGAGGGCACCGCCGGGCCGGTCGAGGTTGCCGGTGAGGATGTTGAGCACGTCGACGAGCCAGCTGGCCAGGGTGCCGTGCGGGACCGTGCAGCTGCCGATACGGCCGTAGACGGCGGCAGTTGGGGCGGCGGCGAGTTCGCGGGCGAGGGCGCGGATCTCGTCGGCGTCGACGTCACAGGCGCCGGCCACGGCTTCCGGGGTGAAGTCCTGCACAGCGGCGCGGAGTTCATCAACCCCTTCCACATGCGAGGCCAACTCGCCCAGGTCCACGAGGTGTTCGTCGAAGAGGACGTAGGTCATCGCGGCGAGCAGCAGGGCGTCGCCGCCGGGGCGGACCGCGATGTGGCGGTCGGCGAGTTTGGCGGTGCGGGTGCGGCGCGGGTCGATGACGGTGAGGGTGCCGCCGCGGGCCTTGAGCGCCTTGAGCTTGCCCGGGAAGTCGGGGGCGGTGCACAGACTCCCGTTGGACTCAAGGGGGTTGGCGCCGATGAGGAGGAGGTGGTCGGTGTGGTCGAGGTCCGGTACCGGGATCGCGTTGGCGTCGCCGTAGAGCAGTCCGCAGGAGACGTGTTTGGGCATCTGGTCGACCGTGGACGCGGTGAAGACGCTGCGGGTGCCGAGGGCGCCGAGCAGGACCTGCGGGTAGAGGGCGCCGGCCATCGTGTGCACGTTGGGATTGCCGAGGACGACACCGACGGCGTGCGGGCCGTACCGCTCGACGACCGGGCGCAGGCCGGCGGCGACCGCGTCGAAAGCCTCCTCCCAGGTGGCCTCGCGCAACTCGCCGTCCCGGCGCACGAGGGGGCCGCGCAGCCGGTCGGGGTCACTGTCGACGGCCCCGAAGGAGGCGCCCTTGGGGCAGATGAACCCCCGGCTGAACACGTCATCGCGATCACCCCGGGCGCCGGTCACCCGGGTGCCCTCGATGGTGAGCGTCAGCCCACAGGTGGCTTCACACAGGGGGCAGATACGCGGGGCGGTGCGGGACACGGGGCCTCCAGGGCGTCGTTGCCTCTTGGCGGCGAGCATACCGAGCGGTATGGGGGGTGGCGAGGGGGTGGTGGGGGTGAGGTCGGAAACCTGCGGGGGTGGGGCGGGGGGCGGGGGCTTGGCCGGAAGAGCGGGGGCGCTTGGCCGGGGTCGCGGGTGAATGCCTGGCCGGAGGTGCGGGCGGATGCTTGGCCGGAGGGGCCGGAGGGGCCGGAGGGCGTTCGGCGTGAGGCGGGGGAGCCTTCGGGCGTTCGGCCGGAGGTGATCCGGCTGCCCGCGCCCGGTGCGGGACCGTCCGGCACCCACGGAGGGGCAGGCACGCGGCCCGAGGCCCGTCCGACAGCCACGGAGGGCGCGGTGCCTAGGCCGGAGGTCAGTCCAGCACGCGCTGCGGGAGTGGGCGCGCGGCCCGAGCCCCGCCGGGCAGTCGGCAGTCACGAAGGGCCGGGCACCCGGACCAGAGGTCAGCCAAGCACCCGCTGCACCGCTGCAGGGCAGGCGCGCGGCCCGTCCGATAGACGCGGAAGGCCAGCCGCCCGAACGGGAGGTCAGCCCGGCCCCGGCTGCGAGGCAGGGCCGCGACCCGAGATACGCCTGGTCGCCGCCGAGATCCAGCCGCACGAACGGGGGCCAGTCCAGCACCCACGGCGGCAGAGGCGCGCGGCCCGATGCCCGTCCGGCAGCCGCGGAGCGCCACACGGCGCCCGGACCGGAGGTCGGTCGGTCTGCCCACGCCCGCGCGGGACCGTCCGGCACCTGCCGCAGGACGGGCGCACGAACCGAGGCCCATCCGGTAACCGCCGAGAGCCAGCCGCCCGCCCGGAGGTCGATCCAGCACCCGCCGCGAGACGAGCCCACGGCCCGAAGCCCGCCCGGTACCCGCAGAGCGCCACGCGGCACCCGGACCGGAGATCGGTCCAACACCCGTCGTACGAGGCAAGGACGCGGCCCGTTGCCCATCCGGTCGCCGCGGAAAGCCAGCCACCCGACCGGAACTCAATCCAGCACCCGCCGTGCAGGGCAGGCGCACGACCCGCAGTCCATCCGGTCGCCGCCCAGAGCCGGCCACCCAGACCGGACGTCAACCCAACACCCGCCGCGAGGCAAACGCGCGACCCGAGACCCGCCCGGCACCCGCAAAGCACCACGCGGCACCCGGCCCGCCGTTCAGTCCAGCACCCGTGCCAGATACGCCCGCAGCATCGCCCGCGTCTCCCCGATGACCTTCTCGTCGCCCTCCGGTGCGACCCGGAACGCCAGGTGGACGAGGGCGTCGGCGGTTTCCACGGCGACGAGGAAGGTGCGGCGGAGGTCCTCGTCGGGCTCGCGGGCGAGGTAGCCGGAGAGGAGGTCAGTGAGGCGGTCGGCGACGCGGGTGTTGGGCTCCGCGTGGCCCGAGCCGATGGGGATCTGGTTGCCGAAGTCGACGAGGGAGAAACCGGGCGCGGTGCGCTTCATGGCGAGGTACTCGTCCAGGACCGCGTCCACCGCCGTACGCCAGCCTTCGGCACCCGACTCCTTGAGGCGCTCGGTGACCCGCTCCGTGTAGCGCTCCAGGTTGCGCTGGGCCAGGGCGTCGGCCATCGCGCGCTTGTTCCCGAAGAAACGGTAGACCGAGCCGATGGGCACACCGGCGCGCAGGGCCACCGCCCGGGTGCTCAGCGCGTCGTAGCCGACCTCGTCGAGCAGGTCGGCGCAGGCGTCGAGAATCCTGGTCAGCCGTTCGGCGCTCCGCCGCTGCACGGGCGCACGCCGGAGCGATGTCGTGTGGGGCACGGGCTTCATGATGCCTTTCCGCCGCGGTCACGTGAAGCTCGTACCTGAGTACGGAATTGGGTGTCCGTAGCACTCATTTCGACCCCGGCGCGGGTGTGGAGCCGGGGACCTTGCTGCCGTCGGGGGTCGCCTGGGCCACCGACGCCGTGATGTCCGCCGTACTCTCCACCGGTTTCCCGTGGACGGCCCACACCGTGCCGTCGTCGGCGTAGAGACGCGCGGTGACGTGGTGGGTGCCGTGCGGGACGAGGTCGGCCGCGAGGTGGTACTCGGGGATGCGGAGGCGGGCGACGGTGCGGCCGTCCACGAGGAGGTGGACGGTGCCGCGCCCCGCGACGGCCTGCGGCTTCACACCTACGGGCGAGAAGCGGAAGTCGTGCACGGTCAGCGTGACGTCCCAGCTGTCGTCCGCCGCATCGGGCTCAACCTCGACCCCGACCGCCGGCGCACCCTTCTTGCCCACCTCGCGGTAGTGCCGGCCCTGCTCGTCCGTGTCGTCGAGCACCTTGCCCACCGGTGACGGCGACACCCGGTCGCCCTTCCGGGCATGGGCGTCACCGGATCCGCAGCCCGCCGATCCGGCCAGCAGCAGGGCACAGACCGCGAGCGCGGTGAGAACAGCACGCGACCACGACATGCGGGGGAGAGTAGAACACCGGTCCGACAGCCGGATCCCCCTGGAGGCTGGTTCTTGGTCTCCGTGAGTCGGATTTTCCGGCCGCCCCCCTCCCCCTACCTGCCGCACCCGCCTTCTTTCCGGCCGCGCCCCCTCCTTTCCGGCCGCACCCCTCCCCGCCCCCTTGCGCCCGCGAAACCGCAATCCTACGGTGATACATAGGAATCAGATCGCAGGGAGCAGGCATGAGCGGGGACGCACGCAAGACCGCCGAGGGACTGACCTACCTCACCGGTTTCGGCAACGAACACAGCTCGGAGGCGGTGCCGGGCGCCCTGCCCGAGGGCCGCAACGCCCCGCAGCGCGCACCGCTCGGCCTCTACGCCGAGCAGCTCAGCGGTACGGCGTTCACCGAGCCGAGGGCGCACAACCGCCGCTCGTGGCTCTACCGCGTCCGCCCCTCGGCCGCGCACCCCGCGTTCACCCGCACCGACAACGGCCTGATCCGTACGGCACCCTTCACCGAGACGGTCCCCGACCCGAACCGCCTGCGCTGGAACCCGCTCCCCGCCCCCACCCCCGGCACCGACTTCCTGGCCAGCCTGTGGACCCTGGGCGGCAACGGCGACGCGACCCAGCGCACCGGCATGGCCGTGCACCTTTACCACGCCGACGCCTCCATGGACCGGGTCTTCAGCGACGCGGACGGCGAGCTGCTGATCGTCCCGGAGCGCGGCGGACTGCTGCTGCGCACGGAGTTCGGGCTCCTCCATGTGGAGCCGGGACACGTGGCGTTGATCCCTCGTGGGGTGCGCTTCCGTGTGGAGCTGCTGGATGCTTCAGCCCGCGGATATGTGTGCGAGAACTATGGGGCGCCCTTCCAACTCCCCGACCTCGGCCCGATCGGCGCCAACGGCCTCGCCAACGCACGGGACTTCCGCGCGCCGGTCGCCGCGTACGAGGATGTCGAGGGCCCGGTCGAGGTGGTCAACAAGTTCTGCGGCAACCTCTGGACGGCGACCTACGACCACTCCCCCCTCGACGTCGTCGCCTGGCACGGCAACCATGTGCCGTACGCCTATGACCTGCGCCGGTTCAATGTGCTCGGCTCCATCTCCTACGACCACCCCGACCCGTCGATCTTCACGGTGCTGACGTCTCCGTCGGACACCCCGGGCCTGGCCGGTGTGGACTTCGTGGTCTTCGCGCCGCGCTGGCTGGTGGGCGAGGACACGTTCCGGCCGCCGTACTTCCACCGGAACGTGATGAGCGAGTACATGGGCCTCATCGAGGGCGCCTACGACGCGAAGGCGGAGGGGTTCGTGCCCGGGGGCGGCTCGCTGCACAACATGATGTCGGCGCACGGCCCGGACCGGGAGACCTTCGACCGCGCCAGCTCCGCCGAACTGCGCCCGCAGAAGATCGACGACGGCCTGGCGTTCATGTTCGAGACCCGCTGGCCGGTGACGGCGACGGCCCAGGCGGCGACCGCCGATCACCTCCAGCAGGGCTACGACGAGGTGTGGCAGGGCCTTCAACGCCACTTCCGCCCCTTGCCCTGACGATCCCCTACCGGTACGGATGGCCCCGTGACCTCCTTCGCCCCGGACTCGATCGTCCTGAACCGCAAGCTGCCGCTCTGGTACCAGGTGTCGCAGTCCCTGCGCGCCTCGATACTCGGCCGCTCGCCCCGGGACCCGCTGCGGCTGCCCACGGAGGAGCAACTCGCGGGGCACTACGGCGTCAGCGTGCTCACCATGCGGCAGGCGCTGAAGGAGCTGGAGGACGAGGGCCTGATCACCCGGCACCGCCGCCGGGGCACGTTCATCGAGCCGGACGTCCAACGGGCCACGCCGGTCCGCCTGTTGGGCTCGGTGGACGCGATCGTCGCCCAGCAGTCCGGCATGACGACCGAACTCCTGGACCACGGCAAGGCGCCCGTACCACCCGAACTCACCGACCACTTCCCGGACTTGACCGAGTTGGCGACGTACCACCGCCTCCGCAGCGACGAGAAGACCGGCGAGCCGACGAACCACGCCCGCAACCACATCCGCCCCGAACTGGCCGACCGCCTCGACCTGGACGACCTGATCCGCTGGCCGATGACCAAGGTCCTCCGGGACGTCGTCGGCGCGGACATCAGCCGCATCACGGACACGGTGGAGGCCCGCCTCGCCGACCCGGAGACCGCACGCCTCCTCCAAGTCCCGCTCCTCAGCCCGATCCTGCACTACACGGGCATCACCTACGACACACAGGGCAGGGTGCTGGACGTGGCTGTCATCCATTACCGGGGGGACCGATTCTCCTTCTCGGTCACCCTCGACGCGTAGACGCTCCGCTGGAAGGCCGGTACGTCGTCTGCGGGTCCGGTGGGGGCTGGTCGCGCAGTTCCTCGCGCCCCTAAAGGGCGCTACGCCTACCCCGCCTGTCAGAGGCAGGTCGTACGATGCCAGGCGTGACGCACGACGACGCTCCGCTGCTCGCGGACCTGATGCCGTGGTCCGTCGCACCGATCCGGCTCGGCCGGGGGTGGCCGACGGCACCTGACGCGGCAACCCTGAAAGCCCGCTGGGACGCCCTGGTGAAGGCCGAAGTCCCCGACCGGGACGCGCTGTTCGAGCCGACGCGCTCCCGCACCCTGCACTCGGCGGTGTCCCAACTCCCGGGCCAGCCCAGCGGCACCGAGAAACTGATCCGCGCCACGGGCCCCGCCCCGGAACCGATCCGCGTCCTGCACGCCCCCTTCGACGAACAGTGGCTGATCCCCGACCACCGTCTGATCGACGTGGCCCGCCCGGAGTTGTGGCGGGTGGCGGACGAACGCCAGATCTTCGTGGTGGAGACACCGGGTGTCCCCGGCACCTCCGGCCCCGTCCTCCTCGCGTCCACGATCCTCCCCCTGGTCCGCCCCGGCCGCGTCCGCCCCCTCTACCGCCGCCCCGCAGCCGAGGAACCGAACCTGGCCCCAGGCCTACTGCCCCACCTCGCCACCCACCTCGGCCACTCCCCCACCCCGGCGGACGTCCTCGCCTGGACGGTGACGACGGCCCGCCCCGGCCCGGCGGTACCCCTGACCCGGGACCCCGAACTCTGGGCACGCGGCGTCGAGTTGGGCCACCGCCTCCTCTGGCTGATGCGCCGCAACGGCGACCGCCCCAAACTCCCCGGCGGCCGCCGCCCCTACGTCCGCGCCCCCCTGCCGCCCCTCCCCCTCACCCTCCACTACGACCGCGACGAGGAGACCCTCCACCTCGACGAGGGCCGCATCTCCCCCGTACCACCCGAGTCCTGGGACTTCGAGGTGAGCGGAGTACGGGTCCTGGAGCAGTGGTTCAACTCCCGCACGGCAGAGGCCGATCCGGGCACGCTGACGGCGATCCGGCCGACGACCTGGCAACAGACGTGGACATCGGAACTGCTGGAGCTGATCACGGTGTTGGCCCTGCTGGCAGAACTGCGGCCCCAGCAGGAGGAGTTGGAGGTGACGGACCAGATCACGGCGGCGGAGCTACGCAAGGCGGACATCCTACCGGCCCCGGAGTGGACCCGCCACCCAGCATCGGTCCTGGACCACCACGAGGAGGGCCCGGAAGGCCAGTTCGCTTTGATCTGAGGCCACCTGCAACCCCCAGGGGCGCGGGGAACTGCGCGCCCAGCCACAACGCACCCGCAGCCGCCTACAACCCTCAGCCCCGCGGCGCAAACGCATCCAAAACCTTCCCCAACGCCATATCAAACACCGCGTCCAAATCAATAGGCCCCGGATCCTCCATGAACGCCGCAGCCATCCGCGGATAAGCCCCACCCGCGATCTGACTCCCCAAGTACGCGATCCGCACCGCGTTCTCCTGATCCTCCGACCACGGCAACGCCCGAACCCGCTCAGCAGTAGCCAACTCATTGCTCACATACATCGTCACCACCCCGTTGAGCATCCCAACAAGCTGCATCTTCGTGCCGTACGTCGCCTCGACCGGATCAAGACAGGCGAGGCAATGCTCCAGATACCGAAGCGCGTTGGGGCTGAACCCGTACACCGGTGACATCAACCGCGGCAGCCACGGATGCCGGTGCATCAACGTCCGCGTCTGATGGGCCACCCGGATCATGTCCGCCCGCCAGTCTCCCGACGGCTCCCACTCCTCGTGCTCACCGCTGACCGCGTCAACCATCAGCTCGTACAGGTCCTCCTTGCGGGGGACGTAGTTGTACAGCGACATCGTCCCGCACCCCAACTCGGCCGCGACATGCCGCATGGAGACCGCGTCCAGCCCCCCACCGTCGGCGATCCGCACGGCCGCCGCCGCGATGTCCGCGCGGCGGAACGCCGGCCTCGGCCCCCGCCCCGCACGCTCGGGGCGCGCCCAGATCACTTCGGGTACGGCCGCTCGGTCCGCCATTGATCATCACCTCGACGACCATCCTAGTTACGTACAGCGTACGTAGTGCGCTATGGTCACCCCATGACTACTACGTACGCTGTACTTAGTGAAGGTCTGGAGAAGCGCTTCGGCGCTGTGCACGCCCTGCGCGGGCTGGACCTGGCGGTGGCGCAGGGCACGGTCTGCGGGGTCCTCGGGCCGAACGGCGCGGGCAAGACCACGGCCGTACGACTGCTCACCACGCTGCTGCGGCCCGACGCCGGCTCCGCGCGGATCGCCGGGCACGATCTCGTCCGGGAGGCTTCGGCCGTACGGCGCAGGATCGGCGTCACCGGGCAGTACGCGTCGGTCGACGGCGACCTCACCGGCCGGCAGAACCTGCGCCTGTTCGCGCGGCTGCACCGGGTGCGGGGTCCTGCCGAGCGCGCCGCCGAGCTGCTGGACCGCTTCGGCCTGACCGAGTCCGCCGACCGGCCCGCGTCCACCTACTCGGGCGGGATGCGCCGCCGCCTCGACCTCGCGGCGAGTCTCATACGACGCCCCGACGTGCTGTTCCTCGACGAACCGACGGCCGGGCTCGACCCGGCCAGCCGGAACCGGATCTGGGACGCCGTACGGGACCTGAAGGGGGAGGGTACGACCGTGCTGCTGACCACGCAGTACCTGGAGGAGGCCGACCAACTCGCCGACGACATCGCCCTGGTGGACAAGGGGCGGGTCGCGCACAGCGGTTCACCGGCCCAGCTGAAGGCGCTCATCGGGACGTACGCCGAGGTCGTCGTCGCACACGCGGACGCCCTGGCGAAGGCGGCCGGTGTCCTCGACCAACTCACCGGCGCCGAGCCGTCGTTCGACCACGAGCGCAACGCCGTCGGCGCGGTCACCGGCGACCCGACACTCACGCTGCCCCGGCTCGTCCGCGAACTCGACGCGGCGGGCGTGCCGTTGCTCGACGCGAGCATGCGACCGCCGACCCTGGACGACGTGTTCCTCCGCCTCACCGACACGGAACGGGGCACCCCCGCCGACCTCGAGGAGCGTGCCGCGTGAGCACCCTGGCGTACGACGGCAGCGCGATGCTCGGCCGGCAGTTGCGGCGGGTGCGGAACAATCCGGCGCTGGTGATCCTCACCCAGACCATGCCGATCACGATGCTGCTGTTCTTCGGGTACGTCTTCGGCAGCGCGCTCGCGATGCCGGGTGACGCGTACCGCTCCTATCTCGTCCCCGGGTTGCTGGTCGCGACCGCCGCCAACGGGATCATGACGGGCATGTTCCAGGCCGCCCAGGACTCGCACCGGGGCGTGACGGACCGCTTCCGCACCCTGCCGATGAGCAGGGCGGCCGTACCGCTCGGGCAGGCGACCGCCGACCTGGTCGTCACGGCGGCCGGTACCGTGCCGTTCCTGCTGGTCGGCCTCGCGGTGGGCTGGCGTATCGAGGGGTCGGCACTCCAAGCGGCCGCCGCTGTGGGCCTGTTGCTGCTGTTCCGGTTCGCCTGTGCCTGGGTCGGCATCCTGCTCGGGCTGGCCTCGCGCAGCGAGGAGGCGGCCGGGCAGCTCGGCAGCGCGACCTTCATGCTGCCGCTGCTGTCCAACGCGTACATCCCGACCGACCGGCTGCCGGGCTGGCTGCGCACGCTGGCCGAGTGGAACCCGATCAGCGCGGTGACAACGGCCCTGCGGTACCTGTTCGGCAACTCCCCCATCCCTGAGGGCGCTGCCTGGCCCGTGGCCCATCCGATCGCCGGGTCGCTCGCCTGGTGCGCCGCACTCATCGCGGTGTTCGCCCCGCTCGCCGTACACCGGTACGCGCACGGCGAGCGCTGAATCGCTACCGCTGAGGCGGCAGTTCGGGCCCCAAGGACGAGAACTTCTCCTGGGACACCACCCGTTGGGGCGGCCAGGTGATGTTGTCCGGCGGCCAGGTCTGGCCCGTCCGCTCCAGGAACCACTCCGGGGGTTCGTACATGGGCGGTTCGTAGCCGTCGGGTAGCGCGGTCCGCCAATCGACGCCCTCCCTGCGTTCCTCGAACTCGGCCTTGATCGCCCCGAGTTGTTCCGGCTGGGTGAGGAGGTCGATCGCCGTCGCCGTGAGGTAGCGGGCGGCGGCGATGACGGTTGCCCGGCCGGGGGCCGACGCCGCGCAGGAGGTGAGGGCCCAGGTGTGCAGCTTGCTGCCGATGGGGGCGAGGGCGGCGCCCATGGAGACGGTCGGGACGTTCCAGCTGATGTCGGCGACGTCCGTCGAGCCGCCGCCGAGGAACACGGGGTTGGGCGGGGTGAGTTCGGCGATCTCGGTGTGCAGGCCCTGCTGCGGAAGGCCGAGGGACTCCTGCAGGTCCCGCGCCAACTGCTGGGCCTCCTCGGTGAATTCGGGCGGACCGAGCTGCCGCATGTTGTCGTACATCAGCTCCGCGAAGGCCCTGGAGGGTAGTTGGTTCCAGCAGGCCGCGGTGATGCGGTGCCGTACCGACGTCTGCGAGGCCTTCGCCGCCGCCTCGGAGACGGCGATCACCTTGTCGAGGAGGACCTGGACGCGGGCGGGGCTGCCCTCGCGGACGTAGTAACTGATCTCCGCGATCTCGGGGGTGACGTTCGGGATGTCACCCCCGTTGTTGATCACCCAGTGGAGGCGTCCGCTCGGCGCCAGGTTCTCCTCGCGGAGGAACTCGGAGAGGGTCGCCATCATCACGGCCGCGTCCAACGCGCTCTTGTTGCCGAGCGCGTGGCCGCCGTGACCGGCCACGCCCAGGAAGGTGAAGGTCACCGCCGTCATCGCGGTGCTGCTGCCCCAGCCGGTGGCGTTGGAGGTCGAGGGGTGCCAGTCGAGGAAGGCGTCGAGGCCGTCGTAGACGCCCTGGCTGACCGCGTAGGTCTTGCCGATCAGGTTCTCCTCGGCGGTCGAGCCGAAGAAGCGGACGGTGACGGGGAGTTGGTGTCGTTGTGCGGCCTGCGCGACGGCCGCCGCGGCCGATGCCGCCGCCGTGCCGAGGGCGCAGTGGCCGCAGCCGTGTCCTGGACCGTAGCCGGGTGCGAACGGGTCGTGGACGTACTCGCGCGGGTCGTGGTGGCCGACGCCGCTGTGCTGGGAGAGGCCGGGCAGCGCGTCGTACTCGCCGCTGAATCCGAGGACCGGGCCGCCGGTGCCGTGGGAGAAGGTGGCGGTGAAGGCCGTGGGGAAGCCGGCCGTGCCGAACTCGACCTGGAATCCCGCCTGTTCGAGGAACGCTGCCACGGCTAGCGACGACTTCCACTCGCGCAGGCTTAGTTCGGCGTACTCCCAGATCTCGGCGTTGAGGCCGGTGATGCGGTCCGTGTGGTCGGCGATCCAGTCCAGCGCGGTCGTCTTCGCGGGGCTGTCCCGGGCGAGGCCCGTGGGTGGGACGTAGGTGGGCGCCGCGATGTGGGCGGAGGCCGCCATCACCGGGTCGGCGGCGGTCGTCGTCTCGTGTTCGTGCTGGTCGTGGGGGTCACACACGGGCGCCTCCGGGAGCGGCGGGGATCGGTGCATCAGCCATACGCATCATGCTCCCCACATGACAAAGGTGTCAGACGCGGGACATGATCCCCGGCATGGAGCCCTTGCCGCTGCCCCTGGAGGGCATCACCGTCGTCGCCGTCGAACAGGCCGTCGCCGCCCCCTTCGCCACCCGCCAACTCGCCGATCTCGGCGCCCGGGTGATCAAGGTCGAGCGGATCGACGGCGGTGACTTCGCACGCGGTTACGACACCGCGGCGGGCGGTCTGGCCTCGCACTTCGTGTGGTGCAACCGGGGGAAGGAGTCCATCGCGCTGGATCTGAAGGACCCGCGCGGGGTCGACGTCGTCCGTCAACTCATCGCCGACGCCGACGTGTTCGTGCAGAACCTCGCGCACGGAGCCGCCGCCCGGCTCGGGCTCGACGCGGCCTCGCTGTGTGCCGCGCATCCTCGGCTGGTCGCCGTGGACATCTCCGGGTACGGGCCGAGCGGGCCGTACGCCGGCAAGCGGGCCTACGACATGCTCGTGCAGTGCGAGGCGGGGCTGGTGTCGGTGACCGGGACGCCGGAGCAGCCCGTGAAGGCCGGGATTCCGGCCGCCGACATCGCGGCGGCCATGTACGCCTTCTCCGGTGTGCTCGCGGCGCTCGTGCGCCGGGGTGTGAGCGGGCGCGGTGGGCCGGTGGAGGTGTCGATGCTGGACGCGCTCGCGGAGTGGATGGGGCATCCCCTGCACCACGCGATGCACGGTGGAACTCCCCCGGCGCGCACGGGACTTGCGCACGCCGTCATCGCGCCGTACGACGCCTATCCCACGGCCGACGGCGGGCGGGTGCTGTTGTCGGTGCAGAACGACCGGGAGTGGCGGCGCCTGGCCGAACAGGTCGTCCGGCGGCCGGAGTTGGGGACCGATCCCGACTTCGCGACGAACGCGGCGCGGGTCGTGAACCGGGAGCGCACCGACGCCCTCGTCGGCGAGGCGCTGGGTGGGCTCGGCGCCGACGAGGCCGTGGGGCTGCTGGAGCGCGCGGGGGTGGCCTGCGCGCGGCTCAGGGACGTACAACAGCTGGCGGAGCACCCGCAGTTGGCAGCCCGGGAGCGGTGGCGGGAGGTGGGTTCGCCGGTCGGGCCGCTGCGGGCGCTGCTGCCGCCCATCACCTTGCCGGGCGGAGGCGAGGCACGAATGGGCGACGTGCCCGCGCTCGGGGAGCACACCGTGGCGCTGCTGCGTGCCGTGGGGATGGCGGACGTAGAGATCGCAGCACTGCGCCGGGACGGCGTGGTCGCCTGAGCGCGGGCCCCCGGGAACTCCCCGGGGGCGCCGAGGAGTTGCTCAGCGCCCGCCGAACAGCGAGCGGCGCAGCCTGCGCAGTGGCGCGAAGAGCTTGACGCGGCTCACTCGGGTACCTGTGGCGCTGCGTTCCTGCGTGGTGTCACGCGAGGTCAGCTCACGCATCAGCGAGGTCGCCTCTGCCGTCTCGCGCTGCGGGACGACAGGGCCGCCCAGCACCGAGAGATGGCGGTCGAGGCGCGAACTGGTCGCGCTGCTCCCGCACGTGATCGCAGGGACCCTTGCCCTGCTGCGCACTATCTGTTCCATGTCACTCCCCACCCGCGTACGACTCCACCCGGCCCGGGCAGGGTAACCCTATCGCCCCAACCGAGCACTCGTGTATCGAGGTCTCGGGATTCACCTTCCCCGTAAGGGTGTTGACGACCCCTCCTTGATTACTCTCCGAATCCGACCGATTTCAGGGCGAGTTGGACAACTGGCTGAGTTGTGGGCTGCGCTGAGCCCCCGTCGGGCTCGACGGTCACTGCGAGTGATGTTGCAGTTTTGTCGAGTCCGGTGGCCACCAAGGGCGTGTCGTCCTTGAAGAGCCCGAGGGAGCGCGGTTGCACATCGGGGCGCATCAGCCACAGTTGATGCACGCGCCCGCTCGGCAGCGCGCCGTATCCGCTCAGGGTGACGACCGCGCGCCCCTCGGAGGCGGAGGCGATCACGCCGATGCTCCGGCCCGCGGTGTCCGCGCCGGTGGTCGCACGGGCGTCGGGAGCTGCGAGAACGTGTGCGATGTCACGCGACTGAGCCTGCGCGGCGTCCAGCTTGTCCTGTGTCTTGTTCGCCTGCACGGCGAAGAGCGAGGCCACGACGAGGGCCGCGGTGGCCGTCGCGGTGGCGAACGGCACGAAGAACGGGCGGCGTTGGGGCACGCGGGCGCGCGACGCCTGCGGCTGTGTGCCCCACACATGTGCCGGCAGCCGGGGTGTGTACTCCCGCGCCTGTGGTTCCCGCACATGTTCCCGAAGGGGTCCGGGTTCCTGCGGCGTCTGCCGTACGGCGGCCAGCACGCGGTCGCGCATGGCGAGCGGTGGCTGGGCGGCCGTGGACCAGGCCAGCCGGACCGCGTCCTCGGTCAGCGCGCGCACCTCCTCGGCGCAGCGGTCGCAGCCCCTGAGGTGTTTCTCGAACTGGCGGCGCTCACCGGGTTCCAGGGCGTCCAGGGCGTAGGGGGCCGCGAGCGAGTGGACGTCCCCCCGGCCGAACAGTCGGGCGAGAGCGCTCATGCGACACCTCCCAGGCAGTCGCGCAGCCGGGTGAGTCCGTCACGCATGCGGGTCTTGACCGTGCCCAGCGGCAGCGAGAGCCGCTCGGCCACTTCACGGTACGTATAGCCGTCGTAATAGGCGAGGGTGACGGACTGCCGTTGCAGCGCCGTGAGGCGGTCCAGGCAGCGGCGCACCAACTGCCGTTCCAGGCCTGCCTCGACCTCCTCGGTCACCTGGTCGAAGGCGGGGTGGTGGGAGCGGCGGGCCTCGCGCTGCTCGCGTTCACCGGCCGCGCGGGCGCTGCGCACCCGGTCGACGGCCCGGCGGTGGGCGAGGGTGAGGACCCAGGACAGGGCGCTGCCCCGGCCGGGGTCGAAGCGGGCGGCGGACCGCCACATCTCCAGCAGCACCTCCTGGGACACCTCCTCGGACTGCGCCGGGTCGCGCACCACGCGGCGCACCAGTCCGAACACCGGCCCGGACACCAGTCCGTACAGCTCCTCGAAGGCCCGTTGATCACCTGCCGCGACCTGCACCAGGAGCTCGTCGGCCTCCACCCGTCCCCCACTCTTCGACCGCACGCGGCCCATCCCCTCATCACATCCCGTCACACGAGGCGTTCGTAGCGAACACCTCTACGGATGGGTTACGGATCAGGGCGCCCAAAACGCGGGTCAAGGGACGGATTGGAAGGCGCCAAAAAAACTTTTCAGGTTTGACCAATCCGCCCCGGCACCTGCTCCGAATCCTCGTGCGTCAGGCAAGTTGGCACTGAGGACGGACGGCATGACACCTATCTCCAGGAGCGGTGCGGGACGCAGGAAGCTCGCGGCCCTCGTATGTGGCGCGCTGGCCGCCGGGGGGCTCGCAGCCGCCGGTACGGCCGCGCTGGAACCGGGAGTGGCCGCGGCCTCCTCCCACCGGGAGGCTCCCCTGATCTCGGGGACCCCGCAGTACGACAACACGGACCTGTACGCGTTCGTCAGCCCGGACAAGCCGGACACCACGACGATCGTGGCGAACTGGATACCGTTCGAGGAGCCCGCCGGCGGCCCGAACTTCTACCAGTTCGCGGACGACGCCCAGTACGACCTGCACATCGACAACAACGGTGACGCGCTGGACGACTTCATCTTCCGCTACACCTTCAGCACGCAGATCAAGAACAAGAAGACGTTCCTCTACAACACGGGTCCGGTCACCAGCCTCACCGACCCCGACCTCAACATCACGCAGTCGTACGACGTCGAGCTGATCAAGCTGAAGAAGGGCAAGGCGGTCTACAAGACGAAGATCGCCGACGACATCCCGGCGGCGCCCTCGGACGTCGGCGACGCGTCGATGCCGGACTACGCCAAGCTGCGCTCGCAGGCGATCTACAAGACGACCAACGGCGGCGCGACCTTCGCGGGCCAGGCCGACGACCCGTTCTTCGCGGACCTGCGCGTCTTCGACCTGCTCTACGGCGGCAACCTGAGCGAGGTCGGCAACGACACCCTCAAGGGCTACAACGTCAACACGATCGCCCTCCAGGTGCCGAACGACCTGATCCGGCAGTCCAAGTCCCGCCCGACCGTGGGTATTTACTCCACGACCCAGCGCAAGAACGCGCAGGGGTACTACACGCAGGTCTCGCGGCTGGGCAACCCGTTGGTCAACGAGGTCGTCAACCCGCAGAAGGACAAGGACAAGTTCAACGCGTCCGAGCCCAAGGACGACGCGCAGTTCCTGAAGAACGTGACCGAGCCCGAGATCCCCAAGCTCATCGAGTCGATCTACAAGATCAAGGCACCGAGCGAGCCGCGCAACGACCTCGTCAGCGTGTTCCTCACGGGCGTCAAGGGCCTCAACACCGAGCAGCCGTACGCGAAGCCGTCGGAGATGCTGCGCCTGAACACGTCGATCAAGCCGGCCGCGCACCCCAAGCGCCTCGGTGTCCTCGACGGCGACAACGCGGGCTTCCCGAACGGCCGTCGGCTCACCGACGACGTGATCGACTCCGCGCTCCAGGTCATGGAGGGTGAACTCGTCGGTTCCAAGAACGACTTGGGCGACGCGGTCGACAAGAACGACAAGGGCTTCGAGAAGTACTTCCCGTACGTCGCCGAGCCCACCTCGGGTTCCCGCGGCCCGCTCGCCAAGGGCACGACCAGCGGCAGCGACGTCAAGAACCAGCTGGGCGACGCGTTGCAGCCGGCGGGATCCTCCTCCGACAGCAACAACATGATGCTGATGGTCGCCTCGGCGGCCTCCGGTGTCGCCGGTGTCCTGCTGATCGGCGCGGCCGTCGCATGGTGGCGCCGCCGGATGACCCACCGCCCGTACTAAACCCCCCGAACTGGCGCGGCCCGCACTTCACCTTCCCCCACGGTGCGGGCCGCGCCACCCCCACGCACCAACACCCCCCGGCACCACAGCACTTGAACCACCCCCAGGCGATGGAGGAACGGCATGGCCCCGCGCGAGAACGACGACAAGCCGACGGAGGACAAGCAGCCGGCGGCGACCCAGCGGGAGTGGGAGCGGCTGTGGGAACAGGGCGACGACTCGGGGGGCGAGGACGGGGGCAGCACGAAGGAAGGCGCCGGGCCGGAGGGTGAGCGGGACGCGGACACGGACACCGCCGCGGACTCCGCCGAGCCGACCCCCACCGTCGGCGACGACGCGGACCAGGCCCCAACTCCCGCGCAGGACAGCGCAGATGAGCCGGGCCACTCTCACAGTCACGGCCCCGACCACGACCACGATCATGACCATCACCACGATCACGATCCCGATCACACCGATGGATCCACCGCCCCCCACAGCCACACACACCCCCACCCCCACGTCGACGACGAACGCGTCGCCGCCGTCCGCCGAGTAGCCGCCGCGGGCCGTCGCTGGAGGAATGTCCAACTCGCCGGGTGTGCCGCCCTGTTGGCCGTCGCGATGACCGCCGGGGCGATCGCCATCGGCGCGGCGAAGGACAGCGGTGCCACCGCTGTCGCCGCCTCCAGTGCCGTGTCGCCGGAGCTGCTCGCCAGCGGGAGTCTGGACGCGAGTATCGCCTCGCTACAGGCTCATCTGCGCACGCAGCCCAAGGACTTCGACGGGTGGGCGACGCTCGGGCTCGCGTATGTGGAGCAGGCGCGGACGAAGGGCGACCCGTCCCGGTATCCGCAGGCGCAGGCCGCCTTGCAGCGGTCGTTGAAGATCTCGCCCGGCAACGAGAACGCCCTGGAGGGCCGCGCCGCGCTCGCCGCCGCCCGGCACGAGTTCGCGCAGGCGCTGACCTACGCGGACCAGGTGCTGAAGGAGAACCCGTACAGCGAACGCGCCCTGTGCTCGCGGATCGACGCCCTCGTCGAACTCGGCCGCTACGCCGATGCGGAGAAGGCCGCCGACCTCGCGGACGCCCGCAAGCCCGGCGTCCCGGTCTTCACCCGCTACGCGTACGTGCACGAGCTGCGCGGGGACGTGACCACGGCCCGCAAGGTCCTGGAGCAGGCCCTCGCGGCCGCCACCTCCCCCGGCGACATCTCGTACGTGGCCGGCACGCTCGGTCAACTCGCCTGGAACCAGGGCGACTACAAGACCGCCCTGACCGACTACGGCCGTGCGCTCGCCGCCGACGAGAACTACCTCCCCGCCCTGGAGGGCCGCGCCCGCGCCCAGGCCGCCCTGGGCGACCGCGCCGAGGCCATCAAGGGCATGGAGCTGGTCGTCTCCCGCTACCCGCTGCCCCAACCCCTCGTGGAACTCGGCGAGTTGTACGAGAGCCGGGGCGCCGCGGGCGACAAGGCCAAGGCCGACGACCAGTACGCCCTCGTCGACGCCTGGATCGCGCTGGCCCGTGCCAACGGAGTCAACGCCGACCTGGACACCGCGCTCGCCGCCGCCGACCACGGCAACATCAAGTCGGCTCTGAAGGCCGCCCGCGCCGAATGGGCCCGCCGCCACACCGTGCACACCGCCGACGCCCTCGCCTGGGCCCTGCACGTCAACGGCCTCGACAAGGAGGCCCTCCCCTACGCCCGCCGGGCCACGGCCACGAACTACCACAACGCCTCGTTCATCTACCACCTCGGCATGATCGAGCTCGCCACGGGCCACAAGGCCGACGGCCGCGCCCACCTGACCAAGGCCCTGAAGCTGAACCCGGGCTTCTCGCCGCTGGGCGCGAGCAAGGCCCGTAAGGCGTTGGAGGCGACCAAGTGACGCCGGTCCGCCGCCTGTTGGCCTCCGCGGCGGCCGTCCTCACGGCCGCCGGCGCGCTCCTGCTGGTCCCCACGGCCACCGCGAGCGCGCACCCCCTCGGCAACTTCACCGTCAACCGCTACGACGGTCTCGTCGTCGCCCCGGGCCAGCTGCGCGTCACCCACATCGAGGATCTCGCCGAGATCCCGGCCACCCAAGTCAAGCCGGAGATCAAGCAGTTGGGCATGACCGAGTGGGCCCGGCAGCGCTGCGACAAGGCCGCCGAGGGCAGCAAGGTCACCGTCGACGGCCGTACGGTCGCGCTCACGCCCGGTGCCAGTACCGCGCGGCTGCGGCCGGGGCAGGCCGGGCTCAACACCCTGCGCGTGGAGTGCAGTTCGACGGCCGCGCTGCCCAAGGGGAGCACGGTCGCCCTCGGCTTCCACAGCGCGGGGCTGACCACCGGCCCCGGCTGGCGGGAGATCACCGCGCGGGCCGACCGGATGACGCTCACGAAGTCGGACGTGGCGAAGAAGTCGAACTCGCACGAACTCACCAGCTACCCCAAGGACTTGCTCTCCTCCCCCGACGACACCACGACCGCGTCCCTGCACGCGCGCCCGGGCGGCCCGGCGCTCACCGACGCCGACCAGTCCACGTCGGAACCGCCCGCAGCCTCCGTGCTGCCGCGCGGCGCCGACCGCTGGACGGAGGCCCTGAACAACCTGGTGGCCCGCCACCACCTCACCGTCGGCTTCGCCGCCGTCGCCCTGCTCATCGCGATCGCCCTGGGCGCGATGCACGCGCTCGCGCCCGGTCACGGCAAGACCCTGATGGCGGCCACGGCTGCCGCGCGGGGCGGTCGCGCCCGCCTCAAGGACGTCCTCCCGCTCGCCGCCTCGGTCACCGTCACCCACACCCTCGGCGTGGTCGCCCTGGGCCTGTTGGTCACGGCCGGGTCCGCCGCGACCCCCTCGGTGATCGCCTGGCTCGGCATCGCGAGCGGCGTCCTGGTCCTCTTCGCCGGCGCCAACCTCGTACGCCGCGCCTGGCGCAACCGCCCACGCCCACAAGCCACTTCACACCCCCACCCGCATCCCCATCCCCACGACCACGGGCACGAGACCGCCAAGGCCCCCGAGCGCGCCCTGGTCCTCGTCTCCGCGCACGCCGAGGCCGGGTCCACCCACACCGAGGCACACCCGCACCCGCACAGCCACGACGACGACCACACGCACAGTCACGATCACGACCACGGCCATGACCACCCCCACGACCATGGCCACACGCACGGCCACGACCACGCCGTAGAACACACGCACGGCGGCTTCACCCACACGCACGAGACCGCCCCCACCGTCCGCGGCACGATCCTGCTCGGCTTCGCCGGTGGGCTCGTGCCGAGTCCGTCCGCCGTGGTCGTTCTCGTGGGGGCCGCGGCGCTCGGTCAGGCGTGGTTCGGGCTGCTGCTCGTCGTCGCGTACGGCGTCGGGCTCGCCCTCACCCTCACCGCCGCCGGATTCGCCGTCGTCAAGCTGGGTACAGGGATGAACCGAGTGCTGGACCGGCGCCCCCGCTGGACCACCAGCCCCATGGCGTTCCTGGTCCGCCGGACCCTGCCGTTGGGATCGGCGCTCGTCGTCGTGGCCCTCGGGGTCGGACTGGTGCTCAAGGGGGCGGCATCAGCGCTCGGCTGAGTTACGTTTGGCGAGAATTCGCCCGGCTGCGAATGGGGGGAGCCCATGTCCGAAGATCCGGGCACTGAACGTGTGATCGCGGGCCGCTACCGGCTCCTGTCCCCCCTCGGTGAGGGCGGGATGGGCACGGTGTGGCGGGCCCGCGACGAGGTGCTGCAACGCGAGGTCGCCGTCAAGGAGGTGCGCGCGCCCGGCGGACTGGCGTCCGACGACGTCGAGCGGATGTACGCCCGGCTGGAGCGCGAGGCGTGGGCGGCCGCGCGGGTCGCCAACCGCAACGTGGTGACGGTGTACGACGTGGCCACGGAGGACGGCCGCCCCTGGATCGTCATGGAGCTGGTGCGGGGCATGTCCCTGGCCGATCTCCTGGACGCCGAGGGGCCGTTGACCCCGCAGCGGACCGCGCACATCGGTGCCGAGGTGCTGGCCGCGCTGCGGGCCGCGCACGACGCCGGGGTGCTGCACCGGGACGTGAAGCCGGCCAACGTGCTGATCTCGAACGACGGCCGGGTCGTCCTGACCGACTTCGGTATCGCGATGGTCGAGGGCAGTTCGGCGCTCACCATGACCGGCGAGGTCATCGGGTCGCCCGAATTCCTCGCCCCGGAGCGGGCGTTGGGCCGTACGCCCGGTCCCGAGTCCGATCTGTGGGCGCTCGGCGTGCTGCTGTACGCGGCGGTCGAAGGGCACTCGCCGTTCCGTCAGAACACCCCGCTGAGCACCCTGCGGGCCATCGTCGACGAGGAGTTGCCGACCCCGCGGCTGGCGGGGCCGCTCACCCCGGTCATCGAGGGGCTGCTGCGCAAGGACCCGGCCGAGCGGATGTCCGCGGAACAGGCGGAGCGGGATCTGCGGCTGGTCGCGGCGGGCGGTACGCCCCACGCGTACACCGCGCCGACGACGCCGTACTCGCCGGCGATGGCGGGGTATCCGCAGGACGGCTACTCCCAGCAGGACTCGCGGACGCCGCCGCAGCCCGTGCAGGGCTTCGGGCCGCCGCCCGACTCCTACTCGACGCCGGCGGCCGCGGACGAGCCGCACCGCAACCGGCGTGCGGCCGTCGTGCTGGTCGCGGGGCTGGTCGCGCTGGCGCTGGCGATCGGCGGGCTGACGTACACGCTGATCAACCGGAACAGCGACAAGGACTCGAACGCGGGCAAAGGCGCGAGCACGCCCAAGAGCCAGCCCTCGGACGGGACTTCGCCCAGTCCGAGCAGCAAGACCACGGCGCCGAGCGACACTCCGAGCCCGAGCAGCAGCAAGTCCTCGTCGGCGCCGCAGTCGGTGAAGGCGACGGTCGAGGGCGCCAACACCGAGTACTCCGGCAGCTGTCCGCCGCCGAACACGAAGGCGCCGACCTTCACGGCCAGCATCACGGTGGGCAAGCTGCCCGCGGAGGTGTCCTACCGGTGGGTGACGAAGACCGGTTCGGTCTCCAACCCGGGCTGGAAGACGCTGTCGTTCCCCTCGGGCGGCGGGAAGACCAAGCAGGACCGGGTGTTCCTCACGACGTACTCGAACAGCGGGACGTTCAAGAACGAGATCAGCGTCGAGATCCGCAGCCCGGTGAACGGGGAGTCCAACTCCGTGCCGTTCTCGGTGACTTGCGTGGCGGAGACCCCGTCGGACGGGGCCTCCGCGTCGGACTCGGCAACGCCCTCTGACGGCTAGAGCGTCAGGCCGCGTCGGCCAGGACCGGCAGATAGCCGCCGGACTGGCCGGCCGCGGTCGGGTGGTACGACTCGGTGATGCTCAGCAGGTTGAGGCTGTGCAGCCAGGAGCTGCCTGAGCAGATCTCGTGGCCGGTGAACGGGGTGCGCACGTCGCCGTAGGTGAAGCCGTGGTCGGCGGCGCGCTTGGCGAGGGCGGCGTCGAGGTAGTCGGCCGCGCCGTTGATGGCGGAGCGCTTGGTCGCGGAGAGGCCGAGGCAGGTGGTACCGAGCTTGTAGAAGCGCGGGTAGCCGAGCACGACCACGTGCGCGGCGGGGGCTTTGGCGCTGATCGTCGAGTAGACCTTGTCGAGGAGGCCGGGGAGCGTCGAGTCGACGTACGCCTTCGCGGTGGCGATCCGGGTCAGGCAGGAGCTGTCGGACTGCAGGACGCAGGTCGTCATGACGTCGCTGAAGCCGGCGTCGTTGCCGCCGATGCTGATCGAGACGAGGGACGTCGAGGTGCTGAGGGTGCCGAGCTGGTTGGCGAGAACATCACCCGTACGAGCACCCGAGCAGGCCATGAAGTCGAACGTCGAGGGTGAATGCGCGGCCGCCCAGAGGTAGGGGTAGGCCTTGGTGCTGCGGTCGCAGGACCCGCTGGAACTGATGTAACTGCCCGAGCCGACCCCGGAGGAGTAGGAGTCGCCGAGGGCCACATAGCCGCCGGTGGCGGCGAGTTGGGACGCCTGCGCCGTCATCGCCCCGGTGAGGGCGAGGCCGGCGGCCAGGAGGAGCGAGGTCACGTATGCCGTAAATCGGGAACGTCTCATGGAACCTCCCTTAGCAGGATCTCTGCCACAACTGTCGTAGCAGTGACGCGCGTTGACGGGAAGTGTGCATGCCAAGGGTTTGCCGCTGGGAACAGGTGTTCACCTGTGCATCCGAACCGGGACGGGCGCCCTGCGCGTCTTGACGATGGCGGCCGGGCTGAGTCACATTGAAGTCCGGCATCCGGCGCGCTGGGGGGCAAAGTCGCCAATGCAGACCTTAGGTACCAACAGAGCTTCCACGGACAGCGTCGAGCGGGTGCGGTCAGGGCCGGAGAGGGACCTGGCGCCACTGCTCGCGGGCGCGGCAGTTGCCGTGGGAGGGGTCGGGGCGCTGCTCGCGCTCATCGACTCGGGATCACCGTTGCGTGGTCCGTTCGCGCTGTTCTTCCTGTTCGCGGCGCCGGCTTCGGCAATTGCCGCGGTATTGCGCGGACTTGATCCCTTCGGCCGTGTTCTCACCTCGGTGGCGGGCGCGGTGGTCGTCGACATGCTGGTGGCCCAGGGAATGCTGGCCGTGCACCGGTGGTCGGTCGACGGTGGAATCGTCGCGGTGGCGGTGATCAGTGGCTTGATTTCGCTATCGGTATTCATACGGCATATGCCGGGCCGTACAACGGCTGACAAAGTTGTGTAACGGTCAAACCAACAAAAAGGTGAGGCCTCGTTCCAGGCCTTGCCATACAGGTTCAATTGTCAATACCGTCGTACATCTCACCCGCACTGGTTCATCATCTAGCGGCTCCAGGGGAGGGCTCAAGGACCGCGATGGATCCGGGGCGGGGCGCGGTAGGGGGGTGCCGTGCTCGGTGACCGTTTCTGTGACCGAGTCGTCCGCGCGGCCGGCTTTCATGTCTTTCGGGGGTCGACCAGTTTTGCCAGCTCACCACGCGTGCACGGAGATCCTTATTCTCCGTGGCGCCCGTGAGAACCCCCCTTTCGAACCGGAGCACAGAGCCGGGCCGCCCAGGGGCGGGCGGTCCGCCGGACGAGAGGGATCAGACTCGTGAGTTCTGTTCTGCGCCCAGCGACATCGGGCGAAGATCCGTTAATGTCGGCCAAATACCGGCCGATCTCCTCTCACCTGGCGATCACACCGCCGGTGAGCGTGGTGATTCCCGCCATGAATGAGGCGGAGAATCTTCCCTACGTCTTCAAGACACTTCCTGCGTGGATACACGAAGTGGTTCTTGTGGACGGCAATTCCACCGACAACACCGTCGAGGTGGCCCGCGAGCTGTGGCCCGGGGTCAAGGTCGTCGAACAGCAGGGCAAGGGCAAGGGGGATGCCCTGATCACCGGGTTCGAGGCCTGCAGCGGCGACATCATCGTGATGGTCGACGCGGACGGCTCGGCCGACGGGCACGAGATCGTCAGCTATGTCTCCGCCCTCGTCTCGGGCGCGGACTTCGCCAAGGGATCGCGCTTCGCCAACGGCGGCGGCACGGACGACATGACGTTCATCCGCAAACTCGGCAACTGGGCGCTGTGCACGATCGTCAACCGCAAGTTCGGCGCCCGCTACACCGATCTCTGCTACGGATACAACGCGTTCTGGCGGCACTGCCTCGACAAGATCGACCTCGACTGCACCGGCTTCGAGATCGAGACGCTCATCAACATCCGGGTGGTCAAGGCCGGTCTCAAGGTGCAGGAGATCCCCAGTCACGAGTACCTCCGTATCCACGGCACGAGCAATCTGCGTGCCGTGCGGGACGGGATCCGGGTGCTCAAGGTGATCCTCAAGGAGCGCTCCAACCGGCGTGCGCTGCGCCGTCGTTCGCACTCCACGATGATCGACACCCTCGACCCGCAACGCGATCCTCAGCTCGATTCGCAGCTCAACTCGGTCCGGGGAGAGGTGTCTTGAGCAGTCACGACATCTCCGTCGTGATCTGCGTCTACACCGAGGACCGCTGGGAGGACATCCTCGCGGCGGTCTCCTCGGTGCGGGCGCAGTCGCGTCCCGCGCTGGAGACGTTGCTGGTCGTCGACCACAACCCCGCTCTCCTGGACCGGCTCACCAGGGAGTACAAGGACATCGAGGAGACGGGCGAGGTCCGCGTGCTGGCGAACGCGGGCCCGCGCGGTCTGTCCGCGGGCCGCAACACCGGCATCGCCGCCTCCCGCGGCGAGGTCATCGCCTTCCTCGACGACGACGCCGTGGCCGAGCGGGAGTGGCTGCGGTACTTCGCCGAGGCGTACACCGACCCGAAGGTGATGGCCGTCGGCGGCCGCACGATGCCGATCTGGGCGTCGGGCCGCCGGCCGGCCTGGTTCCCCGAGGAGTTCGACTGGGTGGTGGGCTGCACGTACAAGGGCCTGCCGCCGGGCCGGGTCCGGGTGCGCAACGTGCTGGGCGGCAACGCCTCCTTCCGCCGTACGGCGTTCGACGCGGCCGGCGGCTTCGCGACCGGCATCGGCCGCGACGGCGACAGGCGTCCGCTGGGCGGCGAGGAGACGGAACTCTGCATCCGCCTCTCCCGCGCCAGGCCGGACGCGGTACTGCTGATCGACGACCGCGCGGTCATCCACCACCGGGTGCCCCCGGTGCGTGAGCACTTCGGGTACTTCCGCACGCGCACGTACGCCGAGGGTCTCTCCAAGGCGCTGGTGGCCCGAAGTGTCGGCGCCGACAAGGGACTTGAGTCGGAGCGCCGCTACACGACCCGGGTCCTGCCGGCCGGAGTGGTGCGCGGGCTGCGGGACGCCGTGCTCGCCCGCCCGGGCGGCGCGGGCCGCGCGGGCGCGATCGTCGCCGGGGTGTTCGGCGCGGCGGGCGGGTATGTCGTCGGGAGCGTGCGGGCGCGGCGCGGCGGGGCCACTTACGCGGTGGTGGAGATCGAGGGGGACGCACGCGAGCGCGGGGACGGGCGTGAGGGTGGGGGTGGAGGCGGTAATGAGCGCGGGGGGCGGACATGAGCGCGGGGAGACACGCGAACGCCGGAGCGGACATGGGCGCGCGGACGCACATGGACGCGGGGAGGCACCCGAACGCGGGAGCGGGCACGGGCGCGGGGACGCAAACGGACGCGGTGGCCGCAACGAGCGCGGGGGTCGGACATGAGTGACACACCGGTGCCGATCCTGATGTACCACTCGATCGCCGCCGCCCCGAACGACGCCACCCGCGAACTGTCCGTCGCGCCCGAGGCGTTCGCCGAGCAGCTGGCACTCCTCGGCGACCTGAACTTCACCCCCGTCAACACGGCTGAACTGGCCGCGAGTTGGCGCTCCGGCAAACCGCTGCCCGAGCGTCCGGTGCTGATCACCTTCGACGACGGCTACGAGGGCGTGCACCGGCACGCGCTGCCAGCGCTGGCCCAACACGGGTTCGCCTCCACCCTGTTCGTCTCCACCGGCTGGATCCGGGGGGACCAGGACACCGGCGGCGGCCTGGACACCATGCTCGACTGGGACCAGGTGCGCGAACTCGCGGGCGCGGACGTCGAGATCGGCGGCCACAGCCACACCCACCCGCAGCTCGACCAGCTCGACGACGACACCCTGCGCACGGAGCTGGTCCGCTGCAAGGAGATCGTCGCCGACGAACTCGGCGCCGTACCCGTCTCGTTCGCGTATCCGTACGGCTACTCCAGCGGCCGGGTGCGCCAGGCGGTGCGGGAGACCGGGTTCGCCCAGGCGCTCGCCGTCGGCAACGACCTCGCCCGGCGCCGCCAGGGACCGTACGCGCTGCGGCGGGTAACCGTGCGCCGCAGTACGGGAGTCGAGGAGTTCGCGCGGCTCGTGGAGGGCCGTGCGATCGCCCGCAACTTCGCCAGGGACCGTGCCCTCACCCAGGGGTACGCCATGGTCCGCAGAGCTCGACAGGTCCGCCGGAAGGCCAGCCGTTCCCGTGTCTGACACGACGACCACCACCCAGGACGCGGCGCCCGAGACCGAGGCGCCCCAGCAGACGGGGCGCCGGTTGCGCCTGCCGGGAAGGAACAAGTCCCCCGGCGGCAGCCCGCTGTTCCGCAACGCCTACGCCCTGATGCTCAACACCGGGATCTCCGCGGTGCTGGGGCTCGGCTACTGGCTGATCGCCGCCCACTACTACTCCCCCACCGCGGTCGGCCAGGGCTCGGCGGCCATCGCGGCGATGAAGCTCCTCGCCGGACTCACGGCGGTCACGCTGACCGGCGCCCTGGCCCGCTTCATCCCGGTCGCCGGACGAGCCACCGGACGCCTCATCTTCCGTACGTACGCGGGCAGTTCGATCGTCGTCGCGTTCGGGGCGGGGATCTTCCTGCTGACGCTGAACGACTGGGGACCCTCGTACCGCTTCCTGCACGGGCCGGTCCCCGCGCTCGGCTTCGTCGTCGCCGTCGTCGCCTGGAACCTGCTCACGCTGCAGGACGGGGTGCTGACCGGGCTGCGCAGCGCGCCCTGGGTGCCGGTGGGCAACACCGTGTTCTCGGCAGTGAAGTTGGCGCTGCTCGTCGGGCTCGCGTCGGTGTTCGCCGCGAGCGGTGTCTTCGTGTCCTGGGTCGCCGCGATCGCGTTCTCCGTGGTGCCGCTCGGCTGGCTGGTGTTCCGGCGGCTGGTGCCCCGGCACATCAAGGCGACCGAGGAGCACGCGAGGCCGCCGACGCTGCGGGAGATCGGCAGGTTCCTCGCCGGTGACTACACCGGCTCGCTGTTCTCACTCGCCGTGGTCTACCTCGTGCCGGTGATCATCGCCTCGCAGGTCAGCTCCGAGGACAACGCGTACTTCTACATCACCACGACGATAGGCGGCACGGTCAACCTGCTCGCCATCAACATGGGCGCCTCCCTGACCGTCGAGGGCTCCCACGACCCGGCGCGCATCGCCGCCAACACCAGGGCCGCGCTCAAGCGCATGGCCCGGATCATGCTGCCGATCTGCGGGCTGCTGTTCATCGGCGCCCCGTACATCCTGGGCGTGTTCGGCGCGGGCTACGCGGACGCGGCGACCCCGCTGCTGCGCTGGTTCGCGGTGGGCGCGCTGCTGCGGGTCCTCATGGAGACGTACTTCGCGGTGCTGCGCGCGCAGAGCCGCACGAGTGGACTCGCCTGGCTGCAGGGCCTGTTGTGCGTCCTGGTGCTCAGTCTGACGCTGCTGCTGCTCCCCCGCATGGGCCTGACCGGCGCGGGCGTCGCCGAGATCTCCAGCCTCGCGGTGATCGTGGCGATCGCCGCGCCCAGACTCTTCAAGACGCTACGGGCGGCCCCGGCCGCGGAGTTGCCCGAGGACGCGGCACCGGACGGCGACCTCGCCGACCTGGGGGCGCGCGAGGTCCCCGCCGCCGCACCGCGCCGTCGCGGCCCGGCCTGGGCGCTCGACTCGGACACCCTCGCGCTCGGCATCCACGTCGACTTCGACCACCTCGAACGCCGGCCGGACGTACGCCCGGGCCCCGGCACCCCGCCCACCGGCACGCCCATCGTCTCCGGCGAGCAACGGCCGACCTGGGCCCTCGGCATCAAGCGGTCCGAGATCGTCGGGCTGCCCGTGGAGGAACGTGAACCCGGCTCGGAGTCCTCGCTGAGCCCGTCCGCCGAGCCGGAGGTGGACGCGCCGTTCGAGCCCGCCAACGGCTCCGACCGCGTGGTCGTACCGGAAGAGTCGCTCGTACGGGAACAGGCCCGTGAGGACGCGGCGGAGAAGGACCGGGAGGCGCGGGAGTCCGAAGTCCCGCCGCCCGCACGCCCATTGTCCCTCCGCGAACGCCTCGTGCCCACACGCCCCGGAGTCGTGCTCGGCTGTCTGCTGGTCGCCGCGCTGCTCCTGTACTGGGTGCCCGCGGCGCGGCTCGGCGAGTCCGACCTGGACCGCATGGGCGGGCTCGGCCTGATCTCGGTGCTGCCGCTGCCGACGCTGGCCGGGGCCGCGCTGCTGATCGTGGTGTTCGCCGCGCTGCTGTGGCTGGGCCGCGAACACAAGGCACTGCTGCTGATCACCCTGCTCGCGACGGTGGTCTCGCTGCACGCGCTGCCCGCGGTGATCGAGCCCGAGCCGCGCTTCCCGACGGCCTGGCAGCACCTCGGGTTCATCGACTACATCGACCGTACTGGGTCGGCCGTACCCGACCTGGACGCCCGCTGGAGCTGGCCGGGCTTCTTCGCGGTGGCCGCGTTCGTCGGCAAGGCGTGCGGGGTCACCGACTGGTCCGAGGTCATCCGCTGGTGGCCCACGGCCATCCAACTCGCCTACCTGGCACCGATGTTCCTGCTCGTACGCTCCCTGCGGGCGAGCTGGCGGGCGAAGTGGACCGGCGTCTGGATCTTCGTGCTCAGCGGCTGGGTAGGCCAGGACTATTTCTCCCCGCAGGGCTTCACCTTCCTCCTCTACCTGGCCTTCGTGGCGATCCTGTTGGTCTGGTTCCGGGCACCGCACGTCCTGTGGACGAGGATGCGGCCCGGCGAGGCGGAGGTCGAACCCACCGACCGGCGCCAACAGGCCGTCCTGCTCCTGGTGTTGATCGGCCTGTTCGCGGCGAGCGTCCCGGCCCACCAGCTCACGCCGTTCGTGATGCTGGGCGTGCTCACGGCCCTCGTCCTGATCGGCCGCTCCGAACTCCGGGGCCTGCCCATCCTGTTCGGGGTGCTGGTCGCGGTCTGGCTCGGTTTCATGGCCGAGCCGTACTGGTCCGGACACTTCAACGACCTCTTCGGCGGGGTCGGCGGCGTCGGCAGCAATGTCTCGACGTCCGTCTCCGGCCGTATCCAGGGCGGCAGTTCGACCCACAAGCTGGTCCTCTACACCCGCGTCCTGCTGGCCGGCGGCGTCATGGCCTTCGCCTGCTGGGGCTGGTGGCGCCGCCGCGACCACAAGTACCGCGAACGCTCCCTGCTCGTCCTCACCTTCGTCCCGTTCCTGGGCTTCGGCATGCAGTCCTACGGCGGCGAGATGGCGCTGCGCGTCTTCATGTTCGCGGTGCCGGGCGCGGCCCTGCTCGCGGGTCTCGCCCTCTTCCCGCGCACCGGCGCCACCGCCAAGGAACGCGAGAAGGACCGCGTGAGCCTCGCCCCGCTGGCCGCCCTGCTCGCCGGGCTGCTGCTCATGGGCGGCTTCCTGGTGGCCCGTTGGGGCAACGAGGGCTTCGAGCGGGTCCGGCCCGGCGAGGTCGCGGCCATGAACTACGTGTACGCCCACGACAAGCCGACGGTACGGCTGCTGTGGCTCAGCGACGACACGGTCAACGACGTGACGCCGGCGATGCCGTGGGGCGCGAAGGACATGGAGCGGGTCAACTACGTGCCCACGCTGGCTCCTTCGGACCCGGTGCTGGTGTCCGGTCTGGTCAAGGCACTCAAAGACGCGGGCCCGAACTCGTATCTGATGCTCAACAAGAGCCAGGTCGTCTCGCTCCAGCTGGACGCGGGCTACTCGGCGACCTGGGAGTCCCGGCTCATCCAGAACCTGGACAACCGGCAGGAGTTGAAGAAGGTGCTCGTCAACGCCGACGTGACCATGTACTCCCTGCGCGAGCAGCCGGCGGGTGCGGTCCCCCAGCCCGATCCCGGGCCGATCGGACCGCAGATCACCTGGACGCCGTGGTCGGTGGTGGGCGCGCTCGCGGCCCTCGCCCTGATCCTGATGCTGACGGCCCGCGAGGTCGTCCGGGTCGCGGTGCGGCCGAGCGTGCGTCAACTGCGGTGGCTGCAGAGCAGTTTCTGGTTCTCGCTGCCCTTGCTGGCGGTGGTGCTGGCCTCGCTGGTGCAGCGGTTCCTGACAATGAAGTAGCAGGGGCTTAGGGGGTCAAGTGGCTTATCGGGTAAGCCACTTGACCCCGTAGGCCGCCATGTCGAACTGCTTGCCGTCGACGTTCGCGCTGATCTGCCGGTCCAGGGTGTTCACGACCAGGATCGTCTTGTCGGTGGCGAGGACCCGTACGTTCGGCACGTCGTCGGCGGCGACCGGCACGGTCTCGTACTTCGCGCCGGGCCCGAAGGCCGCGTCGAAGCGGGACACCAGGTCGTACATGGGGAGTTGTTGCCCGCCGTCGGAGCTGTCGGTCGGGGTCCACAGGCAGCCCGGGCAGTCCGTGCCCTTCTCCTCCTCCGGGTTCCAGTAGAAGCCGGAGCTGGCGCCGCCCTTGGCCAGGGCGATCATGCCGGTGGCCTGGACGGCGACGCGGTGGGTCTCGGACCAGCCCTTGCGGTCGTCGTTGCCGTCGGCGGGCTCGACGTAGTACTCGGCCCACCAGAGCGGGAGATCGTGCGTCTGTTGCCGCACCCACTCGCTCACGGCGGTGAGTTTGTCGGTGGCCCCGAACTCGTCCGGCAGCAGGTCGTCGTCGTTGGTGTAGCTGGAGCCGTCGACGACCACGAAGTCCGCGCCGGCCTTGTGCTCGTTCCAGTAGTCGAAGGCGTCGATGATCCGCTGGTCCATCGCGCCCCAACTGCCCTTGAACGTACTGGAGGCGTTCGCGTCACGCGGGTCCACGCTGTCCATCACCAGATACGGACCGCCGACCATGATCTTCGGGTTGACCTTCTTCAGCGCCTTGTAGACCAGGTTGTACAGCCGGGTGTAACCCTCGTAGTCCCAGCGCTGCTTGGCGTCGTTCCAGAAGCCCTTGAACTCGTTCCACACGATGAAGTGGGTGACGTCCGGGTACCGCTTGGCGACGGTCGCGGCGAGCGCCGCGTAGTCCGCGTAGTGGTCGGGCTTCGGTGCCGTCTCCAGCGAGGCCTGGCTCCAATCGGTGTTGCCCACACCGGACTTGCCGCCCTTCATCCAGTCCGGCGAGCAGCACAGCGTGATGACCGGGGTGCCGCCGGACTTGCGCATGAAGTCGATACGGCGGTCCAGGGCGCCGAAGTCGTAACGCCCCTTCACCGGCTCGGGGTTGTCGGCGCCCCAGCCCATGATGGCCTGGTCCTGCGGGAGTTGGGACTTCGCCAGCAGCCCCTCGACGCGCTCGGTCGCGGCGCCGCTGCCCTCGTCGGCGCTGTACTGGGTGTGGGTGAAGCCCCAGCCGACCTCGGGCCGGCCCTGGTCGGGCGGGGTCGCCGGGATGCCGTGCACCTTGTCGCCGTCGCGTGAGGTGCCGGTGGTGCTTCCGCCGCCGGGAAGCGTGTTGATCAGGGTCACGATCAGCGCCAGTGCGGCGACACCCACGCCGAGCAGCGCGGTGAGCCGCCACCGCAGTGCCCCCGAATTCCACCCATGACGTCCCATCAAGGGCAACAGTAACGGCGGGGGGAGCAGGTGGGGCAGATCCGTACGCGCACAGGCTTGTAACAGGTCGGGGGCGTAACGGCGTGAGCCGTGCCCCAAAGGGGCGCGGGGAACTGCGCGACCAGCCACGACGGCGCCGCAGCCGAACGACGGCCCCTCGCCGCTTTTCCAGCGGAGCGGTTCGCCGACACTCGGGGGCGCACTGCGGAAAGCGGGTGCACACGGCGTCCCTGTGCCGGATCATGGCCCCATGTCCGCTAACCCACACGACGCTCTGCCGATCCGGCTCAACGTCGACGACTCCGACTCCCCGTCCGACGTCGTCGACGCGCTGTTCCTCGGCCGCTTCGCGACGGGCGAGCAGCCGTACTCGCACGCGGCGAACATCGACCGCGTCCGGACCGGGGCGACCCTGCTCCCACCGGGCGCCCGCGTGCTGCGCGCCGCCCGCGACGACGACCGCAGCGCGACCCTCGCCGAGGGCGACGGCTGGACCCTGCTGATCTCCCGCTGGAACCGCGGCGCCGACGTCACGGTGACGGCGACCAGCGAGGAGCTCGCCGAGAAGGTCCTCGACCAGTCGACCGACGGCGCGGCGGACGAACCCGAACCGCAGCCGGAGAACGTGACGATGGGGTTCTGGTACGTCTCCCCCAGGCGCGGCCCGCACCGGACGACCCGGCAGATCTCGGCGGGCACGTGGGACGAGGTGCGTCCCAACTACACGCGTCCGGTGGCCGATGCGATGGACACCCTGATGAAGACGACCCCGGAGGACATCGCGGGCCGGCTCCTGTTGCTGCACGGCCCGCCGGGCACCGGCAAGACCTCGGCGCTGCGCACGCTGGCCCGTTCCTGGCGCGACTGGTGCCAGGTGGACTGCGTACTGGACCCGGAGCGGCTGTTCAGCGACGTCGGTTACCTCATGGACATCGCGATCGGCGAGGACGACACGACGGGCAAGGGCCGCTGGCGGCTCCTCCTGCTGGAGGACTGCGACGAGTTGATCCGCGGCGAGGCGAAGCACACGGCGGGCCAGGCGCTGTCCCGGCTCCTGAACCTCACCGACGGCCTCCTCGGCCAGGGCCGCAACGTCCTGGTCGGCGTCACCACCAACGAGGACCTGGAGCGCCTCCACCCCGCCGTCGTCCGCCCCGGCCGCTGCCTCGCCCGCATCGAGGTCGGCCCCCTCACCCGCAAGGAGTCGGTCGACTGGCTCGGCACGGAGGAGGGAGTGGGCCGCGAGGGCGCGACCCTGGCGGAGCTGTACGCCCTGCGCCGGGGCACCCAGCCGACCTCGGTACCGGACCAACGGGAGGGCGCGGACGCGGGGTTGTATCTGTAGACCCCGGTCCCGCTACGCCTCGTAGGCCGCCCGCAGCGCATCCCGTACGGCGGCCAGCGCGTCGGACTCCGAGAGCCCGAGCCGCCGTACCCGCTCGCCGTAGGCCTGCGCTGCGGTCGCCGCCTCCCGCTCCGCCGCCGAGCCCGCGGCCGCGACGAACGTCCCGTTGCGGCCGCGCGTCTCGATCACGCCGTCCGTCTCCAGCGCCCGGTACGCCTTGGCGACGGTGTTCGCGGCGAGACCGAGCGACTCGGCCAGCCCTCGGACGGTGGGCAGCTTGTAGCCGACCGGCAGTGCTCCGGAGCGGGCCCGCTCCGAGATCTGGGCGCGGATCTGCTCGTAGGGGGCGGCGCTGTCATCGATGTGGATCTTCAAGGTCACGGCCCGATTGTCCCGCACCCGCCGGAGAACGCGCCCGCCGGAAATGCGGCGAAGGCACCCGCCGGAAAATAGGAGGCACTCCGGCGCGGCTCCGCCGTAGCGTGCGGCCCCATGACCGTGATCGCACGCGACCTGCGTCCCGATGTCCGGGCCGACCTGGACGGCTTCGTCGAGGTACGCCGACTCGCCCTCCCCTACATGCTGTTCACCCCGGAGTCCGTCGCCCACGACATCGCCCACGCCCAGCCGGAGGCCGCGCTGCGCAGGCTGGTCGCGGAGGAGGACGGCGAGATCATCGGCACGGCCCAGGCGGGCATCGCCTACGACAGCCCGGAACCCGACCGGGGCTTCGTCAACGTGTACGTGCACCCGGAGCGCACCCACCGGGGCGCGGGCTCGCTCCTGGCGCGCGCCGCCGAGGAGCACCTGGCAGCCCAGGGCGCGACCAGGCTCTACGCCTGGGTCCTGGACGAACCGGCCAACCGCGCCTTCGCCGAACGCCTCGGCTATACAGCGAGCCGTTCCGCGTACTTCCTCCGTCTGGACCTGGCGCACGGCACCCTGCCCTCGCTCCAGGATCCGCCGCCGGACGTGGAGATCCGCCCGGGCTCGGACTTCGCCGGGGACCCGCGCCCCCTGTTCGAGCTGGACGCGGAGACGATGGCCGACGAACCCAGCGACATCGGCGTCGAGTTCACGGACTACCAGGCCTGGCTGGACGGCACCTGGCAACACCCTTTGTTCAGCCAGGAGTTGACGTCCGTGGCCCTCGTCGACGGACGCCCCGCGGCTTTCAGCGCCGCCCGCACGGACGACGACGGCCGCTACGGCACGGTGATGACCGGCACCGCCCGCGCCCACCGCGGCCGCGGCCTCGCCAAGCTCGCCAAGAACGACTCCCTGCACCGGGCCCGCGCCGCCGGATACACGGAGGCGTTCACCGGCAACGACACGGGCAACGGCCCGATGCTCTCGATCAACAAGTGGTTCGGCTACGAGGCCTGCGCCACGGAGGTGCGCTATGTCCGCGAACTCGTCTGACCCCGCACGCCAGTTGGACGTCGTCCTCGTCAAGGCGGGCCGAACGAAGATCCGTTACACGGCGGAACTCCTCTTCGACGACGGCACCCACCTCGCCGTCCGCGCCCCCTGGGCCGGTGACGGCGTCCGCGACTTCGGCTTCGTGCGCTTCGAGCGCGGTGACGTCTTCACCGAGTACTACTGGCGGGACCGCTGGTATGCCGTGAAGGAAGTCCGGGACGGCGCAGGGCAGTTGAAGGGCTGGTACTGCGACATCACCCGCCCCGCCACGCTCTCCGGCGCCGAACTCGTCGTAGAGGATCTCGATCTGGACCTGTGGATCTCCGCCGACGGGACGGACGTCCGGCGCCTGGACGAGGACGAGTTCGAGGAGAGCGGGCTGGCCGCGTCGGACCCCGCAGCCGCGGCGGCGGCCGTGGCTGCGCTCGACGAGCTGGAGAGGCTGGCCAGTGAGGGCGGGTTCGACGCGCTGGTGGCGTGACGGCGGGCGGGCTCGCTCAGGGGATGGCGGGGATGGCCACCACCGCGTACCGCTCGTCGGCCACGTCCTTCCCCCACAGCAGCAGGTCGTCCGACAGCCGCTCCAGGTGCACGTATCCGGCCAGGGGCGCCAGGAGCTCGGTGAGGCGGTCGGCGGGTATGCCGGCCGGGTTGACCGTGCCCCACACGCCCTCGATCAGCACGAGCCGGCCGCCGGGACGCAGCAGCCCGCGCCAGTGCCGCAGGACCCGGCCGGGGTCGGGCAGCGTCCACAGCACATGCCGTACGAGGACGACGTCGAAGCGCTGCTCGCCGACCGGGGGCGCGGCCGCGTCACCGACCAGGAACGCCGCGTCACGGCCGGCCAGCTTCGCGCGGGCCAGGTCCACCATCGCCGGGGAGAGGTCGACGCCGGTGACGTGGTGCCCCTGCTCGGACGCGAGGAGCGACAGGCTGCCGGTGCCGCAGCCGAGGTCGAGGATGTCGGCGGCGCTGTCGGGCAGCCAGCCGCGCAGCCGGTCGGCCCAGGCCCGCCGGATCTCCGGGTCGCGCAGCCCGTGATCAGGCTCTTCGTCGAAGGCGGCCGCCTCCGCGTCCCAGTCGAAGTTCGCTACAGGTTCACTCATGCGCCAAGGGTGACACCCGCCACTGACAGTCCGATCGTGACAGCCGCCACAGACAGACCCGCGCCGATGAGTCACCCTCCCGGAAACGGTCTACCCCGTGAGAACACGACCCGGGTGGACACAAGGAGGCAGCCATGCGCCGCGTGACCGTGCAGAAGCCCCTGAAGAAGTCGGACACCCGCCGGGTACGGGACGAGACCGACGAGCGCCCCGCCGAGCGCCCCGAGGTCCGAAAGGACATCGCCCGCACGTGGTGGCCGGACGGCTGACCCCGGTCGGCCCCCCCTGGTCAGCCCGGCCGCTTCCGGTAGTGGACGCGGTCGTACGGCCCATCCACGCGCCGCTCCACGACCTCGTACCCGAACCTCGGGTAGATCTCCTGGTTCTCCCACATCAGCGCGTTCGTGTAGAGCCTGACCTCCGGCAGACCGAGCGCACGCGCGCGTGCCTCCACGAACTCCAGCAGCCGCCGTCCCACCCCCGTGCCGTGCGCGTCGGGGTGGACGGCGATGCTGTCGAGGAACAGGTGATCGCCGCGCTCCTCGATCACCACCAGCCCGATCACGGGCTCCCCCGTCACGAACACCCGCCCCGCGACCACATTCGCCATGTGGTCCGCCTCCATGGGCTGCGGCACCACACCGATGCGCGGAATGTAGTGCCGGTACGCCATATCGGTCACGGCCTTCACGGCCGGCACATCGGCGACGACGGCGACACGAACCCCGTCCGCTCCACTCATCCGCGACACCTCTCCGGACTCATGGGGACCGTCCCTGCCTGAGCCCTCAGTTAGCCCTGCCTTAACACGACCATAAGGATCTCCCTCTCCCGTCTCCAGCAGGCGATTTCGCGGTTTCCAGGGGCTAGCTTCTGATCACCCCCACGGGATCCGTCCCCCGCGATCCGTCCCCGCGCCGAGCACCGTCCGAGGAGTTGGAGTTCCCCCATGCCCGCACGCCGCAAGGTCGCCGCTGTCGCCGTCCTCGGGATGACCCCGCTCGCCCTGACCGCGCTCGCCGCGGCGCCCGCGGCGGCGCACGGTTCGATGGGCGACCCGGTCAGCCGGGTCGCACAGTGCTACGCGGAGGGGCCGGAGAGCCCGAAGTCGGACGCGTGCAGGGCGGCGGTCGCGGCCGGTGGCACGCAGGCGCTCTACGACTGGAACGGCATCCGGATCGGCGACGCGAACGGGCAGCACCAGACGCTGATCCCGGACGGCAAGCTGTGCAGCGCGAACAACGAGGAGTTCAAGGGCCTCGACCTGGCCCGCGCCGACTGGCCGGCGACGAGCGTGAGCAGCGGCTCGTACACCTTCAAGTACCGCGTGACCGCCCCGCACAAGGGCACCTTCAAGGTGTACATCACCAAGTCCGGCTACGACCCCGCCCAGCCGCTCGCCTGGGCGGACCTGGACCTGGACCACCCGGTCGCGACGTCCACCGACCCGGTCGCCTCGAACGGCTTCTACACCTTCTCCGGCACCCTCCCGCAACGCTCGGGCAAGCAGCTCCTGTACGCGATCTGGCAGCGCTCGGACAGCCCGGAGGCGTTCTACTCCTGCTCGGACGTCAGCTTCGGCGGGAGCGGTGACGGAAGCGGCACGGGGGCCAACGGCGGTGGTGCGACGGGCAGTTCGAAGCCCACCCCCGCCGCTCCCACGACTCCCGCGCCCACCGCCTCCGCCCCTTCCAGCCAGCAGATCGCGGCCGGTGCCGACAAGTCGACCGTCGACCACAACGGCCACGGGGACGCAGACGCGAGCACCTCGGCGGAGCCGGTCGCCGCGACAGAGCAGGCCTCCGACACGGCCAACGAACCGCAGGCGGCGGGGAGTTCGGCGAACCTCGCCGAGACCGGCGCCAACAACAGCTCGCCGTATCTCATCGTGGGCGGCGCGGCCTCCCTGGCCCTCGGCGCGGCGGCCCTGTTCGCCTCGGTCCGCCGCCGCGCGACCAACGGCGGTGGACGGCACGGCCGTTAGTACGGCCCGTGCAGGGGGCGGGGTCTGTCCGGCGGCTCAGGTCGGACAGACCCCACGGTGTGCCTACGGTCAACTCAGCGCCGACAGACAGGTGGTGGCGGTGGCGTGCGCGGGGTCGAGGGCGTTGGCGACCTCGTGGAAGGCGATCCGGTCGGTGAGCCCGAGCAGGGCGTGCTCGGACAGGTCCACTGAACACAGGTTCTGGATCAGCACGTTGTGTACGTCGGACCCGCTCAGGAACTGACTCGTGTAGGGGGTGACGACCTCGTCGTACTTGGTGGCGATGACGGTGTAGTGGACGCCGGGGACGGTGTCGCCGCCCGCGTTCAGCTTGGCGAGGAAGGCCGAGCCGGCGACCTGGTCGGCGAGGCCGGGAGCGGCCGAGGAGATCACGTCCTCGGCGCCGGGGAAGTACGGCAGGAGTTTGGTGAGGCCGTCCAGGGTGGTGCCGTGGTTGTCGGGCGCGATGCCGACGAAGGTGTCCACCTTGGCGGCGCCGCCGAGGAACTTCAGGTAGTAGCGGGGCATCATCCCGCCCTGCGAGTGCCCGACCAGGTCGACCTTGGCTGCGCCGGTCGCGGCGAGCACCTTGTCGACGTAGACCTGGAGTTGGGCCGCCGACTGGTCGATGGGACCGAGGCCGTATACGAGGGGGACGCCGGGGAGTTGGCCGTAGTCGAGGGAGAAGACGCAGTAGCCGCGGACTTCCAGGTACGGCGCGAGGGTCAGCCAGTTGTCGGTGGCGTTGGCGAAGGTGCCGTGCACGAGGACGACGGGGTCGGGGTGGGCGGCGGAGGGCCGACAACTATAGTCGTTCCAGCCACTGCTGGGGGCGCTCGCCGCGTGCGCGGCGGTGACGGGAACGGCGGCGACCGCGGCGGTCAGGAGCAGCGCGGTCAGGGGTCTGAGCAGTCGTTTCCAGGGCAGCATCGTGTGATCTCCTTGCGGCTCAAGGGAGTTGCGACGGCCTTACGCCCTGTGATCCGGATCACAAGAATGCTGTTCACTCGTCAAGTTACGAGCGAGTAGGTGAAGTGTGAAGTTACGCGTCAGTAAAAACTTCCAGTGATAACCAGTCACCAGGTGGGCCTGATGGGACCGTAGGGCGCAATACGCCGCAAACGGTCACACAACACGCGCACTTCACCCTCCCCCAGCAGTTCGACCCAGGGCTGCACGGCCTCCAGCGCCGCTTCCTCCGCGGCCCGCGTACAGGCCCACCCCAACTCGGTGAGCACGACGAGCCGGGCGCGGGCGTCATCGGGGTGCGGACGCCGCTCCGCGTACCCCTTGCGCACGAGCTCGTCGACGAGCTGACTCGCGGCCTGCTTGGTGATCCCGAGATGCGCGGCGAGGTCGGTCGCCGTCGCCCCGTCCGGCGCGAGCCGCGTGAAGGCGAAGCCGAACGCCGGGCGCCCCTCGAATCCACGGGCGACGACCCCGTCGTTGATGCGCTTCGTCAGGTCGCCCGCGGCGGCGAGCAGGGCGGCAGTCAGGGCCATGGCCTCGGAGTTCTCCACGACGGCATTGAAACACCCTTGACGAACCGGTCAAGCTGCTTGACCATGTTGGAGATATGGTCAAGCAGCTTGACTATCTATTCCTGGAGGCAGTCGTGCCCGTCGTCCACCCGTCCGACGCCGTCGTCCACGAGATCCACGGCGCCCGCTTCGTCTCGTACGCCCATCCCCGCACCGGCAGCAAGGAACTGTGCGCGTGGCGGGGCGAGATCCCCGCCGGCACCAAGGCCCCCCTGCACACCGTCAACCACGAGGAGATCCTGCACGTCCTCGAAGGCGAGCTGGTGATCACGCTCGACGGTCGTACTGAGCGGGTCGGCGCGGGCGACACGTTGATCATCAACCCGGGGGCGGCCTTCGGCGTCGAGAACCCCACCGACCGGACCGTGACCACCTGGGTCACCACGACCATCGGCCTGGAGGCGGAGCTGGCGGACGGCACGCGCATCGTCGCGCCGTGGGCCAACTGACGTACGGACAAGGGGCCTTGGTCACATGTGGACGATCGGGGCGCTCGGTTCGCCGCTCTCGGGGCGGCCCTTGCGGAACATGAGCGCGGCGATCACGGCACCGGCGACGAAGAGGGCGGCCGACCACCAGTAGGCGGTCGAGTAGCTGTGCAGCTGGGCCTGGGCCACGGTGGCCCGGGTGGGTGTCCTGCCGACGAGGTAGGCGGTCGCGGCGCTCGCGGCGAGGGTGTTGAACAGAGCGGTGCCGATGGCGCCCCCGACCTGCTGCATCGCGTTGACCGCCGCGGAGCCGACGCCCGCGTCCTCGACCCTGATCCCATGGATGGACAGGCTCATCGCGGGCGGCAGCGACAGGCCGATACCGGAACCGATCAGGAGCAGTCCGGGCAGCACACCGGTGGCGTAGCCACTGTTCAGGCCGAGTTCCGTCAGCAGGGCCAGGCCGGCGGCCGACGTCAGCAGGCCCAGGGGCACCAGGATCTTGGGGCCGATCTTCGGCAGCAGCACGCTGATGGACAGCTGGGCGACGACCATCAGACTGCCCATCATCGGCAGGAACGCGAGCCCCGTCCTGACGGGAGTGAAGCCCCGCGAGGACTGCAGGTAGTAGGTCAGGAAGAGGGAGACGCCGAAGAGCCCGGCGCTGGCGATGGCCATCACCAGGAAGGCCGCGCCCCGGGTGCGATCGGCCAGCACCCGCAGGGGCAGCAGCGGATGCGGGGCGCGGGTCTGCCACCAGGTGAAGGCGGCCAGCAGTATCACGGCGGCGATCAGGGTCGCCCAGGTCATCGGCGAGGACCAGTCGTAGGTCTCGGCGTTCGCGAAGCCGTAGACCAGACCGAAGAGGCCGGCCGAGCCCAGGACGGTGCCGGGGAGGTCGAGCTTGGGCCGTACGGCCGGGGCGCCCTTGCGCATCAGGACGAGTCCGCCGGTGAACGCGATGACGGCGAAGAGCAGGTTGACGTAGAGGGTCCAGCGCCAGTTCAGGTGCTCGGTGAGCAGTCCGCCCAGCAGCAGTCCGAAGGCGCCTCCCGCACCGCCGATGGCCCCGAAGACACCGAAGGCGCGGGCCCGGTCCTTCGCCGTGGTGAAGGTGACGTTGAGGACGGCGAGGGCGGCCGGGGCGAGCAGTGCGCCGAAGAGCCCCTGCAGGACCCGCCCGGTCACCAGCACCTCGAAGTTCGGCGCCGCACCGGCCAGCGCGGAGGAGCCGGCGAAGCCCGCGATACCGACCAGGAAGGCGATCTTCCGGCCGAAGAGGTCGGCGAGCCTGCCGCCGAGGAGCAGCAGACTGCCGAAGGCCAGGGCGTAGGCCGTGACGATCCACTGCCGGTTCCCGTCGCTGAACCCCAGGTCGCGCTGCGCGGACGGCATGGCGATGTTCACGATCGTGACATCCAGCACCACCATCAGCTGGGCGATCGCGATCACGATCAGCACCCACCAGCGGCGACGGTCGGACGCGTCGTCGACCGCGAGGGGGACCTGGGGCGGGGGCGCTGCCGTTTCCTCGGTCAGGGACTTGGGCGATGTGGACATGGGACTCTCCGGGGCAAGGGAAGAAAGCGAAACGGAGCCGTTTCGGTACGCCAGTGTACGCATATCGTGGCAGTAACTGCCACTAGGCTCCATCTGCCGTGAGGCAGTGCTCGTCACATCCCTGAGGTCGGCGCCGGCGTCACCCCACCGGGCCGGGCGCCGGGATGGGGACATCGCCGGTGCGGAGAAGTTCGAGGGCCTGCTCGATGGCCGCCCCCAGGGCGGTGGGCTCCTCGCCGCGCGCCCATTCCGCGATCGCGATCTCGACGACGGCCGCGATGTTCGCGGCGGCGAGGGCCGCGACCATGCCAGAGGTACGGCCCCCGGCGCGCCGGCCGATCTCCTCCGCGAGGCTCTCGCGCCACAGCCAGTTCACGGCACGCAGCTCCGCGTGCAGGGACCGGGTCCTGACGATGATCCGGTAGACGACCCTGCGCCGCTCCGAGTCGCCCTCGATGGTGCGCCGGACGCTCTCGACCACCTGGTGCAGGGCCTGCGGCAGCGGTGTTTCCTCGGGCAGGCCGCGCAGTTCCTCCAGCGCGGTGTTCAAGGTGTCCTCGGTGAAGCGGACGACGAGCGCTTCCTTGGTCGGGAAGTAGCGGTACACCGTCCGGGGACCGACCTCCGCCGCGGCGGCGATCTGATCGACCGTCGTGGCGTCGAACCCGTGCTCCTCGAAGAGCGCGATGGCCGTGTCCGCGATGAGCTGACGGGTCCGCTCCATCTTGATCTCCCGAAGTCCCACTCCACACCCTCCGCACGCCGGCCCGCTGTCCTTGTCGCCGCACATTTTGCCATGTGGCGGACACCGCCACATGGCAGTAAGAGCCAGTATGGTCGAATCGAAACCTCGACGTCCGAGACCCCGACGTCCCCGATGCCCCTGGTGAAAGAGAAAGCAGACAGTCATGGCATTCAGTCGTCGTCAGTTCTCCGCGCTCGGCGCGGGAGTCGCAGCAGCCACGGTTTCCGGAGCCCCGGCAGCCAGGGCGGCGACCCGTGGCCCCCGGCCCGCGGTACGCAACGTCGTCCTCGTGCACGGCGCCTACGCGGACGGCTCCTCCTGGGCGAAGGTCATCCCCCTGCTCCAGGCGGCGGGCATGAACGTCACCGCCGTACAGAATCCCCTGACGTCCCTCGCCGACGACGTCGCCGCCACGAACTTCGCGCTGGCGCAGCAGGACGGCCCCACGATCCTGGTCGCGCACTCCTACGGCGGCACCGTCATCTCCGAGACCGGGCTCGCCCCGAACGTCGCCGGGCTCGCCTACGTCGCCGCCCGCGCCCCGGAGGCCGGCGAGGACTACGCCGCGCTCGCCGCGAAGTTCCCCACCTCGCCGGTCACCGCCGGGATCGTCACCTCGGGCGGATTCAAGTGGATCGGCCGGTCGGCGTTCCTCGATGACTTCGCCAACGGCGTGCCCAGGAAGGAGGCCCTCGTGCTCTACGCGGCCCAGGGTCCGCTCTCGACCGCTCCGCCCACCACGAGCGTCGCCGCCTGGCACCGGAAGCCGTCCTGGTACGCGGTCTCGAAGAACGACCGCACCATCGACCCCGACCTGGAGCGCTTCATGGCCCGGCGCATGAACGCCACGACCATCGAGGTCGACTCCGGCCACCTGTCGCTCGTGACACACCCGGAAGTGATCACCAGGCTCATCCTGCGCGCCGCGGCGAACAGTTGACTCCCCTGCGCCCACGCCCTCCAACACCCCGGCCGGTACGACGTTCCCGTTCCGTAAGGTTTTCGACCGCCCCGAGCGCGCCGAACAGGACGAAGCTGAGCGATGGACGTGGGCGGCCAACGCCCATGTGACGTACCGGTGCGGGGAATGGAGTGACCATGGTGGTCCGTGGTGTCGGCGGGATCATCCTCGTCGTGCTCGGCGCGGTCTGGATCGCGCAGGGCGTCGGCGCGATGAACGGCTCGGCCATGTCCGGCCACGGCCAGTACGCGGTGCTGGGTGTGGTGGTCGCGCTGATCGGGCTCTTCCTGCTGCTGCGGGCCTGGCGGATACGGAACACCCCCCGCCAACGCCCTTGAGCGCACGGGCAGTTCCACGGTTCTCGGCGACACGGAGATCAGTCGGCCAGCGCCGCCGGGCGTACCGCCTCCTGCCCGAAGCGCCGCCGGGCACGGTCCGCGGCGGCTTCGACCGCGCGGGCGCGGGCGTCCCCGGGATCCATGGAGAGTTGACGGTAGGCACGGCCCGCCGGACGCAGGTCGTCGGCGTGGAGCACGAAGCCCCGGACGCGGGCGCGTTGCAGTCCGAGGGAGGTCAACAGGCCCAGGGCGGTGGCGGCGACGGCGGGTGAGTGGTCGGTGGGTTCCGGCAGCGCCCGCGTACGCGTGGTGGAGCTGCGGTCGGCGTATCTCACCGTGAGGGTGAGTCGGCCCGCGAACTTCCTTTCCCCGCGCAGGCGTTGGCCGATCCGGTCGGCAAGTCCCAGGACGAATCGGTGGTGTTGGGCCGGGTCCAGGCAGTCCTGGCTCAGGGCCAGGTCGGCGGTCAGATGTGCCGCCGGTTCCGCGGGGACGACCGGGCGGGGGTCGTGGCCGCGGGCGCGCTCGGTCAACAGCCGTGCCTGGCCTGCCCCGAGGAGCCGTTGCAGGGTCGCCGACGGCAGGTCGGTGAGCTGGCCGATGGTGTGCAGGCCGTACCGGTGCAGCGTGTCCGCCGTGGCGCGGCCGATCCCGGGCAACGCGGTGACCGGCCGGGGGTACAGCCAGTCGGCCGCCTGACCGGTGGGCACCCAGGTGGTGTCCCCCGGGGCGGACGCGTCGGCCGCCATCGCCGCCAGCATGCGGTTGCCCGCGAGGCCCGCGCTGCTGTCGATGTCGTAGAGGGCCTTCAGTCTCATCTTCACCGTCTGGACCGCGTCGTAGGCGGACATGTCGAAGTACCGGAGCGCCGAAGTCAGGTCCACCTGAAGGGCGTTGGGCGGGATGGCCTGGACGTGAGGCGTGAATCCGGACACCAGTTCGATTATGTCGCCGTACTGGGTCTCCGTCAGCGCGGTGTGCAGGTGAAGGTGGGCGATGTGCCGCTGCCGCGCGCTCATCCCGCACTCCCCGGGCTGCGGTGGCCGAACTTCTTCAGGTCGGCGGAACGGGTGCCCGCGGGCTGGAGGTCGGCGTAGGGGTGGAGGCGGGCGCCGGTGGTGCCGTTGGCCAAGGTGCGCTGCGGCTGGGCGGGTGTCGGATGCGGGCGGTCGGCGCCCAGCAGGGCGAGCGCCGCCTCCGGGCCGTCGTCCCGACGGGCGCCCGCGATCTCGTCCAGGTCCCAGGCCATGGAACCGACGACGGTACGACGGGTGCCGCGCACCTGGACCGTGCCGCGCACCAGCAGCAGCCCGCTGTGGAAGACGGTGTACGCGCAGGCCGGGTGGGAGTCCTCGAAGAAGGCCAGGTCGACCAGACCCGAGCCGTCCTCCAACGTCACGAAGATGATCCGCTTGCCGCTCGCGATCGGCGGGGTCTGCGTGGAGGCCCGCACCCCGGCGACCAACACCTGCTGCCCCGCGCGCAGTTCGGCCAGATGGGCCGCGTCCGTCGCGCCGATCTCGCGCAGCAGCCGGTGGTGATGCTCCATCAGATGCCGGGAGACATCGATGCCGAGCGTGCCCAACTCGGCGCTCAGCGCCTCGCGTCCGGTCATCTCCGGCAACCCGCTCGGCTCCGCTCCCCCAACAGCGCCCGTGTCCATGGGCAGTTGACCGGCCCCCGCGCTCCGGTTGCGGGACTGCCGGTGCAACTCGGTGATCTGGAGCAGCAGATCGCGCCGGGTGAGACGGCCGTCGTGCAGACAGGCCAACGCGCCGATCTCCGCGAGCCGTTCGGCGACCGGCCTGCTGGGACGGCCCCGCTGCCAGAAGTCCGACAGCGATCCGTACGGCTGCCCCTCCTCGATCCGCGCGCACTCCTCCTCGCTGATACCGCGCACCCCGGACAGCGCGAGCCGCACGCCCCACTCCTCCTTCTCGGTCATCTCCACGGTGTGCTTCACCCTGGAGCGGTTGATGTCGACGGGCAGCACCGGCACACCGCGCCGGCGGGCGTCGGAGACCAGGACGCGCTTGGGCCACATCCCGGGGTCGTGTTCGAGCAACCCGGCCAGCAGGAACGCCGGATGGTGGGCCTTCAACCAGGCGCTCTGCAGGGCCGGTACGGCGAAGGCGACCGCGTGGGCGCGGCAGAAGCCGTACGCCCCGAAGGCCTCGACGGTCTTCCAGACCTCGTCCCGGACGGCCGGACTGTAGCCACGCGCGCGTGCCAGCTTGTGGAACCACTCCTTGATCCGGGGCAGTTGCTCCTTGTCGCCGAGGGCCCGCCGGGTGACCTCCGCGAAGGCCCGCTCGCAGCCGGTCAGTACATGCAGGGTGTCGATGATCTGCTCGTGCCAGATGGTCACGCCGTAGGTGTCGGCGAGCACGGGTTCGAGGTCTTCGTGCGCGTACGACGGTGTGCCGCCATGGCGGGCCGCGATGTACCGCTCGGGCATGCCTCCGGCGACCGGCCCCGGACGGAAGAGGCTGATGTCGGCGATGACGTCCTGCACGTCACGGGGTTGCAACCGAGACAACAGGTCCTGCTGGCCGGGGGATTCCAGTTGGAACAGGCCCAGCGTCTGGCTCTCCTGGATGAGCTTGAACGCGAACACGTCGTCGAGCGGCACCTGTTGGGGGTCGTCGAGGTCGATGCGGTTGCCGGTGGCGCGTTCGATCTCGGTGACGGCGTGGGCCATCGCGGACTGCATGCGGACGCCCAGGACGTCGAGTTTGATGTTGCCCAGCGCCTCGATCTCCTCCTTCGCGGCCATCGCCATCGGGTAGTCGCCCTGCGGAGTGGGCTGCACCGGCAGCCGGTCCAGGAGGGTGGCGTCGCTGATGACGACTCCGCAGGGGTGCATGGCCATGCCGTGGACCAGGGAGTCGAGGCCTTCGGCGAGTTCCCACAACGGGCCGAACCGCCCCATCTCCCTTGCCAGTTGGCGTAGTTCGGGCAGTTCGGCGAGCGCGCCGGTGATGTCGGAGGCGCGCAGGTGCGGGAAGCTCTTGGCGATCCGGTCGACGTCGGCGGGCGCGATGCCGAGCGCGAGGCCGGTGTCGCGCAGTGCCCTGCGCGCGCGGTAGGTCTCGGGCATCGCGGTGACCGCCACCCGCTCCTTGCCGAAGCGTTCGAAGATCGTGTCGTAGCACTCCAGGCGGCGGGCGGACTCCACGTCGATGTCGATGTCGGGCAGTGACTCCCGGCGGGTGCTGAGGAAGCGTTCGAACAGCAGGCTGTGGTCGAGCGGGTTGGCGGTGGCGATGTCCAGCGCGTGGCAGACCAGCGATCCGGCGCCGGAGCCGCGGGCGGCGACGCGGATGCCCTTGGCCCGGATGTCGGCGACGACCTGGCCGACGGCGAGGAAGTACGCGTCGTAGTTCCAGTGGGAGATGACGGCGAGTTCCTCTTCCAGCCGGTCGCGTGCCGCGCGGTCGTGGTCTAGGCCGCGCCGGGCCAGGCCCTCCTCCGACCGCAGGCGCAGCAGCCCGGCCGCGCCGCCCGTCTCCGGTCCGGCGCCGAAGAGCGACGGTTCCGGAAAGTGCCGCCTGCCGAGGCCGAGGTCCACAGGGTCCACGACACAGGCCTCCGCCGTGTTCGCGGTGTCCGCCAGCAGCCGGCGGGCCCGGCGGACGTCCGCTCCGGCGCACTCGGCGATCATCCGTGCCACGACCGTCATCTCCCTCTCGTCCTTGAGCCAGCGCTGCCCGCTGTCCAGGCGGCGCCGGTCGATGGGGCGCAGCAGCCGGGCCGCGTCGAGGACGTCGGCGAGGCGGTGCTGGTCGGGGTCGGCGTAGCGGACGGCGTTGGAGAGCACGGCGGTGGTGCGGGTGCGGTCGGCCAGGGCGAGGGTGCGGGCGGCCAGACGGAGAGAGCCCGGAGCTGTGCCGAAACGATTCTGCGCTACGGCCTCCAACCGCACTCCCCTCCCGAAGATCTCCCGCCAGGGCGCCAGCAGCTTCATCGCGACGTCCTCCCGGCCCACCGACAGCGCCCGCACCGGCTCCGAGAGCGGGCCCAGCAGCACGGTCAGGCCGGGGCCGCCGTACTCGCGCAGCGCCTCCCACGGCACCACCGGCGCCGTACCGGACAGGGCACCCTCGTGCGCCGCCGACGTGATGCGGCACAGCCGCGCCCAGCCCGCCCGGTCCTGGGCCAGCAGTACGAACCGCAGGGGCGGCTCGACCACGTGCGCGCCGCCGCGGGCGGGGGTGCGCGGGCGCTGTGCGGGCGGCGGGGGTGCGAGGGCCTCCACCGCCAGGTCGATGCCGAAGATCGGCCGGACCGTTGTTCCGGCGCACGCCCGCGCGAAGCGGACGATCCCCGTGACCGTGTCCCGGTCGGTGAGCGCGAGCGCCGTCATGCCCTGCCCGACCGCCCGCCGGGCGAGCTGTTCGGGGTGGGAGGCGCCGTAGCGGGCGGAGTAACCGGACGCGACATGCAGATGGGCGAAGCCCGCCATGCCGCACCTCCATCACTCCACCCCTTTTCGGCCATCCACCCGATATGTTCATCGCACGCCCGTTCGATTACTCTAGCCTCATCAGCCCCGGTCAGCGACCTCATTCGAACACGTAAACGATTCTCTGGGGAGGTGTGCGGTGGCCGAAACAGACACCACTCCGTCAGCTCCCCGCCCGGGCCGGGCAGTTGGCGGAGAAATACTTTTCCGAACACGCGTACGACATCCGTTCGGCCCCTTCCCGCCTGCGCGAAGACCCCGCCACCGAGACCGTGGGGACATGACAGCGACCCCGGGTGCCGGTACGTCCCGTACGTCCTTCTTCGGTGAGGTGAAGGACGCGGTCACCCTGCGGGCCAGCCTGCTCGTCATCGGGGTGGTCGGTCTTCAGCTGCTCTTCATCGCCTCCTACGTAGGCGCGCTGCACAATCCGAAGCCCCGGGATGTGTCTTTCGGGGTGGTCGCTCCCCAGGTCACGGCCGAGCAGACGGTGGCCAGGCTGAAGCGACTGCCCGGCTCACCGCTCGCCCCGCGCGCGGTGTCCGACGCGGCGACCGCGCGGAGGCAGATCCTGAACCGGGACATCGACGGCGCCCTCGTCATCGACCCGCGCGGCACCAAGGACACGCTCCTGGTCGCCACCGGCAGCGGTACCGTCCTCGCGACCACCCTGGAGACCATCACCTCCTCCTTGGAGAGGACGGAGCAGCGCACGGTCCGGACGGTGGACGTGGCGCCGGCCTCCACTCAGGACTTCGACGGGCTGTCGTCGTTCTACCTGGTCGTCGGCTGGTGTGTCGGCGGCTATCTGTGCGCCTCGATCCTGGCGATCAGCACCGGCGCCCGGCCCGCCAACCCGCGCCGCGCGATGATCCGGCTGATCGTGATGGCACTGGTCGCGATCGTCGGCGGCCTCGGCGGCGCGGTGATCGTCGGGCCGGTCCTGGGCGCGCTGCCGGGCAGCGTCATGGCGTTCTGGGCGCTCGGCGCGCTGGTCACGTTCGCCGTGGGCGCGGCGACCCTCGCCCTCCAGGGGGTCTTCGGGGTCGTGGGCATCGGGCTCGCGATCCTGCTGGTGGTGATCGCGGGCAACCCGAGCGCGGGCGGTGCCTTCCCGCTGCCGCTGCTGCCGCCGTTCTGGAACGCGATCGGGCCCGCGCTGCCACCGGGCGCCGGGACCTGGGTGGCGCGCTCGATCGCCTACTTCAAGGGCAACGCCGTGACCGGCCCGCTGCTGGTCCTGTCGGCCTGGGCGCTCGCCGGGATCGTGGTCACCCTGCTGGCGGCGACGCTGCGCCGGAAGCACGCGGACCTGCTGGACCGACCGGGATTGTCAGACCCGTCTGCAACGCTGGACGCATGATCAGCACCCTCGCCGTCGAGAACTACCGCTCCCTGCGCCGCCTGATCGTCCCGCTGACGCGACTGAACGTGATCACGGGGGCGAACGGCACGGGCAAGTCGAGCCTCTACCGCTCATTGCGCCTGCTCGCCTCGTCCGCGCGCGGCGGCGCCGTCGCCGCGCTCGCGCAGGAGGGCGGGCTGCCGTCGGTCCTGTGGGCGGGCCCGGAGAAGATCGGCCGCGCGGTGCGCGAGGGCAGACACCCCGTGCAGGGCACGGTCCGCTCGGGCCCGGTCAGTCTGCAACTGGGCTTCGCGGGCGACGAGTTCGGGTACGCGATCGACTTCGGGCACCCCAGCCCGTCCCCGGGGACCGACCGTGTGGCGTCCATGTTCAACCTCGACCCGGAGATCAAACGCGAGTCCATCTGGAGCGGCCCCGTCCTGCGCCCGGCCTCGGTGCTCTCCGACCGCGCGGGAGCCGCCGTCAAGCTGCGCGGCGCGGGCGGCGGCTGGTCCCGCGCCCACGGCACCCTGCGCCCGTACGACAGCATGCTCGGCGAACTGGCCGACCCCCAGCACGCCCCCGACGTCCTGGCGGTACGGGAGTTCATCAGGTCCTGGCGGTTCTACGACCATGTCCGCACCGACGCGGACGCCCCGGCCCGCGCCGCCCAGATCGGCACCCGCACGCCCGTGCTCAGCGGTGACGGCTCCGATCTGGCCGCCGCCCTGCAGACGATCCGTGAGGTCGGTGACGCCGAGGCGCTGGACGCGGCCGTGGACGCGGCCTTCCCCGGCAGCCAGGTCCACATCGCCGACCTCGGCGGACGTTTCCAACTCGCCCTGCGTCAGCACGGGTTGCTGCGCGCGCTCACCGCCGCCGAGCTGTCGGACGGCACCCTGCGCTATCTCCTGTGGGCGGCGGCCCTGTTGACACCCCGGCCGCCGTCGCTGCTGGTGCTGAACGAGCCGGAGACGAGCCTCCACCCGGACCTGATCCCGCCCCTCGCCGATCTGATCCTCACCGCCACCAAGGACACCCAGATCGTCGTGGTCACCCACGCCCGGCCGCTCGCGGACGCCCTCCAGAAGGGCGCGATACGGCACCGTCTCGACGTCAACTCCATAGAGCTGGTGAAGGAGTTCGGGCAGACGACGGTGGCGGGCCGCGAGGGCCCGCTCGACGAACCGCTGTGGTACTGGCCCACACGCTGAGCCGACCTCTTCATCCGTACGCGAAGGTCCCGCCCCCTCGCGCGCGGGGACGGGACTTCACGGTGCCGTACGGGCAGGTCAGCCGATCTGCGCCCCGAACGTCGACAGCGCCTCGGTGACCGGCTGGAAGAAGGTCTCGCCGCCCGAGGTGCAGTCGCCGCTGCCGCCGGAGGTGAGGCCGATCGCCGCGTCGCCGTCGAACAGCGAGCCGCCGCTGTCACCGGGCTCGGCGCAGACGTCGGTCTGGATCAGGCCGTTGACGATGTCGCCGTTGCCGTAGTTCACGGTGGCGTCCAGGCCGGTGACCGTCCCGGTGTGCACCTGGGTCGTCGAGCCGCTGCGGGTCACCTTCTCGCCGACAGTGGCGTCGGCGGCGTGGGTGATGGTCTGCGACGAGCCGTTGTAGAGGTCGACCGCGCTCGGGTGGGCGACGTCCGAGGTGTACTTGACCAGGCCGAAGTCGTTGTCCGGGAAGCTGGACTGCTCGTTCGTGCCGATCTCGTTGCCGCTGGAGTCGGACCAGGTGGAGATGGCCTCGGTGCAGTGCCCGGCGGTGATGAAGTACGGCGCGCCGCCCTTGACCACGTTGAAGCCGAGCGAACAGCGCCCGCCCGAGCCGGAGATGGCGTCGCCGCCCGCGATGAAGGGCTTGAACTCCCCCTGGGTGCGCTGGAGTTCGGCCTTGGCACCGAGCCCGTCGACGACCTTGGTGAGCTTGGTCCACTCGGCGTCGGAGACCGTGCGGTCGGCGGTGACGACGACCTTGTTGGTGGTGGGGTCGGTCGCCCACGAGGTGCCGGGGATGGTGGCGTCCTGCTTCAAGGTCGTGCGGGCGCCCGCCAGTTCGGCGAGGGAGTTCTCGACGATTCTCGCCTTGGCGCCGGCCGCCTCGACGGTGTCGGCCGCGTTCTGGTCCAGCACGTTGACCACGAGGCTCTTGGTCTTCGCGTCGTAGAACGTGCCGGCCGCGTCCGTGCCGAGGTTCTTGCCGAGCGTCGAGGCGAGCTTTCCGGCCGCGAGGGCCGAGAGGGTGTGGGGTGCGGCCGCCGGTGCGGTCTCGCTGGCGTTCGCACTCTGCAAGGTGACTCCCGCGACGACCAGTGCGGCTATGCCCGCACCCGCCACGGCCACCCGGCGCCTGGGTATGCGTCGGTGCTTCAACTCGTGTCCTCCTGTGGGGGGTCGGCCCGTCAGGTTATGGGGACCCGACCGGCCGAAAGGTAGGTTGACGAGCGCCTACTCTTCCTAATCGCACAGGGAGCGCACAAGGTCGACTTCAGGTCGAGCGCGGAACGCGGTTGCACGCCCCCTCGCTTTGAATGTTCACGGTCACCCCAGGCCGTTCGCACTGCAAACACTGGGCGCGAGCAACGCTCATCAGCCGGTGAGGTCTAGTCCTGTCTTGAAATCGCCCCGCCGGAGTCCGGATCCGACTGGGGCTCGGCGGGCGGAAGTTGCTCCTGCACCGGTTGCGGCGCCACAGCGGCAACCGGCGTCACGGGTGCCGCGGGCACCGCGGCAGCGACACGTCCTTGATCTCGACGCGGTCGATCTGCACGCCCCAGCCGATGGAGGGGCTGTCGATCATCAACTCCAGTCCCTGGTTGAGCTTTTCGCGATTGGAGAGCAGATCGTCCAGGTCGCTCTTGCCGATGATCGACCGCAGCGAGGTCTGCGCCATCTGCGAGACGGCGAACCGGTAGTCCTCGACCTGCACGAGCGCGTCCGCCGCGTCGACGACCTTGAAGTAGACGACCGCGTCCACCCGGACCGTCACGTTGTCCCGGGTGATGCCCTCCTGCGCGGGCACGGGCATCGTCACGATCTGCATGTTGACCTTGCGGAGCTTGTCCACGAACGGGACGACCATCGTGAAGCCGGCCCCGCGCACCTCGGGCCGCAGCCTGCCGAGCCGGAACACCACGCCCCGCTCGTACTGTTTGACGACCCGCGCGGCCGCCATCGCGTACACCACTCCGACGGACGCGAGCGTCACTCCCGCCGTCACCAGCTCCTCGACCATCACGGCCCCCCAGGGTCCGACGTGGCGCATCAGGTGCCTGCTTCGATACAACGACGGTAACTCCGTGCCACGCACAAGAGCGAGCCCCCGCACGCCAGTTGCGATGCTGTGGGCGAATCCGGTGCGGCCGGGGCACCCCGCCGAAAAAGCGTGACACTTCTCGCGAGAGTGTCACGCTTTCTCAGCTGTACAGGGTCACCCAGACCCGCCGCCGGCTGCAGTCCGAGCGGAGGAGATTCAGGCGGGCGTCAGCCGACGCTCACGCCGTAGTAGCTCAGCGCCTCGGTGACCGGCTGGAAGAAGGTCGTGCCGCCGGAGGTGCAGTCGCCGCTGCCGCCCGAGGTCAGACCGTAGGCCACGGTGCCGCCGTAGAGCGGACCGCCGCTGTCGCCGCCCTCGGCGCAGACCGTGGTCTGGATCATGCCGTAGACGATGTCGCCGCTGCCGTAGTTGACGGTGGCGTTCAGGGCGGTGACCCGGCCGCTGTGCGTGCCGGTGGTGGAGCCGCGCCGGTAGACGGTGGTGCCCACGCTCGGCGTGGCCGCGCTGGAGATGGTCTGGCTGCCGACCGCGCTCGGGTGGGCGATCGAGGTGTTGGTGTACTTGACCAGCGCGAAGTCGTTGGTCGGGAAGCTGTAGCCGACGTTCGTGCCCAGCACCGTGGTGTGACCGGAGTTGGAGTACCAGGTGGAGGCGACCTCACCGCAGTGACCGGCGGTCAGGAAGTAGTACGTGCTCCCGCTGTGCACGTTGAAGCCGAGCGAGCAGCGGTACGCGCCGCCGTAGATGGCGTCGCCACCGGTGATCAGCTTCTTGAACTGACCGGCCGTGTGCTTGATGGTGATCGCGTCGGCGGTGCTGCCCGCCTGCGACTTGATCTTCGCGATCTCGGCCTGGGAGACCGTGCTGTCGACGGTGACGACGACACGGTTCGTCGTGCTGTCGACCGCCCAGGCGGTGCCCGGGACATCGGCCTTGAGCACGGACGAGTTGGCCGCGGAGAGCTGGGTGGCGCTGAACGTGTGGGCGTCGCTGGCGCTCGCGGTGGGGACGGCGAACGCGGCAGCGGCGACGAATCCGGTGGCCACGGCGATCAGCCTGGTCCGTCTCGCGATTCCGCTGCGCGGGGTGGTGCGCTTGATCCTCACGTTTCGTTCCCTCCTAGGGGAATTCGGGGGCCCGCGTGGGGTCGGGGCCCGTGAGGCGCAGTCGGGGTCGGGCGTCCGGTTTCCGAACACGCCGTGCTCCTGACAAGCGCTGTGGGGGAGTATTCGGCCGCCCGGCCGATGGGCGCAAGGGCGCCTTTCGGCCGTACGACCTTCAACTGGCCCACGGTCTACGCGAGTTGATCACCCGGACGCAGTGGGCCGAAACCCGGTCCGCCGCAGGTCAACGCTCCGTCTGCCGAAGGGTGCGCTCCCCCGCCCCGACCGCGAGGCCCAGCGTATTCCCGGGCGGCGGGAAAGGGCAGATGAAATGGTCGGCGAACGCGCACGGCGGGAGCACGGCCCGGTTGAAGTCGACCGTCGTGCGCCCCTCAGCGTCGGGCGCCGCCGGGTACAGGAACCGGAACCGGTAACTGCCGTCCCCGCTCGTGGAGTCGGCGAACACCGCCCACAACTTCCCGTCGCCCTGCACCGCCACCTGCAAGGTCGCCTCCAACCCGTCGAGCCGGAAGGCGAGTTCACCCGCGAGCCCGAGCCCGCGTTCGACACCGTCCACCGTGTCGACGCGTACGGTGCGCCGCGCGTCGTACGGCGTGAAGCGTCCCGGCACCGACCAGCGCGGGTCGTACGGCGTGACCTCGACGCCCGGGAACGCGCGCCGCGCCGCCGAGTCGGGGTCGTAGTCGCGCACTCCCCAGACGCCCTCGCGGACCAGGACGACCAGTCGGCGCCCGCCGAGGCCTACGCGGGCCGCGCCCACCGGGCCGGTGTCCGCGCCGAGGCGGACCGAGCCGGTGAAGGGTTTCCCGTCGACGGTCAGCCCGTCGGCCGCCGTCGCGGTGAGGACCACCACGTCACCGTCGACGACCCATACGCCAGGAATGTCCGGAAGTTGGCCATCCGTGTAGTCCTCCAGCCAGTGCGTGCCGGTCAGGGCGAGGGGTCCGTAGGGACCCGACACCGTCTCCATGCGGTGCTCGTGCCACTGCCTCCACTCGTCGGCCGCGTCCGAAGTCATGCCGTCAGCTCCATCGTCGTGCGCTCGATCCTGTCGTCGTACGGTCACCCCTTCCCGGCCGGGTCGGGGAGCCCGAGATGTGAGCGCAGGGTCGTGCCCCGGTATTCCGTACGGAACACGCCACGTTCCTGGAGCAGCGGCACCACCCGGTCCACGAACTCGTCGAGGCCGCCGGGGGTGAGATGCGGGACGAGGATGAAGCCGTCGGCGGCGTCCTGGCGTACGAAGGTCTCCAGCTCGGCGGCGACCGCCTCCGGGGTGCCGATGAAGGACTGCCGGCCGCTCGCCTCGATCACGGTCTGCCGGATGGACAGCCCCTTCTCGCGGGAGAGCGCCCGCCACTTTTCGGCCATCGCCACGGTGTCGCCGCGCCGGGTCCGCCCCTGGGTGATCGACGATTCCGGCACCGGGTCGATGTCGGGGAACGGGCCGTCGGGGTCGTAGGCGGAGAGGTCCGTGCCCCAGATCTGTTCCAGGGCGAGGATCGCGTTCTGCGGGGAGACCTGCTGCCGCCGGATCTCGGCGGCGCGCTCCTGGGCCTCGGCCGCGGTATCGCCGAGGACGACACTGACACCGGGCATGATCTTGAGATCGTCCACGCTGCGGCCGTACTTGGCGAGGCGTCCCTTCACGTCGGCGTAGAAGGCGCGGCCGTCCTCCAGCGTGCCGTGCCGGGTGAAGATGACGTCGGCGGTGCGTGCCGCGAACTCCCGCCCCTCCCCCGAGTCCCCGGCCTGGATGACCACCGGATGCCCCTGCGGCGAGCGCGGCACGGTGAACTCGCCCGCGATGTCGAAGTGTCGGCCCCGGTGGGCGAAGGGCCGGGACACTCCGTCCGGGGTCCAGGAGTCCCACAACTCCCGTGCCACGTCGACGAATTCGGCCGCCCGGGTGTACCGGTCCGCGCGGTCCAGGTATCCCCCGCGCCGGAAGTTCTCACCGGTGAAGGCGTCGGAGGACGTCACCACGTTCCAGGCCGCGCGGCCACCGCTGAGGTGGTCCAACGTGGCGAGTCTGCGGGCGAGTTCGTACGGTTCGTTGAAGGTCGCGTTGACCGTGGCGGCCAGCCCGATCCGTTCGGTGACGGCGGCGAGCGCGTTGAGGACCGTGAGGGACTCGGGGCGGCCGACGACGTCCAAGTCGTGGATACGGCCCTTGTGTTCGCGCAGCCGCAGCCCCTCGGCGAGGAAGAAGAAGTCGAAGCGGCCGCGTTCGGCGGTGCGGGCGAGCTGCTCGAAGGAGGAGAAGGCGATCTGGGACCTCGACCGCGGATCGGCCCACACGGTGGTGCTGTTGACGCCGGGGAAGTGCGCGGCCAGATGGATCTTCCTCCGTGGTCGTACGGTCATGACGCTCCCCCGGTCACGGCGTACTGGTTGGCGGGCCGGGCCAGGCCCAGGTGCTCCCTGAGGGTGCTGCCCGGGTAGAACGTGCGGAACAGGCCCCGGTGTTGGAGCAGCGCGACCGTGCCGTTGACCAGCCGCTCCAGGTCGCGGCGGGGTTCGACGGGCGTGAGGTGGAAGCCGTCGACGGTACGGTCGCCGTGCCAGCCGGCGATCAGCTCCGCGAGGTCGACCGGGCCGCCCCGGTACAGCGGGCCGTGCGCGGTCTGCCGGGGGCCGCCCCCGCCGTGGCCCGGTTCGGCCGCGTGCTCGCCGTCGCCGAGGTCGACGACGAGGCTCACCAGGACCCGCAGGGTGTCGGGATCGCGGCCCGCCTTCTCGGCGGACGCCCGCAGTTCGGACCGTACGGCCCCGGCCTGCGCGGAACTCGCCGCGCGGACGAGGGCCACGTCGGCGTACCGGGCGGCCGTCCGCCGGGCCTGGCCCTCGGTGGCGTCGACCACGCGGACGGGGTGGCCCTGCGGTGGTCTGGGCACGATCGAGGGGCCCTTGACCGAGAACTCGGAGCCCTCGAAGTCGACGTGGTGCAGCTTGTCGCGGTCGACGAAACGGCCGGTGGCCGTGTCCCGTATCTCGGCGTCGTCCTCCCAGCTGTCCCACAACTGGGCGGCCACCTCGGCGACTTCACCGGCCTCCGCCCACAACGCGTCGGCGGCCGCGGCGTGCCGGCGGCCGAAGAGGCGGGCCTCGCCCTCGGTGGTCGACACGTCGAGCCGCCAGCCGGCCCGGCCCCGGCTGACCCAGTCCAGGGTCGCGACCGCGGCCTGCACATGGAAGGGCTCGGTGTGCGTGGTGGTCACGGTCGGCACCAGGCCGACCCGGTTGGTCGCCGGGGCGACACGGGACAGGACGGCGAGGGCGTCGGGTCCGGGGCGCGCGAAGGTGTCGTCGAGCGTCACGAAGTCGAGCCCGCCGCTCTCGGCGAGCCGCGCCAACTCGACGTAGGAGTCGGCGTCGTAGGCCGACCGCTGGTCGACGGCGGCGGCCAGATGCAGGCCCCGGCCGTGCGAGGAGGTCATGGGAGGAAAGCCTTCCTGTCGTTCGGGAGCGCCTCGGAGAGGGCCAAGTCCTCGATGAAGCCCGGGACTTCACAAGCTCGGGACTACGCGGCAGCCCGACACGCGAGGTCGCGCAGGAACGCCAGCACGGCTCGCGCGGTGGCGTCGTTCTGCCGGAAGGCCGGCCCGCCGGTGCGCGGCCGGGTGAACGCGCCGGGCGTCCGTACATCGGTGTAGGGCCCGAGCGCGAACCGCCGGGGATGCGGCCGCCCGTCCCGGTCGAGGGTCCGCCCGTCGGCGCGGTCCACCCGCAGCAGCCCCTCGGGACTCTCCACCACGGCCCCGTCCGCGTGGAGTTGACGCAGCAGCGGATCGACGGACCGCCCGACCGTGGGCTCCGGCAGCCGCGCCTCGACCAGCGCCCGCGCCTCGATCGTCACCCCCGGCACGGTCGCGCTCGACGCGCTGAACACCCCGTCCTCGGCGGCTACGGCCATGTCCGCACCGACGAACCGCACGACGCCGGCCCGGGACAGCGCGAGGAGTTGGCGCAGCCGGGGTCCGGGCGGCCCGGAGGCGAGGTAGCTGAAGAAGCCGTGCCACCAGGGCCCGACGTCACCGAGCCGGATCAACTGCCCGTAGACGGAGAGCAGTCCGAGGAACACAGCCAGGTCCTGGCTGTTGGACGGGTCGTGACGGCGACTCAGATCGCCCTCCACATAGGCCCGTAGCCCCTCCTGGAACTCCTCGTGCGACCCGTACCGCACCCCGTCCAGCGGATGGTCGAGCGCCGCGAGGTCGAGCCGGTCGGCGGGGTCGGGCACCGCGGACGCCACGAGGGCCTCGCGGTCCGCCACTTCCCCGGCCGCGTACTTCTCCTCGAAGTCGGTCCAGGCGACGCTCGTCCGCTCGGGGTGCACACCGAACAGCCGGTGGTAGTGCGCGAACCCCAACTCCTTCTCGATCAGCGGCCATACGTCCCGCCGGAAGTCGAAGCCCCCCGGCAGCGCGAGCACCGCGTCGACCTCGGCGGGCCCGAAGAACCGTGGCAGCGGCGGCCGTTCACCGCTCCACTCGTAACCGATCTTCGAGTGGTACGGCACTCCGCGCCGCGACCCGACGTACAGCACCGGCTCCTGCCCCGAGGGGACGTAGGTGTCGCCGTCGTAGCGTCCGCCCCTGCCCTCCGTGAGCAGGACCATCAGGTCGACGAAGGCGAGGCCGAAGCCGCGGACGAGGACGGGTTCGCCGGGGGCGAGGGAGGACAGGTCGCTGTCGGCGGTGAAGTCCGGTGGCAGATGGACCAGGTCGTGGGCGCGGGCGTAGGCCGCCAACTCGCGCTGGTCCTGGTCGAGTTCGGCGTCGAGGTGGCCGAGGGCGAGGACGACGAGGTCGGCGGGGAGCGGGTCCGGGCCGCCCTCCAGCCAGACCTGCTGGCGTCCGTCGCGCGGGCCACTGATCCTGAGGGCCCGCCGCGGGTGGTGGTGGACGGTGACGCCGGGCGGCAGCGCGGCCACGGACCGCTCGTGCACCCAGCGCAGATAGGAGCCCTGGAGCTGGCGGTCGGCGAAGGTGCTGCCCTCGATGTCCGCCCATTCGTGCAGCGTGGGACCGGGGCGTACCGGACCCTCCATGACCACCGTCTCGTCGGTGAACATGGTGACGTCCTCGGCGTGCGAGTTCATCCACAGCAGCGGCGACTGGGCGGCGCGCCAGATGCGTCCGGCGCCCGGCGGATGGGGGTCGACGAGGTGGATGTCGAGGCCCTCGACGCTCTCGGCGCCCGAACTGGCGTACAGCTCGGGCGCGTTGGCGGCGATGCGCTCGATCAGGCCGGTCCCCCGCGGTCCGGCCCCGACGATCACGAGCGAGAGCCTTGTGCCCGGGGCGGCGGATACGGGGGTGGGTATGTCGGAAGACATGCGAAGACTCCGTGACGTGAGCAACACGGGCGAATGCCTTCACACAGGGCGCCTGGGCGGCACCGTACGGCCGAGCCCCTCAGCAGGGCCGTCCACCGAGGGTACGGCGCCGTTTCCCCTTGCTGTCAAGGTTGTCCATACTGTGGGCGCTACGTCTCAAGTCGGTTGACGCCCAACCGGATGCCTGTTCCACTTACCCCATGCATCCACAGCAGTGGCTGGTCAAGCGCTCCCACATCGACCTCGGTCGAGTGTGGTCCTCCTCCTGTTGAGCTGACCCACTGCACGCCCTGATCCCCGGTTCTCCCGCCTGATCGGGCGTTTCTCCCGCTCTCCCGCCTTCACACGCGCACCCCTCCCCTCGCGTTTGCCTCCTCGTATGTCTCCTTCACCGCGCCAGCGCCGCCGTCGTACGGCGCCGTGGTGCCGCCCGGACCCCGATCACCCGGTCCATCAGCGCTCCCAGCACGTCCCGTACGGAATCGCGGTTCCGCGCGTCGCACTCCAGCACCGGCACGTCCGCGCCCAGCCCGAGCGCCTCCCGGACCTCGTCCACGTCGAACCGCTCCGCCCCGTCGAACCGGTTCACCGCGAGGACGAAGGGCGCGCCCTGCGACTCGAAGTAGTCGACCGCCGGGAAGCAGTCCTCGATCCGCCGGGTGTCCACGAGGACCACCGTGCCGAGCGCGCCCTCCACCAGGTCGTCCCAGAGGAAGGAGAACCGGTCCTGCCCGGGCGTCCCGAACAGGTACAGCGCGATCGTCGGGTCGAGCGTGATCCGCCCGAAGTCGAGGGCGACGGTCGTGGTGGTCTTCGCCTCGACGCCCTCCAACGAGTCGACGCCTACGGAGACTTCGGTGATCGCCGCCTCGGTGTCGAGGGGTTCGATCTCCGAAATGGCCCCGATGAACGTGGTCTTGCCGACCCCGAGGCCGCCGCTGACCACGATCTTCACGGCCAGCGGCACGATCTTGTCAGAGCGCCCGGACATGGTCCCTGATCCTTTCGAGCATCGGGAGCGGCAGCTCCGCGGGTTGCCGGCAGGCGAGTTGCCCGGCGACGACGAGGTCGGAGATGAGCACCTTGGCCACTCCGAGGGGTACGCCGACGCGGTGCGCCACCTCGGCGACGGTCGTCGGCTGTTCGCACACCGCGACGATGTGGCGCCGCTCGAACGCGAGCGACGGATCCGGCACGCCGACGGCGACGACCAGCGTCTCCAGCCGCAGATCGGCCTGGAGAGGCTCGGACCGGCCGCCGGTGATGATGAACGGCCGGACGAACGTCGCGTCCTCGTCAGGTTCTACGTCCCTGGGCTGTTCACCGTTCACCGTGGCAACGCCTGCCGCAGATCGGCGATGAGCGTCGGGGTGAGCAGATCACCCGCCCGCTCCGCGAGCACCGCCATCTCGTAGCCGACCAGGCCCAGTTCACCGCTGCTGTCGGCGAGGACGCCGAGGCAGCTGCCGTCCCGGATCGCCGAGACGAGCAGGAAACCCCGGCCCATCTCGATCATGATGAGCTTGACCCCGTCGAAGCTGTACCGCTTGGACGCGCTGCGGGCCAGACTGCTCAACCCCGAGACGATCGCGGCGAGATGGTCGGCCTCGGTGCGCCCGAGCCCGTCCGAGACGGCGATCAGCAGCCCGTCGGAGGAGACGGCGACCGCGTCGCGTACGCCGTCGGTGCTCTTGACGAAGTTGGCGAGCAGCCAGTTGAAGGTCTGCGAGTCGTGCGGGGTGTCGACGGTGGTCACTTGGCGGCACCCTCGTTCGTGTCGGCGTTCTTCGCGGCACTCTTCCCGGTCTTCTGCTGCTTCTCCTTCTCGACGCTGATCCCGCCCCGCATGTGGGCGCTGCGCAGGGTGGAGAGCATCCCCGAGACCTGCTCGGGGGTCCGTTCCGGGTTGGGCGGTGTGGTGGGGGCGGGCCGTCCGGTCCGGTCGGTCTCGCTCACCGCCGCCGCGATACCGCTGCGCTGCGGCCGCTTGACGAGGCCGTTGCGGGTGCGCGCGGCGGACGAACCGCCCTTGGCGGCGACCGGGGGGACCACTGCTTCCGGCTCCGGGCTCTCCATCGTCTCCGCCTCCGCCTTCCTCGGGGCGGGAACCGCCGGCCCCTCCTCGACCCCCTTCTCCGTCAACAGCCCCGCGGGGATGAGGACTCGGGCGACCACACCGGCCGCCGGTGCCTCGCCGAGCCGTACCTCGATACCGCACTTGCGGGCGAGCGCGCCGACCACGAAGTGGCCCAGGAACCGGGTGGGTTCGGCCATGAAGCTGGCCGTGCCGGACAGCCGTACGTTCGCCTCGGCGAGGGCCTGGTTGTCCATGCCGAAGCCGTGGTCGACGATCGCGACCAGATACCCGGCGCTGGTGCGCCGCCCCTCGATCTCCACGTCGGAGTCCGGCGGCGAGAAGCTCAGCGCGTTCTCCACCAACTCGGCGAGCAGATGGGCGATTTCGACGACGACGGAGCCGGTGACGAACGCGGGCTCGATCCGGCGCAGGGTGACCCGGCGGTACTCCTCGACCTCGGACAGCGCGGCGCGCAGCACGTCGTTGACGGCCAGCGGCGTGGACCAGGGGCGGGGGCTGGACTCCCCGGCGAGCACGAGGAGGCTTTCGGCGTTGCGGCGCATACGGGTGGCCAGGTGGTCGAGTTCGAAGAGGTTGGCGAGGGTCGCGGGATCGGCGTCCTCGTGCTCCAACTTGTTGATGAAGCTGATCTGACGGCGCACCAGGTTCTGGTTGCGACGCCCCAGGCTCACCAGGGAGTCGGTGGCGTTGCGCCGCAACACGGCCTGCTCGGTGGCGAGTTCGAAGGCGGACCGCTGCACCCGGTCGAACGCGTCGGCCACCTCCCGCACTTCGGCCCCCGCCCTGTCGGCGACGGCGAGCGGAGCGGGCGGCGTCGGCGCCGCCCCGGACGACCCGTCCTGTACGGCGGCCACGGCCTGCGGCAGCCGGCTGCCGGCCACCTCCCGTGCCTGCCGGGCGAGTTCGACGAGCGGCGTGGAGACGGACCGTACGCAGTCGAGGGCCAGCGCGCCGAGCGCGACGACCGTGGCGAGAGCGAGCAGCAGGAACAGCAGCAGGTCGCGCTGGGCCGAACTCTCCAGCTGGGCGGCCCTGTTCTCGACATCGGTGCCGAGGGTGATCTGGACGTTCCGCATCCCGTTGATGGTGGAGGTCATGGCGTCCCACCAGGCCATGGGCGGGATCGCGCTCGACTTGAGCTTCCCGGTGCCGTGCACCGCCTTGCTCTCGTACGTCAGCGCGCGCTCGGCGTCGGGCGTGGTGAGGGCGGTGTTCAGACGCCGTTCCTGTACGGCGGTGGCCGAACGGGGGAAGGCGTCGAGGGCGGCCAGGCGTCCGGCGCGGATCTCCATGAACCGGCTGTAGTCGTCGCCGCGGAACTTCCCGGCGCGCACCGAGCCGAGCACGATGGCACGCTCCTCGCCGGTGAACTCCTTCGCGTTGCCGAGGACTTGGAGCGCCTGGTAGGCGTCGCGCAGGGTGCCGTCGTGGACGTCCTCGAGGCCGAGGTCGAGCCGGTCGAGGACGGTGATGGTGGTGGTGAAGTAGTCGAAGGTGTCCTTCACCACGCCGGTGCCGTCGTCGGCGTCCTTGCGGATGCCGGCGAGGCCGTCGAGCCGGCCGAGGGACTCGCGCACGGAACCGGCGGCGGAGTCCTCACGCCCCTTCAGGGCCACGTCCAGCTGCTGGCGCGCGGTGTCGGTCGCCTTGCGCTGCGCGGGCAGCTTGGCGCTGAACTGCTGGACACCGCCGACGTATCCGGTGGTGAGTCCGCGCTCCTTCTGCAGTTCGTGCACGAGCCCCTGGAGGGTGATTTCCAGGCGCGCGTTGTCGGCGGTCGCGGAGGCGTTGCGATAGGCGGAGATCTGGTCGGCGGCCGCGATACCGAGCAGGGCGAGCAGGACCGCGAGGGCGAGGACGAGAATCCTCAGCAGCCTGGCGCGGATGCTGGTGGTCGCTTTTGTTGTGACGTCCACTGAAGTGCCTTAAGTGGGTGGCGAGTTGATCAGAAGTCGAACCTGGGGCAGAAATGGTTCTGCTCCCGACCAACGACACTCATGGCACACCGGTCACCGGATCATGTTTTTGTTTTACCGCTCTGAAACACCGTCCGCCGGACACCGCAGGTCGGTCATGATCCCCGTGTCGCACGTATACAACGGTGGTGACAGCCCGTCATGGTCAGCAGTCGCAGCACGACACACATTCACAACATTCGCAGCATTCGCACGCGTCACAGCACGAGCAGTCACAGCTGGAGCAGCATCCCTCGCGCCGCCGCCCCGACCACGGCCCCTCGAACTCGTCGGCGCAGCACACCTTGCAGGTGCAGCAGAGCCCGAGGGCCACGGCGCACCCGGCCCAGAACCCGCGCCCGTCGGGCCGCGGGGGCTCACCACCGTAGGGATTGCCGTCGTGCCGCGGATCGCCCGGCAGATACGGAGTCCGCGGCGGCCCGAAGGCGTTCTCCGGCCCGTGCCCGCACGACTGGGTGCCGAAGGCCCGGTCCACCGAGCGCCCCAGTTCGTGCGCGAGCAGCAGATGCGCGAGCTTGGCGTCGACGAACTCCGCCTCGCGCAGCGCGAGCCGTATTCCGTGCAGCGCGTCGTCGGCGAGCCGGCGGGCCTCGGGGAGCGGGGTGCCGGTCGCGGTGAGGGGGTTCCAGGCGCCCGACGCGGCGTCGGACTCCTTGTCCTCCACGGCGTCCAGCAGATGCGCGAGCCGGCCGAAGAGGCGCCCGGCCTCGGCCAGCGGTACGGCGTTGCCCGGCCGTCCGGCCAGGACCGCGGTGTGCGCGAAGGCGGCCGCGGTGGCGGTCTCGGTCGGTTCGGTGACGGTCAGGATCGGCGTCCCGGGCCCGGCCAGGGACTCGATGCCGAACTGCCGCTCCACGGCGTCGACGAGTACGGCGGCGTCGAACCCGACCGCGGAACCCGTCCGCGCCCCGGCCCGCCCCCAGCTCCCGGCGACCCGCCGCGCGGCCAGCGCCACCGGCCTGCGGGCCAGCAGCCCGTCCCCGTCGGCGACATGGTCACGCACCTTGGCGGAGGCGAGCACCAGCGAGACGGCCGCCGCGAGCCGCGCGCCCTCGCCCTGCGCGACGGACGCGGTCCGCATCCCGCGCAACGGGCAGGGCCCGGCCGTACGACGCCATCCGCCGCCCGCGCGCTCGACCTGAGCCTCCGTCAACACTGAGAGGAGCAGACCGTCGTAGTTCGTGACAATCCTCGCGAACTGCCCGTGGTCCCCGCGCAGCGCGAGGCACAGCCCGCACAAATGCGCCATCCACTGGGTCTTGAGGCTTTCACCGAGTCTGTGACTGCAGGGCCGGACCATTCCGAACACGACAACCCCCCGTGGCGTGAACGACATCTGACTGGGCATCTGGAGATCGATATGGCATCTGACCGGGCGTTGAGCAGCCGCATCCCATCGACCACTCCGTTCACCCGTACGCACCAGCCGTCACCCGGACGCCGGGAAGAATCATATTTCACTCTCAGTCAGCAGCCGTGTCCAGCAACACCCTTGATACACGGGGGCCCTCGACGTATTGGCTGTGCACCAGTAGCGTCACAAACCCCCCGCGCGGCGTCTATCCACTTGGCGCGCGATCCGCATCATGGATGACCATAGGGATGCGGAAAGCAAGTAAGACCGCTGTGAGAGGAGGCGTCCATGGGATCGGTACGCAAGGCGAGTGCTTGGCTTGGACTCGTTGACGACAACGATGACGAGCGTTACTACGACGACGACTACTCCGAAGGGACCGAGCAGCCCGGGGATGCCTGGGTCACGGATCCGCGGGTGAAGGTGGCGGAGGACGTCGCCGAGGTGAAGGGCCGGCGGATCGGCACGGTCACCCCGGACAGCTTCCGCGACGCCCGCGCGATCGGCGAGCTGTTCCGGGAAGGGGTTCCGGTGATCGTGAACCTCACGGCGATGGAGGCGACCGACGCCAAGCGCGTGGTCGACTTCGCGGCCGGCCTCACCTTCGGCCTGCGCGGCACGATCGAGCGGGTCGCGAACCGTGTCTTCCTGCTGACCCCCGCCAACACGGAGATCGTCAGCGGCGACCCCGCCGTGCGCCGTGAGGACGGTTTCTTCAACCAGAGCTGAGGCAGGGCCGCTCATCGGCCCTGCCTCCCGCAGGGTTGTACGGGACTTCGGGTCTTCCTAGCGGAAGGCGTCGAGTCCGGTGAGCGCCTTGCCCAGCACGAGCTGGTGCATCTCGACGGTGCCCTCGTACGTGAGCACCGACTCCAGGTTCGTCGCGTGCCGCATCACGGGGTACTCCAGTGAGATCCCGTTGGCACCGAGGATCGTCCGTGCCGTACGGCAGATCTCGATGGCCTCCCGTACGTTGTTCAGCTTGCCGAAGCTGACCTGCTCGGGACGCAGGCGCCCGGCGTCCATGCGCCGCCCCAGATGGTGGGCGAGCAGAATCCCCTTGTGCAGTTCGACCGCCATGTCGGCGAGCTTGGCCTGGGTGAGCTGGAAGCCGCCGATGGGCCGCCCGAACTGCTCCCGGGTCTTCGCGTATTCGACCGCGGACTCGAAGGAAGCGCGCGCCGCGCCCATCGCACCCCACACGATTCCGTAACGAGCGTGCGACAGACAGCTGAGCGGACCCTTCAGTCCTACGACCTCCGGAAGCACGGCGTCGGCGGGCAACCGGACGTCGTCGAGGACGAGTTCGCTGGTGACGGATGCGCGGAGTGACCATTTGTGCTTGATCTCCGGGGCGGAGAATCCGGTGGTCCCGGTGGGTACGACGAAACCGCGGATCCCGTCGTCGGTCTGTGCCCATACGACGGCCACGCCGGCGACCGACCCGTTGGTGATCCACATCTTGCGGCCGTTGAGGACCCAGTCGCCGGCGTCGCGCTTGGCGTAGGTGCGCATGCCGGCGGGGTCGGAACCGTGGTCGGGTTCGGTGAGCCCGAAGCAGCCGATGACGTCGCCGGAGGCCATGCGCGGCAGCCAGGTCTGCTTCTGCTCCTCACTTCCGAAGCGGTGGATGGCGTACATCGCGAGGGATCCCTGCACGGACACGAGCGACCTGATCCCGGAGTCGGCCGCCTCCAACTCCAGGCAGGCGAGCCCGTATTGGACGGCGGAGGCACCGGCGCACCCGTATCCGTCGAGCGACATCCCGAGCGCCCCGATGCCACCGAGTTCGCGGGCGAGCTCCCTGATCCCGGGCAACTCCCCGTTCTCGTACCACTCGGCGACGTACGGCAGCACCCTGTCGGCGGCCCAGGTCCTGACCGTGTCCCGGATCGCGAGGTCCTCGGGGTCCAGCAGGTCGTCGAGGCCGAGGGGGTCGGCGGGGTCGAAGGGGGGCAACTTCGGGGACGCAGCCATGACACAGCCTCCGGCATTTAAAACTATCAGCGCTAGTTAGCGGGACGGGTCGACGTTACGACGACGGGTGTCATGCGTCCAGCGTGTCTCCTCACCCCAAGCCCTTTCCCACCCGCCCGCCCGTGCGGGGCGGTTGCGATGGACCGTTTGCCGTGGGGGGCGGGCGCCGTTGGCGGCTGCGGCCGAGTCCGAACGCTACGAGCCTCCGTCACGGCCCGCGCAGCCCGCAGCCCGCAGCCCGCAGCCCGCAGCCCGCAGCCCGCAGCCCGCAGCCCGCAGCCGCCAACGGCGGGCGGCCCCCACGGGAAACGTCCACCTTTCCATCGCCCGTAAACGGGCGGTGCGTGGGTGGGAGAGCTCCGTGACCTCAGGCGGAGACGCGGGACTCCGCTACTTCCCTCGGGGCAGGGACCGCGGCCAGCGGCGCCTCGCACTGCATCACTCGGGGGAGCCTCAACGCCATCACCGCGCCCAGCAACAACAACCCCGCACTGACGAGCAACGTGACATGCAGGCCGTGGACGAAGGCGTGCCGAGCGGCGTCACGCAGGGCCGCTCCACGCTCCCCGCCGAGACGCCCGGCAACGTCATACGCCTCCCCCAGCGAATGCCCCGCCGACGCCGACGCGGACGCCGGTACACCGGGAACAGACGACAGCCCGGGCGCGTACGCCGCGTTCATCACGCTGCCGAGGAGCGCGATGCCGATCCCCGCGCCGAGTTGGTAGGAGGTCTCACCTATGGCCGCCGCGCCCCCCGCCTGCGCCGGCGGCGCCTCGCTCAGCATCGACTCGTACGCCCCGAAGAGCGTCATCTCCAGCCCGAACCCCAGCAGCAGGAACCCGAAGAGCAGCAGCCCGGTGTTGTCCTGCTCGCCCATCGCGATCAGCGTCAGTACCGAGAACGCGGTGAGGCAGAACCCGAAGCACACCATCCGGCGCGGGCCGAACCGCCGGAGCATCCGCGCCCCGAACAACCCCGCCGCCATCGCCGCGAACGTCAGCGGCAGCAGTCGTAGACCTGTCTGGAGGGGCGACAGGCCGAGGACCAGTTGCAGGTACTGCGCCGCGATCAGCTCCAGGCCCACCAGTGCCAGCATCGCCAGCACGATGCAGCCGACGGACGTGCTGAACGCCGGCCTGCGGAACATCTTCAGGTCCACCAGCGGATGCGTACGGCGCCGTTGCCGTCGTACGAAAAGAACCAGCAGCACCGCGCCCACGAGCAGCGGAGCCACGGTCCACCCGCTCTCCACCGGCTCCCCGCCACCGAGCCGCTTCACGCCGAAGACGACGCCGAAGAGACCGCCCGCGGCCATGAGCGCGCCGACGACGTCCCACGGGCCGTTGCGGTCGCCGCGGGACTCGGGGAGCAGGAGGCGGCCGATCGGGAGGCTGATCAGCATCAGGGGGATGTTGACGAGGAAGACCGAGCCCCACCAGAAGTGTTCGAGGAGGAAACCGCCGAGCAGGGGTCCCACCGCCGCGCCCACCGCCGCCACCGCGCTCCACACGCCGATCGCCACCGCCCGCTCGCGCCGGTCGGGGAAGACCTGGCGGAGGATCGAGAGCGTGGCCGGCATGATCATCGCGCCGCCGACGCCGAGCAGGGCCCGCGCGAGGATCAGGACCTGGGCGTCATGGGCGAGGGCGGCCAGCCCGGAGGCGACGCCGAAGAGGCCGTAGCCGAGGAGCAGGATGCGCCTGCGGCCCACGCGGTCGCCGAGCGTGCCGAAGAGGATGAGGAGCGAGGCGCAGACCAGCGGATAGACGTCGACGATCCAGAGCAGCTCTATCGCGCCGGGTTTGAGGTCCTCGGTGACGGCGGGCACCGCGACATGGAGGACGGTGGCGTCGAGCGCGACGAGCAGCAGACTGACACAGAGGACGACGAGGACGACCCAGCGGTTGGCACCGGCCCCGGCCGCCCGACGGCGCAGCGCTGCGGCGGCCGTGGTCGTCCCGGACATGAACTACCTCCCAGATGATCCCTCGCGTTCGGCGGGCTCACGGGGTGGGGACTCCCCGTGACTGCGGCCGGAGAGGAGCGGTGTCTCCGACCCGCGCAACGAAGGCGAGTGAGCCGTCAGCGTACGCGAGTTCACGCCAATGCCACGTGGCGGACCTCTCACACTCCCCGGAGAACACGTGTGGCGTACACCACTCACCCTTCTGTGGACCACGCCCCCGCCGGGCCGGCCGGTTCCGGGTCCCCTCGATAATCGGGTCCGTGAACGATCTCGCAGCACCTCTGCGCCGGGCGGCCCCGGCCCTCCTCGGGTACGCCGCCGTCCGCGCCCTGGGCCTGGTGGTGCTCGCGGTGTGGAGCGCGGCGCGCGGCAAGAGCGCCCACACCTTGCTGACGGCGCGGTGGGACGCCCTCTGGTACACCCGGGTCGCCGACCTCGGTTACGGCTACGAGGTCCGCCTCCCGAACGGCGACGTCCACTCGAACCTCGCCTTCTTCCCGCTGTTGCCCTGGCTGGAAAGACTCATGCACGCCGTCTCCCCGCTGTCGTACGCGGACGGCGGTCTCGTGGTGAGCCTGCTCGCCTCGCTCGCGGCGGCCTGGGGGATCTTCGCGGTCGTGGAACACGTCTACGGCCGTCGCGTGGGCGTGTGCGCCGTGCTGCTGTGGGCCGTGCTCCCGGTCGGGATCGTGCAGTCGATGGCGTACAGCGAGTCGCTCTTCACGGCGCTGGCCGCGTGGTCCCTGTACGCCGTGCTGACGGGCCGCTGGCCGGCAGCCGGGGTCCTCGCCCTGTTCGCCGGTCTCACACGGCCCGTGGGGCTCGCCGTGGTGGCCGCGGTGTGGGTCGCCGGCATCGCCACTTTCGTGCGGGACCGCAGCACGGCGCCCACGCCCGGCGCGCGGGTCTGGCCGCGCGCCCTCGGGATGGCGCTCGCGCCCTTGGGCGCCGCCGGATACGTCCTGTGGGTCGGCCACCGCATCGGCAAGGGCCCGCTGGGCTATCTCGACGTGCAGGCGGGCTGGCGCAACGGTTTCGACGGGGGTGCCGCCTTCGCCCGTTTCGTCGGCGAGAAGTTCACGTCGTTCCCCTCGGCACTGGCCGGGGTCGGGCTGATCGTCGGGGTCGCGCTGGTGCTCTGGCTGTACGTCGTGGGCGTCCGGCAGGGCCAGCCGCTGCCGCTCCTGGTGTACACCGGCGTCGTCACCGCGCTCGCGCTGTGCGCGTCGAGCTACTTCGGCTCGAAACCGCGCCTGCTGATGCCCGCCTTCCCCCTGCTGCTCCCGCTCGCGCTCGCCCTGGCGCGGCTGCGTACGTCCAGGTCAGCGTGGGTGGTGGGCGGGGTCGCGGTGGCGTCGGCCGCGTACGGGGCGTTCTGGCTGAACGGCTCCGGCCCGCCATGATCGACTCATCCCACCCCATGATCCACTCGTCACGCTCCATGAGCGCCCGGCCAATTTCACCCCAGCATTTGGTGAACTAATTCATAAGGGCCATAAAACTCGACCCGGCATGATCAAAGGAATTGAAGGACGGAGCGGTCCTGGATTGCGGAATCCCCGGAAATAAACCTGCTCCTGAGAGCTTTCCCACATCACATCGTCATCACAAAGCCGCTGATTCGACGGGGATCCACACTCACTCGCTGTAACGTCGATTGAGTGCGTACCGAACGAAACCTCACCCGTCTGGACCGGGTGTTCGCGAGGCTGGACCGTGAACCTGAACGGCCGGCCAACATCGATGTGCCGAAGATGAGCCGGCACAGGGTCGTGCTCTTCGCGGCGACCCTGGCCTTCTATCTGGCGATCGTGTGGCTCGTCGTGACCACGTCCTGGCTGGTCCGGTTCGACTGGCAGGTCATGTTCTTCCGGCCGTACCAGCAGTGGGCCGGCATCCACTGGTTCGTCGACTACTACGTGGTCCTCGGCCAGCGCGGCCCCACCGCGGTGATGGTCGCGGCCTGGCTGGGCTGGCGCTCCTGGCGGCAGCACACGCTGCGCCCGCTGCTGACCCTGGGCACCCTGCTGCTCCTGCTGAACATCACGGTCGGCGCGGCCAAGCTCGGCATGGGCCGCCTCGGCCCGCACTACGCCACCGTCATCGGCTCGAACGAGATGGGTCTCGGCGGCGATATATTTCCCAGCGGCCACACCGCCAACGCGGTCGTGACCTGGGGAATCCTGGCGTATCTGGCCTCCACGCCGGCCGCCCGCCGCTGGCTGTCCGCCGCCTCCGCGGTGACCTCGCTCGGCGTCGGTCTCGCCACGGTCTACCTGGGCACGCACTGGCTGAGCGATGTCCTGCTCGGCTGGGCCGCCGGTCTGCTGGTCCTGCTCGCCCTCCCGTGGTGCGAGCCGCTGATCGCGCTGGCGGAGACCCGCATCTTCGACTACCGCGACCGCTGGCGGGCCCGCCGCGGCGGTAGGGCGCCCGCACCCGCGCCCGCCTCCCCGGTCACCGCACCGGTGTTGCTCAAGCCGCGCGCGTCCTCCTCGGGCGACGAGGTCCCGGCGGCCCGTGAGACGGTCACCGCGAGCCGTTCGGCCCGGCCACCGGCCCATCTCGCCCCGGGCCCGCACACGACCCGCTCGGAGCGCACCCCGGTCACCCCGATCGGCAGCCGCCGCCCGCCGCACCCCGACCGCGTGGCCCGCGGCACCACCCCGGCCGCGGCCCGTCCGGCGGCGGGCGGCTGACGGCCGCACAGACCGCGGGGCCGGTACGCACAACCATCCCCGCGCATCAAGAAGGCCCCCGTTCCGCCAGCGGAACCGGGGCCTTCGTCACCTCCGCGCTCAGCCCTTCCAGGCGCGCGCCACCGTGCCGTCCCTGACCTCGAAGTTGAGCCGTCCCACGCGGAACTCCATGGTGATGATCGCCCCCGGCGGCAGCGACCGCACGGTCGGCCAGCCGCGCTCCCGCGCGAGCCGCTCGGCCTCTGCCGCGTCGAGGCCCACATAGCTGTTCGGACTGTCCTGGGGCTCTGCCGGTGGAGTCGGAATGGATGCCATGCCCGCCACGCTAGCCCCTCTCGCGCTCTCTCCGTCCCTCTCCGGTCACACTTCTGTCACAGGATCAGGACGTGTGTTTTGTTCGGCATCCCTCACACGTATGAGCGGTTCCGTACGCCTTCCGCAGGCATTCGAACGTAATTCCCTCATGTCGGTCCGGCTCCCCGAATAGCCCCGCGGAAAGTGCCGTGAGAACCGGCTGGGTGCCCCTTTCCATTCCGATTCCGTGCGGTACGGCGGGAGCTGACGCCGCATAAGAGTTTCACCGTTCCAGCACAGAATCGCCGTGGGCTCCCCGGCCCTGCCGGTCCAGCGCGCGGGACAGCCGGTCCCGGGCCGTCCTGATCCGCTCGGTCAGCTCGACGGGCTCCAGGACCTCGAAGTCGAAGCCCATCATCATCACGTGGATCACCATCAGATCGAGGTTCGGAGCCCCGGTCCGCAGCAGACAGGCGTCCGGTCCGTCGGCCTCCAGCGTCCCGCCGGACGGTGAGATCCGCGCGGCCGCCTCCTGGAGGGGCACGAGCAGCCGGACGACGGCGTGCGAGGCGTACGCGCGCGTGGAGACCCCTTTCGAGACGTGCGCGGCGAGGTCCTCGGCCGGTGGCTCACGCGGGGTGAAGCGCGGCCCGTGCGGCGGCCGGGGCGTGATGCGGTCGACGCGGAAGGTGCGCCAGTCCTCGCGGTCCAGGTCCCAGGCGACGAGGTACCAGCGCCGCTCGGTGCACACCAGGCGGTGCGGTTCGACACTGCGCCGGGTCGGGGTGCCGTCGTGGCTCTCGTAGTCGAACCGCAGCCGCTCGGTGTCCCGGCACAGCGCGGCCAGCTCGGTCAGCACGGCCGGGTCCACGGCGGACGGCAGCGTGTTGTGGAGCATCGGTACGGTGAACGCGTTGAGGGCACCCACCCGGCGGCGCAACCGGCTCGGCAGCACCTGTTCGAGCTTGGTGAGCGCGCGTACGGAGGTCTCGCCGATGCCCTCGATGCCCTGCCCGGCGGCGGTGCGCAGCCCGACCGCCACGGCGACCGCCTCGTCGTCGTCCAGCAGCAGCGGCGGCAACTCGGCGCCCGCGCCCAGCTGGTATCCACCCCCTGTGCCGGGACTGGCGTTGACGGGATAGCCCAGCTCCCGCAGCCGGTCCACGTCCCGGCGCACGGTACGCGGGGTGACCCCGAGCTGGTCGGCCAGGTCGGCGCCGGACCACTCGCGGTGGGCCTGGAGCAGCGAGAGCAGACGCAGGAGTCGTGCCGAGGTCTCCAACATGGTCGAAGTCTCTATCAAGGACGGTCCGGGTCAGAGGCGGCGGCCCGCGTCAAGGGCGGTACGGCAGTTGCGGCACCTCGAAACACGTGCGGTTCATGTCCCCCTGCGGGACCCACCCTTTGCCGTCCTGCCAGCGGGCCACGGACAGACACGTCCTGCGTGTCTTCGGCGGTTCGGCGAGCCGCTCGAAGGAGACGGGAACCAACAGCCCGTCGGCGGTGTAGTCCTCGCTCCGGTTCATGAACCCGTCGATGCACGCGCGCGTGACGCCCGTTCTCGCACACGCCCGGGCCGCGTCCGTGAACCACATCGCCGCCGCCCACCCCTCCAACTGCCACTGGGAATGCGTCTTCAGCCCCTTCGTCGCGTCCCTGAAGTCCCGTACGGCCGCCTGGGAGGTGTCGTCGAAGTCGCGGCTGGACCCGGTCGCCCACAGGGCGTTGCGGCAGCGCGGGGCGTTCTTGTAGTCCTCCGGGACGGTGGATGTCCAGTTCTGTACGTTCGTCACCTTGGCGATGACCTTCGCGCCGACCTCGTCCATCGCCTCGCACAGCTGGGCGTTCCCGTGCGTGTCGATGGCGTCGAAGACCAGGTCGGCACCCTGCTGCTTCAAGTCCGCTGCCACGGCGCGGAAGTTGGGCAGCGCGAAGTCCACCTGCTCAGTGACGACCTTGTACCCCTCGGCCTTCAGACCCTGTTCGACGAGCCGGGCGTAGGCGGCGGACGCGGCCTGGTTGTACGACACGACGGCGGCGGTACGGGCACCCCGCTCGCGCTTGAAGTACCGGTAGACCTCGGTGCCGCCGTACAGCTGCCCGCCCCAGCCCGGGGTGCCGACGCGGGGCGCGAGGCTGCCGTAGATGCCGTACAGGTGCGGGTACGTGTCGTAGGCGGGCCCGATGGGCTGGCCGCCGATGTCGGGCACGCGCGCGTGGGAGACGCGGGAGGCGCCCGCGTAGTCGAGGGCGGTGGTGGCGACCAGGGCGACGACCTTGTCCTCGTCGATCAGTCGGTGCACGCACGCGTTGTTGCCGACACCGCTGCCGCCGTCGTCGCACAGCCGCACCTCGACCGGGTGTCCGTCGATGCCCCCGCGCGCTTCGAGGCGGTCGAAGTACGCCTGGGCGCCGTCGCGGGGGCCGGTGAAGGTGTCGCCGCCGACCGGGCTGGTCGCGCTGGTGATGATGCCGACCAGGATCGGCGTACCGCTACTGGGCGCGGGCGTACGGGAGTTGCCGTGCTCGAAGTCGCTCTCCGGGAGGCGGCTGCCGCAGGCCGTGCCCGCGAGGAGCAGCAGCACCGCGGCAGCGGCCTCAGCAGCCCGACCCGGGCGACTGCGAGGCATCGCCGCTCAACGCCACCAGCGCGCACAGGGTGTTGACGGACACCTTCCAGGTACCGCCCTGTTGGACGGTCGTCCCGGAGGCGTTCGGGAGGGCGGTGGCGCCGTTCAGGGTGAGGCTGTAGGTCACGGTGGCCTGGGTCGCCGACGTGAACTCGACCTTCTGGACGAGTGCTTGGACCTGGCCGCCGCGCTTGTCGCCGCTGAAGGCCTTGAGGACCGGGCCCATCTTGTCGCCGTTCTCCAGGACGGCCTGTTTGTCCGCGCTGGAGCTGGCCGGGTCGAAGAACTTCTTCCAGTTGGCCTTGATCTGGGTCGTCGCGGCGGCCGGGTCGGCGGGCGCGGTCGCCGGGGCGCTCGTCGTCTGCTCGACGGACGGGGTGGGCGGCGGCGCGCTGCTGCCGCCCCCGCTGTCATCGCTGCAGGCAGCGAGTACCGGACCGAGCACGAGGACCATGGCCGCCGTAACTACCGTGCCCCGCAAGCGCCTTGTGTTCCTTCGCCTGAGGTCGCTCCCGAGAACCATGTGGCTCACCGCCGGGTGTCGTTCCGGGCCGTGCTCGCCCGGTGTTTTCAGGTCAGGTGTCAGAAGGCATAGTGCAAGCCATTGGCCGGCATGGACAGACACACGACGTGTGGGGGCCGTAAATGCGGACAGCCCGACTGCGGACCGTGCACCCCGCCCTGTGGGCCGGCTGGGCCGCGCTCGCCGCGGGCGCCGTCCTGTGCGTGATCGGCTGGTACGGCGTCTCCGGCGAACGCTACGCGGAACGCCAACTCCCCTATCTGGCCTCCTGCACGATCCCCGGCGCCGCGCTCATCGTCGCCGCCGCGGTCCTGCTCACCCACGGCCGCTCCGCCCTCGCCGCCGCCCGCGTGGAGAAGCTGTACGGCCTTCTCGTGGCCGCCGAGCCCGCCGACGCGGAGGAGTCCGCGCGGGCCGCCGTGACGCCCGTGGCGGTCAGCGGGGACCTGCTGATGGTGCCGGGCGGCACGTTGTGGCACCGCGCGGACTGCCCGTTGGTCGCCGGGAAGCCGGAGGCGGTGCCGGTGGACTCCAAGCTCGTGGCGAACGGCGAGTTGAGCCCCTGCCCGATCTGCGAACCCGCCGAAGCCGACGACTGAAGCCCCCATGTCCTCCTTCACCTACGACCTCACCCTCGCCGGTCTCTCCGTCGGCAGCGCCGCCGCGCTCACCGGGATCGGCCTGATCGTGACGTACCGGGCGACCGGCGTCCTCAACTTCGCGCACGGCGCGATCGCGATGGTCTGCGCGTACGTGCTGCGGCAGTGCGTGGTGGGGTGGGGCTGGCCGTTGTGGCTGGGCGCGGTGGTGACGCTGCTGTTCCTCGCGCCGGGTATCGGGGTGGCTCTGGAACGGTTCGTCTTCCGGCCGTTGGCGGTCATCGGCGGCGATCCGGCGCAGACGCTGGTCGCGTCCATCGGGGTGTTCGTGCTGCTGGTCGGCGGGGCCGCGCTGGTGTGGGGGCAGGGGGCGCGGGACGACGCACCGGAGCTGGTGTCGGCCGATCCCTGGGGGCAGTTGGCGGTGGTGCTCGTGCTGGCCGCCGGAGTTGGGGCGGTCATCCGGTGGACTCGGTTCGGGCGGGAGCTGCGGGCCGTGGTGGACGACCGCCAACTCGCGGTCCTGGGTGGCGTGGACGCGGACCGGGTGGCTTCGGCGGGCTGGGCGTTCGGGTCGTTCACGGCGGGCCTGACGGGCGTGCTCCTCGCGCCGTCCGTACGCCTGGACCCGTACGGTCTGCCGCTGCTCGTCATGGAGGTGGTGGCGGTCGCGGTGGCCGCGCGGATGCGGAGTCTGCCGGTCGCGGTGGTGGTGGCGCTGGGGATCGGCGTCGGGCAGAGCCAGTTGACGCGGCTTCATCTGCCGGGCTGGGAAGGCGAGTTGTCGCAGGCGGCGGGCGCGAACCTGTTCGTGGTCGCCCTGTTGGTCGCGGCGCTGGTGCTGCCCGGTGTCGGCTCCCGGGACGCCCTCCCGCGTACGGCGACGGCCCGGGTCGCGACGCCTCCCGGTGCCTGGATCGTGGCCGGGGTGCTGTTCCTCCTCCCCCTCGGCTTCGCGGGCTCGGACCTGCACACCTCGGTCCAAGTCCCGGCGCTGGGCGTGGTGTTGCTGTCCCTGGTGGTGGTCACCGGACGCGGCGGCCAACTCGCGCTCGGACAGGCCGCGTACGCGGGCCTGGGTGCCCTGTTCACGGCGTTGCTGGCGGCGGGCTGCTTCCCGGGCCTGCCGCGCCTCCCCGAACTGGCCGCGCTGGCAACGGCGATGGTCCTGGTCGCCCCCCTGGGCCTGCTGACCGGCTGGCCCGCGATCAGCCGCCACGGCCTGTCCCTCGCCCTCGCGACCTTCGCGGTCGGCGTCGGGGTCAGCCGCTTCGTCTTCGCCCAGCCGTACGCCACGTCGGGCCTGTCACTGGCCCGCCCGTCGGGCTTCGACGGCGACCGCGCGTACTACGTCCTCGAACTCGCGCTCCTGGCAGCCGCGTTGCTGGCCACCCACGCCCTGCGCCGGGGCCGCACGGGCCGCGCCCTCGCCGCCCTCCGCGACCACGAACAGGGCGCGTCGGCAGCGGGCGTCCAGGTCCCGTCCCTGAAACTCCTGGCCTTCGTCGCGGGCGCCGCCCTGGCCGCCCTCGGCGGCGGCATGCTCGGCATGGGCGTCCGCGCCTTCGACCCCTCGGCCTACGACCCCGTCCGGGGGCTGCTGTGGTTCGCCGCGGTGGTCGTCCTCGGCGCCGACAGCACACTGGGCGCGCTGGCGGCCGCGGCCTTGTTGGTCGGCCTGGACGCGGGGGCGCGGGGTGGGGTGGCGGCGGCGCTGATCGGGGTGTTGGCGGTGTGCGTGGGGCGGTTTCCCGGGGGCCCGTACGAGGCGTTGCGGGTGGCGGCGGGGCGGCTGCGGCCTCAACGGAGGGTGCGGCTCACGGTGTTGGGGGTGGGAGTGCGGAGGAGGTTGCGACCCGCGGATGTGCGCACAGGGTCAACGGAGGCTGCTGGGCCGGGTGTTGCGCACCCACCGGCGATCACCGAGAGGCCGCGCCTCCCCGAGCCCACGCCCGGACCGACCACCCTCCTCCCCCGACCACGCACCACCCCACCCCTCCTCACCGCCCACACCCTGCACGCCCGCTACGCCGGCTTCACCGCGCTCGACGGAGTCGATCTCGTCGTGCGGGCCGGGGAAGTCACCGCCGTCGTCGGGCCCAACGGGGCCGGAAAAAGCACCCTGTTCCACTGCCTGGCCGGGACCGTGCGGCCCGCGCGGGGGCAGGTCCGGGTCGAGGGACGGGACATCACCCGGCTGCCCGCGCACGCCCGCACCCGGCTCGGGATCGCCCGGACCTTTCAACAGCTCGCCGTGTTCCCCTCGTTGACCGTCGCCGAGAACGTGCACGTGGGGGCCGAGCAGGGCCGGGTCACCGAACCCGGCGCCGTGGAGCGGGCGTTGCGGCTGTTCGGGCTCGACGGAGACGTACGGTCGCTGCCCGCCGCCGGCCTGCCCACCGGGACCCTGCGCCGGGTCGAACTGGCGCGGGCGTTCGCCGGCGGCCCTCGCGTGCTGCTGCTCGACGAGCCCGCCGCCGGACTCGACACCGCCGAAGTCACCGCGCTGACCCTGGTGTTGAGGGCGCTGGCCGCCGAGGGCACCGCCCTGCTCGTCGTCGAGCACGACCTCGATCTGGTCGCCGACCTCGCCGACGTGGTCCATGTGATGGCCGCGGGCCGCATCGTCTCCTCCGGCCCGCCCGGCCACGTCCTCGACACACCCCGCACCCGCGAGGCACCCGCATGACCATCGCCCTCCGCCACGCGCGCGTGCGCTACGGCCCCCTCGAAGCCCTGCACGGCATCACCCTCGCCGCCCCGACCCGCGGGCTCACCGTCCTGCTGGGCCGCAACGGCTCCGGCCGTACAACCGCCCTGCGCGCCCTCGCCGGTACGGTCGCGCTGTCGGGCGGCGCGGTGGTGTGGGACGGCGCCGACGTGACCCGTATGCCCGCTTACGAACGAGCGCGCCGGGGACTGTGCCTGGTGCCGGAACGGCAGGCCGTGTTCGGGTCCCTCACCGTCCACGAGAACCTCGAACTCGCGGCACCGGCATACGGCTTCGCCCTCGACGCCTATCCCCAGCTCCGCCCCCTGCTCCCCCGCCGGGCCGGCACCCTCTCCGGCGGCGAGCAGCGGATGCTCGCGCTCTCCCGGGCCCTGCTGGCACGCGCGCGTGTCGTGCTCGTGGACGAACCGGCCCAAGGCATGTCGCCCGCGGTCGCGGCGCACACGTACGAACTGCTGGGCGGGCTGGACGCGTGCGTGGTCGTGGCCGAGCAGCGGCTGCCGCCGGTGCTGCGCGGCCGGGCGGCGATCGTGTACGAACTGCGGCGCGGGAGGGTCGAGTTCAGCGGCGAGGCTGCCGAACTGGCGTAACGGGCGCGCCCCCGCCCGATCGGAGGACCGGACGGGGGCGGCGCGGGAGCGGCTCGGCTCAGAGGTCGAGCTGCTGGCCGGGGACGATCAGATCGGGGTCGGCGCCGATGACGGACTTGTTGGCGGCGTAGACCTTCCGCCAAGTGGTCCCGTGCTGGGCGGCGATGGCGCTCAGGGTGTCGCCCTGGCGGACGGTGTAGTCGCCGCGGGACGTGCCGCGCGAGGCGTTGTTCGTCCCGCGAGCCGGCGCCTGCGCGGGCTTCGACGGGGTCGCCTTCTTGGTCGACTGCTTCTTCGTCGACCCGGTTGCCGACTCGGACTTGGATCCGCTGGACGACTTCTTCGTCGACTTCTCGCTCACCGTGCCGGAGGAGGTCCCGGGTGCGCTGCCGCTCGCTCCGGCCCGTGCCGAGCAGACCGGCCAGGCGCCCCAGCCCTGGGCCCGCTGGACCTTGCTGGCGACGGCGATCTGCGCGGACTTGGAGGCCTGGTCCGCGGTGGCCGCGTAGGCCGAACCGCCGTAGGCGCGCCAGGTTCCGGCGGAGAACTGGAGTCCTCCGTAGTAGCCGTTGCCGGTGTTGATGTGCCAGTTGCCGCCGCTCTCGCACTGGGCGATGCGGTCCCACACCCCGCTGTCGGCCGCCGCGGCGTTGCCGCTCGCGGCCAGCAGTCCGAGGGGGGCGAGCAGGGCCGCCCCGGCGAGGACCGCCGTCGTACGCGCTTGACCCTTGTGAGCCTTGGGTGCGTTCTCGCGAGTGGTATCGGCACAGTCGGACATGTAGTTCCCTCTCCAACAACCCGGGGTCCCCCAAGGCGGTTCGCGGCTCCCACGCATCGACGTGGTCCTCGCGCTCCTCCCCGTCCGCCGGAAGTGGTGCTGCTTGCTGGCTTGTTCGGCCGGCGGACGTGTCCCGAGCGGTGCTCGTTGCACACGGCGGAGGAATGTACGGAGGTGGACGAGCCGATGTCGACCAACTCCCCGTCCCCGCAGGCCAGTTCACTGTTACCGCGGGTATCGGCACTTTTCGGCCACCCACTACATTCGCTGATTTCACGATTTTTCGACCAGTTGCCGACACGTGCTGTGACTCGGTTCACGCGGCCAACTCCCTTGACCTCTCACAGAGTTGACATGGAGTGTCCGATTCCGCACCGACTGTGACCGTCCGCTTCGGTTGGTTCGATTCGGTTCGCTCTGGAGCGTGACTCCCGCCACAGATCCTCCGTTGTCTTCTGCATGAGCCCGGGACCCACCGGGCACCGCATTCCGAGGGAGCCACCCGTGCCGCGCATGCTCGACGTCAGCGACGACGTACGCGCCGAGATCGGCGACGAAGAAGCCGACCGGCTGCTCGCCGGAGACAACGCCCCGGGCAGTTACGACTGCACGTCGTGCCGCACCCAGGGCGACTCCGATCAGGAGCGCACCAGCACCGTCCTGTTCATCGGCGACGAGACCGCCGTCCTCGCCTTCGCCCACGCCACCTGCCTGCCCTCCCAGATCGTCCAGGTCACCGAGGAGCAGCTGCAGGGCGCCGTCCGCTCCATCAGCGGCAACACGCACGCCCCGGCCGGCGCACCGGAGAAGGCCGTACCCGAGCAGGCCGTGCTCGGGGTGACCAGCGGACTCGTCCTGATCTCGGGGGAGTTGCACCCCGCCCTGGTCGTCGAGCCGACCGCGCCGATCGTGCGGCCCGGCTCGACCGACGTCGGGGACGACTTCCTGCCGCTGCTGATCGAGCAGGGCTTCATGCCGCTCAGCGAGATCACCACCGTGCCGCCCGTGCTGCACGGCTGGTCGGTACTGCTCGCCGCGGGCCAGCTGCACGCGGTGCTCCAGCCGAGCAGCAACGGCGGTTCCCCGGTGGCCTGGTGGCAGGCGCACCAGCCGCTCCAGGTCACCGACAGCTGGAGGGCCGCCGCCAACAAGCACCAGCAGGTGCTGATGTTCGCGGCACCGGTCGGCTCGATCGGCCGCCAGCCCCGCGAGGACCTGCTGCGCAGCGCCCTCGACAAGGCCGCGGCGAACGGCCAGTTGGTCGGCTCCGCGCTCCCGCTCGCGGGCACCTGAGCCGCATCCCTTCAGGTCACGCGTCGTTTGGACATACGTGCACACATACGACGTTCCCCGCAGCCGGCCCTACCAGTCGATCCCGTCCTCGCGATCGGCACAGGACAGCCCCGGCGGCCCCTCGGCCACGCCGATCTACGACCGGCTCTACTCGGAGTGGGTCAAGACCTTCCGCTCGCTGCCGGGTGACCGCAGCGGCGAGGAGGAGCTGGGCTTCACCGCCTTCGGGCACAGCCCGCACAGCACGGGCTCGTTCAGCGGCGGTTCGTTCGGCGGGGGTTCACTCGGCGGGGGTTCGTACAGCGCGTACAGCGCGGGGGCCTACAGCGCCCGGCAGCAGTCGCAGTGGCAGCGCGTCGGGCAGCTCGGCCACGCCGGGCAGCAGCAGCAACAGCACGGCCACACCGGGATGCACCACATCCCGGCGGCCCTGCCGCCCGGCCCGCGCCGGGGCATCTGACGCGGCACGCACGCACACGAAGAGGGCGGCCCCTGTGGAGACAGGGGCCGCCCTCTTCGTCGTAGAACGACCATGAACGACCGTGAACGGCCGTACGGCTGCGGCTACTTCTTCTTGCCGCGCTTCTCGCGGACGCGGACCGAGATGTGGATCGGGGTGCCCTCGAAGGCGAACTCCTCGCGGAGGCGGCGCTCGATGAAGCGGCGGTAACCGGCCTCGATGAAGCCGGAGGCGAAGAGCACGAAGCGCGGGGGCTTGGTGCCGGCCTGGGTGCCGAAGAGGATGCGGGGCTGCTTGCCGCCGCGGACCGGGTGCGGGTGGGCGGCGACCAACTCGCCCAGGAACGCGTTCAGTCGGCCCGTCGGGACCCGCGTCTCCCAGCCGGCCAGGGCGGTCTCGATGCCCGGGACCAGCTTCTCCATGTGGCGGCCGGTGCGCGCCGAGACGTTCACCCGGGGCGCCCACGAGACCTGGGCGAGCTCGGTCTCGATCTCGCGCTCCAGGTAGTAGCGGCGCTCCTCGTCGAGGGTGTCCCACTTGTTGAAGGCGAGGACGATGGCGCGGCCCGCCTCGACGGCCATGGTGACGATGCGCTGGTCCTGCACCGAGATGGACTCGGAGGCGTCGATCAGGATGACCGCGACCTCCGCCTTCTCGACGGCGGCGGCGGTGCGCAGCGAGGCGTAGTAGTCGGCGCCCTGCTGGAGGTGGACGCGCTTGCGGATGCCCGCCGTGTCGACGAACTTCCAGGTGATACCGCCCAGTTCGATCAGTTCGTCGACCGGGTCACGCGTCGTACCCGCGATCTCGTTGACGACGACGCGCTCCTCGCCGGCCACCCGGTTCAGCAGCGAGGACTTGCCGACGTTCGGCCGCCCGATCAGCGCGATCCGGCGGGGCCCGCCGACGGCGGTGCCGAAGGTCTGCTCGGGCGCCTCCGGGAGGGCCTCCAGGACGGCGTCCAGCATGTCGCCGGTGCCGCGCCCGTGCAGCGCGGAAACGGGGTGCGGCTCGCCGAGCCCCAGGGACCACAGGTAAGAGGCGTCGGACTCACCGCTCAGACCGTCGACCTTGTTGGCCGCCAGCACGACGGGCTTCCCGGCCTTGCGCAGCAGCCGTACGACCGCCTCGTCGGTGTCGGTCGCGCCGACCTTGGCGTCGACGACGAAGACGACCGCGTCGGCGGCCTCGATCGCGTACTCGGCCTGGGCGGCCACGGAGGCGTCGATCCCGAGGACGTCCTGCTCCCACCCACCGGTGTCGACGACCTTGAAACGGCGGCCCGCCCACTCCGCCTCATAGGTCACACGGTCCCGCGTGACACCGGGCTTGTCCTCGACGACGGCCTCGCGGCGGCCGATGATGCGGTTGACGAGAGTCGACTTGCCGACGTTCGGCCGGCCGACGACGGCGAGGACGGGCAGCGGCCCGTGTCCCGCCTCGCCGATGGCGCCCTCGACGTCCTCGATGTCGAAGCCCTCTACGGCGGCGAGCTCCATGAACTCCGCGTACTCGGCGTCGCCGAGCGCCCCGTGCTCGTGCTCCTCGCCGGAGCCGTCGGGCTGGATCTGGTCGTTCATGAAGATCGGTACCTCGTTCATCGTGGTGATCGGTGGAACCCCCGGATTTCGGGTGATCCACTACTCAAGTGTCTCTTAGCGCCCGGTGAGGCGCCTGGCGTCGTCCAGGTGGGCGGCCAGCTGCTTCTGGATGCGCTCGGTGGCCTCGTCCAGTGCCTTGCGCGTACGGCGGCCGGAGCCGTCGCCCGCGTCGAACGGGTCGCCGAAGACGACGTCGACGCGGGAGCGCAGCGGGGGCAGCGCCTTTATCAGTCGTCCGCGCTTCTCGGCGCTGCCCAGCACGGCCACCGGCACGATCGGGGCGCCGCCGCGGACCGCGAAGTAGGCGAGCCCGGCGCGCAGCGCGGCGAAGTCGCCCTCACCGCGGCTGCCCTCGGGGAAGATCCCGAGGACCCCGCCGCCCTTCAGCACGTCGAGCGCCCGCGTGACGGCGGTACGGTCGGCGGTCGACCGGTCCACCTCCAGCTGTCCGACGGCGCGCATGAAGGGTCCGAGCGGCCCCACGAACGCCTCTTTCTTGACCAGGAAGTGCGAAGCGCGGGGTGCCACACCGATGACCATGGGGCCGTCGATGTTGTGCGAGTGGTTGACGGCGAGGATCACCGGACCGGTGGCGGGAACCTTCCAGGAACCCAGCACACGCGGCTTCCACAGCCCGTACATCAGGCCGACGCCGATGCGCCGCCCGATCTCGGCGCCGCGCTCCGTAGGTGCGGTCACTTCGCTGCCCGCTTCTCCCCGACGAGGGTGACGACGCACTCGATGACCTGCTGGAGCGTGAGGTCGGAGGTGTCCACCTCGACCGCGTCGTCCGCCTTCGCGAGCGGCGAGGTCTTGCGCGAGGAGTCGGCCGCGTCCCGCTTCAGCAGCGCCTCACGGGTCGCCTGTACGTCGGCGCCCTTCAGCTCACCGCTGCGGCGGGCGGCACGCGCCTCCGGGGAAGCGGTGAGGAAGATCTTCAGGTCGGCGTCGGGCAGCACGGTCGTACCGATGTCCCGCCCCTCGACGACGATGCCGTGCTCGGCATGGGCGGCCAGCGACCGCTGCAGCTCGGTGATCTTCGCCCGCACCTCGGGCACCGCGCTGACCGCGCTGACCTTGGAGGTGACCTCCTGGGTACGGATCGGTCCGGCCACGTCCACACCGTCGACGCTGATGGTCGGGTTCGCCGGGTCCGTACCGGAGATGATCTCCGCCTTGCCTGCCACGTCCGCGATCGCGGTCGGGTCGGTGAGGTCGATCCCGTTGTTCACCATCCACCAGGTGATCGCCCGGTACTGGGCGCCGGTGTCCAGATAGCTCAGCCCGAGCTGCGAGGCGACGGCCTTCGACGTGCTCGACTTGCCCGTGCCGGAGGGGCCGTCGATGGCGACAATCACTGCCGGGGCGGTCCGGGCGGCGCCGTTTTCCACGGGAGGACACCTTCCTGGTGCGGGGTGGTGAGCGGGGCGGGGTCGCGAGTGCGCCCCGGACAAGGTTACTGGGTTCACGTCACTCGTCCGGCCGGACGGTTACCGCTTGACGCGGGCAGGCGATTCTCAGCCCGTCCGGCGTTTGAGGACGAGGCCCCTTCAGGGCCGACGGGGGTCTGGGGGCGCAGCCCCCAGAAGACGCCCGCCCCCACACACCCCGCACCCACCTACTGCCGGATCGCCCAGCCCCGCTCCCGCAGCCCCGCCGTCAACACCGGCGCGGCCTTCGGCTCCACCATCAACTGCACAAGCCCCGCCTGCTGCCCCGTAGCGTGCTCGATCCGCACATCCTCGATATTGACCCCCGCCATCCCCGCATCCGCGAAGATCCGGGCCAACTGCCCCGGCTGGTCGTCGATCAGCACAGCCACAACCTCGTACACCCGCGGAGCGGACCCGTGCTTGCCGGGCACCCGGACCTGCCCAGCGTTGCCCCGCCGCAGCACGTCCTCGATCCCGCCCGCACCTTCCCGCCGCTTGCCGTCATCGGCGGACTGCAGCGCACGCAACGCCCGAACCGTCTCCTCCAGGTCCCCGGCGACATCGGTGAGCAGATCGGCGACGGGCCCCGGGTTCGCGGAAAGGATGTCGATCCACATCCGGGGATCGGACGCGGCGATCCGGGTCACATCCCGAATCCCCTGCCCACACAGCCGTACGGCGGCCTCCTCGGCGTTCTCCAGCCGCGCGGCGACCATGCTGGACACCAGATGAGGCATGTGGGAGACCAGCGCCACAGCCCGGTCGTGCGCATCCGCATCCATGACGACCGGCACCGCACGGCAGTGCGAGACCAGCTCCAGGGCGAGGTTCAACACCTCGGTGTCGGTGTCACGCGTGGGCGTCAACACCCACGGGCGGCCCTCGAAGAGGTCACCGGTCGCCGCCAGCGGACCCGACTTCTCGCGCCCGGACATGGGATGCGAGCCGATGTACCTGGACATCACCGCCGGTTCGAGCCCCAGCGACTCCAACTCCCGCCGCGGACCGCCCTTGACGCTGGCCACGTCGAGGTAACCCCGGGCCACCCCCCGCCGCATCGCGTCGGCCAGCACCCCGGCCACCAGCGCGGGCGGCGCGGCGACGATCGCGAGGTCGACGGGCCCGTCCGGCGCCTCGTCGGTACCGGCGCCGAGCGCGGCGGCCGTACGCGCCTGCTCGGGGTCGTGGTCGGCGAGGTGGACCACGACTCCGCGCGAGGCGAGGGCGAGCGCGGCGGACGTACCGATGAGCCCGGTGCCGATGACGAGCGCGGTCCTCACTGCGCGATGTCCTTGCGCAGCGCGGCCGCCGCACCGAGGTACACGTGCGCGATGTCGGCGCGGGGCCGGTCGGACTCGATGTGCGCGAGGACACGGACGACCCGCGGCATCGCGCCCTCTATGTCGAGTTCCTGCGCGCAGATCAGCGGCACGTCGGCGAACCCGCTGCCGAGCTTGCGCGCCGCGGCCGCCGGGAAGTCGCTGTGCAGATCGGGCGTGGCCGTGAACCAGACGCTGATCAGATCCTCGGCGGTGAGGCCGTTCCGCTCCAGGACGGCCGTGAGCAGCGCTCCGACCTGCTCGTCCATGTGCCCGGCCTCGTCCTTGTCCAGTTGGACGGCGCCCCGAACCGCTCGTACCGCCACGGTTTAGCTCCTCGCTGATATACGGCTCTTGGTTCATCCAGCCTAATCAGCCCGTCCGGCACGGGTGCGCGGCGCCCGCCCACCGAGACGTTCACGGGGACTGTTGCCGGACCAGTTCCTCCAGCGAGGCCGCCTGCGGCACCTGCCCCTCCGGGGTGAGCTTGTCGACGGCCTGGGGCAAGGTCTGCGCAAGGTCGCTCGCGGCCTGCTCCGGGGTGACACCGGCCTGCTCGGCGACCTTCTGCAAGGTCTCGTCGGGCAGCGCCTGCTGGATCTGTGCGCCGGTGACGGACTGGTTCTGCCCGGTACCGACCCAGGAGTCCTTCTGCGCGGCCAGCCCGGACTTGGTGAGCATGTCGAGAAGCCCACCCAGCGGATTGCTTCCGGCACTCCCGCCGCCCTGACTGCCGCCGAGGGCCGAGAGCAGCGCGCCCAGGATGTTGCCGCTGCCGGAACCGCTTTGGCCCCCTCCGCCCGCACCCTTCAGAAGTCCACCGAGAAGGCTGCCGAGATCGTTGCCCGCCATGGCTCGCACCTTTCGAGAGCGGCCGGCCGCTGGTCGGGGCCCGGCCTCGAACCCTGCCAATGTCACCCGAACCGTCCCGTTCCGCTACTTGGGGTGAGATCATCCCGGTATGCCTCTTTACCCACGGCCCGGAGTCCGCTCTGATGGGCTGGAAGCACACCTCGGGGGAGGGCCACAGTGAAGCGTCCTGGACCATTGCTCACACTTCTGGCGGGCCTGGTGCTGGGCCTGTTCATGCTGACGCTCAACGCGACTTCGGGAACGAAGACCGCGTCGTCCTCGTACAGCGAGGCATCACCGTCCGCGTCACAGAAGACGCCACCGACACCATCCGCCACGCCCAGCCCCAGCCCGACGCCATCGCCGTCGAAGCCATCCGTCGCGAACGCCAACTACGCCGGCCGCACCGACGACGACGCCGCCTCGATCGCGGTCTCCGTCCGTGACGGCAAGGCGGTCGCCTACTTCTGCGACGGCCGCTACAAGGAGGCCTGGCTCCGGGGCCGCGTCAACAACAACGGCAGCATGAAACTCACCGCCCCGAACGGCGCCGTACTCGACGGCAGGATCGAGCAGGGCAAGAAGATCACCGGCACCGTCAAGGACGAGGGCCGCCCGTACACGTTCACCGCCGACAAAGCCGTCAAGCCGTCCGGGCTGTGGCGCGCGACCGCCAAGGTGCGCGGCGCCAAGATCGACGGCGGCTGGATCGTGCTGCCGAACGGCCGCCAGACCGGCATCGTCACCCGCGACGGCAAGGCCACCTCCGCACCCCGTATCGACCCGGAGACCGGCGCGGTCACGGTCGACGGCCAGCAGCTCACCGCCCAGCCCGTCACCCCCTGACCCACCGTCCGCCTCAGGGAGCCGATCATGACCGCCGACCCGAACGCCGCCACCCAGTCCTACCCCCCGCGCCCACCCGCACCCCACCACGACAGCCCCGCCCGCTACCTGGTCCCGGCCCTGGTCGCCGCCGCCGTAGCCGTCGGCCTTGGCGTCTACGGCAAGGTCCACGACCCGGCGGGCACCGCCTTCAACCTCGCCGGCTTCAGCAGCACGGGCGCGGTGAAGTCCTGGCTCGCGACGACCGCGTTCTTCTTCGCCCTCGTCCAGGTCGTCTCGGCCTTCATGGTCTACGGCAGGCTGCCGGGCCCGAGTTGGTCGGCGACGCTGCACCGCTGGTCGGGGCGGATCGCGTTCCTGGTGGCCGTGCCGGTCGCCGTGCACTGCCTCTACGCGTTCGGCTACCAGACGTACTCGACACGCGTGATGTGGCATTCCCTCCTGGGGTGCGCGTTCTTCGGCGCCTTCAGTGCCAAGATGCTGCTGCTCCGCTCGGAGCGGCTGCCCGGCTGGCTGCTGCCGGTCGTCGGCGGACTGGTCTTCACCCTCCTCACGCTGCTCTGGCTGACATCCGCGCTCTGGTTCTTCCGCACGGTCGGAGTGACGACATGACCACGGTCGCAGCGACCAGGCGACTACCCACCCCCCTCGGAGTGACCACATGACCGACAGCTCGACGCGCCGCACGGTCCTCGCGACGGGTGCGGCCGCCGCGCTCACCGCAGGCTGCAGCAAGTACGGCGACAGCAACGACTCCTCGGGCTCGTCGTCCGTGAAGGCCACCGGCGGCCAGGAGCTGGCGAAGACCTCCGAGATCCCCGTCGGCGGCGGCAAGATCTTCAAGGACCAGAAGATCGTGGTGACCCAGCCGAAGAAGGACGAGTTCAAGGCCTTCTCGGCGATCTGCACCCACCAGGGCTGCACGGTCGGCACCGTCGCGAACGGCACCATCGACTGCCCGTGCCACGGCAGCAAGTACCGCATCGCGGACGGTTCCGTGGAGGCGGGTCCGGCGCCGAAGCCGCTGCCCGCCGAGCAGATCAAGGTGGAGGGAAATTCGATCCGCCTGGCGTGAGTTGCGACGTACGCTCCGGGAATGCCGTTCGAGAGCCTGGTCCGCGACCACACGATCTACGCCTGCGTGATGGGTTCACGCGCCTTCGGCCTGGCGACGGACGGCAGCGACACGGATCGCCGGGGCGTGTTCGTGGCCCCCACTCCCCTCTTCTGGCGCTTCGAGAAGCCGCCGACGCACATCGAGGGCCCGGCGGAGGAGCAGTTCAGCTGGGAGCTGGAGCGCTTCTGCGAACTGGCCCTGCGCGCGAACCCCAACATCCTGGAGTGCCTCCACTCCCCCCTCGTCGAGCACGTCGACGCCACGGGCCGTGAACTCCTCGCCCTGCGCGACGCGTTCCTCTCCCGCCAGGTCCACGAGACGTTCACGCGCTACGCGTTGGGCCAGCGCAAAAAGCTGGAGGTCGACATCCGCACGCACGGCGCCCCGCGCTGGAAACACGCGATGCACCTCCTCCGCCTCCTCACCAGCGCCCGCGACCTGCTCCGCACGGGCACCCTGAGGATCGACGTCGGCGACCGACGCGCCCCGCTCCTCGCGGTGAAACGCGGCGAAGTCCCCTGGCCGGAGGTGGAATCCTGGATGACCCGCCTGGCCACGGAGACGGACGAGGCGGCGACCCGCACCCCACTCCCGGCGGAGCCGGACCGACGCCGCGTGGAGGACTTCCTGATCGGGGTCCGCCGCGCGTCCACCGACGCCCTAGCGGGGTGACGCCACCGCCAACCCCGCGTTGGCGGCGGCCTCGCCCTGCCGCTTGTCGTACGTCACGAACCAGCTGACCCCGTGACCGAGCTTCAGCGCCGCCACGGTGTGGATCGCGTCGAGGCTGCGCAGCAAGGTGTCCGGCGTCAAGTCCTCCGCGTCCTGCATCAGTTCGGGCGTGAGACGAACCCGCGCGATGGCGTTCAGCAGCGCGTCGGCGGCCGCCCGCTCGTCCTCGTCCGCGCCGAGCCGGTGCAGCAGCAGCCGCACCTCGGTCTGCGCCAGGTCACAGGTGATGACACAACGCATTCCGCCGTGCTGCCCGATCCACTGCTCCAGCGCGGCCGTCTCCGCCTCGGCCCGCAGCAGCTTGGCGATCGCCGACGCGTCGAGGTAGAGCAGCGTCACCGCGTCTCCTTCTCGCGCTGGGCGAGCAGCTCCGCGGTGGGGCCGCGTCCCCCCGCGTCCCGTCTGACCGCGCGCAGCCGCTCCAGCGCGTCGGCGGCCTCGACGCCGTAACTCTCGTCCATGACCGAGGCGTCGAGCAGGCCGATGGCGATCGCGGCACGGATGTCCCGCTCGGCCGGCTCCAGCGGAGACAGGATGGCGACCGGCACCCCGTCCCGAGTGACCTCGATCGACTCCCCCGCCGCCACGGCGTCCAACAGAGCCGCGGTGTGCCGGGACAGCTCCCGGACCGGCACGCGTCTGCGCTTCGCCTTACTCATGCCTGCCACGATAGGCCCACTGTCTGACACCGCCCATCGACGTCAGACACAGTCGAGATGCGTCAGGCATCCCAGAGCGCCCCCAGCCCCACCAGCTCCCCCCGATACTCGATCCGCCGCGCCCACTCCTCCGGCCACGCATCCGCCCCGAGATGCGCCCCCGCGAACGCCCCCGCAAGACAGGCGATCGAGTCCGAGTCACCGGACGTACAGGCCGCCCGCCGCAACGCGGTCACCGGCTCCTCGACGAAGAGCAGGAAGCACAACAGCCCAGTGGCCAGCGCCTCCTCCGCGATCCAGCCCGCGCCGGTCGCCAGGCACGGGTCGGTCTCCGGGGAGACTGTCCGTACCGCGTCCTCGAGCCGGCCGAGCACCTCCAGGCACTCGTCCCACCCCCGCGCGATGAAGTGCTCGGGCGTGGGGTCCTGGCTCCGCGTCCACAGGTCACCCAGCCAACGGTGGTGGTACCGGGTCCGGTTCTCGACGGCGTACGACCGCAGCAGCCCGACCAGCCCGGTCGGTTCCGCACCCTGCGCGAGCAGCCGCACGGCGTGCGCGGTGAGGTCGGACGCGGCGAGGGCGGTCGGGTGACCGTGGGTCAGCGCGGACTGCAACTGAGCCGCGCCGGACCGCTGTTCGTCGTCCAGACCGGGGATCAGCCCGATCGGCGCGACGCGCATGTTGGCCCCGCAGCCCTTCGAACCGATCTGGCTGGCGTCCTGCCACACCCGCCCCTCGCCCTTCAGCAGGTTGCAGGCGACGAGGCAAGTCCGGCCCGGGGCACGGTTGTTGTCCGGCGACTGATACCAGTCCACGAACTCCTCACGCACCGGCCGCTCCATCCGCTTGGGCCCAAGCAGCCCCCGTTCCATGGCAGTTCGCATACCCCGCCCCAACGCCAGCGTCATCTGCGTGTCATCGGTGACGATCGCGGGCTTCGGCAACTCCATCTCCCGCCAGGGACCGAACTTGGCGAGGATGTCGGGCACGGCGTTGAACTCGGTCGGGAAACCCAGCGCGTCCCCGAGCGCGAGGCCGATCAACGCCCCTGTCGCAGCACCCTTGTTGACGGTGGTCGAGGTCATGCGAGACGTCCTTCCCGGGTCGGCCGGAGCAGCGGTGGATACAGGGCGGTGGCGGTCCCGGCGCGGTACAGCGCCGCCGGCTTCCCCCGACCACCCGTCAACTTGGCCCCGCCCAGCACAGGTTCGACGAAACCCGGCGTCGCGAGCACCTTGCGCCGGAAGTTCGGCCGGTCCAACTCCGCGCCCCACACGGTCTCGTAGACCTGTTGCAGCTCCCCGAGCGTGAACTCGGGCGAACAGAAAGCCGTGGCGAGGGAGCTGTACTCCAGCTTGGCGCCCACCCGTTCGTGCGCGTCGGCCAGGATCCGGTCGTGGTCGAAGGCGAGCGGCCCGAGCGCGTCGTACGGCAGCCAGCGGGCCTGCGCCGCGTCGCTGCCCGCGTGCGGCTCGGGCGGATCGGGCACCAGCGCGGCGAAGGCGACGGTGACGACCCGCATGCGGGGGTCGCGGTCGGGCTCGCTGTAGGTGCGGAGTTGCTCCAGGTGCAGCCCGGAGACGTCCGACAGGCCGGTCTCCTCGGCGAGTTCACGCCGGGCGGCCGTCTCCGCGGACTCGTCCGGCGCCACGAAGCCGCCGGGCAGCGCCCAGTGCCCGGCGTACGGCTCCTGTCCGCGCTCGACGAGCAGCACGTGCAGGGCGCCCGCGCGGATCGTCAGGACGGCGAGGTCGGCGGTGACGGCGAAAGGTTCGAAGGCGTACTTGTCGTAGCCCGGTGTTGTGATCATGAGCAACCACCCCCCTTAATAGTCAGTTCGACTATAAAGGGGGGTCGCGGTCCCGCACAACCCCCGGCACCCGAGGAAGACGACGAGAACGAAACGGCCGGCCCCGGAGAAACCCGGAACCGGCCGCACTCAACTCACGCCTCTAAAGATCGACTTACAGATCGACTTCCTGCATCAGCATGCCGACCTCGGTGTTCGACAGCCGTCGCAGCCAGCCCGACTTCTGGTCGCCCAGGGTGATCGGACCGAAGGAGACCCGCACCAGCTTGTCGACCGGGAAGCCGGCCTCCGCGAGCATGCGTCGCACGATGTGCTTGCGGCCCTCGTGGAGGGTCACCTCGACCAGGTAGTTCTTGCCGGTCTGCTCGACGACCCGGAAGTGGTCCGCTCGCGCGTACCCGTCCTCCAGCTGGATGCCGTCCTTGAGCTGCTTGCCCAGGTCGCGCGGGATCGGGCCCACGATGTGCGCGAGGTAGGTCTTCTTCACGCCGTACTTGGGGTGGGTCAGCCGGTGCGCCAGCTCGCCGTGGTTGGTGAGCAGGATCACACCCTCGGTCTCGGTGTCGAGCCGCCCGACGTGGAAAAGACGCGTCTCGCGGTTGGTGACGTAGTCGCCGAGGCACTGGCGGCCCTCGGGGTCCTCCATCGTCGCGACGACACCGGCGGGCTTGTTCAGCGAGAAGAACTGGTACGACTGCGTCGCCACCGTCAGGCCGTCGACCTTGATCTCGTCGTGCTCGGGGTCGACCCGCAGACCCTGCTCGACGACGATCTCGCCGTTGACCTCGACCCGGGACTGCTCGATCAGCTCCTCGCAGGAGCGCCGGGAGCCGTAGCCCGCCCGTGCGAGGACCTTCTGGAGCCGCTCGCCCTCCTGCTCGGCGCCCGGGAAGGTCTTGGGCAGCTTCACGTCCTTCTTGCCCGCGTACCGCTCCCGGTTGCGCTCCTCGGCCCGCGCGTCGTACTCACGCGAGGTCGCCGGCGCCCAGCGCCCGCGGCCGGTGCCCTGGCCCTGCTTGGGGCCGCCCTTGGCACCACCGCGCGCGGCGGCACCCCGCCCTGACTTGGGACCTTCGTGGGATCCCGTGGGGCCTACGTCGTAGCGCCGCTCTTCGGGACGCGGCTTTCCGGCGCGCTTGGGCTTGTCGTCACGGCCTCCCGCGCCCCTCGGCTGGGAGCCGCCGCCACCGGCGCCCCGGGAGTTGCCCGCGCCGGAGCCACGGCCGCCGCCGCCCCCACCGGAACCCCGGGGATTGCCGCCCCCGCCGGTCCCGCGGGGGTTGCCGCGCCCGCCGCTCCTACCGCCGCCGCCACTGCTGCCACTGCCACTGCTTCGCATCAAAGTTCCGTCGTCGTCGTTTCGTCTGCATCTGCATCCGGTGCATCCGGATCGAACGACGGGACCCCTTCCAGCGTCTCCGCCTCGATCGCCTCAGCCTCAGGGAGGAAGGGCGCGAGCTCCGGGAGCTCGTCCAGGCCGCGCAGGCCCATCCGCTCCAGAAAGTAGTTCGTCGTCACGTACAGGATCGCACCTGTTTCGGGTTCCGTGCCCGCCTCCTCGACCAGACCCCGCTGCAGGAGGGTGCGCATCACACCGTCGCAGTTGACTCCGCGGACCATCGAGACCCTGCTGCGGCTGACCGGCTGGCGGTACGCGACGACCGCCAGGGTCTCCAGCGCCGCCTGGGTGAGCCGGGCCTGCTGACCGTCCAGGACGAAGCCCTCGACGGCCGGCGCGTACTCCGGCCGCGAGTAGAAACGCCAGCCCCCGGCGATCAGCCGCAGCTCGAAACCGCGCCCCTGGACGGTGTACTCGTCGGCCAGCTCGCGCAACGCGTCCGCGATCCGCCGTTTGGGCCGCTGGAGTATTTTCGCGAGGTGTTCCACGGTCGCGGGCTCGTCCACGACCATCAGGACGGCCTCCAGGGCGGGCTTGAGGTCGAGCTCCGCGACGCCGGACGGGCTCGCCGGTACGCCCGTGGTCTCCTCGCTCACGCCGACTCCTCCTTGGTCTCCTTGGGCGGCTCGGGCGGCCGGTCGAACTCGTCCGTCACCACCGGCTCGCCTTCCCCCTCCCCACCGGTCCAGCGCACGATCAGATCCCCGAGCGCGGTCTCCTGGTCCAGCGCGACGGCCTTCTCCCGGTACAGCTCCAGAAGGGCCAGGAACCTCGCTACGACGGTCAGGGTGTCGTCGGTGTCGTCCACGAGCACGCTGAAGCTGGCCTCGCCGAGCTCCCGCAGCCGCGCCACCATGATCCCGGCCTGCTCCTGCACGCTGACGAGCGGCGCGTGGATGTGGTCGACGTACACCTGCGGCTTGGGCTTGGCCTGCATCGCCTTCACGGCGAGCTTGGCGAAGCCCTCGGGCCCGATCCGGATGACGACCTCGGGCAGCAGCTCGGCGTGGTGCGGTTCGAGCCCGACGGTCCGGGGGTAGCGCCGGGCCTCGTCGTCGAGCCGCCGGTTGAAGATGTCGGCGATCTGCTTGTACGCCCGGTACTGCAACAACCGCGCGAACAACAGGTCCCGCGCCTCCAGCAACGCGAGATCGGCCTCGTCCTCGACCTCGGCGGCGGGCAGCAACCGCGCCGCCTTCAGATCCAGCAGAGTCGCCGCGACGACGAGAAACTCGGTCGTCTGGTCCAGATCCCAGTCCGGCCCCATCGCCCTGATGTGCGCCATGAACTCATCGGTGACCTTGGACAGCGCCACCTCGGTCACATCGAGCTTGTGCTTCGAGATCAACTGGAGGAGAAGGTCGAAGGGCCCCTCGAAGTTGGCGAGCCGGACCTTGAAAACCCCGTCATCGGGTTCTTCGACAGGCTCAGCAGATTCTTCTACGACCACCTCGGGCACCGGCACCGGCTCCGCCACGGCGACCTGCGCCTCGGGCTCGGGAGCCGCGCCCGGCCCCTTGCCCAGCGCACGCCGACGGCCGGCGGGGGCGCCGGATGCGGGAGCGTCGTTCGAGGTCATGGCCCCCGCAGGCTACCGCTACCGCCCGCGAAGGCGGCGGACGAGAATGCTCGCGTCCCCGCGTGACTCCAGATCGGCCAGGACCACGGCGACCGCCTCACGGACGATCCGGCCGCGGTCGACCGCGAGGCCGTGCTCGCCCCGGAGCATCAGGCGCGCGTGCTCCAGGTCGATGAGTTCCTCGGCGGAGACGTACACGGTGATCTTCTCGTCGTGCCGCTCGCGCCCGCTGGGCCGACGGTTGGCCTGCGCCCGCTGTCGCTGCTTCCGAGGCTGGGCAGAACCTTCCTGCGCCTCCTGACGTCGTCCTGAGCCGTCCGCGGACCGGCTGCGGGACTCGCCGCCGTCCGAGTCCGCCGCGACGTGCTCGGCGCCCTCTCCGTCACCGCCCTGGGCCGGTACGGACTGCGGGGCGTCCTCCCCGGCGGTGGGATCGCTCTCCCCCGCCGGAGCCGGCACCCGGGCCTCGCCGTTGGCCCGGCTCCTCGGGGTGGACGACTGAAGCGCCATCCCCCCTGTCGTACGGAACAGTTCGTCGGCCCCCGGCAGACTCACTCGGCGTGACACCGGGCGAGCACCTCCCTGGCGAGCTGGCGATAGGCGGCGGCACCGACGGAGTTGGAGGCGTACGTGGTGATCGGCTCACCGGCGACCGTGGTCTCCGGGAAGCGCACCGTGCGCCCGATGACCGTGTGGTAGACGTGATCGTCGAACGCCTCGACCACGCGCGCGAGCACCTCACGGCTGTGCACGGTGCGGGAGTCGTACATCGTGGCGAGGATCCCGTCGAGCTCCAACTCGGGGTTGAGGCGCTCCTGGACCTTCTCGATGGTCTCCGTCAGCAGGGCGACACCGCGCAGCGCGAAGAACTCGCACTCCAGCGGCACGATCACCTTGTGAGCCGCCGTCAGGGCGTTCACGGTGAGCAGGCCGAGGGAGGGCTGACAGTCGATCACGATGTAGTCGTAGTCGGCCATCAGCGGCTTCAACGCCCGCTGCAGCGTGGACTCGCGCGCGACCTCGCTCACCAACTGCACTTCGGCGGCCGACAAGTCGATGTTGCTGGGCAGCAAGTCCATGTTCGGGACAGCTGTCTTGAGCAGAACCTCGTCGGCCGACATGCCCCGCTCCATGAGCAGGTTGTAGACGGTGAGGTCCAACTCCATGGGATTGACGCCCAGTCCGACCGACAGCGCGCCCTGCGGGTCGAAGTCGACGAGCAGTACGCGTCGGCCGTACTCCGCGAGCGCGGCACCCAGGTTGATGGTCGACGTGGTCTTGCCGACGCCGCCCTTCTGGTTGCACATCGCGATGATCGTCGCGGGGCCGTGACTGGTCAGCGGACCCGGGATCGGGAAGTAGGGCAGCGGGCGTCCGGTCGGGCCCACGCGCTCGCGGCGCTGACGGGCGGCGTCGGGCGCGAGTGTGGCCGCGTACTCGGGATCGGGCTCGTACTCGGCGTCGGGGTCGTAGAAGTGCCCGTCGGGCAGTTCGTCGTAGTCGGCGAAATGGTTGTGGGGCGCGCCCCTTCCGTCGCCGGCCATGGCGTTCACGTGATGGCCATCCATGCTCTGGTGTGCTGGCTGGGTCACCCCTGGCTTGTGGTGACCCTGGTGGGCTGCGAAGGTTCGCACCGCAACGGAGCCGACAGCCTCGAACCCCGCGGGCTCCTGGCCCCTTGCAGGCATTCCTGGTTGACCACCCCCGGGAGAAAATGTCGACTCATTCACAAGTCGTCTTACCTCCTTGGTGACCAGGGAACTTCTCGATAGGTCAGCGTGGCACCATGCCGACGGTTGGCGACTCTATGGCGTGTCGGGTGTTCGCAGCAACACAATCCGCCGGACCCGGCCCGATGTGTCGGCAATGAAACATCCCTCTGTCAAGGGCGTACGGCAGTCGCACGGCAGGTTTCACCGGTGCACGAATCGGTTCAAGGGTTACGTTCGGCGCGAGTTGACCGAGTGCCGCAAAGTGACCATACACACACTTCCGGCCGGACCTGTCGAGCAAGGTCCGGCCGGGTGCGCTGAGTTGACGACCTGTGTTGACGTATCGCCTTTTACCGAACGGTGACTTAGTCGACAGAGTCAGCCGAGCAGCGATTCCAGCTCGACGTGCTCGAGTCCGTGCGCCTCGGCGACCTCGCGGTAAATCACCTTGCCGTCATGGGTGTTGAGGCCCTTGGCGAGAGCAGGATCACGTCGCAGCGCGTCGGCCCAGCCGCGGTTGGCGAGCTCCACGATGTACGGGAGCGTCGCGTTGGTGAGCGCGTAGGTCGACGTGTTCGGCACCGCGCCGGGCATGTTGGCGACGCAGTAGAAGACCGAGTTGTGGACCGGGAAGGTCGGCTCGGCGTGGGTCGTCGGGCGCGAGTCCTCGAAGCAGCCGCCCTGGTCGATCGCGATGTCGACAAGAACACTTCCGGGCTTCATCCGCGACACGAGTTCGTTGGTGACCAGCTTCGGCGCCTTGGCGCCCGGGATGAGCACCGCGCCGATGACGAGGTCGGCGTCCAGGACGGCCTTCTCCAGCTCGAAGGCGTTGGACATGATCGCCCGGACCTTGGTGCCGAAGACCTTGTCGGCCTCGCGGAGCTTGTTGATGTCGCGGTCGAGCAGCGTGACGTGGAAGCCCATGCCGACGGCGATCTGCGTGGCGTTCCAGCCGGAGACCCCGCCGCCGATGACGACGGCGCGCGCGGGCTGGGTGCCGGGGACACCGCCGGGGAGGACACCGCGGCCGCCGACCGAGCGCATCAGGTGGTAGGCGCCGACCTGCGGGGCCAGCCGGCCCGCGACCTCGGACATCGGGGCGAGCAACGGCAGGGCGCGGCCCGGGAGTTCGACGGTCTCGTAGGCGATCGCCGTGGTGCCGGACTCGACGAGCGCGTCGGTGCACTCCTTGGAGGCGGCCAGGTGCAGGTACGTGAAGAGCGTCTGGTCCTTGCGGAGGCGGTGGTACTCCTCGGCGATGGGCTCCTTGACCTTGAGCAGCAGGTCGGTGGTGGCCCACACCTCGTCGGCGGTGGCCAGGATCTGCGCGCCTGCGGAGACGTACTCGTCGTCCGTGATCGAGGAGCCGACGCCGGCGTTCTGCTCGATGAAGACCTGGTGGCCGTGGCGCACCAGCTCGTGCACGCCGGCGGGGGTGATGGCCACCCGGAACTCGTTGTTCTTGACCTCGCGGGGGATGCCGACCTTCACGTCGATCACGGTCCTTGGCTCAGAGGGTGTGGGGCAATACATCTCATACCCGGACATGCATGAGCGCACCGGGAGACCGCAGGAGAAGGTGCGGCAGAGCCAGTCTAATGAAGGTGTTCTCCGTGTCTAGCCTTTCAATGCATCAATCTTCTGCGGATGTACTACGGATTTCGCAGGCGTTAGCGTCTTGTTCCAGGGGTTCGGAGGCGGATTCCGGGGTTTCGGGGGCGGAATCGGCCTCCAGAAGCTCCTCGCCCAGCATCCGCTCGGCCGTCCCCCGGTGCAGCGCGGCAGACGCCGGATCGCCGAGCCGGTCGAGGGTGTCGGCCAGCCGCAGCTGGAGCGCCGCCTGCAGCCGTACGTCATCCGCGCGGCGCGCCCACTCGACGGCCTCGTGGCAGGTGGCGAGCGATTCCTCGGGGCGGCCCGCGTACTCCTGGACCCGCGCCAGCTCGCTCAACGCCCTTGCCTGGGCGGCCACATCGCCGTTCTTGCGGTGCCCGGCGACGGCCGCCCGCCAGTTCCTCAGCGCCTCGCCGTAGCGGCCCGCATAGGTGTGCGCGGCGCCGATCCGGCCGTAGAGCCGGGCGGCGTCCACGCGCTCGTCCCGGGCCTGCCGCTGGGCGAGCGCGCGGCCGAACCAGTCGGCGGCCCGGTCGTAGTCACCGAGCTCCTGGTGCGCGCCGCCTACGGATTCCATCGCGCGGCCGGTCGCATACGGGTCGTTCGCTTCGCGTCCGGCGTCCAGCGCGGCCCGGTAGCGGGCCAGTGCCTCGGTGGTCCGGCCGGTCTGCGCGTCCAGATCGGCGAGGTTCAGCAGCGCGGCGGCCTTCTCGCGGGGCAGGTTCCGCCGCTCGGCCACGTCGAGGACGAGGCGGTGGATGCCGTAGAGCTCGGGGGCGGCGGCCTGGGTGCCGAAGTGGGCGACCATCGCGCGCACGAGCTGGGACATCAACCGGCGGGCCAGCGTGTCGAGTTCGCCGTCGGCGACCGCGAGGCGGGCGGAGGCGAGCAGGGCGGGCTGGCGGACGCGGAGCCAGTCGGCGGCCGCTCGGGGGGTCGGGAAGCGCAGCGCGCGGGGCGTGCCGAGGAGTTTCTCGCGGGCCTGCGGGCTGTCCGTCTCGGTGATGGCGCGGCAGGACTGGAGCAGCCGTACGGTGCGCTCCAGCATGCGGGCGCGGGCCAGCTGGAGTTCGGCCGGGCGGTCCTGGGTCTCGGCGAGGGCGTGCAGGAGGGGCTGGAGGCAGCCGGGGACCTCGTACTGCGGGAGCGGCGAGTCCAGGGCCCGCAGCAGACCGGCGGCGACGAAGTCGTCCAGGGTGGTGCGGGCGCCGTTGACGGAGCAGCCGGCGAGCGCGGAGGCGGTCTGCGGGTCGACCAGGCCGGCCGGGGCGAGGGAGAGCAGTCGCAGTATCCGGGCGGCCGGGCTCGGCAGGGAGCCGTAGACGAGCCGGAAGACGCGGCTCAGGGGCGTGCCCTCGTCGCTCTCGGCGTGCAGGTGCTTGGCGAGGTCCGCTACGGCCGCCTGCGGGCGGGCGGCGAGCCAGCCGCCGGCCAGGGTCAGGGCGGCCGGCTGGTGCCGGCAGGCCTCGACGAGGCCCTCGGCGGCGACCGGGTCGACGGTGATGCGGACCGCGCCGGTGTAGCGGGTGAGGAGTTCCAGTGCGGACTTGGTGTCGAGGCCGCCCAGGGTGCAGGGGCGGACGTCGGCGATGCCGGTGAGCGGGCCGCCGGAGACGGCGACGACCAGGCAGTCCGGGGAGTCCGGCAGCAGCGCGTCGACCTGCTCGGCGTCGGCCGCGTCGTCCAGCAGGAGCAGCGCCCGCCGGTCGGTGAGGGCCTCGCGCAGGATGTCCGAGAGGTCGTCCTCGGAGGCGCCGGCCGGGGTCGGCAGCTCCAGGGCGGTGAGGAGTTCGCGGGCGGTGCGCTCGGTGGGGACGGGGGTGCCGTCGGGCTCGCTCAGCCGGGCCCGGAACACACCGGCGTCGTAACGGTCAGCGACCTGTCGGACGAGTTCCGCGGCCAGCGCGCTGCGGCCGGAGCCGGGCTTGCCCGCGATGAGGAGGACCCGCGCGCGAGGGGCCTTGCGGCCCGCGATGGTGTCCAGGCCCGCGCGCTCGATGTCGGCGCGCAGCTCCTTCAACTCTCTTGCACGGCCCAGGAATTGGCCCTCGACAGAAGTGTCCTCGGACAGCCTCACGCCGCCGGTGTCCACCGCCTGATCCGTCACGGGCCACGCTCCCGTCCCACTGCACGCGCATAGCCCGCCGGGACTCCGGATCGGGTGATTCCAGAGCCTAGTTCACGCTCTGCGACGAACCGTGCGGAGCGCGGCGGGCACGTCCCCCGATCGGATCAGCCGATCGTCACACCGGTGATCGATGACAAGGGGGTGGGTTCAGGACTCGAAGGGACGCGCCGGCCACGGCGCCTCGGCGGGGCGCAGCGCGTCGACGCCGTCGCCGTGCCGGGCGGCGACCAGGGCGAGGACGCCGACGGCGAGGCAGTTGTTGTGCAGCTCGCCGGCGAGGACCCCGCGGACCAGGTCGTCGACGGGCACACGCGCGTGCTCCATGTCGGCCTCCTCGTCCTCGACCTCGAAGCGCTGCCCGTCGGCCTCGGACAGGTTCCGGGCCAGGAAGACGCGGATGGCCTCGTCGCAGCCGCCGGGCGTGGTGTAGACGTCGGTCAGCACCCGCCAGTCCTCGGCCTTGACGTGCGCCTCCTCGTACAGCTCGCGCTGGGCGGCGTGCAGCGGGTTCTCACCGGGGATGTCGAGCAGTCCGGCCGGGATCTCCCACAGCTTCTGCCGTACGGGGTGGCGGTACTGCTTGATGACCAGGACCCGGTCCTCCTCGTCCAGGGCGAGGATCGCCACGGAGCCGGGGTGGACCTGGTAGTCGCGGTGCACGACCGTGCCGTCGGGCATGACCACGTCGTCGGTGCGCACGGAGGTCTTGTTGCCGACGAAGGGGGTCACGGTCGCCCGGATCTCCCACTCCTCCGGGGTGTCCTTGATCGTCATGCGCTGTCCCTCCACACGTACCCGAAACCCACGTACAGGAATGTCACGAACCGGATGTCCACATACGGCCGGGGTGCACACCTCTTGAAGGCGCGCACCCCGGTCACCGTACAACCCTCGTACTACTTGCTACTTGCCCGTCTTGCGTGCCACGGCCGCCTTGACCAGGCCCGCGAAGAGCGGGTGCGGCCGGGTCGGGCGGGAGCGCAGCTCGGGGTGGGCCTGGGTCGCGACGAGGTAGGGGTGGACCTCGCGCGGGTACTCGACGTACTCGACGAGCTTGCCGTCCGGGGACGTGCCGGAGAACTGCAGGCCGGCCTTCTTCTCCAGCTCGGCGCGGTAGGCGTTGTTGACCTCGTAGCGGTGGCGGTGGCGCTCCTCGACGTACTCCTTGCCGTCGTAGACCTCGCGCACGATGGAGCCCTCGGCGAGCTTGGCCGGGTACATGCCCAGGCGCATGGTGCCGCCCATGTCGCCCTCGCCGGCGACGATGTCGAGCTGCTCGGCCATGGTGGAGATGACCGGGTGGCCGGTGGCCGCGTCGAACTCGGTGGAGTTGGCGTCCGCGATGCCGGCCAGGTTGCGCGCGGCCTCGATCACGATGCACTGGAGGCCCAGGCACAGGCCGAGCAGCGGGATCTTGTGCTCGCGGGCGTACTGGATGGCGCCGACCTTGCCGGACACACCGCGGTCGCCGAAGCCGCCGGGGATGCAGATCGCGTCCACGTCGGCGAGCTGCTTGGCGGCGCCGGCCGGGGTCTTGCAGTCGTCCGAGGTGACCCACTTGATCTTCACGCGGGCCTTGTTGGCGAACCCGCCGGCGCGCAGCGCCTCGGTGACCGAGAGGTAGGCGTCGGGCAGGTCGATGTACTTGCCGACCAGCGCGAGGTTGATCTCGTGCAGCGGGTTGTGGACGCGGTCGAGCAGGTCGTCCCAGGTCCGCCAGTCCACATCGCGGAACGGCAGGTCCAGCTTGCGGACGACATAGGCGTCCAGGCCCTCGCTGTGCACGGTCTTGGGGATGTCGTAGATCGACCGGGCGTCGGGGCAGGCCACCACGGCGGCCTCGTCGACGTCGCACATCAGCGAGATCTTGCGCTTGATCGCGGTCGGCACCTCGCGGTCGGAGCGCAGCACGATGGCGTCGGGCTGGATGCCGATGTTGCGCAGGGCCGCGACCGAGTGCTGGGTCGGCTTGGTCTTCAGCTCGCCCGAGGGGCCGATGTACGGCAGGAGCGAGATGTGGACCACGAACACGTTGTCGCGGCCGACCTCGTGGCGGACCTGGCGGACCGTCTCCAGGAAGGGCAGCGACTCGATGTCGCCGACCGTGCCGCCGACCTCGGTGATGACGACGTCGACCTCGTCGGTCGCCATGCGCCGGATGCGGTGCTTGATCTCGTTGGTGATGTGCGGGATGACCTGCACGGTGTCGCCCAGGTACTCGCCGCGCCGCTCCTTGGCGATCACCGTCGAGTAGACCTGGCCGGTGGTGACGTTGGCGCTGCCGTCCAGGTCGCGGTCGAGGAAGCGCTCGTAGTGGCCGATGTCGAGGTCGGTCTCGGCGCCGTCGTTGGTGACGAACACCTCACCGTGCTGGAAGGGGTTCATCGTGCCGGGGTCGACGTTCAGATACGGGTCGAGCTTCTGCATCACGACGCGCAGGCCCCGCGCCTTGAGGAGCATGCCGAGGCTGGAGGCGGTGAGGCCCTTGCCGAGTGAGGAGGCGACACCCCCGGTGACGAAGATGTGCTTGGTCGTCGTGGTGTTGCTGTTTCGGAAAGCAGCGGGCGGCATGGCCAAGAGGGGGCTCCCGTGGTCGCGGTCTGGGGTGCGGTGCGGCTGCCCGCCCGGAGATCCCGGGTTTTTCTGGAGGCGCCGTCGCTGCGGTTCGGGGGTTTCTTGCCCACCGGTCCACGGGCTACCAGGGTATCAGCGCCCGGAGGGGATGGCTTCCGGCCACGCTCCGCGCCCGCCTCGACACGGACGCGACCTGCGTCGGCGTGAACCCGCCTCCCGTCGACACAGACGCGCCCTGGTTACCTGCTTCTCACCGGGTGCTCACCCGTTCGGCCCAGGTCCGTTGGCGAGAGCGGCACACAGATCATCTACGTGCGTCGTATCCTGCTCGGACACTCGCTGCCGAGCCGGTCCGGAACACGGCACCACCCCCGCCCGTATCTCCCGGAACAACGAGAGCTCGTCAGTCCGTTGGGCAACGACCGTCATTTGCTTCATGCCTCAACGACGCACTACAAACGATCCCTTGACCGCACACAGCGACCGCCCCTTTTCCATGGGGCGACGTGGCCGTTCGACTGGAGTTGCACGTGGCCGGGCGCATCGAAGATTACGCACTCATCGGAGACATGCAGACCGCTGCCCTGGTCTGCCGGGACGGCACGGTGGACTGGCTCTGCCTGCCCCGATTCGACTCCCATGCCATCTTCGCCGGTCTGCTGGGCACCGAGGAACACGGCTTCTGGCGGCTGGGCCCGGCCCACGCCGCCGACGCGCCGCCGCCCACCGCGGCCCGGCGCGGCTACCGCGGCGACTCGCTGATCCTGGAGTCGGAGTGGGACACCCCGCGAGGCACGGTCCGCGTGACCGATTTCATGCCCCCTCGCGACGGCGCCCCCCAGCTGATCCGCATCGTGGAGGGCATCTCCGGCCGCGTCCCGATGCGCTCGGCCCTCCGCATGCGTTTCTCCTACGGCCGGGTCGTCCCCTGGGTGCACAAGCACGAGGGCCGCACGGTCGCCGTCGCGGGCCCCGACTCCGTGTGGTTCGACACATCCGCCGAGACCTACGGCAAGCAGCTCACGACGTACGCCGACTTCACCGTCGCGCCGGGTGACCGCATCGCGTTCACCATCTCCTGGGAGCCCTCGCACAAGCAGCCGCCGCCGCTCCCCGAGCCGGAGCAGTCGTTGGAGGCCACGGAGGACTTCTGGCGCGACTGGGTCGACCAGTGCACGTACCACGGCCCGTACCGCGAGGCGGTGGTCCGCTCCCTGATCACGCTGAAGGCGCTGACGTACGCCCCGACGGGCGGCATCGTCGCCGCGCCGACCACCTCCCTCCCGGAGGAGATCGGCGGCGTCCGCAACTGGGACTACCGCTACACCTGGCTCCGCGACGCGGCCATCACCCTCTCCTCGCTCCTGCGCACCGGCTACCGCGAGGAGGCCCGCGCCTGGCGCGAGTGGCTCCTGCGGGCCGTCGCGGGCGACCCGGAGAACCTGCAGATCATGTACGGCATCGCCGGCGAGCGCGAGCTCGGCGAGGCGGAGCTGGACTGGCTGCCGGGCTACGAGAACTCCGGCCCGGTCCGGGTCGGCAACGGCGCCGCGCACCAGCTCCAGCTGGACGTCTACGGCGAGGTCACCGAGGCCCTGCACCTGGCCCACATGACGGGCCTGGCCCGCAACGACTACGCCTCCCTGCTCCAGCTGAAGCTGATCCGCTACCTGGAGAAGCACTGGGACGAGCCGGACGAGGGCATCTGGGAGGTGCGCGGCCCGCGCCGTCACTTCGTGCACTCGAAGGTGATGGCCTGGGTCGCGGTCGACCGCACGATCAAGCTGATCGAGTCGGGCGACGCGGACGGCCCGCTGGAGAAGTGGCGCGAACTGCGCGACGACATCCACCGGGACGTGTGCGAGCGCGGCTACGACAAGGAGCGCAACACCTTCACGCAGTCGTACGGCTCGAAGGAGCTGGACGCCTCGCTGCTGCTCATCCCGCAGATGGGCTTCCTGCCTCCCGACGACAAGCGCGTGATCGGCACGATCGAGGCGATCCAGCGCGAGCTGTCCACCCCGGACGGCTTCATCCTGCGCTACCCGACCTCGGGCACGGACGAGGGCGTCGACGGTCTCCCCGGCGACGAGGGCGCGTTCCTCGCGTGCTCGTTCTGGATGGCCGACGACCTCGCGATGATCGGCCGCGTGGACGAGGCCCGCAAGCTCTTCGAGAAGCTCCTGTCGCTCCGCAACGACCTGGGCCTCCTCGCCGAGGAGTGGGACCCGCGCCTGCAACGCCAGGTCGGCAACTTCCCGCAGGCCTTCAGCCACGTCCCCCTGATCGACACGGCCCTGCGCCTGACGGCTTCGGGGGCCTACGGCGGCTGACCCCCGCCGAGCGCACGCCCCGGGCCCGAGATGTGCCCGGGGCGTTCCCGCAGGTACCGTCCGCTCCATGGACAGCCGTACGGACAGCACATTCGACAGCCAGGGCGCCGGCATCACCGTTCAGCGGGCGCTGGAGCTGCCCGGGCTGCGCAGCGGGCTGCCGGAGATCCTGGCGGGCGCCGACCGCCTCCAGCGGACCGTGCGCTGGGTCCACGCGGGCGAGGTCCCGAACATCGCCTCCCTCCTCAAGGGCGGCGAACTCCTCCTGACCACGGGCTACGGCCTCGGCACGCGCCCGGCGGAGCAACGCGCGTTCGTCCGCACCCTCGCCGAGCGCGGCATCGCGGCCCTGGTCGTCGAGCTGGGCCCGCGCTTCACCCGCCTCCCCGCCACGCTCGTCGAGACGGCCAGGGCGACCGGCCTCCCCCTCGTCCAGCTGCACCGCGAGGTGCCGTTCGTCGCGGTCACCGAGGAGATCCACACCGAGATCGTCAACGGCCACTACGCGCTGCTCCAGCAGGCCGAGGAGGTCCACCGCCGCTGCACGGAGGCCCTGCTCGGCGGCGGCGGAATCCCCCAAGTCCTGGGCATCCTGGCCGACTTCAGCGGCAACCCGGTCTTCCTGGAGACCCCGGACGGCCAACTCCTCTACGCGGCAGGGTCGGGGCCCGAGGGCGCCGACCCGCTCCAGGTGTGGGAGGGGCTGCGCGGCCAGCACAAGGACGCCTCGCCGCCCGCCGGTTCGGTGGTGGTGGACGTGCCGGGCGGTGGTCCCGGTACGGGTTCGGTGCGGGCGCGGATCGTCCTGCTCCCGGTCCGCGCTCCCCTGGCCCCCGTCCACCGCATCGCCGCCGAACGGGCCGCCGACATCCTCGCCGTGGTCCTGATGCAGGCCCGCCAGGAGGAGGAACTGGCGGCCCGCGGACGCGGCGACTTCCTCACCGACCTCGCCGAGGGCCGCATCGCCGCGGAGGACGCCCCGGCGCAGGCCCGGGTGCTGGGCTTCAAGCCGGGCACCAGCCCGCTGCTGCCGGTGGTGATGCGCCTGGGCGACGCCCTCGCCGCACCAGGCGGCGGCTGGGCGGTCCTGGCCCGCGCGGTCGCCGAGGAACTGGCCTCGGTGGGCGTCCCGGTCCTGCTGGGCGTACGACCGGTCGAGGGCCGCGTCCCGCTCCTCCTCGGCCTGCGCTCGGAGTCGGAGCGCTCGGCAGTCGCGGATCGAGTAGCGGCCGCGCTACGGGCGGGAGTTGAGCGCGCCGGGATGCAACGCCCGGGCGCGCAGCCGCCGATCGTGGTCGTCGGCGTGGCCGGCGGCTGGGCGGCCGCGTCGGCTGGACTGCGGCACGCGGCCGAGACGGCGACGGCGGCACAGGGCCTGAGCGACCAACCCTGGTACGACGCACGGCGCCTGGACATTGAGTTGTTGCTGTGGCGGTTGCGCGACCACCCGGACCTCGCGGCCTTCGTGGACCGCGCGATCGGCCCGCTCCGCGACCACGACAACCGCTCCAAACCGCCCCTACTGCCCACCCTGGAAACGTACTTGGCCCACGCGGGCCGCAAGGCGGAGACGGCCCGCGAACTCCACCTCAACCGGCAGACCCTCTACAACAGGCTCGCCCGCATCGGGGAGTTGCTCGGCACGGACCTCGAAGACCCGCAGACGGTACTGGCGTTGAGCCTCGCGCTGCGCGCCCGCAGGCTCGTCCCCTGAGGCGCCGCTCTCAGGTGAACGGCAGCGGCTGGGTCAACTCGTCGTAGACGCTCAGCACTTGGGCGACGGTCTCGTCCTCGGTCGGCCAACTGGCCGCCTGTCGGGCGCCCTTCTCCCGGAGCAGGTCCCGGCGTTCGGGGTCGCGCAGCAGTCCGGTGACCGCGTCGGCGAGGGCCTTGGCGTCGCCGTAGGGCACGAGTTGGGCGGCGTCGCCGACGAGTTCGGGGATGCCGCCGACAGCCGTCGCGACGAGCGGCACGCGGGCGTGCAGGGCCTCCTGGGCGATCACCGAGCGGGACTCCCAACTGCTGGGCAGGAGTGCGAGATCGGCGGCGGCGAGGAGTTCGCCCACGTCGTCGCGGCGCCCGATGAGCCGCACCGGCAGCTCCTCGTCCTCGATCCGCCGCTGCAACTCGCCCCGCAGCGGCCCCTCCCCCGCGATCACGAGCAACGGCGTCGGGTCGAGACGGCACCACCCGCGCGAGGCGTCCAGGAGCGTGTCGTAACCCCGCTGCCGGTCGAGCGATCCGACGGCGACGAGCAACGGCCGGTCGGTGGCGCCGAGTTCGGCCCGGAGCTTGGGGCTGAGCCGATCGGGATCGTCGTGGTCCACGGGGGCCCGGCGCGGCCCCGGCAGCGCGACGGCGGCGAGACGGGCGTCCCGGGCGCCGGTCCGCCGAGCGCGGTCCACAAGATCGGAGGTGGTGCCCAGGACGACCACCGCGGCCTTCACGACCCGGCGCTCCAGCAGCCGCAGCAGGTGCGCCCGGGCTCCTTCGGCATGGGCGCGGTTGTGCCACGTGACGACGAGCGGGGTGCGGCGGCCGCTGAGGGCGAGGACGGCGCGGAAGGAGGCGTGCAGGCCGTGCGCGTGCACCAGGTCGGCGTCCGCGCAGGCGGCCCGGAGCGCTGCCACGGAGGCGGGGTCGCTGCTGCGGGGCACGTGCACGTGTTCGGCGCCGACGCCCGTGAAGTCGTAGGTGTGATCGGCCTCGACGGGGGCGCACACCGTGACCCGCACGCCCCGCGCGACGAGCCCGGAGGCCAGGGAGCGCACATGCGCGCTACTGGCGGCATTGCCTCCGCCGAGCACCTGCACGGTGCGCAGCGGCGACTGGCCGTGCGGTGAGTGGCTGCTCACGGGGGTCACGTGGCCGGGGCTCCTGGTTCGGCGACGGGCGGTCACGAAGAAAGTACAGAAGGATCGGGCGGAGGGGGTGTACCGCACGCTTCCTACGCGTTCCGTCTCAAGGATGCCAGCACGTACGGGTGTTCCGGCAACGCCGGTAGGTGTGGGGGCTGTGCGGAAGGGCAACAGGGGGGCGGGGATCACCCGTACGAGTGAAGGGGTGGGGGTGTGCGAAGCGTGCGCACGATCATCCGGCCACCGCACGCGGAGCACCCGCCAGCCGTACGCGAGGCTCGCACCAGCCGTGCGCGGCCGGCGCCGGCCATTCGCCGAACGCCCGCCGACCGTCCGCCTGGCCCCCGCTAGCCGTCCGCCCGTGCCGTAGCCAACAACTCCTCCGCATGTGCCCGAGCCGTCTCCGAGTCCTCCTGTCCGGCCAGCATTCGGGACAACTCCCGTACGCGGTCCTCGCCTTCGAGGACCTTCACGCCGGAGCGGGTGACGGACCCGTCGTTGGTCTTCTCGACCAGCAACTGGCGATCGGCGAAGGCCGCCACCTGAGGCAGGTGGGTCACGACGACGACCTGCGCGGTCTTCGCGAGTTTCGCGAGGCGCCGTCCGATCTCGACCGCCGCCTTGCCGCCGACGCCGGCGTCGACCTCGTCGAAGAGGTAGGTCGGGACGGGGTCGGTCCCCGCAAACACGACCTCCACGGCGAGCATCACGCGCGACAGTTCACCACCGGACGCGCCCTTGGCGATGGGCCGGGGCGGAGCACCCGGATGCGGGGCGAGCAGCAACTCGACCTCGTCGACGCCCGACGGGCCGTAGGCGACCGCACGGCCCCCGACCTCGACGCCCTCCGGATCCTCGGTCTGCCGGATCTCGAACGACACACGCGCGTGCGGCATCGCGAGGGAGGCCAACTCCGCGGTCACCGCCGCGGCGAAGCGCTCGGCGGCCTCCGTGCGGGCGTCGGTCAACGCCTGGGCCAGACCGCCCAGTTCACCGCGCAGGGCATCCCGTTCGGCGGTCAACTCGTCGATGCGTTCGTCGTCGCCGTCGAGTTCGGTCAGCCGCGACGCGCCCTGCTCGGCGTACGCGAGCACGGCGGTGATGTCCTCGCCGTACTTCCGGGTGAGCGCGTTGAGGGCGGCCCGGCGTTCCTCGACGGCGGCCAGCCGCAGCGGATCGGCGTCCAAGTCGTCGGCGTAGCCCGCCAACTCCCCCGCCACATCGCCCAGAAGGATGCCGATCTCACCGATCCGGTCGGTGAGGGAGGCGAGTTCGGAGTCGTGGGACCGTACGGCCTCCAGGGCCCGCTGCGCACCCGCGACGAGAGTCGCCGCGTCGATGCCCTCAGGGTCCTCGGGATTACCGGCGAGCGCGGCGTGAGCGGCCGTGGCGGCGGACGCCAACGCCTCGGCGTGCCCGAGCCGTTCGGCCTCGGCTGCCAGCTCCACGTCCTCACCGGGACGCGGCTCCACACCCGCGATCTCGTCGAGGCCGTAGCGCAACATGTCGGCTTCCTGGGCCCGTTCACGCGCGCGGGTGGTGATCTCGTCCAGCTCGACGGCGACGGCGCGCAGCCGCCGATAAGCCTCGGCGTACTTGGTGAGCGGCCCGGTGACGGCGTCCCCGGCGTACCGGTCGAGCGCCTGCCGCTGCCGGGACTGCTTCAGCAGCCCCTGCTGATCGGTCTGCCCGTGCACGGCGACCAGCTCGTCCGCCAGCTCGGCGAGCACCCCCACCGGCACGGACCGCCCGCCCAGATGCGCCCGGGACCGCCCTTCGGCGGAAACGGTACGGCTGATGAGCAGCGTCCCGTCCTCGAGCTCGGCACCGGCCTCCTCGGCGCGCAGCATGGCAGACGCACCCGGAGGCACGGAGATCCGCCCCTCCACGACCGCGTTCTTCGCCCCGATCCGCACCAACGCCGGGTCGGCCCGCCCACCCAGCAACAGCCCGAGGCTGGTGACGACCATGGTCTTACCCGCACCGGTCTCACCCGTGACAGCGGTGAACCCCGGCGACAGTTCGACGACAGCATCGTCGATGACTCCGAGCGACCGTATCCGCATCTCTTCCAGCACGGTGAAGACCTTACGAGGTAGGACGGGAGAAGCGCGAGGCGCCCCGTCACCCGGGGGAGTGGACCCCCTGCTTTTAGGGGCGCGGGGAACTGCGCGACCAGCCCCCACGCACCCGCACTAGTGAGGAGCCCCCCGCCACCCCGAAACAGGCAACGCGAACTTGGCAACAAGCCGATCGGTGAACGACGCATGGTGCAGCCGAGCAAGCCGCACAGGAACAGCCCCCCGCCGAACCTCAACCCGAGCCCCGGCAGGCAACTCAACCGTCCGCCGCCCGTCACACCACAAAACCCCCGGGGGGATGTGCGGCAACACCTCAACGGCCAGCACAGAATCCGGCGAAGTGACCAACGGCTTCGCGAACAACGCATGTGCACTGATCGGCACCATCAACAACGCCTCGACCTCGGGCCACACCACAGGCCCACCCGCGGAAAAGGCATACGCGGTCGACCCGGTGGGCGTCGCACAAACGATCCCGTCACACCCGAACCCCGTGACCGGCCGCCCATCGATCTCCAGGACGACTTCCAGCAACTTCTCGGCGCCGGCCTTCTGCACCGCCGCCTCGTTCAACGCCCAGTCCGTGTGCACGATGTTGCCGTTCTTGTGCACGACGACATCGACGGTCATCCGCTCCTCGACCTCGTACGCCCGCGTGACCACCCGGTCCACGACCTTGTCGAGATCGTCCCGCTCGGCCTCCGCGAGGAACCCCACGCTGCCGAGGTTGACGCCGAGCATCGGCACCCCGGACGCCCGCGCGAACTCCGCCCCCCGGAGCAGCGTGCCGTCACCCCCGAGGACGATGAGCAGCTCACACCCCTCAAGGCACTGCGGGGTGGCCTCGGTGACCGTCTCCACCTCGTCCGGGAGCGGCAGGTCGCGTGCCTCGTACTCCAGGACGCGCACTCCGATACCGGACTGGAGCAGCCCCTTCACGACCAGTTCGGCACTCCGGATCGCCGCGGGGCGACCCGTGTGCGCGAGCAGGAAAACAGTACGAGCTCGGTTCTGTGTCAACGCGGCCCCTCCGCCACTGCACGGTCAACATCGGCCGGGTCCAGTTCGGGTGCGCCGGCCCGCAGCCACAGAAAGTACTCGACATTCCCGGAGGGCCCGGGCAGCGGGCTGGCGGTGACGCCCCGCACCCCGAGCCCCAGTTCCGCGGCCCGCCGGGCGACACCGCGCACGGCCTCGGCCCGGAGTTCCGGGCTGCGGACGACACCACCGCTGCCCAGCCGCTCCTTCCCCACCTCGAACTGCGGCTTGACCATCATCACCAGGTCCGCGTCCGGCTTCGTGCACCGCGCCAGGGCGGGCAGCACCAGCCCGAGCGGGATGAAGGACAGATCCCCCACGACTAGATCCACAGGCTCCCCATCGATCGCTTCAAGCGTCAACTCGCGTACGTTCGTACGGTCCTTGACGGTGACGCGTTCATCGCTCTGAAGAGACCACGCGAGTTGTCCGTACCCGACGTCGACCGCCACGACCTGCGTGGCGCCCGCCCGCAGCAGCACATCGGTGAAGCCTCCGGTGGAAGCGCCGGCGTCCAGCGCCCGCCGCCCCTCGACCACGAGCCCCTGCGGTACGAAGACCGCCAGCGCGCCCGCGAGCTTGTGGCCGCCCCGCGAGACGTAGTCGGGGTCGTCGTCGTCCGCCACGACGACGATGGCAGCCGCGGTCTCCACCTGGGTGGCGGGCTTGGTCGCGACGGCCTTGCCCACGGTGACCCGGCCGGCGGCGATCAACTGGCTCGCGTGCTCCCGCGAGCGCGCGAGCTTCCGTCGGACCAGCTCGGCGTCGAGACGTCGGCGTGCCACTCCTGCCACGTTCGGTTCAGCTCCTGTTGTCGTACGGCCTTGGGGGCGCCGGAGGTCCCGGGCGGGCGTCGAGCGCGGTGAGCGCGTCGCGCAGCCCCCGGTGTACATCCTCGTACACCTCGACATGTCCGTCCGTGGCGAGGTGGTCGGTGTCGGCAAGGCGCCCGAGCTGGGCGTCGACGTCGGCGTTGCCGCTCGGGGCACGGTCCACGTTCAGGGGCGCGGGAGCGGCCGGATCGTACGCGGGCTCCGCCTCCACGACGGCCTCCACGACGGCCTCCGGAACACCCGCCGGAACACCCTCCGCTACGGCCCCGACCTCGGCCTCGGGCAATGAGTCGCTCATGCCCAGACGCTACCCCGAAGGCCTGGGGTACCGTCGATCACGATGGCAACGATCGAAGAGTGCCGCGTCGCACTCGAGAAGCTCTCGGACAACATGCAGAAGGCCGATGGGAATGTCCGCGCCGCCGCGGCCATGGACCGTTCGGTCAGCTGCCGGATCACCGACCTCGACGTCACGTTCGTCGGCCGGCTCTCCGGCGGCCGGATCGTGGTGGACGAGACCGTGCAGGGCCTTCCGGCGGAGAAGGCCCAGATCAGGCTGACCATGGCGGGCGACGACCTCGTCGCCATGGTCAACGGCGGCCTGAACTTCGCGAAGGCCTGGGGCTCGGGCCGGGTGAAGCTGGAGGCCAACGTGTTCGACCTGTTCCGCCTCAGGAAGCTTCTGTAGCGGCCACTTTGTCGCGGTCGGTACGCGCGCGTGCCTTGCGCGCCGCCGGCACCACCAGCGGTGTCCCCGTCTCCGGGTCGTCGATGACCTGGCAGCGCAGCCCGAAGACCTCCTCGACCAGCTCGGCCGTGACGATGTCGCCCGGGGCGCCCTCCGCGATGACCGCGCCCTCCCGCAGCGCGATGAGGTGGGTGGCGTACCGGGCGGCGTGGTTGAGGTCGTGCAGCACCGCGACCAGCGTGCGGCCCTGCTCCTCGTGCAGTTCCGCGCACAGGTCGAGGACGTCGATCTGGTGCTGGATGTCCAGGTAGGTGGTCGGCTCGTCGAGCAGCAGCAGGGGCGTCTGCTGGGCGAGCGCCATCGCGATCCACACGCGCTGCCGCTGCCCGCCGGACAGTTCGTCGACATAGCGATCGGCGAGCTCGGCGACTCCGGTCTGCGCCATCGACTCCTGTACGACCCGCTCGTCCTCCTGGGACCACTGGCGCAGGATGCCCTGGTGCGGGTACCGGCCGCGGCCCACGAGGTCGCCGACGGTGATGCCGTCGGGCGCGATGGACGACTGGGGCAGCAGGCCGAGCGTCCGCGCGACCTTCTTCGCCGGCATCGACTGGATGACCTGCCCGTCGAGCAGCACCCGGCCCTCGTTCGGCTTCAGCATCCGTGAAAGCGCCCGCAGCAGCGTGGACTTGCCGCACGCGTTCGGGCCGACGATCACCGTGAAGGAGTTGTCGGGTATCTCCACGGACAGCTCGCGTGCGATGACGCGCTGGTCGTAGGCGAGGGTGACGTTCTCGGCGGACAGGCGGTTCACGGTGCTCCTTCGGTGGTTCTCGTTCGCCGAGGCGTTCGTAGAGGTGCTGGAGGTACTGGAGGTGCTCGCTGGGACGTTCGTGGTGCTGCCGGCGGCGGCGCTCATATCCGCCCCGCCTTCCGCTCGGTGACCAGGAGCCACAGCAGGTAGACCCCGCCGAGGACCCCGGTGACCACGCCCACGGGCAACTGGTCGGCGCCGAACGCCCGTTGGGACGCCCAGTCGGCGGTGACCAGCAGGGTGGCGCCCATGCACAGCGAGGGCACGAGGTTCGGACCCGGTGAGCGGGTCAGGCGCCGGGCGAGCTGCGGTGCCGTAAGGGCGACGAAGCCGACCGGTCCGGCGGCGGCGGTCGCGGCCGAGGTGAGCAGCACGGCCGCGACCATCAGCAGCAGCCGTACACGCTCGACGCGCACCCCGAGGGCATACGACACGTCGTCGCCCATCTCCATCATCCGCAGCCCGCGCCCGTTGGCGAGGACGAGCGGCACCAGGACGGCGCACAGCGCGAGCAGCGGCCAGACCTGGGTCCAGTCACGGCCGTTGAGGGAGCCGGTCATCCACACGACCGCGCGGGCCGCGTCGACGAGGTCGGCCTTGGTGAGCAGATAGCCGTTCACGGCGGTGACTACGGCGGAGACACCGATGCCGACGAGGACGAGCCGGTATCCATGCACCCCCTGCTTCCAGGCGAGCAGATAGATCGCGAGCCCGGTCACCAGGCCGCCGACGAGTGCCCCGAGGGTGACGGCGGTCGCGCTGCCGGAGAACAGCACGATCATGACGAGCGCCCCGGCCGTCGACCCCTGCGAGAGGCCGAGTACGTCCGGACTGCCCAGCGGATTTCGGGAGATGGACTGGAACAGCGCCCCGCCCAGCCCGAGCGAGGCACCGACCAGGAGGCCGACGAGAACGCGCGGCAGCCGCAGCTCGTTGACGATGAACTCCTGTCCCGCGTCACCGCCCCCGAACAGCGTCTTGACGACATCACCGGCCGGGATCGGGAAGTCCCCGGTACCGATCAGCACGACACTCGCGGCGAGCGCGCAGAGCAGGAGCAGGGCGACGACCGTGAAGGCGCGGGGGTCGAAGCGGAGGGAGAAGCCGCCGGTCCGGACAGCCCGCGTACGCAGCGCCCGAGCCGGGGCGGCCTTCTCAACCGGGCTGTCCTGCGCGGTCGTTGAAGCGGTCGTAGAAGAGGGATTCACAGCTGAGTCGTCCTTCGGCGCCGCACGAGATAGATGAAGACCGGCCCACCGATGACTGCGGTGACGATGCCGACCTGAAGCTCCGCGGGCCGCGCGATCAACCGGCCAAGGACATCGGCCCCGAGCAGCAGCACGGGCGACAGGATCGTGGCGTACGGCAGGATCCAGCGCAGGTCGGGGCCGGTGAAGGAGCGCACCACGTGCGGCACCATCAGGCCGACGAACACGATCGGGCCGCAGGCGGCGGTCGCCGCTCCGCACAGCACGGTCGCGGAGAGCATGGCGAGCGCGCGGGTGCGGTTGAGGTTGGCGCCGAGGGCGCGGGCGGTGTCGTCGCCCATCGCGACCGCGTTCAGGGGGCGGGCGAGCAGCAGGGAGACGACCGTGCCGACCGCGAAGAACGGCGCGACCTGCGTGATCGTCGAGCCGGTGGCCGAGGCCAGTGAACCGACCGTCCAGAAGCGCATCTTGGAGAGCGCCGCGTCGTCCATGATCATGACGGCCTGGAGATAGCCGTAGAGCGCGGCACTGATCGCGGTGCCGGCGAGCGCGAGGCGCACGGGGGTGGCGCCCCGGCTGCCGCCGAGGAACCAGACCAGCGCGCCGACGACGGCCGCGCCCGCGAAGGCGAACCAGACGTAGCCGCTCAGCGATGTGACACCGAAGTAGGTGATGGCGGTGACGACGGCGGCCGAGGCGCCCGCGTTGATGCCGAGCAGGCCGGGGTCCGCGAGGGGGTTGCGGGTGAGCGCCTGGAGGACCGCGCCGGACAGGCCGAGCGCGGCACCGGCCAGCAGCCCGAGGACCGTACGGGAGATCCGGTCGTCGACCACGACGTCCGCGTACGTCCCCGTGTCATGGAACAGGCCGTGCCACACATCCCCCAACGGCAGCGATTTCGCGCCGATCGCGATGCTCGCCAGGGCCACGAGGACCAGGAGCGCCACGGAGGCGAAGAGCCCAAGGACACGTATCGCCCGGCGGGTTGGGGGCGCGGGGGCGGTCTCCGCGCGCTGTTCTGGGGGACTGTCGACCAACACGAGGTTAGGTTAGCCTACCCTCGCATTCGAGCCGAAGGGTGCGTCCCGCCTCACCGTCGATCAGCGCCCCGGATGCCGAGCCCCCGCCTCCCCCGTGTCACAACCCCAGCCGCGCCAGCGCCTTCTCCCCGTCCAGCGTGCACGAACCGTCGCCCGCAGCCGTCCAGGCCGCCGCGCAGAGCGCCCGGAGCCCGTCCATGGGCTCGCCCTCACCGTCGAGTTCCAGCCGGTCACGGCCCGCCGTCGCGGTCCAGCCACCGCACCGGAAGCCGTCTCCCGCCCCGGTGACCTCGGGCTGCCCGATGAGCATGCCCCGCAGATCGGCGTCGACGTACGTCGGCCGGTGCTGCGGCGGTGCGGCGAGGAGTTGGGCGCCGTCGGTCACGCCGGTCAGGACGAGCAGCGAATCGACCTCCCCGTTGAACGCCCCCTCGATGTCCGTGTCCAGCCGGTCGCCCACGACCAACGGCCGCTCGGCGCCGGTCCGCAGGATCGTCTCCTTGTGCATGGGCGGCAACGGCTTGCCCGCCACCTGCGGCTCGGCTCCGGTCGCTATGCGTACGACCTCCACCGCCGCGCCGTTGCCCGGGGCGATGCCACGCGCGCTCGGGATCGTCAGGTCGGTGTTGGACGCGAACCACGGCACCCCGCGCGCGATGGCGTAACAGGCCTCCGCGAACCGCCCCCAGGCCAGGTCGGGGCCGCCGTAGCCCTGCACGACGGCCACCGGCTCGTCGTCCGCCGAGTCGACGGGCTCGAGCCCGCGCTCGCGCAGCGCGACCCGCAGCCCCTCGCCGCCGATCACCAGCACACGGGAGCCCGCCGGCACCTGCTCGCTGATCAGCCGGGCGACGGCCTGCGCGGAGGTGATGACGTCATCGGCGCCGGTCGGTATCCCCAGCTCGGTGAGGTGCTCGGCCACGGCGTCCGGCGTCCGCAGCGCGTTGTTCGTGACGTACGCGAGCCGCATCCCGCCCGCACGCGCGGTGGCGAGCGAGTCGACCGCGTGGGCGATCGCGTTGCCCCCCGCGTACACCACCCCGTCGAGGTCGAGCAGCGCCGTGTCGTACGCCTCGCTCAGGGCCCGGGCACTGCCCTCGGGGCTCGTCCTGACGCTCTGGCTCATTCCACATCGCTCCTCGTTCGATCGCTTTCACCCGATCATCCCGCATGCCACTGACACACGTACGATGCCGGGATGAACACCGCAGGTCACTCGGAAGCAACGGAGCGCCGAGGCCTGGAACTCACCCCGTTCCGAGGCCTTCGCTACGACCCCGACCTGGTCGGCAGCCTGGCCGCCGTGACGTCCCCACCGTACGACGTGGTCGTACGCCCCGACGGCCTGCACCATCTCCAGGACTCCGACCCGCACAACATCGTCCGGCTGATCCTCCCGCAGGCCACCACCGTCGGCGCCCGCAACGAACAGGCCGCCGACACCCTGCACCGCTGGCTCTCCGAGGGCGTCCTCACCACCGACCCCGAGCCCGGCCTGTACGTCTACGAACAGCGCGACGGCAACGGCCTGTTGCAACGCGGCGTCATCGGCGCCCTGCGTCTGTCGGACCCGTCGGAGGGTGTGGTCCTGCCACACGAGGACGTCATGCCGCATGTGGTCGCCGACCGCGCGGCCCTCATGCGCGCCACCTCCGCGAATCTCGAACCCCTGCTCCTGACCTACCGCGGCAACGGCCAACCGGCCGACACGACGACGGTGGTGGAGCGCATCGCCGAGGACCCAGCGCTCCTGTCCACGACCACGGAGGACGGCTACAGCCACCGCCTCTGGTCGGTCACCGACCCCACCGACCTGGCCCGCATCCAGACGGACCTGGCCCACCACCAGGCCCTGATCGCCGACGGCCACCACCGCTGGGCGACGTACCGACGTCTACGCGCGGAGCACCCCTCCCCCAGCCCCTGGGACTACGGCCTGGTCCTCCTCGTGGACACGGCCCGCTACCCCCTCCGCGTCCGCGCGATCCACCGCCTCCTGCACGGCGTCCCGGTCGCCGACGCCCTCGCCGCCCTGGACGGCCTGTTCCGCGTACGACACCTGGACGTGCCCCTCCCGGAGGCCCTGGAGGCCCTCGCCGACGCGGCCTGCGAGGGCAACGCCTTCCTCCTCGCCGGCGACGGCGCCTTCCACCTGGTCGACCACCCGGACCCGGACCTCCTGGCCCGCACGATCCCGGCCGACCGCCCCGCGGCCTGGCGCACCCTGGACGCGACGGTCCTGCACGCCACCCTCCTGGACCACGTCTGGCACATCCCTGAGGATGACCCGGCGCACATCGCCTACATCCACGACACCGCCGCCACCGTCCGCAAGGCCGAACGCGACGGCGGTACGGCCGTGTTGATGCACCCCGTCCGCGAGGAGATCGTCCGCGACCTGGCCCGCCAGGGCGTCACGATGCCCCGCAAGTCGACGTCGTTCGGCCCCAAGCCGGCGTCGGGGCTGGTGCTGCGGGCACTGGACGTCTGAGACGCCACGATCAACCCCGGAAACGCGAAAGGGCGGGACCCCAGGTGCTGGGGTCCCGCCCTTGTCACTTCACTGACGTAGGTCAGTTCTTGTCGTCGTCTTCGTCGTCTTCGTCGTCTTCTTTAAGAAGGACATCTTCCTTGACGACGTCTTCCTTGGTCTCGGCGACGGCTTCGACCTCGTCGTCGTCCTCGTCGTCGTCCTCGTCCTCGATGTCGTCGTCTTCGTCCTCGTCGTCCAACTCGTCGACTACGGAGACGTCGTTTTGAGGCTCGACCTCGTCATCGACCGCAGTCTCAGCGTCGACCTCGTCATCGTCATCGTCCTCGACGAACGCGTCGACGAACTCGACCCCGTCCATCTCGGCGAGCCGGTCCGACGCGTCCGTGCTGCCGTCCTTGTCGGACTCCAAGGCCTTGGCGAACCACTCCCGCGCCTCGCCCTCACGCCCGGCGGCGAGCAGGGCGTCGGCGTAGGCGTACCGCAGTCGCGCGGTCCACGGCTGCACGGAGTTCGAGGCCAGCTCCGGGCTCTGCAGCGTGACGATGGCCGCGTCGAGCTGGTCCATGTCACGCCGGGCACCGGCCGCGACGAGCCGCATCTCGACCTGCCCGGCCTTGTCGAGCTTGTGCACCTCGGCGGCCCCGGCCATCTCCAGTGCCTTCTCGGGCCGCCCGAGCCCACGCTCGCAGTCGGCCATCACGGGCCACAGGTCCACGCTGCCGGTCATCCGCCGCGCCGCCCGGAACTCGGCCAGCGCCTCGCTGTACTTCTGGTTGGCGTACGCGGCGAACCCGGCCGCCTCACGTACGGCGGCGACCCGCGACGCCAGCCGCAGGGCGATCTTGGAGTAGGCGTAGGCGGCCTCGGGGTCCTCGTCGATGAGCCGGGCGACCATCACCAGGTTCTTCGAGACGTCCTCCGCGAGCCCCTTCGGCAGACTCATCAACTCCTGCCGTACGTCCTTGTCGATCTCCTCGCCGGTGACGTCCTCGGGGATCGGCAGCCGCTTGATCGGCTCGCGGTCACGCTCCCGCTCGTCACGGAACCGGCTGCCACCACCACGGCGGTCGTCGCCCCGACGGTCGTCACGCCGGTCATCGCGGCGGTCGTCACGCCGGAGTCACGGCGGGGGTAGCTGCCACGGTCACCGCGGTCGTCGTCACGCCGGAAGGCAGGACGCTCGCCCCGGTTGTCACCGCGGTCATCACGCCGGAACGGAGGCCGCTCACCACGGCTGTCGTCCCGCCGGAAGGCCGGACGGTCCCCACCGCGGTCATCACGACGCGGGCCGGACGCACGATCGTCGCGGCGGGGGTAGCTGCCACGGTCACCACGGTTGTCGTCACGCCGGAAAGCGGGACGGTCACCGTCACGGCGGTCGTCACGACGGAAGGGCGGACGCTCGCCACCCCGGTTGTCACTGCGGTTGTCGCCGCGGTGTCACGGCGGGGGTAGCTGCCACGGTCACCGCGGTCGTCGTCACGCCGGAAGGCAGGACGCTCGCCCCGGTTGTCACCGCGGTCATCACGCCGGAACGGCGGACGCTCACCGCGATTGTCATCACGCCGGAAACCACCACCGCTGCCACGGTTGTCGTCACGCCGGAACGGCGGACGCTCACCACGGCTGTCATCGCGACGGAAACCGCCAGCGCCACCGCGGTTGTCGTCGCGACGCTCGCCACCACGGTTGTCGCTGCGGTCGTCACGCCGGAACGCGGGCCGCTCACCACGGTTGTCGTCCCGACGGAAACCACCGGGACGCCCTCCGCGCTCGCCGCCGCGGTCATCCCGACGGGGACCGGACGGACGGTCGTCACGGCGCGGACCAGCGGGCCGGTCATCCCGACGCGGGCCGGCGGAACGGTCGTCACGCCCACGGTAACCACCGCGATCGCCACCACCCCCACTGCTGGCACCGCCACTGCCACGGTCGTCACGGCGCGGAGCGCCACCACGGTTGTCGTCACGGCGGCCGTAGCCACCGCTGCTGCCGCCGCGGTCGTTCCCACGATCGTTGCTACGGCTCGGGCCTCCGCGGTACCCGCCACGGTCGCCGCGGTCACCACTGTCCCGTCGCCGCTCCTCGCGCTCGGGTCGGTCCTCGGGAGAGTTGGTGGACATCGGTGACTCCTGTCTTCGGTACCGCAAGTCATTCTCGCGCAGCCAGCTACGCGGCGCGCTCCGGGCTGTGTTTCTGAAAGTTTCTGGAAAAACAAAAGGACCCCTGGTCCCAGCGTGAACGCTGGGACCAGGGGTCCTCCAAATATTGTTCGGCGGCGTCCTACTCTCCCACAGGGTCCCCCCTGCAGTACCATCGGCGCTGTAAGGCTTAGCTTCCGGGTTCGAAATGTAACCGGGCGTTTCCCTCACGCTATGACCACCGAAACCCTAATGGTTTCGAGCGAACAAGCACACTTTTCTTTTGTGTGGTTCAAGCTCTAGCCGACAACTGTTCGTTGTCTCAGAACTAACACAGTGGACGCGAGCAACTGAGGACAAGCCCTCGGCCTATTAGTACCGGTCACCTCCACCCATTACTGGGCTTCCAGATCCGGCCTATCAACCCAG
>NZ_JNXE01000045.1 GCF_000716605.1 Streptomyces sp. NRRL F-525 | reverse complement strand
GGTGGGGGCGGGGGTGGGAGTAGGGGTGGGCGGCGGATCTGGCCGGGTGCCCGCCCTTCTGCCGGTGGATGGGACGGTTGCGGCGGGGGCTCGGGATCAGCGGTGCCTGTGTGTGGCGGCGCGGAGTCGGTGCCGCGGTACGGCTGTGCCGGGCTCGTGCTCCCGTACGGCGGCGATGAGTTGGTGGCCCGACTCGGGCGCGGCTCGGGGTCGACAGAGTCGGGGCGGTCGTCGTCGGCGGCGGAGGGCGGAGTCGGCTGATGCATGGGCGGCTTCTTCTGCGCTCTGTGCGCCTCAGACGTGTGCGGCGCCGGATGGACGGTTCCGGGAGGACAAGGGCTGTCCGGCGACACGGCCCGTTCAGGCGTTCCGCCACTCAGGTGAACGGAACCGGGCTCCTCGTGGTCACGCCCGCTGCCTGGGAAGCCGACCGAATGGCGGCGCGGTGCGGGGGACGAAGGGGGCGGACAATTGGCGCCGGTCCCCCGGTCCCGGCGTCCGCCGAACCGGTGCCCGGTCCGTCGGCCGCACGCGCCCGTTTCTCGCGCCGCGTGCACCTCGGCAAGTCCAGCAGCAAGTCCGGCGTCAGCCCGCGCGCTGGGGACGCTGACCGCTTGCGGAGTCGCCGTCAGCCGCCGGACGCCCCGGTGGAGCCAAGCGTGGAACCAAGCTCCGAACGCACCGGGCCGACCACTGGACCGGCGGGGCGGCCTGCCACTCCCCCAACCATTGATCACCCGTCCCCCTCAATGCCGTTGCTCCCAGGCTGCGGCGTCTCCGAGCAGGTGTCGTAGCGCCGCGCATCGGCCTTCCCAGAGGTACGCGGCCGTGTGCTGCCGGGGCGTGCGGTGCCCTGCGCCGGTGTGCGCGGACGGGATCCGTCGGTGCCGGATCGACGGCCGTTCACGCCCGAGGGATGGGGACGGCCTTCGGCTCCGTCGGCGGTTCGGGTGCGGCGCCGACGACGAGGGGCTGCGGGGGCGGAAGCCTCCGGTGCCGGGCCGTCGCCGGGACCGGTCGCGCCGGGCTGTGCGGAACCGTCGGCGACCTCCGGGCCGTCGGCAAGCCCTCCAGCGGGCGTTGCCTCTCCGACTCCGGCCGCGCTTCCGACTCCGGCCGCGCTTCCAACTCCCGTCGCTCCTCCGGCTCCGGCCGCTCCTCCGGCTCCCGCTGCCCTTCCAATTCCCGGCGCGCCTCCGATGCCCGCAGACCCTCCAGCGCCCGTCACCTCTCCGGCGCCCGCAGCTCCCCCAACTCCGGTTACCTCTCCGATGCTGGCTGCTTCTCCAACCCCCGTCGCCCCTCCAGCTCCCGCGGCTTTTCCAACTCCCGCCGCCCCACGGGCTCGTGTCCCTTCTCCAACCTCCGCCACTCCCTCAACTCCCGCCGCTCCCCCAACTCCTGCCGCCCCTCCGGCTCCTGTCCTTGCTCCAGCTCCCGCCGCTTTTCCAACTCCCGCCGCTCCACCGACTCCAGCCCTATCTCCAACTCCCGCCGCTACACCGGCTCCCACCGCACTTCCAACCCCCGTCACCCTCCCGGCGCCCGGCGCCTCTCCACCTTCCGTAATCTCCACCCGCCCCACCCGCTCCGCACGCAGACACCGCCGGATCGACTCCGGGTCCAGGCCCTCGTTGCAGGCCTGGTGCAAGAGGCGGGCGAACAGGTAGTCGGGGTCCGCGCCCAGGGCCATCGCCAGGGCTTCCCTGGCCTCCAGGTCGTCGCCGGTCGACCAGGCGACCCAGCCGGCCAGCGTGAGAGGGGCCGCGGCGTGTTCGGCGTACGGTCCGACGCAGCGGCGGGCCAACGCGCGCCAGAGGCGCAGGGCCGGTACCGCGTCGTCGCCCTCCATCCACTCGGCGGCGCGGTCGCGGGTCGTGCGGTCCTGGAGGCCGAGGATCAGCGTGGCGGCCTCGTCGTGGGCGAGCAGCGCGTCGTCGCGGAAGTCCGCGTGGAGGGCACCGGACACGTGCGATGCCGCGGCGAATCGCCTCATGATCCGCCGGGCCAGATCCAAGGTCTCCTGCGCCACGTCCCCGCGGCTGGCGTCATCGAGGATCCTGGGGACCAGGGTCATACCGGCGGCGTCCAGCGCGACTTCCTGCCGAAGCGCCAGAGCCGTCTCCCAGGGCTGCAGCCTGGCTCGCAACTCCCTCAGCGTGCCGCGCACTTGAAGTCCCGCGTAGGTCGCCGCAGCGGCCAGTACGGAGGTGCCGGGCAGGCCCATCGGGGATCCGTCGACCGGGCAACACCCCTCGATCGGGCAGCAGTACGACCAGAACCGGCCGTCCGAGATGCAGAGCGCCTCGATCACGGTCACGTCGAGGCGGCCGCACTCGGTGCGCAGCTTCTGCACGAGCGGGCGCAGACGTTCCATGACCTGGCGCCCCGACTCTCCCGGCGCCGGTTCCTGACAGACGTAGGCGATCATCTGCTCGGGCCGGGTTCCCCTGCGCTCGCTGCCCGTCACCAGGCCGTGGGCCAACTGCCGTGCCACGGAGGCCCAGTCGTCCGCGCCGGCGGGAATTCCGAGCCGGGCCCTGCCGCCGAACCGGCCCCGGCCGCCCCGATCGTGCAGGGCGACGAGGACGATGCTGTCCTCGGGGCGGTACCCGAGCAGATAGGGCAGGGCGTCGGCCAGTTCGGCGGGCGAGCGCAGGGTGACCTGGTGCTCGGCGCCGTGTCGCTCGTACGCGGTGGGGTCGATGTCGCCATTTTCGGCTGATCCGGTCGTTTCGCTGTGGTTCGTCATGCATCGACGATCTCGCGGATCGCAAAGTTCCGCTTGACCCTGTGGATAAGTCCGGTCAGGGACACGCCACATGAGGTTCGCCAGGCCCAAGTCGGCCCACCTGGCCAGGAAATCCGGGCCGCCCGCGGCGAAGGTGCGATCGCCCTGCGGGGAGCGGGCCGCTGAGGCTATTCGGTCGCCGTGATCAAAACTCGCCCCGCCCGAGGCAATTCCGCACCACCGAAACTCGCCCCGGCCCAGCGCGAATCACCGCACCGCAGACCGCCATCACCTCGACCAGAGGCGGCCTACGACAAGGCGCCCGAAAGCGAAACCTCAGCCCGCCGCAGCCAGAACCAGCGGAAGCACCTGTTCGCTTCCTGCCCGGCGGAGCAGTCGGGCAGCGACCGCGAGTGTCCAGCCCGAGTCGGTGTAGTCGTCCACGAGCAGGACGGGGCCGGGAGAGGCGGCCAGGGCATCGGCCAGTTCCCCGGAGACGGCGAACGCGTCGGACAGGGCCCTGAGGCGTTGGGCGGAGTTGCTGCGACGCGCCCCGTGCGTGCCGTCCGGTCCGGTGTACGTCAAGGTGCCCAGGAGGGGGAGGCGGCCGATGCTCGCGATGCCCTGGGCGAGGGAACCGACCAACTGCGGGCGGCGCAGGGACGGTACGGCCACGACGCCCACGGGCCGGGCGGAGGCGTCCGCGACATTCGGTGCCCAACCGCCAGGAGAGCGCGCCCAGTCCGCGAGGACCGCCACCGCGGCCTTCAGGACGTCGTCGGGGACCGGGCCGTCGGGCGCGTTCTCGGCCAGCAGCGGGCGCAGCCGGTTGCCCCAGCCGATGTCCGAGAGCCGTCCCAGGGCACGTCCGGTGGAGCACTGGTCCTTCGCCGGGATACGGCCCTTGAGGTCGACACCCAGCGCGGCCATCCCGGTCGGCCACATCCGGCGCGGCTCGACCTCCACGCCCGGGCGGTCCAGTTCCTTCGTCGCCCCCGTCAGCGTCTCCGCGGAGACCGAGGAATCGATCCAGGCGCCCGCGCAGTTGTCGCAGCGGCCGCACGGCACCGCGCCTTCGTCGTCCAGTTGCCGGCGCAGGAACTCCATCCGGCACTGGGACGTACTCACGTAGTCGCGCATGGCCTGCTGCTCGGCCGCGCGCTGTTTGGCCACCCAGGTGTACCGCTCGGCGTCGTAGGCCCACTCCGCGCCCGTGGCCGCCCAGCCGCCCTTCACCCGCTTGACCGCGCCGTCGACGTCCAGGACCTTCAGCATCGTCTCCAGGCGGCTGCGCCGCAGGTCGACCGCCGTCTCCAGGGCCGGCACGGACAGTGGCCGTCCGGCGTCGGCGAGGGCCGAGAGGGTCTGCCTGACCTGCGTCTCGGGCGGGAAGGCCGTATCGGCGAAGTAGCGCCAGATGGCCTCGTCCTCGCGGCCGGGCAGGAGCAGCACATCGGCGTGGGCCACACCGCGACCCGCTCGGCCCACCTGCTGGTAGTAGGCGATCGGCGAGGAGGGCGAGCCGAGGTGGACGACGAAGCCGAGGTCCGGCTTGTCGTAGCCCATGCCCAGTGCCGAGGTGGCGACGAGGGCCTTGACGCGGTTCTCCTGGAGGTCGATCTCAGCCTGCAGGCGGTCGGCGTTCTCGGTCTTCCCGGTGTACGAGGCCACCTTGAAGCCGCGTTGGCGCAGGAAGGCGGTGGCCTCCTCGGCCGCGGCCACGGTGAGCGTGTAGATGATCCCGGAGCCGGTCAGCTCGTCCAGGTGCTCGGCGAGCCAGGCCAAACGGTGCGCGGCGTCCGGCAGTTGGACCACTCCCAGCCGCAGGCTCTCCCGCTCCAGCGGGCCACGGAGCACCAGGGCCTCCCCCGCGCCCGTGCCCAACTGCTCGGCCACATCGGCCGTCACGCGCGCGTTGGCGGTTGCCGTGGTGGCCAGCACCGGTACGCCGGCGGGCAGTTCGGCCAGCATCGCCCGCAGCCTGCGGTAGTCGGGGCGGAAGTCGTGTCCCCAGTCGGAGATGCAGTGCGCCTCGTCGACGACCAGGAGGCCGGTCGTAGCGGCGAGCTTGGGCAGGACCTGGTCGCGGAAGTCGACGGAATTGAGCCGCTCCGGGCTCACCAGGAGGACGTCGGTCTCGCCCCGTTCGACCTCTCCGTAGATGTCGTCCCACTCTTCCGGGTTGGCCGAGTTGATCGTGTGCGCCCGGATACCGGCCCGCGCCGCCGACTCGACCTGGTTGCGCATCAGCGCCAGGAGCGGCGAGATGATCACCGTAGGACCGGAGCCGCGCCGGCGCAGCAGGGCAGTGGCGACGAAGTACACCGCCGACTTGCCCCAGCCGGTGCGCTGCACCACCAGCGCGCGCCGGCGGTCCTCCACCAGGGCCTCCACCGCCTGCCACTGGTCCTCGCGCAGCCGCGCCGTACCGCTCTGATCACCGACCAGCTCGGCAAGGATGGCGTCGGCTTCGGCACGCAGCTCCTGGTTGCTCATGCCCCCATGCAACCGCACGCCACTGACAACGGCCCAATCCCCCGCCGCGACGAAGCGCGCGGGCCCGTGTCCCGCACCCCGTCCGACCGGCTCCCTCTGGACCTCCCGCACCTCAATGGCGTACGAAAGTGTCGTGCCCGAACGTCCCAGGCGTCGCCGGGTGGCTCATTGGGTAGGGATATAAGCCACAGACCGTCAGATAAGGGTCTGTGGCCCCATTTGCTCGTTGCCGCATCCCAGTTCGACAGGAAGAATTGGAGTCCGCTCCCCGCACGGCTCGTCCGTGATCCGGTAGGGCTCTGCTGCGGTGTGCGCTCCCCCGAATCCGACCCCGCCCGTAGTGTGGGCGCGTAGCCGAAGGGAGGACCGTGACCTTCGGATTCGCTCCGTCCTCCGCGGCATCCACGTCGACGTCTGCCGACCTGTCCGCCGCTTCCGCCAACCCCCTGGCCCGTCTGCTCGAGCCCTCCGAATGGGCCGCCGCCGGCATCCCGTTGCTGCGCAATCCGCGCGAGGTCGTCAGCGGGCTGCACTCCCGACACCGGCCGAGACCGGCTACCGCGGTCGTGGCCGTCCTCGATCCGGACGAGCGGCTGCTCGCGAGCGCCTCGTTCGTCCGGCGGTCCGCCCCGGCCGACGGCTGGATGTTCCGCAACGCGCTGCTCGCGCAGCTGCGCCGCGTCATCCCGCACGATCTGCGCCGCCGTACCCCGGTGCGCACGGCCGTGCTGCTCTACTGCCGTGAGGGCGACGCGCGTTGGACGGAGGAGGACGGCGCATGGATGTGGGGGCTGCGGGACGCCTGCACCCTGCACGGGCTGCGCTGCGGGGCCTACATCACGCTGACCCGTGACGGCTGGCAGGTGCTCGGTGAGGGGCGCGGCGGCCGACGGCCCAGCGCGGACTCCGCGCCGGAACCTTTCGCCATGTCCGAGGTACCACCCCTCCTGCCCCGCACCGGCGGCGCCGCCTCGGAGGTTCTGCGCCGCGCCGCTGCCCGCTGACACCCGGTCCGGGCTCCGCGCCCGGACCGTACGGCCCTGTCATTGCGGAGTCTCTACGACGCCGAGTCGCCCACACTTCGGTGGCGGGGCACAAGTACAGCCGTGGCAGGGGCACTTCACCGACGGCACCAGAATTCCGCGCACGCCGAATGCGTCACCGTGCTCAGACCGTCGCGACGGCGTTCATCTGACCGCCGTCGCCCTCCGCGAGCCTTCCGGGTGTTCCCGGAAGGGTCAGACGCCCGCGCCCAGCACCGAGTTGATCTGCTGCGGGTCGCCGCAGACGATCAGCAGGGCGCCGGCCCGGCCGAGGGCCAGGGGCAGGGCGGTGGTGGCAACGTCGGCCGCGCCTCCGTTGACGGCGACCACGACGACGGGACGGGACGCCGCCCGGCCCGCGACGGCGGCGTCCGCGTAGAAGACGTCGTCGCGCGCGTCGTGCTGCGCCCAGTAGGAGGCTTCACCGAAGGACAGTTCATGGGCGGCCCACGGGTGCGGTTCGCCGGTGGTGATCACCAGCACGTCACCGGGGGCACGGCCCGCCTCCAGGAGCAGGTCCACGGCTTCCTCGGCAGCGTCCAGCGCGCCCTCGGCCGAGGCCGGGATCAGCTGGATCTGCGGGGTCGCCACAGCGGTGCCGGAGGAGGCGGGGACAGCCGGACCCGAGGGTCCGGGCTTGGCCACGGCCACGTCGCGCGGCGTACGTTGCGCCGGTGCCGTGGGCCGCAGGGGGCCGGGGCGACCGGGACGCGACGGCGCCGCGGGGCGGGGGCCGGGTACAGGGCGGGGGGTCGGCGCGACGCGGCCAGTGGCCGGAGTGACGCTGGGACCCTGGGCACTCTCGTGAATCTGAGGCTCCTCGGGAATGAGAGGCATGAGCTGATTTTTATCAAACGCTGATGCGGCTTGCGGCAGCGGGTGGCACATGAGTGCGAGCGGAACGGTCAGAAGTCGAAACCGAGCTGGCCCTCGATCTTCGGAACGTTTCCCTCCGCCCAACTGCGGGCCTTCTTGAGGTGCCGCCACTGGGGCAGCGCATCAAGATACGCCCACGACAACCGGTGGTACGGGGTGGGGCCCCGCTCCTCCAGTGCGGCCTTGTGCACGGGTGAGGGATACCCGGCGTTGGCCGCGAAAGCGAAGTCTGCATGGTCGATGCCCAGTTCGGCCATCATTTTGTCGCGCTGAACCTTGGCGATCACCGAAGCGGCCGCGACCGCCACACAGGACTGGTCGCCCTTGATCACCGTACGGACCCGCCAGGGGTCCCCGAGGTAATCGTGCTTCCCGTCGAGGATGACCGCGTCGGGGCGAACGGGCAAGGCCTCCAGAGCACGCACCGCGGCGAGCCGCAGCGCGGCCGTCATCCCCAGGTCGTCGATCTCTTCGTGGGAGGCGTGCCCCAGGGCGTACGCCGAGACCCACTTGCGGAGTTCCTCGGCGAGTTCGGTGCGTCGTCTGACCGCGATGAGCTTGGAGTCGGTGAGGCCTTCGGGGGGTCGGCGCAGTCCAGTGACCGCCGCGCAGACGGTGACGGGGCCGGCCCACGCACCGCGCCCCACCTCGTCGACGCCGGCAATGACCTTGGCCCCGGTCGTGGCGCGGAGTGAGCGCTCGACGGTATGAGTGGGTGGTTCGTACGGCATGGCGTGCTCAGGGTACGCCGCCCGGCGCCCTCAGCGACACCCGGGTTTCGGTGAGCCCCCCGAAGACCGCTCCGATCCGGCTTCACGCACCGCCGGGCCGGAGCAGCGGAAGCATCAACTGGTCGATCATTTCCTCGATGTCGCGGTCGACCCATTCGCTGCCGCACATCTTCGATCGGTACATCATCATCGCCGGGACGGCGTCCAGGACATAGCCGTTGGAGGCGTCGGGGCGGACCTCGCCGCGCTCTATTCCGCGGTTGATCACCTCTCCGAGCAGTCGGATCGTCGGTTCCACGACCCCTTCGAAGATCACGCCGTGGAAGCGCTCCGCCTGGGCGGTGTCGCATTCGTGAATCACCGAGCGCAGGGCGCACCCAGGGCGTGAGTACATCGCGTCGCGCGCCTGCACGCACAACGCCAGCAGGTCCTCGCGCACGCTCCCGAGGTCGGGCGCCTCGTTCAGGCGCGGCAGGCCTGCTTGCAGCGCGTCCGCGACGAGGTCCTCCTTCGACGACCAGCGCCGGTAGACCGCGGCCTTGCCTGTCTGGGCGCCGGCGGCGACGCCTTCCATCGTGAGGGCGTTCCATCCGACCGTGCCGAGTTGCTCCAACGCGGCGTCCAGGATCGCGCGTTCGAGCACGGCGCCACGGCGTCGGAGGGAGGCCGTCCGAGCGGGGGCGGCCGTCCAGCCCGAAGTAACCATCTGAGTTTCTCCAGCGAGCAGTGGAATGGGGAATTCCGGGGATCGGGGTGGGGGATCGGGGACGCGTCACGCGGCAGCGACGGGGAGATGCCGCACGAAGGCGAGTTAAGTGAACGCTTGCGTTCACTGTCGGGGACTCACTACCGTTGACGCGGCAGTGAACGCGAGCGTTCACTAACACACTTGTGGGGGACCCATAGTGACAACCTCTCAGTTGATTCAGCACCCCAAGCCAGGAGCGGCCCGCCGGGAGGGGCATCCCGGCATCGCGCTCGCGGTCATCGCGGCCTGCCAACTCATGGTGGTACTCGACGCGACGATTGTGAACATCGCGCTCCCGCACATTCAAGCCGCACTCAGTTTCAGCACCACCGACCTCACCTGGGTCGTCAGCGCCTACACGCTCACCTTCGGCGGCCTGCTGCTGCTCGGCGGCCGGGCCGGTGACATCCTCGGCCGGCGGCGGGTGTTCACCACCGGCATCCTGCTCTTCACCTTCGCCTCGCTGCTGGGCGGTCTCGCCCAGGAACCCTGGCAGCTGCTGGCCGCGCGCGTCCTGCAGGGCATGGGTGGCGCGATCGCGTCGCCCACCTCGCTGGCACTCATCACCACCACGTTCCCCGAAGGGCCTGAGCGGAACAGGGCGTTCGGAGTCTTCGCCGCGGTCTCGGCGGGCGGTGGCGCGATCGGACTGCTCGCGGGCGGCATGCTCACCGAATGGCTCGACTGGCGCTGGGTGTTCTTCGTCAACCTGCCGATCGGCGTACTGATCGCGGTACTCACACCGCTGTACATCAACGAGTCCGAACGGCACACCGGCCGCTTCGACATCGCGGGCGCGCTGACCTCGACGGCGGGCATGGCGTCCCTCGTCTACGGCTTCATCCGCGCGGCGGACAAGGGCTGGCGCGACGGCCTGACCATCGGGTCCTTCGCCGCGGCGATCGTCCTGCTGCTGGCCTTCGTGATCACCGAGTCCCGGGCCAAGGAGCCGATCACCCCGCTCAGGATGTTCGCCGACCGCAATCGCTCGGGCACCTACGTGATCATGCTGAGCCTGGCCGCCGCGATGTTCGGGATGTTCTTCTACATCGTGCTCTTCGTGCAGAACGTGCTGGGGTACACCCCGATCCAGGCGGGTCTCGCCTTCCTGCCGGTGACGGTCGTGATCGCGGCCGGCGCGGGGCTGTCCCAGCGCTTCCTGCCGGTGCTCGGGCCACGGCCCTTCATGCTCATGGGCTCGGCGCTCGCGATGATCGGGCTGGCCTGGCAGACCCTGATCAGCTCGGACAGTTCGTACGTCGGCGGAGTGCTCGGTCCGATGCTCGTGTTCGGCTTCGGGATGGGCCTGAACTTCGTGACGCTGACGGTCACCGCCGTCTCCGGTGTCGCCCAGCACGAGGCGGGCGCGGCCTCCGCGCTGCTCAACGCCATGCAGCAGGTGGGCGGTTCGCTCGGTCTGTCCATCCTGACCACGGTGTTCGGCTCGGCCATCAAGGACGAGGCGAAGAAGCAACTGCCGAAGTTCCTGGCGGACGGATCGGCGGGACAGAAGGCGGCGTTCTCCAAGTCGCACCAGTTGCCCGCGCCTTGGGGGCACGAGGTGCTCGCGCACGGCATCGCGACGGCCTTCGTCCCGGCCGCCGCGATGGCCGTACTCGCCCTGGTCACCGCCTGGTTGGTGATCCGCGTCCGCAAGAGTGACCTCGAAGCCCTCGCGGGCACGGCGGGTGCGGGAGTCGCCTGACCGCCGGCCGGGCCAGATCAGGGCCCGGCCCACGGACCCCAGCGAGAACCTCATGACCACACCCCCCAACTGCCGTGTCCTGCCTGTGCGGACTCATGTGCCGCACAGCGACTGCCACGACAACGGACGGGTGGTCACGGAGAGTTCCCACCGGGCACGGAGAGTTTCGATCGGATGCGGACGGTGCTGCCCGGCGGCGAGGTGAGGACGTCAGACGGACGTCGGCACCCAGCCCGGCAGCGCCTCCGTCCGCTCCAGCCACTCGGCGGGCGGCGTGCCCGCCCGCCCACCGGCGATCACGCCGCCCACGATGGCGCAGGTGGTGTCCACGTCACCGCCGACCTGGGCGGTGGCCCAGAACGCCCCCTCGTAGTCGCCGAGGCCGCGCGCGGCCGACCAGAGCGCGAAGGGAACCGTGTCGTGGGCGGACGTACGGCGTCCACAGCCCAGAACGGCCGCGACGGTTCCGGAATCGGCGTAGTCGAGCATGTCCCGAGCGCGCCGCAGGCCCGCGCCGACGGCGCTCTTCGGTACGAGTGCGATGACGCCGTCGAGGAGTGCCTCGCCACTAGGCGGGCCGCCGGGGGCCGCGGCCAGCGCGGCGGCCGCGGCGACGGCCATGGCGCCCACCACGGCCTCACGGTGCTGACGCGTGGGGTAGGCGGAGATCTCCGCCTGGTGGGTGGCCTGCTCGGGGTCGTCCGCGTACCAGGCGCCCAGGGGCGCGATCCGCATCGCCGCGCCGTTGCCCCAGGACCCCTGGCCCTTGAAGAGCGCGGAGGACAGTTCACGCCAGTCGCCGCCCTCGCGGACGAGGCGCAGCAGCCGGTTGACCGCGGGGCCGTAGCCGCGGTCGAAGTCGTGGTGCTCGGCGAAGGACCGCGCCAGGGCGTCCTGGTCGACGCGGCGGTGAGCGGCCAGGACGGCGACCACGGAGCACGCCATCTCCGTGTCGTCCGTCCACTGCCAGGGGGTCGGGGGCAGTTCGCGGCGCTTCAGCAGCGGGTGGTTCACGGGGACGAAGAACTGTGAGCCCAGCGCGTCGCCCACAGCGAGTCCGCGCAAGCTGGCCAGGGCGCGGTTCAGACGCGCGTCGAGGGAGTCGGGAGAGACAGGAGAAACAGAAAGGTCGGGGGTACCGGAAGAGGAGTCGGCGATCATCGGTCCGCCCCCTATCCGGTGATCCCGTACGGCTCCGGGTCCCGCCAGCTGTCGAACGGCCGGTCCAGCGCGTATCTGCCGTCGTCTCCGAGAACGAGCATCCGCATCTCGGCGTTCCCCGGATTCGACAGCGACTCGAACTCCGCGACCGTCCAGTGGAACCAGCGCATACAGAACAGCCGCATCGCCAGGCCGTGTGTCACCAGGAGCACGTTCGGCGGATGGTCAGGGGCCTCGAAGCTGCGGTACAGGCTCTCCAGGAAGCCGCCCACCCGGTCGTAGACATCGGCGCCGGACTCGCCCTGGGCGAAGCGGTAGAAGAAGTGCCCGTACGCGTCCCGGTACGCCTTCTGGAGGCGTACGTCGTCGCGGTCCTGCCAGTTCCCCCAGTCCTGTTCGCGCAGCCGGGGCTCCTCGCGCACGCGGACGAGGTCGGGGTCGAGATGGAAGGCGCGGAAGGTCTCGTGCGTACGGCGGTACGGGGAGACGTACACGCTGATGCGCTCGCGGCCGAACACCTCCCGCAACCGCTTTCCGGTCTCCTCCGCCTGTAGCCAGCCCTGGTCGGTCAGCGCCAGGGAATGGTCGGGTTCACGCTCGTACACAGTGTCATCAACATTGCCCGTTGACTCGCCGTGCCGGACAAGGACGATGCGCCGTGGTCGTGCCATGCCAAAACCCTAGATCGAGTCACGGCATATCGAGCACTCGTACGGGCTCCATACGGCGTAGGTCACACGAATTGTGCCCGATGGGCCACATAGGGGCGCACGATTCACACAGCGGGACGCCGGTGACGTCAGTTGGGATTTCAAACCGTCCAGGACGGTTCCAGTTGGACGATGTCCCCCGTGAGGGAATCGATGTCCGCCTCGATCTGGGCCCGCAGGGCGAGCCGCTCGACCCGCTCGGCGCGGTACTTGCCGTGCTCGGCGGCCGACTGCCACATCGACAGCACCATGAACTCGTGTCCCGGGGCCTCGCCGAACAGTCCGCGGAGCATGCCGGGGGAACCGGCCATCGCCGGGTTCCAGACCTTCTCCTGCATCAGCGTGAAGTGCTCGGCGCGCTCCTCGTGGACGCGGCACAGGGCCACCCGCACCAGGTCGGCGTCGGTGAAGCGCGGCTCGAAGCCGGTCTTCACGTCGAAGCGGTGGTCGAACAGCTTGACCTGCGCGTCCTTGAAGGTGCCCGCCTGGGCCGACGCCAGCCGGTCGTGGGACCGGGCCATGAAGGAGTCGTAGAAGGCACGGCTTTCCCAGAACGCGAAAATGTGTGCCACCCCTGGCCGCGCTCTGCTCCAGCCGCCCCCCTGTCCCCGAAATCCCGGCTCCCCCAGAAGCCCCGCCCACTTTCGCTGCCCGCGCTCGAAGCCGCGGCGGTCAACCACGGTGCAGCGAATCCACTTGACCAGCACCGCGCCATCGTAAGGCCACCGAGCGTGGCGCCGGTCACGCTCCGGCTGAGATCGTCGGCGCATGCGCCCCCGCGCGCGTGGCACGATGGACAACGAACGCTGATCGCCCAGTAGTTGGGGCGCGCGATCGAGGCGAACGGGGAAGGGGAACTGTGGTGAACGGCCTCAACAAGGGGATCCGCAAGGCCGAAGTCGGGCTCCAGTGGGATCCGAGTCCCACCGGGCAGCCGCCCGTCGATCTGGACATCGTCGCCACCACGTATGTGGCGGGCGATCTGTACGGCGCTCCCGCGTACGCGGTGCACTTCGACAGCCGCTCGCCCGACGGCACCATCTATCTCAACCGGGACAGCAAGGACGGCAAGGGCTTCGGCTGGGACGAGGTCATGACCCTGGAGCTCGACCGGCTCTCCGAGCGGTACGCGCGCGTGGTGGTCGGTGTCGTCATCCAACAGCGGGTCGCCCACCGCACGTTCGTCAATGTCCTCAACCCGAAGCTGCGCATCCGGGAGGGGTACACCGTCCTCACCGAGGACGACTTCGGTGACGTCCTCGGTGCGACGGCGGCGACGGCCGGGGAGTTCGTCCGCGACGAGTCCGGAAGCTGGGACTTCCATCCCGGCATCCGGGGCTTCGAGGACGACCCCGCGACCTTCATCAGGACGATGGGCAGGGCGCAGCAGCCCTGACCCGTCGCGGACGGCGCGTCAGCCGGCGGTCCAGCCCGGGACCGTCGGCAGCACCTCCTCGGCGATGCGGAACAGCGCCTCGTCGTCGGGCGGCACGTCGTCCTGACGCCAGATGGATATCTCGAAGGAGTCGCCGCCGTCCTTCCCGCTCGCGGAGACCAGCAGGCTGCGGGCGACGCCCCCTGGGCCCGTACTGGCCTTGCCTCCGCCGAGGTTGAAGCTGATGGCGATGGTCCGGTCCGAGTAGAGAACGGCCGGGTGCCCCAGGATCGACTTCAGCTGCGACGTCGAGTCCACATAGCGGGCCGCCTCGGCGACGGGAATGTCGTCGTAGGACGCCGACAGCCGCACGGAGTACGTCTTCAGGTCCACGTCGGCCTCGGGACTGGCGATCTTGGTGCCGCCCGCCAGCGTCATCCAGCCCGCGCTGCCCGAGGCGGTCACCGCGTGCTCGTCCGGAGTCCCCAGCAGCACCGGCAGATCCGTACGGTTCAGCGCCGTGCACAGCGCCGTCGGCGAGGCGTACTTCGCCGGCAGGGTGCCATCGGTGCTCGCCGAGCAGGTCGCCGGTTTACTGTCCTGCGCCGACGTCTTCGGCAGGACTCCCCCAAGTCCCCACATACCGCCCACGACACCGCCGACGACGACCACTGCCGCGACTGCCTGGGCCCCCGCACTCCTACGTCTTTCGAGTTCGACGGATTCGTCGACCATGTCCCCCACCCTCCCCTGTGCGCGGCCTATGCGCGCTGAGGGAGATTAACCGCTGATCGTTCCGCTGGGAAACCGGATTCGCCCCGGGGCGGGAAACGCCGAGGGCGGCGAAGCCGGGATACCGACTCCACCGCCCTGACCAGCTAGTTCACTTCAAGCAGATGCCCTGGCTCAGCTGCAGCCGCTGGTCGATCCGCATCCCTCGCAGATGTAGCAGGAACCGGCCCGCTGCATCTTCGTACCGCAGGAGAAGCAGAGCGGGGCGTCGGCCTGGATGCCCAGCTGCATCTCCACCAGCTCGGCGCTGGTGTGCGCCTGCTGCGGGGCGGGCTTGACCGCCTCGGCGACGGCCTTCGGCGCGGCCACCGCCTTCAACTCCTGGGCGCGCGGCGCCGACTGGGCCAGGCCCTCCACGTCGACCTCGTCCGCCGTCGGCTCGTACGAACCGGTGTCCAGGTGACGCTGGCGCTCCTCGGCGGAGTGGATGCCGAGCGCGGAGCGCGTCTCGAAGGGCAGGAAGTCGAGCGCCAGGCGACGGAAGATGTAGTCGACGATCGACTGCGCCATCCGCACGTCCGGGTCGTCCGTCATACCGGCCGGCTCGAAGCGCATGTTCGTGAACTTCGAGACGTACGTCTCCAGGGGCACGCCGTACTGCAGGCCCACGGAGACGGCGATCGAGAAGGCGTCCATCATGCCCGCGAGGGTGGAGCCCTGCTTCGACATCTTCAGGAAGACCTCGCCGAGACCGTCGTCCGGGTAGGAGTTGGCGGTCATGTAGCCCTCGGCGCCGCCGACCGTGAAGGAGGTCGTGATGCCCGGGCGGCCCTTGGGGAGACGCTTGCGGACGGGGCGGTACTCGACGACCTTCTCGACCGCGGTGCGGATGGTCTCCTCGGCCTTGGCCGTGACCTCGACCTTCTCCTTCTCCTTGGTCTTCGCGGAGAGGGGCTGGCCGACCTTGCAGTTGTCGCGGTAGATCGCGAGCGCCTTGACGCCCAGCTTCCACGCCTCGAAGTAGACCTCTTCGACGTCCTCGACGGTCGCCGTCTCCGGCAGGTTGACCGTCTTGGAGAGCGCGCCGGAGATCCAGGGCTGGATGGCGGCCATCATGCGGACGTGGCCCATGGCGGAGATGGAGCGCTCGCCCATGGCGCAGTCGAACACCTCGTAGTGCTCCTGCTTGAGGCCCGGGGCGTCGATCACATTGCCGTTGTCGGCGATGTGGGCGACGATCGCCTCGATCTGCTCCTCCTGGTAGCCCATGCGACGCAGGGCCTGCGGGACGGTGCCGTTGACGATCTGCATCGAGCCGCCGCCGACCAGCTTCTTGAACTTGACCAGGGCGAGGTCGGGCTCAAGGCCGGTGGTGTCGCAGGACATCGCGAGACCGATGGTGCCGGTCGGGGCGATGACGGACGCCTGCGAGTTACGGAAACCGTTCTTCTCGCCGAGGCGCAGTACGTCCTGCCAGGACTCCGTGGCCGCGGCCCAGATCGGCGTGTCCAGGTCGTCCGCGCGCGGGGCCACGGCGTTGGCGTCGGCGTGCTGCTTCATGACGCGCAGGTGCGGCTGCTCGTTGCGGGCGTAGCCGTCGTACGGGCCGACGACCGCTGCGAGTTCGGCGGAGCGCTTGTACGACGTGCCGGTCATCAGGGAGGTGATGGCACCGGCGAGGGCACGGCCGCCGTCGGAGTCGTACGCGTGGCCCGTCGCCATCAGCAGGGCGCCGAGGTTGGCGTAGCCGATGCCGAGCTGGCGGAACGCGCGCGTGTTCTCGCCGATCTTCTGCGTCGGGAAGTCCGCGAAGCAGATGGAGATGTCCATCGCGGTGATGACGAGCTCGACGACCTTGGCGAAGCGCTCGACCTCGAAGGACTGGAGGCCCTTGCCGTCGTCCTTCAGGAACTTCATCAGGTTCAGCGAGGCGAGATTGCAGGACGTGTTGTCCAGGTGCATGTACTCGCTGCAGGGGTTCGAGCCGTTGATACGGCCGGACTCCGGGCACGTGTGCCACTGGTTGATGGTGTCGTCGTACTGGATGCCCGGGTCGGCGCAGGCCCAGGCGGCCTCGGCCATCTTGCGGAAGAGCTCCTTGGCGTCGACCTCCTCGATGACCTCGCCGGTCATGCGGGACGTCAGGCCGAACTTGTCGCCGTTCTCCACGGCCTTCATGAACGTGTCGTTCACACGGACCGAGTTGTTGGCGTTCTGGTACTGCACCGACGTGATGTCGTCGCCGCCCAGGTCCATGTCGAAGCCCGCGTCACGGAGGGCGCGGATCTTCTCTTCTTCCTTGACCTTGGTCTGGATGAAGTCCTCGATGTCGGGGTGGTCGACGTCCAGGATGACCATCTTGGCCGCGCGGCGGGTGGCGCCACCGGACTTGATGGTGCCCGCGGAGGCGTCGGCGCCGCGCATGAAGGAGACCGGACCCGAGGCGTTGCCACCTGAGGAGAGCAGCTCCTTGGAGGAGCGGATGCGGGAGAGGTTCAGGCCGGCGCCGGAGCCGCCCTTGAAGATCATGCCCTCTTCCTTGTACCAGTCGAGGATGGACTCCATGGAGTCGTCGACGGCCAGGATGAAGCAGGCGGAGACCTGCTGGGGCTGCGGGGTCCCGACGTTGAACCACACGGGGCTGTTGAAGCTGAAGACCTGGTGCAGGAGGGCGTACGCCAGCTCGTGCTCGAAGATCTCGGCGTCGGCGGGCGAGGCGAAGTACTTGTGGTCCTCGCCGGCCTTCCGATACGTCTTCACGATGCGGTCGATGAGCTGCTTGAGGCTCACCTCGCGCTGCGGGGTGCCCACGGCACCGCGGAAGTACTTGCTGGTGACGATGTTGACCGCGTTCACCGCCCATTCGGCGGGGAACTCGACGCCACGCTGCTCGAAATTGACCGAGCCGTCGCGCCAGTTGGTCATGACGACGTCACGACGCTCCCACTCCACCTCGTCGTACGGGTGCACGCCGGGGGTGGTGTGAATACGCTCGATGCGCAGTCCCTTGGTGGCCTTGGTGCCCTTCGCGCGGGAACCTCGTGCCGGACCGCTCGCCGTCTCTGTCATGCCGCCTCCCTCTACAGGCGAAAACGCCTGAAAATGCCACGATGTTCCCGTGGCAGAGTGTTTGTCTGATGCCGCGGGCGCCCACAGCTCATGGCCCCGCGACAAGTCCTGGTTCGCCGCCGCCCGGCCGGACCCGGGGTCTCCGCCCGGTTCCGGCCCGTCGGTCAGTCGGCGGAGTGGGCGGGCACGGGGACTTGAACAGTCCCTCCGGTCCCGCCGTCGTCTTCCTGGCTCCCCGATGCCGCGTCTTCGTCGTCCGCGGCGGGGCCGGGGGTCACTTCGCGCAGCTCCACGATCGCGGCCTCGAAGTCCTCAAGGGAGTTGAACGCCCTGTAGACGGAGGCGAATCGCAGATAGGCGACGAGGTCGAGCTCCTGCAACGGGCCGAGTATGGCCAGCCCGACGTCATGGGTGGTCAGTTCGGCGCTTCCGGTGGCCCGCACCGCTTCTTCGACCCGCTGGCCGAGCTGGGCGAGTGCGTCCTCGGTGACAGGCCGTCCCTGGCATGCCTTGCGCACACCGTTGATGACCTTGGTACGGCTGAAAGGCTCGGTGACTCCGGACCGCTTGACCACCATGAGCGAGCACGTCTCCACGGTCGTGAAACGACGGGAGCAGTCAGGGCACTGGCGGCGCCGGCGGATCGACGTGCCGTCATCGGTCGTACGGCTGTCGACGACACGGCTGTCGGGGTGCCTGCAGAAGGGGCAGTGCATGGTCTCCAACCCTCCCTCGCAGCAGACTCAATAGCCTCGTGAGACCCCTTGGGCCTCTCGAAGCAGCCCCAAGCATAGGCGATGACCGAGACTCTGAAGACCCGGGGGACCACAACTTCTGGGCTGCTGCCGCAATCCAACCACTAGATGTGGTGATTGGCTCACACAAACACGCCGCACGCGCGTGTCGCGCCGTATTGGCATGTGCCATACGACCGTCCCGTCACCCCGAACACGCGGGCGCACAGCCGTACCGCCAGGCCACTTACGGAGATACCGTGAGCGCGGCACGGAGGAGACGTGGGGCTCCCGCACAGAACGGGACCGGCCCCCGACCGCCGGGACACCGGGTGGCAGACTGAGGCGACAACTCACGAGGTCACCACCACGGCGGCGAAGAGTACAACAATGAGCTCTTTTGTCCGGCAGGTGCCGCGTTGGCCATACACCCAGACGCGTGATCGCGACAGGCTATCTGCACTTTTTCACTCGAACGTGTGTTTGGCGCAACCTTTCGAAAGCAACTACCGTTGTCCAGCAGGGAGACCATCGAGAGGGGCCGACGTGACCACCACCGCAGACAGTGCCACCATCACTGCCCAGGATCGCTCCCAGGGCCGACTCGAGCCGGTGCATGCAATGAACGAAGCCGCGAATCCCGAGGGACACAAGCGCTCCCTGCCGGGCCGACCTCCCGGTATCCGGGCGGACAGCTCGGGGCTCACGGACCGGCAGCGCCGGGTGATCGAGGTCATCAGGGACTCGGTGCAGCGACGGGGCTACCCGCCGTCGATGCGCGAGATCGGCCAGGCCGTCGGCCTGTCCAGCACATCCTCGGTCGCACACCAGCTGATGGCACTGGAGCGCAAGGGCTTCCTGCGCCGCGACCCGCACCGCCCGCGCGCGTACGAGGTCCGCGGCAGCGACCAGTCCTCGTCGGTGCAGCCCACGGACACCGCGGGCAAGCCCGCCGCGTCGTACGTCCCCCTGGTGGGCCGGATCGCCGCCGGTGGCCCGATCCTCGCCGAGGAGTCGGTCGAGGACGTCTTCCCCCTCCCCCGCCAACTGGTCGGTGACGGTGAGCTGTTCGTCCTCAAGGTCGTCGGTGACTCGATGATCGAGGCCGCGATCTGTGACGGCGACTGGGTCACCGTGCGCCGCCAACCGGTCGCCGAGAACGGCGACATCGTCGCCGCCATGCTCGAGGGCGAGGCCACCGTCAAGCGCTTCAAGCGCGAGGACGGCCACGTCTGGCTCCTCCCGCACAACTCGGCCTACGAGCCGATCCCCGGCGACGACGCGACGATCCTCGGCAAGGTGGTGGCAGTGCTGCGGCGCGTGTGACGGCTGCGGCGGGCGGGCCTCATCGGCCCGGCCCCCTGACCGGACCCCGGGACCCCTGCGCCGGTTCCGGGGTCCTGTGCTGTCCGGATCCGGGCGTACGCGGGTCGGTCCAGCGGCGCCGGACCGACCCCCTCCCGGATCACTCCGATTCGGCCGCCTCCTGCGTCGGTTCCGCTTCCTCCTGCTTCGCCTTCGCGTCGATCGCGGCCAGCGACCTCCGGGCCTGGTTGCGGTCCGTGGTGTACCAGAAGTCGGGCAGTGACGCCTTGAGATAGCTGCCGTAGCGGGCGGTCGCCAGCCGCTGGTCGAGGACGGCGACCACGCCCCGGTCCCCCGACGCGCGGACGAGACGGCCGGCTCCCTGGGCCATGAGAAGCGCCGCGTGCGTGGCGGCCACCGCCATGAAGCCGTTGCCCCCCGCGTCCTCAACCGCCTTCTGGCGGGCGCTCATCAGCGGGTCGTCCGGGCGCGGGAACGGGATCTTGTCCATGACGACGAGCTGGCAGCTGGCGCCGGGGACGTCGACGCCCTGCCAGAGCGACAGCGTGCCGAATAGGCAGGTCTTGGGGTCGGCCGCGAAGTTCTTGATCAGCTCGCCGAGCGTCTCCTCGCCCTGGAGCAGGATCGGGTACTCCGGGATGCGGGAGCGCAGCTCCTCTGCGGCGAGCTGGGCGCCCCGCATCGAGGAGAAGAGGCCCAGGGTGCGACCGCCGGCCGCCTGGATCAACTCCGTCAACTCGTCCAGCATGTCGGCCCGGTCGCCGTCCCGCGCGGGGCGCGCGAGGTGCTTGGCGACGTACAGGATGCCCTGCTTCGGGTAGTCGAAGGGCGAGCCCACGTCGACGCCCTTCCAGTGCGGCAGGTCGTCGCCGGCGGTGCCTTCGGGGGCGAGGCCCAGGGAGGCGCCCACTCCGTTGAAGTCGCCGCCGAGCTTCAGGGTCGCGGAGGTCAGGGTCACCGAGCGGTCCGTGAAGAGTTTCTCCCTCAGCAGGCCCGACACGGACATGGGGGCGACGCGCAGGGAGGCGCCGAAGCGGTCGTGGCGTTCGTACCAGACCACGTCCCACTCGGAACCGTTGGTGATCCGCTCCGCCACGTCGTGGACGCTCTCCACGGAGGCCAGCGCCTGCTTGCGGACCGCGTCCTCGTCCTGCACGGACTTGTCGCGGGTGGCGCCGATCGCGGAGATCACCGTACGGCAGGCGTCGCGGAGCGCCATGAGGGCGTAACCGAGGTCCTCCGGGATCTCCTCCAGGCGGCCCGGCAGGGCGAGCTCCATCAGCCGCTCGAAGCCCTCGGCGGCGGTCTGGAGCTGGTCGGCGGCCTTCTCGTTGGCCAGCTTCGCCGCACGGCGCACCGCGCGGTTGACCTGTCCCGGGGTGAGCTCACCGGTGGCGACTCCGGTGACCCGGGAGACCAGTTCATGCGCCTCGTCGACGATCAGCACCTCGTGCTGCGGGAGGACGGGGGCACCCTCAATGGCATCGATCGCGAGCAGCGCGTGGTTCGTGACGACGACGTCGGCGAGCTTGGCGCGCTCGCGGGCCGCCTCCGCGAAACACTCCGCCCCGTAGGCGCACTTCTGGGCGCCCAGGCACTCCCGGGAGGACACCGAGATCTGCGCCCACGCGCGGTCGGAGACTCCGGGCGTGAGGTCGTCCCGGTCGCCGGTCTCGGTCTCGTCCGTCCAGTCGCGCAGCCGCAGCAGGTCCTGGCCCAGCTTGCTGGTGGGGGCGGCCGCCTCGAACTGGTCGAAGAGGCCCTCCTCCTCGTCCTGCGGCATGCCCTCGTGGAGGCGGTGCAGACACAGGTAGTTCGACCTGCCCTTGAGCATCGCGTACTGGGGGCGGCGGCGCAGCAGGGGATGCAGGGCGTCGACCGTGCGCGGCAGGTCGCGCTCCACCAGCTGGCGCTGGAGCGCGAGCGTGGCGGTCGCCACGACCACCCGCTCCCCGTGCGCGAGCGCGGGCACGAGGTAGCCGAGCGACTTTCCGGTGCCGGTGCCGGCCTGGACCAGCAGATGGGAGCCGTCGTCGATCGCCTCCGCGACGGCTTCGGCCATGGTCACCTGGCCGGGGCGCTCCGAACCGCCGACGGCAGTGACGGCAGCATGCAGGAGTTCGGGGAGTGAGGGCTTCGTCATAGCGCGACCAGCCTACGGGGCGGGACTGACAGCGGGGCGATCACGGCTGGGGAAGGGGGTGGATCAAGACGTCGAGGCTTTCGGACCAGGGCTGGTTCCGCCCGGTCCCGATCGGTGCGGCGCCGACTGGGATCGGTTCAGTGCCGGTGATGACCGATTCGGGTCAGGACCGGTTCGGTCACAGCAGATCGCGCACGGAACGGTCCCTGACCATGAGGGCGGCCCGCTTGGCGGGCAGGTCGACCTCGGCGGAGAACCGGAAACCGGCGCTCAGGAAAGCGGCTACGGAGCGGGTGTTGCGAAGGTCCGGTTCGGCGACGACGCGAGCGCAGGCGGGGCGCTTGTCGAGTACGAGGTCGGCGACGGCCCGCAGGAGCGTGCCACCCAGCCCCCGGCCCCGGTCGGCGACGTCGCCGATGAGGAGGTGGATGCCGGTGTCGTGCGGACGGGCGGGGTAGTGGCGGGCCAGGGGGTCGAGGTCCGCCCGGTAGATCTCCCAGTAGCTCATCGGGGTGCCGTCCAGCACCCCGAGACAGGGGACGCTGCGTCCGTCGCCGGTGAGTTGGGCGCGCAGGTGGTCCTCGGTCAGGGTCCGGGGTCCGGCCAGTTCCCAGAATTCCGCGACTGCAGGGTCGTTCATCCAGCCGCTGATGAGGGGGAGGTCGCGCTCGCATCGGACCGGGACGAGGTGGAAGGCGCCTGCGGGAGTACGGATCCGCCCCCACTCGCCGACACGGTCGAGGAGATCGTCGCGGTCGGCCGCGTCCGCCTCGACGCGGAGCGCGATGAACTCCTCCGGGAGACGGAGGTCGAGGGTGTCCTCGGCGTCCGTGCCGGAACCCTGGCTGATGCCGGTGCCCGGAGTGGGACCGGGGACTCTCGCGGTGTCGGCGCTCACATCGGTGGGAGGCACGGTGGCACTCCTCTCAGGAGATGGGGTGGGTCATGTTCCCCAGGAGCGAAGGGAGTTGGTGGCGGTCAGGAATGAAGAGGGTTCGCGACGGTGACGTAGACGGACTGCGTGTCGACCGGGCCGACGAGTTCGTCGAGGCCGTGCAGCCGGGTCAGCAGGTTGGCCTTGCAGCGCAGGACGGGTGAGTCGAGCAGGCGGGCCGGCAGGGAGGTGCGCAGCCGGGCGGGACCGGAGGCCACGTCGCCGAGGAAGCGGCGGAAGGCGGAGAGCAACAGCCGCTCGTCGGCGAGACGTTGCGAACCGAACGCTCCGATGAGACCGAGCACGTTGTTGATCGCGAGGTAGTACGCGAAGCGTTCGTCGGTGACCTCGTCGGAGACGAACGTGTCGCTGTGCTCGCCGATGCCGGGCAGCCGTGCGTCCAGTTCCGCGCGCCGGGATGCGCGGAAGTAGTAGCCCTGGTTGTCGCGGTACCGGCCGCCCACGGGCCAGCCCTCACCGTCCAGCAGGAGCAGGGTGTTCTGCTGGTGCGCCTCCAGGGCGATCCCCGCCTCGCCGTCCAGCCACAGCACGGGACGGACGACCTGCTCCAGGTAGCGCAGGAACCACTCGGCCGCGACTGCTCCGCGCGACCGGCCGGTTCGCGCGGCGAGACCCGTGACGACCTCGGCCAGACGGGACCTCAACAGCGGTGTGCCGGACGCGGAGTGGCTGGTGTGCGAGCCTGCCGCCGGTCCGCCGACGGTGGCGCTCCGCCCGGCGTACGGCCGGAGCGCGACGAGCCCGGCGACGCAAGACACGTCGTCGGACGCGCTGAACGGGTTGTGCCGGATCACCACGTCGATTCCGGCCAAGGGCACCCGGGCGTCCCGCTCGTCAGGGCCGACGCGGTCGGCACCGCACTCGTCCAACGCGTCGACGGCCAGCCAGGCCGGGTCGCGGACGATGTCGAAGCCCGGGTGGGCGGCATGCCACTGCTGGAAGAGGCCGGTGCGCAGCAGGCGGTGCACCTCGACGCCCCGGTGGAGTTCCTTGCGGAGGTTCTCACGGCGGGAGTTGGTGATGCGGAGGCCCAGGGACAGCTTGAGCATGGCGGGGGCGCCGGATTGGTGGACGGTCCGCACGGAGGAGGTGGGGTGCCACGGGGCGCCATGGCTGCCGAGGTCCTGGATCAGGCCGGCGTCGAGCAAGGCCGCGATATCGGCGCGGTGTTGGATATCGCGCCACTGCCACGGGTGGAGGGGAAGAGCGGCATGCCCTTCGGGCAACGGCAGCTCAGGGCCTGCGAGTTGAGTCGTCAGGTGAGCGGCAGGGACAGGCCGGCCGCGTTCGGTCCAGGCCGAGTCGGTGGCCAGTACGGAAGGGGCGACAGCCAGCCAGTGCAGCGGGAAGGAGCCACGCAACTCCGGTGAGTACAGACGGGCTTCGGCCTCCGAGAGGCCCTCACGGCTCTTCGGGGTCGGGTGCAACGGGTGGCCGAGCAGGAGTGCCTGTTCGGCGGAGAGGAAGCGATCGGGGCCGTCGGCCGGGCGTGCGCGGCGGTCGCTGACGAAGGTGACGGTACGACGGACGGAGTCGGCCACGCGGGCCACCAGGTCGGTCACGGTTTCGGGTGCCGTTGCGAGTGCCGCCGCGCCTGTTGCGGAGTCACCGTCACGCACCGCCGCCTCCCTGGCGAGCAATGCCGCGACCGTCACAGCGTCGGCGGGCGGTGCCCCGTGGGGAACGTCGGCCAGGCACGGAAGGCCGAAGCGGTGCCAGCCCGTCGGGGACCAGTAGTGGACCTGCGCGTGGAGGGCCGTGCCGCTGGCGGGGAGGGGGATGCGGAGGGTGCCGTCGGTGGGGGCGGCGAGGTTCGTTTCGCGTACCCAGCAGCGCAGGAGGTTCTCGACGGCTGCGGCCTGGGCGGCGGTGTGGGGGTCGGGGTGCTCCAGGAGGTCGCCGGCCGCGCCGCGCGGCTGACCTGCTTCCGGGCTCCGGGGCTGCTGCCGGGGAACGGACTCGGCCGACGCCGCCGCGAGGGTCTGCGTGTACCGAGGGCTCGCCTCGTGGGAGTGGCCGTCAGAAGTGGGCGTGGAGTTCAAGACTGTTCCTCGGGAGGTGTTTCGGAGTGGGAATCGCGTGGGGTCAAGTCCCGGTGTTCTGGCGCGCGTTGATCACGAGTGCTCTGCAACTGGTGCTGCAGGTCAGCCGAGTTGATGCCCGGAGGCGCTACGGCTTCCGGGCCAGCCACCCCGGCGTGCCGGCAGCGACCGGTCGGCGTACCGGCGCGGGCCGGTCGATGTACCGATGCGGGTCCGCAGGACGCTCTCGCACCACCCGCGCCCACCGACCGACGCCCCAAGGCCGCCCTCCCGCCCCACCGCACACACACCGCCAAGCCGGCCCGCACAAGCGCAGGGCACCGCGCGTCGACAGCAGGCTCCCTCGCTACCAACCCCGCACCGCCCGCGGAGTTACGGGTTGTCCCAAGATCCTTGCCGTGACGGAACCGTTGCCGTCCCGTGGGAAGTCCCCCACAGCGAGCGCATAGTGTGTGGTGCCGTTCCGGCTGAGACGACAGCCGGCAGCGCAACATCCGTTCACCCAGGGGGAGTCAAGACCATGCGATCGATACGGCCGTCCTTCACCGCCCGTCGTGGGAGGGGCGTCCGTCGCGGAACACCCCCCACGCTGGCCGCGGTTGCCCTCGCCTCGGCGCTCGCCCTCACCGCGACCGCGTGCGGCTCCAGTGACACGAAGGCCGACGCCAAGTCCACCGCGTCCGCCACTAGCAGTGACACCGGCGACGGCAAGATCAAGATCCCGGACGACATCAGGGACAAGCTCAAAGAGCACGGGATCGACATCGACAAGTGGAAGGGCGGCGCCTGGAAGAACTGGAACAAGGACGACTGGCTGCGCGAGGCCGACGACTACATCAACCCGATCATCAAGGGGCTGTGGAGTTCCGGCCGGATGCGCGACGCCAACGACCCGGACACGGGCGTCGACACCAACGACATCTCCGGTGACCAGGGCGTGACCGACCCGACGCCCGCGGTGGTGAACGCGAAGGCCGTGTCGCCCACGTACCACGCCAACGCGGCGACGGCGGGCAAGGTGTTCTTCGACTCCCCCGAGGGCACGATGGTCTGCTCGGCGACGGTCGTGGAGGACCCGGCGCACCCGGGCAAGTCCAACTTGGTCTGGACGGCGGGCCATTGCGTGCACGCCGGCAAGAAGGGCGGCTGGTACCGCAACATCGCGTTCGTGCCGTCGTACAACAACGCCGGTATGAAGGCAGCGCAGTTGGAGACCGCGCCCCGGGACCAGGTCGCTCCGTACGGTGTCTGGTGGGGTGACTGGGCGCAGACCTCGCAGCAGTGGATCGACCAGGGCGGTGAGACGGGCGGGCAGGGTTCGTCGTACGACTACGCCGTGATCCATGTGACACCCGAGAAGGGCAACGGGGGCAAGTCCCTTGAGGAGACGGTCGGTTCGGCGCTGCCCGTGAACTTCAACGCGCCCGCCGTGCCGAAGGTGCCCGACATCACGGCGACCGGCTACCCCGAGGCGAAGCCGTACGACGGTTCGACGCTGTACCAGTGCACGGACAAGCCGGGGCGGCTGTCGATCAATGCCTCGGACCCGACGATGTACCGCATCGGCTGCAGCATGACCGGCGGCTCGTCCGGTGGCGGCTGGGTCGAGACGGGCTCCGACGGCAAGCCGACGCTGGTGTCCAACACCTCGATCGGGCCGGTGACTTCGGGCTGGCTGGCGGGGCCGCGGCTCGGCGATGTGGCCAAGGGTGTGTACGACTCGGTCAGCAAGAAGTTCGCCGGCCAGTAGGCGCGGCGGCGGGCACAGCCGGGGGACAGACTTCGGCGGGGTGTCTCACAGGAACCTCACCGCCTCACCGGCGTTCGTCCCCAACTCCCCCTGCATAGTGGGGTGTCGCGGAACGGCACGCCCGCTTCGTCTCGGCGCGGGCGGCGCACCGGCCTGGCCGCCGCCGGGCTCGTCGCGGCCCTGGCGCTCACCGCGACCGCCTGCAACGGCGACGACTCCGCGAGCGACAAGCCCGCCGCCACCACCACTCAGGCCTCCGGCCAGGACAAGGTCCGGATTCCGTCGTCCGTCGCCGACAGGCTCAGGGCGCACGGCGTCGACGTCGACAAGTGGGCGGACGGCGGCTGGAGGAACTGGGACAAGGACAAGTGGCTCAGTGAGGCCGAGGACTTCGTCAATCCGGTGATCAAGGGGCTGTGGAAGCCCGAGCGGATGAAGTCCGCCGACGAGGCCGACAAGACGGTCACGACGAAGGACGCCGCCGCCGACCAGGGCGTCAACGACCCGGAGCCGTCGCCTGTCGAGGCCGCGGCCGAGAAGACGTCATACCGCCAGAACGCGGCCCCGGTCGGGAAGGTCTTCTTCGACTCCCCCGAGGGTTCGATGGTCTGCTCCGGCACGGTCGTCAAGGACGTCAACCACCCCGGCAGGTCCAACCTCGTGTGGACGGCGGGCCATTGCGTCCACGCGGGCAAGGACGGCGGCTGGTACCGCAACATCGAGTTCGTGCCCTCGTACAACGATCTCGGCGAATCCGCTTCCCAGTTGAGCAACGCCTCGGCGTCGGAGATCGCTCCCTACGGCCAGTGGTGGGCGGACTGGGCGTCGATGTCGAACCAGTGGATCCAGGGCGGTTCGGAGACGGGCGGCGCGGGTGCCGCGTACGACTACGCGATCCTCCATGTGAAGCCGCAGTCCGGTGCCAAGTCCATCGAGGAGACGGTCGGCGCCGCGCTCGACGTCGACTTCTCGGCGCCCTCCGCGACCTAGGCCGGCTCGATGGGCGCCTGGGGCTACCCGGCCGCGCCGCCGTACAGCGGCCTGAAGATGTTCAAGTGCCTCGACCGGCCAGGCCGGTTGTCGCTCGACACGGCCCTGCCGACGATGTACCGCATCGGCTGCACGATGACCGGCGGTTCGTCCGGCGGCAGCTGGTTCCGCGTGGTGGACGGCAGGACGGAGCTGGTCTCCAACACCTCCATCGGCCCGTCCGACAACACCTGGCTCGCGGGCCCCCGACTCGGCACCACCGCCGAGTCGCTGTACCAGAACATGAGCAGGACGTACGGCGGCCGCTGACCCGCACGCACGCGTGCACGCCGAAGGCCCGCCCCCGGGAAGAGAGTTGGGGGCGGGCCTTCGGACTTGCCGTGACCTTGCAGTGCTACGACCGTCAGGCCAGCGGTGCCGGGACGTACGGCGCGAGTTCCGCCGCCAGTTCCTCGTGCACCCGGACCTTGAGCTGGGTGCCCTCCGGGGTGTGCTCCTCGGAGATCACCTCGCCCTCGGAGTGGGCGCGGGCGACCAGCTTGCCGTGGGTGTACGGCACGAGCGCCTCGATCTCGACCGAGGGGCGCGGCAGTTCGCTGTCGATGAGCGCGAGCAGCTCGGCGATGCCCTGGCCGGTGCGGGCCGAGACGGCGATGGAGCGCTTCTCGTTCCGCATCAGCCGCTGGAGCGTCAACGGGTCCGCCGCGTCCGCCTTGTTGATGATCACGATCTCGGGCACCTTCGTGGCGCCGACATCCCGGATCACCTCGCGTACGGCGGCCAGCTGCTCCTCCGGGACCGGGTGCGAACCGTCCACCACGTGCAGGATCAGGTCGGCGTCGCCGACCTCCTCCATCGTGGAGCGGAACGCCTCGACCAGGTGGTGCGGCAGGTGCCGGACGAACCCGACGGTGTCGACCAGCGTGTACAGCCGTCCGCCCGGGGTCTCGGCCCGGCGCACGGTCGGGTCGAGGGTCGCGAACAGCGCGTTCTCGACCAGCACGCCCGCGCCCGTGAGGCGGTTGAGCAGGGACGACTTTCCAGCGTTGGTGTAACCGGCGATCGCGACCGAGGGCACCTTGTGGCGACGACGCTCCTGGCGCTTGATGTCGCGGCCCGTCTTCATGTCCGCGATCTCCCGGCGCATCTTCGCCATCTTCTCGCGGATACGACGCCGGTCCGTCTCGATCTTGGTCTCACCGGGACCACGGGTGGCGAGGCCGCCGCCCGAGCCGCCGCCCATCTGACGGGACAGCGACTGACCCCAGCCGCGCAGCCTCGGCAGCATGTACTGCATCTGCGCGAGCGCCACCTGCGCCTTGCCCTCCCGGGACTTGGCGTGCTGGGCGAAGATGTCGAGGATCAGGGCCGTACGGTCGATGACCTTGACCTTGACGACGTCTTCGAGGTGGATCAGCTGGCCCGGGCTGAGCTCGCCGTCGCAGATGACGGTGTCGGCGCCGGTCTCCAGGACGATGTCCCGCAGTTCGTTGGCCTTGCCGGAACCGATGTAGGTGGCAGCGTCCGGCTTGTCGCGGCGCTGGACGACACCGTCGAGCACGAGCGCGCCCGCGGTCTCCGCGAGGGCGGCCAGCTCGGCGAGCGAGTTGTCCGCGTCCTGCACCGTGCCCGTGGTCCAGACGCCGACGAGTACGACGCGCTCCAGGCGGAGCTGTCGGTACTCGACCTCGGTGACGTCCTCGAGCTCGGTGGAGAGGCCGGCGACACGGCGCAGGGCCGCGCGCTCGGAGCGGTCGAACTGGTCGCCGTCCCGCTCTCCGTCGATCTCGTGGCTCCAGGCGACGTCCTCTTCCATCAGGGCATCGGCCCGAAGACCTTCGGGGTAGGCGTGCGCCAAGCGCTCAGTGTCCTGGGAAGGGGAAGAAGAGGAGGTCATTGGGTCCTTACGTCGATGGGATTCCTGCAAAGGTCATAACGTGCGAGCGCCTCCGGAGATTCCCGGTGGCTGCCGGATGTGACCCCGGTGACCCGCGCCGCCGACCTGAAGATGGTCGCACGGCGCGGATCGCCACGTCACTGCCTTATTTACTGCCCGTGACCGGCCTACTTCACCGGTGCCTGCGACTTCCAGTCCGGGTGACCCGGCATCGGCGGGGTCTTCTCGCCGTAGAGCCAGGCCTGGAAGAAGTCGCTCAGGTCGCGGCCGGAGATCGCGGAGGCGAGTTCCTCGAAGTCGGCGGTGGTGGCCGTGCCGTCCCGGTGGATGTTCACCCAGGTGCGCTCCAGGCGTTCGAAGGCCGGGCGGCCGATCTCCTGGCGCAGGGCGTAGAGGGCCAGGGCGGCGCCGTCGTAGACGCTGGGGCGGAAGATGCTGATCTTCTGGCCCGGCGCGGGCGCCTTGGGGAGTGCGGGCGGTCCGCCTGCGGCGCGCCAGCCGTCGGAGGCCGCGTAGGCCGCCTTCATGCGTGTCTCCATGGGCCGGTGCGCCTTCTCCTCGGCGTACAGCTCCTCGTACCAGGTGGCGTGTCCCTCATTGAGCCACAGGTCGGACCAGGTGCGGGGGCTGACGCTGTCGCCGAACCACTGGTGGGAGAGTTCGTGCACCATGATCGACTCGACGTACCACTTGGGGTAGGCGGGCTCGGTGAAGAGATCTCTCTCGAAGAGAGAGATCGTCTGGGTCTCAAGCTCGAAGCCGGTGGACGCGTCGGCCATGAGCAGCCCGTACGTCTCGAAGGGGTACCGGCCGACCTTGCTCTCCATCCAGGCGATCTGGTCGGGGGTCTTCTTGAGCCACGGTTCGAGCTGCTTGACGTCCTTGGCTGGTACGACGTCCCGCATCGGCAGGTCGTGCGGTCCGGTGCGGTGCAGCACGGCGGAGCGGCCGATGGACACCTGGGCGAGTTCGGTGGCCATGGGGTGCTGGGTGCGGTACGTCCAGGTGGTGTTCCCGCCGACCTTGTCGACGCCGGCCGGGAGTCCGTTGGCGACGGCCGTGTAGGCGTTGGGGGCGGTGACCCTGATGGTGAACATCGCCTTGTCGGAGGGATGGTCGTTGCACGGGAACACCAAGTGCGCGGCGTCGGCCTGGTTGGCCATCGCGAGCCCGTCCTTGGTGCGCACCCAGCCGCCGTCCTGGCCCTTGGCGGACACGGGGTCGCTGGTGTGCCGGACGGTGATCCGCGTCCAGCTCCCCGCGGAAATCGCCCTCTCCGGGGTCACGACCAGGTCCTCGTCAGCACTGGCGAAGGTGGCGGGCCGCCCGTCGACCTCGACCGAGTCGACCGTCCCGTGCGCGAAGTCGAGGTTGATCCGGTCCAGCCTCTCGGTCGTCCACGCGTCGATCGTGGTGACGGCCTGAAGCGGCTTGCTGTTGCTGCCGGGATACGTGAACGAGAGGTCGTACGACGCCACGTCGTAGCCCGGGTTGCCCAGCGTCGGGAAGAGACGGTCACCGACGCCCAGGGGCGTGGGCGGCGCGCTCGCGGCGACGAGGCAGACGGACACGGCGGAGGCGAGCAGCGCCGCCTTCAACCGTCGGGAGTTCCTGGTGCGCGACCGGGGAGCCGGATCACCGGAGCCGGTGCGGGGGATGCCGTTGCCGGTCGTGCCGGTGCGGGGGGTGAGCAGCATGCCCCACCGCTACCAGCGCGCGCGTGCCCTACGGCGACGACTCGCGCCCGGGCCACTCGAACGGGGTCCTCCCGGGGGCCACGGGGTCCTCGGCGCGCCGGGGGCGCGGGCCGGCGCGGGCTTTCAGAGTGCCGGGGGCGCAGGTCCGCGCGGGCTTTCAGGGCGCTGCCTTCCGGGCGCGTCAAGGGCACTCAAGTCAAGCGCGCTTCAGCGGGCCGGGCCCCTTCAGGTTGGCGCGTGTCTCGGAGGACGGGGCCGCTCACCCCGGACGCGTCCCTCAGCAGGCCTGTGGCGAAGCCCGCGCCCCCTCAGAACGCCGCCGTGTTGTGGTGCTGCGCGCGGCTCACGTCGTAGACGCCGGGAACGTTGCGCATCGCCCTCATGAGCGTCAGGAGGTGGGCAGCGTCCGGGAGTTGGAGGGTGTAGGTGTGGCGGACGCGTTGCTGGGTCGGGGGTTCGACCGTCGCCGAGACGATTTCCGCGCCCTCCAGGGCGATCGCTTCGGTGAGGTCGGCGAGGAGATGCGGGCGGCCGAACGATTCGGCTACCAGCGTGACCCGGCACTCGGTGGTGTCGCCCCAGCGCACTCCGACCTCCGCGCGCCCCACGCTCTTCATGTGCGCCACCGCGCTGCACTCCACGCGGTGGACGGTCACGACACCACCGCGTACCGAGAATCCGGTGACCTCGTCGGGCGGTACGGGTGTGCAGCAGCCCGCGAGCCGTACGGTCGCGCCGGGCTGGTCGACGACCGGGGTGGCGGGGGCGTCCCCGGTGTTCGCGGTGCCAGGGGTGTCTTCGGAGGCGGGGGGCGCCGAACGGACGCTCTGCGCCGCCTCGTTCGCCTGCGCGCCCTGCCCGTCACCGGTCGCCGGATGCGCCGCGATCCACCGCTGGATGGCGATCCGGGCGGCGGGCGTGTGCGCGTGCTCCAGCCACTCCCTGGAAGGCTCGGAGGCCACGTCCTGGCCCATGAGGAGCTGGACGGTGTCGCCGTCCTTCAGAGCCGTGCTGAGGGTCGCCAGACGGCCGTTGACGCGGGCGCCGATGCAGGCGTGGGCGTCCTCGCCGTACTGCGCGTACGCGGCGTCCACACAGGTCGCGCCGTCGGGCAGGCCCAACGTGCCGCCGTCGGGCCGGTACACGGTGATCTCGCGGTCCTGGGCGAGGTCCTCGCGGAGCGTCGACCAGAAGGTGTCGGGGTCGGGCGCGCCCTCCTGCCAGTCGAGGAGGCGGGAGAGCCAGCCGGGCCGGGTGGGGTCGGCGCGCTCACCGTCGTTCGCGGCCTGTTGCTCCTCCGAAGGAGGAGCGTAGGGATTGCCGAGCGCGATGACGCCGGCCTCGGCGACCTTGTGCATCTGGTGGGTGCGGATGAGGACTTCGACGACCTGGCCGTCCGTGTGGGCGACGGCGGTGTGCAGCGACTGGTACAGGTTGAACTTGGGTACGGCGATGAAGTCCTTGAACTCCGAGACCACCGGCTTCAGACAGGTGTGCAGTTCGCCGAGGACGCCGTAACAGTCCGCGTCCTCGTTCACGAGCACCAGGAGGCGGCCGAAGTCGGCGCCGCGCAGCCGGCCGCGCTTGCGGGCGACGCGGTGCACGGAGACGAAGTGCCGTGGCCTGATGAGGACTTCGGCCTGGATGTCGGCGTCGCGCAGGACGGTGCGTACCTCGTCGGTGACCTCGGCGAGCGGGTCGTCCGCGCGGGAGGCGTTGTCGACGATCAACTCGCGCGTGTGGTCGTACTCCTCGGGGTGGAGGATCGCGAAGACCAGGTCTTCCAGTTCGGTCTTGAGCGCCTGGACGCCGAGCCGTTCGGCGAGCGGGATGAGGACGTCCCGGGTGACCTTGGCGATGCGGGCCTGCTTCTCGGGGCGCATCACGCCCAGGGTGCGCATGTTGTGCAGGCGGTCGGCGAGTTTGATCGACATCACACGGACGTCGCTGCCGGTGGCGACGAGCATCTTGCGGAAGGTCTCCGGCTCGGCCGCGGCCCCGTAGTCGACCTTCTCCAACTTCGTGACGCCGTCGACGAGATAGCGCACCTCGGCGCCGAACTCCTCGCCGACCTGATCGAGGGTCACTTCCGTGTCCTCGACGGTGTCGTGGAGCAGGGAGGCCGTCAACGTCGTTGTCTCCGCGCCGAGTTCGGCGAGGATCAGGGTGACGGCGAGGGGGTGCGTGATGTACGGCTCGCCGCTCTTGCGCATCTGGCCGCGGTGCGAGGACTCGGCCAGGACCCAGGCGCGGCGCAGCGGTTCGAGGTCGGCGTCGGGATAGTGGGCGCGATGCGCCTCGGCGACATGGCCGATGGCGTCGGGCAGCCGGTCGCGGGCGGCGGGGCCGAGCAGGGCGGCCCGGCCGAGCCGGCGCAGGTCGATCCGGGGGCGGGCCTTCCTGCGGGGCACTGTGTTGATCACAGGGCCTGGGCTCGCAGGGTTCGTGGCCTCCGCACTCATGGGCACCTCCGGCTGCTTGACCGGCGGACGGGTGCCCCATGGCGTACTCGGCTCAGGGGATCTTCGATCCCCCGTCCGGGCCGGTGCTTGATGCTACCGAGCCCACCACGTGCGACTGACCGCCTCTCGCCGAGCGTGAAACGGATCACCCATTCGAGCGAAGGTCGGCAGGTTTACGGTTTTGCGCCACGGCATATCAGGTCAACCGTGGTTTCCAGCCGCGCCGGACGTCGGAGGCTTCGGATCAGGGCGTCCGGAGCGGCCATGATTGCGATTCACCCGTTCAGCGGATGGCGTTTTCCAGCCACTCGGCATCGATCTCGCCCTCGGCGACGATCACCGCGGGACCGGTCATCTCGATCTGGCCGTCGGGCCGCTCGGTGATCACCAGCGTTCCGCCGGGCACATCGACGGTGTACGTCGCGTGCGTCCCGGTGACGGCCGGGTCGGCGCCGTCTCTCCGGGCGGCGGCCACCGCGACCGCGCACGCGCCCGTGCCGCACGAGCGGGTCTCGCCCGCGCCGCGCTCGTACACGCGCATGGCGACGTGTCCGGGGCCGCGGTCGACCACGAACTCCACGTTCACCCCGTCCGGGTAGGCCTCGGCCGGGCTGAAGGGCGGCGGGGCGAGCAGGTCGCCGGCCTGCGCGAGGTCGTCGACGAAGGCGACCGCGTGCGGGTTGCCCATGTTCACGTTCCGCGCGGGCCAACTGCGGTCGCCGACAGTCACGTTGACATCCCCTTCGGGGAGGCGGGCCTTGCCCATGCCGACGGTCACATCGCCGTCCTTGGAGAGGTGGACGGTCTTGACTCCGCCGCGCGTGGCGACCGCGATGTCCCCTGCGGCCACATGTCCGGCGCGCTGGAGATAGCGCGCGAACACACGCACTCCGTTGCCGCACATCTCGGAGACCGAACCGTCGCCGTTGCGGTAGTCCATGAACCACTCCGCCTCGGCAGCCATGTTCCGCGCCTCGGGGTGCGCGGCGGACCGCACGACGTGCAGCAGGCCGTCCCCGCCGATGCCCGCGCGGCGGTCGCACAGGGCGGCCACGGCGGCCGGGGAGAGGTCGATGACGTTCTCGGGGTCCGGGACGATCACGAAGTCGTTCTCCGTGCCGTGCCCCTTGAGGAAGGCGATCCGCGTGCTCATTCCTCGATCGTACGGGGTGGCTACGACAACCCGACGAGCCCTGTGGACGACCTCGGTGACGGACCTCGGCGGCTAGCGGAGCCTGGCCACGCGCCACACGGCCAGGACCACGACCACGGCGACCATCAGGGCGTAGGCGATGACGACCCGCCAGTCCGGGCGGCGCCCGGAGCCGCGCTGCGGGAAGCCGGGCCAGGTGTAGCCGACGCGGCGGGCGGCCGTCGTGCCCCAGCCGGCCGCGCACGAGCAGATGAGCAAGCCGAGCATGGCGACCACGGCCCCGCTGTCGCCGAAGTCGAAGGCGAGCGGGAAGGAGAACATCAGGGAGCCGACCGCGGCCAGGGCCACGATGGGGGCGAGCTGCCAGATCCGCAGACGGCGCTGCGGGCGGAGCTCGACCTCGACCTCGGGACCGGCGAACATCTCGTCGGGCCCGGGACCGTCGGCGGTCACGCCGCCCTGGATCTCGTCCGGGCCGTCCGGGCTCAGCCGGTCGTCGCCCTCTTCCGGTTCACCACGGTCCGCGGTGACCTGCTCGATGCCTTCTGCGGTGTCGCGAGGGCCGGCCTCCATCGCCACGCGCCCTCCCAACTCGGACTCCACTTGGTCGATCGAAGCTCGATGATGGCACGCCCCCGGAGGCCGGAACGGCGGCCGGAGCGTCCCGATGCCATGACGTGATCAGGCTGTAACCGGTCGTTCGACCAACGCCAGTGCCAGGTGCGGCAGTTCTGTGAGATCCGCCGCAGCCCCACTCAACCAGTGCACCCGGGGATCGCGCCTGAACCACGAATCCTGACGGCGCGCGAAGCGCTTGGTGGCACGGACGGTCTCCGTGCGCGCCTCCTGTTCCGTACACTCCCCCGCGAGCGCCGCGAGCACCTGCTGATAGCCGAGCGCACGGGACGCCGTGACCCCCTCGCGCAGCCCGCGCGCCTCCAGCTCCCGCACCTCGTCCACGAGCCCCCCGTCCCACATCCGGTCGACCCGGCGCGCGATCCGCTCGTCGAGCTCGGGGCGCGCCACGTCGACGCCGATCTGGACGGTGTCGTAGACCGAGTCGTGGCCCGGGAGGTTGGCCGTGAAGGGCTTGCCGGTGATCTCGATGACCTCCAGGGCGCGGACGATACGGCGGCCGTTGCTCGGCAGGATCGCGTGCGCGGCCTCGGGGTCGGCGGCGGCCAGGCGGGCGTGCAGGGCGCCGGAGCCGCGCAGGGCGAGCTCCTCCTCCAGGCGGGCCCGGACCTCGGGGTCGGTGCCGGGGAACTCCAGGTTGTCGACGGCCGCGCGCACGTACAGCCCAGAGCCGCCGACCAGGATCGGCCAGCGCCCTTCGGCGAGCAGGGCGTCGATGCGCTCGCGGGCGAGCCGCTGGTACTCGGCGACGGACGCCGTGACCGTCACGTCCCAGATGTCCAGGAGGTGGTGCGGAACGCCGTCGCGCTCCTCGGGCGTCAGCTTGGCGGTGCCGATGTCCATCCCTCGGTAGAGCTGCATGGAGTCGGCGTTGACGACCTCGCCACCTAGGCGCTGGGCCAGGAAGACGCCCAGATCGGACTTTCCGGCCGCGGTCGGTCCGACGACGGCGATGACTCGGGGGGCGGGGGGTGCGCTGCTCACATTCCCAGTCTCGCAAACGTCGGACCCTCGCCTCGAACGAGTTACGTGACAGCACGCGCGCGGGGTCGTTGCCCGTTGCGAGGTATCCCGCCGCCGGTTTCTGGAGGCGGTGACCCGGGCGACGCAAACGGACGCACCGGGCTACGCGGGATTTCGCCCGCACGAGTAACGTATGGAGTTGATATGGGCGTTTTTGACCGGCTTCTTCGGAGGTCGAAGGCTACGGAGGAGGCGTCAACCGCCGAAGCGGTGACCGACACGGAGACGGCCGAGGCAGTGACGGCCGAAGCGGCGGACGAGGTGTCGGAGGCCGAGGCGGGGGCAGGGGTCGAGGAAGCGGCGGAGACGACGGCGACGGAGGCCGTCGCGGCGGTCGAGTCCGTCGACGCCGTCGACAGCGTCGAGATTCCGAAGCAGCAGTCCGCCCAAGTCGCCGCCGACAACGAGGCCGGTGAAGGCGCCCGAACGTAACTGCCCCGCGTGGGAAGGTGAACCATGGGTCTGATGGACAGTTGGAAGGCCAAACTCGCCCCGGCGAAGGACAAGGTCTCGGGCCTCGCGCAGCAGCACGGAGGCAAGATCGAGAGCGGCCTGGACAAGGCCGCGAAAATGGTCGACGAGAAGACCAAGGGCAAGTACAGCGACAAGATCCAGACGGGCACGGGCAAGGCCAAGGACGCCATGGACCGACTCGCGCACCAGGGCGACACGGGAAGCGCCGGGAACACGGGGACGGAGAGCGGCGGCACGACCACGCCGCCGGACTCGCCTCCGCCGACTTCCTGAACGGCACCTGCACATCGATCGGCGGACGGCCGCGGGGCGTATGGCTCCTCGGCCGTCCGCCGTTTCGTGGGCCAGGGACGGGGGCGGTTCAGACGCTGGGGGGTGGGGTCGATTCAGAGCGGAGTGAGTGAGGGCGGCGGTGCGTGGGCGCTACGGCCGTCTGCCGTCTGCCGTCTGCGCGACAACTGTGGCAGGCGGGTTCGAGCCACGCGCTCGGGGCGCAGCCATGGGTCACCCCAGAGCGATGGCAGAGGACCGCCTCCGCTGCCCCCTCCCCCACCACCACCTAGCTCGCCGTCCCCACCCACCCGAGCGCAACGCCTGCCGCGCAGCGCAGCCCCTCCGCCCGGCACAACCGCACCACGCCCCGCACGCGCAACGCCTAGATCACGCCACGGCCCCGCTGCCGACGGCGGCCCAGACCACGTCATCCCCGCCTACGGCCTCAGCGCACCAAGCACCCCGCACCCGGCGCCCCAGAAGCCCGCACCCGCGCCTACGACCAGGTAGCAACCACGTACCCGACCCCGTACGGCGCGTCCTCGTACAACAACGCCCCGCCGAGGCCCGCGCCCTCCGCCGCGCCTGCGAGGACCTGCCAAGGCGCGCGGCCCGACGCCTTCAGTTCGTACGCCAACTCGGCGTCCAGCGCCTTGACGGCCGCCACGTCCGCCGACCCCAGCGCCCGCGCGACCTCCGCGTCGAAGGGTGCCGCCCGCTCGTCGAGATAGCCGGGTGCCTTCAGCGTCCGGCACGCGCTGGCGTCGCCCATCACCAGCAGCGCGACCCGGTCGGCCTGCGCGACGATGTCCCTCCCGGTTTGGATACACCGCTCGGCCTCGAGAGGTTCCCCCACGCCGAGTCCCTCGATCGGGGCGTCGGACCACCCGGTCCGCTCCAGCAGCCACGCGGCGACGGCGAGCGAGGGCGGAAGCTGACGCTCTGACACGGCACCGGTCTCTGCCTGCCCGTCCCTGCCCAGCCGTACGTCGAGATCCACTCCGAAGCCGCGGAACGAACCCCGGGTGCCCTCAGGATGTGGCCCGCGCCCACCCTGCTCGGCGGGCCCGACGACCACCAGGCGGTCGGGCCGCGCGGCGGCGAGGACGCCCAGCGCGTCGGTGCACGCGGCCCGGGCGGCGGCCAGTTCGGGCGCGGCACCCGCGGCCACATCGGGGACGAGGAGCGGCGGGCAGGGGCAGACAGCGGCGGCTACGAGCATGGCCGGAACCCTAACAAGGTGCCCCGGCACATCACGCGGACAGTCCCATGGCCACGCCGTCGACTCGACGACGACCCGGCCTCGACCCGGCGCCGCTCATCGGGGCAACGACCTCAGTCGCAGCCGCAACCGCTCCCCGTGGCAACCGGCAGCGGCGCGGGTGCGCCGATCGTCGGCAGGCCCAACATCACGCCGACCGGCTTGGCGGCCTCGGCCGCGTTGCGCTTCTCCCAGGCGTCGCCCGCGCGCGTGGGACGCACGTTCAGGGTGGGGCCCTCGGCGAGGAGGTGGTGCGGAGCGGCGTAGGTGATGTCGACCGTCACCACGTCACCGGGGCGGACGTCCTGGTCGGGCTTGGTGAAGTGGACGAGACGGTTGTCGGGGGCGCGGCCCGAGAGGCGGTGGGTGGCGCCGTCCTTGCGGCCCTCGCCCTCGGCGACCATCAGCTCCAGGGTGCGGCCGACCTGCTTCTTGTTCTCGTCCCAGGAGATCTCCTCCTGGAGGGCGACCAGACGCATGTAGCGCTCCTGGACGACCTCCTTGGGGATCTGGTTCTCCATGGTCGCGGCCGGGGTGCCGGGCCGCTTGGAGTACTGGAACGTAAACGCTTGCGCGAAGCGTGCCTCGCGGACCGCGTGCATCGTCTGCTCGAAGTCCTCCTCGGTCTCCCCGGGGAAGCCCACGATGATGTCGGTGGTGATCGCGGCGTGCGGGATGGACGCGCGGACCTTCTCGATGATCCCCAGGTAGCGCTCCTGTCGGTACGACCGGCGCATGGCCTTGAGGATCGGGTCGGAGCCGGACTGCATGGGCATGTGCAGCTGCGGCATCACGTTCGGCGTCTCCGCCATCGCGGCGATGACGTCGTCGGTGAAGTCGCGCGGGTGCGGCGAGGTGAAGCGGACGCGCTCCAGGCCCTCGATCGCGCCGCACGCGCGGAGCAGCTTGCTGAAGGCCTCGCGGTCGCCGATGTCGGAGCCGTACGCGTTGACGTTCTGGCCGAGCAGCGTGATCTCGGATACGCCCTCGCCGACCAGGGCCTCGATCTCGGCGAGGATGTCGCCCGTGCGGCGGTCCTTCTCCTTGCCGCGCAGCGCCGGGACGATGCAGAAGGTGCACGTGTTGTTGCAGCCGACGGAGATCGACACCCAGGCCGCGTAGGCGCTCTCGCGCCGGGTCGGCAGGGTCGAGGGGAAGGCCTCCAGGGACTCCGCGATCTCGACCTGCGCCTCTTCCTGCACGCGCGCGCGTTCCAGCAGGACCGGGAGCTTGCCGATGTTGTGCGTCCCGAAGACGACGTCCACCCAGGGCGCCTTCTTCACGATGGTGTCGCGGTCCTTCTGGGCGAGGCAGCCGCCGACGGCGATCTGCATCCCGGGGCGCTTCGTCTTCATCGGGGCGAGCCGGCCGAGGTTGCCGTAGAGGCGGTTGTCGGCGTTCTCGCGCACGGCGCAGGTGTTGAAGACGACGACGTCCGCGTCCCCGTCCGAACCCTCGGGCGCGCGCACATAACCGGCACCCTCCAGGAGACCGGAGAGCCGCTCGGAATCGTGAACGTTCATCTGGCACCCATAAGTGCGCACTTCGTACGTTTTGACGTCCACTGCCTCGCTCCGGTCACCGCTGCTCATGTGACAAGGGTAGGCGGTGCCGGGAGCGACTCTCCCTGCGGCCGAGAACCGCCGTGCCTCACATCACTCGCCGCTCGCGTCCCACCCCTGCCTGCGCAGCACCCCGGAGACATCCGGCGCCTCGTAGTGCTCCCCCTTGAGCACCTTGCCGTCATCCCTGCGGACGATCTCGCCGTCCGGGCCGATCTTGGTCATGTTGGCGCGATGGATCTCGGCGATCACCGCGTCGAGGTCGACACCGTGGACGAGGGCCGTGCCGTACGCGACGTAGACCACGTCGGCCAGCTCGTGCGCCAGCTTGTCGAGAGGGCCGCTGACCGAGACCTCGGCGACCTCCGCGGCCTCCTCGGCGAGCAGCTCGCCCCGGTGGGCGGCGAGGCCGGGGGCGACCTCGGTGGGTGTGGTGCGGGCGTCGAGCCCGAAGGCCAGGTGGAATTCGCGGACCAGGTCGGCGGGCGAAGAACTCATGCGACGACCCTAATGGCCGCCGCTCACCGGCTCCGATCAGCCTCCGCCGATTCCCTCCGCCCCGATCCGGCGCGCTCCCCCGAGCCCCGCCCTGCCCTGGTCAGCACCGCGCACGGGCTGGCAGGATCGCGCGCATGCTCAAGGTGTTCTCCCGTATCAGCAGGCGCCGGGCCCTCCAGAGCGCGGCCGCCTGCCTCGTCGCGTTCGGGCTGTTGCTGTGGTGGCTGCTGCCCTTGGGCGACGAGCCGCCCACCGGGACGGTCACCTTCAGCACCGGAACCCCGCTGGGGGTCTACCAGGAGTACGGCAAGCTCCTGCGCACCGAGCTGGACAAGGACATGCCGGGCCTCACGGTGAAGCTGGTGAACAGCGACGGGTCGCAGGAGAACGTCGCGCGCGTGGCGACCGGCCACGCCGACTTCACCATCGCCGCGGCCGACGCGGTGGGGACGTACGAGATGGAGGGCAAGCCCGGTGCGGCCGGGCTGCGCGGGGTGGCGCGGCTCTACGACGACTACGTCCAGCTCATCGTTCCGCGTGACTCGGACATCGACTCCGTCAACGATCTGCGGGGCAAGCGCGTGGCCATAGGGCCGGACCGCTCGGGTGTGCGGCTGATCGCCGACCGGGTGCTCACGGCGGCCGGCATCGACCCGAAGAAGGGCGTCGAGCCGGTGGCGGCCGGTATCGACACCGGGCCGAACCTGCTCAAGCGGGGCAAGATCGATGCCTTCTTCTGGTCGGGCGGGCTGCCGACGGACGGCCTGAAGGACCTCGCCAAGACCTACGCGTTCCGGTTCGTGCCGATCGAGGCGACCCTCGTGGCCAAGATGCACAAGCAGGGCGACGCCACCCGCTACTACCGCGCCACCAACATGCCGGAGTCGGCCTACCCCACCATCCAGCGCGGGTCCACCGTCCCGACCATCGCCGTGTCCAACCTGCTGATGACCCGCAAGGACATGAACGCCAGGCTCACCGAGTGGATCACCAAGACCGTGATCAAGAGCCGCGACGGCATCGGCAAGCAGGTCCACTCCGCACAGCTGGTGGACCTGCGCACGGCGATCTACACCGACCCCCTGGCCCTGCACGAGGGCGCCCGGCGCTACTACCGCTCCGTCAAGCCGTAAAGCCGTAGAGCCCGCCCACAGCGTCTGGACCGCCGCCCGGGCCCCGGAAACCTCAACACCCGCCCCTGCGCCGCCCGTTCAGGCCGTAGGGCCGCTCCTGGGCACCGACACGGTCACCTTGAGGCCGTGCGGGTCGTGGTGGTCGTACGTGAGGGAGCCGCCGCCCGCGGCCAGCAGCACCTGGGAGATGGACAGGCCGAGGCCGGAGCCCTTGATGTTCTGGTGGCGGCCGCTGCGCCAGAAGCGGTCGCCCACGCGGGCGAGTTCGTCCTCGGTGAGGCCCGGGCCGCGGTCCGTGACGACGACGGTCGAGGTCCCGCCGTTCGACGCGACCGTCACCTCGACGCACTCGTCCTCGGGCGTGAACTTCACCGCGTTGTCGATCACCGCGTCCAGGGCGCTGGACAGCGTGACCGGGTCGGCCCACGCCGTGGTGGGCGGGCAACTGCCCACCAGGCGCACGCCCTTGGCCTCGGCGGTGGGTGCCCAGGCCGCGACGCGCTCGGCGGTCAGCGCGCCGATGTCGGTGATCCTGAGGTCGGCGTCCGCGTGCTCGGCGAGGGCCAGGTCGAGCAGGTCGTCCAGGACCTGGGTCAGGCGCTTGCCCTCGGTGCGGACCGAGGCGATCTCGTCGTTGTCCTCCGGCAGTTCGAGTGCGAGCAGTTCGATGCGCAGCAGCAGCGCCGAGAGCGGGTTGCGCAGCTGGTGCGAGGCGTCGGCGACGAAGGCGCGCTGCTGCTCCAGCACGTCCTCGACGTTGTCCGCCATCTCGTTGAACGAACGGGCCAGGCGCTGGAGTTCCGGCGGCCCGCCGGCGGCCGCGACCCGGGACTTGAGGCGTCCGGTGGCGATGTCGTGGGTGGTGGCGTCGAGGACCCGTACGGGTCGCAGGACCCAGCCGGTCAGCCGTAGGGCCGCGCCTACGGCGAGCAGCATGGCGGCGATCTCGCCGGCGCCGATCGTCAGCCAGCCGCGCAGGGTCCGTGAACGCATCGGCCCGGTGGGCGAGTCGGTGACCACGACGGCGATGACGTCGCCGTCCCGGATGACCGGCGAGGCGACGACCAGACGGTTGCGCTGCCAGGGCCAGACCTGTTCCGGGTCGTGGCTGCGGCGGCTGAGGAGCGCCTCGGCGAACGCGTCGCGCACCTCGCCCGTCTTGGGCAGCAGGAAGTCGTCCGGCGCGTTCGCCATGGAGATGTCGGTGCGGTAGAAGACGCCCGCGCGGATGCCGTAGACCTCGTAGTAGCTGGCCAGTTCGCGGTCCAGGGTCTCCTGGCGCTCGTCCGGGACCGTGTTGGCTGGGCGTGATCCCGTGGGCGCGTCCGTGACGAACTGGGCCAGGGCCGCGAACCGCGCGGTGTCGTCGATACGGTCGACGATCACCTTCTGCTGCTGCGCCTTGGCGACGCTGATGGCGAGCGGGACGCCGAGCGCCAGCAGTACGGCCGCCATCAGGACGATGAGCAGCGGGAGGAGACGTGTGCGCACCCGGGCCCGCTATGCGGCCGGGGCGACGAGCCGGTAGCCGACGCCTCGTACGGTCTCGATCAGCGCGGGCATCCGCAGCTTGGCGCGCAGGGACGCGACATGCACCTCCAGGGTGCGTCCCGTGCCCTCCCAGCTGGTGCGCCACACCTCGCTGATGATCTGCTCCCGCCGGAACACCACTCCCGGGCGCTGCGCGAGCAGTGCCAGCAGATCGAACTCCTTGCGGGTCAGTTGGACGACCGAACCGTCCACGGTGACCTGACGGGTGGGCAGTTCGATGCGCACCGGGCCGAGCCGCAGCGCGGTGTCGCCGTCGCCGCCCGCGTCCTCGTGGACGCTGCGCCGGCTGACGGCGTGGATGCGGGCGAGCAGCTCCCCGGTGTCGTACGGCTTCACCACGTAGTCGTCGGCTCCGAGGTTGAGGCCGTGGATGCGGGAGCGCACGTCGGAGCGGGCGGTGACCATGATCACCGGGGTGCTGGTGCGCTTGCGGATCTTGCCGCAGACCTCGTAGCCGTCCTGGTCGGGCAGGCCGAGGTCGAGGAGGACGACACCGAAGCCGTCGCTCTCGGGGACGAGTGCCTGGAGGGCCTCCTCGCCGCTGCGGGCGTGCGTGACGTCGAATCCGTGCCGCGCCAGGACCGCGGACAGAGCGGCGGCGACATGGTTGTCGTCCTCGACGAGGAGCAGTCTCATCCCGGCCCCCTCCGGTTCATCGTTCGTATGGTGTCGGCCTGTACAAAAGCACGTCTCACGCGCGCGTGCACCCAGGCAGTCACGCTGATGGACGAAGACGCCGTCAAGTGGGTTCCGGTTGCGTGCGGCCTTCCGTTATCCAGCCGGTACGGATCCCGGCGGCAAACTGCTACGACACGTGTCCTATTGCTATCCGATCGTGATGCTCAGATCTCGCTCAGATGTGATGACGCTGGTCGTAAGGCCTCACTACTGTCCTCCGCAACCGACGAGGACGGAGCCAGCAAGCGATGACCGAAGTATCGGTGGCCAAGGAAAATGTGGCCGCGACCGGCGAACTCGTCGTCCTGAAGAGCGTCAACAAGCACTTCGGCGCGTTGCACGTACTCCAGGACATCGATCTGACGATCGCGCGCGGCGAGGTCGTCGTGGTGATCGGGCCCTCCGGGTCCGGGAAGTCCACTCTGTGCCGCACCATCAACCGCCTGGAGACGACCGATTCGGGTTCGATCACGATCGACGGCAAGCCGCTGCCCCAGGAGGGCAGGGAACTGGCCCGACTGCGTGCCGATGTCGGAATGGTCTTCCAGTCCTTCAACCTCTTCGCGCACAAGACCGTGCTCGAGAACGTGATGCTGGGTCAGATCAAGGTCCGCAAGGCCGACCGCAAGCAGGCCGAGGAGAAGGCCCGGGCATTGCTCGACCGGGTCGGCGTGGCCACGCAGGCGGACAAGTACCCGGCCCAGCTGTCCGGCGGTCAGCAGCAGCGCGTCGCCATCGCGCGGGCGCTGGCCATGGACCCCAAGGTGATGCTCTTCGACGAGCCGACCTCGGCGCTCGACCCGGAGATGATCAACGAGGTGCTGGAGGTCATGCAGCAGCTCGCCCGGGACGGGATGACGATGATCGTCGTCACCCATGAGATGGGCTTCGCCCGCTCGGCCGCCAACCGCGTGGTGTTCATGGCCGACGGCCGCATCGTCGAAGAGGCCGTGCCGGACCAGTTCTTCAGCAACCCGCGCAGCGACCGGGCCAAGGACTTCCTGTCGAAGATCCTTCACCACTGACGACCGCCGGCGATCAGCGCCGACACCCACCGACGATCAGCCACGAACGCTGACGAACCGCTACAGCCAGCCACTGGCGGCCCGCCGACGGCGGGCGGCCGCCGACTGCCGCTGAGGGTCCCGCACGCCCTCAGGGCCACCGTCACGCGCCCTGACGGGCCCTCATCTCCGCACCAGCCAAAGGATGTTCACCATGAAGCTCCGCAAGGTCACCGTCTTCGCGACCACCGCTCTCGTCCTCTCGCTCGCCGCGACGGCGTGCGGGAGCAGCGACAAGGACGACTCCGGTTCGGGCTCCGGCGGCGGCAGCAAGATCAAGGTCGGCATCAAATTCGACCAGCCGGGCCTCGGCCTGAAGAAGCCGGACGGCACCTACTCCGGCTTCGACGTGGACGTGGCGACCTATGTGGCCGGGCAGCTCGGCTACAAGCCCAGCCAGATCGAGTGGGTCGAGACCAAGAGCGCCGACCGTGAGAACGCGCTGGCGCGTGGCGACGTCAAGTTCATCGCGGCCACGTACTCGATCAACGACGAGCGCAAGAAGAAGGTCGACTTCGCCGGCCCCTACCTGCTGGCCCACCAGGACCTGCTCGTCAAGAAGGACTCGACGATCGCCAAGGGCACGGACCTCAACGGCAAGAAGCTCTGTTCCGTGACCGGCTCCACCTCGGCTCAGAACGTCCAGAAGACGATCGCCCCGAAGGCCAACCTCCGTGAGTACAGCGGCTACTCGGAGTGCATCGCCGGCCTCCAGAGCGGTGCGGTGGACGCGTTGACCACCGACGACTCGATCCTGGCGGGCTTCGCCGCACAGAGCCAGTACAAGGGCCAGTTCAAGCTCGCCGGCCTCAAGCTCAGCAACGAGAACTACGGGATCGGCGTCAAGAAGGGCGACTCCGCGACCGTCACCAAGATCAACACCGCGCTGGAGAAGATGGTCAGCAGCGGCGCCTGGCAGACCGCGGTGACCAAGAACTTCGGCCCGGCCAACTACAAGAACGAGGCCGCCCCGAAGATCGGCGACATCGTCAAGTAAGCCCGAGAAAACCCCGGTAAGGCAGGCCCCATACCCGGAAGCGCGGGAGATCGTGTTCGACTTTCTTCAAGGTTATGACGTCCTCGGGGCGTTCTGGATGACGGTGAAACTCACCGTCATCTCCGCCCTCGGCTCCCTGGTCTGGGGCACGCTGCTGGCCGGGATGCGGGTCAGCCCGGTCCCACTGATGCGCGGCTTCGCGACCTTCTACGTCAACACCGTCCGGAACATCCCCCTGACGGTCATCATCGTCTTCACCTCGCTCGGCCTCGCCGACATCTTCGGCGTCACCATGGGCGCGTCCGACGACTTCAAGGTGCAGGGTTTCCGGCTGGCACTCCTGGGTCTCGTGGCTTACCACGCGGCCTTCGTCTGCGAGGCGGTGCGCTCCGGCATCAACACGGTGCCCGTCGGGCAGGCGGAGGCGGCCCGTGCCATCGGGCTGAGCTTCAGTCAGGTGCTGCGGATCGTCATCCTTCCGCAGGCGTTCCGGGCGGTGATCACACCACTGGCCAACGTGCTGATCGCGCTGACCAAGAACACCACCGTGGCGGCCGCGATCGGGGTCGCCGAGGCGGCGGCCCTCATGAAGACGATGATCGAGAACGAGGCCCAGACGGTGGCCATCGGCGTGGTCTTCGCGTTCGGCTTCGTGGTACTGACCCTGCCCACCGGCCTCTTCCTCGGCTGGCTGGGCAAACGACTGGCGGTGAAGCGATGACCTCCGTCCTCTACGACGCGCCCGGCCCCCGCGCCAAGCGGCGCAACGTGCTCCTCTCTGTCGTGTTCTTCGTCCTGCTGGCCCTCTTCTTGTGGTGGGTCTGGCGGACGATGGACGACAAGGGCCAGCTGAAGTGGGCCCTGTGGCAGCCGTTCACCACGTCGGACGCCTGGACGACGTATCTGCTGCCGGGCCTCCTCACCACGCTGAAGGCCGCCGCGCTCGCCATGCTGATAGCCCTCCCCTTGGGCGCGTTGTTCGGCATCGCCCGCATGTCCGACCACCGGTGGGTGCGCGTCCCGGCCGGCGTGGTGGTCGAGTTCTTCCGGTCGATCCCGGTCCTGTTGATGATGCTGTTCGCGAACGAGTTCTACGTCCGCTCGACGAGCATCGGCAGCGAGGAGCGGCCCCTGTACGCCGTCGTCACCGGCCTGGTGCTCTACAACGCCTCGGTGCTCGCCGAGATCGTCAGGGCGGGCATCCTGTCGCTTCCCAAGGGCCAGACGGAGGCCGCGCACGCGATCGGTCTGCGCAAGGGCCAGACGATGACGAGCATCCTGCTCCCGCAGTCCGTCACCGTCATGCTGCCGGCCATCGTCAGCCAGCTCGTGGTCATCGTGAAGGACACCGCGCTGGGCGGCGTGATGCTGGGCCTCACCGAGCTGCTCAGCTCGCGCAGCACCCTCGCGGCCAACTACGCCAACGTGGTGGCGAGCTTCATCGTCGTCGGGATCATCTACATCCTGCTGAACCTCGCGCTCACCACGTTCGCCAGCTGGCTGGAGGGCCGACTGCGCCGCAGCAAGAAGAGCACCGGCGCGACCCTCGACGTCGAGGACGCCGTGGGGCTCAACCCCGCGCAGGTGCAGGGCAGCTTCGGAGCCGGCGCCGGCGGCTCGATCTGATGATCGGTCAAGTGGCATGAACGACACGGAGGCAGTGGCATGATCGCCACTGCCTCCGTCACTTGACGCAAGCACCGGCAATAGGTTGCATACGTTCTGTGATCGTGCACCCTGCGCCAACTTCCTGTTCACATGCGTCCCTGAGGACACCTTCGCGGGCAGGGGGCGCCGCACCGTGGACCCGGTGATCATCGTCGGAGCGGGGCCCGTGGGGCTCACGCTCGCCCTGGCACTGGCGCGGCAGGAGGTGCCTTCCGTCCTTCTCGACGAGGGCCCGGGCAAGGACGAATCGCGTCCCGCGCGCACCGTCGTCCTGCGGGAGGACACGACGGCACTCCTGGAGCGGCTGTCCGGCGTACCCCTCGCCGAGCTCGGTTCGCGCTGGGCCGGATGGCGGTCGATGCGGCGCAAGCAGGTGATGCGTGAGATCACGTTCGACGAGACCGAGCCCGCCCCCCTGCACATCGCCCAGCACGTCCTCACCGGCGCGCTCCGGCAGGCGCTCGCGGGCGAGCGGCTCGTGAAGATCGCCCCGGACAACCGCCTCGACTCGCTCGAGCAGGAGCCCTCGGGCGTCACCGCCCACACCCGCGGCCCCAAGGGCACCTGGTGGCGCGGCAGTTACCTGGTCGGCTGCGACGGCCCGCGCTCGACCGTGCGCAAACTCCTCGACATCCGCTTCCCCGGCCGTACGGCGGTGGAGCGACACGCCGTGGCTGCGCTGCGCACGGAACTTCCGTGGCCCGACCGGGCGTTGTTGCATCGGGTGCCGCCGTGGCGGACGTCCGGACCCTCGGCCGGGGAGGTCACCGGACGCCCCCTCCCGGACGGCGTGTGGCGCCTGGACTGGCTGCTGCCCCCGGGCAAGGACCTGGTCACCCCCGAGGTGCTGCTGGCCCGCATCCGGGAGACCCTCGCGGGCTGGACCGAGGGCCCGACACCGCCGTACGAACTGCTCGACACCGGCGTGCACACCGTGCACCACCGGCTCGCGCGCCGGTGGCGGGCGGGGCGGGTGTTCCTCGCCGGGGACGCCGCGCATCTGCTGGGGGCTCTCGGGACGCAGGGGCTGGACGAGGGGCTGCGGGACGCCGACAACCTCGCCTGGAAGCTGGCCCTGGCCTGGCACCACGGGCCGCACGAGCCGCTGCTCGACAGTTATCAGGCGGAGCGGCGGGCGGTCGTGGCGGCCCGGCTGCGCGCCGCCGACCAGGCGCTGCCGCTGGTGCGCGGCGGCGCCGGACTGCGCGCCGTCGTGCCCGGTTCGGCCCGCGGCCACGACGTGCTGCTCACGGACGGTCACCTGGGGCACGGCGCGCTCGGTGCGCCGGGGGCGTACGCCGACTCACCGCTCGCGCCCCGGCACATCGAGGCGGAGGTCCCCGTCGACACCCCGCCCGGTGCGCCGGTCGCCGACGTCCGGGTCACCGCCGAGGACGGCGCCTTCGTACGGCTGCGGGACCGCCTCGGGCGCGGATCCCTGCTGGTCGTCCTGGTCGCGCCGGGCACGGGCGTGTGGGAGCGCAAGCACTGGGTGACGGCCGGGATCATGCCCCGCCTGGCTGCCGCGGTGACGGCGCTGCCGCACCCGGCCGAGCTGCTGGTCGCCGAGAGCTACCCGGGCGCCGCCGCCCACACCGTCCTTCTCGTACGGCCCGACGGGCACCTGGTCACGGCGCTGAGCGGGGTGCGTCCGGCCGACCTGTACGCGGCGGCCGAGGCGACCCTGGGCGGCCCGGCGAGGACGGAGGCCACGGCCGGCTCACGCTGAGGCCGCCGTATCCGAACTGTCCACATAGTGACGCTGAGTTGACCGGCCCGCACCACCGTGCTGTACTCCGGACCATGACCGACACCTCTGTCCACCTCTGGCGGAAGGTCCACCTGGACCTCGTCCGCTACGTGGGCTGCGTGTGTCTCGTCGCCTGCTGAATTCGCATCTCTCTCACCCGCGCGCGCCACTGTCGTGATGCCTGCGCGCACCCTCGCGAACACTCATCAGGACGGTGCACGTGTCTGTCTCCCCTTCTGCCTCCGTGTCCCCCGCCGCGCGCTCCCAGGCCCCGACGCAGGCCGACCTGCTCGACTTCGTCCGGCGTACGGCCGCCGACGCCGAGCTGATCGCCTCGCTCCCCCTCGACCCCGAGGGCCGCACCTGGGTGCGCCTCGAAGGTCCCGGCGGCAGCGAGGCCTGGCTGATCGGCTGGCCGCCCGGCAGCGGGACGGGCTGGCACGACCACGCCGAGTCGGTCGGCGCCTTCCTCACCGCCGCCGGCGAGCTCAAGGAGAACGCGCTCGCCGCCCGGCTCCCGAGCAACGGCTGGAAGACCCTCGAACTGGAGGAGGGCGTGGACCGCGAACGGCGGCTGCCGACCGGCAAGGGCCGCGCCTTCGGTCAGCACCACGTCCACGAGGTGCTCAACGAGTCCTCCGAAGAGCACGCGATCTCCGTCCACGCCTACTACCCGCCGCTCCCGCAGATCCGCCGCTACAGCCGCACGGGCCCGGTGCTGCGCCTGGAGCAGGTGGAGCGCCCGGAGGACTGGCAGTGAGTGCCACACGCGAACTGCCCCTCGGCATAGACGAGTTGCTGGAGCGGGCGCGCGAGACCTACGAACGGATCGAGGCGCGGGCGGCGTACGAAGCCGCCCGCGACGGCGATGCCCTCCTGGTCGACATCCGCTACGCGGCCCTGCGCGACCGCGACGGCCTCGTCCCCGGCGCCCTGGTCGTCGAGCGCAACGAACTGGAGTGGCGCCTCGACCCCCAGGGCAGCCACCGCGCCCCCGAAGCCACCGGCCACGACCTGCGCGTCGTGGTGATCTGCAACGAGGGCTACGCGTCCACCCTGGCGGCCACGTCCCTGCACCAACTGGGCCTGCACCGCGCGACGGACCTCGTCGGCGGCTTTCAGGCCTGGAAGGCAGCGGGACTGCCTGTCACGTCGTAGACACTCTGTCCACGGCACGACACACCGTCTACGACGTGACACACCGGCCCGCTCACGACCCGTCGGAGGGGCAGTAGAGCGGGGCGGTGTCCGCGTTGGTCCTGGTGATCAGGCGGGCTGGTGTGGTGGCGACCTTCTCCACCTTCTCCTTACGGAGAAGGCTGATGGCGTTGGTGACGGCCAGTTCGCCGGTGTCCTTGGCCGAGTTGGAGACGGTGGCGGCGAAACGGCCGTCCTTGAGGGCGGCGAGTGCCTCGTCGGTTCCGTTGACCGTCACGATCTTGACCTTCTTGCCGCCGCCCGCGTCGAAGGCCTTGCGGGCGGCGAACGCCATCTCCTCGTTGGCGACGAAGGCGTAGTCCAGATCGGGATGCGCTTTGATCATGCTCGCGGCGACGGTCTTCGCTCTGGCGGCGACGAACATGGCGGGCTGGTTCGCGACCACTTTCACGTTCGCCGGCAGCCCTTTGGTGAAACCGCCCACGAGCAGGTCGGAGGCGGCGCCTGGGGCGCCCGCGATGACACCCACCTGCACCTCACGCCCTGCGGCGTCGTCCTCGATCCAGCCGGCGTCCAGCTTGCCCACCGCCTTCAGGTCGACGACGACGGCCCCGAGGATGTCGGACGGATCGGCGCTGACCGAGGTCAGGAAGATCGGGATGTGCGCGCTCTTGGCCTTGGCGATGTCGCTCTTGAGGGCGGTGGTGTTGACCGTCTGCAGGATGATCGCGTCGACATGGCGCGCGATCATGTCCTGGATGTTGGCCAGCTCCCGCGCGGCGTCCTGACGCGAGTTGACGGTGACGAGCTTCGCGAAGTTGCTCTTGGCCGTGTTCTCGATCGACTCCTGCAGACAGGTGTGGAACTCGGTGCTGCCGCCGTTGACGAACCCGAGGGTGGTGGGCCCGTCGTCGGCGGGCGTGGCACTGGACTCCAGTCCGCAGCCACTCAGTAAGAGGCACGTACCGACCAGGAGGACCACCGGTGTTCTTCGGTGGTAAGCGGGCAGGGACAAGGACAAGGGGTGCCGCCTTTCAGGGCGTACGAGGACCGGTCGGCGAAACGGCCGGAGGCACTCGGGCAGGCCTGGCTGCGGCTCAGCGGGCGGGGAAGGCCGAGGGTCGGCAAGCGTGGAGGGCCGAGGTTCGGCAGCAGAAGCTACCCCCGCGGCAAACATGCGCACCCTCTACGTAACGCACGCTAAGTCTGCGCAACGCGTGCCCTCCGGTGAGGCGAGTGGCCGCGGGGAGGGGTGTCCGAGGGTTCCCCTCGCTTGGTCTCGGGACGGACGGCCGCGAGTTTCGGTCGGACGACCGGCGGCTTCCCGCGTTCACTCCCTGGCGGTCGCCACCGTGACCGCCCGGACCTGGAGCGCCACGCGTCCCGGCAGTGTCGTGGCGACGAGGGCGAGGGTCCCGGCCACCGCGACCACCGTGAGATACACGAGGGGCGTGACCGAGGGTGCCGCCCGGCCGGTCATACCGACGCTGAACGCGGTCAGGACGGCGAGGGCGATGCCGCTGCCGAGCGCCGTGGCGAGCAGCAGCACCGACAGCGCCTCGCTACGCAGCATCCGCAGCACCTGACGACGGGTCGCCCCGGCGAGGCGCAGCAGCGCGAACTCCCGGACACGCTCCGCGACCGACATGGCGAGTGTGTTGACCACGGCGATGGCCGTGAACGCCAGGACGAGCCCCATGGCCAGGTAGTTGACCTCGGCGTTCGCCTGTTGCCGCTGCGCCTGGAGCGAATCGGCGGCATCCGGCAAAAGAACCTGGATACCCGGGAACTCACGGAGGGTAGTTGTTAGTTGTGTCTGTGTACGGGTTGTGCTGACGAGGACGGAGGAGGCGAGCGGGTTGTCGACATGCCGGGCGACGAGATCGTGCGAGAAGGTGAGATCTCCGAAGCCGAGGCCTCTGGCGTAGACGGCAACGACGGTGAGCGTGACGGGCGTGCCGTCGCCGAGCGTGAGCTTCAGAGTGCTCCCGGGCTTCAAGTGGAACTGGTCCGCCGCCAGTTCGCTTACGGCCGCGGTGCGCTCGGTGAGTCCGTGAAGCGATCCGGCGGTGACGTCGGGGTCCCAGGTGCGGGTGAGTCCGGTGGGGGTGACGCCTTGGGCCGCGTATTTGTCGAGGCCGACCCTGACGGTCGTGCGGACGACTTCGGTGACGACGTCGTGCGGCGCGCGAAGTTGCCGCGCGGCCTCGGCCGGTACGCCCGGCCCCTGGGAGGCGACGACCCAGTCGGCGCGCACGCCTTCGCGGACCTGGGCGCGGGCGGCGTCGCCGAGGGTGGGCTGGACGAACAGAACGGTGCAGGTCATGCCGATCAGGAGGGTGAGGGGCGTGACGACGGAGGCCATGCGGGTGGCATTGCCCCGAAGGTTCGCGACGGCGAGCCGACCACACGGGCCAGTGCGCCGGAGCAGGGCTCCGATCACGAAAGTGGCCGCCTTGACGAGGAGCGGTCCGAGGAGAGCGACGGAGGTGGAGAGGACCACAACGGCGAGGAAGGTCACGGGGGTTGAGGCGGGTTCGGTACCGAGCTGACTGAGCAGAGCGGTCAGGGTGATGCCGAGGGCGAGGAGGGTTAGGCCTGCGAGGAGGCGGGTGGGGCGGGGGTGGAGGGAATGGCCCTGGGTGAGGCGGGGGTGCTTGATTCGGGGGCGCTTGGGCCTGGTGGCTCCGGGGCCGAGTGCGGCCCCAGGTTCAACCCCCGCTTCGGCGAGTGCCTGGGCCGGGCGTATCCGGGAGATGCGGCGGGAGGCGACCCGGGCCGCGGCCCACGCGCCGAACATGGTCGCGGCGAGGGCTGCCAGCGGTGGGACGACGCCGGTGGTGTGCTGGAGCGTGGCGGGGACCGCGCCCAGGGCGACGAACCTGCCGTAGAGCCAAGTGCTCAGGGGAAGACCGAGCAGGGCGCCCGCGACCCCGGCGATCGTGCCGACGATCAGGGCCTCGCGGCCGAGGAGTTTGCGGATCTGGCCGGAGGTGGCGGCCACCGCGCGGAGCAGGGCGAGTTCGCGGTGGCGTTGTTGGACGGAGAGCGCGAAGGTACCGACGACCACGAGGATCGCCACGAGCAGCGAGGTGCCGCCCATAGCGCCGCCCATGCTGACCAGCTTGATCCTGGCCGTGGCAGCGTCCGGGAACTCGACGGGGCCGCGTGCGTCGCCGGTGGTGACTTGGGCGGTGGCGCTGAGGTGAGCGGTGGTGCCGCGCGGGGCGGTGATGCTGGAGAGCGCAATCGTGCCGACGCGCGGTGCGCTGGTTCCGGCGCGGGGCGTGGAGGGGCTGGCGTGTGTTGCGGAGGTGCCGGCGTGCGGTGTGGTGTTGGTGCCTGGCGCGGTAGTTCCGGCATGCGGCCCAGTCGTTCCGGTTCCGGCGTCCGCCGGGGTGGTTCCGCGGAGCGCCGCGACAACAGCTTGGCGCAGCCTGTCCGTGCTCGTGCCCTTGGCCGGTAGGACTCCGAAGGCGGTGACCTGCCCGGGGTGTGCGGCCAGGCGGCGGGCCTCGGCCGTGGAGAAGAAGAGTGACGTCTGATGGCGTACGGCCGTGGTGGGAGCGGCGATCCCGGTGATCCGGTAGCTGCGCGGGGCCTGTGTCGACTGGACGGTGAGATGGTCGCCGGGCCGGAGCCGGGACCGTTCGGCGAAGTCCCGGTCGATGACGAGATCGGTCGCGGCCTGCGGGGCGCTGCCGGTGACGAGTCGGTACGGCGTCAGCGCGGCCGAGTCCCAGGCGTGCCCGTAGGCCGTCCGGCCGCCGGTGGCACCGCCAGTGGGTGTCAACGGCTGGGCGAGGAAGGTCAGTTCGGGGATGACACGGGCGACGCCCGGGGTCCTTGCCAGCGTTCTCTCCAGGCTCGCGGGGAGCCAGGCGCGCTCGGCGATCGGTTTCGCCTTGTGCTTGACCTTGGTCTTGCCCTTCTTGTGTTTGACGGTGGTCTGGTGGACGTTCTGGTCGGCGGAGACCACGACGGGGCTCGCCGCGTAGCGCTCGGTGCGGATGGTGCCGCGCAGACCGGTGTCGAGGAGGGTGCCGTACGCCGTGATGAGGGCGGCCGCGCACATCAGGGCGAGGAAAGCGCCGAGGAAACCGGCCTTGCGGGCGCGGACGGACCGAAGGGCATAACGCAGCATCATGAGGGCTCGGTCTCTTTTCTGTTGTGTCCCGGCTCGGCGTCGGCAGGGCGCGCAAGGGTGACTTCGGCACCAACGCCAACCCCCGTATCCGCTTCGGCGTCGGCCTCAGCGGGAGGCGCCGGAAAGGCCAGGAACCGCGTAAGCACCGTGCGCGCCCCGGCCGGCGTCTCAGCCTCGGCGCGCTTGTAGCGGTTGAGGAGCGCGATGTACTCCTCGAAGAAATCCCGGAGTTCGGGCGGGGTCAGCCGGATCGTGCCGCGTGAGTACGGGAACGCGTCCTCCCATGCCCCGTTCTCGGCGGAGTCCCGCTGGAGCCGCTCGAAGAGCTCCAGATCGGCGGCGTACGCATGGTGGTTGAGCTCGTCCATGACGTGCCGCATCTCGGCACTCTGACGGCTGCGCGGCGGAAACCGGCGGTCACCGGGAACGGCCCGCCACCAACGCTCGCGACCATGCCCGGGCGCACGCTCCACCCCTGTCCCCGTTTCCGCGTCCCCCTCTCCAACTTCCCTTCCCGCACCCGCCGTTGCCGTCTCTGCCCCCGCCCCCGTCTCCTCGACGAAGCCGTAGCGGGCGAGTTCACGCAGGTGGTACCTGGTGGAGCCGGTGTTCAGGCCCAGCAGGCGGGCGAGCGTGGCCGAGGTCGCGGGGCGGTGCAGGGTGAGGTGCTGGAGCATGCGCTGGCGGCGAGGTTGCGCGAGGGCCTTCAGCGCGGCGAGATCGGAGAGTTCGACCGGTGCGGGTGTCGCCGGGGTCCGCTCGGCGAGCGTCTCCGCGCCGGGTGTGCCGGGTTCCGGTGCCATGCGTACACAGTCGTTTGTGCACAGGCGTCTGTGCACTGGGGCAATCCGACGTCATCGACCTGAGGTTGGCCCTACCTCGGGCACCGGCCCGGTGCTTGCCTGAACGCGGTCGGCGCCCCCGCGCGTCCACCGTGTTCAGGACGTTCGCACCACCGAGGGGTCAGAACCGGGGCGACGCGGAACCGGATCGATCCGGATCAGTACCCCTCATCACCCTCGTCCCCGAGGAACTCCGTGTCCTCGCCCTCTTCCTCCAGCGCCTGCCGGACCACTCTGAGGGCCATGCCCTGGGAGTAGCCCTTGCGGGCCAGCATGCCCGCGAGGCGGCGCAGCCTCTTGTCGCGGTCGAGGCCCTGGGTGGACCGCAGTTTGCGGTCGACCAGTTCGCGCGCCGTCGTCTCCTCCTGCTCGGAGTCGAGCTGGGAGACGGCCTCGTCGATCAGCGTCGGGTCGACGCCCTTGGTGCGCAGCTCTTGGGCGAGCGCCCGTCGGGCCAGGCCCCGGCCGTGGTGCCGGGACTCCACCCAGGCGTCCGCGAACGCGCCGTCGTTGATCAGTCCGACCTCCTCGAACCGCGACAGCACCTCGTCCGCCACCTCGTCCGGGATCTCTCGCTTGCTCAGGGCGTCCGCGAGTTGCTTGCGGGTGCGCGGGTTCCCGGTGAGCAGGCGCAGGCAGATGCCCCGCGCCCGCTCAGCCGGGTCCGCCGGCGGTTCCTCCTTCTTCTCGGCCCTCGCCGAGGAGAAGTCGGGCCCGTCCGCTTCGGAGGACTCCCCGAAGCCGCGGCCACGGCGCCCACGTCTACCGCGCGCGCCGTCACCGCGCGCCGTAGACCCTCGTGAGCCGCCCTCGCCACGTGCTCCACGACCGCGGCGCGAGCCGCGGCCGGGTGCGTCGTCATCGGCGGACCCGTCGCCCGACGAACTGCCGCCCGACGCCGAGCTCCTGAAGAGCCGGCCGGTGCCCGCCGAACCATCGCCGGGCTCCGGGCCACCGAAAGGCGGACCGGTCTCCCCCGCGAAACCGCCGCCCGGCTCGTCGCCGTACGGTCCGTCCATGCCGTACGGCTCCTCGGGCGGGCCGTCCGCACCGTAGGCCAGGCCCTCGCCGCCTCTCCCGCGCCCCTGCGGGGCGTCGGGATACGCGTACTCGGCCCAGTCCGTTCGTCGTGTCACGGGTCAGCTCTTGGCTGCCGTGGCCTTGGCCTTGGTGGTCTTGGCCGCGGCCGGAGCGGGCACCGCCTTCGCGGCGTCGTCCGTGGCGGTGGGGACCACCCCGTCCGCGACCGACTCGGCAGCGGGCTTGTCCTTCTCCGGACGGACGCCCACGCCCAGCTTCTCCAGGATCTTCTTCTCGATCTCGTTGGCCAGGTCGGGGTTGTCCTTGAGGAAGTTGCGCGCGTTCTCCTTGCCCTGGCCGAGCTGGTCGCCCTCGTACGTGTACCAGGCGCCGGCCTTGCGGACGAAGCCGTTCTCCACGCCCATGTCGATCAGGCCGCCCTCGCGGCTGATGCCGTGGCCGTAGAGGATGTCGAACTCGGCCTGCTTGAAGGGCGGCGCGACCTTGTTCTTGACGACCTTGACGCGGGTGCGGTTGCCGACCGCGTCGGTGCCGTCCTTGAGGGTCTCGATACGACGGATGTCGAGTCGCACCGAGGCGTAGAACTTCAGCGCGCGGCCACCGGTCGTGGTCTCCGGCGAGCCGAACATCACGCCGATCTTCTCGCGGAGCTGGTTGATGAAGATCGCGGTGGTCCCGGACTGGTGGAGCGCGCCGGTGATCTTGCGGAGCGCCTGGCTCATCAGACGGGCCTGCAGACCGACGTGGCTGTCACCCATCTCGCCCTCGATCTCCGCGCGCGGGACGAGTGCCGCGACGGAGTCGATGACGATGAGGTCGAGGGCGCCGGAGCGGACCAGCATGTCCACGATCTCCAGGGCCTGCTCGCCGTTGTCCGGCTGGGACAGGATCAGGTTGTCGATGTCGACGCCGAGCTTCTTCGCGTACTCGGGGTCGAGGGCGTGCTCCGCGTCCACGAACGCGACCTGGCCGCCGGCCCGCTGGGCGTTCGCCACCGCGTGCAGGGTCAGGGTCGTCTTGCCGGAGGACTCCGGGCCGTAGACCTCCACCACTCGGCCGCGCGGCAGGCCGCCGACACCGAGGGCGACGTCGAGCGCGGTCGAGCCGGTGGGGATGACCTCGATCGGCTCGTTCGGCCGCTCGCCGAGGCGCATCACGGCGCCCTTGCCGAATTGCCGTTCAATCTGTGCGAGCGCGGCGTCCAGCGCCTTCTCGCGGTCGGTTCCTGCCATGGGTTCCACCCGATTTGCTTGTGTCGATCGCTTCACGTCAAAGACGCTAACGCCTGCCACTGACAATGCGCCCCGACGCCCGCCCAGCCTGTGGATAACTCGGACACTTCACCATCAAAAGCCTGCCGAAATGCCCGTCATGGTCTCGCCGGAGCTTCCATAAGAATGGATGTTCGATTTTCGTGTCAAGCGCACCACGCGGCACTCGCGTCATCGATGTCCTGTGGCACCTCACGCCGTGACAACGCTTCGAATCACATGGAAATCCTTCCCGTGCCAGGGGTCGGGCCCGTTGACTGGCGGCGGCCAACGGCAACCAAGGATGGGAGAACTCGATGAAGATGTGGAAGCGCGCGGGGATCGCGGCCGCGCTGGTCACGGCGACCGTCGGCATCATGAGTCCGGCGGCGTCGGCCGCGCCCATGCCCTGGGAGACCAGCCTCGTGCACAGGCCCGCGCCGACACAGAGCACGGCCATCACCCCGGCCGACGAGACCGGCACCGTCACCATCCTGTGCAGCGGCGGCTGCTACCAGTAGGCACACCCTCGACCCCGATGCCACAGGACGATCACGTCCCGACCGGCCGACAGCGCACGTTCACCGCGGCCGTGTGGTCCTCGCCGTTCAGCAACCTGAGCCGGACCGGGGTGCCGCCGGGGTTGTCGAAGAGCCGGATGCCGTCGCCGAGCAGCACCGGCACGATGTGCAGGTCGATCTCGTCGATCAGTTCGCGCTCCAGGAGCTGTCGGCCGATCGTGGGCGAGAGCACTTCGAGGTTCTTGCCGCCGGCGGCCGCCAGCCCGATGCGTACGGCCTCGGCCACATCGCAGTCCAGAAAGGTCACCCCAGGGGCGGGCGGCGCGTCGTCGGGGTGGTGCGTGAGGACGAACACCGGCCCCTGCCAAGCGCCCCCGTAGACGCTGCCGGCATCGGGGAAGGCGTCGAAGCCGTCCCGGCCACCCAGTACGGCCCCGGTCGTGGCGGCATACTCCTCGACGAGGCCGGCCCGGAACGAGAACCCCGTCATCCAGTCCATCGCGTGGTCCGGCCCCGCCACGAACCCGTCCAGCGACATCGTGAAGTGCCACAGCACCTTGCCTACGGCGGTCTGCGGTCCGGTGTCCGTCAACTGCGAGGCGGGCGTGGTCCCGACGCTCTGCGGGGCCTTTGCGGTGGACATGATCGATCCTCTCTTCCGGGGTCGCCGTTCCGCGGATTCCGGGCGGCTCTCACCTCCATGGACCCGGCGCGCCCCCGAAACTCATCGCGATACCCCTAGGAGCACTACTTCCGCCGTCGTACGGCGGGTGTCTTCGGTCGTACGACGACTGCGCGACGGGTTCCCGCGAGGCTCGGGCCATGACGAGCCACGTACGTCCCGCCGAGCGTCTCTGCCATGTGGTCGGTGCCCTGTTGATCCTCTCCGGGTTGGTGCACCTGGTGGTGTTCGCGGTCGACGGCGGCCCCTGGTACGGGCCCGTCTCCTGGCGCAAGCCCGTCACGTTCGGGCTCTCCTTCGGGGCGACGCTGATCGCGGTCACCTGGGTCACGTCGTATCTGCGCGTCGGGGCCCGGCTGCGCACCGTGCTGCTCGTCGTGTTCGCCGCCGACTGTGTCGTGGAGGTCGGCGGCATCACCCTCCAGGCGTGGCGCCGGGTGCCGTCGCACCTCGACATGGAGACGCCCTTCGACACCGCGGTGTCCATGACGCTCGCGGTGGGCGGCGGCGTCCTCGTGGTGCTGCTCACCGTGTTCGCGGTGGCGTCCTTCCGGCACCGGCCGACGGGACCTGCGGGGATGGCGCTCGCGGTGCGTTCCGGGTTCGCGATCCTGCTGGTGGCGCTGGCCTCGGGCGCCGCGATGATCGCGCGCGGGGTCGTCCTCGCCCGGACCGGCCACCAGGAGGCGGCGTACCACTCGACGGCCCCGCTCAAGCCGCTGCACGGGGTGAGCCTGCACGCCGTCCTGGTGCTCCCGGCCCTGGCCTGGCTGCTGTCCCGCACGTCCTGGAGCGAGGTGGTACGACGGCGGACCGTGACCGTCGCGGTCGGCTGCTACGTCGTTGCCGTGGCCGGGGCCGGGGTGTGGGCGGTGCTCACGTACTGACCTCGACGCCCTGGTGTTGTCGCCGGATCATCCCTCAGGAGGAGCCGGAGGAGCCCTCTCCTGGGTCCTTCGGCTCGGAGTCCCTCGGTGTGGAGTCGGCCGGCTCCACACCGGCCGGCTGGGAGTCAGCCGTCCCGGAGTCGGCCGTAGCGACCGAGTTGTTTCTAGAGGTGGAGTCGGTCCCAGCGGAATCGCGGGTACCGGAGTCGGCCGCTGTCGGCTCCTCCGTCCCCTGCCGCCGCTCCCACAGCTGACGCGCGCGGGCCAGCGGGCCGGGACCGCCGGAGCCTCGCGTGGTCCGGTGTCCGTGGACGCGGGGGTCGTCCGTGACGGCGTACCGCTTCACGTACGCCCCGAGGAACGCCTGGAGCGTGGCGACCGCCGGGATGGAGATCAGCGCGCCGACGGCACCGAGGAGCGCGGTGCCCGCGATGACCGAGCCGAAGGCGACCGCGGGGTGGATGTCGACGGTCTTCGCGGTCAGCTTGGGCTGCAGCATGTAGTTCTCGAACTGCTGGTAGACCACGACGAAGATCAGCACCCACAGCGCGTACCAGGGGTTCACGGTGAAGGCGATCAGCATGGGCAGGGCGCCCGCGAGATACGTGCCGATGGTCGGGATGAACTGGGAGACCAGGCCCACCCAGACGGCGAGCACGGGCGCGTACGGGATGCCCAGCGCCTGCAGCAGGATGTAGTGCGCCACTCCGGAGACCAGGGCCATCAGACCGCGGGAGTATATGTAGCCGCCCGTCTTGTCGACGGCGATCTCCCACGCGCGCAGCACCTCGGCCTGCCGAGCGGGCGGCAGTACGGAGCACAGCGCGCGGCGCAGCCGCGGCCCGTCGGCGGCGAAGTAGAACGAGAACAGACCGATCGTCAGCAGCTGGAAGAGGCCCCCGAGCACCTGGGTGGACACGTCCAGCACGCCGGTCGCGCTGTTCTGCACGTACTTGCGCAGCCAGTCGGAGTGGAGCAACCCCTCCTGGATGTCGACCCGTCTGAGGTCGGTGTGGAAGTGCCCGTTGACCCAGTTGATGACGGAGTCGAGGTAGTCCGGGAAGTCCTCGATCATCTTGATGATCTGGCCGGCGAGCATCGACCCGAGGAGCGTGATGAAGCCGGCGCACACGATCAGCAGGCCGAGGAAGACCAGGAAGGTGGCCAGTCCACGGCGCATCCCGAAGGCGGCCATGCGGCTCACCGCGGGCTCGATGGCGAGGGCCAGGAAGAACGCGATGAGGATGTTGATCAGCAGCCCGATGAGCTGGTGGAAGGCCCAACTGCCCAGCTGGAACACGGCGACGAGGGCGAGCGCCAGCACCATGGCGCGCGGCAGCCAGCGCGGCATGCCCGGACCCGGTGCGGCGCCGTCGGCCGGGGGCCGGGCCGGCGGCGTCGCACCGGTCGGGGATGCCTGCTGGGCGTCGTGCCCGGTCTCGTCAGTGACTGCCACGGTGCAAGTCTCGCCTACGCCACTGACAACCGGTCACCGCCGTCGATCTTCGTGACCGATCAGCGACTTTCCGGCGGAGGATCAGCGGCTCTGCCGCGGAACGTTCATGACGTCGCAGACCACGCGCCATACGTCCTTGGCCTCCCAGCCCGCGTCCAGCGCCTCGTGCACCGTCCGCCCGCCGAGTTCCGTCATCACGTGATCGCGCGCGAAGCTCTCGGCGTACCCCGCGCCGAAGTGCTCCGTCATCCGCTCCCAGAAGACCGTCAACCGCATGACACCAGTATCCCGCCCCTGAGAGTGGGACCAGGTCGGGACCCCTTGCGGAGACCGCTTTCCGTCCTACGGTCTGACGCATGGCCGAAACAGGAGCTTCCCCACTCCCCCCGACGCCCCCGGCGCACTCCCCGCTCTTCCGCGCCGAGCACTTCGTCTGGCTCACCGCGCGCGTGCTGGAACAGCGCCTCTTCGCGTACCACTTCCTCAACGGCGAACCCGATCCGGTGGAGACCGCGCTGGATGCCTACCGCAACGAGGACGGCGGGTACGGGCACGCGCTGGAACCCGATCTGCGCGGCCCGGTGAGCCAGCCGCTGCACACCGGGCACGCGCTGCGCGTCCTGGATGCCGTCGGGCGCTGCGGCGGGCAGCGGGTGGAACGCGTGTGCCGCTATCTGACCTCGGTCTCCACGGCCGACGGCGCCCTGCCGGCGATCCTTCCCGGCCAGCGCGGCTATCCGACGGCCCCCTTCGTGCCGATCGTGGACGACCCGCCCAGCGAACTCCTCGCCACCGGGCCGGTGGTGGGCCTGCTGCACCGCAACGAGGTGTGGCACGCCTGGCTGTTCCGGGCCACCGACTTCTGCTGGCAGGCCGTCGACTCCCTGGAGAAGTCGCACCCCTACGAGATCGAGGCCGCCGTCGCCTTCCTGGACTCGGCACCCGACCGCCCGCGCGCGGAGGCGGCCGCCGACCGCCTCGGCCGCCTGGTGCGCGAGCACCGGCTCGCCGCCCTGGACCCGGAGCGCCTGGAGGCGTACCCGGTCGCCCCCGGGTACGCGCCGGGCGAGCACCACTTCCCGTACGACTACGCGAAGACGCCGAGTTCGCTCGCGCGCGCGTGGTTCACGGACGACGAGATGGCCCGTTCCCTGGACCACCTCGCGGGCGGCCAGCGGGAGGACGGCGGCTGGCCGATCCGCTGGCGTCAGTGGGCACCGGGCATCGCCTTGGAGGCACGCCCCATGGTGACGATCCAGGCCCTGCGCACCCTGAAGGCGTACAGCCGTTCCGTGGGCTGATTCCGGGGCGCCTCAGCCACCGATGGCCCGCACGCCCGCCGTCACCAGCACGGCCGCCGCGACGACGAGCAGGAACGGTGCCCGCAGCACCAGCGCCACGGCGGCCGCCGCGAGCCCCGCGGCCCGGGCGTCGAGCACGAGCGCGTGCCCGTCGGCGAAGGTCTGCTGAGCCGTGAGCGCGGCGAGCAGGGCGACCGGCAGCAGCGCGGCGAGCCGCCGCACCAGCGGCCGTTCCAGGGCGCCCGCGGGCACCAGCAGTCCGGCGAGCTTGACGACGTAGCAGCCGAGGGCGGTCGCCGCGATCGCGATCCAGACGGTCAACGGTCTTCCTCCTGTGCCTGGCAACTGCCTTCTTCTGGTGCGCCGTTACGTGCCCCGCCCTGCCGACGGCCTTCTACGTAGAGGGCGATCGGCGCCGCGAGAGCCGCCGCCAGGACCGGCACACCGGCCGGCAGCACGGGCAGCAGGCCCAGTCCCAGAAGGACCGCGAGTGCGGCGACGGCACGCTCGGTGGTGGTCGTGAGCATGGGCGCGAGCAGCGCCAGGAAGACGGCGGGCCCGGCCGCGTCGAGACCCCAGGCGTCCGTGTCCCCGATGGCCTTGGCGCCCAGCGCGCCGAGCAGCGTGGTGAGGTTCCACAGCAGGTACAGGGTGAGCCCGGTGACGGTGAAGCCGATCCGGGCGGCACGCCGTGTGGGCTGGGCGAGGGTGACGGCCGTCGTCTCGTCGATGACCCATTGGGCGGCGAACGGGCGCACCGCGCGCGGAAGGGCCAGCAACTGCGAGAGGCGCAGCCCGTAGAAGGTGTTGCGCACCCCCAGGAAGAAGGCTCCCGCCGCCGCGGTGAGCGGATTGCCGCCGGCCGCGAGCGCTCCCACGAGCGCGAACTGGGAGGCGCCGGTGAACACCAGGAGGCTGAGGGCGCAGGTCTGCAGCAGGGTGAGCCCGCCACCGGCCGAGGTCACCCCGAAGGCGAACCCGGACAGCCCTACGGCGACCCCGACCCCGAGGGCGTCCCGTACGACGGCGGAGTCCGGCTTTCCCTCTGTGTTGGAGCCCGGTTCTCCTCCCGCTCCGGCGCGTATGTCTTCTGAAGCGATCTGTTCTGCCACGTGTCGGACGGTACGAGGAGCCGGTGTCCCGCGTCTTGTACGTTCTTGCGCTCCCGCTGGTACGCGCCCGGGGGCACGCCCACGATCCGGGCGAAGTGCCGGTTGAGGTGCGGCTGGTCCGTGAACCCGACGGCGACTGCGGCCTCCGCGGGCGCCGTGCCCACGTCCAGGAGACGGCGTGCCTCCCGCACCCGGGCGTCGGTCAGCCAGGCGTGGGGCGGCATCCCGTAGGCACCGCGGAACGCGCGCAGCAGGGCGAAGGGACTGGTCCCCAGATCCCCGGCGAGCCGCTCCAGGGTGGGCGGTTCCGCCATCCGCTCCTCCAGCACGGCACGCGCGCGTGCGGCGACCCGACCGCCGGCCGTGGGCACGGCGCGCTGCGGCAGCGGTCCACCGTTCAGCCGGAGCAGTCTGGTGACGGCGATCCGCAGCAGGGTGTCGGCGGCGAGCGCGTTGCCCTCGTCGGCCGCGCGCAGGATCTGATGGACGAGCCCGACGGTGTAGAGGTCGTCGAGCACCGGACTGATGAAACCGGGGGTGCCGCGGATCGAGGTGGTCTCGGCGGCTATCGCGGCCACCACCTCGGGCGACGGGTAGACCGCCCCGTACCGCCAGCCCTCGGGTACACCCGCCCGGCCGGTGTGCGGGGTGTCCGGGTTGACCAGAGCGAGCGCTCCCGCCCCGGCGGACACGTCGCCCCCACCGTGGTGGAACACCTCGACGCCGTCCGCGATGGCGGCGATGACGAAGTTCTCGTGCGTGTGCCGTACGAACGTCTTGCGGATGTACCGGGCCCGCAGCAGATCGACGCCGGGCAGCTCCGTGTACTGCCAGTGCCTCGCCAGCTCGCCCGAACCTGCCATACGGCCATTCTCCGCCACGGTGACGGGAAGAAGCCTTCCTGCCCACGGCGCCCGAAAGCCGCGGAAACGGTCCTGCTCGCCACGGCCGACAGGCGCTGAAACGGTCCTGCCCGCGACGGCCGGCAGGCGACCGAAACGGTTCCGCGCGCAGCCGCCACGGAATCCCCGCAGGTCAGACGCATTGTCAGTGGGCGGGTGCAGGATGGACGCATGGTCAGCTCCGCACATCGAGCCCTCGACGGCTTCTCCCCCGCGACCCGCGGCTGGTTCACGGGGGCCTTCTCCGCGCCCACCGCGGCCCAGGCGGGCGCGTGGAAGGCCATCGGCGAAGGCTCGGACGTGCTGGTGGTGGCGCCGACCGGTTCCGGCAAGACCCTGGCCGCCTTCCTCGCCGCCCTGGACCAGCTCGCCGCGACACCCCCGCCCGCCGACCCGAGGAAGCGCTGCCGCGTCCTGTACGTGTCCCCGCTCAAGGCCCTCGCGGTCGACGTCGAGCGCAACCTCCGCTCCCCGCTCACCGGCATCCGTCAGGAGTCCGTCCGCCTGGGCCTGCCCGAGCCCGAGGTCAAGGTCGGCATCCGCTCGGGCGACACCCCGCCCGCCGAGCGCCGCGCCCTGTCCACCCGCCCGCCGGACATCCTGATCACCACCCCGGAGTCCCTGTTCCTGATGCTCACGTCGGCCACGCGCGACGCGCTGACGGGCATCGAGACGGTGATCCTGGACGAGGTGCACGCGGTCGCGGGCACCAAGCGGGGTGCGCATCTCGCGCTGTCCCTGGAGCGGCTGGACGAGCTGCTGCCGAAGCCGGCCCGTCGCATCGGCCTGTCCGCGACCGTGCGCCCGGTCGACGAGGTCGCCCGCTATCTCGCCCCGCGCGGCAAGGTGGAGATCGTCCAGCCGAAGTCCGGCAAGGAGTTCGACCTCTCCGTGGTCGTCCCGGTCGAGGATCTGGGCGAGTTGGGCGGCTCCCCGGTCGCCGACGGCAAGGAGGGTGCGGAGAAGCCCTCGATCTGGCCGCACGTCGAGGAGCGCATCACCGACCTCGTCCAGTCGCATCGTTCAACAATCGTGTTCGCCAACTCCCGCCGCCTGGCGGAGCGTCTGTGCAACCGCCTCAACGAGATCGCCTACGAGCGCGCGACCGGCGAGCCCCTGGACGAACACCACGCACCGGCCGAGCTGATGGGCGGTTCCGGTGCCGCCCAGGGCGCGCCCCCGGTCATCGCCCGCGCCCACCACGGCTCGGTGTCCAAGGAGCAGCGCGCCCAGGTCGAGGAGGACCTCAAGGCGGGCCGGCTCCCCGCCGTGGTGGCCACGTCCAGTCTGGAGCTGGGCATCGACATGGGCGCCGTCGACCTCGTCATCCAGGTGGAGTCCCCGCCCTCCGTGGCCTCCGGCCTCCAGCGGGTGGGCCGCGCGGGACACCAGGTCGGCGCGGTCTCCACAGGTGTGGTCTTCCCGAAGTACCGGGGCGACCTCGTCCAGGCCGCCGTGGTCACCGAGCGGATGCGCACCGGCTCCATCGAGTCCCTGAGGGTGCCCGCCAACCCCCTGGACGTCCTCGCCCAGCAGCTCGTCGCGATGACGGCGCTGGACACCTGGCAGGTCGACGACCTGCTCGCCACGGTCCGCCGGGCCGCGCCCTTCGCCTCGCTCCCGGAGTCGGCGTTCACGGCCGTGCTCGACATGCTCGCGGGCCGTTATCCGTCCGACGCGTTCGCGGAGCTGCGCCCGCGCGTGGTGTGGGACCGCATCGCCGGCACGATCACCGGCCGCCCCGGCGCGCAGCGCCTCGCCGTCACCTCCGGGGGCACGATCCCCGACCGCGGGCTCTTCGGGGTCTTCCTGGCCGGCGCCGACCCCAAGAAGGGCGGCGGCCGGGTCGGCGAGCTGGACGAGGAGATGGTCTACGAGTCCCGGGTGGGCGACGTCTTCACGCTCGGCACCTCCTCCTGGCGGATCGAGGACATCACCCGCGACCGCGTCCTGGTCTCCCCCGCACCAGGCGTCCCCGGCCGGCTCCCCTTCTGGAAGGGCGACCAGTTGGGCCGCCCGCTGGAACTGGGCCGCGCGGTGGGCGCGTTCCTGCGCGAGGTCGGCTCGCAGCCCAAGGAGGACGCCCGCCTGCGCCTCCTCGCCGCCGGCCTCGACGCCTGGGCCGCGGAGAACGTGCTGTCGTACCTGGCCGAACAGCGCGAGGCCTGCGGCCACATCCCGGACGATCGCACGATCGTCGTGGAGCGCTTCCGCGACGAACTCGGCGACTGGCGCGTGGTCATCCACTCCCCCTTCGGCGCCCAGGTCCACGCCCCCTGGGCCCTCGCCCTCGGCGCCCGTCTCTCCGAGCGCTACGGCATGGACGCCCAGGTGATGCACGCCGACGACGGCATCGTCCTGCGGCTGCCCGACGCCGACCTGATGGGCCTGGACCTGCTCGACCAGGAGCCCATGAAGGCCGGTACGGAGTACGACGCCGACCAGGCCCCCGTAGGAGCGGCGGATGTCGCCTTCGACAAAGGCGAGGTCAACCAGATCGTCACCGACCAGGTCGGCGGCTCGGCCCTGTTCGCGGCCCGCTTCCGCGAGTGCGCCGCCCGCGCGCTGCTGCTGCCGCGCCGCAACCCCGGCAAGCGCACCCCGCTGTGGCAGCAGCGCCAGCGGGCGGCCCAACTGCTCCAGGTGGCCAGCGAGTTCGGCTCGTTCCCGATCGTCCTGGAGGCGGTCCGCGAATGCCTCCAGGACGTCTTTGACGTCCCCGGACTTACCGAGCTGATGGGCGACCTGGAGTCCCGCAAGGTCCGCCTCGTCGAGGTCACCACCCCAGAGCCGTCCCCCTTCGCCCGCTCCCTCCTCTTCGGGTACGTCGCCCAGTTCCTCTACGAGGGAGACTCGCCGCTCGCCGAGCGCCGCGCCGCCGCCCTGTCCCTGGACTCCCACCTGCTGGCCGAGCTGCTCGGCCAGGCGGAGCTGCGCGAACTCCTCGACGCCGAGGTACTGACCGAGCTGGAGCGCGAACTCCAGTGGCTCACCGAGGACCGCCGCATCAAGGACGTCGAAGGCGTCGCCGACCTGCTGCGCATGCTCGGCCCGCTCACCGACGCCGAGTTGGCCGAGCGGGGCGCCGCACCGCAGTGGACCCAGGAGCTGGCCTCGGCCCGCCGCGCGATCCGTGTCCGCATCGCCGGTGCCGACCACTGGGCGGCGATCGAGGACGCGGGCCGCCTGCGCGACGCGCTCGGCACCGCGCTGCCGGTCGGCGTCCCGGAGGCGTTCACCGAACCGGTCAAGGACCCGCTCGGCGACCTCCTGGCACGGCACGCGCGTACCCACGGCCCGTTCACGTCGGCCACGGCAGCGGCCCGCTTCGGCCTCGGCGTGGCGGTCACCGACGGCGCGTTGCAGCGGCTCGCGGCCAACGGCCGTGTCGTACAAGGGGAGTTCCACCCGGCCGGCATCGGCCAGGAGTGGTGCGACGCCACGGTGCTGCGCCGCCTGCGCCGCCGCTCCCTGGCCGCACTGCGGCACGAGTTGGAGCCGGTGCCGCCCGCCGCGCTCGCGCAGTTCCTCCCCCGGTGGCAGCACATCGGCAAGGGCCACGGGCTGCGCGGCATCGACGGACTGGTGCGCGCAGTCGAGCAGTTGCAGGGCGCCTCCGTGCCCGCGTCGGCCCTGGAGAAGCTCGTCCTGCCGTCCCGCGTGGCGAACTACGCGCCCGCCATGCTCGACGAACTCACCTCCGCAGGCGAGCTGGTGTGGGCCGGCGCGGGCTCCCTCCCCGGCAAGGACGGCTGGGTCTCCCTGTACTTGGCGGACGCGGCCCCCCTGCTCCTCCCGCCCCCACACCCACTCGAACTCACGGCACTGCACCAGTCGGTCCTCGACACCCTCTCCGGCGGCTACGGCCTCTTCTTCCGTCAGATCACCGACCAGATCCGCGCGACCACCCACCCCGACGTCACCGACCCCCAACTGGCCGACGCCGTATGGGACCTGGCCTGGTCCGGGCGGCTCACGAACGACACTCTCGCCCCCATGCGCTCCCTGCTGGGCTCGGGCCGTACGGCGGGTTCCACGGCCCATCGCGCCAAACGCACGGTCCCGCGCGGGCGTTACGGCTCCCTCACCGCCGCCGCACGCCCCGCCTCCCGCACCGGTCCGCCGACCGTCGCGGGCCGCTGGTCCCTGCTCCCCGCCCACGAGCCCGACCCCACCGTGCGCGCCCACGCCCTGGCCCGCACCCTGCTCGACCGGCACGGCGTGGTGACCCGGGGAGCGGTCGCCGCGGAGGGCGTCGAGGGCGGCTTCTCCGCGACGTACCGCGTCCTGTCCGCCTTCGAGGACAGCGGTCAGGCACGGCGCGGCTATGTCGTGGAGGGGCTCGGCGCCGCCCAGTTCGCGATGGACGGCGCGGTGGACCGCCTCCGCGCGGTCGCCAACGCCCGCGACCGGGGCGACGACCTGCCCACTCCGGACCCCACGGACAACGACCCCTACGGCTTCGGCGCCCTCACAGGCTCCGGCTCACCAACCGCCGACGCAGGCAACGCCGCCGCCGACCCGTTCGGAACCCCGAGCGCCACCCACGACTCGCCTGACAACCGCGGCCGACAGGACCCGTACGCCTCGCCTGACAACCACAACCGGCAAGCGCCGTACGCCTCACCCACCGACCACGGCCGCTACGACACCTCCCACTCCCCCGGAACATCCGGCGCCCCGGGCTCATCCGACGCCGCCTCCGGAGTCCACGACTTCGCGGACGCCTTCGGCCCGTTCACCGACTTCGACGACCTCGAAAGCCTGGGCTCACCGGACGACCGCCCCACGAACCCGGGCGCCCCCACCTCCAGACACCACCGCACCCCCGCCTCCCACCCCCCGGCCCCGGG
>NZ_JNXE01000044.1 GCF_000716605.1 Streptomyces sp. NRRL F-525 | reverse complement strand
CCACCCACCCCCATCCCGGTCCCCCCAACACGGCGCCCTCGCCCACGCAGCCTTCGCCGGCTTCGACGTAGACGCCGCAGCCGCAGCCCAACACCCCGCCTGCGCCCTACTCCCCGTAGAGGCAGACGCCCACGGCGTAACCACCCTCGTCTGGCACCGCCGCCGCCCCTTCCACCCGGAGCGCCTCTACGCCGCACTAGAGGACATCACCTGCGCCGCCGCCCGCAGCCGAGGCCGCTTCTGGCTCGCCGACAAACCCGACTCGCTCCTGCACTGGGACGCGGCCGGCGGCGCCCTCTGCGTGGAGAGCGCGGGCCCGTGGCTGGCCTCATTGCCGGACGCGGCCTGGGAGTTGGTGCCACCGGTACGCCGCGCAGCCGCCGCGCTCGACTGGCACCCGGAGCACGGCGACTGCTGCCAGCACCTCGTCTTCACCTCCCCCGGCCTCGACCGCGACGGACTCGAACTGCTCCTGGAGTCCTGCCTGTTGACCGATACCGAGTACGCCGCGGGCCGTAGCGCCTGGAAACGCATCCCGTCCGCCTTCGACACCCTGCTGGAGATCTGACCGTGCCCCGCAAGCCCGACCTCAAGTCCGCGCGCCGACCCGCCAAGTCCCGTCGTAGTCCCCTGGATTCGGCCGGAGTGACGTACATCGACTACAAGGACACCGCCCTGCTGCGCACCTTCGTCTCCGACCGCGGCAAGATCCGCAGCCGCCGCGTCACCGGCGTATCCGCACGGCAGCAGCGGCAGTTGGCGGCCGCGATCAAGAACGCCCGGGAGATGGCATTGTTGCCGTACTCGACCCGATAGCCGCGCGCATGGAACACAAGGGCCCCCGTACACGTCTTCCCTAGTACATGTCCTGCCCGGTCCTGGGCAGACGCTGGAACGGCATCGGTAAAGCAGTCGTCAAAGCTGTAACCGGAGGACCACCCCCCGTGCACGTGCATCTGCCCATGCATCTGCACATGAACAGGGCTATGATCCGGAACAGTTGACCACTGCATCAATGGCCACACCAGCCAGTGCACAACCGGGAGCGACCTGTGGACCACCGCGTTGACAGCGTGTACTTGGGGTTCGACGTGTACAACGGCATGGCTGCCAGGCAGCTGGACGGAGTGGCCTGGCAGAAGAGCCGGCACAGCAACTCGCAGGGATCCTGCGTGGAGTTCGCGCGCCTGCCCGGCGGCGACGTCGCGGTGCGCAACTCACGCTTCCCCGACGGCCCGGCGCTCGTCTACACCCGCGCCGAGATCGAGGCGATGCTCCTGGGCATCAAGGACGGCGAGTTCGACCACCTGATAGCGGGATAGCGGAACACCACGCCGACCTGCGGAAACAGCGGCAACGCGCGTAGAACCGCGGCCTCAAAAAAGAGCCGCGGTTCCTCACGCGTCGTTCTGCGCGGGGTCACCCTGGAGCCGGAACAGCGCCCAGACCACCTTGCCGCTGAGCGTCCCCGCCAGCGGGTGCCAGCCCCAGCCGTCGGCGAACGAGTCGACGAGGAACAGGCCGCGGCCCGACTCCGCCGAGAAGTCCTCCGACTCGCAGGCGATGGGGCTGTCGTGACTGGGGTCGCGCACGGCGCACACCAGCCGCTCGGTCCAGCGCATCAAGTGCAGCCGCACGGGCGGGTTCTGCTCCGGGACGCGTGGAGTGTTCGCCGGCAGCGCGTGCCGCAGCGCGTTGGTGACCAACTCGGAGACGACCAGACAGACGTCGTCGAAGCGGTCGCCTATGTCCCACTGGTCGAGGGTGCGGCGGGTGAACTGCCGTGCCTCGCGCACCGCTTCGTAGCGGGCGGCCAGAGCACACGACGCGGCGCTGGACACAGCCGATGGGTCCAGCGGCGGAAGGCCCTGCCGTAACGGCTCGAGCATGGTCGATCCATTCGTCCCCATGCGAGGCACTCCCGGGAATTCGCGGTCGTTGCGATGCAGCGGTGGCGCGAGACCATGGTTTCGGATGCGTACAGCAGATGCAAGGGCAGATGCACGTGCAGCTGACCGAATTGGACCCTCCCGTACCGCTTGTTGGCCATTTTTTCCGCCAACTTCGCGCCGATCTAGCGCTCCGGCCTTGCTTCTTCCTGACGTCTTCCTGACAACTTCCTGTGAACGGGCGCCCCTTCTTTCCATTTCTGTAACCGAACGAGTACTGCTCGAAGTGTTTTAGTGGCAGACTGCGGCCCCTGAAGACGGTTGGGGAGGCTGGCGAACGTGAGCGCGGGAGAGCCCGGATCGGTGGTGCGGCGGATGCTGCTCGGCTCGCAACTCAGGCGACTGCGGGAAGCACGTGGGATCACCCGAGAGGCGGCGGGGTACTCCATCCGCGCTTCCGAATCCAAGATCAGTCGCATGGAGCTGGGGCGAGTGAGCTTCAAGACCCGGGACGTCGAGGACCTGTTGACGCTGTACGGCATCACGGACGAGGCGGAGCGCATCTCACTCCTCTCCCTCGCGAAGGAGGCCAACGTAGCGGGCTGGTGGCACAGTTACTCCGACGTCCTGCCCAGTTGGTTCCCCACCTATGTGGGCCTGGAGGGCGCCGCCTCCCTCATCCGCGTCTACGAGGTGCAGTTCGTGCACGGACTCCTCCAGACCGAGGCCTACGCCCGCGCGGTCGTCCGTCGCGGCATGAAGGGCGCGAGCGAGGCGGACGTAGAACGGCGGGTGGCGCTGCGGCTTGAGCGGCAGAAGTACCTGGTGAACGAGAACGCCCCCGACTTCCACATCGTCCTGGACGAGGCCGCCCTGCGCCGTCCGTACGGCGACCGCGAGGTGATGCGCGGGCAGCTCCAGCATCTGATCGAGGTCTCCGAGCACCCCAACGTCCGGTTGCAGGTCATGCCGTTCGGCTTCGGCGGCCACGCCGGCGAGTCCGGTGCCTTCACGATCCTGTCGTTCCCGGAGTCCGACCTCTCGGACGTCGTCTATCTGGAGCAGTTGACCAGCGCGCTGTATCTCGACAAGGCCGAGGACGTGGCCCAGTACGAGAAGGCGCTGAAGGAGCTCCAGCAGGACAGCCCGGGCCCGGACGAGAGCCGGGATCTTCTTCGGGGACTGCTCCAACTCTCTTGAAACACAAGTACGATGACGTGTGATCAGACCGTGATGATCGTGAGGGATCGCCCGGTCTGCTGTTGATCGTGTCTGCAACTGATCGTGTCTGCTGACGATTTGAGCGATTGAGGGATCACATGTCGTCCTACTTCACCGACCTGGCTCAGCAGTACATCGACGGTGAGTGGCGCCCGGGCACCGGCTCCTGGGACATCATCGACTTCAACCCGTACGACGGCGAGAAGCTCGCGTCGATCACGATAGCCACGGTCGACGAGGTCGACGAGGCGTACAAGGCGGCCGCCCGCGCCCAGAAGGCATGGGCCGCGACCAACCCCTACGCCCGCCGTGCCGTGTTCGAGAAGGCCCTGCGGCTCATCGAGGACCGCGAGCAGGAGATCGCCGAGGTGATCATCGCCGAACTCGGCGGCACGCACCTGAAGGCCGGCTTCGAACTGCACCTCGCCAAGGAGTTCCTGCGCGAGGCGATCCACCTCGCGCTGCGCCCCCAGGGCCGGATCATCCCCTCACCGGTCGACGGCAAGGAGAACCGCGTCTACAGCGTCCCGGTGGGCGTCGTCGGCGTGATCAGCCCCTTCAACTTCCCGTTCCTGCTCTCCCTCAAGTCGGTGGCCCCCGCACTGGCGTTGGGCAACGGCGTGGTCCTCAAGCCGCACCAGAACACCCCGATCGTCGGCGGTTCCCTGGTCGCGAAGATCTTCGAGGACGCGGGTCTGCCGGGCGGCCTCCTGAACGTCGTCATCACCGACATCGCGGAGATCGGCGACGCGTTCATCGAGCACCCGATCCCGAAGGTCATCTCCTTCACCGGCTCCGACAAGGTCGGCCGCCACGTCGCGACCGTCTGCGCCTCGCACTTCAAGCGCTCGGTGCTCGAACTCGGCGGCAACAGCGCGATCGTGGTCCTCGACGACGCCGACATCGACTACGCGGTCGACGCGGCGGTCTTCAGCCGCTACGTCCACCAGGGCCAGGTCTGCATGGCCGCGAACCGTGTCCTCGTCGACCGGTCGATCCGGGACGAGTTCACCGAGAAGTTCGTCGCCAAGGTCAAGTCCCTCAAGGTCGGCGACCCGCGCGACCCGCAGACGGTCATCGGCCCGGTCATCAACTCCTCGCAGGCGGACGCCCTTTCGGGTGTCGTCGAGCAGGCGATCGCCGAGGGCGCGACGGCCCTCGTCCACGGCACGACCACCGACAACCTGGTCGCCCCCTCGGTCCTCACCGACGTCCCCGCCGGCTCGGACCTGCTGCGCCAGGAGGTCTTCGGCCCGGTCGCCTTCCTCATCCCGTTCGACGGCGAGGAGGAGGCGGTGAGCATCGTCAACGACACGCCGTACGGCCTGAGCGGCGCCGTCCACACCGGTGACATCGAGCGCGGCGTGAACTTCGCCAAGCAGATCGACACGGGCATGTTCCACGTCAACGACGGCACCGTCCACGACGAGCCGATCGTCCCCTTCGGCGGCGAGAAGGCCTCGGGCCTGGGCCGCCTGAACGGCGAGTCGATGCTGGACGCGTTCACCAGCCTGAAGTGGATCTCGGTGCAGCACGGGCGGAGCGGGTTCCCGTTCTAGAACATGTGCTTCCGGCGGGCCATCGAGGACAGAACCTGACCTCGATGGCCCGTAGCTTCATCGACGTCGGGCAGGGGGACAGGCTCCCAGCCGGCACCGGCGAAAGGCGAAGGCCATGGTCACGCACGTACCCGCGGACGCACAGGGCGACGAGCGAGGGTCACTGCTCACGTTCATCGAGGACCAACGGGGCGGTATCCGCCGGGCGTTGCTCGGGCTGACCGAGGAACAGGCCGCGAGCAAGCCGAGCGCGAGCGGGCTCTCCCTCTCCGGGCTGCTGAAGCATGTCGCCGACGTCGAGCAGGGCTGGATCGCGCGGGCGAAGCAGGAGCCGCCGGCCGTCCAGCGCGACCAGAGCAACTGGCACGAGACGTTCCAGCTGGTCGGCGGCGAGACCGTCGAGTCGCAGCTCGCGTACTGGGAGAAGGTCGCCGCCGAGACCGAGGCGTACATCCGCTCGGTGCCCAGCCTGGACGACACCTTCCCGGTCCCGAGCGAGCCCTGGTTCCCGCCGGAGGGCCGCGTCTCCGTGCGCTGGCTCTGCCTGCACCTGATCCGCGAGACCGCCCGGCACGCGGGCCACGCCGACATCATCCGCGAGTCCCTGGACGGCGCGACCGCCTACGAGCTGGTCGTGAAGGAACGGGGCACCACCGAGGGCTGACCTCGCGGGTTCTACGCTGGCCCCATGTCAGCGATCCGTCTCCTCGTGCTCGGCGCGGTGCGCCAGCACGGGCGGGCCCACGGCTACCAGGTGCGCAACGACCTCGAATACTGGGGCGCGCACGAGTGGTCCAACGCCAAGCCCGGCTCGATCTACCACGCGCTCAAGCAGCTGGCCAAGCAGGGCCTGCTGCACGCCCACGAGATCGCGCCGTCCACCGTCGGGGGCCCGCCCCGCACCGAGTACGAGATCACCGGTCGGGGCACCGAGGAGTACCTCCGGCTGCTGCGCGAGGCGTTGACGTCGTACGACCAGCAGATGGACGTCAAGTCCGCCGCTATCGGCTTCATCGTGGATCTGCCGAGGGCCGAGGCGGTGGCGCTGCTGAAGGAGCGCACCCGGGGTATCGGCCAGTGGCGGGCCTCCGTCACCGAGCACTACATCCCCGAGGACGGGCCCGAACAGCTGGGCCACATCGGCGAGATCATGAACCTCTGGATTCACACGGCCGACGCGGAGGCCGCGTGGACCCAGGGGTTGATCGACCGGATCGAGGGCGGGGCGTACACCTTCGCGGGGGAGGGTGAGCCGTTCGTCGGTGTCCTGAGGGACGACGAGGAGAACCCGTACGCGACGGGGGAGCGGCATCCCGGGGATGTCGGCTAATCAAGTTTGACTAACGCTCGTTGTGGGGTTACTTTCGTGTGCGTAGTCAAGTTTGACTAGTGGAGGGGTGTTCAGTGGTCGACGCGGCGATCGTCGTCGAGGGTGCGTGTAAGACGTACGGCGACAAGAAGAGCCGGAAGAAGGCGTTGGACGGGCTTGATCTGTGCGTTGCGCGAGGCACCGTGCATGGGGTGCTCGGGCCCAACGGGGCGGGTAAGACCACCCTGGTCCGTGTTCTGTCCACGCTGCTGCGAGTCGACTCCGGTCGGGTTGAGGTGGCGGGCCATGATGTGTTGACCGAGGCTCGTGCGGTTCGGTTGCGTATTGGGCTGCTTGGTCAACATGCCGCTCTAGACGAGGAGTTGGGTGGGCGGCAGAACCTGGAGATGTTCGGGCGTCTTCATCATCTCGGTGCCCGGGGTGCGCGTGTGCGTGCTGATGAGCTGCTGGAACGGTTCGATCTTGCCGACACCGGGCGTAAGCCGGTTCGCGCCTACAGCGGGGGTATGCGGCGGCGGCTTGATCTCGCTGCCTCGCTCGTCACCGCGCCCGAGATTCTCTTTCTGGACGAGCCGACCACCGGGCTCGATCCGCGTGGTCGGGCCGAGGTGTGGGCGGCGGTTCGGTCTCTGGTGGGTGGGGGTACGACGGTGCTGCTCACCACGCAGTACCTGGAGGAGGCCGATCAACTCGCCGGTCGGGTCTCGGTGGTTGACCGGGGGCGGGTCATCGCGGACGGGACCCCGGACGAGCTGAAGTCCCGGACGGGTGGGGACCGTATCGACGTTGTCCTGCGTGATGCGGGTCAACTGGGCGCTGCGGTCGCTCTGTTGCCGCTTCCTGCCGCCGATGTCCGGGTCGATGCCGATCGGCGGTTGCTCAGTGCGCCCGTCTCCGACCGGATGGCTGCGCTCTCCGGGGTTGTGCGGGCGTTGGAGGAGGGCGGGATCGATGCCGAGGATGTGGCGGTGCGGCGGCCGACGCTGGATGAGGTGTTTCTGCATCTCACGGGTGACGGTGTCGGGACGGATGCGGGTGCGGGTGACCGGATGAACGTGAAGGAGGCCGTGTGAGCGTCTATGCCCTGAACGATTCCTGGACCATGACCCGGCGTGAACTCGCCCACTGGGCGCGGCAGCCCGTGCAGGTCGTGGTGAGTCTCGTTTTCCCGGTGATGTTGTTGTTGATGTTCGGGTATCTGATCGGCGGCGGGCGGGCAGTCGAGGGTGCGTACGTCGACTATCTGGTGCCCGGGATGCTCGCGTTGACCATGGCCTTTGGGCTGGAGGGCACGATGGTCGCCGTTACGCAGGATCTCAACAAGGGGGTGATTGATCGGTTCCGGTCGATGCCGATGGCCGACGGGGCGGTGCTGGTGGGGCGTTCGGCTGCGGACATGTTGCAGTCGGCGATCGGGCTGGTTGTGCTGATCGGGGTTGGGCTGGGGCTCGGGTGGCGGCCGCATGCCGGGGCGGGGCAATTCCTCGGCGCTGTAGGGCTGTTGTTGTTTTTTCGGTTCGCCATGTTGTGGGTCGGGATCTATCTGGCGCTGGTGGCGGGGCGGCCGGAGATGGTGCAGGCCGTGCAGATTCTGGTGTGGCCGGTTGGGTTTCTGTCCAATGCGTTGGCTACGCCGGCTGCGATGCCTGGGTGGTTGGGCGCGGTTGTTCAGTGGAATCCGATGTCTCAGACCGCTACGGCCGTGCGGGCGGCGGTAGCCGCAAATGTCACAGCCCCGCGCCCCTGGGTTGTGGGGGTGCGGCTCCGTGTGTGGGTGCGGGTGCGCTTCGGCGCGTGGGGTGCGTTGTGGGGCGGCGCCGCGCCGGGGGGTATCCGTCCTCGGATCGGCGCGGGGGCGTTTCTCGAGAGTGCGGCGGTGTGAGCGCCGACCGCTGCGGGCGGACACCCCCCGACACGTCGCCTCGCGTCGTACGCGGCTTGGGGGCCGTGCCGCCCATGGGGTGGGTGGTACGGCCCCCGGTGGGTTAGTGGTGGAAGCCTGTTGCCGCTTGCTTGTCGCGGGTGGAGGGGTGGGGCTGGCGGCGTAGTTCGGGGAGGAGGCGGGTCAGGTCGTCGAGGAAGAGTTCGGCCAGGTCTGCTGAGAAGCCGTTGCGGCAGACGATGCGGAGGACCGAGAGGTCTTCGCGGTTCGCCGGGAAGGTGTACGCCGGGACCAGCCAGCCGTGTTCTCGTAGGCGGCGGGAGATGTCGAATACGTCGTACGTCGTGACGTCCGGCCCTGTGGTGAAGGCGAAGACCGGCAACTCGTTGCCCCGGGTGAGGAGTTTGAAGTCGCCCAGGGCTTCGATGCGTTGTGCCAGGCCTTGGGCTACGTCCCTGGTGGACTGTTGGACCGCGCGGTAGCCCTCTCGGCCGAGGCGGAGGAATGTGTAGTACTGGGCTACTACTTGGGCGCCGGGGCGGGAGAAGTTGAGGGCGAAGGTGGGCATGTCGCCGCCCAAGTAGTTGACGCGGAAGACGAGTTCCTCCGGGAGGGCCTCCTTGTCGCGCCACAGGGCCCAGCCGACGCCCGGGTAGACCAGGCCGTACTTGTGGCCCGAGGTGTTGATCGACGCCACGCGCGGGAGGCGGAAGTCCCAGATCAGGTCCGGGTCCAGGAAGGGGGCGACCATGGCGCCGGACGCGCCGTCCACGTGGACCGGGATGTCGAGGCCCGTGCGCTCCTGGAGTGCGTCGAGGGCTGTGCAGAGGTCGGCGATCGGTTCGTAGGAGCCGTCGAACGTGGAGCCCAGGATGCCTACGACGCCGATCGTGTTCTCGTCGCACAGGTCGGCCGCGGCTTGGGGGTCCAGGTGGAAGCGGTCGCCCTCCATGGGGACTTGGCGCGCTTCGACCTCCCAGAAGTTGCAGAACTTCTCCCAGCAGACCTGGACGTTGACGCCCATCACCAGGTTCGGGCGGGCTGCCGGGTAGCGGTCCTTGTTGCGTTGTGTCCAGCGGCGCTTCAGGGCCATGCCGGCGAGCATGCAGGCCTCGCTGGAGCCGGTTGTCGAGCAGCCGACGGCAGCTGAGGGGTCCGGTGCGTTCCAGAGGTCGGCGAGCATCGCCACGCAGCGTTTTTCCAGCTCCGCGGTGCGGGGGTACTCGTCCTTGTCGATCATGTTCTTGTCCCGGCACTCCGCCATGAGGACGCCGGCTTCCGGCTCCATCCAGGTGGTGACGAAAGTCGCCAGGTTCAGGCGGGAGTTGCCGTCCAGCATCAGCTCGTCGTGCACGAGCTGGGCCGCCGTCATCGGGGGCAGCGGGGTGTCCGGGAGCCGGTGCTTGGGCGGGGCCTCGGACATGCCGCCGACCGGATTGGCCTCTCCGTAGAAGGGGTTCACGGACATGGGGCGCTCGGCGGACGGGTCGGGACCTTCGTGCAACGGCATGGGCTTGCCTCCGATAAGGATCAAAAGAACCAACGGGTACTAGCGAACCGGAGTTCCGTCCGCGCGCAACTGCATCTGCGGTCTCCCGGTCACCAGCAGCCAGGCCGGCAGCGAGGCGATGCAGAGGAGGGCGAGGATCGCGGGGGAGGCGACCAGGATGGCGGCCGTGAACAGGCTCACCCAGCCTTGTCGGGTGATGGCCAGGAGCATGCCGAGGACGCCTGTGGCGACCGCGAGTGCCGGGTCTACGGCGGGTACGACCGCGTGGGCGAACAGGCCGAACGCGACGCCGATGAAGACGGACGGGAAGATCCGGCCGCCCCGGAAGCCGCAGGACGCGGCGACCAGCAGTGCCGCCAGTTTCACAACGGTCATCGTTGCGAACTGGCCAGCCGACCAGCCCTCGGGATGCGCCGCCAGTTCTCCGACCTCGTCCAGTCCCTTGAAGAGCGTCAGGTGGCCGCCCAGCGCCGCCAGGAGGCCCAGGACCAGTCCGCCGGCCGGCAGCGTCAGCATGGGGTGTTTGAGCCGGGAGAAGGCGCCGTGGACGTACGGGAAGAGGTAGACGGCCGCCATGCCCAGCGCCGCTGCCAACGGGGCCAGGATCAGGGCCGCCAGCAGGTCGCCCCAGCCGGGACGGCCGAACGCGGGCAGGTGCAGGTCGAAGGTCGGGTGGGCCACCAGGGTGGTCGTCATGGCGCCCGCCGCCGCCGCGGCGAGCGGCGCGAACACGTTGTCCCACAGCGCGCCCTTGGTCTGCCGTGCGGCCAGCGCCTCCGAGATCAGCAGCGCCGCCGCGACCGGCGTCCCGAACAGCGCCCCGATCGTCGCCGACTCGGCCAGCGCGCCCCACGCCCCGCCCGGCACCCGGGGTGCCAGCCTGCGCCCCGCCCACAGCGCGAGGCCCACGTTCACGGCGATGATCGGGTTCTCGGGCCCCAGGCTCGGGCCGCCCGCGAGCATCAGCGCCGTCGCCAGGACCAGACCGGGAAGTACGGCCGGGGGCAGCGCTACGGCATCGAGGCCTGTGGTCGCCGGGTCGGGACCCGCGTGTCCGGGGACTTTCCACACCACCAGGCCGACCGCGATGCCGGTGGCCGTCAGCATGACGAGCATCCAGAGGACCGAGTACCGGCCGATGTTCAGGGCGTCGGGCAAGTTCTTCCAGAGCACGTGCTGGAGTTGTTCGGCTGCCTCGCTCACGCCGATGAAGAGCAGGCTCGCGAGCACGCCCACGACGAGTGCGGGGACGATCATCGGCAGCAGGGTGCGCGCCGGGGTCGTAGGGGCGGCTGGTGCCTGTTGCGCGCTGTCCTGGGCCACGGGCTCACCATAAGCGGGCAAAACGGACCCAACATCTTGAGATCGTGAGACGGGGGAGTGGGGGGCTTGTACCTCACGTGGCGTGAGGGCCGACCGTGGAGCGCGGACACGAGAAGGGAGCGGGAGTGAGCTACTCCGTAGGACAGGTCGCCGGATTCGCCGGGGTCACCGTGCGCACGTTGCACCACTACGACGACATCGGCCTGCTCGTCCCCAGCGAGCGCAGTCACGCGGGTCACCGGCGCTACGGCGACGCCGACCTCGACCGGCTCCAACAGGTCCTGTTCTACCGGGAACTCGGCTTTCCGCTCGACGAGGTCGCGGCCCTGCTCGACGACCCGGAGACGGACCCGCGCGCACATCTGCGCCGGCAGCACGACCTGCTGACCGCCCGGATCGAGAAGCTCCAGAAGATGGCCGAGGCCGTGGAACACGCCATGGAGGCACGCACGATGGGCATCAACCTCACCCCCGAGGAACGCTTCGAGGTCTTCGGCGACAAGGACCCCGAGCAGTACGCCGAGGAGGCGGAACAGCGCTGGGGCGGCACCGAGGCCTACGCCGAGTCGCAGCGCCGGGCCGCCCGCTACACCAAGGCCGACTGGAAGCGGCTCCAGGCCGAGGTCGACGACTGGAGCGAGCGTTATGCCGCCCTGGTGACCGCCGGCGAACTCCCCACCGGCGACGCGGCGTTGGACCTCGCCGAGGAACACCGCCTGCACATCGACCGCTGGTTCTACGCGTGCTCGTACGAGATGCACGTCTGTCTCGCCGGGATGTACGTCTCCGACGAGCGCTTCAAGGCGTTCTACGACGCGATGGCCCCGGGCCTGGCCGTGCACCTGAAGGACGCGATCCTGGCGAACGCGTCCCGGCACACCTCCTAGGGACCTGGCCCGGGGGTACGCGCTACTCCCGGGCCAGGACCACCGCCGTCCCGTAGGCGCACACCTCGGTGCCCACGTCCGCCGCCTCGGTCACGTCGAAGCGGAAGGCCAGGACGCCGTTGGCCCCACGCGCGCGTGCCTGCTCGATGAGCCGCTCCATGGCCTGGTTGCGGGTCTGCACGAGGGTCTTGGTGAGCCCCTTGAGTTCACCGCCGACCATCGACTTCAGACCGGCGCCGATCTGGCTGCCGAGATGCCGTGAGCGCACGGTCAGCCCGAAGACCTCGCCGATCACCTGCTCGACCCGGTACCCCGGGACGTCGTTCGTCGTCACGACCAGCACATCGGCCTGCGGCCCCTGGCCGCCGCCGTACTCTTCGATACCCATGGCTCACAGCTTTGTCCTATGGGGTGCACAGTGCATCCTGGAGTCACCGGTGGAACCTGGGACGGACACATCGCGTTGATAGCTTTGTGCGGCTGTACCTGGACGCTGGCACCTCCCTCCACCCCTCAGGAGCCCGGAACCGTGATGACGCTCGCCCTCGGCCCGAGCTGGCTCGACCCGAACACCATGCTCGACCGGTTCGGGATCTGGGGCCTCCTGCTCGTGGTCTTCGCGGAGTCCGGCCTGCTCATCGGGTTCTTCCTGCCGGGTGACTCCCTGCTCTTCACCTGCGGCCTGCTGATCACCGCGGGCACCCTCGACTTCCCGCTGTGGGCCGCCGTGGCGCTGATCTGCGTCGCCGCGATCCTCGGCGACCAGGCGGGCTACATCTTCGGCAAGAAGGTCGGCCCCTCGCTCTTCAGCCGCCCGGACTCACGCCTCTTCAAGCAGGAGAACGTGGTCAAGGCGCACGAGTTCTTCGAGAAGTACGGCCCCAAGTCCCTTGTCCTGGCCCGCTTCGTGCCGATCGTGCGCACCTTCACGCCGATCATCGCCGGTGTCAGCGGCATGAAGTACCGCTCGTTCCTCACGTTCAACATCATCGGCGGCGTCCTGTGGGGCGCGGGCGTGACCCTGCTCGGCTCCTGGCTCGGCAACATCGACTTCGTCCACAAGAACATCGAAGCGATCCTCATCCTGATCGTCATGATCTCCGTGGTCCCGATCATCATCGAGTTCCTCCGCGCCCGCTCCAAGGCCAAGAAGAACCCCCAGGGCCCCGGGGAGCAGCACGCCGACCCGGCCGAGACCCAGCCGTTCCCGGTGATCATGGACGACTCGACGACCCAGCTCCGCCGAGTGGACAGGCCCCAGCAGCAGCAACCTCAGCAGCAGTACGACCAGAACAACGGCTACGACCAGTACTACGCCCAGCCCCAACAGCAGCCGACGTACCAACAACAGCCGTACGGCAACCAGCAGCAGTACCCGCCGTACGACAACCAGGGCTACCCACAGGGCTGACCGCACCCCCTTAAGGGGCGCGGGGCTGTATCGATTTGCGGCTCCGCCGCGTGGGCGCGACCAGCCACGACGGACCCGCACCCGCCAACGATCCAAGGGCCCCCAGCTACTAGGCGCTCAGAACCCCCTGGTCCGCTTGGCCGCCCGCCGCGCCCCCGCAGACGCCCCCGGAATCCGCAAGAACAACCGCGAGATCTCCGACCCCAGATTGACCCCGATGGCGATGGCCATGGCGAGAGAAGCCGCCGTGGCCAACGACACCAACCCCCGGTCGACCTTGTTCTGCGCGATGGCCAACAGCCCGAAGTACGTGGCGGACCCCGGCAACAGGGGCCCGATCGCAGCGGTCGTGTACGGCAACGCCGACGCGAACCGGTACCGCGACAGCAACTGCCCGAACAGCCCGACCAACCCCGCCGCGACAGCCGTGGACGCGACCGGCGAGATCTTCGCGACGAAGTGCATCGCCCCGTAGACCGACCAGGCGACACCCCCGTTGAGGGACACGAGGAGCACGGTGGATCGTTCCTGCTGGAGCAGTACGGCGAAGGTCAGAGACAGCAGGACGGACGCCCCGATCTGCCACAGCGGCCGGTGGGAGTTGCCGAGGGCCACGTCCGGGTTGAGCTGTGCGCCGAGCTTCACGCCGAAGTACAGGACGATCAGGACCCCGGCCACGATGCCGACGAAGAAGTACATGACCTCCAGGAGCCGGGCCGCCGCGGTGATGTAGAAGCCGGTCAGACCGTCCTGTACGCCCGCTACGAGGGCCCGCCCGGGCAGCAGGGCGAACAGCCCGCCGGTGATGACCGCGGAGGCCTTCACATCGACGTTGGCGACCGTGAGGGCGACCCCTATCGCGGCGGGCGGCATCGCGGCGACCGTGAACTGGTAGAACTCCGGCAGCCCGCGCCCCGCGCACAGCCACGCCAGCCGGTCCCCGAGCATCGCCCCGAGCGCGGCGGCGAAGAACACGATGATGTCACCGCCGACGAGCACGGAGGCGGCACCCGCGAGCAGCCCGCTGGCGGAGGTCAGCACCCATCCGGGATACGGGTGCCGGTTGCGCCGCATCTCCGCGAGCCGCCGGTAGGCGTCCTCCAAGGAGAGTGCCGTTTCCGGGTCGCTGAGGTCCTGGACCAGCCGGAACACGGATGCGAGCCGCGTGTAGTCGGTGCCCCGCCGCCGTACGGTCCGGGACGCGGTCACCGGATCGTCCACCAGGGAGGGCTGATAAGAGATCGACAACAGGGTGAACGTGACGGTCGGCTCGCAGCGGTCGAGGCCGTAGGACCGGCAGACCGCGAACATCGCCGCCTCGACGTCCTCCGCGCCCTCACCGCCCGCGAGCAGCAACTCGCCGATGCGGAGCGTCAGATCGAGCACGCGCGGTACGGCGGGACCGCTGTCGTCCGGCTTCTGCACCGGCTCCGGCGCGGGCCGCTCGGCCACCGGCATGCGCAGCATCGTGCGCATCCGGTCCTGCCAGGGCACGTCCTTGGTGAGGCTGACGACGGGAATCCCGGTCGGCGGTGTGAAGGCGGGCGGCGCCTTGCGCGCGCTGTAGAGGCTGGGCGGGCTGAACGCCGACCCCTCGGAGTCCTCGACGGCCGGCGCGGGCGTCACGTCGAGCCCTTGCGGAACGGCGAACTCGGACGTCGTGGACGATTCCCCGTCAGCCGCCGCCACGACCGCCGCCTCGACGCCCGCCGGAGCCGTGAAGGCACTCCTGGCCTCGTCCGACTGCGGCTTGCGGTCCTCCGCTTCCGTCACTCCGTGGCACTCCCTGTACGACGCTTCGGTGATCCTCAGTATGCGCACAGACATGCAAACGGGCCGCACGCGTGCGCGTGCGGCCCGTCAGTGCACAGGGGGCTCAGTGGCCGCCCTGCTCCTTGAGTCGCTTGTACGAGCGCTCGATCTCCGCCTCGGCGTCCGTACGGCCCACCCAGTTGGCACCCTCGACCGACTTGCCGGGCTCCAGGTCCTTGTAGACCTCGAAGAAGTGCTGGATCTCCAGGCGGTCGAACTCCGACACGTGGTGGATGTCACGCAGGTGCTCCACACGCGGGTCGGACGCCGGGACGCACAGCAGCTTGTCGTCGCCGCCGGCCTCGTCGGTCATCCGGAACATGCCGATCGCGCGGCACTTGATGAGGCAGCCGGGGAAAGTCGGCTCCTCCAGGATGACCAGCGCGTCCAGCGGGTCGCCGTCCTCGCCGAGAGTGTTCTCGACGAAGCCGTAGTCGGCCGGGTAACTGGTCGAGGTGAAGAGTCGACGGTCCAGGCGGATCCGACCGGTCTCGTGGTCCACCTCGTACTTGTTCCGCGAACCCTTCGGGATCTCGATCGTGACGTCGAACTCCACCGGTGGCTCCTCCATGATCAGCACATAGTTCTGGTGGTTAAGTGTCCCTCACGCAGGTGTGTGATCGCGAAAGGGGCTGGTGGTCGTGCCGGAGCTGAGGCCTTGGCGGGCCGCGAGACCGCAAGTGACGCGGGTCGCGCGAGCCGTCCGGCCCCGTCTCGAGCGGGCCGCACAATCCGTGAAACCGCAGGTCACACGGCTCAACCAAGCCGTGAAACCACAGGTCACGCGGGTCACCCGGACCGTGCGGCCACAGGTCACGCGGATCACCGAAGCCGTGTCACCGAAGGTCGCCCGGCTCGTCGGATCCGTGTCACCACAGGTCGCGAAGTTGCCGCGGCCGAACAGGACCTGGCAGTTCACCGCCGTCGCCGCCACCGCCGGAATGGCGCTGGCCGCGGGTGTGGTGACCGCCGCCGGTCCCTGGGACTCCTCGGGTCAGCGTACGGCCGAGCGGGACTACGCAGCCGCACAGGAACAGTCAGGTGGCGTAGATCACGGCCGTTATTCCGATACGTCCGCCAAGGCACCCCGCCCCGCCCCGAGCGCCGCATCCGTCCTCGTCGGCCTCGGCGGCGCCGCCAGCACCGTGAAGTCCGCCCCGACCGGCACGGCCCTCGCCGACGTCCTCACGCCCCTCCTGGGCAACTCCGCGCTCGGCACCCGCCACACGGCCGCCGTGGTCGACGTCTCGACCGGAAAGCGCCTCTACGGAGTCGGCGCCGACGACGCGTTGACCCCGGCCTCGACGACGAAGATCGCCACCGCGACGGCCGCCCTCTCCGCGATGGGCGCCGACCACCGCTTCACCACCCGCGCCGCCCTGGAGCCCGACACCAGGGAACTCGTCCTGGTCGGCGGCGGCGACCCGACCCTGACGGCCCACCAGGACGCCGAGGGCTGGGCCAGCCTGCGCACTCTGGCCGACCGAACGGCGGTGGCCCTGAAGAAGCGCGGCGTGAGCGAGGTGACGCTGTCGTACGACAAGACCCTGTACTCCGGTGCCGAACTCCACCCGATCGGGGAGAACGTCAACCTGGCCCCGGTCAGTGCCCTGATGGCCGACGAGGGTCGTACGGACGACTCGTCCAGCGGCCCGGTCAAGCGCGTGAAGGACCCGGCGGCGGACGCGGCCGAGAAATTCGCGGGCTTCCTTAAGAAGCACGGCATTACGACGACATCCCCCGGTCCCTCCAAGGCGACCGGCCGGGCCACCACCCTCGCCGCGGTCTCCTCGCCCCCGCTCTCCGACATCATCGAGCGGATGCTGACGAACAGCGACAACGACATCGCGGAGGCCATGGCCCGCCAGACCGCCATCGCGACGGGCAAGCGCGCCGACTTCGACGGGGGCGCCGCCGCGATCCAGGCCCAGCTGACCAAGCTTCAACTCCCGGTCAAGGGCGCCGTGTTCAACGACGGCAGCGGCCTCAACCGCGACGACCGCCTCACCGCCGACCTCCTGACCGCCCTCCTGGTCAAGGCCGGTTCCCCGGCCCACCCCGAACTCCGCCCGGTCCTCACCGGCCTCCCCATCGCCGCGTTCACGGGCACCCTGACGAGTCGCTACACGGACGCCACGGGCGCGGCGGGCCTGGTCCGCGCCAAGACCGGCACCCTGACGGGCGTCAACACCCTCGCGGGCACGGTCGTGGACAAAGACGGCCAACTCCTGGCCTTCGCCTTCATGGCCTCCGACACGACGAGCCCCCAGGACGCCCAGGCAGCCCTGGACCACACGGCAACGGCGTTGGCGGCCTGCGGCTGCAGTTGACGGTGGCCGCTACCGCTGTGGGCAGGCGTTCCGCAAGGCGGAACGGGTGGGCACAGCCATCAGCACCGGGCGCCGTTCCAACAGACGCTCACCTGACCGACCTCACGGCCTGCCCCCAGCGGCAGCGCTCACGTACGGTTGACGCATGACGAGCATCGGTGGTGCCGAGATGGTCGACTGGAATCTCGCGGTGGCGACCGCGACCCGACTTGTACGGCCGGGCCCCGAGGTGAGCCGTGACGAGGCCCGGGCCGTCGTCGCGGAGCTGCGCCGGCATGCGAAGGCCTCGGAGCAGCACGTCCGGGGATTCACCCGGATGGGCACGGACGACATCCACGACACCCCGATCCTGGTCGTCGACCGCCCCGGCTGGGTGCGGGCGAACGTCGCCGGGTTCCGGGAGGTCCTCAAGCCGCTGCTCGACAAGATGCAGGAGCGGCGCGGCAACACCCCCGGGGGCGCTGTTTTCGGGGCGGTCGGCGGCAAGGTGACCGGCGTCGAGCTGGGCATGCTGCTGTCGTTCCTGTCCTCGCGCGTGCTCGGGCAGTACGAGACCTTCGCCCCGGCGTCCCGCGAGCTGCCGGCGGGGGCGAAGGGCGGGCGGCTGCTGCTGGTCGCGCCGAACATCGTGCACGTGGAGCGCGAACTCGACGTAGAGCCGCACGACTTCCGTCTGTGGGTGTGCCTGCACGAGGAGACGCACCGCACGCAGTTCACGGCCGTGCCCTGGCTGCGTGACCACCTGGAGGGCGAGATCCAGTCGTTCTTGGGGGAGACCGAGGTCGACCCCATGACGGTCCTGGAGCGCATCCGGGAGGCCGCCCAGTCGCTGGCCGGCGGTCGGCCCGAGGGCGAGGAGGACGACGAGGGCCGGTCCCTCGTGGAGATCGTGCAGACGCCCGCGCAGCGGGAGATCCTCGGCCGGCTCACCGCCGTGATGTCCCTCCTGGAGGGGCACGCCGACTTCGTGATGGACGGCGTCGGCCCGGATGTCGTGCCGAGCGTCGCGGAGATCCGCGAGAAGTTCCAGCAGCGCCGCGCCAAGGGCGCCTCCCGGCTGGACTCGGCGCTGCGCAAGCTGCTCGGCCTCGACGCCAAGCTGCGGCAGTACCGGGACGGCGAGCGGTTCGTCCACGCGGTCGTCGACCAGGTCGGCATGGACGGCTTCAACCGGGTGTGGACCTCCCCGAACACGTTGCCCACGAAGACGGAGATCGCCAAACCGGCGGACTGGGTCGCGCGGGTGCACCGCAAGGCCGAGTCGTGAACCGGTCGCGGATGTGGTGAAACGGATTCGGCCGACGGCAGGCGAACGCCCCTGCAATCACCCGTCCGAGGGACCGTGAGCGATGGGTAGGCGTGCGATGCTCGGGGAACGCCCCGGTTCTGTCACCATCTACACACTCTGAGTGACCGAACCTCGGGCCAACCCCCCGAAAACTTCATGAAGGGAACCGGACATGGGTCCCCATCCTGCGGTCGCGGCGATACGCCTGGCGGTCCGCCGCGTCCTCCACGACATCCTCACCGACCACGAGGCCCTGCAGACCGCCGGAGCCTCCCGGCACACCTCGCACGAGCGCCCGCCCTCGCCGCTCGTGCTCGTCGCATGCTCCGGCGGCGCCGATTCCATGGCTCTCGCCTCCGCCCTCGCCTTCGAAGCCCCCAAGCTGGGCATCCGGGCCGGCGGCATCACCGTCGACCACGGCCTCCAGGCCGGCTCCGACCTGCGCGCCGACGAAGTCGTTCTACGGCTGCGCGAACTGGGCCTGGACCCCGTGGAAGCCACGTCCGTGACCGTGGGCCGCGAGGGCGGCCCCGAGGCAGCCGCCCGGGACGCCCGCTACGCAGCTCTCGACGACTGCGCCGCCCGCCACGGCGCCGCCGCCGTCCTCCTCGGCCACACGCGCGACGACCAGGCGGAAACCGTCCTGCTGGGCCTCGCCCGCGGCTCCGGCATCCGCTCCCTGTCGGGGATGGCCGCGGTCTCGGGGGCCGACGGCCGTTACCGCCGCCCGTTCCTCCAGCTCGACCGGCAGACCGCCCGCAAGGCCTGCATGGTCCAGTCGCTGCCCGTCTGGGACGACCCGCACAACGCAGACCCCGCGTACACGCGTTCCCGTCTGCGCCACGAAGGCCTGCCGGCCCTGGAGAAGGCGCTCGGCAAAGGGGTCGTAGAGGCACTGGCCCGTACCGCGCAGCTGTCCCGGGACGACGCCGACGCCCTCGACACCTGGGCCAGCCAGGCCGAGGCCTCCGTACGGGACGCCACCGGGCTCCTGGAGTGCGCGAAGCTCTACGCCCTGCCGCCCGCCGTACGCCGTCGCATCCTGCGCCGGGCCGCCATCCAGGCCGGTGCCCCGGCCGGTTCGCTGTTCGCCCGGCACATCGAGGAAGTCGACCGGCTGATCACCGGCTGGCGCGGCCAGGGAGCCATCAATCTCCCGGGCAAGGTCGTCGCCCGTCGCCAGGGTGGCAGACTGGTGATTCGGCAAGGCTGAATCGACACCCCCTCCGGGCCTCCGGGGGCGGGGCCAGGTAGTAGCCGGTTGGACGACCGAAAGTGATGCGGGTGGACGCGAAAGACATGGGTGACGACCTCCAGTCGGTGCTCATCACCAAGGAAGAGATCGACGCGAAGCTCGTGGAGCTCGCCGCGAAGATCGACGCGGAGTACGCGGGCAAGGATCTGCTGATCGTCGGCGTCCTCAAGGGCGCGGTGATGGTCATGGCGGACCTCGCCCGGGCGCTGTCCACCCCCGTCACCATGGACTGGATGGCCGTGTCGTCGTACGGCGCGGGCACCCAGTCCTCCGGTGTCGTGCGGATCCTCAAGGACCTCGACACCGACATCAAGGGCAAGCACGTCCTCATCGTCGAGGACATCATCGACTCGGGCCTGACGCTGTCCTGGCTGATCTCCAACCTCGGCTCGCGCGAGCCCGACTCGTTGAAGATCTGCACCCTGCTCCGCAAGCCGGAGGCGGCCAAGGTCGCCATCGAGGTGGAGTGGGTCGGCTTCGACATCCCGAACGAGTTCGTCGTCGGCTACGGCCTCGACTACGCGGAGAAGTACCGCAACCTCCCGTTCGTCGGTACGCTCGCGCCGCACGTCTACGGCGGCTAGGGCCACTCGGCCCAAGCCCTGTAAGACGATCGGGAACCCCAGCGGGTTTCGCGCCGTTGGAGCATGCAGACGCGTCTCCCAGCCGTCCCGTGCGACTTCGGGCAACATTGCTGGGGTACGGTCAGAAGAACTGTCTTTATCAAACTCACTATGGCAGGAGGGACGGAGCGAATTCGCTCCGTATGGATGGACGTGAAGCGATACTTCCGTGGGCCGGTCATGTGGATCGTGCTGGCCGTCCTTGCCGTGGTCGTGTTGATGCAGGTCGTCGGCTCGTCCGGCGGCTACAAGGCGGTGGACACCGGCCAGGTCGTCCAGGCGATCAATGACAACAAGGTCGAGTCGGCCAAGATCACCACCGGTGACGAGCAGACCATCAAGGTCACGCTCAAGGACGGCGTAAAGGTCGAGGGCAGCTCCAAGATCCAGGCGAGCTACATCGGCGACCAAGGCGTGGACCTCGCGGCCACGCTGCAGACCAAGTACCAGGACAAGCAGATTCCGGACGGCTACACGGTGTCGCCGACGAAGCAGAACGCTTTCGTCGGGATCCTGTTGTCGCTGCTCCCCTTCGTCCTCATCGTGGTCGTCTTCCTGTTCCTGATGAACCAGATGCAGGGCGGCGGCTCCCGAGTCATGAACTTCGGGAAGTCCAAGGCCAAGCTCATCACCAAGGACACCCCGAAGACGACGTTCGCGGACGTCGCGGGCTCCGACGAGGCCGTCGAGGAACTGCACGAGATCAAGGAGTTCCTCCAGGAGCCGGCGAAGTTCCAGGCCGTCGGCGCCAAGATCCCCAAGGGCGTACTCCTGTACGGCCCTCCCGGCACCGGCAAGACCCTGCTGGCGCGCGCCGTCGCGGGCGAGGCCGGGGTGCCCTTCTACTCGATCTCCGGTTCCGACTTCGTCGAGATGTTCGTCGGTGTCGGTGCCTCCCGAGTCCGTGACCTGTTCGAGCAGGCCAAGGCGAACGCCCCGGCGATCGTCTTCGTCGACGAGATCGACGCGGTCGGCCGCCATCGCGGCGCCGGCCTCGGCGGTGGACACGACGAGCGCGAGCAGACGCTGAACCAGCTGCTCGTCGAGATGGACGGCTTCGACGTCAAGGGCGGCGTGATCCTCATCGCCGCGACGAACCGGCCCGACATCCTCGACCCGGCCCTCCTGCGCCCCGGCCGCTTCGACCGCCAGATCGCGGTCGACCGCCCGGACATGCAGGGCCGTCTGGAGATCCTCAAGGTCCACCAGAAGGGCAAGCCGGTCGCACCGGACGTCGATCTGTCGGCCGTCGCGCGCCGTACGCCGGGCTTCACCGGCGCGGACCTGAGCAACGTCCTCAACGAGGCCGCCCTGCTCACCGCCCGAGGCAACCGCAAGCTGATCGACAACGCCATGCTGGACGAGGCGATCGACCGTGTGGTCGCGGGCCCGCAGAAGCGGACCCGGATCATGTCGGACAAGGAGAAGAAGATCACCGCGTACCACGAGGGCGGACACGCCCTGGTCGCGGCGGCTTCCCCGAACTCCGACCCGGTGCACAAGATCACGATCCTCTCCCGAGGCCGTGCTCTGGGCTACACGATGGTCCTGCCGGAAGAGGACAAGTACTCGACCACGCGCAACGAGATGCTCGACCAGCTGGCCTACATGCTGGGCGGCCGCGCGGCCGAGGAACTGGTCTTCCACGACCCGACCACGGGCGCCGCGAACGACATCGAGAAGGCCACCGCGACGGCCCGCGCGATGGTCACGCAGTACGGCATGACCGAGCGCCTCGGCGCGATCAAGTTCGGCGGCGACAACACCGAGCCCTTCCTGGGCCGGGAGATGTCGCACCCGCGCGACTACTCGGAAGAGGTCGCCGCGCTCGTCGACGAAGAGGTCAAGAAGCTCATCGAGAACGCGCACAACGAGGCCTGGGAGATCCTGGTCGAGAACCGTGACGTGCTCGACGCGCTCGTGCTGCAGCTGCTGGAGAAGGAGACGCTGAACAAGGAGCAGATCGCCGAGGTCTTCGCTCCCATCGTCCGGCGTCCGGCCCGTCCCTCCTGGACCGGCTCCTCCCGCCGTACGCCGTCCACCCGCCCGCCGGTGCTCTCCCCCAAGGAGCTCTCACTGACGAACGGGACGAACGGCGCGGGTCCCGCGATCACCGCCGGTGCGACCACCGAGTCCTCTCCCACGCTGGAGAAGGCCCCGGAGGACCGCCCCGAGAACTGACGCGCGTCTCACACGGCTCGAAATGGAAGCCGCGCCCCCCGGGATTTAGCCTGGGGGGCGCGGCTTTTCCATATGCCCGCAACTGAGGCGTGTGTCCGCACACGCGTGACCCGCACAGGAACGAGGCACCGCTATGACCGACCCCGTGACGCTGGACGGCGAGGGAGCGATCGGCGTCTTCGACGAGAAGCGCGCCGAGAACGCCGTACGCGAGCTGTTGATCGCGGTCGGGGAGGACCCCGACCGTGAGGGGCTCAGGGAGACGCCGGGGCGGGTGGCTCGGGCGTACAAGGAGATATTCGCGGGGTTGTGGCAGAAGCCGGAGGATGTGCTGACGACGACGTTCGACCTGGGGCACGACGAGATGGTCCTGGTGAAGGACATCGAGGTCTTGAGCAACTGCGAGCACCATTTGGTGCCGTTCGTCGGGGTCGCGCATGTCGGGTACATCCCGTCCGCCGACGGGAAGATCACCGGGTTGTCGAAGCTGGCGCGGCTGGTGGATGTCTATGCGCGGCGGCCTCAGGTGCAGGAGCGGTTGACCACGCAGGTCGCGGATTCCCTGATGGAGATTCTGGAGCCGCGGGGGGTCATCGTCGTCGTTGAGTGCGAGCACATGTGCATGTCGATGAGGGGGGTGCGGAAGCCCGGTGCCAAGACCATCACGTCTGCTGTGCGGGGGCAGTTGCGGGACCCGGCGACTCGTAATGAAGCGATGAGTTTGATCATGGCTCGCTGACGGGTCACTTCGGGTGCGGGTCCGGTGGGGGCTGGTCGCGCCGTTCCCCGCGCCCCTTTCGGGGCGCTCAAGCGAGGGGCGTTATCTCATCAGGTGACCGGGGTTGCCCCGGCCGCGTTGTTGTCGTCGTCCTCCGGGAGTTTGCAGACTCGCTCCAGGAAGATCGCCGCCGCTATGACCGCGATGCCCGCTACGACCGAGAAGCCGGCGTAGATGGCCTGGTCGCGGCGGGCGGGGATGTCGAGGGACTCCAGGAGGTAGGCGCCCGTGCCGCCGTACATGCCGGCTACGAGGGCGGCGACCAGGGCGCTGGACTGGCCGAAGACGACCGCGCGGGCGGCCATCAGGGGGTCGACGCCCTTGGCGCCGGGGCGGCGCTCGCGCTGGGCCTTGAGGCGGGCGCGCAGGGAGAGCGCCGTGGCCAGCAGGACCACGGCGATCACGGCGAGGACGATGGGCGCGGCCAGCGGGACGCTCGGCAGGGTCCCCACCGCGCTCCACAGCCGGGCCCCCGCCCAGGACAGCACTCCGGCGATCACGAACACGCCGGCCAGCACCCTGATCCGCAGCTCTCTCACGGTGTCCCTTCAGCTCCCCGTGCCCTGTCCGGGCGTAGTGGTCGTCTCGACCTTAACGACTACTCGGGCAGCCGGAGTTCCAGGTCCTTGCGGGGCGCGACACCGTCGCGGGTGATGTCGTCCAGGAGGGCGGCGACCGGGCCGTGGCCGGGCAACTGCGCCTCGGGGTCCACGTCGTGCCAGGGGACGAGGACGAAGGCCCGCTCGTGGGCGCGCGGGTGGGGGAGCGTCAGGACCGGGTCGTCCGAGACGACGTCGGCGTACGCGACGATGTCGACGTCGATCGTGCGCGCGCCCCAGCGCTCCTCGCGGACCCGGTGGAAGGCCTCCTCGACCGCGTGCGCCCGCTCCAGCAGGGAGGACGGGGGCAGGGTGGTCTTGAGGACGACGACCGCGTTGAAGTACGACGGCTGGCTGCCGGGCTCGACGCCCCACGGCACCGTCTCGTAGACAGGGGACACGGCCTTGATGCGGACGCCGGGGGTGTCCTCCAGGGCGTCGATCGCACCCTGGAGGGTCTCCAGGCGGTTGCCCAGGTTCGCGCCGATGGAGATCACGGCGCGCCTCGGGTTGCTGAGGGTGGTGTCGGCGGCGTCCACCTGCTGCACCACGGAGGCGGGCACCGGCTGGACGGTCGGGTCGCTGTGACCCTCGGTGAACGAGAAGGTCATACTCGGCTCCGGGTGATGGTGACGGTCACGTCGTCGAAGGGGACGGTGATCGGGGCGTCCGGCTTGTGGACGCGGACCTCGACCTCCTCGACCCCTTCGTGCTTCAGGCAGGTCTGCGCGATGCGCTCGGCGAGGGTCTCGATGAGGTTGACGGGCTCGCCCTGGACGACGGCCACGACCTCCTCGGCCACGATGCCGTAGTGCACGGTCTTCGCCAGGTCGTCGTCGGCGGCGGCCGGCCGGGTGTCCAGGCCCAGGACGAGGTCCACGATGAAGGTCTGGCCCTCCTCGCGCTCCTTGGGGAACACGCCGTGGTGCCCGCGGGCCTTCAGGCCGCTCAGCGCGACACGATCCACGCGAATCACTCCTGCAATCGTCGGTGGTGGCCGGTTCGTACCGTGTGCGGGCGGTACCCCGGCCTCGAACGAATCTACCTGCGGGCACTGACAACGCCGGGCCACGAGGGCGTGGGCGCCGCCCGGGGCCAGAGGATTCACAGAGCGTTTCCCCTGGGGAACCCGGTGGCTCATGGGTCGGTAGCCGCCCCTACCCGCACGTTCGTGATTCCAACCACTTCTTGGTCCCGACGGGTTGCGACGGGTTCTCCCAGGGGGCGCCTACCCACTCAGGTGGGGGTGTCCTCGCCCTCGTCCTCGTCGTTTTCGGCCAGAACCGGGGACGCGTGGTGCGACCAGAGCTTCCAGCCCTCGGGGGTGCGCCGGAACACGTTCGTGGCGACCACGAGCTGGCCGACCAGGGGGCCCAGTTCGTCGCTGTCGTCGGGGGAGGGGCCGCCGCTGAGGATGTTCTCCGTGCAGGTGACCAGCGCGGTGTCGCCGGTCACCGAGACATGCACGTCCGTGAGGAAGAACTGGATGTACTCGGTGTTCGCCATGATCAGCGCGTACGACCGCAGGACCTCGCCGCGGCCGGTCAGCACCGGCCAGCCCGGGTGCACGCAGGAGATCACGCCGCTGTCCGCCGGGTCGTGGTACTCCTCGTCGACGCCGAGGTCGGCCGGGGTCAGCCAGAGCGCGGAGAGCTCGTCGAAGTCACCGCGCTCCAGGGTCTCGTAGAACGCGGTGTTGGCGAGTTCCACCTGCTCGACGTCGGTGTGCGGGGCGGTCACAGGGCGGCCTCGGAGTTGGTGTGAGCGGCCGGTCGGGCGCCGGGGGCGCGCGCTCCCTCGACGGCGCGGGCGACGCGTACGGCGTCGGCGGTGGCGCGGACCTCGTGGACGCGCACCGCCCAGGCGCCGGCGTGCGCCGCGAGCGCGGAGACGGCGGCCGTGGCGGCGTCGCGCTCGCGCGCGGGCGGGGGCGCGCCCTCGGGGCCCGCGAGGACGCGGCCGAGGAACCGTTTGCGGGAGGCGGCGACCAGGAGGGGGTGGCCGAGGGCGAGCAGGCGGTCGAGGTGGGCCAGGAGCACGAGGTCGTGCTCGGCGTCCTTGGAGAAGCCGAGGCCCGGGTCGACGACGATCCGGTCGGGGGCGACACCGCCGGCCAGAACGGCCTCCACGCGTGCGTGCAGTTCGTCGACGACCTCGGTGACGACGTCGTCGTAGACCCCCTTGACGTTGCCGCCCTCCAGGAAGCCGCGCCAGTGCATGACGACGAAGGGGGCGCCCGAGGCCGCGACGACCGGGATCATCGCGGGGTCCGCGAGGCCGCCGCTGACGTCGTTGACGAGGGCGGCGCCAGCGGCGAGGGCCTGCTCGGCGACGGAGGCGCGCATGGTGTCCACGGAGACGGTGACGCCCTCGGAGGCGAGACCGCGCACTACGGGGATGACGCGCTTGAGTTCCTCGGCCTCGTCGACGCGGGACGCGCCGGGGCGGGTGGACTCACCGCCGACGTCCACCAGGTCGGCGCCCTCGGTGACCAGGTCCAGGCCGCGCTTCACCGCCGCCGTGGTGTCGAAGAAGCGGCCGCCGTCGGAGAAGGAGTCCGGGGTGACGTTCACGACCCCCATGACCGCGCACCGGTCCCACTCCGGAAGGCCCGTGACGCGCCCGCGCCCGCTCTGCTTGCTCATACGTTCAGCGTAGGCCCAGGAGGAGGGGGCACGGCCCTGCGGGCCGGGGGGTGCTCCGGTGGTCGGCCTGCTTCGCAGGGGGTGGGCCCTCGTGAGGCCCTGGTGGGTGGGGTCGGGGTCGTGGCGGTACGGCGAGCCCGCCGCAGGTCGGGCCCTTTGGTTTCTCAGCATGGTTGAACGGGTTGGTGCCGGCTACGCGGCGGGCTGCGCCGTACCGCCACGACCCGCTCCCGGTTCGTTGGCGGCCGCGGGCCGGTGGGTGGGGTCCTGGGCCTCCTTCGCGGGGCCGTACCGGCTCGCGGACTTGGAGCGGCCGGCGGTGGGCGTCGGCCCTTGCCGTGATCGGCCGTGACCCTCGGGGGACCGGTCCGCGCCCGTCGTCGTAGCGCCCCGGGGTTCGCGCGACGACCTCCGGGCCCGACACGCGGAAACCTCGGGCCCGGCCCGAGCAAGCCCCCCAGCCGGAGCTGAAGGTCTCGCCCGGGTCGGGCCCGTTGGTCAGGCTGCGCGGACATCCCGTTCCGCCAGGCCGTGGGTGCAGGCCGGGGCCGCGGTCGTGCGGCGGCGGAGGAAGCGGGGGAGGGGGAGGGCCAGGTTGACGAAGCCCTCGGCCTGCATCGCGGCGAAGCCGATGCGGGGGAGGTCGCCGGAGGCGCGGTAGACGACGAAGCGGGGTTCCCAGCGGGGCTGGAACTTCGCGTTGAACTTGTACAGGGACTCGATCTGGAACCAGCGGGACAGGAAGACGAGCAGTCCGCGCCAGGCGCGCAGCACCGGGCCCGCGCCGATCTTCTCGCCGCGGGCGAGCGCCGCGCGGAACATCGCGAAGTTGAGCGACACGCGCGTGATGCCGAGCTTCGGTGCCGCCTGGAGGGAGGCCACGATCAGCAGTTCGTTCATCCCCGGGTCCGCCGCGCGGTCGCGGCGCATCAGGTCCAGCGACATGCCGTCGGTGCCCCAGGGCACGAAGTGCAGGATCGCCTTCAAGTCGCCGTACTCGCCCGGCTGTTCGTCCGTCTTGTGGGCGGTGGCGATGAAGCAGTCACCGTCCTCCGGGTCGCCGATGCGGCCGAGCGCCATGGAGAAGCCGCGCTCGGTGTCGGTGCCCCGCCAGGCCTCCGCGGCGAGCCGGATCCGCTCCAACTCGCCCTCACCGAGGTCACGTACACGCCGTACCCGGGTTTCGTAGCCGGCCCGCTCGATGCGCTTCACCATTTGGCGTACGTTGCGCATCGCGCGCCCGGCGAGCGAGAAATCCGCCACGTCGACCACCGCCTCGTCGCCCAGTTCGAGGGCGTCGAGACCGGTCTCGCGGGTCCACACCTCGCCGCCCGTCTCCGAGCAGCCCATGACGGCGGGCGTCCAGGAGTGGGCCTTCGCCTCGTCCATGAACCGCTCGATGGCGCCCGGCCAGGCCTCCACGTCGCCGATGGGGTCACCACTGGCGAGCATCACTCCGGAGACCACGCGGTATGTCACCGCCGCCTTGCCGCTGGGCGAGAAGACGACGGCCTTGTCGCGGCGCAGGGCGAAGTGGCCCAGCGAGTCGCGCCGGCCGTGCTTCTCCAGGAGGGCGCGCAGGTGCGTCTCGTCCTCCGGGGTGAGCTGTGCGGCCGGGTGTTCGGGGCGGAACGCGAGGTAGATCGTGGTGACCGCGGTGAGCAGGCCCAGGGCGCCCAGCGAGAACGCGACCGTCCAGGAGGTGCTGCCTTCGTAGTCGACCGGGCCCTCGAAGCCGAACAGGCCGTACAGGACGTGCGTAATCCGATCGGCCAGGCTCGGGTCGCCGACCATGCGCTTGGAGTGGACGCTGACGATGACCAGTCCGAGGACGAGGGAACCGGCGCCCATGAGCACGAAGTTGGCGAGCGCGCGCCACCTGCTGCGCGGGTCGGGCAGCGCCCGGAACTCGTCTCGGTGCAGCAGCAGCGGCGCGAGCAGCGCGGCCGAGATGACGACTCCTATGAGGGAGTGCCGGTACGCGAACTGCGCCACCGCGCCCGCCGGAAGCAGCGCGACGGCGGCCCGCCACGCCCGGCGCTTGCGCCGCCTGAGCCCGTGCGCGAGGAGCAGCAGCAGCACGCCGGCGCTCAGCGAGAGCGCCGCCGCGAACGGACCGAGCGCGCCCGGGAGCACCTCGGCCATCGTGTGCATACGGCTGTGCCGGAAGCGCGGGAACACCCCCGCGGCGATGTCCAGCAGGCCGACGAGGGCGCAGGCCCTGGCGACGAGCGTGGGAACGACCTCGGGGCGCGGACCTCGGACTATGCGCCGGACCCGGCCTGAACGGCTCGGAACCCCACCCGACATTTCCCCATCTATCCTGACAGACATCGCATCCCGTAGTTCTGCGAGAGACCTTGGATCCGGGCCCGATTCGGGCATCCGGCGACATTGCGCCCTCTAGGACGGTGTCTAGAGGAAGGAGGTTCCTTCCTTACCGAAAAGCCGGTTCAAAGGCAGAGGAAAGCCCGGGGCAAGCGTTCGCGAAAGTTGCGTGCGCCATGGGCGGAAAGCGCAGGCGGGGACAGCTCATGGGACTCACGAGCAGGAAAGTTCTGGTACTGGCGGTCGTCTGCGCCGTGCTGCTGTTCATCGGCACAGTATGGCTGTGGCCCCGCCTGGCCAGACACAACTGGCGGGCCGTCAGCGGGCGCGTGGGCCTGCTGCTGGCAACGCAGTTGGTGCTCTTCGCCTCGGTCGGCCTCGGCGCCAACCAGGCCTTCGGTTTCTACGCCAGCTGGTCCGACCTGTTCGGCAAGGAGACCGGCCAGGGAGTGGTCGTCGACAACTCGGCGCTCCAGGGCGCCGGCGGACCGGTCCAAGTGGTCGACACCCGGCGGGTGGACGCACCGGGCGGTTCCTCGCGGCCGGAGACCGTGGGCCAGGTGCAGCGGGTCGACATAGCCGGTCGTACGACCCACATCACCACCCCCGCGTACGTGTACCTGCCGCCGGAGTACTTCCAGCCGCGCAACCACACCCGCTCGTTCCCGGCGACGGTCGTCCTCACGGGGTACCCGGGCACCGCCCAGGCGCTCGTCGACAAGCTGAACTACCCGCGCACGGCACTGGAGTTGGCCAGGGCGGGCCGGATGCAGCCGATGATCCTGGTGATGATGCGGCCCACGGTGGCGCCGCCGCGCGACACGGAGTGCGTGGACGTCCCGGGTGGGCCGCAGACGGAGTCGTTCTTCGCCAAGGACCTTCCCGACGCCGTGACGGCCCACTACAGGGTGAGCAAGAAGCCCGGGAGCTGGGGCATCATCGGCGATTCCACGGGCGGTTACTGCGCCCTGAAACTCGCCATGCACCACCCCGGGGTGTACGCCGCGGCGGCGGGCCTGTCGCCGTACTACAAGGCACCGAACGACCCCACCACGGGAAACCTCTTCCAGGGCGACGAGACGCTGCGGAACGAGGCCGACCTGTCCTGGTACATCAAGCACCGGCCCGCGCCCGACACCTCACTGCTCGTCACCAGCAGCAGGGTCGGCGAACACAACTACAACGACACCCTGAAATTCATCGCCCAGGTGAGGGCCAGGAACTCCACCCGTATCTCGTCGATCATCCTGGACAGCGGCGGCCACAACTTCAACACCTGGCGACGGGAGATCCCGCCGGCCCTCCAGTGGATCAGCGGGCGGCTCACCGACTGGTGGAAGTGACCGCCGGACCCGGGTGAGAGAAGAGGGGTGGCTGTGTTTTTACCGGGCGGGGCACCATGATTCGCCTACGCGCGGTAAGTTTCTGGCCATGCCACGTGGACGTCACCGCCATTCCCCGCCGTTGCACCGGCTGTTGCCCCCCTCGGCGATCGCAGGCGTGTCGCTCGTCTGCGCCTTCGGGCCCTGGGTCTTCTCGCAACCGGCGGCGCTCCGCATAGTCGCGGCGATCGCCGCCGCGACCGCGCTCGTCGGCGCGGCGTTCATGCGCCGCTGGGACACACAGGCGGGCAAGCAGGTGGCCGACCTGATACGCGCGCGTACGAGCGACGAGTGGCGCTACGAGGAGCGGCTCGCCGAACTCGAGTCCGACCTCGACGAGTCGCGTGAACTCCGGGTCAAGCTGGAGCACAAGCTGCGCGCCAAGCGCACGGAGCTGGCGGGCCTGCGCAACGAGCACGCGGCCCTGCTGCGCCGGTACGCCACGGCCGAGACCGAGCGCGCGAGCGCCCTGGAGGGCCGCCGCCTGCTGGAGATAGAGGCCGCGGAACCCGCGCGCGCGTTGCCACCGGTTCCGGCCGACGGCGACGACGAGGCGTCGGCGGACGCGGAGTTGGAGCTCCAGGACGACGTTCCCGAGACGGACGACACCGAGGCTGTGGCTGCTTCGGTCGACGCCGACGACGAGACGGACGCCGAGGGCGAGACCGACACCGACGCCGAGGGCGACACCGAGGACGAGGAGTCGGAGGCGGCCGAGGTCGCCGCGGCCGCAGCGGAGAAGTCGTCGGAGTCCGCGGTGTTCTCCCCGGAGGGGTCCAAGCTTTTCCTGCGCGCCAAGGCGGCCCTGGTCCGGCTCGACGACGACCACGAGACCCCGGCGCCCGCGCCGAAGGACTCCGCGCCGAGCGACCCCGCGCCGAAGGACCTCGCTCCCAAGGACCTCGCACCGAAGGACGACGACTCCGCGCGGGCCGAGCCCGCCCCGGTGCCGGCCGACAGCGGCGGTTCCGGGTCGGAGGCCGCGCAGGAGGACGAGGCGGAGGGGAAGCCCGAGGCGGTCGACGGGCATGAGCACGCGGCCGCCGTTCCCCCGGCCGCGCCGTCCGCACAGCCCGCCCCGTCCGCACAGCCGTCCGGCCACTTCACCGTGCCGACCGCGGTGGCCGTCGTACCGGCATCTCCCGTACGGCGCCCGATGGTCGAGGGCGGTTTCGACTTCTTCGGCATGCAGAAGGGCTCGACGTCCGCCGCGATGGACGCCGTGCAGAACGAGGACCTCGCCGACGTCGTGGGCGAGGAGGCCATCGCCGTGCACAAGGCCGAGGCGGAGGCGCAGTTCAAGCCGGCCGACGAGCGGTCGCGCGATGTCGGCCACGGCCAGGTCATCGACCTGACGGCCCACGACGAGACCGAGCAGATCAACCTCCACGGGCTGCGCAGCGCGGCTTCCTGACCGACCCTCAGGCCATCCAGCGGTCCGGGCGGGCGTCTCTACGACCCGTCCGTGACCGCTCGGCCTGGCCGCGGAGCAGCTCAGCGGCCTCCTCAGCGTCCCGCAGGCGCGCTGTGACGGTCTCATTGGCCCCGGTGTCCACGTGCACCTCGGCAAGCCGCCAGAGGCGCTCCCAGGGCCCCTGGCTCAGCCGTACGCTCTGCACCTTCGCGTGCGGCACCAGCGACAAGCTGCGGCGGAGTAGTCCGTGCCGGGCCGCGAACACCGTGTCGGTTACCGCGAGGCCGTAGCCGCGCCACCACAGCGGCATGCACCGGCCCGCCCGGCGCGGTGAGCGGGACAGCTCCTCGCGGGACGGCACGGTCACCCCGGGCAGCACGCGCGCGACGACCGCCTCGGCGATCTCGCGCGGGGCGACCGGCACCAGCACGGAGTTGGACGAACCGGCCACGTCCAGCTCGACCCGCACCCAGCCGCGCCGCCGCCACAGCAGCGGTTCCACGATCCGCACGGTCTGCACGCGCCCCGGAGGCACCGTCTCGTGCGTGCGGTCCAGCAGCCCGTGGTCGATGCGCAGCCCGTCCGGGGACTCGCCGACCGTCCAGTCGTACTCGCCGACGAACCGCCCCACACTGCTCGCGCCCGCCGCGCCCAGCAGCGGCAGCGCGGTCGCGAGGACTGTCCACACGCTGTGGGTGGCGAACCAGAGCAGCGGCGGTACGACGAGTGCGGCGGCCAGTGATCCCCAGGTGGCGCCCGTCAACACCAGGGACTTGGCGAGGACCCCGGCCGGCACGTGCAGCAGCTGCCGCGCGGGTGCCTCGCCGACCTCGTGCGCGGTCTCGGGCGCGAACCCGGCCGCCCGGGCGAGGAGTTCGGCCCGCAGCGCCCGCGCCTCACCCTCGCCCAGGAAGGCCAGTTCGTCCTTCTTGTCGGTCCCCACGACGTCCAGCTTCAACTTGGCGACGCCCGCCACGCGCGCGAGGAGGGGTTGTGTCACGTCGACGGCCTGGAGGCGTTCCAGCCGGATGTGCGCGGTGCGCCGGAACAACAGGCCGGTGCGGATGCGCAGTTCGGTGTCCGTCACCGCGAAGTGCGTGAACCACCAGGTGAGGAAGCCGTACAGGGCGGCGGCCGGGACGAACACGGCGAGCCCGATGAGCAGCGTGACCGTGGTCAGCCGGGTCAGCTGTTCCTGGGCCTGGTTGGGGTCGTGCACCGCCCACCCGATGATGACGGCGACCGGCGCCCACGCCCGGCGCAACGGCGTCACCGGATGCAACCGCCGCTCCACGACCGGCACTTGCTCCCGTACGGCCGCGGTCGCTTCGGGTACGTCCTTGTCGGCGCCCGGCGTCGTCACAGCCCCGCCGATCGGGCCTCGCCCAGCTCGGTGAGCCGGTCGCGCAGCCGTTCGGCCTCGGCCGGGACGAGCCCCGGGATGGTCGCGTCGGTCGCCGCGGCGGCCGTGTGCAACTGCACGCTGGCCAGCCCGAAGTGGCGCTCCACGGGCCCCGAGGTCACCTCCACGAGCTGCATCCGCCCGTACGGCACGATCGTCTCGTGGTGCCACAGCACACCCCGGGTGATCAGCAGGTCGTCGGCGCGCTCGGCGTACCTCCAGGAGCGCCAGTTGCGGCCCAGCAGCACCCAGCCCCACGCCATCAGGGCGAGCGGCAGCAGCGCGAACGCGGCCCACCCGGTGCCGACGAACAGGCCCAGCGGCACCCCCAGGGCCACGGCCAGCAGCCCCAGCCACACCACCAGCAACAGGCGTCGCATCTTCAGCAGCCCCGGCGGCAGCCCGGTCCACACCGGCTCGCGCGCCGCGCCGTCCTGGGCGGCAGTCCCCGTTTCCATGCCGCAAGCGTACGTACGAGAGACTGTGCCCATGACTCCCACGACGGAGACCATGGTCGGGATCGGCGGCGCCGCGGAGAGCACCGACATGGTGCTCAACATCGGCCCCCAGCACCCCTCCACGCACGGAGTGCTGCGCCTGCGGCTCGTCCTGGACGGCGAGCGCATCCAGCACGCGGAGCCGGTGATCGGCTATATGCACCGGGGCGCCGAGAAGCTCTTCGAGGCGCGCGACTACCGCCAGATCATCATGCTCGCCAACCGCCACGACTGGCTGTCGGCGTTCTCGAACGAGCTCGGCGTGGTCCTCGGCGTGGAGCGGATGCTCGGCATGGAGGTCCCCCCGCGCGCGGTGTGGACGCGCACCCTGCTCGCCGAGCTGAACCGGGTGCTCAACCACCTGATGTTCCTGGGGTCGTACCCCCTCGAACTCGGCGGGATCACCCCGGTCTTCTACGCGTTCCGGGAGCGCGAGGTGCTCCAGAACGTCATGGAGGAGGTCTCCGGCGGGCGCATGCACTACATGTTCAACCGCGTGGGCGGCCTCAAGGAGGACCTGCCTGCCGGGTGGGCCTCCCGCGCGCGGGAGGCCGTTTCCGCGGTGCGCTCCCGGATGGGCCGGTTCGACGACCTGGTGCTCGGCAACGAGATCTTCCGGGGCCGCACGCGCGGAGTGGGCGTGCTGTCGGCGGAGGCGGTGCACGCGTACGGAGTGAGCGGGCCCATCGCGCGCGCCTCGGGCGTCGACTTCGACCTGCGGCGCGACGAGCCGTACCTCGCGTACGGCGAACTCCAGGACACCCTGAAGGTCGTCACGCGCCAGGAGGGCGACTGCCTGGCCCGCTTCGAGGTGCTCCTGGAGCAGACCCACAACGCGCTCGACCTCGCGGACGCCTGCCTCGACCGGCTCGCCGAGTTGGAGCCGGGGCCGATCAACCAGCGGCTCCCGAAGGTTCTGAAGGCGCCCGAGGGGCACACGTACGCGTGGACCGAGAACCCGCTCGGGATCAACGGCTACTACCTCGTCAGCAAGGGCGAGAAGACCCCGTACCGGCTGAAGCTGCGCTCGGCGTCCTACAACAACATCCAGGCACTCGCCGTGCTGCTGCCGGGGACGCTGGTGGCGGACATGGTGGCGATCCTGGGGTCGTTGTTCTTCGTGGTCGGGGACATCGACAAGTAGCGGAAATCGGCGGCCAGTAGAGCGCGTTACGGCTCCTGCAGAGGGTCCGGAATTCCCACCGACTGCACGAGCCAGCCGAAGTCGCCGAGTCCGCCGGTCGCCGTGAGCTCGGCCGCCTCACCGGCGCTCGCGAGGGCGCGGATGTACGCCGTCGGGTCGGTGGAGGCCAGCGTTAGCGGGGGGCGCGCGCCTGCGACGCCGAGAGCGCGCAGGGCGGCGCGTTGGGTGAGCAGGCGTGCGCCGGGGAGCGTGCCCTCTGCGTTGGCCGCCGTCGCGCCCGCTTCCGCGCAGGCGTCCAGGGCGACGTGGGTCGTGATGTCGCACGAGCCGTCCGGCACGGGCGCCGTCTCGCGGCCCTCGCGGAAGCCGGTGAGCGTGCCGAACGGGGGCCGGGTGTCCCGGGTGTGCGCGTAGTCGACGGCGATCGCGAGCCCCTGGTCGACGGTGGCGACGGCGGACGCCCAGGCCGTGTCCCTGGGGAGGCCGATCTCGGCCCGCAGCCCCTCCTCGGGCGCCAGGGGCCACCACCGGGCGAGCCACTCGGCCTCCGCACCGGAGAGGGGCTCCCCGAGCCGCTCGGTGCCGTCTTCTCGTACGAGCACGCGCCGCGGGACGCCGACGGGGTCCACCTCGGCCACCTCCACGGGCACGTTGTCCAGCCACTCGTTGGCGAACAGCAGCCCGGTGATTCCCTTCGGGGGCTCGGTCAGCCACTCGACGCGCGGATCGAGTCCTACGGGGCGGTCGGCGAGCTCGACGGCGAACGCACGCACGCGTGCGGCCACTTCGGCGGGCAGGGCGGCGAGTACGCCGGGCGCCAGCTCACCGCGGCCGGCGGCCAGGTCCACGAAGTCCAGGGCGGCCGGCTTGCCGAGGGCCTCGTCCACCCGGCACAGCAGCCGGGCCACGGCGCCCGCGAAGAGCGCCGACGCGTGCACGGACGTACGGAAGTGTCCGGCTGGTCCCTCGGGCCTGCGGTAGAAGCCGTCGGGCCCGTACAGGGCGTCCTCGGCCGCCGTCCGCCAGCCGCGCCACCGGCCCGTGGTGTCTTCCGTCACGTGGTCAGACTAAGTGCACAGGACAACAGGGCCTCCACCTTGGGGAGTACGCGGGACGTATACGGATCGGTCCTCCGGTTGACCCCCGCACACTTCACGCGTCCCTACGCTGGGTTACGTGCAGCGCCTCTATGACTTCCTCCGCAGACACCCGACATGGGTCGACACCTTCTGGGCTGTCTTCCTGATGGGGCTGAGCGGTGTGAGCATCGCGAGTACCAGCTACGCGTCGGGCCGGCACGGGACGGCCACCGGGGCGATCGCGGCGTCCGCCGTCATGTGCGTGGCGATCGCGCTGCGCCGCCGCTGGCCCGAGAAGATGCTCGTCCTCGCCAGTGCGACGGGCCTCGCGCAACTGCTCCTCGACGTCGAGCCCGTGGTGGCCGACTTCGCCATGCTGGTGATCGTCTACACGGTCGCCGCGGTCGGTGCGCGCTGGGCCTCCCGCTTCGCGCTGGCCGCCGGTCTGTCCGCGGCGACCCTCGCGCAGATCCGCTGGCCGCAGGAGCACACCAGTTCCGCCGGGCTGGTCGCGCTGGCGATCTTCCAGACGGTGCCGTTCGCGCTGGCCTGGGTGCTCGGCGATTCGATGCGCACCCGGCGCGCGTACTTCGCGCAGTTGGAGGAGCGCGCCGCCCGGCTGGAGAAGGAGCGCGAGGCGCAGGCGAAGGTCGCGGTCGCCGCCGAGCGCGCCCGGATCGCCCGCGAACTGCACGACGTGGTCGCGCACAACGTGTCGGTGATGGTGGTCCAGGCCGACGGCGCCGCCTACGTCCTCGACTCCGCGCCGGACCAGGCGAAGAAGGCCCTGGAGACGATCTCCTCCACCGGCCGCCAGGCCCTCGCCGAGATGCGCCGCCTGCTGGGCGTGCTGCGCACCGGCGAGCACAAGGAGGCCGGCGAGTACGTGCCGCAGCCGGACGTCGAGCAGATCGACGACCTGGTCGAGCAGTGCCGTACGTCCGGACTGCCCGTCGACTTCAAGGTCGAGGGCACCCCGCGCCCGCTGCCCAGCGGCGTCGAGCTGACGGCGTACCGCATCGTCCAGGAGGCGCTCACCAACACCCGCAAGCACGGCGGCCCGAACACGGGCGCGAGCGTGCGGCTGGTCTACTTCGACGACGGACTCGGGCTGCTCGTCGAGGACGACGGCAAGGGCGCCCCGCACGAGCTGTACGAGGAGGGCGGCGCCGACGGCCAGGGGCATGGTCTGATCGGTATGCGTGAGCGGGTGGGCATGGTCGGGGGCACGCTCGACGCGGGACCGCGGCCGGGTGGCGGTTTCCGTATCAGCGCGCTGCTGCCGCTGAAACCCGCGCACTGAGGTGCCGTACGCCGGGCAGTGACACCTGTAACGAATTGTTGAACGACTTGTTGAACCCATTGTTGAACGATCCTGTTGATGGAACGGAAGAGGACCCGATGGCGATCCGCGTGATGCTCGTCGACGACCAGGTGCTGCTGCGCACCGGGTTCCGGATGGTGCTCGCCGCCCAGCCGGACATGGAGGTCGTAGCCGAGGCGGGCGACGGCGTCGAGGCCCTTCAGGTGCTGGCCGCGACCGCGGTCGACGTGGTGCTGATGGACGTCCGTATGCCGAAGCTGGACGGGGTGGAGACCACCCGCCGCATCTGCCAGGGCGAGAACCCGCCGAAGGTGCTGATCCTGACCACCTTCGACCTCGACGAGTACGCCTTCTCCGGGCTGAAGGCCGGTGCCTCCGGCTTCATGCTCAAGGACGTGCCGCCCGGTGAACTCCTCACCGCGATCCGCTCGGTGCACAGCGGGGACGCCGTGGTGGCGCCCTCGACGACCCGCCGCCTCCTGGACCGCTTCGCCCCGATGCTGCCCGCCACCGGGAAGGAGCCCCAGCACAAGGAGCTGGAGCGGCTCACCGAGCGCGAGCGCGAGGTCATGATCCTCGTCGCCCAGGGCCTGTCGAACGGCGAGATCGCGGCCCGCCTGGTGCTGTCCGAGGCGACCGTGAAGACCCACGTCGGCCGCATCCTTACGAAGCTCGGCCTGCGGGACCGGGTGCAGGTCGTCGTCCTGGCGTATGAGACGGGGCTGGTACGGGCCGGCGGGCACGGCTGAAGCCCGGCTGCCGGGGGGCTACCTGAGGATGCCCTCCAGGAAGTCGCTGCCCAGGCGGGCCACCATCGTGACGTCCAGCTGGTGCAGGACGTAGCGGCCTCGGCGGCGGGTGGTGATCAGGCCGGCCTTCTTCAGGACGCCGAGGTGGCGGGATATCTCGGGGGCGGTCATGCCGTGCACCTGGGTCAGCTCGCTGGTGGTGAACGCGCTGCGGGCCAGGCTGCGGCACAGGCGCATGCGGACCGGGTGGGACAGGGCGGTCATCCGCAGGGTCAGCTGCTCCAGGGAGGTCGGCGCGGCGATCTTCGGGGTGTTGTGCACCGGGTAGTGCACGACGGGCTGCCAGCCGTACCGGTACAGGACCGTCAGGTGCGGCCAGCCCAGGGCCGTGGGCACCAGGAGGAGGCCGCCGTCCTGGGGCGCGGTGCGGCCGGTGCCGAGTTTGTCGACCGTGATGAGGGTGGCGTCCTCGTCGACTGTCACCGCCGTGGACATCGACGTCAGTGCCTCGGCGAGGCCCTTGTGGCGCAGGAGGTCCGTCTTGTGGCGGGCGTCGGCCACGAGTTGGTGGTGCGTCCGGGACCAGGTCTCCGCGAAGAACGCCTCGTCGCAGTCCTCCAGGAACTGCCGCAGCCACGCCCTGGTCCGCGGCGGGTCGGCCAACAGCCGCTCGGTGAACGCCAGTTGATGCGGACCCCGCGCGGCCGCCTGCTCCAGGGCGCGGTGCCGGATCCCGGCGTCGGCCAGCGGGCCGGGTCCGCCCGTGCTGTAGGAGATCGCGCAGGTGGTGAACTCCATCGCGGCGTCCACGAATTGCTCGTCCGTCAGCTTGTCCAGCAGGTCCAGCTCCTCGGCGAGCGTGGCCCCGGGGAGCGTGCTCCGGCCCGGGATGCCCGCGTACGGCAGGAACAGGTCGGAGAACGTCGACCGCCACAGGAAGTCCGCCTCGCACATCCGGTCGGCCAGATGCGGATCGAGCCGCGCGGTGACGCCGGTGACCCAGCCCTGGAGGCCGGGGTGGTGCCCCGGCTCGGACATCGCGTGCAGCGCCATGCACAGCTCGCCCAGCGGCGAGGGCGCGAAGGTGATCCGCTCCTGCCGCAGCCCGGTGATGTCGATGTGCACGCTCATGTCCCCAATCGTGCACCCCGCCACTGACAACGCCCTCCTCGTTTGACGGCGCCCGTCAATCGGCGCGACAGCCACGGGGGAGCGGCGCAGCCTGGAGACATGAGCATCACCCAGCAGCACCTCCTCGACGTCCATCGCGCCCGGCGGCTCGGCGAGGTCCCGCCGCCCCCGCCCGGCACCCACGACTGGCGGACGGTCCGCGAGGTGCGCGGCTACCGGCAGTTCCGTGCGGTCGTCGCGGAACGCCCGGCCCACGGCAGGCTGCGGCGGGCCCTGGACCGGTGGCGGCGCCCGCGCGCGCGTGCCGCCTGCTGACGTCCGTCAGCCCCCGGTCTCCTCCTTCAGCCGGACCACGAAGTCCGCGACCGCCGCCTTCACGTCCTCGGCCGTCCACTCCAGGGCGGCGGCGCGCACGTAGACCTCGGTGACCGCGAGGCCCGGGCCCTTCGCGTCCCAGTAGTTGGAGAAGAGGGCGGTCTTCGTCTCCTCGGCCTGCCGGATCGAGGCCTCCGTGACGGCGTCCGGATCGAACGGCAGCCAGACCTGGAACTCGTTCGTGTGCGGCTGCTCGGGGTGGACGCGTATCCAGGGCACCCCGGCGTCCGCGAACCCCTCACGCAGCGCCTCGGCGACCACGCGCGCGTGGGCCACGTACTCGGGGAGCCGGGGGAGTTCCCGGTCCAGGCCGGCGAGTGCCGTCAGCGCGGTGGGGAACTGCTGGAAGATCTGGCCGCCGTACCGGTGCCGCCAGGTCTTCGCCTCGTCGATGAGGGTCTTCGGGCCGGCGATCGCGGCGCCGCCGAGGGCTTCGAGGGACTTGTAGAACGACACGTAGACGCTGTCGGCGAGGCCGGCGATCTCGTCGAGCGGGCGGCCGAAGTGGGTGGCGGACTCCCACAGGCGGGCGCCGTCGAAGTGGACCACCGCGTCGCGTTCGCGGGCGGCCTCGACGACGGCGGAGAGTTCCTCCCAGGAGGGCAGGACCAAACCGGCGTCCCGGAGAGGCAGTTCGAGCATCAGCGTCCCGAAGGGCTCCGGGAAGTCGCGGACCTCGTCGGCGGTCGGCTGTCGGGGCTCGCTCGTCACGTGGACCGGGCGGAGCCCGCTGACCTGGCTGAACGCGTCCCGTTCGTGCACTTCGGGGTGGGCGAGCGGGTGCAGGGCGACGGTCGGATTGCCGGTGCGGCCCGCCCAGCAGCGCAGGGCGACCTGCTGGGCCATGGTGCCGGTGGGGAAGAAGGCCGCGGCCTCCTTGCCGAGCAGTTCGGCGACCCGCTTCTCCAGGGTCTCGACCACGCCGCCGCCGTACATGTCCGACGTCTCGTCGAGGTCGTACAGCTCGGCCGCCTCCTGTACGAAGGCGAGCCCTTCCCTGAGTGTGCCCAGGAAGCCGAGGCGCGCGAGGGCGCGCTCCGCGTTCCGGTTCGCGCTGAGGCGCCGCTTGCGGCGGGCCAGGACGCGTTCCTCGTCGGTCGCCGGTTCCACTCCCCGCTCGCGCTGCTCCGCCTGATCCACGCCCTGTTCCGCTGTATCGCTCATGCCCCGGATCATGCCTGGCGCGGGTCCGCGGGAGCACCCGGATTTCCACGGGCTTTCCCGTACGGCACGGCTGTGCGACAGCCCACAGCCTGTGGACAACCGGACGCCCCTCGAACCGATCGCGTTAACATGACGAGAAATCGTCCGGTACCCGGAGCGGACTGGAACGGGAAGGCCGCCGTCGCGTGAGTACATTCCAACAGCCAGAGCCCAAGGACCGCCCCGCGCGGCTCGCCGTCGGTGTCGTCGGCGCCGGCCGGGTGGGCCCCGCGCTGGCCGCCTCGCTCCAGCTGGCGGGGCACCGCCCGGTGGCCGTCTCCGGGGTGTCCGACGCGTCCAGGCGACGGGCCGCGCTGATGCTCCCGGACGTGCCGGTCGTCACGCCCGCGCAGGTCCTGGAGCGCTCCGACCTGGTGCTGCTGACCGTCCCGGACGACGCCCTGCCCGGTCTCGTGGAAGGCCTCGCCGACACCGGGGCCGTACGCCCCGGCCAGCTGCTGGTGCACACCTCCGGGCGGTACGGCGCGCAGGTCCTGGACCCCGCTCTGCGGGTCGGCGCGCTGCCGCTGGCCCTGCACCCCGCGATGACCTTCACGGGCACTCCGGTGGACGTCCAGCGGCTCGCCGGGTGCTCCTTCGGGGTCACCGCGCCCGAGGAGCTGCGGCTGGCCGCCGAGGCCCTGGTGATCGAGATGGGCGGCGAGCCCGAGTGGATCGCCGAGGAGAACCGCCCGCTCTACCACGCGGCCCTCGCGCTGGGCGCCAACCACCTGGTGACCCTGGTCGCCGAGTCCATGGAGCTGCTGCGCACGGCCGGCGTCGAGGCCCCCGACCGGATGCTGGGCCCGCTGCTGGGCGCCGCCCTGGACAACGCCCTGCGCTCCGGCGACGCGGCGCTCACCGGCCCCGTCGCGCGCGGGGACGCGGGCACCGTCGCCGCGCATGTCACCGAGTTGCGCAAGCACGCGCCCCAGACCGTCGCCGGCTATCTGGCGATGGCCCGCGCGACCGCCGACCGGGCCCTGGCCCACGGGCTGCTGAAGCCGGAGCTCGCCGAGGACCTCCTCGGGGTGCTCGCCAACGGCACCGAGGGAGATGCCGGATGACCGCCACCCTGCTGCGCACCGCCGCCGAACTCCACGCACGCACGCGTGCGGGCCGTCGCGCCGTCGTGATGACGATGGGCGCTCTCCACGAGGGCCACGCCACGCTGGTCCGCACCGCGCGCGAGATCGCCGGACCGGACGGCGAGGTCGTCGTCACCGTCTTCGTGAACCCGCTGCAGTTCGGCGAGGGCGAGGACCTCGACCGCTACCCGCGCACCCTGGACGCCGATCTCAAGATCGCCGAACTGGCGGGCGCCGACGTCGTGTTCGCGCCCTCCGTGGACGAGGTCTACCCCGACGGCGAACCCCAGGTGCGCATCTCGGCTGGCCCCATGGGCGAACGCCTGGAGGGCGCGGTCCGCCCCGGCCACTTCGACGGCATGCTCACCGTCGTCGCCAAACTGCTGCACCTCACCCGCCCCGACGCCGCCCTGTTCGGCCAGAAGGACGCCCAGCAGCTCGCCCTGATCCGCCGCATGGTGCGCGACCTGAACTTCGGCATGGAGATCGTCGGCGTGCCGACCGTGCGCGAGGCCGACGGCCTGGCGCTGTCCAGCCGCAACCGCTATCTGTCCCCCCGGGAGCGGCGTACCGCGCTCGCCCTCTCCCAGGCCCTGTTCGCGGGCCGGGACCGGCACGCCGCCCAGGAGGCGCTCCGCGCGCGGGCCCGCGAGGTGCCCGCCACGCACGCGCGTGCCGAGGCGCTCAGCGCCATAGGGGAGTCCCGCGCGGCGGCCGACGCGCACGCAGTCGCCAAGGCGGCCCCCGGTCCCGGCAACCCGGCGTCCGTCCGCGCGGCCGCCCGTCTGGTCCTCGACGACGCGGCCCGTCTGGACCCACCGCTCGTGCTGGACTACCTCGCCCTGGTCGACCCGTCCGACTTCACGGACGTCGACGAGGACTTCACCGGGGAGGCCGTCCTCGCCGTCGCCGCCCGGGTCGGGACGACCCGGTTGATCGACAACATCCCACTCGCTTTCGGAACCCTCGGAGCCGCCTCGTGACCAGCACAGGCATACGACTGCACGCACCCGCCCCCGGGTGGTCCATCGACGCGGACGTCGTGGTCGTCGGCTCCGGAGTGGCCGGTCTGACGGCGGCCCTGCGCTGCGAGGCGGCCGGGCTGCGGACGGTCGTCGTCACCAAGGCCCGCCTCGACGACGGCTCCACGCGCTGGGCCCAGGGGGGCATCGCAGCCGCCCTCGGGGAGGGCGACACCCCCGAACAGCACCTGGACGACACCCTGGTCGCCGGCGCGGGCCTGTGTGACGAGGAGGCCGTACGGATCCTTGTCACCGAGGGCCCCGACGCCGTACGGCGGCTCATCGAGACCGGCGCCCACTTCGACGAGTCCTCCGAAGGAGGGCTGGAGCTGGCCCGCGAGGGCGGTCACCACCGGCGCCGGATCGCGCACGCGGGCGGCGACGCGACCGGCGCGGAGGTCTCCCGGGCGCTCGTCGAGGCCGTACACGCGCGTGGCCTGCGCACGATCGAGAACGCGCTCGTGCTGGACCTGCTGACCGACGCGGAAGGCCGTACCGCGGGCGTCACCCTGCACGTCATGGGCGAGGGCCAGCACGACGGTGTGGGTGCCGTGCACGCGCCCGCCGTGGTCCTCGCGACAGGTGGCATGGGGCAGGTCTTCTCGGCGACCACCAACCCGTCCGTGTCGACCGGCGACGGGGTCGCGCTCGCCCTCCGCGCGGGTGCCGAGGTCTCCGACCTGGAGTTCGTGCAGTTCCACCCGACCGTGCTGTTCCTCGGCGCGGACGCGGAGGGCCAGCAGCCCCTCGTCTCCGAGGCGGTGCGCGGCGAGGGTGCCCACCTGATCGACGCCGAGGGCGTGCGCTTCATGGTGGGCCAGCACGAACTCGCCGAGCTGGCGCCCCGGGACATCGTCGCCAAGGGCATCACACGGCGGATGCTGGAGCAGGACGCCGAGCACATGTTCCTGGACGCCCGGCACTTCGGCGCCGACATGTGGGAGCACCGCTTCCCGACGATCCTCGCCGCCTGCCGCAGCCACGGCATCGACCCGGTCACCGAGCCCGTCCCGGTCGCCCCGGCCGCCCACTATGCCTCCGGGGGCGTCCGCACCGACTCCCGGGGCCGTACGACCGTCCCCGGGCTGTACGCGTGCGGCGAGGTCGCCTGCACCGGCGTGCACGGCGCGAACCGGCTCGCCTCCAACTCCCTCCTCGAAGGCCTCGTCTACGCCGAGCGGATCGTCGCCGACATCACCGGGAACCAGGCCGGGAACGCCCTCCACGCGCGTGTGCCCGAGCTGGTCCCGCACCCCCAGAAGCCCGCGCACCCGCTGCTCGCCCCGGAGGCCCGCTTCGCGATCCAGCGGATCATGACCGAGGGCGCGGGCGTCCTGCGCTCCGCCGAGTCCCTCGCGAAGGCCGCCGCACAGCTCCAGCAGCTGCACACCGACGCCCGCGACGCCCTCGACGAGAACGGCAAGACCGCCGAGCCCGGCGTCGACACCTGGGAGGCCACCAACCTCCTGTGCGTGGCGCGTGTCCTGGTCACCGCCGCGGCTCAGCGCGAGGAGACCCGGGGCTGCCACTGGCGCGAGGACCACGCCGACCGCGACGACAGCTCGTGGCGGCGCCACATCGTCGTACGGCTGAATCCGGACCGCACGCTGGCCGTACACACCACGGACACCGCAGACTTCCCCCCGACCCGGCAGCACCGTCCCCAGGAGCAGTGACAGACGTGAGCACCCACGACCTTCCCCTCGCCGACAGCGGTGGCTGCGGCGACGGCTGTGCCTGCGGCGCGGGCGCCGACGCGGAGTACATGGAGTGCGGCCTCGACCCCGCGCTCGCCGAGCTCCTGGCGGACGCCGGACTCGACCCCCTGGAGGTCGAGGACATCGCCAATGTCGCCCTCCAGGAGGACCTGGCAGGCGGCGTCGACGTGACGACCGTGGCGACCATCCCTGAAGAGGCCGTCGCCACGGCCGACTTCACCGCGCGCGAGGCCGGTGTCGTGGCGGGCCTCCGGGTCGCCGAAGCGGTGATCTCCGTGGTCTGCACCGACGAGTTCGAGGTCGAGCGGCACGTGGAGGACGGCGACCACGTGGAGGCCGGACAGAAGCTCCTGTCGGTCACCACGCGCACGCGCGACCTGCTGACCGCCGAGCGCAGCGCGCTCAACATCCTGTGCCGCATGTCCGGCATCGCGACCGCCACGCGCGCGTGGGCCGACGCCCTGGAGGGCACGAAGGCGAAGGTCCGCGACACCCGCAAGACGACGCCGGGACTGCGCTCCCTGGAGAAGTACGCGGTCCGCAGCGGCGGCGGGGTCAACCACCGCATGTCCCTCTCGGACGCGGCCCTCGTCAAGGACAACCACGTGGTCGCCGCGGGCGGCGTCGCGCAGGCCTTCGAGGCCGTACGGGAGGCCTTCCCGGACGTGCCGATCGAGGTCGAGGTCGACACCCTGGACCAGCTCCGCGACGTCCTGGACGCCGGCGCCGACCTGATCCTGCTGGACAACTTCACGCCCGACGAGTGCGCGGAGGCCGTCGGCATCGTCGCCGGCCGCGCCGCCCTGGAGGCCTCGGGCCGGCTCACCCTGGACAACGCCAAGGAGTACGCCGACACCGGGGTGGACTACCTCGCCGTAGGAGCCCTGACCCACTCCGCGCCGATCCTGGACATCGGCCTCGACCTCCGCGAGGCGCAGTAGTCATGCTCCTCACGATCGACGTGGGCAACACGCACACCGTCCTGGGCCTCTTCGACGGCGAGGAGATCATCGAGCACTGGCGCATCTCCACGGACGCGCGCCGCACCGCCGACGAACTCGCCGTCCTCCTCCAGGGCCTCATGGGCATGCACCCGCTCCTCGGAGAGGAGCTGGGCGACGGCATCGACGGCATCGCGATCTGCGCCACCGTCCCGTCCGTCCTGCACGAACTGCGCGAGGTCACCCGCCGCTACTACGGCGACGTGCCCGCCGTCCTCGTCGAACCGGGCGTCAAGACCGGCGTCCCGATCCTCACCGACAACCCCAAGGAGGTCGGCGCGGACCGCATCATCAACGCGGTCGCCGCGGTCGAGCTCTACGGCGGCCCGGCGATCGTCGTCGACTTCGGTACGGCGACCACGTTCGACGCGGTCTCCGCGCGCGGGGAGTACATCGGCGGTGTCATCTCCCCCGGAATCGAGATCTCGGTCGAGGCCCTCGGCGTCAAGGGCGCCCAGCTCCGCAAGATCGAGGTGGCCCGGCCGCGCAGCGTGATCGGCAAGAACACCGTCGAGGCCATGCAGTCGGGCATCGTCTACGGCTTCGCCGGCCAGGTCGACGGCGTCGTCAACCGCATGGTCAAGGAGCTGGCCGACGACCCCGAGGACGTCACCGTCATCGCGACCGGCGGCCTCGCCCCGATGGTCCTGGGCGAGGCCTCGGTCATCGACGAGCACGAGCCCTGGCTGACCCTGATCGGCCTGCGGCTGGTGTACGAGCGGAACGTCTCGCGGATGTGATCACGCGCGCGGGGCACACAAGGGGCTGCTCGGTCGTCTCACGAGCGTCTCGGGTGTGACCCGCGCGCGTGGTGCTGCCGACCGACACCCCGGCCGGCGAGTGCCTCACCGAGATGACCCCGCGCGTGTGGCGCCACCCTCGCCGACCCGCACCCCATCCCCACCCCCGCCGTCCGGCGAAAACCCCGCGCCACACCCGCCCCCTATGTCGAATTTGTCTGATTAGCGCGTATCGTCGCCCCATGCCCACGCCATACGGATCCCGCGGCGGCATGGCGTTCGGTGCGGAGGAGCTGCGTGTGCTCCGTCGCGCTCTCGCCCTCGCCCTCCAGCCCAGAACCGCCTCGGCCGAGGACGTCCAGGACTGTCTTCGGCTCGCCGAATCGCTCGACGAGGCGGTACACGAGGGAGTCCGGCTGCGCGCCTTCCTGGTCGCCGACCTCGCCCGGTACCGCGCCGCCCTGCCCGGCACCACCGCCGGCTACCTCACCCTCCTGGAGGAGGCGCTCGGCGCCGGGTACCGCCCGGACGTCGACGACCTCTCCGCGCTGAGAGCGCTGCGCGGGAACCCCTCCGCCGCCGTCCTCCTGGACCGCTGCCTCACCCTCGCCGAGCAGGACGTACGCGCGCGTCTCGCCCGTCGTACGACCGCCAGGGCCGCCGCCCCGACCGTCCCCGCCTCGCGCACCCGCCTCCTGGCGCTCCCTGGAGGCCTCTCCGGCGGCTTTCGCGCGGCCGACGGCGAACCGGTCGGGGAGGACGCCAAGGAGCCCGTGCGCAAGCCCGTGGAGCGGCCCGCGCCGACGCCCGCGCCCTCGGCGCCGAAGCCGTCCCGGCCCATCCCCACCCCCGGCGAGGTCTTCCCCCGGCGCAAACCGGCACCGCCTCCCGCGAACCCGTCGCAGCAACTCGCCGCCGGCTGAACCGACCCCGCCCCGTCCTCCTTGGGGCCCGTGGCTACTCTGGAGGCATGGACTATGTCTCCGCGCTCGTGCCCCCGGTCGTCATGGCCGTGTTCTTCATCGGACTGATCCGGGTCATCGTGAAGACCCAGGGCGGGGCCATGAAGGCCAAGGAGGACGCGGCCGTCGACGCCGCCATCGCGCGCGCGGAGAGCGCCCGCCAGGCCTCTTCGGCTGCCGACGCCTGAACCCTCCGTTTTCCCCGGCGCCTTCAAGGGCGTACGACTCCCGCACGCGCACGCGTGCTTTCCGAGTCGTACGCCCTTTTTGTTCCTTTTCCACTATGGTTCTGAGCTGTGCCTCGCCCATTGGGAGAACTCGAAGACTCGGTCATGACGCGGGTGTGGAAGTGGAACCGCCCGGTGACCGTTCGAGAAGTCCTGGAAGACCTTCAGCAGGAACGGTCGATCGCGTACACCACGGTGATGACCGTTTTGGACAATCTCCATCAGAAGGGCTGGGTGCGCCGTGAGGCGGAAGGCCGGGCCTATCGATATGAGGCGGTCTCCACACGGGCCGCCTACTCCGCCGCCCTGATGAACGACGCCTGGTCCCAGAGCGACAACCCCGCCGCCGCTCTCGTGGCCTTCTTCGGGATGATGAGCGACGAACAGCGCGAGGCCCTCCGCAGCGCCGTACGCATCGTCCAGGGACCGGAAACACCCGAACCCGCGGATGGCGTCCAGAACCCCGGCTCCACGCCCTCCAGGGGCGGGCGATAGCGTCCGCTCATGTCAGCAGAGCACCCCGAAGTCACCGCGAAAGCCATCACCGTCCGGCGGGCCAGGACCGGCGATGTCGAGGCGGTGCGCCGACTCCTTGACGCCTACGTCCGCGGTCGCATCCTGCTCGACAAAGCGACGGTGACTCTTTACGAGGACATCCAGGAGTTCTGGGTCGCCGAACGGGACGACAACGCCGAGGTCGTCGGCTGCGGGGCACTGCATGTCATGTGGGAAGACCTCGCGGAAGTCCGCACTCTCGCGGTGAAGCCCGGCTTGAAGGGTGCCGGTGTGGGCCATCAGTTGCTGGAGAAGTTGCTGCACACGGCTCGCTGGCTAGGCGTTCGTCGCGTTTTCTGTCTCACCTTCGAAGTGGACTTCTTCTCGAAGCACGGCTTCGTGGAGATCGGTGAGACACCGGTCGACACCGATGTCTACGCGGAGCTGTTGCGTTCCTATGACGAGGGCGTGGCGGAGTTCCTCGGTCTCGAACGAGTGAAACCGAACACCTTGGGCAACAGCCGGATGCTTCTGCATCTGTGATCGCGTCCCCCAATTCGGCCGGGTCGCCCTGCCCAGGTTCCCTATGTCCGAAACGCGCATCTTTCTGGGCGAGGGAGGTCACTCGGTCTCTCCCAGGGGTTTGTGTTTTTCCAGCAAAAGCGGTTTGCTTTCCGACGTACTGCAGTACTGCATATAACAGGGGACGGCGAAACGGCGGACGCCGCAGACCCCAGACCCGCAAGTAATCGATGAAAGGAAATCCGGTGGCACAGAAGGTTCAGGTCCTTCTTGTCGATGACCTCGACGGCGGCGAGGCGGACGAGACGGTGACGTTCGCGCTGGACGGCAAGACGTACGAGATCGATCTCACCACCGCGAATGCGGACAAGCTCCGTGGACTTCTCGACGCTTACGTGAAGGGTGGGCGCCGTACCGGTGGCCGCGCTTCGGGTGGTCGCGGAAAGGCACGCGCCGCAACCGGTGGCAGCCAGGACACCGCGCAGATTCGCGCGTGGGCCAAGGAGAACGGCCACGACGTGAACGACCGCGGCCGTGTTCCCGCGGCCATTCGCGAGGCCTACGAGAAGGCCAACGGCTGAGCGCACGAGCGCCGCAGCCGTACCCGGTGGCACTGTGTGGCCACCGTGTCCACAAGTCGTACGAGATCAGGGGCATGACCGATGCCCCCCACGGCCGACATTGTCGGCAGCGAGGCCTCGACCTCGCACCCCGGCTCGGGGGGTCGCAGCCATACGGCGGCCCCCTGCAAGGGACGTGAACCGCCCGCGGGGAGCGGTCGCGCCCTCGCGGCCCCCGCGCCCGGCAGCGGCGCCCCTGCGGGCCTCGCCCCGGGGAACGACGGCGCCTCCATGAGCCCGTCCGCGCCCAGTGCCACCAGATCCAGCGCCGGCGCCAGAGCGCCCCACTCCAGCCAGTCCAGCAGCCCCGGAAGCTCCTCCGCGCTGCCCGCGGCCACCAGCAGCCGCATCCGGTCGCCCTGCACGGCCACCGGAGAATCCGGACCCAGCCGCCACAGCGCCGCGGCACCGGCCTCGACCGGCACGTCCAGGACGTCGAAACGCAGGCCCGTGATCAGCCGTAGCGGCTCTCCGGGCACCGTGCGCCACCCCAGTTCGTTCTCGTACCAGTTCCGCCGCCGGTCGTCCGGATCGCGCGGGCGGCGGGGGAGCGGGACCGTGCCGAGAGGGGGGACTGTGCGAACCATGCCAAGAGCAACCGCCGAAGCGGGCCGGGAGTTACGCTGGGTGGTCCAACGAATGCGCTGGGTGCGGGTTGCGGGGGCGTTCGGGGGTGCGGCGCGGCGCAAGGTTGTTCGCCCGTAGCGGAGGGAACCGGTGCGAACGGCATGGAGTGTCAGTCCGTGCGGGTAAGACAATCCCTAGTGGGAGGGGGCGACACGCAGAAAAGGGCGTCTCACGTTCGCCATCGGCGTACTCATGGTGAGGGTAACTGCCTGGCCTGCGGGAACATCGTCTCGCACCATCAGGTTGGAGCAGATGTCGGCGTTACGGTTCAGGAGGCAGTGTTGGTTCTCGGTCCGGTGTCGGCAGTTGGAATGAGCGGTCCCCGCTTGCGGGACTAAGCTGCGGAAGGACAGGGAGGGGAGCGTCCCCTTACTGCCTGACCGCTCTGAGGAGCGATTAACGATGTTCGAGAGGTTCACCGACCGCGCGCGGCGGGTTGTCGTCCTGGCTCAGGAAGAAGCCCGGATGCTCAACCACAACTACATCGGCACCGAGCACATCCTCCTGGGCCTGATCCACGAGGGTGAGGGTGTCGCCGCAAAGGCCCTGGAGAGCCTCGGCATTTCGCTTGAGGCGGTCCGCCAGCAGGTTGAGGAGATCATCGGACAGGGCCAGCAGGCACCGTCCGGTCACATCCCCTTCACTCCCCGTGCCAAGAAGGTCCTGGAGCTGTCGCTCCGCGAGGCCCTTCAGCTGGGCCACAACTACATCGGCACGGAGCACATCCTGCTCGGCCTGATCCGTGAGGGCGAGGGCGTCGCCGCCCAGGTCCTGGTCAAGCTGGGCGCTGATCTCAACCGTGTGCGGCAGCAGGTGATCCAGCTGCTCTCCGGTTACCAGGGCAAGGAGACCGCCACCGCCGGCGGCCCTGCGGAGGGCACCCCCTCGACGTCCCTGGTCCTCGACCAGTTCGGCCGGAACCTCACCCAGGCCGCTCGTGAGTCCAAGCTCGACCCGGTCATCGGGCGCGAGAAGGAGATCGAGCGGGTCATGCAGGTGCTGTCCCGCCGTACGAAGAACAACCCGGTCCTGATCGGTGAGCCCGGCGTCGGCAAGACCGCCGTCGTCGAGGGCCTCGCCCAGGCCATCGTCAAGGGCGAGGTGCCCGAGACCCTCAAGGACAAGCACCTCTACACCCTGGACCTCGGCGCGCTGGTCGCCGGCTCCCGCTACCGCGGTGACTTCGAGGAGCGCCTGAAGAAGGTCCTCAAGGAGATCCGCACCCGCGGCGACATCATCCTGTTCATCGACGAGCTGCACACGCTGGTCGGTGCGGGTGCCGCCGAGGGCGCCATCGACGCCGCTTCGATCCTGAAGCCGATGCTGGCCCGCGGTGAGCTGCAGACCATCGGTGCGACGACGCTGGACGAGTACCGCAAGCACCTGGAGAAGGACGCCGCTCTCGAGCGCCGCTTCCAGCCCATCCAGGTCGCGGAGCCGTCCCTGCCGCACACCATCGAGATCCTCAAGGGTCTGCGCGACCGGTACGAGGCGCACCACCGTGTCTCCATCACGGACGAGGCGCTCGTGCAGGCCGCCACGCTGGCCGACCGGTACATCTCGGACCGCTTCCTGCCGGACAAGGCGATCGACCTGATCGACGAGGCCGGTTCCCGGATGCGCATCCGCCGGATGACCGCGCCGCCGGACCTGCGCGAGTTCGACGAGAAGATCGCGGGCGTGCGGAGGGACAAGGAGTCGGCCATCGACTCCCAGGACTTCGAGAAGGCGGCCTCTCTCCGCGACAAGGAGAAGCAGCTTCTTGCCGCGAAGGCCAAGCGGGAGAAGGAGTGGAAGGCCGGCGACATGGACGTCGTCGCCGAGGTCGACGGCGAGCTGATCGCCGAGGTCCTCGCGACCGCCACCGGCATCCCGGTCTTCAAGCTCACGGAGGAGGAGTCCTCGCGTCTGCTGCGCATGGAGGACGAGCTCCACAAGCGGGTCATCGGCCAGAAGGACGCCGTCAAGGCGCTCTCGAAGGCGATCCGTCGTACGCGTGCGGGCCTCAAGGACCCGAAGCGTCCCGGTGGTTCGTTCATCTTCGCCGGTCCGTCCGGTGTCGGTAAGACCGAGCTGTCCAAGGCGCTCGCGGAGTTCCTCTTCGGTGACGAGGACGCGCTGATCTCCCTCGACATGTCGGAGTTCAGCGAGAAGCACACGGTCTCGCGTCTCTTCGGTTCGCCCCCCGGTTACGTGGGCTACGAAGAGGGCGGCCAGCTCACGGAGAAGGTCCGTCGCAAGCCGTTCTCGGTCGTCCTCTTCGACGAGGTCGAGAAGGCCCACCCGGACATCTTCAACAGCCTTCTGCAGATCCTGGAGGACGGTCGCCTGACCGACTCCCAGGGCCGGGTCGTGGACTTCAAGAACACGGTCATCATCATGACGACCAACCTTGGAACCCGTGACATCTCCAAGGGCTTCAACCTGGGCTTCGCGGCCACGGGTGACACGAAGTCCAACTACGAGCGCATGAAGAACAAGGTCTCGGACGAGCTCAAGCAGCACTTCCGCCCCGAGTTCCTCAACCGTGTCGACGACGTCGTCGTCTTCCCGCAGCTCACCCAGGACGACATCCTCCAGATCGTCGACCTCATGGTCGGCAAGGTGGACGAGCGCCTCAAGGACCGGGACATGGGCATCGAGCTCTCCCAGGCCGCGAAGGAGCTCCTCTCCAAGAAGGGTTACGACCCGGTGCTGGGCGCGCGTCCGCTGCGGCGCACGATCCAGCGCGAGATCGAGGACACGCTCTCGGAGAAGATCCTCTTCGGCGAGCTGCGTCCCGGTCACATCGTGGTCGTGGATGTCGAGGGCGAGGGCGACGCGAAGACCTTCACCTTCCGGGGTGAGGAGAAGTCGGCGCTTCCCGATGTGCCGCCGATCGAGGATGCGGCCGCTGGTGGCGCGGGTCCGAATTTGAGCAAGGAGGCGTAAGGCTCAGCGGTTTGGGTTTTACGGCTGGGAAGGGGTCGGTGCCTTTTGGACACCGGCCCCTTTCGCGTATTCGGGGCAGGAGTCAGCGCCGGTCGTCGGTTACTTCGGCGGCGGGGAAAAGCGCGGCGTAGCGGTCGAGGTGGATCTTCAGGCCGTACGTCTTGAAGCGCACCTTGCGCAGGCCGGGGAGGCGCGAGGCCAGGGTGCGGAGCTGGTCCCGGGTGGCGTCCTGGGCGGGCAGCCGGAGGCACCCGATGGAGGGGATGACCGGCATCTCCTCCACGGCATAGCGGTCAAGGGACGTGTTCAGCACGAGGTTCCGCAGGGCGGGCAGCCGGCCCACCTCCCGCCAGTCCCCGGCCGTCATGGTGCCGTCCGTCCGGCCGAGGCTGAGCGTGGTGAGGGTCGGCCATTGATCGAGATCGCGCAGGTCCGTGGAAGCGAGCGTGTACCGGCCCAGGTGCAGGTACTCCAGGCGCGCGTCCAGCGGCAGGTGGGCGCGCAGGTGCGGGCTCGGGAGCACCTGGTCCAGGGAGAGGCGGGTGAGTCCGCGCAGGTTCCGCAGGCCCGCCGTTTCGACGATGTTGTTGAACGTCAGCTCGGTCAAGGGCAGTTCGGACAGCGGCTCGAGGGACCGGACGACGGGGCAGTCCTGAAGCCGCAGTGTGTTCAGGGACCGGAAGGCCAGCAGTCCGTCCAGGACCTGGAGACCGAGGTTCCGCTCAAGACCCAGGACAGTGACCGCGTCCGGATCGCCGACGGCGTCGATGATCTCGGCCGGCGCGGCCGAACCCTCGATCGTCAGCCCGTGCCAGGGCCGCATCAGCCGCAGCGCCTCCAGCTGTTCCCGGGTCGAGCAGCGCAGGAAGAGGCCGTCGTCGCGGCGCAGCCGGTCGAGCACCTCGGCGGCGTACTCCCGGGCGTCGAACCGGTCCCACGTGCCCGCGAGTTGGCGTCGTACGCCGTGGGACGGATGCCCGCGGAAGCGGCGCAGGACCGCCAGCGCGCCATCGGGCTCCGCCCCGCCCAGGACCGAAGCGGTGACCGTGACCGCCCTCGCCTCCTCGTCCGTCAACCCCTCCGGCCCCGGCAGCAGTTCCAGGACCAGCGGTCCCGCCTCCGCCAACGCGAGCGCGTCCTCCGTCGTACGCGGCGGGATCAGCTCGGCCGCCTGCGTCTCGACCTCCGCCCGCACCCCCGGGTCCAACGCCGTCGCATGCTCCTGGCAGGCCAGTGCGAGCAGCGTCAGCCGGGGCTCCTCCCGGGCCAGCAACTGCCGTAGGAGTACGACCCGTTCGCGCGGCCGGGCGTGGGCGACCGCCATCCGGATCACGTCCTCCCACTGGGCGTCGCCCGCGTGGGAGGTCAGGACGTCGAGGTGGCCCTCCTCGACCGCGTACCGGGCGCCCAGGTAGTCCTGGAACGTGCGGTGGACGAAGTCGACGACACCGTCGGCGGGTTGGCGCAGCAGGCCGCTTCTCAGTAGGAGGTCCCGCAGTACCGTCCCGGCGTCGCCCCGCCCCGCGACCGTGGGCAGGCATCGTTCAACGATTCCCTCCGCCGTCTCCCGGTCCATCTCCGTGCGGCCGCTCAACACCAGGGCGTACGCGAGCCGTTGGAGGATCTCCAGCTGGGCCTCCTCGCCCAGTTCCGCTCCCTCCAGCGTGCTCATGCCCCGCTCCCGGTCCCGGCGGGCCAGCAGCATCGTCAGGGCGGCGTCGTACAACTCCTTGCGGCCTGTGGGGAGATAGCCCCTCCGTTCGCGATGCAGGGCGCAGATCAGGCCGCACATCAGGGGGTTCGTGGCCAGCCGTGCCAAGTCCCGTTTCGTGCGCAGGGAGTCCAGGAGTGGGCCCTCGTACTCCGGGGCCTGAGCCGCCGTGTGCCAGCGCTCGACGAAGGTCTTCACCTCGGGGCGGCGCATGGGGGCCAGGGTCAGTTCGCGGAAGCCCTCCGACGCCAGCCAGTCGGGGCGGACCGCGGTGGGGCGGGAGGTCAGGAGCCAGCGGTTGCCCGGGAAGGCGCTGATCAGGGACTGGAGCCAGTCGCGGGTGCGGTGGCGGTCGGCGGACGGGATCTCGTCCAGGCCGTCGACGAGGACCAGGGCGCGGCCGGCGGTCAGGACGCGTTCCGTCCAGCCCTCGGGTGGGGTGTGCGGGCAGCCGACCGAGGCCAGGAAGGTTGCCGGGGACGGGAGTTGGCCCGCACGGATCAGCGTGCGCAGGGGGAGGACGTACGGGATGCGGTCGCCGTCCCTCGCCGCCGTCACCGCCAGCCACTGCACCAGGGTCGTCTTGCCGGAGCCCGCGTCACCGCGCAGCAGGACGCGGTCGTGCGTCGACAGGGCTTCTTCGGCGGGGAGTTGGACGCTGAAGGACGCACCGGGGTGTTCGTCGGGGAGGTGGCGTTCCTCTGTTGCCGTCGCCTCCAGGCTCAGGTACGCCACTTCGAGGGGCCAGCGGTCCGGGGAGTCGCGGAGGTCGATGCCGTAGATGGTGATGTGGTTGTGGCGCTCGGCGACGTACGGGAGGTAGCGGCGCTCGAAGGCGCGGTCCTGGGAACCGGGGCGTTGGGTGCGGGCGATCAACTCGTCTACGCGGGCGATCAGTTCGGCCTGGCTGCGGGTCTGTTCCACCAGCGTGCGGGCTACGAACGTGGAGCGGCGGGTGAAGAACTCCAGGATCTGGAGGCAGGCCCACTCGGTGGCGTTGCCTAGGAAGTAGCGGGCGTCGGTGGAGAGTCCGGCGGGTGCGGGGGCGCCGTACTCCAACTGCCGGGCCAGTTCCCGGTGTCCGAGTCGTACGGCCTGGACGTCGTCCATGGCCAGGTCGCCGAGAGCCAGGAGTCTGCGGGCCAACGCGTCGGCCACGGCGGTCTGTTCGTCGGGCGGGAAGGGGGGCTCGCCGGGGGAGTCCACGGCCCGCGCGACCAGGTGGGCGGCGAGCTTGTGGACGTCCTTCTCCGTCAGGGTGCGTTTCTCGCCCTTGAAGGAGACGAGGGAGGAGAGGCGGATCGGTCTGTCGACCAGGCCCGCGCCGGGGGCGTCGGGTACGAACAGCTTCTTCAGCAGTGGTGTGATCAGGCCTGACGCCAGCTTGCCACCGAGTACCGCGGGCTCCATCCGCCGCCCCACCCCCGTCGTCGCGCGAACGGACGGAGCCTAACGGCTTACGACAACTGGCCGTCGTAGTCCGGCAGTTTGAAGGTCTTCTCGGCGTGGCCGCCCGACAGGTCGGTGGCGCTGTTGCCGATGTTCGCGATGATCGTGTAGCCCTTGTTCTCGATCGCGGTGCGCTGGGCCGTCTTGTAGTCGGCGACGTCCTTGAAGAGGTCGAAGAGGCCGCGGACGTAGAGGCCGTCGACGTCGTAGCCGTCGTGTTCGAGGTTGTACTCGGTCGGCAGGTAGATGATGCCGGGGCGGGCCGTGACGAAGAACAGCGAAACGCCGTGCTCCTGGGCGTACTTGGCGACCGCGAGGACCGGCTTGTTGGCCGGCTGCGGCCAGCTGAAGCCGAAGTCCGTCTCCAGGGTGGTGTTGTCGATGTCGAAGACGATCGCCTGCTTCTCGCCGGGCTTCGTGGCCGCGATGCGCTGCTTCAGGTAGGGCAGGGCCTGGTTCATCACCGTCTGGCAGTCGGTCTGCCAGGTGGCGTAGTCCACCGTCGTGGCGGTGGTGCTGGTCGCCGTCGCGGCCTCCGCGGGGACGGTCAGCGTCGCGAGGGCGGTCGCGGCCACGGCGACTGTGGCGGTACGGCGAGCCCAGGGGCGTCGTCTCGTCATGGGGGTGGGGGTTCCTCTCACGTCTGTGCGCTGCCGTGCGGTGCAGAAGGCATGGTCGCGGGCGCGGGTGGCGGGAGGGGAACCGTAAGGTTACTGAACGGTAGGTGTATAGAGGTCTGCGCCACATTTCCGCGCCCGGCGGCGGCCCCCGCCGGTGACAAGCCGCACAGGCGATTCGGGCCCTACTAGGGGAGATAGTCGCGTGCCTCGATCGGGGCAAAAGGGACTTTTTTCTTGAGATTCGTGGAACCGAATGACCGATTTCGCCCTCGAGGGGGCCGAATCGGGAGGCATGAGCACCCTGTCAAGAAGTCGGAAGTTTTGTGGTGAAGTACTAGCTTCCGTCGTAGAAGAGGGGTTTGGGGGTCCGTGGGGTCCGGGGTTACCAATGAACGTGCCATCCGGCGGCCGTATGCGTGCCGGGTGGTTTTTCTGTCCCCGTCCCCCGTGAGGTTTCGATGTTCCAGCGCGCCACGTCCCGTTCTTCCCGTACGTCTTCGCTCCGCACCCGGGTGGCCGTCCTGGCCGTCGGACTGGGAGCCACCGCCGTGCTGGGGACCGGGGTCGCCAGCGCCGCCTCCTCGAGCGTCGCGCCGAAGGCCGTCAGCGCGAAGGTCGCCGCCTCCTGGGTCGACCCGGTGAAGAAGTACACGCTGTCCGCGAGCTTCGCCCAGGCCGGCAGCATGTGGCAGTCCACCCACAGCGGGCAGGACTTCGCCGTGGCCAGCGGCACCAACGTCATGGCCGCGCACGGCGGGACCGTCGTCAAGGCCGGCGGCAACGGCGCGGGTGACGGTGCCGCGTACGGCAACGCCATCGTCATCAAGCACGGCAACGGCACGTACTCCCAGTACGCCCACCTCTCGCGCATCGACGTGAAGGTCGGCCAGGTCGTCAGCACCGGTCAGCACATCGCGCTCTCCGGCAGCACCGGCAACTCCAGCGGCCCCCACCTGCACTTCGAGATCCGTACGACCGCCAACTACGGCTCGGCGATAGACCCGGTCTCGTTCCTGCGCGGCAAGGGTGTCTCCGTCTAGGACCCGTCCCGAGTGGGCTTCGTGCCCGCGTGGGCCTGCGTGATCATGTCGGTGGCGACCTCCAGGACGGCCTTGTGCTTCTCCTCGGGGTCGCCTTCGAGGTCGTGCACGGCGAACATGCCGGCGTGCAGCGTGAAGATCGCGCTGAGGGAGCGGACCTGGTCGACCAGGCTCGCGTCGGGGTCGATCATGATCTCCCGGAGGCCGCGCATCCGCTCCTTGAAGCGCTCGCCGATGCGCAGGTCCCGTACCGTCGCCTGGTTCTCCTGCATGAAGCGGAACAGCGGGGTCGCGCCGTCGAGCGCGTCGCTGTAGCGCCGTACGATCTCCTGCTTGGTCGCCAGGGTGTGCGGCTGGCCGCGGCCCCACTCGATCAGTTCCTCGATCGGCCGGGTCAGGTCCTCGAAGATGCCGACGAGGATCTCTTCCTTGGTCTTGAAGTGGTAGTAGAGCGCCGCCTTCGTGACGTCCAGGTGCTCGGCGATCTCGCGCAGCGAGGTCTTCTCGTAGCCCTGCTCGGCGAAGAGTTCGAGCGCCACGTCCTGGATGCGCTGGCGGGTGTCTCCGCGACGCTGCCGCTTGGTGCCGTCCATGGTGCCGCCCATTCGTCTCATGCTCCAGCAAACTTACTTGACGCCCGGCTAGTTACGGGTCTACTTTCCCTGAGTGTAGTCAACTAGCCGGGCGGCAAGTAAGTGGTCGGCCGGGGGCAGTACAAGGGGAGTGGGAAAGATGGCGGACACACAGACGGTCGAGGCCGGGCCAGGGGCGCCCGGGCCAGAGGTGGACGGCAAACAGCCGAAGAGCGTGCGGGTCGTCCTGCTCGCCCTGATGATCACCATGATGCTCGCGATGCTCGACAACATGATCGTCGGTACGGCGATGCCGACGATCGTCGGTGAGCTGGGCGGGCTGGAGCACTTGTCGTGGGTCGTCACCGCGTACACGCTCGCCACGGCCAGCTCGACCCCGCTGTGGGGCAAGCTCGGTGACATGTACGGGCGCAAGGGCGCCTTCATGACCTCGATCGTGATCTTCCTGGCCGGGTCCGCGCTGAGCGGTATGGCGCAGGACATGGGGCAGTTGATCGGTTTCCGGGCCATCCAGGGTCTCGGTGCCGGTGGTCTGATGGTCGGCGTCATGGCGATCATCGGCGACCTCATCCCGCCGCGTGAGCGGGGCAAGTACCAGGGCATGATGGCCGGCGTCATGGCGCTCGCGATGATCGGCGGACCGCTGGTCGGCGGCACCATCACCGACAACTGGGGCTGGCGCTGGTCCTTCTACATCAACCTGCCGCTCGGCGTCATCGCGCTCGCCGCGATCAGTGCGGTGCTGCACCTCCCGAAGAAGCGGTCGCAGGCGCGGATCGACTACCTGGGTGCCGGGTTGCTGACCGTGGGCATCACCTCGATCGTGCTCGTCACCACGTGGGGCGGTTCGCAGTACGACTGGACGTCCGCGCGGATCATGGAACTGATCGGGCTCGGGGTGGCCGCGCTCGTCGGGTTCGTGTTCTGGCAGACCAAGGCGGCCGAGCCGGTCGTACCGCTGCACATCTTCCGCAGCCGGAACTTCACCCTGATGGCGATCATCGGCTTCATCACCGGGTTCGTGATGTTCGGGGCGACGCTGTTCCTGCCGCTGTACCAGCAGTCCGTGCAGGGCGCGTCCGCTACGAACTCCGGGTTGCTGCTTCTGCCGATGCTCGGGGCGATGCTCGTGACCTCGATGGTCGCGGGGCGGGTGACCACCAACACCGGTAAGTACAAGGTGTTTCCGGTCGTCGGCAGCGTGCTGATGGTGGTCGGACTGTATCTGCTGTCGACCATGGACACGGATACGACCCGGTTCATGTCCGGTGTGTTCATGGCCGTCGTCGGGCTCGGTATGGGCTGCCTGATGCAGATCACCATGCTGGTCGCGCAGAACAGTGTGCAGATGAAGGACATGGGGGTCGCGTCTTCCACGAGCACCCTGTCCCGGACGCTCGGTTCGTCGTTCGGTGTCGCCATCATGGGGGCGTTGTTCAACAACCGGGTGCAGGACGTCATGACCGAGCGGGCGGGGGCGCTGGGGTCCAAGGTGACCGAGCAGTCCGCGACGTTGAACGCGGCGAGTCTGGCGAAGTTGCCGGCGGTGGCGCGGGAGGCGTACCAGCACGCGGTGTCCGCGGGTATTCACTCCGCGTTCCTGCTGGGGGCGGTTGTCGCTGTGGTCGCGTTGGTGGCCGCGGTGTTCGTGAAGGAGGTTCCGCTGAAGGGGGCGGGGCCGACTGCGTCTAAGCCTGGCGAGGAAGCGGGAACGGTGGCGCCGGCGTCGATCGTCGAGGTCGTGTGATTCGCCTACGGTGAGCTGAAGGTCCCCCGGTTGGTGTCCGCCCCGGGGGGCCTTCTTTGTGTGCGGGGGTGTGAGTCGGGCGTTCGGCTGCGGGTCCGTTGCTGGGGGCTCCGCCCCCAGACCCCCGATCGGCCCTGAAGGGGCCTCGTCCTCAAACGCCGGACGGGCTGATTAGTGCCGGCCTGAGTTGAGAGGTGCCGGACCCCGTCGCGTCGGATTCAGCGGCCCGGTGTCGATGTCAGTGCTGCGTGCCACCATCGGGTGCATGGACAAAATGCGGCAGTTGCGTCTTGCCAAGGACGCCATGGATCGCGACTGGGCCGAGCCGGAGCTCGATCTGGGCGTGGTGGCCGCGCATGCCGGGTATTCGCGGTACCACTTCATCCGGGCCTTCAAGGAGGCGTACGGGGAGACGCCCGGGCAGTATCTGACGCATCGGCGGATCGAGCGGGCCGAGGAGATGCTCCGTAGCGCCGATCTGTCGGTCACGGAGATCTGCCATCTGGTCGGGTTCAGCAGCCTCGGGACCTTTTCGGCGCGGTTCAAGGCGCGGACCGGGCTGACGCCGAGTGAGTATCGGGCCAAGCATGTGGGGCGTGGGGCCGCGCTCATTCCTGGGTGTTACGCGATGCTCTGGGCCGGCGGTTTCCCCACCGCAACTTTGAAGAAGCGTCGCGATGTCCGCCCTGCCTACGGTGATGAGCAGGAAGCCGGCTCGGTATCAATCTCGTCCGACAGGAGTGCGGAGTCATGATCCAAGGCTTGGGCATCGCCACCGTGTGGACCTTCGACCAGCAGCGCAGCAAGGCCTTCTTCACCGAGAAACTCGACTTCGAGATCCGCGACGACATCTCGATGGGCGACATGCGGTGGGTCACCGTGGGCGCCAAGGACCAGTCCGACGTCGCGCTCACCCTGATGAGCCTGGACGGTCCGGGGCTCGACCCCGAGTCCGCCGAGGCGCTGAAGAAGCTGATCAGCAAGGGGGTGCTCGGCGCCGGGGCGTTCACCACCGATGACTGCCGTGGCGATCACGCGACCTTCAAGGCGCGCGGGGTCGAGTTCCTCCAGGAGCCGACCGAGCGGCCGTACGGCATCGAGGCGATCTTCCGCGACGACAGCGGCAACTGGTACTCGCTGACCGAGCGCAGCGCCGAACTGGACTTCTCGAAGGACTTCGGGTGACCGGGGAGCGGTCGGTGGCCGAGGCGGCGGAAGTGGCGGAGGTCGAGCCGGATCACACGGCTGTGCGGGTCGCTCTGTGGCGGGCCCTGCACGTTCAGGCCGATCCGGCGCCGCACGTCATCGAGGACGAGGTCGGGCTGCGGCTCGCGGACCCGGGGGAGGAGTGGCGGGAGCGTCCCGACATGGACGTCGAGGCCACGCGGCGTATCCGTGCGTCGATCGTCGCGCGGGCCCGCTTCGTCGAGGACGTGGTGGAGGAGCAGGCCGGGAAGGGTGTGCAGCAGTACGTCATCCTCGGCGCCGGTCTCGACACCTTCGCCCAGCGGCGGCCCGAACTCGGCGCGAAACTCCGGGTGTTCGAGGTCGAGCAGCCCGGCACGCAGGCCTGGAAGCGGCGGCGGCTGGCGGAGTCGGGGTACGGCGTCCCGGACTGGCTGCGGTTCGTGCCGGTCGACTTCGAGGGCGACTGGTGGGGGCAACTGGGCGCCGCCGGGCTCGACTTGGGGCGGCCCGCCGTCGTGGCCGCGACCGGCGTGACCATGTACCTCACCCTGGACGCGATCACCACCATGTTCCGCCGGGTCGCCGGCCTCGCCCCGGGCTCCACCCTGGTCACCACGTTCCTACGACCCGTGGACGACGTGGAGCCGGAGCAGCGCGCGCAGTTGGAGGTCGCGGTGCGGGGAGCGCGTGCCGCGGGGACACCCTTCCTGAGCTTCTTCACCCCGGAGCAGGTGCTCGCGCTCGGGCGGGAGTGCGGGTTCCGGGAGGTACGGCATGTGCCGGCCGCGGAGCTTGCCGAGAGGTACTTCGCGGACAGGGAGGACGGGGCGATGCCGTCCCGGGGGGAGGAGGTGATGGTGGGGAGCACGTGAGAGGCCCTGACCTGTTGCCACCCTGACGGTCCCAGGCTCCTACGGCTGCACAGCCTCGCGGCAACACACCGGTCAACCGCCGGAGGCTACGGCAGCATCGGATAACTCCCCGTACTCGTAGGCGCGTGCTCCGGCAGCCACAGCACCGCCACCGCGCCCTCCGCCGGGATGTGGTCCGGGGCGCCCGCGGGGCGGACGTTGCGGAAGGTCAGGCGGGCGCCGAGGACGCGGGCCTGGCCGGCCGCGATGGTCAGGCCCAGGCCGTGGCCGTGGCCCGCGCGGTCCTTGCTGCCGGTGCGGAAGCGGCTCGGGCCCTCCGCCAGAAGTTCCTCGGGGAAGCCGGGGCCGTGGTCGCGGACGCGGATGACCCGGCCCTCGACGGAGACCTCGATCGGCGGCTTGCCGTGCCGGGCCGCGTTGGCGAGGAGGTTGAACAGGACGCGTTCCAGGCGGCGGGGGTCCGTGGTGACCTCCGACTCGTGCACCACGTGCACCACCGCGTCCGGATCCTTCGCGAGCACCCGGCGGCTCACGAAGTCGCCCAGCATCAGGTCCTGCAACTCGGCCCGCTCGGACGCCCCGTCGAGCCGGGCGACCTCCAGCACGTCCTCGACCAGCGTGCGCATCGCCTTCGCCCGGTCCAGGACCAGCTCGGTGGGGCGGCCCGGGGGGAGCAGTTCGGCCGCGGTGAGCAGGCCCGTCACCGGGGTGCGCAGCTCGTGCGCGATGTCCGCGGTGACTCGGCGTTCGGCCTCCAGCCGTTGCTGCAGCGCGTCCGTCATCGCGTCCACCGCGCGTGCGAGGTCGTCGGTCTCGTCGCGTACGACACCGCCGATCGCGTCCCGCACCCGTACGTCCGTCTCGCCCTTGGCGACCTGGTTCGCCGCGGCCGCAGCCTTGCGCAGCCGGCGCGAGAGCTGGCCGCCGATCAGGACACCGAGCGCGCTGCCGCCGAGCACGGCCGCGATCGAGCCGATCACCAGCGCCTGGTCGAGATCCTTGAGGATGTCCGTGCTGCGGTCGGTGAACCCGGTGTGCAGGGACATGACGTGACCGTCCTTGAGCGGTACGGCCGCCCAGATGTCCGGCACCCCGTGCGGCCGGTCGGTGACGTACGTCGCCCGGCGGCCCTCCTCGACCTTCTCGCGCAGCGCCGGCGGCAGGCTCGGGTCGTCGATCTTGATGCTGGGGAAGTTCGGGCGCCCGGACAGCTCGTAGTTGCGCTGGGCGATCTGGACGCGCTCGTCCGCGAGGTCGCGCGCGTTGTCCAGCATCGAGACCCGGGCCGCGTTGTGCACGACCAGGCTGAGCGCGATCGCGACCAGCGTGCCGACCAGCGCGATGGCCGCGCTGAGCTTCCATCTCAGGCCCGTACGGATGCCCGCTCTGTCCATGAACGACGGGACCCTGCGCCGTGAATTCCCCCGCATACCCCTGCTCAGGCCTTCAACTTGTAGCCGAAGCCGCGGACCGTCTCGATCCGGTCCTGGCCGATCTTCGTCCGCAGCCGCTGCACATGGACGTCCACGACCCGGGTGTCACCGCCCCAGCCGTAGTCCCACACCCGCTCCAGGAGTTTGTCGCGGGACAGGACCGTGCCGGGCGCCGACGAGAACTCCAGCAGCAGCCGCATCTCGGTCGGCGTCAGCGCCACCGGCTGCCCGGCCCGGCGCACCTCCATGCCCTCGGTGTCGATCTCCAGGTCCCCGAAGGTCAGCACCCCGCCGCCTTCCGGGGCCGCCTCCGCGTCCGTCGTACGGTCGCCGCCGCTCGCGTGTCCGAAGCGGCGGAGCACCGCGCGGATGCGGGCTACCAGGACGGCGCCGTCGAAGGGCTTCGTGACGTAGTCGTCGGCGCCCGCCTCCAGGCCGAGGACGACGTCGATCGAGTCCGCGCGTGCCGACAGCATGATCACCGGGACCGTCGAATCGTCCCGGATACGGCGGCACAGGCTCACCCCGTCCAGGCCCGGGACCATCACGTCCAGCAGCGCGATGTCGGGGCGGTCCGCCCGGAACGCCTCCAGGCCCGACAGGCCGTCGGGCATGGCGGTGACCACGAAGCCGTCCCGCTCCAGGGCGAGTTGGGTGGCCTCGCGGATGACGTCGTCGTCCTCGACGAACAGGACGTGGGTCTGGTCTGCCATCCCGGTGCTCTCAGTCTCGTGTGGGTCGTTCTCAAGCATGGGACGCCTGGGGCGGCGTCCGCGTTCACTGAAGCATCGGATCGGGGCGGCCGATCGGTTCAGTTCCGACCGGTTCGGTTCCGATGAAGTTCCGACGGGGTTCCGGTGGGGCCGGTTCCGATCGGTTCTCTTCCTGTTCCGATGGGTTCAGTTCTTGCTCGGAGTGGGCGAGGCGTCGCCCCCGACCGCGTTGCTGTACTCGTTGTGGGTGCTGTACTCCTGGACGAAACGGCCCGAGGTCCAGCGGTACGTGATCACGTTCTCCCCGGAGGGACTCGACACCGGGTCGCCCTTCTCGTACACCTGCTTGGTGACGACCAGATCGCCGCGGTCTATCTCCGCGTAGACCGGGGGTTCCTCGGCCTTGAACACATTCTCGTACGTCCCGCCCTTGTCGCGATACACGTACGAGCCGATCCCCACCGCATCGCCGCAGGTCATCACGTTGACGACGACATCGTTCGCGGTGCCGCCGGTCAGCACTCCGTACGACACGTCGACCGCGTACTCGTCGGCGACGCACGGCTTCAGCTCGTGCTTGACCGCCGCCGAGACCTTCGGGTCGTCCATGACGAGCTTGACCGCGTCCACGTGGTCGTCGACGGTCGCCGAGGGGGTGGGAGCGGACGCCTCCGCCACGCCCGCCACGGAGTCGGAGTGCGCCGGGCCCTCGTCACGCGCGCCGGTGCCGCCCGTGGCGCAGCCGGACACCAACAGGGCGAGGGCGGCGAGCACGGCAAGCGCCGTGACCGCCGCCTCCAGGCTCCCGCGCACCCGCCCCGGCCCGGCGGTGTCACTCGGGCCCGGCCCCGGAGGGTCGTGGCTCGGGCCGCCGGGCCCGGGGGTGTCGTCGCTCAGGCCGCGCAACGCTCCCGCTCCTCACGCTCCAGCGCGCGTGCGTCCAGGTCGCGGGCCTCCAGCTCCTCCCGGAGCCGGGCGAGCGCCCGGTGCAGCGTGCTCTTGACCGTACCGGCCGACATGCCCAGGGCGGCGGCCGTCTCTTCGGTGGACATCTGCTCCCAGTGTCGCAGGACGACCACACTGCGCTGCTTCGGAGCGAGAACTTTCATGATGTCCATAAGAAGCGCCCGATCCGCGTGCTGTTCGGTCGCGTCGTCGACGCTCGCGTCCGGCAGCTGCTCGGTGGGGACCTCTTCGAGCTTGCGGGCCCGCCACCACTCGGTGCGGGTGTTGATCATGACGCGGCGCAGGTAGGCGTCCGCGAGGCGCTTGTCCTCGATGGTCTCCCAGCGGCCGTACGTCCGTACCAGCGCCGTCTGGAGCAGGTCCTGGGCGTCGACCGGGTCCGGCACCAGTCGGCGGGCGCTGCGCAGCAGCGCGTCCTGTCGGGTGCGGACGTACTCCTCGAATTCGAGCACCTCGCCCTGCGCCATGATCAACCGCCTCCATCCCCGTGTCCGACCCGCCCGCTGTCGGTTGTCCTCTGCTGCTGTCCCGCCGGTCTGCGGTACACAAATGAAGTTACGGAGGGGTTGTCACGGCACTGTGCGGAGCAGCCTGCGGAGAGCGCTCGGCTGTCCGTCGGTTGTGTAACGGAAGTAGGTCCGGGGTAAGGGGGCGGGGTTGTTGGGGTGGATATGAGGTGATTTGCCTGGTGGGGTGAGGGTGTTGGAGTGTTGCGGGAGCTTGGTGTGGGCTGTGGGGCGCGTTGGGGTGGGGGTCCAGTCTGTGAAGTGACCGTGTGTCAGGTTGTGACGGGGTGTGTCCGGTTGTTTCAGGCTCGGGTCGCGGGGAGCCGGTACATGCCGTCGGGGAGGGGTTCGACGAGGCCGTCCGCGACCAGGCCGTCCAGTGCCCTCGCCCGCTGTACCGGCTCGTGCCACACGCGGTCGAGTGCGGACTGGGGGACGGGGGTGTGCGCTTCGCGGAGTACGGCCAGGAGCTTGCCGCGGACCTGGCGGTCCGTGCCCGCGTACGTCTGGCCCTTGCGGGCCGGGCCCTCGTGTTCCGGCTTGCCTGCGAGGTTCCAGGCGCACTGGGCGGAGATGGGGCAGCGGTGGCACGTCTCGTTCTTGGCGGTGCAGACGAGGGCGCCGAGTTCCATGGACGCGGCGGCCCACCGGGCTGCGGTGTCGTCGTCCTCGGGGAGGAGCGCGCGGGCCAGCTTGCGTTCGGCCGCGGTGGTGGCGTTCGGGGGGTACTGGGTGCCGGTGACCGCGCGGGCGAAGACCCGGCGGACGTTGGTGTCGAGTACGGCGTGGCGCTGGCCGTAGGCGAAGGACGCGACCGCGGCAGCCGTGTACTCGCCGATGCCGGGGAGTGCGAGGAGCTGGGCGTGGTCGGTGGGGACGTCGCCGCCGTGGCGTTCCGTTATGGCGGTGGCGGCGCCGTGGAGGCGCAGCGCGCGGCGGGGGTAGCCGAGGCGGCCCCAGGCGCGGACGGCTTCGCCGGGGGCGTCCTGGGCGAGGTCGGCGGGGCGGGGCCAGCGGGCGAGCCACTGTTCGTAGACCGGGAGGACGCGGTTGACCGGGGTCTGCTGGAGCATGAACTCGCTGACCATCACGCCCCAGGGGCCGGCGTCGGGGTGGCGCCAGGGGAGGTCGCGGGCGTTGTCCTCGAACCAGTCGATGACCGGGGTGTGGAGGTGGGCGCCGTCCGGTGTGGTCGCGGACGTTGTGTGCGGGGGTTTCGTGGGCGCAGTCATGGCGTTCCGATCCTGCCACGGTTGGTGGGTGGGTCGGGGTCGTGGCGGTACGGCGAGCCCGCCGCCTTCGGGGCCCTTCGGTTTGTCATCACGGTTGAGCGGGGTTGGTGCCGGGTACGCGGCGGGCTGCGCCGTACCGCGACGACCCGCTCCCGGTTCGTTGGCGGCTGCGGGCTCGTGGGTCATTCCGAGTTCCGCCCGCGTGGTTCTGGGGCGTGCCTCGGTACACCGGCGCGGCCGTGTGGGCGGGTGGGTGGCGAGATGCGCCGTACCGCCACGACCCGCTTCCGTCTCGTCGGCGGCTGCCGGTTCGTGGTCCATCCCGGGCCATTCCAGGCGGGGTTGCCGGAATGATGATCCGGAAAAGTTGGGGCTGGGGCGGCGGGTGGGGCGAGGTAACTCGCCGATCTCTCGTACAGTTTGCGCCGTGGGATCACTGCGCAATCCGGTCGGGCCGCTTCCCTCCTCCATCTATTGGCGACGGAGGGTCCTCATGGTGTCCGTGGTCGCCTTGTTGGCGCTGCTGATCACCTGGATCGTCAACTCCGGTGGCGGGGGCGGCAAGAACGGTGCGGATGGGTCCAAGAACGGAAAGACTCCCGCTCCTACGATCACTGCCGGGCCGTCGGGATCTGGTCCCGCCATCAGTCAACACCCGGGCGGACGTGATGACTCCGGGGGTGGCAATACCTCCGGTGGAGGCAATACCTCCGGTGGGGCGAGTGGGTCGACCGGTGGGGGCTCTGGGTCGGATTCCGGCTCCGGCTCCGGTGGGTCCAGTGCCGGATCAGGTGGTAGTGGGTCCGGTGGTGGGTCCAACGGCGGTAGTAGTACGGGGACTACGGTTCCTGCCGACTCGACGCTTCCCAACTGCACCGCCGGCGCTGTGCAGTTGAGCCTGCGGAGTCTTCACAACTCGTACTCGCCGGATCAGACGCCGACGTTCGTGCTCACCGCCAAGAACTCCTCCGGCAGTGACTGCAAGGTTGATCTCGGGCCCAAGAGTGCTGTGTTGAGCATTACGGAGGCCGGGAGCAGCGCTGACTTCTGGTCGTCCGCCGACTGCCCGAAGAGTGCCGGGAGTGTCTTCTATCGGGTGTCCGCCGGGAGCAGCGTCACGTACACCCTGAAGTGGGACCGCAAGCCGAGCGCGCCCGAGTGCGCTACTCCGGCCGCTGGTTCGGCCGGGGCCGGGACCTATCTGGTGGAGGCGCAGGCCTCCGGGTTCGCCAAGGCGCAGACCTCGTTCGTTCTGGCCAGCGACTAGGGGCAGTTGGGCTTAGTAGGCGGTTGGGCTACACGTAGCGTTCCAGGATTGAGGACTCCGCCAGGCGGGAGAGGCCCTCTCGGACACTGCGTGCCCTTGCTTCGCCTACGCCGTCCACTGTCTGGAGGTCGTCGACGCTGGCTGCCAGGAGTTTCTGGAGGCCGCCGAAGTGCTCCACCAGGCGGTCGATGATCGCGCCGGGGAGGCGCGGGACCTTGGCCAGGAGGCGGAAGCCTCGGGGGGAGACCGCCGAGTCGAGGGCCTCGGGGGAGCCTGTGTAGCCCAACGCGCGGGCCACGGTGGGGAGTTCGAGGAGCTCCGCATGGGAGAGGGCGTCCAGTTCGGCCAGGGCCTCGTTCACCGTGCGGGAGCGTTTGGCTGTGGGCTCGGGGACGTAGTCGCGTACTACTAGTTCGCGCTCCGGCTCCACGCCCGCGATCAACTCCTCCAACTGGAGGGCGAGTAGGCGGCCGTCTGTGCCCAACTCCACTACGTACTCGGCGATCTCGGTCGCGATCAGGCGGACCATTTCGAGACGTTGGACCACTGCCGATACGTCTCGGACCGTCACCAGGTCCTCGATCTCCAGGGCCGAGAGCGTTCCCGCCACCTCGTCCAGGCGGAGCTTGTAGCGCTCCAGGGTGGCGAGGGCCTGGTTGGCTCGGGACAGGATCGCCGCCGAGTCCTCCAGTACGCGGCGTTGGCCGTCTACGTAGAGGGCGATCAGGCGCATGGACTGGGAGACGGAGACCACTGGGTAGGCGACCTGTTTGCTGACCCGGTCCGCCGTGCGGTGGCGGGTGCCTGTCTCTTCGGTGGGGATGTTGGGGTCCGGGACCAGTTGGACGCCCGCTCGGAGGATCTTCGAGAGGTCGGACGACACTACGATGCCGCCGTCCAGCTTGCAGAGTTCGCGTAGGCGCGTGGCTGTGAACTCCACGTCCAGGATGAAACCGCCTGTGCACATCGCTTCTACGGTCTTGTCGGAGCCGAGCACGATGAGGCCGCCCGTGTTGCCGCGGAGGATGCGCTCCAGGCCGTCGCGCAGGGCCGTGCCGGGGGCAACGGCGCTCAGTGAGGCGCGCATCAGGCCATCGCCGCCGGACTTTCCGGGAGCTGACGCCCGGTCGTTGGCTGCCACTGCACTCCTCCGGTCGCAGGTGTTTCCGGTACTCCCGTTTCCGCACACTCTCTTCGTACGGACGGGCGAGACCAGGGCAAAGTCTACCGGCGGTCCTCGGCGTCCCGTGGGGCCTCTCGCTTACGGGACCTTGGAAGGACCCGGAGAGCGTCTCCTATGTCGGCTACTTCGAGGACCTTCATGCCGGCCGGGATCTTGCCGGGGTCGCTCGGAACGAGGGCGTGGGTGAAGCCCAGACGGTGTGCTTCGGAGAGTCTGCGCTGGACGCCCGTGACCCTTCTGACCTCGCCTGCCAGGCCTACTTCGCCGATCGCCACCAGGTTTTTGGGGAGGGGGGTGTCGCTTGCCGCTGAGGCCAGGGCGAGTGCGATGGCCAGATCTGCTGCCGGTTCGGTGAGTTTTACGCCGCCCACTGTTGCGGAGTAGATGTCTCGCTTGCCCAGGGCGCTGATCTTGCCGCGTTGTTCCAGGACCGCCAGCATCATCGAGACCCGGGATGTCTCCAGGCCCGAGGTGGTGCGGCGGGGGGAGGGGATCTGGGAGTCGACCGTGAGGGCCTGGACCTCGGCGACCAGGGGGCGGCGGCCCTCCAGGGTGACGGTCAGGCAGGTGCCGGGGACCGGCTCCGCGCGGCGGGTCAGGAACAGGCCGCTCGGGTCGGCCAGGCCTGTGATGCCCTCGTCGTGGAGTTCGAAGCAGCCGACCTCGTCCGTCGTGCCGTAGCGGTTCTTGACGCCCCGTACGAGGCGCAGGCGTGCGTGGCGGTCGCCCTCGAAGGAGAGGACCACGTCCACCAGGTGCTCCAGGAGGCGGGGGCCCGCGATCGCGCCGTCCTTGGTGACGTGGCCTACGAGGAGGGTGGACATGCCTCGTTCCTTGGAGGCGCGGATCAGGGCGCCGGCCACCTCGCGGACCTGGGCCATGCCGCCGGGGGCGCCGTCGATCTCCGGGGAGGCCACCGTCTGGACGGAGTCCAGGATGAGGAGGGAGGGCTTCACCGCGTCCAAGTGGCCCAGGATCGTGGCCAGATCGGTCTCGGCGGCGAGGTAGAGGTGGTCGTCGATCGCCTTGATGCGGTCGGCGCGCAGGCGGACCTGGCTCGCCGACTCCTCGCCGGTCACGTAGAGCGTGCGGTGCTCCTCGCTCGCCGACTTCGCCGCCACGTCGAGGAGGAGGGTCGACTTGCCCACGCCCGGTTCGCCCGCTAGGAGGACCACCGCTCCGGGGACCAGGCCGCCGCCGAGGACCCGGTCCAGCTCGGGCACGCCGGTCGAGCGGGCCGTGGCCGTGCGGCCGTCGACCTGGCCGATCGGTACCGCGGAGGTGGTGACGCGGCCGGGGGACGTCGTCCGGACCGCGGGCGTGCCGTACTCCTCGACCGTGCCCCAGGCCTGGCACTCGGAGCAGCGGCCGAGCCACTTGGCCGTCTGCCAGCCGCACTCGGTGCAGCGGTAGGACGGTCGGTCCTTGGTGGTCTTGGTACGGGCAGCCATGCGTGAACCGTAACCGCCGCCACTGACAACGCGGTCGGCGGACGGGCCGCGCCCCTTCGGTATCCGGCCACCGTCCGTCGGGAACGAGCCATGGAAGGAAGGGTTCCTGTCCCCTTATGAGGGATCGTTTCACCCGTACGGATTAAATGTGCTCAAGGGGGCGGAAGGGGGCATCGCCCGCCGCCTACGGTCGCACGGGTGATGAGCAGCAGTCCGGAGACCTCGACCCGCACCACCGGCGCACACCGGGCGCATCGGGAGGCGCGCGACCGCGGGGCGGCGCGCACGCTGGCGCAGCGCCCGCCCGCGCGCTACGAGCCGTATCTGGACGGCCTGTTCACCTACTGCCTGTCCGTCCTCTGCGACCACGACGCGGCGACCGCCGCCCTGGGGGACGTGCTCGCGCTGGCCGAACGCCGGGGCGCGCGCGTGCCGGAGACGGCCGGTGACCGTCGGGCCTGGCTGTACGCACTGGCCCGCTGGGCATGCCTGCGCAAGCTGGCCGAGGCCAAGCAGAAACGTCAGGGCACCCACGCCGTGGGGCGCGGTGAGGTGGAAGAGCCCGCACTTTCCGAGGAGTTGAGGGAGCAGCGGCGGCGTGAACTCGCCCTGCTCGCCTGGCCGGAGGCCGCAGGCACCACCCCGGAGCAGCGCGAGGCGCTCGAACTCGCCGTGCGCCACCGGCTCGCCGCCCATGAGGTCGCCGCCGTTCTCGGCATGGACCTCGCCGGCGCACGGGAGTTGCTCGCCTCTGCTGCTTGCGAGGTGGAACGCACGCGTGCCGCCCTCGCCGTCGTGGAGACCGGGAGCTGCCCGAGCGTCGCCCGGCTCACCGGTGACCATCAGCTGGTGCTCAGCAGCGCCCTGCGCCGCGAACTCGTCCGGCATGTCGACGACTGCCCGCACTGCCGTCGTACCGCCGAGCGCGCGGTGCCCGGGAGTTGGCCCGGCGCGAGTGTCACGCCCGCCGAACTGCCCGTCCTGGAGGCACCCCGCGCGGCCCTGCACGTCGCCATGGCGCATCTCCCACGCGCGCGTGGCGCCGCCGCACCGCGTTTCGACCGGCGCGGTTTTCCGATGGACCCGAAGGACCGCGCCGCCCGGAGGGACCGCCTACGCGCGCGTGCCGTCACGACGACCGTCGTCGCCACCGTCATCGCCGCGCCCGTCCTCGCGCTGTGGGCCGCCTACCGGGGCACACCGACCGGCGAGGGCGTCGACGGCAGGGCTATCACCGCGAGCGAGCAGCACGGGCCCGGCAGCCTGGAGGGCGAGGTCGCGAGCGGGGGCTACGAGAACACCGGGAACGCGAGCGCGACTCCACGGCCCGGCAAGAACGGCAAAAACGATGTCTCCGTAGAGGTCATCAGCGTCACCGGTGCCGGACAGAAGGGCGCCGGTCACCTCGCCGTCTCGGCCGCCAACAGCAGCGACACCACGCTGATCACCCTCACGGCGTCGGGCTCGGCCCCGGTCCGCTGGTCCGCGACCACCGCCGCGCCCTGGCTCTACCTCAGCCAGTCCTCGGGAACCCTCGCACCGGGCGACTCGTTGACGATCAAGGTGTACGTCGACCACCTGCGCGAGCCCTCCGGCCACTGGACCGCGCGCGTGGCCGTCTCACCGGCCGGGGCCATCGTCTCGATCGAGGGCTACGGCACCGCGCCCGCCCCGACCGACCCCGGCGACCCCACGCACCCCACCGACCCCGGCGACCCGCCCTCGTCGAGCCCGGATCCGACGCCCACGAGCACGGCACCCACCGACCCCACGCCGAGCGACCCGCCGCCCACGTCCGCCGACCCGACCCCGACACCGACCGCGACGGACTCGTCCCCCGCCGACCCGGGTGGCTCGACGCCGCCGGACGACGGCGGCGGCGAGCCGAGTTCGTCGTAACCTGTCAGGCGACCGGGTCCGCCGGATGCGGTGCCAGGAGCGGGAGTTGCGAGGCCAGGCGCTGTTCGCACAGCTCGACCAGGCGGTCGTAGCCGGCCTTGCCCATCAGCTCGGTCAGCTCCGGGCCGTAGGACACGTAGACCGGGTCGCCCGCACCGTGCGCCGAGGTCGCCGACGTGCACCACCAGTGCAGGTCGTGGCCGCCGGAACCCCAGCCCCTGCGGTCGTACTCGCCGATCGACACCTGGAGAATGCGCGTGTCGTCCGGGCGGTCGATCCACTCGTACGTCCGCCGCACCGGGAGCTGCCAGCAGACGTCCGGCTTGGTCTCCAGGGGCTCGCGGCCCTCCTTGACGGCCAGGATGTGCAGCGAGCAGCCCGCGCCGCCGGCGAAACCGGGGCGGTTCTGGAAGATGCACGAGCCCTGAAAGGGGCGGGTCTGGCGGTCGCCGTCCTCGTCCTTGGAGACCCAGCCGTTCTCCACGCCCTCGTCGTGGTGCTGCCAGATGTCGGGCGTGAGCCTCGCCACATGCCCGGCGACCCGTTTCTCGTCGTCCTTGTCCGAGAAGTGCGCGCCCAGGGTGCAGCATCCGTCGTCCGCGCGGCCTGCCTGGATGCCCTGGCAGCCGCTTCCGAAGATGCAGTTCCAGCGAGAGGTCAGCCATGTCAGATCGCAGCGGAACAGCTGCTCCTCGTCCGCCGGATCCGGGAACTCCACCCACGCGCGCGCGAAGTCGAGCCCCTTCTCGTCCGCTTTCAGGGCCTTCTTCGACGGCTTCGGGGGCTTGGCCGACGTCACCGCCGAAGAATCGCCGGGTGATTTGGCCGCCTTGTCGGTCTTCGCCTTTTTCGTCTTTGGCACGGGTCCAGGGTAAGTCGCCCGGAGCGGCCCCAGACACCGCACCGGGGACCGAGATAGGTGCAGGTGGCAGTAGCGTTCCGTATATGAGACTCGGTGTCCTCGACGTGGGATCGAACACGGTGCATCTGCTGGTGGTGGACGCACACCCGGGCGCGCGCCCGCTGCCCGCGCACTCGCACAAGGTGGAACTGCGCCTTGCCCAACTCCTCGACGAGGACGGCGCGATCGGCCCCGAAGGGGTCGACAAACTCGTCGGCGTCGTCCAGGAGGCGCTGCAGGCAGCCGAGGACAAGGGCGTCGAGGAACTCCTCCCGTTCGCCACCTCCGCCGTCCGCGAGGCCAGCAACGCCGACGACGTCCTCGCGCGCGTGCAGACCGAGACCGGCGTCGAACTCCAGGTCCTCACCGGCGCCGAGGAGGCCCGGCTCACCTTCCTCGCCGTCCGCCGCTGGTTCGGCTGGTCCGCGGGCAAGCTCCTCGTCCTCGACATCGGCGGCGGCTCCCTGGAGATCGCCTACGGCATCGACGAGGAGCCCGACGCGGCCGTCTCCCTGCCCCTCGGCGCGGGCCGCCTCACCGCCGCCTGGCTCCCCGGCGACCCGCCGGAACCGGACGCGATAAGGGCCCTGCGCCGCCATGTGCGCGCCCAGATCGCCCGCACGGTGGGCGAGTTCAGCCGTTTCGGCGCCCCCGACCACGTGGTGGCGACCTCGAAGACCTTCAAGCAACTGGCCCGCCTCGCCGGCGCCGCCCGCTCCGCCGACGGCCTCTACGTCCAACGTGAGCTGAAGCGCGGCTCCCTGGAGTCGTGGGTCCCGCGCCTCGCCGGCATGACCACCACCCAGCGCGCCCTCCTCCCCGGCGTCTCCGAAGGCCGCGCCGAACAGCTCATCGCGGGCGCGATGGTCGCCGAGGGCGCGATGGACCTGTTCGGCGTCGAGACCCTGGAGGTCTGCCCCTGGGCGCTGCGCGAGGGCGTGATCCTGCGGCGCTTGGATCAGATGCCGTCACGGCTGGATCAGATGCCGTCGGTGTAGGTGGGGTGGATCGGATGCCGTCGGTGTGGGGGGCGGTCGGACGGTGCGGCGGGCGCAGGCGCGTGTGGCTGTTTGCCGGGGCGTACGTCCGTGGCCGTCCGCGCCGGGGCTTGAACGACACCACCACCGAAATCGGCACAGATCGACCATCCAACTCCGACCGACTGATCGCCCGGCCCGTCCAGCACCCGCCAACTCCGGCCCGCATGGATCAGCCTGTCCGGCGTTTGAGGACGAGGCCCCTTCAGGGCCGATGGGGGTCCGGGGGCGGAGCCCCCGGCAACGGCGCCGCAGCCGAACGAAGCACCCCGCAGACGCACGAAGAGGGCCCCCGGGGCGGGACACCCAGCCGAGCCGTACTGAACGCCCGCAAGGTACGGGACGTATCGAACCCGCATGAAGTATCGCCACAACGCGGCCCCGCGCCGCGGATGGCCGGTTGCCGTCCCCCGCACAGCGCGGCCACAGCAACCGGCTCCCCCGCGCAAAGCACCGCCCCGTAGTCTGTCCTCCGTGGCAGAACCAGTCGTGCGCATCCCGGATGCGAAGGTCGCGCTGTCCACGGCGTCCGTGTATCCGGAGTCGACGGCGACGGCCTTCGAGATCGCCGCACGCCTCGGCTACGACGGCGTCGAGGTCATGGTGTGGACCGACCCGGTCAGCCAGGACATCGACGCGCTGCGCCGGCTCAGCGACTACCACCAGGTCCCGATCCTCGCCGTGCACGCGCCGTGCCTGCTCATCACGCAGCGGGTGTGGTCCACCGACCCGTGGATCAAGCTCCAGCGCGCCCAGGCGGCCGCCGAGAAGCTCGGCGCGAGCACGGTCGTGGTGCATCCGCCGTTCCGCTGGCAGCGCCAGTACGCGCGGGACTTCGTCAGCGGGATCTGGCGGATGGCGAACGAGACGGATGTGCGGTTCGCCGTAGAGAACATGTACCCGTGGCGCTACCGCGACCGCGAGATGCTCGCCTACGCCCCCGACTGGGACGTCACGAACGAGGACTACCGGCACTTCACGATCGACCTCAGCCACACCGCGACCGCCCGCACCGATGCGACCGAGATGATCGGGCGCATGGGCGACCGGCTCGGCCATGTCCACCTCGCGGACGGCAACGGCTCGAACAAGGACGAGCACCTCGTCCCCGGCCGCGGCACCCAGCCCTGCGCCGAGTTGCTGGAGCGGCTCGCGACGACCGGCTTCGACGGCCATGTCGTCATCGAGGTCAACACCCGGCGCGCGATGTCCAGCGCCGAACGCGAGGCCGATCTCGCGGAGGCGCTCGCCTTCACGCGGCTGCATCTGGCCTCGGCCGTGAAGGTGCCCCGGCGGTGACCGACGCCACCGCCAAGCGCCGGGGCCGACCCCCTCGTACGGAGTCCGCCGACACCCGCGACCGGATCCTGGCCGCGGCCCGCGAGGAGTTCTCCGAGCGGGGGTACGAGAAGACGTCTGTGCGGGGGATCGCGAAGGCCGCCGGGGTCGACTCCGCGCTCGTGCACCACTACTTCGGTACGAAGGAGCAGGTTTTCGAGGCGGCCATCGCGGTCGCGCTCGCGCCCGCGCAGAACGCGCCGGACGCGGTCGTCGAGGGGCCGCTGGACGGCGTCGGCGAGCGGCTGACCCGCTTCATCTTCGGCATCTGGGAGAACCCGGCCACCCGTACCCCGCTGCTGGCGGTGGTCCGTTCCGCCGTCAACAACGAAGCCGCCGCGGCCGTCTTCCGCCGGCTCGTGGTCTCCCAGGTGCTCGGCCGGGTCGCCGCCCGGCTCGACCTCCCGGACGGGGAGCTGCGCGCCGAACTGGCGGCCGCGCAGTTGGTCGGTACGGCGATGCTGCGCTACGTGATCAAGGTGGAACCGCTCGCCTCGGTGGACGTGGAGCGGATCATCGCGCGGGTGGCGCCGGTCGTGCAGGGGCACTTGACCGGGCCGTAGGACCCTCACGTTCGCGAGACGGGTGTCCCGCGATGCGGACACCGTGTCCGACCCCTGGATGACCGGCGTACGCTCTTTAGCAGCCCTATCTGTCTGAAGGAGCGATCGACGATGCCCGAGCTGAGGTCCCGTACAGTCACCCACGGCCGCAACATGGCGGGCGCACGCGCCCTTATGCGCGCCTCCGGTGTACCCGGTGCGGACATCGGCCGGAAGCCGATCATCGCGGTGGCGAACAGCTTCACGGAGTTCGTGCCCGGCCACACCCACCTGCAGCCCGTCGGCCGGATCGTCAGCGAGGCGATCACCGCGGCTGGGGGCATCCCGCGCGAGTTCAACACCATCGCGGTCGACGACGGCATCGCGATGGGCCACGGCGGCATGCTCTACAGCCTGCCCTCGCGCGACCTGATCGCGGACTCGGTCGAGTACATGGTCGAGGCGCACTGCGCCGACGCCCTGATCTGCATCTCCAACTGCGACAAGATCACGCCCGGCATGCTCATGGCGGCACTGCGCCTGAACATCCCGACGGTCTTCGTCTCCGGCGGTCCCATGGAGGCCGGGCGCGCCACGCTGCAGGACGGCACCGTCCGCACACTGGACCTGATCGACGCGATGGTCGACGCCGCCAACGACAGCATCTCCGACGCGGACGTCCTCAACATCGAGGAGAACGCCTGTCCGACCTGCGGCTCCTGTTCCGGCATGTTCACCGCCAACTCGATGAACTGCCTGACCGAGGCCATCGGCCTGTCGCTGCCGGGCAACGGCTCGGTCCTCGCGACGCACACCGCCCGCAAGGGCCTGTACCAGGACGCGGCCCGCACGGTGATGGACATCACCCGCCGCTACTACGACCAGGACGACGAGACGGTCCTGCCGCGCAACGTCGCCACCTTCGCGGCCTTCGAGAACGCGATGGCCCTCGACATCGCGATGGGCGGCTCCACCAACACGATCCTGCACCTGCTGGCCGCGGCGCAGGAGGGTGGCGTCCAGTTCGGCCTGGAGGAGATCAACGCCGTCTCGCGCCGCGTGCCGTGCCTCGCGAAGGTCGCCCCGAACGTCGCGAAGAGCCGCACGTACTACATGGAGGACGTCCACCGCGCGGGCGGAATCCCGGCCCTGCTGGGCGAGTTGCACCGCGCGGGCCTGCTGAACGAGGACGTCCACTCCGTCCACAGCCCGTCCCTGGCGGACTGGCTGAAGACCTGGGACGTGCGCGGCGGCTCCCCGTCGCCGGAGGCCGTGGAACTGTGGCACGCGGCGCCCGGCTGCGTCCGCTCCGCCGAGGCCTTCTCCCAGTCCGAGCGCTGGGAGGCGCTGGACGAGGACGCGGCCGAGGGCTGCATCCGCTCCGCCGAGCACGCGTACTCCAAGGACGGCGGCCTCGCGGTCCTCAAGGGCAACCTGGCCGTCGACGGCTGCGTCGTGAAGACGGCGGGCGTCGACGAGTCCATCTGGACCTTCGAGGGCCCGGCGGTCGTCTGCGAGTCGCAGGAAGAGGCCGTCGAGAAGATCCTCAACAAACAGGTGACGCACGGCGATGTCGTCGTCATCCGCTACGAGGGCCCCAAGGGCGGCCCCGGCATGCAGGAGATGCTCTACCCGACGTCCTTCCTCAAGGGCCGCGGCCTCGGCAAGACCTGCGCCCTGATCACCGACGGCCGCTTCTCCGGCGGCACTTCGGGCCTGTCCATCGGCCACGCGTCCCCCGAGGCGGCGTCCGGCGGCACCATCGCCCTCGTCGAGAACGGCGACCGCATCCGCATCGACATCCCGAACCGCTCCATCGAACTCCTCGTGGACGACGCCGAGTTGGCCCGCCGCGAGGCCGCGCTGGACGGGCGCTACGCCCCGAAGCAGCGCGAGCGCAAGGTGTCGGCGGCCCTGCACGCGTACGCGGCGATGGCCACCAGCGCGGACCGCGGAGCGGTGCGGGACGTCAGCAAGCTGGGCTGAGGTTCGTAACTCCGGTAGTACTGAAGCCTGTTAGACCTCGGGCCGTCCCCCTTCGCGGGGACGGCCCTTCGGCTTGCCGGGCCTACGGCCGTTACCAGGCGCCGGGAGTACGGGAGTTGACGGCGAAGACCGTGCCGTCGGGGGCAGCCGCGTAGACGTGGTCGTTCGCTACGACGGGTTCGGGCAGCGCCGCGCTGATCCGGTCGGAGTTGGAGTCGAGGCGCGCGGGTGTCTGCCCCACGAGTCGTCCCGCGCGGGCGTCCACCGCGAGCAACCGCCCGTCCCCGGAGGTGACATACACCTGCCGTCCGTCCGCGACCGGCGCGGAACTCCGTGCCACGGCCGTCTCCAGACCCCACAGCTGCTTCCGCGCGGCCATGTCCACGGCCCTCAGCGATCCGCCGGCCCCCATGAGGTAGACGACGTTCCCGTGGACGGTCCCGTGGGCCTGGTCGACGCGCGCGGGCAGCGCCACGCGCCGCGTGGCCCCGGTGTCCGGGGTGTAGCGGACGACGGCCTCCGTGGCGCCGTAGACGGTGTCGACCGCGAGGAGATACACGGACCCGCCCGCCGCGCCGACGGGCTTCAACGACCCCTTCAGCCGCGCGTCCCAGCGCACCGCGCCGGTGGCCGGATCGACCGCCGTCACCCGGGTCTTCGCCCCGTCCTCCGACGTGTTCGTCGCGTACGCCGTCGAGTCCCCGGTGAACGAGGTGAAATAGGGCGCCAGTTGACCCGGGATCCGGTGGCTCCACCTCGTGTCGCCCGAGGCGCCGTCCACACCGGTGACCGTCCCGTCCGCGTGGGTGAGCAGGAGCATGCCGCCGGCGTCCGCGAGCCCGGTGTACGCGGGGACGGTCTTCTGCCAACGCACCTTGCCCGAGGCGGGATCGAGCGCCTCCAGACGCCGGCCGGTGTCCAACGACGGCTGCACCAGGCCGCCCGAGAGGACCGGCGGCCCGCTGCGGTGCGTCGTCGCGACGGAGTGCCGCCACAGCACCCGGCCGTCGGACGGGTCCAGGGCGAACACCACCCCGGGCTGCGCGCAGAGCAACTTCCCTGCCCCGTACGAGCATTGGGGCGTGCTCTGCTTGGAGACCGGCGTGGCCTTCCACTCGCCGAACCCGGTGCTGGGCGTGGTGTGCGGGGTGGTGCTCCTCGCCGTCGCCTCGCCGTCGTCGGTCAGCTGGAGCGCGGCGAGCGTGCCGATCGCGGCCAGGCCGAGCGCGCCCGCGCCGAGGGCGAACCGATGGCCCAAAAGCCGCCGCCCGAGCCGCCGTTCGGACTGCTCGGGCTCTTCCGTACGGTGCTCCGGCACCGGCGTGACACCGGCCCGCTGTGCCGGTATGTACGCCTGGGTGTCGTACGAGGCCGACACCGACCGGAGTTCACGCATCAGCTCGTCGGGCGTGGGCCGGTCCTCGGGCTCCTTGGCGAGGCAACGCAGCACCAGCGGCGCGATGTTCTCCGGCAGCCCGGCCAAGTCCGGCTCGTCATGGACGACTTGATAGGCGACGACGTACGGGCTGTCGGAGTCGAACGGCCCGCGCCCCGTCGCCGCGTGCACCAGCACGGACCCGAGCGCGAAGATGTCGGCGGCCGGCCCGACCTCGCGAGGCCGCCGGAACTGCTCGGGTGCCATGAAGGGCGGCGTCCCGATCAACTTGCCGGTCTCGGTGCGCAGTTCGCTGTCCTTTGGCCGAGAGATGCCGAAGTCGATGACCTTCGGCCCGTCCTCGGCGAGCAGCACATTGCTCGGCTTGAGATCTCTGTGGACGACGCCCACCCGGTGGATGTCGCGCAGCGCCTCGGCCAGTCCCGCCATCAACCGGCGCAACTCCCCGGGCGCCATGGGCCCGTTCCGCTTCACATGCTCGGACAGGGTCGGCCCGGGGATGAACGACGTTGCCATCCAAGGCCGTTCGGCCTCCGGGTCGGCATCGACCACGGGTGCGGTGAAGGCCCCGCTCACCCTCCTGGCCGCCGCCACCTCCTGCCGGAACCGCCCCCTGAACTCGGGGTCCTGCGCGAACTCCGCGTGGACGACCTTCACGGCGACCTTCATCCCGGAGGTGCTCTGCGCCAGATGCACCACGCCCATTCCACCGGAGCCCAGGCATGACTCCAGGCGGTAGTGACCGGCGTACTCGGGAAGTTCCGCTTCCGCGCCCGCTCCGGTGTTGCGCTGTGGCGCCATGGAACCACCCCCGTGCTGATCGTCCGCGCGCGCGACGGACGGAGCCTAGTCGATGACCCTTACGGGACAGAGGTGGCTCGCCAGTCTCCGAGCGCGATGTGCGCACATATGTTTCATGGCGTGTTTTAGGGGAATCAACGGGACCCCATGGCAGTCATGGGGTCCAACGGGGGAGGTTTTTCATGTCTGTTGACCGTATTGGTGAGGTCGAGGGCGAAGGCGCGGCGGAGGCCGTCACCACGGCGGCGACCGCGGCAGCCGCACTGCACTACTACTCGATCGCACCCGGCACCCGCGTCAACGTCCGCAGCGGTCCCGGCACCGGCTACACCATCGTCCGCGTCCTGGCCGAGGGCTCCCAGGTCCCGATCTACTGCCAGACGCCGGGCACCACGGTGACGGGTTACTACGGCACGACGAACATCTGGGACAACATCGACGACGGCGAGTACATCTCCGACGCCTACGTGAACACGGGCAGCGACGGCTATGTCCGCCCGCACTGCTCCTGACCGCATCGGCAACGGTGAGCACGTCCCGGACGCGTACGTGAACACCGGCAGCGACGGCAGCACCGCCGACCGCTGCGCCTGAGCCCCAACGGGAGCCCGCGCCCACCCTCGGAGCCATAATCGTCCCGTGAACGACGAGACGACCGGCACCCAGGACACCCCCGCGAGCTCCCCAGGCGAAGGCACGGGCACGGGTCCCCGCCCCGAGCCCCTCCGCTTCTTCGGCACCACCTGGGTGAACCACGACAACGGCTACACCGGGCGCCGCGTCGGCACAGCCGCCGGCTCCCTCGCCGCCGCGGCCGCCGCCTGCCTGATCCTCCGCTTCGCCTACCAGGGCATCCAGATCGCGGACGTCGGCGGCTTCGTCACCCTCCTCGTCATCGTGATGTTCGCGATCTGCAGCGCCCTGGCCTTCGGCCACACCTGGGAGACCTTCAAGAAGCGCCCCGACCCCGACCGCCAGGCCTCCCTCCGCGGCCTCCTGGCCATCGGCTTCGTCGGCTCCCTCCTCGCCTACTTCTTCCGCTCCCTGGTGGAGGCCCCCGGCGAAACCCTCCACCGCCAGGAGTACGAGACGGCCCTGACCCAGCACGAGAAGCGCACGTCCCGCCGCACCCGCAACCCGTCGAAGAAGCGCCGGGGCGCCTGAGGCGGAGGCACGGACTCCGGGGGAGCTACGACGCCTGGGTCACGGCCAAGTCCTCGGGCACGCGGAACTCTCCGGGTACGCGGAACTCTTCCGGCGAGCGAGAGCCGGTAGTACGGCAGCTCACCGCTCCGACGGTCGCGCCGATTCCCCATGTCTCACCAAAAACCACCTGCACCCTGCACCCACCCACGTAACCATGGCCGTATGACCACCTCCGCGAATCCCCCCTCGCCCGCGGCCCGAGCCAGCTCCTTCAACGCGGCCGCGGCCCAGTACGCCGAGAACCGCCCCTCGTACCCGCCCGCCCTCTTCGACGCCATCGAGGAACTCGCCGGCCACCCCCTCTCCGGTGCCCGCGTCGCGGACGTCGGCGCGGGCACCGGCATCGCGACCGCCCTGCTGCACGCGCGCGGCGCCGAGGCGATCGCGATCGAACCCGGCGACGGCATGGCCGCCCAGTTCCGCCGGACCCTCCCCGAGGTCCCGATCGTCCGGGGCAACGGCAACGCCCTGCCCCTCGCCGACCACTCCGTCGACTTCCTCACCTACGCCCAGGCCTGGCACTGGACCGACCCCACCCGCTCGGTCCCGGAAGCGCTCCGCGTACTGCGCCCGGGCGGCGCACTCACGCTGTGGTGGAACACCGGCGCTCGCGACGTGCCGTGGATCGAGGAGCAGACCGAACGCATCAAGACCCACTTCGGCATCGACCGCGTCGTGGAGCAGAACGGCAGCGGCGTACGCTCCGCGCTCGCCGACCCCACCGGCCGCCTCGACTTCGCCCACCGGCAGGTCCGCTGGAGGCGCCGCGTCCCGATCGACACCCACCTGGCCAACATCGGCAGCCACTCGGCCTTCCTGGTCCACGACAAGGCCAGCACGAACGCCTTCCTGACCGAGGAACGCGACCACCTACGAACCGTCTTCCCCGACGAGACGGTGGAGGAGACCTACGTCGTGGAACTCGTCGTAGCCCTCACCCCATGATCCCTTGACCTGACGGGCCCCGCTCACCGCGTCACGCCCTCGGCAGTCACCCGACAGCCGCCCGACTCACCACCGCCCCACAACGCACATCAGGCGACCCACCACGCACCCGCACCCCCCACCACCTAGGGGCGCGGGGAACTGCGCGACCAGCCCCCCACAACCCGCACCCGACAACTCACGCCTCCCTCAAGACCGTTACCCCGTCACCCCGCCCCCGACC
>NZ_JNXE01000043.1 GCF_000716605.1 Streptomyces sp. NRRL F-525 | reverse complement strand
GCGGGAGAGGGGCGGGGGCGGGGGCGGGCGGGGCAACGGGAGGTGAAGGTCGTAGAAGCGCAGGGGTCGTAGAAACGAAGCAGCCGTAAAACTGGCGGAAACCGGGAAGCCACCCGGTGTTCCCCGTGGGGCGGCCCCCGGCCGGCGCCCTCACCGCTCCCCCACGCCACCCTCACCGGCCGACCTGGGCATATCTCTGCCCTTGCCTCCATCTGTGCAGGCATCGGCAGTACCGTGTCGTTCATGCGCCCCGACACGCCCGCCGAGAACGTCGACCACTCCGCCGAAGCGGCCCGCCTGGAGCGGACCGCCGCCCGTTACCCCGAGGACGCCGAAGCCCTGCTCCTCCAGGCCGCGGCCCACCTGGAACTGGCCGGCGACCGCCCCGCCGCCACCGCGCTCTACGACCGCCTGCTGTCTTCGGCGGACGCCCTGGAAACCCCGCATCTGGTACGGGCCCTCAAGGCCTCGAACCTCTGGGAGTACGGCCACGAGGCCGAGGCCAGGGCCATCATCGACGGGGTACGGACCGCGTCCCCCCGCGATCCCGCACCCTGGGTGATCGTCGCGGAGTCCCTGGAGTCCCACGACGAGTTGGAGGCGGCGCAGGAGACGTTCACGGAGGGCGTGACGCTGCTCCTGACCGATGTCCCCGAACCGCCTTACTCCACCCACCCGTTGCTGTACGGCCGGCACCGGGTGCGGCGGATGCTGGGCGTGTCGCACGACGAGTGGGACACGCTGGCGGACACGTTGCATTCGGCCCACGCGTCCTCGTTGTCCTCCTCGCCCTCTTCGTCTTCCTCATCTTCCTCGTCGCCGGTTTCCCTGGACGAGTTGCATGATCCGAAGCGGGTGTGGTCACTGGGGTCGGACAACCCGGCGGAGCTTGAGGCCGAGATCTCGCGGCTGCGGGCGGAACTGGGCGCGTTCCGGGAGGCGTTGTCGCGTCCGTTCCCGGTGGCCGTACTGCATTGGCCCGAGGGGGAGTTGGCCGAGCTGGTGGGGGCGTACGAGTCCCTTGCGGTGGAGTACCCGTCGCACGAGGAGCACCTTGCGACAATAGAGGGGTCGTTGCGGGAGCTGGCGGCTAGCGGGACGCCGAACCTTGGGATCGTCACGGGGACGGTGCCTTCTTATGAGGCGTTCGCGGCGTCCGAGGGGGCTTCGCCTGGGGATGCCGACCTGTTGCCGCAGTATGCGACGACTCTCGCTGCGCGGGGGCGGGCTGTGGTTTGGCCGCCTCAGCGGGGGGCTAGTTGCTGGTGTGGGTCGGGGCGGGCTTATGGGGAGTGTCACGGGGGTTGAGGGGCGACAGCGGCGGCCGAACAACACACGCTTGCTGCACATGAGTTGATGGGGCACCGACGGTTCGTCGATGCCCCACATCAGGTCGCGGCAACTAGCTCCCAGGAAATTGCTATGGGTGAGCCTGCCCACTCTCCATCAGGAGCACGCCAGACAGAGGCAATGCCGTGATCCTCTAGATACTCGGCGTATTGGCCAATGTCTTCGGTGAAGAGGGCTACGAGATGCGGCTTCGGCTCGTCGCGCTTCTCGTACCAGTAGTAGCTGTACTCCAGAAGCTGGCCGACAGCTTCGCGAACTGCCTGCGTGGCGTTGCCCTTCTTCACCGCCTTACCCTCGATCAACCAATCGCGCTGAAGGTCTCCGGCAGAGCGACGCAGAACCAAGTCCCTCGGGTGCATACGCCGCGTAATCGGGGTATATCCGCACGTCACAGCATGGAGGCCAAAGCCGTGAATGAGCTCTTCATGCCGACGCTCCCTGCGGTGCGTGCCTCCCTTTGTGCGCACGTAGTAGTCGCTGCTGCTGTTGGGGTGGAAGCCATCTAGGGGGTCGCCCGCTGGAGCGTGCTCCTCAGGTACGTACTCAAAGGGCTCATTCGGTGCCGGCGCCTGGAGCCAGATGCGCTGGCTGGCCGCAGCGTCCCGAAGGAGCAGGGAAGCTGTGTGGAGATCCTCTTTGAGGACGTCCTCGGCAGGCAGTTGGGCAATCTCGTAGCGCTTCGCCACGATGCTCCCAGCCTCGTAGGCGCGAGGCCGCTCTGCCTTCGTCCCGAAAGCTGGCGTATGTGTCCACCGCACGGCCAGTTGCGGTTGCATTCCTGCTCGAAGATGCTTCGCGCGCCGCTTCAACTCGCGCCGTAGATCACCTTGCTTGGGATACTCCTTGGAGAGGTTCGTGACTCCCTGCTGCAGCGTGAGCGTGACGGACGTAAGCCTCGCATCGAAGATGTAGGCAAGGTACAACCCCTCCTGGGGCTCGGTGTTGATCGCCTTGTCGAACACCCCAATCCACGGCGTGATGCTCGCGGACCCTTGCCCACCGTGCCCCGATGCAATGAAACCGTGGGGCAGTGGGAGATCAGTCCTCTCCTTCACCCCTCGGAGGAGAGCCTGAGCTGGCACCTCTTTGGACGTGCCGTCCTGAGGGTCGTAGGTCTCTGCGATGCGTATGAGCAGGTCGTGTAGCGGCACGCATGAAACGTACCCGGATTTGATCAGCTGTGCTTCTCAATATGACCGCTACAAGCGTCATAACGATCACTAGTGATCGAATCCGAGCGCTGTCAGCGCCGGCTGGTAGAACATCTGCATCGTCCAGCCATCTGTTCAGCCGGGGGAACACGCCTATGTCTCAACGCCACAGCGACGCGTCCACACCATCCGCTGGGTTGTATGAGCAGCTCATCACCCTGCGCTTTGAGCAGCAGTTGACGGCACTCGCCAGCCTCGGATGGCACCCCGTTAGTGACCAGGTGGGGCCAGAGTCCGTGGCTCACGTGCTGACTCGGCACGTTTCGGGGACCGTGCGACGCGTACTACAAAATCTTCCAGCCGAGGAACGGGTACACGCCGCCAACCACATCCTGGAGTCCATCAGCACTCTAGAAGGCGCCCAAGAGTGGGTGGACCTAGTGGCTGATGGCCCTCGTCAACTTCTCGCGCTGACACGGCAAGAGGCACCCGGCGTCTTTGCCGTGCGCCCCGGCATCCCCCTCTCCGACACTGCCCTCATCACCAACTCGCCGGAGGACCCGAGCCTCGGCTTCGAACTACGCGCCGAGCTCGCCACCGCCGACCACGTCGACCTGCTCTGCGCCTTCGTGAAGTGGCACGGGCTGCGCATCATCGAACAGTCCCTGCAAGCGGCCCACAAGCGTGGCGTGCCGATACGAGTCATCACGACGACCTACATCGGCGCCACCGAACGGCGAGCGCTGGACCGGTTGGTGCGAGAGTTCAACGCCGAGGTCAAGGTCAACTACGAGACACGATCGACGCGACTGCACGCGAAGGCATGGCTGTTCCGTCGCGAGAGCGGCTACGACACTGCGTATGTCGGCAGTTCCAACCTCTCCAAGGCCGCGCTCCTCGACGGCTTGGAGTGGAACGTCCGGCTGTCTTCGATCGCCACGCCAGACGTCCTGCGTAAGTTCGAGGCGACCTTCGAGGCGTACTGGAACGACCTGTCCTTCGAAACGTACGACCCCGACGCCGACGGGGAACGACTCCAGGAAGCCTTGGCCATCGCAGGAGGCACCTCTTCAACTGCCGCTAAAGACCGCGCGATTACTCTGTCCGGCCTTGAAGTACGTCCGTACCCGCATCAACGCGACATGCTGGAGCGGCTGAACGTCGAACGGTACGTGCATGACGTACACCGGAACCTGCTGGTCGCAGCGACAGGCACCGGCAAGACGGTGATGGCTGCACTCGACTACAGGCAACTGAGGAAGAAGCACGGCCGCGACTTGCGGCTGCTGTTCGTCGCGCACCGCAAGGAGATCTTGCAGCAGTCCCTGCGGACCTACCAAGACGTCTTGATGGACGCGAACTTCGGAGAGTCGCTGCACAGCGGTGAGATCCCGGAGCGCTGGAATCACGTGTTCGCCAGCGTCCAGTCGCTGAACGCACGAGCGCTCGACCGTCTCGCCCGTGATCACTTCGATGTCATCGTGATCGACGAGTTCCACCATGGGACCTCACCGACGTACCGCAAGATCCTTGACCACTTCCAGCCGGACGAGTTGCTCGGGCTTACCGCAACGCCCGAGCGCATGGACGGCAAGAACATCCAGGACGAGTTCTTCGACGGTCGTATCGCCGCCGAGATGCGCCTGTGGGAAGCGCTCGAGAACGAACTCCTCAGCCCCTTCCACTACTTCGGTATCACCGACACCACCGACTTGAGCACGGTGGAGTGGAAGCGCGGGGCGTATGACGCAAGCGCATTGAGCAACGTGCTGACGGGGAACGTGGCACGGGCACGGCTGGTCGTGAAGGCGGTCAGGGACAAGGTCACCGACCCTGGGACCATGCGGGCGCTGGGTTTCTGCGTCTCGGTTGCGCACGCGCACTTCATGGCCGAGTCCTTCCGAACCGCCGGCCTCAACGCCGTTGCCCTATCCGGGGAGTCATCCAGCGAAGAGCGTGCGCAGGCCCTGGCAGACCTCAGGTCGGGGACCGTGCAAGTCATCTTCTCGGTCGACCTCTTCAACGAAGGGCTCGACATCCCTGACGTGGATACGTTGCTTCTCCTGCGCCCTACCTCCAGCGCCACCGTCTTCCTTCAGCAACTCGGCCGCGGCCTCCGCCGCACCGAGGACAAGGCCGTACTCACCGTGCTGGACTTCATTGGGCAGCACCGCAAGGAGTTCCGTTTCGAGAACCAGTTCCGGGCGCTCACGAACCTCACCCGCAAGCGGCTGCTGGACAACATCGAGCACGACTTCCCGCAGCTGCCGTCCGGCTGCCAGATCATCCTTGAGGAGAAGGCGAAGAAAACCATCATCGCCAACATCAAGGACCAGATCGGCGTCAACGTCACGGCGCTGGCACGTGAGGTCGCCGACTATGCCGAGCCGAGGCTCAGTCGGTACCTGCACGAGAGCGGCCGCGAGTTGAAGGAGCTCTACCGAGGCAACGGCAACTCCTGGACAGGCTTGCTACGCCGCTCCGGCCTTCTGCAGGGTGAGCCGCCGGAAGGCGAAGCCGCCCTCCTCAAGCGTGTGTCCGCCTTTCTCCACGTGGACGACCCGCTGCGGGTAGCCGCATACACGCGGATGCTGACGGACGACGCTCCTGCCTACGGCGAACTCGACGAGCAGGGTCAGGCCTACGCCCGCATGCTCTTCTTCCAGCTGTGGCCGCTTGGCGGCGTCACTCGCAAGGGCTTCGCGGACTACCACGCCGGATTCTCAACTCTGCTTGAGCAGCACGCAGTTCGCAGTGAGCTGCGTCAGGTTCTGAAGTACAACCTCGCCCACACGGAACACGTACCGATCCCACTTCTGGGCGTGGGCGGGCAGAGCGGCATTCCCCTGACCGTGCATGCCTCGTACAGCCGCGAAGAAATCCTTCCTGCCCTTGGCCAGTCCTCCATCGGTGGCTTCATGCCGGCCGATTTCCGCGAGGGCGTGAAGTGGTGTGAGTCGATCAAGACCGACGCGCTCCTCATCACTCTGGAGAAGGACGAGAAGGACTTCTCCCCTCAAACTCGTTACCACGATTACGCGTTGAGCGAGACTCTCTTCCACTGGGAGTCCCAGAATCAGACGTCAGCAACGTCTCCCACAGGTCTGCGCTACCAGAATCACGTAGCCGAGGGCAGCCATGTGCTGCTCTTCGTGCGCCGCTACAAGAGCACGGACATCGGGGGAGCCCAGCCGTGGATGCTGCTCGGCCCTGCCGAGTTCGACGGCTCCACCGGGAGCAAGCCGATGGCGATCAAGTGGAAGTTGAAGCACGCGCTCCCGGCGGACGTCTGGACGTACTCGGCGATTGCTGCCGGGTGACACCTCCCGGCTAGTCGCCCACGAGACCGAGCTCAGCCTCGAAGCGCATCTGAGCTCGGTCCAGGGCTTCCTCCGGGTCATGGCCATGCACTCGAAGCCAGTGCAGAAGGTCAGAGATGGCATCGATCGCCGCCAACTCCGTGGTTGCTGCCCCAAGGCGACTTGCCCGACGGTTACCGCAGTGCTCGTCGGGTGCGTGCAGAGCAGTGGCGAACTCGCACCACGTCACCTTGCGATCGGCGAGGAGCTGCACACCCCAGCGGTCAGAAGTGGCGGTGACGAGCGCCATGCCACGTCCTGTTTCGGCATGATCGCTCGCATCCACGAGTGTCGGAAGAGCACGGGTGTCGGGGTCGTGGACTTCGATGCGTAGGCGGGTGCCGTTCATAGAGACGGCGAGGGTGGTCGGGGTGCCTGCACCCACGTGAGTGATCACGTTGGAGACGAGCTCGCTGACGCAGAGCTGGACCGCGACGGTCAGTTCCTGCAGTCCCCAGATTCTCAGGTGGATGCGTAACACCCGCCGCAGAGCTGCCACTTCCTCGGGTTCCGCAAGAAACGGGAGTTCCCACGCCGTCCTCGGCGTGCACGTAGTGCAGTCCATGCCCCAACCCCTCCACCTGCACAGCAGGTTGCGATGCGTAACTACCTTCACACCGAGGGTTGCACTGGAACTCTCAAAATGGAACTCTCATTTCGTGCGGGAAGGAGCGCACATCAGCATCGCGCGCCCCCGGCGCGCGCTGTCTTGCCGTCAGACTCAAATAACCAGCACGATCTGAGAGATCGACATGAGGGGCTGGAACCATGCCAGTTGGACCCACCACACGAAGGCGCCAGCTAGGCGCCGACCTGCGCCGACTCCGCGAAGCCAAAGGCTTGACCCTGGAGGAAGCAGGTGCACGAGTCGGCATCTCAAAGGCAACACTGAGTCGCTACGAGACAAAGGAGGGAACGGTCAAGTGGCCGGCCATTGACGCCCTTTGCCGCGAATACGGAGCCTCTGACGCGGAACGCATCGCCCTCGTCGAGCTAGCCAAGGGCGCTAAGATCCAAGGCTGGTGGCGATCACTCGCCGACCCCATCCCGGAGTCCATGAACCTCATGCTCACGCTTGAGGACGAGGTCGTACGCGAAGACCACTACGCATGCATGTACGTCCCCGGGCTGCTCCAAACTCGCGCCTACGCCGAGGCAGTTCACCGAGCCTCGGAGGTCCAGTGCCCGGAGCGCGAGGTGCAGCACATGGTCGACATCCGCATGAAGCGCCAGGAACTCCTCGACCGCGACGACCCACCACGCATCTGGTGCGTGATCGATGAGGCGGCGCTCCGTCGCGAGGTCGGAGGCCGTGAGGTCATGCGAGAACAACTCGGCCACCTACTCGCCTTGACCGAGCGCCCTCATGTCACCGTTCAAGTACTCCCATTCTCAAAAGGCGCACACGCAGCGGCAGTTGGCAGCTTCGCTATCCTCCGGGGCCCGACTCCGGAGCTGGACGTGGCGTACGTCGACCTACTCAGCGGCGGCCTCTTCATGGAGAAGCCTCAGGAACTGGCGCGTTATAGGTTGGCGTTCGAGTACCTCAGCGCACAGGCACTCGATCTTGAGTCCTCCACGGAGATCGTCCACCGCATAAGCAAGGAGTCCTGATGTCGGCGCCCTCGACGCACCAGTGGTTCAAGTCCTCGTACAGCGGGGGCAGTGGGACGGAGTGTGTCGAGTGCGCGCGTACACAAGATGGGGCTCTGATACGTGACTCGAAGAACCAGGGCGGCTCTTCGCTCACTGTCCGGAGACAGGCTTGGCGTGCATTCACGAACGCCTTGCAGGACAGACGGATTTCGCAGCTCTGAGGAACCTGACGCAAACCAGTCTGAAGACACGGTCGACCGGTAGCCCTGGCTCAGGCCAGCGCAACGCTCCCAGCCCCTCGGCCAGTTCCCTCTCAGGCGTGCCGCCCCCACTGCCCCCGGTGAACGACGTCCTCCACACCCCGGCGCCGCTCCGCGACCCGACCGCTCTGCTCGGGAACATCCTCAGCCCGGTACCCCACCGTGATCCCGCCGATCGGGTCGTACTCCTCCGGCACCCCGAACTCCGCCCGGAACGGCTCCAGATGCTCCGGCATGATCCCGAAGAAGCAAGCACCAAGCCCTTCGTCGACCGCGGTCAGGAGCATCAGCAGAGATGCCATTCCCGTGTCGATGTACCAGTACGGCGCGGGCCAGCGGGCCTCGGCGCGGTCCTCCCAGCCCTTGTCGGGTTCGGCGTAGCGCGCAAGGTACGCCGCCTTGTGAGCCAGGGGTACTACGACCAGCGGGGCGTCCTGCATGGTCGGGGTGTTCTCGACACGGGTGGGGACGAACGGCCAGAAGCGGGCGCGGTCGGCCGGGTCGGTCAGGACGAGGAACGCCCAGCCCTGGGAGAAGCCGGCCGAGGGGGCTCGTAGGGCGGAGGCGAGGATGCGTTCGGTCACCTCTGGGGTCAGTGGCTTGTCGGAGTAGTGGCGGATCATGCGCCTACGACGGACCACCTCGGAGAACTCCATACCAACAGAGCCTGCCACGAACTCACCGACCGTTGGGGGCTGTTGATCAGTCAATCGTGCCCCGCACGCCTAGGAGTTAGGTGTCGTGCAGCGACTTCGCATCGGCATTGCGTTCTCCTGCTTGCGCGCAATCCCAACGCACTGCACGGGATGCGCAATCTGCTGCAATCCTGAGGTGAGACCGAGTCCCGCCCCCGCATCCTGGATCCCCAACAACCGCATCCGGAGGGTGACATGACGCTCAGGTTCCTCGGTACGACCAGCGACGACGGCGACTGCCCCACCCTGTACGAGATCGAGGGCACGGACGAGATCCTCGTCCAGGGCGAGCGGGAGACCGACCCGGAGCACCTCGCCCAACTGCGGGACGTCAAGGAGTCCGAGACCTTCGTCCGCGTACCGCGCAGCCTGCTCAGTCGATACGCGCCGAGGAGTGACACGCCCGAACTCCAGCCGTTCGCCTCGGTCTCCGGTCTCTTTCGCGACTTCAAGCACACCGCTTGGCGCCTGGAGACGCGCCTTGGCTACGCCTCGGACCGCACCAACCCCAAGTGGGCGCGGTTCCTCGCGGGCGAGGACATCGCCGGCGAGCCGGACAACGTCTGGCGGGAGAACGTGCGCGCGCAGACCGCGCTGGGCAAGCGGTTCGAGCGTGTCCGCGTGGTTGACCAACCGCCCACCCAGGGACAGGAGTTCCTCCTCGCGAGCGCGCCCAGCAACGTCGCCGCAGGAGAGGATATCCGACACCTGACCCGCGCCCAAGCACAGCAACTACGGCTGCCGGACTACGACTTCTGGCTCTTCGACTCCAAGGTCCTCGCCCGCTTCGCGTTCGACGACGAGGACACCACACTGGGGGTCTACGTCACCGAAGAACCTGCCGAGGTCCTCGCCGCCTGCCAGGCCCGGGACGCCGCCTGGCACCACGCCGTACGTACCGAAGAGTTCGCCAGGCGGGTACGTTCCACCGTGTGAGCACGGATTACCAGACCGCCAGAGAGGCCCTTGGCGCACGGCTGCGCGAGCTGCGCACCGAGGCTGGTCTGGAGGGCAAGAACCTTGCCGGCAAGCTCGGTTGCCAGCCTTCGAAGGTCTCTCGGCTCCAGAACGGCAAGCAGACCCCGACCGCCGCCGATCTCACCGCGTGGGCGCAGGCGTGCGGTCGGCCGGAAGTCGAAGCTGAGCTCCACGGGCTGCGAGCCGGGCTGGAGATGAAACAACGGCACCGCTCCTGGCGACGCCAGCTGGCCGGCGGACACCGCGGCCGCCAAGAGATCGCCGTGCGCCAGACCGATGCCACGAAGGCGATCCGGGGTCTTGAAGTGTCGCGCGTACCAGGGTTGTTCCAGACCCCGGAGTACGCCCGCGTCATCTTCGACTCCAACGCAGAGTTCCGTGGGATCCCGCCAACCACCGAGGCTGCCGTCGAAGCCCGCATGCGGCGCCAGGAGTCGCTGTACGACCCAGCGAAGACCTTCCGGTTTCTCGTCTGTGAGGCCGCCCTCTACCACCGCTCATGTCCCGCGGACGTGATGGCCGAGCAGTTGGACCGGCTGTACAACCTGGTGGGCCAGCGCCGAATCGAGCTCGGCATCCTGCCCTTCGGCGCGCAATTGCGCCGTACGGCTCCACATGCCTTCTGGATCTACGACCGTCGGTTGGTCATCGTCGAGACGATCAGCGAAGAACTGTGGCTCACCGGCGAAGAAGACATCCAACTGTACGAGCGGGCTTGGGACTGGCTCGCCGAGTCCGCCGAGTACGGGGCTTCAGCACGCCGTCTGATCGGGCGGGCGCGAGCGTCCTTGAACCCCTCATAGGCAATCCACCGCAAGCCCAGCCGTTGTATGCGCAATCGCGCGCAATCGACATCTCCATGCGCAATTGCAGCGCCTAACGTCCCGGTCATGACCACAACGCCCGCCTCTTGCGACGGCCCCTGGATGGTGACCAGCACACCCTCCCCAGGCACAACGGACGACAAGCTCGATGCCTCGCCACTCGGCGAGTTTCTCGTACGGTCCGCGGTCGGCCTGCGCGACCGCATCGCGATGCAGGCCCTCGTCGAAGAGGAATCGCTCCTCTCTCGGGACCAGGTCCGCAAAGCGCTCGTGACCCAGCAGGACGGTGTCATGACCTGCCGGTGGGAAGGCATGTCCGGACGCCTCTACACGCTGGAACTCGACGAAGGCGAACGCGCTTTCCTCGGGCTGGTGTTGTCGATCGTGGGCGTGCAGCAGAGCTACCTCGCCGCGGTGGAATACCTCGATGAGCGGCGCCTGGAAATCGTGCTCCGGGCGATGATCCGGCTGGCCGCCGACAACGACCGGATCGCCATCGGCACACGAATGTGAGCCTTCGCCATGCCGTACGGCGGTCTGGAAGATCCCTCTCCTGAATGCGTGACGCCCGTGCGTCGCTCCCGAAAGTGGGCTGCCCGAAAGTCCCTCAGCCACGAGGTGAAGCAGTGCTCCACACAACCCCACCAGCACCCGAAAGGCCGCCGGGTCCGACCCCGCCAAGCCTGGGCACGAACGCGAAAGAAGGCATGCGATGACCACTGCCGTAGCCACCACGACCCGTACCGGCCGTTCCCTCGTCACCAACATCGACTTCGCCAAGCTCGCCGCGTTCTGCGCCGACGAGTACGGCCTCGAACGTGCTGTGGCGGACCGTGTCGTCGACCAGGCACTCGCCCTGGTCTTCGTCATGGGCTCCACGGGCGAAGGCGCCTCCATGGCCCCGTCCCAACAGGTAGACCCCGGCTGGCACACGCTCATCCTTCACACCGACTGGTACGCCAACTGGTGTCAGGAGCAGTTCGGTTACTTCCTGCATCACCAGCCGAACAGCAAGACGCGGACCGGGGGCCTGATGACCTCGGTCGTCAACAAGATCCGGGCGGCCGGCTTCGAGGTCGACGACGAACTGTGGGGCACAGCCGCCGAATGCAACGCACCCGCCTGCTGTGGCGACGGCCCCTGCTGCTGACCAGCACAACCAGCCACCCCTCAAAGGTGGTTGGTCCGCTCTCCCCCGGAGCCGACCCAACCCCCTCGCCGCCAGAAACGGACCACCATCTCGTGTCCCTGACCGAGCTGACCGCAACCAGCCGCGTCACCGTCTTCCCCCTCGAAGCCCTCACCCTCGCGTACACCACCCAGTCCAGCGACGAGCGCGGTCTGGGCGACATCGGCCTCGTCGCCGTCGTCGACGTACTCAGCGAGGGTGAGGAGTTGTGGCGGCTCGCGCAGAGCCTTGGCGGCCGAAACAACGATGCAGACCGGGCACGTTGGATCCTTACCCAGGCAAACCGGGCGCGCGTCGTCGCCGCGTACACGGATCTGCCGCGCACGACCTGGACGGCGTACATCCGCCGACGAATCGACCTCGACGCGCTCTTCGCCAACCACGCCATCCTGCTCACAGGTCGAATTTCGCTGCCGATGTCCTCCAGTGATGCGTGACTTACGCCCCAGTCTCAGAGAGCACCACCAACGCCGCCCCTTTGTGAATCCAGGGTCAGAGTTCCGGAACCAGCACGGTAAGCCGAAGCAGCGCAGCGACAGCCAGCGCCGAAGGAATCACGTACCACCACCTCCGGACCCATCCCCCCTTGACGAACACCCAGGTCATCCCAGCGGTCACAGCGGCAAGCGTCAGGGCGGAGCCCGCCGCGAAGTTCGAGTGGGAGACCGACTCGCTGTCCCAGGGGCCCGCCGGGTCCGCCAGGTGGGCGAGAAGCGTCAGATACGCCGTCACCAGGTGGCCCAGGGCGAGGACGAGGGCGCAGAGCGCGGACGCGATGCGGGTGCGCGGGCCGCGGGGCTCCCGTACCTGCGAGCGCACAGGTGTGGTCACTTCAAGGCCTCCTTGGCGTCGCCCGGTTCGCGGTCGAAGCCGTAACCGTATGCCTGGGCGGCGGGGTCCTCATCGCCGAAACCCGGTCGATACCAACTCCCAAGCCCCACTGGTCCGTTACGCACTTATTGCACAAGAGATCTTCACCATTTCCGACCTGAGTCCATATCATGCGGAGATCAACAGGCCCGGCCAAGGGGAGACTTGGGCGGGCCTCTCAGGTTCCTGTGGGGGTTTCATGCGTATACGTGTTGCAGCTGCCGCCGTTGTTTCCGGTGCCGTCGTCCTGTCCGCGCTCGCGCTTCCGGTCGTCGCCCAGGCGGCGGAGCGTCCGAGTGTGGCGGCGGGGCTAACTTCCCTTGCCGCGAAAGCCGTTCAGCCCAGAGACTCCTCGGGCAGCACCAAGTTCTCGCACGCCGTCATCAACGGCGGCAAGGACATCGTCCTCGGTACCACCGGCACGAAGTCCGTCACCGTCACGTACACCGCCACGAACGCGAGCGGTATCGCGCTCACCGAGGCCTTCCTGTGGCAGGGGACCGACAGTTCGACCGAGGACGGCATCACCGGCGGCCTGGGGACGGACGACGACCCCGCCTGCACGGAGACGGCGACCCAGGGCACGTACACCTGCAAGGCCGTCTTCAACATCCACCCCGCCACAGACATGAAGGACAACGGCGTGGCCGGGACCTGGAAGCTGTTCCTGGGGGCCTGGGACCTGTACGCGAACGCCAGTTACAACGACGACGTCGCCACCGCCTCGATCAAGAAGGCCTCCACGCTGACCGCCGACGCCACGCCCGAGCCGGTCAAGAAGGGCAAGACCATCACGGTCACGGGCAAGCTCGCCCGCGCGAACTGGTCGACGGGCAAGTACGCGGGGTACGTGTCCCAGCCGGTGAAGCTGCAGTTCCGGAAGAAGAGCAGCAGCACCTACACCACCCTCAAGACGATCAAGACCAACAGCACCGGCGTCCTGAAGACCACCACGAAGGCCACGGTCGACGGTTACTACCGCTACGTCTTCGCGGGCACCGCCACCACCGCCGCGGCCACAGCGCCCGGCGACTTCGTCGACGTCCGGTAAACGGTTCGGCAGCACCTCAACACCACTACGTCAGCACTTCGGTGCCGGGCCGCCACGCGTCATTGCGCCCGGCACCGCGCCATTTCCCCACCCCCGGTATCGCCGAGTAAGAGATCTACGTGAACAGCCGAGAGAGTCTCCCGGCGACCCCGATCTTCTGTGTACCGTCCTCCCGTGCGCCGATCGGTGATCACTCAACTACCGTTCTACGCGCGAAGATTCGCCCCACTCGACAACACCAGCAGCACCCGCAACGCCCAACACACCCGCACCCGCACCCCTGTTCATTCCACCCCCCACTGATGGAATCCCCCCACTCACGGAGGTTCACCGGATGCTCAGCTTTGGCAAGTCCATGACACGCACAAGCGTCTTCACGTCACGCCACAGGTTCACCACCGCTCTCACCGTCCTCGGCATGCTCGCCACAGGCGCAGCCGTCCAGGCGGCCACCGTCACCCCCGCGCACGCGGCCACCACGCACCGCGTGCTGTTCGACGACGGCCACGCCGAGGAGGCGGGCAACGCGGACTGGATCATCTCCACCAGCAAGCCCGACCCGCTGTCCCAGGACTCCTCCCCCTCCTCCGACAAGGACTGGACCGGGGCGCTGTCCTCGTGGGGCATCGCCCTGCAGAAGACCGGCGACTACAGCCTCAAGACCGCGACCAGCGCGCTGACTTACGGCGGCTCGTCGGCCACCGACCTCTCGAACTTCGACACGCTCGTGCTGCCCGAGCCGAACATCAAGTTCACGACCGCCGAGAAGACGGCCATCATGAACTTCGTGAAGGCCGGCGGCGGGCTGTTCATGATCTCCGACCACACCGGGTCCGACCGCAACAACGACGGCTACGACGCGGTCCAGATCCTCAACGACCTGATGACGAACAACAGCGTCGACTCGACCGACCCGTTCGGTTTCTCCATCGACTCGCTGAACATCACCTCCGGCTACCCGGCCGCCATCAGCGACAGCACCAACCCCGTGCTGCACGGCTCCTTCGGCACCGTCACCAAGAGCCTCATCGCCAACGGCACCACGGCCACGATCAAGCCCGCCGACAACTCCGCCGCCAAGGGGCTGCTGTACCGCTCCGGTTACTCCGGCAACACCGGCGCCTTCTTCGCCACCAGCACCTTCGGCAGCGGCAAGGTGGCGTTCTGGGGCGACAGTTCACCGATCGACGACGGCACCGGCCAGTCCGGCAACACGCTCTACGACGGCTGGAACGACACCGGCGCCACCAACGCCGCCCTCGCCCTCAACGCCACGGAGTGGCTCTCCTCCTGAGCCCCGAGTACTGAGTTGGTAGTGAGCGGGTGCGGTCCGGGGGTCCAACCCCGGGCCGCACCCGCTCACCTCCTCCCTCCCTCCTCCCTCTCCCCCCAATCCCTCACCCTCCGATGCCGGACCTCACCGCCGCCTCGACAAGGTCCGCCCCGTCGGCGGGCCGGATCGTCCCCGCGGCCACCGCGGCCGCCGTCCGAGCCGCCCACTGCCTCACGAACTCCGCGTGCGTGGGGTACAGCGCGGCCAACTTGGCGGCGGTGAACGGGGTCGTCGTACCGAAGAGGAAGCAGAACTGCGCCGTTCCGGTCTGGCCGAGGCCGGACAGGGCGGCGACGGGCGCGTCGACGGCCGGCGTGCGGATTCCGCCGGTGGCGTTGCCGTTGGCGTCCAGGACGAACGCGGGTGTGCCGTCGCTACTGGTGGTCACCTGCAACGGAGAGGTCTTGGCCGGCGGGATCCCGGTCAACACCCAGCTGCGCAGGGCGTGTTGGGCGCCGTCCATGACGTAGTGTGCCGGGCCGGTGTTGATCGGGTCGGCGCAGGAGAAGGCGGGGGTCCCGGTCGGCGGGTCGAGCATGGCGTCCAACTCCCCAGCGCTCACCGCCCCGTTGCCCGTGTCCGCGGCGCCGACGTTCGCGACGTAGTCGTCCGCGTGCGCGGTCCCCGCCACCTCCCAGAACCGCAGCCGCCCAGTGTCGGGTTGACGAGCCGTCAGATATCCCAGGAGCATCAGGTCGGTCTCGGTCTGCACGGTGAGCACCGGAACGTCCGTGTCGGTACGGAACTCGACGGCCGCAGGGGTGGGCACGTCCGCCTGGGGCGCCTGCGAGAGGGCCGCAGCGAATCCGGCCCTGCTGTGGACGAGGAATCCGTCGTACGCGCGCGCCAGGGGCTGGACCGCATCGATGTACGTCGTGAGGCGGAACGCGGACTGGGACTCGCCCTCGGCCAGCACGGTACGGGGCCGGAGCCCGCCGAGGATCTTGGCCGCGGAGTCCCGTACGGCCTGTCCGGCCTGGGTGAAGATGTCGTAGGAGTAGCTGTCACCCGGGTGGGACAGGGCCGCGTAACGGACCGGGTCCACGGCCTTCGTCGCGGCCACGCCGACAGCCTGGGCGGAGACGCCGATCCAGGCGTAGCCCTCGCGGATCAGTTCATTGTGGGTGTAGATCCACTCCGGGGCCGTGTCCAGACCGGCGGAGACGTTGAGCCACTCCACCACGACCGTCCCGTTGAAACGGGCCGGGTTCGATGGCCTGTTCATGACAATCCTGGTCGTGTACGGCGCGCTGCTCGCCGGCGTCACGTCCCAACGGCCGTCCGAGCCCAGCGGGTTGGCCGAGGTGTACGAGGTGGCGGTGCCGGAGAGGAAGAACTCCGACTGCGTGTATCCCACGCTGCCCAGGTCGAACGACGTGCCTTGTAGTACGACGGCACCGTTGCCGCCGGTGACCGGACCGGTGACCTCCGGGCCAACTGCGCTCGCAGCGCCGGAAGTTGGCGCCGAGACCCCTAACAACCCTAAGAACAGACAGGTGCTCGCCACCACGGCCAACACCGCACGTCTCGTGTTCATGAGTGATGCCTCCTCATCGATGTCCCTACGGCTCGGGAAGCCCGGCCCGCAGTCGCGCGAGCGCGTCGGCCGTCACCTCGGCGAGGTCCAGACCGCCGTCGCTCTCCAGCCACATGAAGACCGCCAACCTCAACGCGTTGGCCGCCACAACGGCGGTCAGGCGCGGGTACAGATCGCTGCGCGCGTCCGTACCCGTGCGCTCGGCGATGACCACGGCGAGCTCCTGGCCGAGCCGCTCGAAGATCGCCAGTTGCGAACCCAGCAGAGCCCTGCTCGCCATCACCATCCGTACCTTGACGGCCAGTTGCTCAAGCTGCTCCGGCGGCAGGAAGGCCGAGAACATCAGGGCGTGCCGCAGCGATTCCCACAGCGGTTCACCGGCCGGACGGGCGCGCAGTCCCTCGGCGATGTACCCCATGCCGTCGACCAACTCGGCGACGATCGCCTCCTCCTTGCCGGAGAAGTAGTTGCGGAAGGTGCGCGGCGACACGTCCGCCGCCTCGGCGATCGCCTCGGCGGTGACGTTCTCCAGCCCGCGCTCCAACGCCAGCCGCATCGCCGCGCTCGCCAACGCGGCGCGCGTCCGCGCCTTCTTGCGCTCCCGTAGACCGCCCTCCACCGCCACGCCCCGGACCGTACTGGAACTTGCCGGAGTGGAAAAGATGCCGGGACGGCAAGTTTTCCCGCGCGGGCCGCCCCGCCCCCTCCCCCACTCCCTACGGCACCCTGGAGAGCGCCGATCCGACTACGGACTCCGCGTCGGCCTCCGCGTCTGCCTCCAACTCCACTGACCTGCACCTGCGTTGGCGTTCGACCAGCGTCCACACGCCCGCCCCGACCGCCGCCACCGCAAGCACCGTCAACATCCCCGTCGTATGGGACCCCGCACTATCTGCCACCCTGGCCACCGGATTCGGCAGCCCCACCCGATCCACCAGCCACCCGACAGCCGCCGTAGCCGTGATCAGCGCACCGCCCACCCGCAGCACGGGCTGCACCCGCAACCTCGCGAGGACCAGCAGCGACGGCAACGCCAGGCAGACCAACAGGAGTTGGACGAGCTCGATGCCCAGGTTGAAGGCCAGCAGGCTGGTCGCCAACTGGCCTGTGGACAGGTGCATTTCGGCGAGGACGAACGAGAACGCCATGCCATGCCCCAGGCCGAACACACCCGCCACGATCGCTTCCTTGCCCGGGAACAACGGGCGGATCGCGTGGACCGCGCCGACAAGGATGCTGGCCGCGATGAACGCCTCGACCGGCCGGCCGGGAATCTCGAAGCGGGTGAGGGCAGTTGCCGCCAGGGCGACCGAGTGGCCGACGGTGAAGGCCAGCGTGATGAGGCCGATGCGCGAGAGGGCCGCCCGGGGTCCGGCCAGACCCCTCCACCGCCCACCGGCCGCCAACAACGGTGCGGGCAGCAGCAGGATGAGCAGGAACAGCAGATGATCGGTACCGGTGAGGATGTGGTTGCCGCCCAGTTCGAGCATGGCGACGAAACCACGCCAGGCACTCCCCTCGCCGAGGTCGACGACCAGCGGCGGAACCTTCATGTGCCGGACATCGAGACGGATGGTGCCCACCTGCGTGGCACCGTCACCCTCGACCCGACCCGCGGCCCAGTCCTGACGAACCGACACCAGCGTTATATGCGTGACCACTTGGTGCACGATCACGTCGTAGCCAAGGATGAAGTGCCGTACATCCGCTCCCGTCGGCGGGGTGAGTACGGCCTTCGCGATCAGCTCGCGGTACGGGCCGGTGGAGGTCTGCTCGGTGCGGCTGAGGCTCAGCGCGCCGATGGTGACCTGCCACGCCTCACCCTTGGGGGTGGTCGGGCGGATGTGCCCGGCTAGATAGGCACGGATCGCAACGGCCTTACTGGCCAGGGCGGTTGACTTGACCGTGTTGAGATCGATGCCGCTCGCCCGGGAGAAGTCGTCGACCGGCAGCGCCAGCCGCGCGGTCACCGAGGCCTGGTACACGTCGAGTTGGACCACAGAGTGCGGCATCGGGTGCGCGGCGGCCGGCGACGCTCCGAGCAGGAGCGCCGCCGGTACCGCGATCGCGATCCCGGCCACCAGGCGAAGTAGCGCTGTGGTCAGCCAAGTTCGCGGTCGGGTCATGAGAAGGTGAACTCGCTGCCGTAGTCACGGGTGTGGTCGCGGTACACCGTGTGGTAGTGGACCTTGCCCTGGAAGACAAGGCCGTTCTGGCAGACGAACTCGATCCACACGCCGGGGCCGTCGATGCGGACGTAGTCGCCCTGGGTGTCCAGCGCGGTGCCGCCGGAGTAGCCGACGTAGGTCTGGTTCAGCTCATGCTCGTACGTCTTCATGAGCTTCTTCGCGGTGGCGTCGTCCACGTTGGCGATCCAGGGGTGGATGGCCTTCAGGACCAGCTGCTTCTGCTTCGGTGACAGCGAGCTGACCTTGATGCCTTCCTTGGTCGCCGGGAACTGGCCGTCCTGCCCCGGGCCGAGGAGCACATCGCTGAACGACTCGGTCAGCTTCGCGGTGGCCAGCTGCTCCGTGCTCAGGCTCCCGGTCAGCGCGAGCATGCCGTTGCGCTGCGCCTCAAGGGGCGAGTACGTGGTGCCGTCGTCGGCGGTCCAGCTGCTGGGCTCGACCCCGACGAAGAACGGACTGGCGCCCGCCACCTTCCCCTTCTTGTAGGTCTCGTTGACGGCGAGGTGGTGCCCGCCGAAGTGCAACTGCCAGGTGCCGTCAACCGAGGGGGTGCCAAGGAACGCCAGGAAGTAGACGCCGCTTCCGTAGCCGCCCATGCCACCGCCGCCGGCGCCACCGGACGGCGGGGTGCCGGTCGGAACGTCGGTCGGAGCATCCGTGGCAGTCGAGCTGGCGGACGGGTCGGCGGAGGCCGTGCTCGACGCGGTGTCCGACGGCGCCGGACCCGCGGAGCTGGTGCTCTGTGCGGCGTTGAGCACGTCGTCGGCCTTGATGATCTGCGTGATCTGGTCGTACCCGGTGCCCTTGCCGGTGCCCGTGGCGAGCTTCACCACCTGCATGGCGGCGGCGAGTTGAGTGTCCGTCAGGGAACCCAGCTGGATGCCGGGACGGCAGGACGAGCCGCACGGAAGGTTCGACCAGGCGGTGGCGTTCGCCTGTGAGAAGTCCAGCAGCACCTCCGCCTGCTGGTCGGCGTCCAGCGTGTTCAGAAACGCGTTGGCCGCGCTGACCACGGCACCGACACCGGTGGCCTTCTTGTCGACCGGCCGCTTGACGCCGGCGGCCGATGTACCCGTCTGACTGTCGGTCGAGGCATTGGCCACGGCGAAACCACCACCGACCAGCACAACCGCCGTAACAGCCCCGGCAATTCCACGCCAGGTCCGTCTCGTACGCACGAGACGGGTTCTTTCTCTACTCACGGACCACTCCTTCAATTCCAGAAAGATGTCCCAGCCGCATGGGCAGCACCCATCGCCGCTCGTCAGCGGTCGCAGGCAGGGGTGAGACACGCAGGGGGCGGCGCCGGTCGGCCGCTCGCGCGATCGTTGGCAAGATTATCGACGTTCTTACCTGAATCTCAATGGATGGTCACGTAGGTAAAATAAGTTTCAGGTTGCACAGCAACCCGGCATGAATTCAGAGAATTCACTCAGCTATTTGCCAGGCTATTCTTATAGCCCGAATAGGATTGCCTGCTATCAGGAAGCGACACCTCGGCGGGGTCGTACTGACCGCCCTCGCATCCTGGGCGCACCCGCACCCACACACGGAGCCGCACCCCCACAACCCAGGGGCGCGGGGCTGTGACATTTGCGGCTACCGCCGCGTGGGCGCGACCAGCCCCCACCGGCCCGCCCCCGAAGACGACACCTCAGCGCCGATGCCCCAGCACATTCACCACCCGCCCACCCGGATCCCGCACAAAGAACCGCCGCACCCCCCACTCCTCGTCCCGCAACTCCCGCACGACCTCCGCACCCGACGCGACAACCTCGGCCCACACCGCGTCCACGTCCTCAACCTCCACACTCAGGTCGGGAACAACAGGGGCGGTGCGTTCCTCCGTGAGAAAGCTGATCTGAGCAGTGGGATTCGAAGGAGATGCCAGGGTCATCACCCAGCCCTGGTTCATGACTTCCTCGAATCCCAGCAAGCCGTAGAAGTCGGCGTTCGTCGTCATCGAGTCCTCGCCCTCTCCTGCCACTTGGAAGTCGGGGACGATCCTGCGGACGGTCATCGGATACGGCTCCTCACGATCGATGGGCGGCACCGCACAGCACACCGTCGGTCGATTCCTCCACGCCACGCGGCCGGAAACAGCGTCCCACCGTCGCCGCGACCAGCACCCCCGCCGCGACCACCAGCGTCGCGAACGCCCAAGCCAACGGCTGTTCCGACTCGAACGACACATACATCTGCACAGCCGGCGGCACCGCCACCACCAGTAACGGCCAGGCCAGGTCGTCCCGGTGACCGAAGTAGCCCGCCAGAAACACCAGGATCACCGCGAGCGCCACCCCACCACCGGACACCTCACCCGCCACCGACACCGGCACCGCTCCCGACGGCACGCAGAAGACATACGCCACCGCCGCACCCCCCGCACCGAGCATCCGAGTCAGCCAACGTTCCGGCCAGGGACGCGTCCGCAGGGGGCTCAGCAGCTTCTCGGTCATACGTACGAGGGTTCCCCCACCGCCAGGCCCGCGACAGAGTACGAGTACTCAGATCCCCAGGGTCACGGAGACGCCGGCGCGACTTTCGCGTCAACCGCAGTCAACGGCGTAGCCACATCCTCCAGCGACCGCCCCTCCGCCCGCACCGCCAACACCGCCGCCACCAGCCCCGCCGCACACATCAACCCGGCCCCGATCTGGAAGGCGAGCACCGTGTCCCCCACCTTCCCCGTCCCCGTGAGATCCGCGAACAAGAGCGGCCCGCTGATACCCCCCGCCGCCGTACCCAACGCGTAGAAGAACGCGATCGACATCGCCCGCGTCTCCATCGGGAAAATCTCCGACACCGTCAGATACGCACTGGACGCACCCGCCGACGCGAAGAACAGCACCGCGCACCAGCAAGCCGTCATCGTGGTCGCGCTCAGCGAACCCCGGTCGAACAACCACGCCGTGCCGAACAGCAACAGCCCCGACAGCAGATACGTCGACGAGATCATCACCCGGCGCCCCACCGTGTCGAACAGCCTGCCCAGCAGCAGCGGACCCAGGAAGTTGCCGACCGCGATGACCGCGAAGTAGTAACCGGTGTTCCCTGTCGGCACGTTGAAGAACTTCGTCAGGATCGCGCCGAAGCCGAAGGTGATCGCGTTGTAGAGGAATGCCTGCCCGATGAACAGCGAGAAACCGAGCGTCGCCCGCTTGGGATAGTCGTAGAAGATCGTGCGGGCGATCTCCGCGAACGAGACACTCCTACGCTGATGGATGGTGATCTCACCCTCGGCGGGCGGCAGTTCGCGCCCCTGCTCCGCCTCGATCCGGCGCTCGATCGAGGTCACCACCTCGTCCGCCTCCCGGTCCCTGCCATGAATGAGCAGCCACCGCGGACTCTCCGGCACATGCCGCCGTACGAGAAGAATGACCAGCGCGAGCACGGCACCCAGCGCGAAGGTCAGCCGCCACCCCACATCCGCCGCGAAGATGCTCGTGTTCAGCGCGACGATCGACAACAACGAACCACCCACCGCGCCCACCCAGAAACTGCCGTTGATGATCAGATCCACGCGGCCCCGGCAGTACGCCGGAATCAGCTCATCGATCGCCGAGTTGATCGCCGCGTACTCGCCACCGATCCCGAAGCCGGTGAGGAAACGGAACGTGAAGAACCACCAGGTGGAGAAGGAGGCCGCAGTAAGAGCAGTCGCCGCCAGATAGACCACCAGCGTGATCATGAAGAGCTTTTTACGGCCGTAGAGGTCGGTCAGACGGCCCCAGAACAGGGCACCCACGCACGCCCCCGCCACATACAGCGCCGCCGCGATACCGGTGATCTGACCGGAGCTGATCGGCAGCCCGCTGCCGGGCTCGGAGAGACGCCCCGCGATGTTGCCGACGACCGTGACCTCCAGGCCGTCGAGGATCCACACCGTGCCGAGGCCGATGACGACCGTCCAGTGCCAGCGGGACCACGGGAGGCGGTCGAGCCGGGCGGGAATGGACGAGGTGATCGTCCGGCCACCACCGCTCCCACCCGGAGTCTCGGCACTCGCACTCGCACTCGCACTGGCCATGGGGGTCCCTCCTCGTCGAGCGAACCCCCTCCGGGTGCCCCCGCGAATCGCCCCCTACACCCCCACCAGCCGCGTCACCGTATAGATCAACACCCCCACCAACGACCCCACCACCGTGCCATTGATCCGGATGAACTGCAGGTCACGCCCGATATTCGCCTCGATCTTCCGCGTCGTGTGCTCGGCGTCCCAGCCGGCCACCGTGTCCGTGATCAGCGAGGTGATCTCCTTGCGGTAGGTCGTCACGACGTACACCGCCGCGCCCTCGACCCACCCGTCGACCTTCGCCTGCAGCTTCGGCTCCACGGCCATCCGCGCGCCCAGCGACAGCAGCGAGGCCCGCACCCGCAGCCGTAGCTCACTGCGCTCGTCCTCCGCGGCCGACACGATCATCGAGCGGACGGACGTCCACGCGCTGGCGATCAGGTCCTGGACCTCGCCGCGGCCGAGGACCTCGCCCTTGAGGCGCTCCACGCGCGCCCGGGTCTCCGTGTCGGACTGGAGGTCGGCCGCGAAGTCGCCGAGGAAGCGGTCCAGGGCGCCGCGGGCCGGGTGGGAGGGCATGTCGCGCATCTCGGTGACGAAGCGGAGCAGCTCCTTGTAGACGCGCTCGCCGATGCGCTTGTCGACGAATCTGGGGGTCCAGCCGGGCGCGCCGCCCTCGACCGCGTCCATGACCTGCTCGTCGTGCAGGACCAGCCAGTCGTGCGCGCGGGCGACGATCAGGTCGACGACCCGCTTGTGACCGCCGTCGGCGACGATCTTCTCCAGCGTCTTCCCTATGCCGGGCGCGATCTCCTGGGCGTCGGCCCGGCGGGTGATCGCCTCGCCGACGATCGCCTGGACGTCCGAGTCCCGCAGGACCGTGAGCGCGCCCCGGAGCGCCGCCGACAGTTCGGCCGTCACGCGGTCCGCGTGTTCCGGTACGGCGAGCCAGGCGCCCAGGCGGCTGCCGATGCCGACCGCGCGCAGGCGCTGCCGCACAACCTCCTCGGAGAGGAAGTTCTCGCCGACGAACTCGCCCAGGGAGACGCCCAGTTGGTCCTTCTTGGTGGGGATGATCGCGGTGTGCGGGATGGGCAGGCCCAGCGGGTGGCGGAACAGGGCCGTGACCGCGAACCAGTCGGCCATCGCACCGACCATGCCCGCCTCGGCCGCCGCCGCGACATAGCCCGCCCAGGGTCCCGCGCCCGAGTGCGACGCCCATTTCGCGAGCACGTAGACGACGGCCACGAAGAGCAACAGGGCGAGCGCCGTCAGTTTCATCCGGCGGACGCCGCGCTGCCGCTCCTGGTCGGCCGCGCTGAACGTGGTCATCGTGCGGCGGGACCCGTCACTCTCGGTCGCCGCCCCCAGCCCCGCCTCTGTCCGTTCCATCCGCTCCACCCGTTCGCCGGTACCGTGCATATTGTCCCTTCCTGACCGACTCCCGGAACGGAACAGGAGTTCCCGCAGTCACCCGATCGGGCAAAATGGCAGGGCCCTGCCACTCACCCGAGGAGACCCACCGCGTGACCAAGCCTCGTGGTTATGCCCTACTGTCCGCGATCATCACCTTGATCGCGGTCCTTTCGGTCTGCATATACGTCGGGGCCGCCGCGGGCGACGGAAGCCGGGGCGGCGACGGGAAGAACTCCGCCGGCTCGCGCTCCGGCGGCAACTCCGCCGCCCCCGCCTCGGCCGGCACCTGGGTGGGCGCCTGGGCCGCCGCCCCGGTGCGTGCCGAGACCGGCACGGAGGAGACCGGCATGGCGGGCCGCTCGGTGCGCAACGTCGTCCACACGAGCGCCGGCGGCGCGGGCGCCCGGATCACCCTCTCCAACCTCTACGGCCGGGCCCCGCTCGGCATCACGCACGCCTCGATCGCCGTCGCCGCCGCCCGCAACAGCTCCGCCGCGGCCGCGGGCACCATGCGGCGGCTGACCTTCGGCGGCGGCGCGACCTCGGTCACGATCCCGGCCGGGGGACAGATACTCAGCGACGCCGTGCGCCTCCAAGTCCCGGCGGGCGCCGACCTGTTGGTCACCACCTACTCCCCCACCGCGTCGGGACCGGTCACCTACCACCCGTACGCGCGGCAGGTCTCCTATCTCGCCGACGGCGACCACGCCGAGGACGCGACCGGCACGCCGTACCGCGAACGCACCGCGATCTGGCGGTACTTGACGGCGGTGGACGTGCTGAGCGAGCAGGCGAACGGCACGGTCGTCGCGTTCGGCGACTCGATCACCGACGGGTCCACCTCGACGGAGAGCGCCAACCGCCGCTGGCCGGACGCCTTTTCGCAGCGGCTGCGCGCGGCCGTGGCCGCCGGGCAGGACGTGCCGCGCTACAGCGTCGTCAACGAGGGCATCAGCGGCAACCAGATACTCACCAGCCTCGCCGGCCGGCCCGCCGAGAACCAGAGCGGCCTCGTCCGCTTCGGCCGTGACGTGCTGGGCCGCCCGAACGTCAAGGCCGTCGTCATCGACCTCGGCGTCAACGACGTCCTGCACGGCGCCACCGCCGACCGGGTCCTCACCGGCCTGCGCACCCTGGTCCGCCAGGCCCACGCGCGCGGCATCAAGGTCATCGGCGCGACCCTGATGCCCTTCGGCGGCCACCCCCGCTACTCGGCGGCCCGCAACGCCGTACGCCAGCAGGTCAACGCGGCGATCAGGAGCGGCACGGTCTACGACGCCGTCGTCGACTTCGACAAGGCGCTCCGCGACCCGTACGACCCGCGCCGCTTCGCCTCGGAGTACGACTCGGGCGACCATCTCCACCCCAGCGACCGGGGCTACCGGAGGATGGCCGCGACGATCGACCTGGCGGATCTCAAGGGCGCGGTCCCGGCCCAGCTGTAGCCCGGCCGCCCTCGTAAAAAAACCCTCAGTCCCAGTCCCGGTGCCTGCGCTCGCGGCGGTCCCGGTGCCGCTCGCGGCGCTCCTCGTGCCGTTCCCTGCGCTCCTCGTGGCGGCGCCGGATCGCCTCGCGGTGCTCCTCCATGGCCTCGCGGTGGGCGTCGTGCAGGCCGGACAGGGCGTCGCGGTGGGAGCCGTAGAGCTGCTTGGCGGACGAGCCGCGCTCCAGCTTCTCCTGGCGGCGCTCCTCCTTGAGGCGCTGGCGTTCCGCGCGGGTCACCTTGCGTTCCACGCCGACCCCGCCCCAGAAGGCGAAGCCGGTGAGGATCACGCGGGGGGCGCCCGGGTCGCCCGGTACGCCCTCCTGGCTGTGGTCGAAGGCGCCCATGATGCCGATGCCGCGGACGACGACCTCGACGCCCGGCGGCACGACGATCTGCGCGCCGCCCATGATCGCGACGCAGTTGATCTCGACCTCGCGGTCCGCGAAGTTCGCCTCGCGCAGGTCGATCTCGCCGCCGCCGAAGAAGGAGAAGCAGGTGAACTTCTTCGGGACCGTCCACCGCCCCTTGCGCTGGAACCCGGACAGGATGGCCACGGCGCCGGTCGAGGAGCCCTCGCCGCCGACGATCCGCCCGGCCCAACTCCCGCTGTCCACCGGCTCCTTGACCATGTTCACCGGCGGCGGGGTGACCCCGGCGACCGGCAGGTCCTGGGTGATGGGGGTCAGTTCGCCGTACGTGCGCGCCTTGTAGGTCGCCTCCAGACGCTCCTCGAACTCCTCCATGTCGAGGCGGCCCTCCGCGACGGCGTCGCGCAGCACCTCGGCGACCCGCTCACGGTCGGCGTCGGATGCGCGGAGTTCCGGGACTGCGTCGTCGGTCATACGGAGCAGCCTACGAGGTCACTTCCTGAAGGGCTACGACACCGCTTTCTCCGCCTGCTCGGCGTACATCTTCGCGATGACCGCCTCGATGTCCGGCTCCCGCACCGACAGGTCCACCATCGGGTACTCCGCCGCGATCCGGGCGACCAGCGGAGCCGCCGACTCCGACGCCGGGAACGCCAGCCACTGCCTCGGGCCCTCCACCTTCACGACCCGCGCGTCCGGCACCTCGATCGGGGGCAACTCCCGTTCCAGGTCCACCACCAGGGTCCGCTCGCTCTCCCCCGCCTCGTGCAGCCCGGCGAGCGGGCCGTCGTACATCAGGCGCCCGTGGTCGATGACCATCACGCGCGAGCACAGCTGCTCGATGTCCTGGAGGTCGTGGGTGGTGAGGAGGACCGTGGTGCCCTGCTCGGCGTTCAACTCCCGCAGGAACTCCCTGACTTTGGCCTTGGAGATGACGTCCAGGCCGATGGTCGGCTCGTCGAGGTAGAGCACCTCGGGGTCGTGCAGCAGGGCCGCCGCGATGTCGCCGCGCATCCGCTGGCCGAGGGACAGCTGGCGGACGGGGACGTCCAACAGGGCGCCCAGTTCCAGGAGTTCGACACAGCGATCGAGGTTCTCGGCGTAACGGGCGTCCGGGATGCGGTACATGCGGTGCATCAGGTTGTACGAGTCGATCAGCGGGAGGTCCCACCAGAGCGTGGTCCGCTGGCCGAAGACCACGCCGATGCGGTGCGCGAGCCGGGTGCGCTCGCGGGACGGGTCGATGCCGGCGACCCGCAGCCGGCCCCCGCTCGGGGTGAGGATGCCGGTGAGCATCTTGATGGTGGTCGACTTCCCGGCGCCGTTGGGACCGATGTAGCCGACCATCTCCCCGCGGGCCACGGTGAAGGAGATCGAGTCGACGGCCCGCACCTGCCGCCGTTCTCGCTTCATGAACCCGGTCTTCTTGCGCACGTCGAAGACCTTCTCGACGCGGTCCAGTTCGATGAACGCCTGCTCTGTCACCCTCAACTCCCAGTGCTTCGGTACGACTTGAGCCCAGCACGCCAGGCCAGCCCGGCCAGCGCGCAGAAGGCGAGCGCCACCAGCGGCGAGGCGAACTCCGCGCCCGGCGGCAGGTCCAGCGGGTACGGCCGCCCCAACACATAGGACGCGGGCACCCAGTTGACGAAGGCGAGCGGCAGCATGAAGGTCACACCCCGCACGAAGTCCTTGCCGAACACGGCCGGCGGATACTGCAGCAGCGTGGTGCCGCCGTAGGTGAACGCGTTCTGCACCTCGGCCGCGTCCTGCGCCAGGATCTGGAAGGCCGCGCCCGCCACGAACAGCGCCCCGAAGATCGCCGCGCCGCAGACCAGCATCACCGGCACCAACACCAGCTTGCCGACAGTCCAGTTGACGTCGATGTGGAGCAGCGCGTACCCCAGCACCATGCTGCCCTGGGTGATCCGGCCCAGGCGGCGCAGCGCGAACCGGTCGGCGCCGATCTGGGCCAGCACCGGCGCGGGGCGTACGAGGAGGGTGTCGAAGGAGCCGTCGCGGATGCGGGCGCCGAGTACGTCCATCGAGCCGAGCACGAGGTCGGAGATACCGAAGGCGGTCGCCGACAGGCCGTAGAGGAACGCGACTTCGGGCAGGGACCAGCCGCCCAGCGAATGGACCTGCGAGAACATCAGCAGGATCGTGACGAAGTCCAGGCCGGTCACCAGCAGGTTGCCGAACACCGTGATGACGAAGGACGCGCGGTAGGTCATGCTCGACCGGATCCACATCCCGGCGATCATCCCGTAGGCACGCAACCCCTCACGCCAGCGCGGGAGTTCGCCCACCGGGTACTCACTCGTTCGGGTCGTCTCAGCCACCCTGCACCACCACTCTCCGCGTCGCCGCCGACTGCATCAGCCGCCCCGCCGTGAGCAGCGCCACCGCCCAGGCCGCCTGGAAGGCGTACGCGTGCAGCGGATCGGTCTTCCCCATCAGCACGTCCGCGGGCATCTGGATCTGCGCCGCCCACGGGAGCGCGCGGACGATGTCGCCGAGCGGGCCCGGGAAGGCGTTCAGCGGGAGCACCATGCCCGAGCAGAAGATCCCCAGGATCATCGTGGCCTGGTTGACGCCCGTGCCGTCCATCAGCCAGAACACGCTCAGGGCCGCCAGATAGCGGAGGCCGAAGCTGACGAGGATCGCCAGCAGCAGCGCCACCAGGAGGGCCGCCCAGGACATGACGTCCGTGGGCAGCGCCATCGGGAAGAACAGCGCGCCGAACACGAACGGGATCACGCCCCGCCCCAGCATCTGGAACATGGCCCGCCCGAAGTCGCTTGCCAGCCACCAGAGTTGGAGGTCGGCCGGCCGGTACAGGTCGACGGCGATGTCGCCCGTGCGGATCCGCTCCATCAGGTCCTTCTCGAACCCGCCGCCCTGGATCGCCAGCGTCGCGTACAGACACTGCCCCAGCCACACGTACGTCACCGCCTGCGCCTGGTCGTACCCCCCGAGATGCGGGCGCTCGTCCCACAGCGCCAGGTACGTGTAGACGAGGACGACACCGAAGACCGTGTTGGTGAACACCCCGGCGAGCGTCGCCGCCCGGTACGTCGCGTACCGCCTGAAACCCCCCGCCGCGACGGCCGCGTACAACCGCCCAGCGCCCACAGAAACCGACCTCCACCCTGTCTTGACACCGAAGCGCAGGAGCCTAGTCCGCAGGTGGTGACGCACGCCACGCATTTTCCGGGCAAGTGCGTGCCGATGGGCGGGAACGGAACGCATGGTGCGAGAGTCTTCGTCTGGGGGCGCAGAAGCGCACAAGGCCGTACAGGAACGTACGAGGCAGTGCGGGACGGTACGACGCGAAACAGGAGTCCGTGCACGACATGAGCGACCAGCCGCAGCCGCAGCAGCCGAACCAGGGCTGGGCACCGAGAGAGCCGGAAGCGGCCGCCGCACCCGAGGCGCCCGGCGCGCCCGGCGGCGAGAAGCCCAAGAAGGCCAAGCGGCCCAAGCGCACCGGGTGGCGGCGGGCGATCCCGACCTGGCGGATGACGCTCGTCGGGTTCATCGGGCTCGTGGCAGTGCTGATCGGCGCGTTCTTCCTCGGCTACTCGCTGGTCAAGATCCCGCCCGCCAACGCCCTCGCGATGAAGCAGTCCAACGTGTACCTCTACGCGGACGGCTCCCAACTCGCCCGCGACGGCGAGGTCAACCGCGAGAACGTGAGCCTCGCCCAGGTCTCGGCGAACGCCCAGCACGCCGTACTGGCCGCCGAGGACCGGGACTTCTACTCCGAGTCCGCCGTCGACCCCAAGGCGATGGTCCGCGCCGCTTGGAACACCGCGACCGGCAAGGGCACCCAGTCCGGCTCCACGATCACCCAGCAGTACGTCAAGAACTACTACTTGGGCCAGGAACAGACCGTCACCCGCAAGGTGAAGGAGTTCTTCATCTCGATCAAGCTGGACCGCGAGGAGTCCAAGTCCGAGATCCTGGAGGGCTACCTCAACACCAGCTACTTCGGCCGCAACGCGTACGGCATCCAGGCCGCCGCCCAGGCCTACTACGGCAAGGACGCGGCCGACCTCGACGCCGGCCGCGGCGCCTACCTCGCCGCACTGCTGAACGCGCCGAGCGAGTACGACGTCGTAGCGCATCCGGAGAACAAGGCCGCTGCGGTGGCCCGTTGGAACTACGTCCTCGACGGCATGGTCAAGAAGGGCTGGCTCACCCAGTCCGCGCGGACCGGCATGAAGTTCCCGATGCCGAAGGAGGCGACGGCCTCAACGAGCATGTCCGGACAGCGTGGTTACATCGTCGGCGCGATCAAGGACTACCTCACCACCAACAAGATCATCGACGCGGACACCCTCGAAGCCGGCGGCTACCGCATCACCACCACGCTCCAGAAGAGCAAGCAGGACGCCTTCGTGAAGGCCGTCGACGACCAGGTCATGTCCAAGCTCGACAAGAAGAGCCGCAAGGTCGACAACTACGTTCGCGCGGGCGGGGCTTCGGTCGATCCCAAGACCGGCAACATCGTCGCGATGTACGGCGGCATCGACTACGTGAAGCAGTACACGAACGGCGCGACCCGCGGCGACTTCCAAGTCGGCTCCACCTTCAAGCCGTTCGTCCTCACCTCGGCCATCCAGAACGACTCGCAGACCCAGGACGGCCAGACCATCACGCCCAACACCTACTACGACGGCACCAACAAGCGCCCCGTGGAAGGCTGGAGCGGCGGCTCGTACGCGCCGGAGAACGAGGACGAGGTCTCCTACGGCGACATCACCGTCCGCACGGCGACCGACAAGTCCGTCAACTCGGTGTACGCGCAGATGGCGGTCGACGTAGGCCCCACCAAGGTCAAGCAGACCGCCATCGACCTCGGCATCCCGTCCGACACCCCCGACCTGACCGCCACCCCGTCGATCGCGCTCGGCCCGTCCACCGCGAGCGTCCTCGACATGGCGGAGGCGTACGCCACCATCGGCAACCACGGTGAGCGGCACACGTACACGATGATCTCGAAGATCACCAAGGACGGCACGAACGACGTCAAGCTGCCGGTGAACAAGACGACCCGCGCGGTGAGCCGCGAGGCCGCCGACACCACCACCTCGGTCCTGCAGAGCGTCGTCGACAACGGCACGGCCACCGCGGCCCAGGGCGCCGACCGCCCCGCGGCCGGCAAGACCGGCACGGCGGAGGAGGACACGGCGGCCTGGTTCGCGGGCTACACCCCGGACCTGGCGACGGTCGTCTCGGTCATGGGCCAGGACCCGACGACCGCCGCCCACAAGTCGCTCTACGGCGCGATGGGCCTCGAACGTGTCAACGGCGGCGGCGCGCCCGCCGAGATCTGGGCCCAGTACACCAAGTCCGCCCTCAAGGGCACCGAGGCGAGCGACTTCGACCTCCAGCTCCAGGACGGCGCCGAGACCGTCGCACCCCCGAGCCTCCAGCCCAGCCAGCCGGCGACGACGGGCAACCAGGACAACGGCGGTACGACCACCACCGGCGGCCAGGGCGACCAGGGTCAGACGCAGGGCCAGACGAACGGCGGCACGACGACCACCGGCGGCGACACCACGACGACCGGCGGCACCACGGGCACGACCACGGACGGCGGGACCACGACCACGGGCGGCACGACGACCGACGGCGGCACCACGACCACCGGCGGCACCACGGGCACGACCACGGACGGCGGGACCACGACAACAGGCGGCACGACAGGGACGACGACCGACGGCACCACCGGCGGCACGACGACCGGAGGGACGACGGCGGGCCCGCAGAGCACGGGCCGCAAGAAGGAGTGACCAACTCACCCGGCTAATGACCGGAGGTCGCCTTCAGCCCCACGACGGCGACCAGCAGCAGACACACGAAGAAGATCCGGGCGGCGGTGGCAGGCTCCCCCAGCACCACCATGCCGAGCACCGCCGCCCCGGCCGCGCCGATCCCGACCCAGACGCCGTAGGCGGTACCGATGGGGAGCGACTTCGCGGCGTACGAGAGCAGCAGCATGCTGGCGACGATGCCGGCACCGGTGAACACGCTGGGCACGAGCCGCGTGAACCCGTCGGTGTACTTCATCCCGATCGACCAGCCCACTTCGAGCAGACCGGCGACGACGAGCAGAACCCAGGCCATGACAGGCACCTCCGAGACGTACGTACTGAACGGGGGTGCGTCGTCTTTCGGTGTCGCTGTCCCGGTACGGCGCGTCTCGTCGGGTTGCTTTCCAACGTAGCAAAGGAACGGCAAAAGGGGCTGGTGACGATGGTCACCAGCCCCTTGGAGGCTTGCTGCTTACAGGGACACGACCTACAAATACAGGCCGGTCGAGTCCTCGGACCCCTCGAACCGGTCGGCGGCGACGGCGTGCAGATCCCGCTCGCGCATGAGGACGTAGGCGACCCCGCGCACCTCGACCTCGGCGCGGTCCTCGGGGTCGTAGAGAACCCGGTCGCCGGGCTCCACGGTCCGCACGTTCTGGCCTACGGCGACCACGTCGGCCCAGGCCAGTCGGCGCCCCACGGCCGCCGTCGCGGGGATCAGGATCCCGCCACCCGAACGCCGCTCGCCCTCGCTCTTGTCCTGCCGCACGAGCACACGGTCGTGCAGCATCCGGATGGGCAGCTTGTCGTGCTGGGTGCTCTGCTCGTCTCTCTTGGCGCTCACGCCCACGAACCTACCTGCCCAGGACCCGTCCGTACGCGGCCGGGTGGCCCACGGTTTCAGCCCTTACGGCCACTGCGACGCCGGGAGCCGAGGACGAACAGGCCCACGACACCGACGGCGACGAGAGCGACAGGAACGATCCGCTCGACGCGCGGCGCGCCCTCTTCGTCCACGAACTGACCCTTGACGTCACCGACGACCCGGTTGACGCCGACGTACGCCCTGCCGAGGGTGTGGTCGATGCTGGACGCGACCTTGGCCTTCGCGTCGCCCACGATCGTCTTCGGGTGCACCCGCACCCCGATCTCGTCGAGCGTGTCGGCCAGGACATCGCGGCGACGCTTGATGTCCGCCTCGATCTGCGCCGGGGTTCTGGTGTCCGGCGTGTTCGACGTGTCCGTCACCGTACGGCCTCCGAAGTCTGCTGGTACTTGTGCCGGACAGTCTGTCAGCTCTCGCGCGGAGTGCACTGTCAGCACCCCCGGTTACGCTAGCGCGATGAGTGAACGACTCCAGCCCGGGGACGTTGCCCCCGCCTTCACGCTCCCCGACGCCGACGGCAACGAGGTGTCCCTCGCCGACCACAAGGGCCGCAAGGTCATCGTCTACTTCTACCCGGCGGCCCTGACCCCCGGCTGCACCAAGCAGGCCTGCGACTTCACGGACAACCTGGAGCTGCTGACGGGCGCCGGTTACGACGTCATCGGCATCTCCCCCGACCAGCCGGAGAAGCTCGCCAAGTTCCGCGAGAAGGAGAACCTCAAGGTCACCCTCCTCGCGGACCCCGACAAGAAGACCCTCGACGCGTACGCGGCCTTCGGCGAGAAGAAGAACTACGGCAAGACCTACATGGGCGTGATCCGCTCCACGATCATCGTGGACGAGTCCGGCAAGGTGGAGCACTCGCTGTACAACGTCCGCGCGACGGGCCACGTGGCGAAGATCATCAAGGACCTGGGCGTCTAGCCGACCAGTCCTCTACGCACCTCCGTACCTGAACGACACCCACACATCGGGAGCCAGGTCGGGCCGTCCGGGCACCGACCTGCGCTCCTCGGTCCAGCCCTCCCGGGCAAGCGCCTCGCCAACCCGCCGCCAGAACGCCACGGCCCCCGGATTGGCATCCTGAAACGCGACCTCCCACTCCCCCGGATACCGCGCGACGACATCCCGCACGGCTCCCATCCCGACCCCGGCCCGCCGGGCTCCGCGCACGACGAAGAAGCTGTTGAGGATCCGGGTAGCTGAGCTGATCCCCCGCACGAACGCGAACCCGACGGGATGCTCGCCGCACCAGAAGAGATACGGCGCCCAGTCCCCGTCCCCCTCGTCGAACGCCGCGTCCACCCGCTCACTGCGGAACGTGCCGTCGGGGTTGGGCAGTTGAAGTTGCCCCGCGGTCGCGAACTCGGACAGGTCATGCCGAAACATCAGCCAGAGCCGCTCGACGGTGGGGCGGTCGGCGGGGGTGGCTGGTCGTACATCGACTGCTACTTCTGCTGCTCCCACAAAAGAGGTCATGAAAAAAGCCTCCCGGCCGGACAAGGGTCCGTGCCTGGAAGGCTTCAGCGACCGACAGGCTATCAACTGCTTTACGTTTCGGGCGTGACTGTCTGATGAGCAGCTCGTTACTCCATTCGAGGCCACGAACGTGTGGTCGAGATCGGAGGGGAACGATGGGGGTCAGCGCGTATTCGCGGGAGCGGCTTGAGGGAGCGGCTCAGGGGGCTCGGACGTTGTCCGAGGCGTTGGAGAGGTTGGGGGTGGATCCGAGGAGTTCGACGCGGGACTACATCCGGGCGCGGATGAAGAAGCTCGGGGTGGACACGTCGCACTTCGAACGGGAGGGGGCCAAGTGGACGAGGGAAATCCTTGAACCTGTAGTCGCTGCCTCTACGAGCGTCAACGAAGTCGTCCGGCGACTCGGACTCGAATCCGTAGGTGGTCATCAGACCAACATCGCCCGGCGGATCAAGGCGTACGAGATCGACACGTCTCACTTCACGGCGAGGGTTCGCACAGAGAACATGAGATTCAACCAGCGCCGCCGCACCCCCGAAGAGATCCTTGTCGAAGACACCTCGCCACACCCCAGGCGAACACCCCCAGACCGCCTCAAGAGGGCGATGCGCGAACTCGGCATCGGCAACCACTGCGCTCTGTGCGGCAACAAGGCGGTCTGGCGCGGGGAGCCCTTGCCTCTCGAGGTCGACCACATCGACGGTAACTGGCGAAACAACCAGGTCGAGAATCTACGGCTCCTCTGCCCCAACTGCCATTCCACTACAGATAGTTATCGAGGTCGTGGCAAGCGTCGGACCAGGCTCGGCACCCCATGAGCAGTGGCGTCCGGTACACCCGCGAACAACTGACACAAGCCGCCGAAAGCTGTTCCGACATAGACGAAGTCGTCGCCTTCTTCGGCACCTCACCGTACGACCATCTCCGTCGGTACCTCACGAGGCGGTTCGCTCACTTCAACATCGACATCTCGCATTTCCGGTCTCCTGGTCGGCAACCTCGCCCCACCCTCGACGAGTTGCGAGCGACAGTCGCCGAGTCGATCTCCATCGCAGAGACACTCCGCCGCCTCGGCCGCCCGGACAACGGGAGACAACGCGCACTCCTGCGCCAGTGGATCGCCGACGAACACCTCCCCACCACACACTTCTTGGGACAGGCCCACCAGAGGGGGAAGCCGCGACAAGACCTGGCCAAGCACCCCGAGGACATTCTGGTCCGTCACAACGCCAGACAGCGGACGAGAACCGTCCTGCTACGGCGGGCACTCTGCGCAATCGGCCTGCCCGAGGAGTGCGCCCTTTGCGGCCTGGGACCAGAGTGGCTCGGCAAGCCCATGACTCTGGAGGTCGATCACATCAACGGGGACTGGAGTGACGACCGGCGCGAGAACCTGCGGTTGCTGTGCCCCAACTGTCACGCGATCACCAGCACCTGGTGCAGGGGAGGCAGCGTACGCCGAGCGGCTGCCGGTACGATGGCAGACACTAGCGGCGGTGGTGCAATGGCGACACAGCAGACTTAGGATCTGTGGCCCTTGATCGGGCTTGAGGGTTCGAATCCCTTCCGCCGCACATGAACGGCCTGCGAATCAAAGGATTGGTTCGCAGGCCGTTTTCGTGTCTCGCTCAGCCCAACAACTCCCGAACCACCGGCACCAACGCCCGAAACGCCTTCCCCCGATGACTGATCGCGTTCTTCTCGTCCGCCGTGAGTTCCGCGCAGGTCCGCGTCTCCCCCTCCGGCTGGAGGATCGGGTCGTAGCCGAAGCCGTTCGTGCCGACTGGTACGTGGCGCAGCACGCCCCGCAACTGCCCCTCGACCACCCGTTCCGTGCCGTCCGGCAACGCCAGGGCCGCCGCGCAGGCGAAGTGCGCGCCCCGGTGTTCGTCCGCGATGTCCGAGAGCTGGGCCAGGAGGAGGTTCAAGTTGGCCTGGTCGTCGCCGTGTTGGCCGGACCAGCGGGCCGAGAAGATGCCGGGGGCGCCGTTCAGGACGTCTACGCAGAGGCCCGAGTCGTCCGCCACCGCCGGGAGGCCCGTTGCCTGGGCCAGGGCGTGGGCCTTGAGGAGGGCGTTCTCCGCGAAGGTCACGCCCGTTTCCTTGACGTCGGGGATGTCCGGGTACGACTCCGCGCCGACGAGGTCGTGGGGCAGGGCCGCGGCGGTGAGGATGGACCTCAGTTCGGTGATTTTGCCGGCGTTGCGGGTGGCGAGGATCAGGCGTGTCATGCCCATCAGTATCCCGGGCTCGCCTGGACCCCTACGACGTGCAGACCTTCGTCAGCTCGCCCGCCGCGTCCGTCACCGGGCTGATGTCAGGCGTGTTGTCGCCGTTCTTGACCGCCGTACGGACGTTGTCGACTGCCGTACTCAGGTGGTCCACCGCCTTGTTGACGTCCGCGTTGTCGGTCTTGTCGCCGATCTTGTCGAGGTCCTTCTCGATGGAGTTGAGGGACTCGTCGGTCTGGGTGGGGTCGTTGGCCGCGTTCTCCACCGCCTGCTGGAGGCCGGTGACGCTGTCGGCGATGGTGTCGGCGGTCTGGACGCAGTCGATGGCCTTGTCGACGGCGTCGCAGCCGGTGGCGAGCCCGGCGGTGAGGCCGATCGCCGCCACGGTGGCGGCTATGGCGATACGGCGTCGACTGCTGCGGCTTCGTCCGCTTCGTCGGCTTGCGGCCATGGTTCGGTGCCTCCCCCTGGGGTGGGCCTGGGCGGCCGTCCCCGTTTCCGTTCCGTATGCCTAGGGACGCGGGGGCGGGCCGCCGGGTTGACCCCGCAGCCCGCCTCTCTTGGTGCGCCCTTTACTTGACCGTCCCAGCCTCTTACTTCTCCAGCGCGGCCTCAAGTGCCTTTCGCTGTACGGCGGTCAGCTCGTCGCAGCCGGCGACGGCGAGGTCGAGGAGGGCGTTGAGTTCGTCGCGGGCGAAGGGCTCGGCCTCGGCGGTGCCCTGGACCTCGACGAAGCGGCCGTCGCCGGTGCAGACGACGTTCATGTCGGTCTCGGCGCGGACGTCCTCCTCGTAGCAGAGGTCCAGGAGGGGGACTCCGCCGACGATGCCGACCGATACGGCGCTCACCGTGCCGGTGAGCGGCTGGCGGCCGGCCTTGATGAGCTTCTTGCCCTGGGCCCAGGTGACCGCGTCCGCCAGCGCGACGTACGCGCCGGTGATGGCCGCCGTACGGGTGCCGCCGTCGGCCTGCAACACATCGCAGTCGAGGACGATCGTGTTCTCGCCCAGGGCCTTGTAGTCGATGACCGCGCGCAGCGAGCGGCCGATGAGGCGGCTGATCTCGTGGGTGCGGCCGCCGATCTTGCCGCGGACGGACTCGCGGTCGCCGCGGGTGTTGGTGGCGCGGGGCAGCATGGAGTACTCCGCGGTGACCCAGCCCTCGCCGCTGCCCTTGCGCCAGCGGGGGACGCCTTCGGTGACGGAGGCGGTGCAGAAGACCTTCGTGTCGCCGAAGGAGACGAGGACGGAGCCCTCGGCGTGCTTGCTCCAGCCACGTTCGATGGTGACGGGGCGGAGCTGTTCGGGGGTGCGGCCGTCGATTCGAGACATGGCGAAGAGCGTAGTCGTACATGAGGAAGGGGCTCCTCCCGCGGTGGGAAGAGCCCCTCAGCGCGTGACGCCGTGGGTGAAGCCGGAGTCGACGCTCGGGTCAAAGCCGGGAACGATCCCCGCGCTTCACATCATGTCTTCGATGTCCGCCGCGATCGGGTCCGCGTCCGTGCCGATGACGACCTGGACGGCCGTGCCCATCTTGACGACGCCGTGGGCGCCGGCGGCCTTCAGGGCGGCGTCGTCGACGAGGGCCGGGTCCTTGACCTCGGTGCGCAGGCGGGTGATGCAGCCCTCGACCTCTTCGATGTTGTCGATCCCGCCCAGCCCGGCAACGATCTTCTCAGCCTTGGTGGCCATGTTGTTCTCTCCCTGATCCGAACCGCTTTGTCGCAGTAACCCACAGTTGGCCCAGCTTCGCGAGCGGTCATGTCGTGCGTGCCGAATGATGGTGACGATCACGTCGCCAACTGGTCTACACCACATTACCGAGGGGCGTCCATGAGTGCCGACAGTGCCGCCGCCCGTCCTGGGCGGACCCTTTGGGGCAGCCTGTTCCAGGGGCTGCAGAAGATGGGCCGCAGTCTCCAACTCCCCATCGCCGTACTGCCGGCGGCCGGCATCCTCAACCGGCTCGGGCAGCCGGACGTGTTCGGGGACGACGGCCTGGGGTGGACCAATGTCTCGAAGGTGATGGCGGGCGCGGGCGGGGCGCTGCTCGACGGGCAGCTGGGGCTGCCGCTGCTGTTCTGCGTGGGTGTCGCGATCGGGATGGCGAAGAAGTCGGACGGGTCGACGGCGCTGGCCGGACTCGTCGGCTTCCTCGTCTACTACAACGTGCTGCGCCAGTTCCCGAAGGACTGCACCGGCGCCACGACGGCGGTGCCGGGCATCGGCTGCCAGGCCCTCGATCACTCGGTCTCGGCGTTCACGTACCAGAATCCCGGGGTGTTCGGCGGGATCGTGCTGGGGCTGCTGACCGCGTTCTTCTGGGTGCGGTTCCACCGTACGAAGCTGGTGGACTGGCTCGGCTTCTTCAACGGCCGCCGCCTGGTGCCGATCATCATGTCGTTCGTGGCGATCGCGGTCGCGGCGGTGGCGCTGTGGATCTGGCCGCCGATCGGCACCGGCCTGGAGCACTTCAGCGACTGGCTGAGCGCGCGGGGTGCGCTGGGCGCCGGGGTGTTCGGTCTGGCCAACCGGGCGCTGCTGGTCGTGGGGCTGCATCAGTTCCTGAACGTGCCCATCTGGTTCCAGTTCGGGAGCTACACGAAGCCGGACGGGACGGTGGTGCACGGTGACATCAACATGTTCCTGGCGGGTGACCCGCACGCGGGGCAGTTCACCTCGGGGTTCTTCCCGATCATGATGTTCGCGCTGCCGGCGGCGGCGCTCGCGATCGCACACTGCGCGAAGCCGAGCCGACGCAAGGAGGTGAGCGGCCTGATGCTCTCGGTCGCGCTGACGTCCTTCGTGACCGGCATCACCGAGCCGATCGAGTACTCGTTCCTGTTCATCGCACCCCTCCTCTACGCGGTCCACGCGGTGCTGACCGGGGTGTCGATGGCGGTGACCTGGGGGCTGGGGGTGCACGACGGTTTCAGCTTCTCGGCGGGGCTGATCGACTACGCGATCAACTGGAACCTGGCGACGAAACCGTGGGCGATCATTCCGATCGGGCTGTGCTTCGCGGCGGTGTACTACGTCGTCTTCCGTTTCGCGATCACGAAGTTCGACCTGAAGACGCCGGGGCGCGAGCCGGAGGACGAGCGCGAGGACGTCACAAAAGCCTGACGGCGTAAGGGAGTTGGGCCCTCGGACCATCGGTCCGGGGGCCTTTTGGCATGCAGGCGGCCGTGTACGTGGCGTAGCGATCCGGTCGCAGATTCGGCGGGTTCCTTTATGCGGACTTCATCTGCTACAACAGGTCTACACCACTGAGTGGTGTAGACCACCACCCGATGGAGGAAGTCCATGAGCACTGCCACCGCGCCAACGGCGGCACCCACGAAGAAGTGGGGATCCGGCCTGTTCCAGGGCCTGCAGAAGATCGGTCGCAGCCTACAGCTCCCGATCGCCGTGCTTCCGGCGGCGGGCCTGCTGATGCGCCTCGGCCAGCCCGACGTCCAGGCGAAGTTGCACCTCCCGACCAATGTCGCGAAGGTCTTCGCCGGTGCCGGTGGCATCCTGTTCGACGGCTCGTTCGGACTGCCGCTGCTGTTCTGCATAGGCGTGGCCATCGGCTTCGCGAAGAAGGCCGACGGCTCGACGGCGCTCGCCGCGGTGGTCAGCTTCCTCACCTACTACGCGGTGATCCACCAGTTCCCGATCAAGGACGGGCACGACGGCGCCACCTACACGTCGGTCGCTCCCTTCGGCGGCTTCTGGCAGAAGGGCACCGAGGCCGCGACGGCCGCGACCTTCCAGAACCCGGGTGTGCTCGGCGGCATCATCATCGGTCTGCTGACCGCCGTGCTGTGGCAGCGCTACCACCGCAAGAAGCTGGTGGACTGGCTCGGCTTCTTCAACGGCCGCCGCCTGGTGCCGATCATCATGTCCGTCGTCGGCGCCCTCCTCGGTGTCCTGGTGGTCCTCGGCTGGCAGCCCATCGGTGATGTCATCACCAACTTCGGCGAGTGGATGACCGGGCTCGGTTCCTTCGGCGCGGCGCTCTTCGGTCTCATCAACCGCGCGCTGATCCCGATCGGCATGCACCAGTTCGTGAACTCGGTCGCCTGGTTCCAGATCGGCGACTACACCAACTCCGCCGGCACCGTCTTCCACGGCGACCTGCCGCGCTTCTTCGCGGGCGACCCGACCGCGGGCATGTTCATGACCGGCTTCTTCCCGATCATGATGTTCGGCCTGCCGGCCGCCGCGCTGGCCATCGCGCACTCGGCCCGCCCCGAGCGACGCAAGGCCGTGACGGGCATGATGGTCTCCCTCGCGCTGACCTCGTTCCTGACCGGCGTCACGGAGCCGATCGAGTTCTCGTTCATGTTCATCGCCCCGGTGCTGTACGCGATCCACGCGGTGCTCACCGCCCTGTCGATGGCCGTGACCTGGGCGCTGGGCATGCACATGGGCTTCAGCTTCTCGGCCGGCTTCACCGACGTGTTCATCAACTGGGGCATCTCCACCAAGCCCTGGCTGCTGATCCCGGTCGGCCTCGCCTTCGCCGCGATCTACTACGTCGTCTTCCGCTTCGCCATCACCAAGTTCAACCTCCCGACCCCGGGCCGGGAGTCCGACGAGGAACTGGCGGAGATGGAGAAGGCGGAGGCCAAGTAGCCCGCGCCCCATCCCGCGCGAAGGCCCCCGGTACCGATCGGTACCGGGGGCCTTCGCGTACGCGGGACTAGATCTCGTACGACGCTCTCGGCGCCGCCAGTTCCACCGGCCCGGCATAGACCTCGCGCGCGTCGGCCAGGTTGGCCTGGGGGTCGGTCCACGGGGGGATGTGGGTGAGGACCAGGCGGCGGACGCCGGCGCGGGTGGCCGTCTCGCCGGCCTCGCGGCCGTTGAGATGGAGGTCCGGGATGTTCTCCTTGCCGTGCGTGAACGCGGCCTCGCACAGGAACAGGTCGGTGTCCCGGGCGAGTTCGTCCAGCGACTCGCTGACTCCCGTGTCGCCGGAGTAGGTGAGGGACCGGCCGCCGTGTTCGACGCGGATGCCGTACGCCTCGACGGGGTGGCGGACCCGCTCGGTGTGCACGGTGAAGGGGCCGACGTCGAACGTGGACGGCTTCACCGTGTGGAAGTCGAAGACCTCGCTCATCGAGGAGGCGGTGGGGGTGTCTGCGTAGGCCGTGGTCAGACGGTGTTCGGTGCCTTCGGGGCCGTAGACCGGGATGGGGTCGCAGCGGCCGCCGTCGTGGCGGTAGTAGCGCGCGACGAAGTACGCGCACATGTCGATGCAGTGGTCGGCGTGCAGATGGCTGAGGAAGATCGCGTCGAGGTCGTAGAGACCGCAGTGGCGCTGCAGCTCGCCAAGGGCGCCGTTGCCCATGTCGAGGAGCAGCCGGAAGCCGTCGGCCTCTACGAGGTAGCTCGAACAGGCCGATTCCGCGGACGGGAACGACCCCGAGCAGCCGACGACGGTGAGCTTCATAAAGCAGAAACCTCCGCTGGCGGGAACTTCTGGAGTTGGGTGACGGGGGTCGTGCGGTCCGTCGAGCGTAAGGCGCAAAAGGGCCGGTCGCTCCTCCGCCAAGGGCTGTTGTGGGGGAACTCACCTGTGGTGTCACCGGTTCGGCTGGAACCGGGGCGCGTGGGGTCTGCAAGAGGGCGCGCGGCGTTGTTTGCGCGCCGGTACGGTCGTTCGTATGAACACGTACTGGTGGCTCGCGCTTGCGGTGGTGGTGTTGCTGGCGTTGGTCGCCACGCTGGTTGACGGGTGGGGGCGGGGGTCGTCCCGACGGGTTCGGGGGGATCGGCCTCGGCCCGCGGAGATCTGGTGGGCGAATGTGCCCTATGAGGATCAACCCGGGGCGGCCAAGGATCGGCCTTGTCTGGTGCTGGCGGTGCGGGGGCGGAAGGTCACCGTCGCGAAGATCACCAGTAAGTATCACGATGGGCGGGGTGGGGTAATTCCGTTGCCGCCGGGGGCTGTTGGCGATTCTCGGGGGCGGGCCAGCTATCTGGAGACCGGCGAGTTGCGGAAGGTAGCCGTGTCCGACTTCCGGCGGAGGGTTGGGGTGGTGGACCCGGTCCTTTGGGATCAGGTCCGTCACCTCAGCGGTTGAGGGTTTCGTTTTCGGGTGCGGGTGCGTTGTGGCTGGTCGCGCAGTTCCCCGCGCCCCTTCGGGGCGCTGATCATGCCCAGAGTTGGCCCTGGAGGGTTGCGATCGCTTCCTCTGTTGTTGCCGCCGTGTAGACGCCTGTCGAGAGGTACTTCCAGCCGCCGTCTGCCACTACGAAGGCGATGTCCGCGGGCTCGCCCGCCGCTACGGCCTTCTTGCCTACGCCGATCGCCGCGTGGAGGGCGGCACCCGTGGAGACTCCGGCGAAGATGCCCTCCTGTTGGAGGAGTTCTCGGGTTCGGGTGACCGCGTCGGCCGAGCCGACCGAGAAGCGGGTGGTCAGGACCGAGGCGTCGTAGAGCTCGGGGACGAAGCCCTCGTCGAGGTTGCGGAGGCCGTAGACCAGGTCGTCGTAGCGCGGCTCGGCGGCGACGATCTTCACGTCCGGCTTGTGTTCGCGGAGGTAGCGGCCTACGCCCATGAGCGTGCCTGTGGTGCCGAGGCCCGCTACGAAGTGGGTGATCGACGGGAGGTCGGTGAGGATCTCCGGGCCCGTGGTCGCGTAGTGGGCGCCCGCGTTGTCCGGGTTGCCGTACTGGTAGAGCATCACCCAGTCCGGGTGTTCGGCGGAGAGTTCCTTCGCTACGCGGACCGCCGTGTTGGAGCCGCCGGCCGCGGGGCTGGGGATGATCTCCGCGCCCCACATGTTGAGCAGGTCGCGGCGTTCCTGGGAGGTGTTCTCGGGCATCACGCAGACCATGCGGTAGCCCTTGAGCTTCGCGGCCATAGCGAGGGAGATGCCGGTGTTGCCCGAAGTGGGCTCCAGGATCGTGCAGCCGGGGGTCAGGCGGCCGTCCTTCTCCGCCTGTTCGATCATGTGCAGGGCCGGGCGGTCCTTGACCGAGCCGGTCGGATTGCGGTCCTCCAGCTTGGCCCAGATGCGGACGTCGGTGGACGGCGAGAGCCGCGGCAGGCGCACCAGAGGGGTGTTGCCCACCGCGGCCAGCGGGGAGTCGTAACGCATCAGCGGTCAGCGGGCCTTAGCGCATGCCGCCGGCGACGGCCGGCAGGATCGTGACGTTGTCGCCGTCCGACAGCTTCGTGTTGATGCCGTCGAGGAAGCGGACGTCCTCGTCGTTCAGGTACACGTTGACGAAGCGGCGCAGTTCGCCGCCGTCCACGATGCGGGCCTGGATGCCCGCGTGCCGGGTCTCGAGGTCGGCGAAGAGCGCGGCGAGGTTCTCACCGGCACCCTCGACGGCCTTCTCGCCGCCGGTGTAGGTGCGGAGGATGGTGGGGATGCGGACCTCGATGGCCATGGCAAGGGGCTCCTGTCGGAAGCGGGAGGGGTCTGGTCTCGGTGGGCGCGCGGCACGATCGTGGGCGCGCCTCGGCGCGCGGCCGTACGGCGACTGCGCGCGGTTCAACAGATGGCGCTGCTGAGCCGGCACAGGTCGACGTGCAGCCGCGCCACGAGCAGTGTGCCCGGCGCCTTGTCGCTCACGTCGAGAAGAACCATGGGCTCATCGTATCGATTCCCTGTCCGGTCCTCGGTAGGGGATCTCACACTTCGGACGGATTTCATCCGGAGTACGAGATCAGGCCCGGATCAGGACCCCGTCAGTACGACTCCACCACCTTGACGTCCTCCTCCGTGACCACGCCTTCCAGGATCTGGTACGAGCGGAACTGGAAGGGGCCCGCCTCGTCGGAGTCGGCGGTGGAGACGAGGACGTAGTGGGCGCCGGGCTCGTTGGCGTAGGCGATGTCGGTGCGGGAGGGGTAGGCCTCGGTCGCGGTGTGGGAGTGGTAGATGATCACCGGCTCCTCGTCGCGGTCGTCCATCTCGCGGTAGAGCTTCAGCAGGTCCTGCGAGTCGAACTCGTAGAACGTGGGCGACCGGGCCGCGTTCAGCATCGGGACGAAGCGCTCGGGGCGGCCCTCGCCCACCGGGCCCGCGACGACTCCGCACGCCTCGTCGGGGTGGTCCGCGCGCGCGTGGGCGACGATCTGGTCGAAGAGGGCCTGGGTGATGGTCAGGGTCGGCATGGTCGTCAGGATAAGCAGAAGGGCCGCCTCGTACCGAGTGGTGGTACGGGGCGGCCCATATGCCGGGATCGGACGGGTCAGCCGACCTTCTCGAACTGCGGGTCGCGGCGCTCGGTGACCTGCGGGTTGCGGGACTTGAGGGCGAACCAGCCGGCGGCCAGGGCGATGGTCCAGCCGGCCATCACGTAGAGGCAGATGCGGGAGTCGGGGTCGTAGGCGATGAGGCCCGTGACGAAGAGCAGGAACGCGATGGCCACGTAGGAGAACTTCGCACCGCCCGGGGCCGGGAAGGACGAGGCCGGGAGGCGGCCCGCGTCGACCGCGCGGCGGTAGAGGACGTGGCTGATCAGGATCATCAGCCAGGTCCAGATGCCGGCGGCGGTGGCGACCGAGGTGACGTAGCCGAACGCCTTCTCCGGGACGACGTAGTTGAGGACCACGCCGATGCCCATGAAGGCGACGGAGATCGTGATGCCGGTCGCCGGGGTCTTCGACGCCGAGAGCTTGCTGAAGACCTTGGGGGCCTCGCCGTTGTCCGCGAGGGTGCGGAGCATGCGGCCCGTGGAGTACATGCCCGAGTTGCAGGAGGACAGGGCCGCGGTGAGGACCACGAAGTTGACGATTCCGGCGCCTGCCGGGATGCCGATCTTCGCGAAGGCCTCGACGAACGGGCTGACGCCGGGGGCGAATTCGGTCCACTTGACGACGCAGAGGATGACGGTGAGCGCGCCGACGTAGAAGAGGGCGATGCGCCACGGGAGGGTGTTGATCGCCTTGGGGAGGGTCTTCTCCGGGTTCTCGGACTCGCCCGCGGTGACGCCGACCAGTTCGACGGCGAGGTAGGCGAACATCACGCCCTGGAGGGTCATCAGGGAGGAGCCGATGCCCTTGGGGAAGAAGCCGTCGAACTGCCAGAGGTTGGCTACGGACGCGGTGTCGCCGGCGCTGCTGAAGCCGAAGGTGAGGACGCCCAGGCCGATCACGATCATGCCGATGAGCGCGGTGACCTTGACCATCGAGAACCAGAACTCGATCTCGCCGAACAGCTTCACCGAGATCAGGTTGGCCACGAAGAGGATGACCAGGAAGGCGAGCGCGGTCACCCACTGGGAGACGGCGGGGAACCAGTAGTTGACGTAGATGGCGGCGGCCGTGAGTTCGGCCATGCCGGTGACCACCCACATCAGCCAGTACGTCCAGGCGGTGAAGTAGCCGAAGAACGGGCCGAGGAACTCGCGCGAGTACTCCGCGAAGGAGCCCGACACCGGGCGGTACAGGAGCAGTTCGCCCAGCGCCCGCATGATGAAGAAGATGATCACGCCCGCGAGGGCGTACATGAAGATGAGGCTGGGACCGGCCTTGGCGATGTTCGCCCCGGCTCCCAGGAACAGTCCGACGCCGACGGCGCCGCCGATCGCGATCATCTGGACCTGACGGCTGCCGAGCCCGCGCTCGTACCCCTCCTCGGGGGTCTTGTCCGTCTCGTCGACCTGAGCGGAGGTCATGTGTGTGGTGCGCCTTTCTCCGAATCCCCCCATGGACTGGAGCTGCCCGGCCGAGGTCCGTCGGCCGTACGGCGAACCCGGCGGGACATGGGTGGCGTCCGCCGGGCGTCGTGAAGATTTATCACGGTCGCAATGGTGATCGAAGGGGATGTCTGTGGCGCACACCACAGGAAGAAGCGGACAAAAAGATGCGACGGCCAGCATTCCCGGCCGTCGCGGTGACGTGATCGTTATCCGGATTTGAGCGTCCTCTGAGCGAACTCCGATCGAACTCCGAGGGACCGGAAGAGCGGCTGCTCCGGTCAGCGCAGCAGAGTGTTGACCAGGGTCTCCTGGAGGCCGCCCAGCCAGAGGTACGCCATCACCATCGGCTTGCGCGGGTCCTCGTCCGGGAGCCGGTAGAGGTCGTCGGTGTCGTCCTCGTCGGTGATGTCGAGGCGTGAACCGATCGCCAGGCGCAGGTCGTTGAGCGAGCCGAGCCACTGCCGGGACTCCTCGGCGGTGAGCTTGAGGATCGCGCCGCCGTCGCCGCCGGGGGTGAGGGAGTCGAGGGTGCGGACCACCGCGAGGGCGTTCTCGCGCTTGCCGGCGCGCAGGTCGTTCTCGGTGAAGCGGCGGAACTCGGCGGAGTGCGCCATCCGTTCCTCCGCGTCCTGCGGGGAGTCGGGGGCCTGCTCCGGGTCGGTGTACGCGTCCGGGAACAGGCGCCGGAGCACCGGGTCGGCGGGCGGCTCGCTCGGGCCCTCGGCGAAGAGTTCGGCGAGGGGGTCGTCGGAGGCGTCCTCGCCCGGTCCTGGGCCGATCAGCTCCAGGAGCTGCACGGCCAACGACCGGATGATGGAGATCTCGACGTCGTCGAGCGCGACGGCGGCGCCGCCGCCGGGGAGCGGTTCGAAGTGTCCTGGCATCGGGATGGGTCGCTACTTCCGGTCCTGCTGGAGGGTGGCCCACAGACCGTAGCCGTGCATCGCCTGCACGTCGCGCTCCATCTCCTCGCGGCTTCCGCTGGAGACGACCGCGCGGCCCTTGTGGTGGACGTCGAGCATGAGCTTGTGGGCCTTGTCCTTGGAGTAGCCGAAGTACGTCTGGAAGACGTACGCGACGTAGCTCATGAGGTTGACCGGGTCGTTGTGCACGATCGTGACCCAGGGGACGTCCGGCTCGGGTACGGCGAAGACCTCCTCCGCCGACTCGGTGCGTTCGATCTCCAGGGGTGCGGGTGACGTCACACGGCCCATGCTGCCACCACAAGGGGGCCCCCGCACAAATGGACCCCACAAATCGTCAGAGTGACGAGATGGGAGTACCATCACTCGTCATGAACACAGCGGACCTTGGGCTGCCGGTGGACGTTCCCTCGACGGCGCTCTTCACCGACCACTACGAGCTGACGATGCTGCAGGCCGCCCTCAAAGCGGGGACGGCCGACCGGCGTTCGGTCTTCGAGGTCTTCACCCGGCGGCTGCCCGAGGGGCGGCGCTACGGCGTCGTCGCGGGCACCGGACGCGTCCTGGACGCGGTGGAGAACTTCCGGTTCGACGCGGACGTCCTCGGCTTCCTGCGCGAGCGGAACGTCGTCAACGAGGAGACCCTGGAGTGGCTCGCCGCGTACCGCTTCAGCGGTGACGTCTGGGGCTACCCGGAGGGCGAGGTGTACTTCCCGGGCTCGCCGATCATGCGGGTCGAGGGCTCGTTCGCCGAGTGCGTGCTGCTGGAGACGGTGATCCTCTCCATCCTCAACCACGACTCCGCGATCGCGGCCGCCGCCTCCCGCATGGCCTCCGCCGCGGGAGACCGCCCGCTGATCGAGATGGGCGCCCGCCGCACCCACGAACTCGCCGCCGTCGCCGCCTCCCGCGCGGCCTACGTCGGCGGTTTCGCCACCACGTCCGACCTCGCGGCCGGTTTCCGCTACGGCATCCCGACCGTCGGCACCTCCGCGCACGCCTTCACCCTGCTCCACGACAACGAACGCGACGCGTTCCAGGCCCAGGTGGACTCGCTGGGCCGCAACACGACCCTGCTCGTCGACACGTACGACGTGACCGAGGCCGTCCGTACGGCAGTTGAGGTCGCCGGGCCCGAACTCGGCGCCGTCCGCATCGACTCGGGCGACCTGCTGCTCGTCGCGCACCGGGTGCGACAGCAGTTGGACGAGCTGGGCGCCGTCAACACGAAGATCGTGGTGACCTCCGACCTCGACGAGTACGCCATCGCCTCGCTGGCGGCGGCGCCGGTGGACGCGTACGGCGTCGGCACCCAGCTGGTGACCGGGTCCGGGCATCCGACCTGCTCGATGGTCTACAAGCTGGTCGCCCGTGCCGAGTCCGCCGATCCGAAGGCGCCGCTGGTGCCGGTCGCGAAGAAGTCCAGCGGGGGCAAGACGTCGATCGGCGGGCGCAAGTGGGCGGCACGGCGGGTCGACGGCGACGGGGTCGCGGAGGCCGAGGTGATCGGCACGGGGGCGGTCCCCGCCGAGCTGGCCGACCGGCAGTTGCTGGTGGAGCTGGTCAAGGGCGGTGAGGTCGTCGCGCGCGAGCCGCTGGACGTCGTACGGGATCGGCATGCGGTCGCCCGGGGCAACCTGCCGTTGTCGGCGACCCAGTTGTCGCGCGGGGAGGCCGTGATTCCTACGGAGTACGTGCATCTGCGGTCGGGTAGTTAAGACCCGCACGAAAATCTGGGGTGCGCCCTCCCGCAGCAGCGCCGAAGTCTCTAGGCTCGAATCTCACACCGTCGGAGGACACCACCATGCGCCGCGCCTTGATCGTCGTTGACGTGCAGAACGACTTCTGCGAAGGGGGCAGTCTCGCGGTGGCCGGGGGTGCGGATGTGGCTGCCGCCGTGACCGAGTTGATCGGGCAGGCGCCTGCCGGGTATCGGCATGTCGTGGCCACCCGCGATCACCACATCGCGCCCGGTGGGCACTTCGCCGACAATCCCGATTACGCGCACTCCTGGCCCGCGCACTGTGTCGCGGGTACGGAGGGGGTTGGGTTTCATCCGAACTTCGCGCCTGCGGTTGCCTCTGGGGCGATTGACGCCGTTTTCGACAAGGGGGCGTATGCGGCGGCGTACAGCGGGTTCGAGGGGCGGGATGAGAACGGGGTTTCGCTTGGGGAGTGGTTGCGGGCTCGGGAGATCGATGAGGTGGATGTGGTCGGGATCGCTACCGATCACTGTGTGAAGGCGACGGCGTTGGATGCGGTGCGGGAGGGGTTCCGTACGCAGGTGTTGCTTGATCTGACGGCTGGGGTGGCGAAGGAGACCACCGATCGGGCGCTGGAGGAACTGCGTTCGGCCGGGGTGGAGTTGACCGGGAAACCTGTCGTCTAGTTGTTCTTTGTCTGTGCGCCGGTGGGGGCTGGTCGCGCAGTTCCCCGCGCCCCTTCAGGGGCGCTCGTGCTCACCGGGTGTTGTTTGCTGAGGCTTTCGCCCTCGATGTCCACGTTCGGGAGGAGGCGGTCCAGCCAGGGCGGTAGCCAAGAGATTCGGTCGCCCAGGATTGCCAGGACCGCCGGTACGAAGGCCATGCGGACGATGAAGGCGTCGAAGAGGACGGCGATAGCCAGGCCGAAGCCGATCATTTTGATCATGGAGTCGCCGGCGGTGATGAAGCCCGCGAAGACCGAGATCATGATGAGGGCGGCGGCGGTGACGACGCGGGCGCTGTAGCGGAAGCCGGTGGCGATCGAGGCGTGGGCCGCGCTGCCGTGGACGTAGGCCTCGCGGATGCGGGAGACGAGGAAGACCTCGTAGTCCATGGCGAGGCCGAAGACGATGCCCACGAGGAAGATCGGCATCAGGCTCATGATCGGGCCGGTGGTCTCCACGCCCAACAGGCTTGCGCCCCAGCCCCATTGGAAGACCGCGACCACGCAGCCGAGGGCGGCCAGTACCGAGAGCAGGAAGCCGACCGCCGCCTTGATCGGGATGACTATCGAGCGGAAGACGAGGAGCAGGAGCAGTACCGCCAGGCCTACGACCACGATCAGGTACGGGACCAGGGCGCCGCTGACCTTCTGGGCGACGTCGATGTTGAGGGCGGTGGTGCCGGTCACCTCGAAGGTCGCGCCGGGGGCCGCCGACTCGATCGCGGAGCGGTCGTTACGGATGGTGTGGACGAGGTCCACGGTCTTCTCGCTGGTCGGTGCCTCGGCCGGTACGGCGGTGAACAGGGCTGTGTTTCCAGTGGAGTTGAAGCGGACGGGGGTTACTGACACCACGCCCGGTACCGCCGCGATCCGTCGTTCCACCGTGGCTGCGGCCGCCTTCGGGTGGGTGGAGTCGGTTACGTCGACTACGACCGTCAGGGGGCCGTTGAAGCCGGGGCCGAACGCCTTGGCGAGGTCGTCGTAGGCCCGGCGTTCGGTGGTCGCGGTGGACTTGGCCTCGTCGCCGGACTGGCCGAGTTGGAGGCCCAGTACGGGGAGCGCGAGGACGACCAGGCCGGCGACCGTGCCGAACAGCACCGGCCAGGGGTGGCGCAGGACGAACCCGGCCCAGCGGCTGCCCATGTTGCCGGCCACGCCCTGGATACGGCGGCCGGTGGTCTTGTAGCGGCGGGAGAGGACCGCGCGCGGCCAGAAGCCGAGCAGGGCGGGCACGAGCGTGAGCGCGATGAGGACGGCGAGGGCGACCGCGGCGGCCGCGCACAGGCCCATCTTGGTGAGGAGCGGGATGCCTACGACCGAGAGGCCGGCGAGGGCGATGACGACCGTGAGGCCCGCGAACACGACCGCCGAGCCCGCCGTGCCGACGGCGAGGCCCGCGGCTTCCTCGGTGGTGTGGCCGTTGGCGCGTTCCTCGCGGTAGCGGAAGACGACGAAGACCGCGTAGTCGATGCCGCAGGCCAGGCCGAGCATCGTGGCGAGGGTGCCGGTCGTGTCGGAGAGGCCGAGGGTGCTGGCCAGGGTGGTGATCGCGGTCATGGAGATGGCCACGCCGAGGAGCGCGGTCAGCAGCGGGAGTCCGGCGGCGGCGAGCGATCCGAAGGTGATCAGCAGCACTACGGCGGCGATGCCGACGCCGATGACCTCGCCGACGCCGCCGGCCGCGGGCTGTGCGGCCAGGGCGGTGCCGCCGATCTCGACGGTGAGGCCGGAGGTGCGGGCCTGTTGCGCCGCGTTTCTGAGGTTGTTCTTGGCGGCGTCGGTGAGGTCGTTGGCCTGCACGGTGTACGTGATCGTCGAGTACGCCGTCGTCGCGTCCTTGCTGACCGCGGCCGCCTGGAAGGGGTTCACCGCGCTCGCGACCTGCGGTCCGCCGGAGACCTCGTCGACGAGCCGGACGACGGCCGCGCGGTCCTTGCCGGTGGTGATCTTCTGGCCGTCCGGAGCGACGAACACGACCCGGGCCACGGCGCCGTCCGCCTGTACTCCGGGGAAGCGCTGCTGGATCAGGTCGAAGGCCCGCTGGGACTCGACGCCCGGGGTGGAGAAGGTGGTGGCGGGGGCGTCGGCCGCCTTGCTGGAGGCGAAGCCGAGTGCCGCGAGGATCACGATCCAGAGGACGGTCACGTACCAGCGCCGGCGAAAGGCCAGGCGCCCCAGGCGATACAGGACGGTTGCCACGAGGGCCTCCGCTACGGTCTAGGCTGCCCCGAGCCATCCCAGGATGGGGGCGATCGGCCTGGTTCGCCTGTCGGGGGTCGTGCGGTCGTCCGCGGGCCCGGTGGGGGCTGGTCGCGCAGTTCCCCGCGCCCCTGAAGGGGCGCGTATCCGCGAGCGTGCCGCAGACGGACCGTCGGTGTGCCTTGACCGCGAGGGGCGCTACGCCGAAGCCGCATCGCACCATCGGCCTAGCGACGGCACGCCCCGAAGGGGCTGCCTCTAAGGGGCGCGGGGAACTGCGCGCTCAGCCCCCACCGGCCCGCAGACAAGGCACCGCCCCTCAAACGAACCCCCGTCTTCAAGGGGCGCGGGGAACTGCGCGACAAGCCCCCACCGGCCCGCAGGCGACACACGACCCCGCTACGCCGAGGCCGCAGGCCTCCGGAGCAGCGCCCTGATCGGATGCCACAGCTCCTGCGGCAGTTCCGGCCCCGGGATCACGACAGCGTTGTCAGGGGCCGGGGCCGTGCGCCATATCAGGCCGTCTGGGTGGTGCAGGACGGCCGTGATCTCGTCCGGCGTCGGCGGCTCCGCGTTGCCGCGCAGGTAGACGGCCCGCATTCCGAGGTTGCGGAGCCGGGTCAGAGCCCGGGCGCGATTGCGTGCGTGGACGAGAACGCGGACGCAGCCGTCACCCTGGGCGCTGGGTCTGGGCAGGTTCAACGCCACCACCACGCTGCCGGTCGGCAGCCTGCAGAAACCTCCTGCGGACAATGCGGTCACACCCCCTGGCGGGTCGTAGTCGAGGTCGGTGTCAATAAGCCGAGCACAGGACGCACCTAAACACGGATCGGCGGCGACCCGCCAGGGGGTCACCGCCGATACGTTTCTGACCTGCGCTTTTACCGACTACTTCGCCGAGGGGCCGACCTGGAGGCTCACCGTCGAGCCGTCGTGCGACTCCTTGGTGATCTTGATCCGGGTGTTGGTGTCAGTGATCTTGACACCGGCTGTCGGGTTCGACGTGTCGTAGTAGGTCGACCTGCCGTCGTCGAAGACCGGGACGCCCGGCTGCGACTTGATCTTGGTCGCGACGTCCGCGCTGTGCAGCGTCATCGAGTCCGTACGGTCGAGGCCGAACGGCGAGTCGTACGCCTGGACGCGGTTGCGCATCAGCGTGCCGTCGGACCACTTCAGCTGCGTCGGGTGGGAGTCGATCGGCAGGATCAGACCCTCACCGGCGTGCTCGCTGGTGTTGTCGTCCGCCTGCGAAGTGTCCCACTTCCAGATCAACAGGCCGTTCTGGTAGGCGTAGTGCTCCACCCAGTCCGGACGGGTCGTCGAGAAGCCGAAGTTGTACGGGCCGACCTTCAACACCTTGTCGTAGGACACGTATTGACGGTTCTCGGCGATGTAGTACTGCGCGTAGTCGTCCGTGAAGGACGAGCCGATGCGGGTGAAGCCCTTGGCCGTCCACGCGGGGTCGGCGCTCTCGGCGTTGTCGGAGAAGAGGGCGGTGCCGTCGGCGGTCACGGTGATCTCGTCGGCCGTGAAGCCCTTCTGCGCCACACCGCTGTCGGTCTGGTAGCGGAAGCGGACGTCGATCTTCTGGCCCGCGTAGGCGTCCAGCGGGTACGTCAGCTTCTGGTACGCGGCCGCCGTGCCGGTGAGGGCCGGGTTGCCGCTGCCGTCACGCGGGATGGCGGAGCCGTCGGCCAGGGTGCCGTCGATCGGGGTCCAGGACGTGCCGCCGTTCGTGGACACCTCGGTGTAGAGGTAGTCGTAGTCGGCCTCGGCGTCGTACCAGCCGTCCAGGGTGAGCGCGGCGGACGTCTTGCCCGTCAAGTCCACTGTCCGGGAAAGGGTGTTGCTCAGGCTGTTGCCGCTGCCGCTCCACCACTGGGTGGCGCCCTGTGCCGGGGCGATGACGTCGGTGGTGACCGCCTTCTCGGGCAACTGCACTACAAGCGCCTGGGGGTTCTTGGTGTTGTACTCCGCGACGCCCAGCGTGTGCTTGGACTTGGTGCCGGCCTTGGCGATGTCGTAGTCCAGCCAGCCCAGTTGGAGCTTGTCCCAGGCGTTCATGTCGCCGGGCAGGTCGCCGATGGCCTCCTTGCCGGTGCCGAGCCAGGAGCCGGACGACATCAGCGTCCAGAAGCCGGTGGAGTTCTCGCCGCCCGCGGTGTCGTACTCGTCGGGCAGGCCGAGGTCGTGGCCGTACTCGTGGGCGTAGACGCCGAGTCCGCCGTTCTCCGGCTGGATGGTGTAGTCGCCGACCCAGACGCCGGTGTCGCCGACCTGGGTGCCGCCGAGCTTGTTGGTGTCCGGGCCGGTGGAGCCGGCGTCGGTGCCGAAGGCGTACCAGCGGTGGGCCCAGATCGCGTCCTCGCCCTGCGCGCCGCCGCCCGCGGACTCGTCCTCACCGGCGTGCACGATCTGGAAGTGGTCGATGTAGCCGTCGGGCTCGTTGAAGTTGCCGTCGCCGTCGTAGTCGTAGCGGTCCCACTGGTCGAACTGGGCCAGCTCCGTCTTGATCTCGGCGGCCGTGTCACCGGCGGCCTCGCGCTGGGCGACCCAGGCGTTGACGCCGTCCTGCACCGCGTACCAGGCGCCGGTGGAGGCCTTGTTGGAGCCGTAACGGGCCTCGTTGTAGGGGACCTTGACCCAGTCGGTGACCTCGCCGTCGACCGAGTAGCGGCCCGAGGACTGCTTCTCGTAGTACTTCTTGAGCGACTCGGTGTTCTTGCCGGTGCCGAAGTACAGGTCCTGGAAGTGCGCCTGGTTGTAATCCGCCTGCCAGGCCGTCGAGTTGTCCTTCGCCCGGTCGGGCGCGGCTATCTGGTTGTGCAGCGGGCCGACGGTGCCGCCGTAGCGGCTGTCGACCTGGTCGCCGAACTCGACCAGGATCGTGAAGATCTTGTCGGTCTTCTCCCGGCTCAGTTCGACGTACTTGCTCTTGCCGCCCTTGCTCTTGAGCTGGACGACCTTCGAGCCGTTGCGGTCCTTGACCGAGGCCTTGCCGGCGATGACCTCGTTCAGGGCCTCCTGGCGCTGCGCGTCCTGCGTCTTGCTCAGCGGGCCGTCGAGGTCGTGCTCCTTCTGTGCGACCGGTGCCGGGTCGTGCCGGTCGACAGTGGTGGCCTTGGCCGAGGTGTTGGCCTCCGCCACGGCGAACGTCGAGAACGTGGCGGTGGCCGCCGCGAGGGCCACGCCCACCGCGGCCGCTCTGAACGTCCAGGGTCTGCTGGTCACTTGAGGTCCTCCCCTGCGCACACTCGACCGCGCGGAAGGGGGGGTCCTGGAGTCATGGAAGGTCCGCGCGCGGTGAACGCGTGATAGTCAAGTGACGTTATTTGACTAGAGGTTTACGGGAAAAGACAGACCTTGACTTGAGCAGGACAAGTGCACTATGCGAAGCCGGGGTCCGCTTTACGGACACGTAAGACCGACTTGTCCATCGCTCAACGGGCGCGTGCATCCGTCCACTTGGTGGACGGTATGACTCCGTGCGCCCCCCATGCTCCGGAGCTGTGTGTTAGGTCATGCTTACTGCACGTTCCACTCGGGCATGCAGGCGAATAGAGTCGCTTGGCGGAACGCCAGGAACCGGCGGAAAACCAGGCCGACATCCTTGTCGCACCCCCCTTTCACAGCTCCCCTCCATCGCCTAACGAGGACTCGATTGCCATGCCTCGTCCGACCGCCGCACAGCTCGCCTACGGTTCGTTCACCGTGATCTTCTCGACGCTCGCCATGCTGCTGCTGTCACAGACGAACTCGGGTCTGGGCATCGCGGTCATCGCGTGCGCCGCACTCGCCCTCGGGCTGCTCGTCTCCCTGACGGTGCCGCAGCCGAAGTCCCGTGCCGCCGCGGCCGCCCAGGCCGCCCCCCAGACCGCGGCTCCGGCCGTTCCGCAGCGGCAGCGGGTGCCGGTGCCGGTACGGCGGGAGACGGTGTCCGCCGCCGTGTCGTCCGCGTCCGCGGAGCCGGTACGGGAGCGGAGCACTCCCTAGACCAAGCACAAGCCCCGGCTCAACTACGCGAATCGGCGGGTCCGTTGACCACGGACCCGCCGATTCGCTGTGCACACCCCGGAGTTGGGCCACCGGTCACGTCAACGCGTGCTGACCACCACGGTCTTGGCGGCCTTGTCGTGCAGGCCCTGCTTGTACGGCTTGTCGAAGAAGCTCCAGCCGCCGCAGATCGCCGTCCATATGCAGGCGCAGCAGAACGCGAACGGGATCCACAGCACCGCCGCGCGGATCAGGTTGGTCTGCACGGACGGCGTCGACCCGTTGTCGAGGTTGGCCACGCGCAGGCCCAGCCACTTCTTGCCCAGCGTCTGGCCGGACTTGGCCATCATCACGGTGTCGTAGCCGATGTAGAGCACGGCCGCGATGAGCGACTGGCCGAGCGACTTGGCGTACGACGCGCCGTTCGAGCCGACGTCGTACTCGTGGACGCCGAAGGCCCAGGTGAGCAGCCAGACGATGATGCCGACGAGGATCAGGTCGATGATCCGGGCGAGCGTGCGGCGGCCGCTGTCGGCGAGCGGGGGCATGCCGGCGAGCGGGTCGGTGGGGTAGGAGCCGCCGCCGTAGGGGTCGCCGCCGCCGTACGGAGGAGGCTGCGGAGGCTGCTTCCTGAACGGGTCGTCTTCCGGCGGCTGCTGGCCGGAGCCCGGAGGCGGTTCGGTGCTCATGGGCCGAGTCGACCGCGAACCGCCCGCCGCCGCATCCGGCGAGCGGCCGTCCGGGGTACGGAATCAGGTACCCCGGATGCCGTATGTCCCTATGCCGCTACGAACGTATGCGCCGCCTTGTCGTGCCAGCACTGGTGCCAGGGCCGGTCGAACAGGCACCAGGCGACGCCGACGATCCCGATGCCGAGCAGCCCCGGGACGCTGTAGACGAGCCAGCGGCGCAGCGCCCCGCCGAAGCCGGGCGGCTCGTGGCTCTCGATGCCGCGGACCTCGATCCCGCAGAGCTTCTTGCCGAGGGTGCGGCCCCACTTGCCGGTGGGCAGCGCCTCGTAGAGGACGCCGAAGAGGAGGAGCACGGCGAGGACGATGCCCAGGTAGGCGGACGTGGTGCCGTCCAGCAGCCAGACGGTCTCGGTCCGGCCGGAGAGCTTGGCCGCGTCGATCTTCTCGTTGAGGTGGTCTACGGCCTTGGTCCCGAGCGGTACGGCGGCCGCGGCGGTGACGGCGCCGAGCACGACGGTGTCGATCAGCCGCGCGACCAGCCGCTTCCCGAGCCCCGCGGGCCGCGCCGCCGACTGCCGCCGGGCCGCCGCCTGGAACACGTCCTCCACGGGCGGCTTCCAGGGCGCCACGGGCCCGTCCTCGTCCCCCGCCAGCCGATGCACCTGCTGCGCCCAGGACGGCTGCCCGCCCCCGGATCCAGCGGCCATCGGCGTCCCTACGACGGCCCCCTGCGGCTGCGCCGGACCGGACTGCTGGGGGACGCCGGGGGCGGCCTGCTGGGGACCGGAGAGCGCCGTGGAAGCGGCGGAGGAGGGGGCAGGAGCGGCGGAGGCGGGCACCCCGGTGCCGACGCCCCCCTGAGCCTGCGCGGCCCGGGCGGCGGCCGCCTTGCCGGCACCGAAGCCGGGGCCTGAGGGGTCGGTGGAGGGGGTGTTTCCAGCGGGGTTGTTGGCGTAGCCACCGGCACCCGCGCTCCCGCCCTGCGCCCCCAGCCCCCCGCCCTGTTGCGGTGTGCGCGGGGTCGGGCGGCGGAAAGTGGTCGTGCCCTCGTCGGCGACCGGGGTCGACGGGGACGGGATGTCCGTGCCCGGGGTGTCCGCGGGCACCCTCGGATCCGCGCCGGATCTCGGATCGGCGGCCGTTCTCGGGTCCGGGGAGCCCCAGGAGACGCGGCGGTCCTGGTCGCCGCCGAAGCCGCTCTGGTGGGCGCGGTCCGCGCCCCACGCGGCCGCCGGTTCGGGGCGGCTGCCGTGCTGGGCGTCCGCCGGGCTCACCGGGTCCTCGTCGAAGAAGTGCGGGCCGGTCTCCTCGACGGACGTGCCCGGCGCGCCGGGCGGCAGGCCGTCCGACGGTGCCGGGCGGCTGGTGCCGGGCACCCAGGACGCGCCGTTCCAGTACCGGACATAGCCAGGAATGGACGGGTCCGGGTAGTACCCCTCGCGGGGCCTGTCGTCACCGGGTGCCGGGGTTGGGGCGCTCATGTCCGTCGTCCCGTATCTGCTCGGAGGTCAAATGGGGGTGTCCACATCTATCAGACCCGCACGACCACCACTGCCCGTCCCGCCGGACCCACCCCTTTCCGGGCAAGCTCGTGCACGGAGTCCACACGCCCCGAAGCCCCGCGAAGCCTTCGTGACGCCGGGCGGAAAAAAAGTTTCCCGAACTCGCGTAATGCTTCCGCCCGCACGCCCTCTCCACTCGTACGGGCCCACCGCGGGGCCCGGTCAGCGAGAGGAGACACGCCATGCACACAGTCGTAGAGCGGGAGTTGGAGCTCAAACTCATCCTGTCGCCGGAGCGGAGCATTCCGGTCCCGGCCCGGCTGAGCTACCGCACCGACGACCCGTACGCCGTCCACATCTCCTTCCACATCAACTCCGAGCACCCCGTGCACTGGACGTTCGCCCGCGAACTGCTCGTCGAGGGGGTGTTCCGGCCGTGCGGGCACGGGGACGTGCGGGTGTGGCCGACGAAGGTGGAGCGGCGCAGCGTCGTCCTGATGGCGCTGAGTTCACCCGACGGGGACGCCCTGCTGGAGGCGCCGGCGGCGCAGGTGTCGGCGTGGCTGGAGCGCACCCTGCGGGTGGTACCCCCGGGCTCTGAGGCCGAGCAGCTCGGCATCGACGCCGGCCTGGCCGAGCTGCTCGCACCGACCCCGGCCGACGACCTGTGGCTGCGCGACCCGTGGCCGTCGGACGAGTCGCGGGACGGGGAGTGAGTTCAGAAAGTGTGTCACTTCCGGCGAAAGTGACACACTTTTCCGGACAAGGTGTCCCGCCCCCGCCTCAGAACAGCTTGCCCGGGTTGAGGATCCCCAGCGGGTCGAAGGTCGCCTTGACCGCCCGCTGCATCTCGACGCCCACGGGGCCGATCTCGCGGGCCAGCCACTCCTTCTTCAGCACACCCACGCCGTGTTCGCCGGTGATGGTGCCGCCGAGCTCCAGCCCGAGCGCCATGATCTCGTCGAAGGACTCGCGGGCGCGCCGGGACTCGTCGGCGTCCTGCGCGTCGAAGCAGACGGTGGGGTGCGTGTTGCCGTCACCGGCGTGGGCGCAGACGCCGATCGTCAGGCGGTACTTCTCGCCGATCCGCTCCACCCCTTCGAGCATCTCGCCGAGCCGCGACCGGGGCACGCACACGTCGTCGATCATCGTCGTGCCCTTGACCGCCTCCAGCGCCGTGAGCGACAACCGCCGTGCCTGGAGCAGCAGTTCGGACTCGGCCGCGTCCTCGGCGGGCACCACCTGGGTGGCTCCGGCCGCCTCGCACAGGGCTCCTACGGCAGCCAGGTCGACGGCCGGGTCCAGCGTGTCGAAGGCAGCAAGCAGCAGCGCCTCGGTGCTCTCCGGCAGTCCCATGTGCGCCAGGTCGTTGACGGCCTTGACGGTCGTACGGTCCATCAGTTCGAGGAGGGACGGCACGTGCCCGCCCTCCATGATCCGGCACACGGCGTCGCACGCGGCCGCCGCGGACCCGAACTCTGCGGCCAGCACGAGCTGTTGGGGCGGCTGCGGCTTCAGCGCCAGGATCGCCTTGACGACGATCCCGAGCGAGCCCTCCGAGCCGACGAACAGCCGGGTCAGGTCGTACCCGGCGACGCCCTTGGCCGTACGCCGACCCGTGCTCATCAACCGCCCGTCGGCGAGGACGACATCGAGTCCGAGGACGTACTCGGCCGTCACCCCGTACTTCACACAGCACAGCCCGCCGGACGCGGTGCCGATGTTGCCGCCGATCGTGCACATCTCCCAACTGGAGGGATCCGGCGGGTAGTAGAGGCCGTGTTCGTTGACCGCGCGGGAGAGCGTCGCGTTGATGACGCCCGGCTCGACGACCGCGATGCGGTCGACCGGGCTGATCTCCAGGATGCGGTCCATCTTGACGAGGGACAGCACGACGCAGCCCTCGGACGCGTTGGCCGCGCCCGACAGGCCCGTGCGGGCGCCCTGCGGGACGACCGGGAGGCGCAGCTCGGTGGCGACGCGCATGACGTGCTGGACCTGTTCGACCGTGCGCGGCAGCACGACGACGGCGGGCGTGCCGGAGGGGCAGAAGCTCGCCATGTCGTTGGCGTACGAGGCCGTGACGTCCGGGTCGGTGAGGACGGCCTCGGCGGGCAGCCCGGCCAGCAGCCGGTCGACGAGGGTCCCGGTGTCCTGGTCGCGAGGCGCTTCGATACGGCTCATGATCACAGCGTCGCACTCGCGGCCATCGGTGTGAACCCCGTCCGCGCGTGGCTTTGGGTGCCGGGATGTGGTCGTCGTACTGACGCACAGTGAGCGCCATGGAGAACGAACAGCGGAGCCCCGGTACGTCCCTGGTGGCGGAGGCGCCCCGGCGCCGCTCCCCCGTTCTGCGGCGGGTGCTGATCACCACGGTCGCCGGGTGCGCGGTGCTCGGCGGGCTGCTGTGGCTGCTGCCCGAGGAGCCGCGCCCCGCGCCGCCGCCCGCGCCGGGACCCAAGGCGCAGGCGCTGACCGCGGTCACCGCGGGGGTACCGGCCGCGCTGCCGGACCTGGCCGCGCTGATCGGCGACCGGGAGACGCGGGTACGGGTCCATCCGAGGGACGCGCGGTCCTGGGCGGTGCTCGGCTCGGCCTATGTGGAGCAGGGGCGGCGGACCGGGGACACGCTGTACTACCCGAAGGGCGAGGAAGCCCTCCGCACCGCGCTGAAGGTCCGCGCGCGGGGCAACGACGCGAACGCCGTGGCGATGGACGGCCTGGCGGCCCTCGCGAACGAACGCCGGGACTTCCGCGCGGCGCGCACCTGGGGCGAGGCCGCGGTGAAGCTGGCGCCGAGGCGCTGGACGACGTATCCGCTGCTGATCGACGCGTACACCGGGCTCGGCGACTACAAAGCGACGCAACGCACCCTCGAGAAGCTGCTGGACCTGCACACCGGCCCCGCCGTGATGGCCCGCGCCGCCGCCGTCTACCGCGACCGCGGCTGGCGCGAGGACGCCGCCGCCCAGCTCGCCGACGCGGCGGCGAAGGCCACGGCCCCCGCCGAACAGGCCGCCTGGCTGCAACGCGCCGGTGAGCTGGCCTGGGAACGCGGCGACCGCGAGGTCGCGCTACGCCACTTCGAGGCGGCCGTACGACTGGACCCCGACCAACGGGAGGCCCTGGCCGGCGAGGGCCGCGCACTGGCCGCCCTGGGCCGCACCTCGGAGGCCCTGAATGCCTACCAGGTCGCCCTCGCCAAGCAGCCGACCCCCCAATACGCCCTGGAACTGGGCGAGTTGTACGAGTCCCTGGGCCTCACCCAGGCCGCCCGCGTCCAGTACGACACCCTGCGCGCCCTCGCCGCCAAGGACGCGGCGGCAGGCGTCGACGACGAGTTGATCCTCGGCGTCTTCGAGGCGGACCACGGCGACGCCCAAGACGCCGTCCACCGACTCCGCGCCGAGTGGACCCGCCAGCCGGGCATCCCGGTGGCCGACGCATTCGGCTGGGCCCTGCACAAGGCCGGACAGGACGAGGAGGCACTGAAGTTCGCGTCGGCGGCGACGGACAAGGTGCACGGGGGCGGAGTGCGGGACGCGCTGTACGCGTTCCACCGGGCCATGATCGAGAAGGAGTTGGAGAAGTACGCGTCCGCCCGCCGCCATCTCCAGGAGGCGCTGCAGATCAACCCGTACTTCTCACCCCTGCGGGTACCACTGGCCCAGGCGGCACTGGCGACGCTGGGCGAACCGCCGGAGGAGGGGTTGCCTGCGGACAAGGAGCCTACGGACAAGCCGAGTTGAGCCTCCGCCTCACACCGCCGCCGTGCCGATGAGCGCGTTGCGGGTGACCAGCGCGGCCAGTTCGTCCTCCGTCAGCGACTCCGTACCGGCGGGCCTGAGCGGGAGCACCATGTAGCGGGTCTCGGCGCTTGAGTCCCACACGGTGATGTCGGTGGCCGTAGGCAACTGGAGCCCGAACTCCCCCAGTACGGACCGGGGTTCGCGGACCACCCGGGAGCGGTAGGCCTCGGACTTGTACCAGCCCGGGGACGGGCCGAGGAGCGCGAGCGGGTAGCAGGAGCAGAGGGTGCAGACGATGACGTTGTGGGTCGCCTCCGTGTTCGCGACGACCCGCAGCCGCTGGAACGAGCCGTCCATGAAGCCGAGTTCCTGGACGGCGGCGGTGCCGTCCGTCAACAGCCGTTCCCTGTAGGCCTCGTCGGTCCAGGCGCGGGCGACGACCCGTGCCCCGTTCGCCGGTGACGCGCGCGCGAGGAACGCGTCGAGCACCTCGTCGACCGCCCCGGCCGTGACGACCCCCTTCTCCTCCAGCAGGGTCTCAAGTCGCCGCACCCGCCGGGAGATCGAGGCGTCCTCGTGGTCACCGCTCATCGTCACGTTCCTCTTCGCACGCTTCCAAGTAGCTTTCCCACAGGTCCAGTACGACGTGATGATCGCCCTCGCCCCAAAGATCCCGGGCCGCGAACCGCACCGCGTACACCTGCTCCACCGGCGCGACCCCACTCCCCCGCGCACTGACGTCGGCCAACTCGGCCCACCCCTCCGGTTCTACGACGACGCCGGACTTGCCGCGTGCGTACCGGGGCAGGCGGGTGTGGTGCGGCGGGTCGTGCGGGAAGGTCCGGACGCGGGTGCCGGGTGGGAAGCGGTCACTCATCGAGCTCACCCGGCTCGATCACGCCCTTGCGTTCCAGCAGCACGGTGATCGCGGTGAACCAGCGCTCGTAGTACGACATCGTCAGGTACGCGGCGGGCGGGATCGCCTCGATCGTGTCCCGGAACTCGTTGAGGTTGAAGATCCCTTGCGCGCGCAGGGCGTTGAACAGCCCGACGACCCGCGCCTCCCAGTCGGCGTGGAAGGGCTCGGGGTCGTCGGTGGTGTCGATGGCGCCGAAACCCTGGGTGCCGCCCACGTCGTTGATCCTGGCCATGAGGGCAGCGTACGGCGCCGCCCGCGGCTACGGCTTGTAGCAGAGGGAGAACTTGCGTGCCCCCGCCTCCCCGGACGCGAAGCCGACGCACAGGCGGGTGCGGGGCTTGGTGCGGACGGCGAGGCCCTCCGGTTCGCGGTGGGTGAGGGTGTAGGCGGCCTCCGTGCGGGAGCGCTGGACCAGGGCGCCGGTGCGGATGTCGAGGCAGGAGACGTAGGTGTTGCCGTGTTTCGCGGGCGGGTTGGTCGTGGAGTCGTAGGCGGAGCCCGCCAGTTGGTAGAGGTAGTCGCCGTCGAGGGCGTAGCCCTGGAACGGGATCGACGGGTCTGGGTGGGCGCCGGTCTGGGCTATGTCGGCGACGGGAGTGGAGTAGTCGCGGGCCACGAAGGCGTCCAAGTCCCAGATCCGGTAACGGGGTTGATTGGCCAGGCGGTAGCGGATCGCTATGCGCTTCGACGTCATGCAGACCGTGGGCTGGTTGTTGGTGGAGTTCGCGATCGGCTTGCGGATCGCGACGTCGGCGGCGGTGCGGGTTGCGCCGTTCGCGAAGTGGAAGCGGGTGACCCCCTGGCCGTAGGCACCGCCCGAACCGGCCTTCGCGGCGGCCTCGGTCCAGATCCAGACGTCGCCGTCGGTGGTGTTCTGGACGCCCATGCTGACGCCGTGCCCGAAGCCCTGGAGGTGCATGTGGCCGAGCGACTTGCCTGCGTAGTCCAGCTGGTTGAGGCAGAGGTTGCCGGCGTCGGCGCCGCCCGTTCTCAACTGGAGGACGTACAGGCGCTGATGGACCTCGTCGAGGGCGAACGACTGGAGGACCGTGGGCTCGTGCAGGGTGCCCCTCTGCCACAGCCAGCGTGCCGCCGGTGCGGACAGGTCGATCGGCGCGACGGCCACGGTCCTCCCAAGTCCCTTGCGGGACCCGTGCGTTACAGGTTGCCCCGCTTCTCCTGCTCCCGCTCGATCGCCTCGAACAGCGCCTTGAAGTTGCCCTTGCCGAAGCCCATCGAGCCGTGTCGCTCGATGAGTTCGAAGAACACCGTAGGACGGTCCTGGACCGGCTTGGTGAAGATCTGGAGAAGGTATCCGTCCTCGTCGCGGTCGGCGAGGATCTTCAGCTCGCGCAGGGTGTCGACGGGGACACGGGTGTCGCCGACCCACTCCCCGAGGGTGTCGTAGTAGGAGTCGGGGGTGTCCAGGAACTTCACCCCGGCCGCGCGCATGGTCCGCACCGTCTGCACGATGTCGTTCGTGTTGAGCGCGATGTGCTGGACGCCCGCGCCGCCGTAGAACTCCAGGTACTCGTCGATCTGCGACTTCTTCTTCGCCACGGCGGGCTCGTTGATCGGGAACTTGACCTTGAGCGTGCCGTCGGCGACGACCTTCGACATCAGCGCGCTGTACTCGGTCGCGATGTCGTCGCCCACGAACTCCTTCATGTTCGTGAAGCCCATGACCTTGTTGTAGAAGCCGACCCACTCGTTCATGTGGCCGAGTTCGACGTTGCCGACGCAGTGGTCGATCGCCTGGAAGGTGCGGTGCGCGGGGGCCGCGACCAGGGGGTCGGCGGGGGCGAAGCCGGGGAGGTACGGGCCGTCGTAGCCCGTGCGCTCGACCAGCGTGTGGCGGGTCTCGCCGTAGGTGGCGATCGCGGCGAGGACGACCGAACCGTGCTCGTCCTTCAGCTCGTACGGCTCGGCGAGCGAGCGGGCGCCGTGCTCGACGGCGTACGCGTACGCGGCACGCGCGTCCGGCACCTCGATGGCGAGGTCGACGACGCCGTCGCCGTGCTCGGCCACATGCCGGGTGAGGAACTCGCCCCAGGGGGTCGCGGGCTTGATGACGGAGGTGAACACGAAGCGGGCGGAGCCGTTGGTGAGCACGTACGAGGCGGTCTCGCGGCTGCCGTTCTCCGGTCCGGAGTAGGCGACCAGCGTCATGCCGAAGGCCGTGGAGTAGTAGTGCGCCGCCTGCTTGGCGTTGCCCACGGCGAAGACGACCGCGTCCATCCCCTTCACCGGGAAGGGGTCGGCCTGCCGGGCGGTGTCGGGGGTGTGGTGAGTGGTCTGGGTCATGGGCGAAGGCTCCCCCTCCCTGGCAAGGTGCGCAATAGTTTGCGTATCGGCTGGGCAATCTGTTCAGTGGTACGACCGTTTCGGCGGGCTTTCTGTACAGGATGACCATCGTTGGAGGCGGGCGCATGGGGATCGATCAGCTCGACGGCCGGATCATCGTGCTGCTGGCCGAGGAGCCGCGGATCGGGGTGCTGGAGATGTCCCGGCGGCTGGGAGTGGCCCGCGGGACCGTGCAGGCGCGGCTGGACCGGCTTCAGTCGAATGGAGTCATCCGGGGATTCGGGCCGCAGGTCGATCCGGCGGCGCTCGGGTATCCGGTCACGGCGTTCGCGACGCTGGAGATCCGGCAGGGGCAAGGCCCGGACGTCCGGGCCCACTTGGCGACCGTCCCCGAGGTCCTCGAACTGCACACCACCACCGGCAGCGGCGACATGCTGTGCCGGCTCGTGGCCCGCTCGAACGCCGATCTCCAGCGGGTCATCGACCGGGTTGTCGGTTTTGATGGCATTGTCCGGGCCGCCACCGCCATCGTCATGGAGAACCCCGTTCCGCTGCGGATCATCCCGCTGGTGAAACAGGCGGCGGAAGACCCGGAAGGGACGACCTGGCCGACGTAGGGGTGTGGGCATGTGAGCTTCTGGGAGTACTTGGGCAACCGGCACCAGCAGCTGCTCACCGACGCCTACCAGCACGCCAGCGCGGTCTTCCAGTGCATGGTCGTCGCCACGCTGATCGGCGTGGTGATCGGGGTCGTCACCTATCGGAGCGAGTGGGCGGGCAACCTCGCCACCACGGCCACGTCGACCATTTTGACCATTCCGTCGCTCGCCATGATCGGTCTGCTCATTCCGATCGTCGGACTCGGCGTTCCGCCCACGGTGATCGCTCTGACCCTGTACGGCCTGCTGCCGATCGTCCGTAACTCGATCGTGGGCCTGCGCGGGGTCGACCCGTCGCTCGTGGACGCGGCGAAGGGCATCGGGATGTCCCGGCTGGCGCGGCTGCTGCGGGTCGAACTGCCGCTGGCCTGGCCGCCGATCCTCACCGGGATCCGGGTCTCCACCCAGATGCTGATGGGCATCGCGGCCATCGCGGCGTACGCCTCCGGGCCCGGCCTCGGCAACGAGATCTTCCGCGGGATCGGGTCGCTGGGCAGCAAGAACGCCCTCAACCAGGTGCTCGCGGGCACGCTCGGGATCATCGTCCTGGCGCTGCTGTTCGACGCCGCGTACGTCCTTCTCGGACGGCTGACCATTCCCAGGGGGATCCGTGCCTGAGCCAGCAGAGACCGCGACCTCCGGTGCCTCCATCGAGCTGGAGAACCTGACCAAGCGGTATCCGGGCAGCGCCGACCCGGCCGTCGAGAGCGTCAACATGGAGATCAAGGCGGGTGAGCTGGTCGTCTTCGTCGGGCCCTCCGGCTGCGGCAAGTCCACCACCCTCAAGATGATCAACCGGCTGATCGAACCGACCGGCGGCCGCATCCGCATCGGCGGCGAGGACGTCACCGACATCGACCCGGTGAAGCTGCGCCGCAAGGTCGGCTACGCGATCCAGTCGAGCGGTCTCTTCCCGCACATGACCGTCGCCCAGAACATCGCGCTGGTCCCGAAGATGATCGGCTGGTCGAAGTCCCGGATCAGGAACCGGGTGGAGGAGATGCTCGACCTGGTCGGCCTCGACGCCGGTGAGTTCCAGGGCCGCTATCCGCGCCAGCTCTCCGGCGGGCAGCAGCAACGCGTGGGCGTGGCACGGGCGTTGGCGGCCGACCCGCCGGTGCTGCTGATGGACGAGCCGTTCGGCGCGGTCGACCCGATCACCCGCGATCACCTCCAGGACGAGCTGATCAGGCTCCAGCACGAACTGCACAAGACGATCGTCTTCGTCACCCACGACTTCGACGAGGCGATCAAACTGGGCGACCGGATCGCGGTGCTGCGCGAACGCTCGCACATCGCGCAGTTCGACACCCCGGAGGCGATCCTCACCAACCCGGCGGACGACTTCGTGTCCGGGTTCGTGGGCGCCGGCGCGGCCCTGAAGCGGCTGAACCTGACCCGCGTACGGGACGTGGAGATCACCGACTACCCGACGGTCACCGTCGACGACCCCCTCCAGGACATCTTCAACCGGCTCCGGGACAGCGGCACCAACGAGATCCTCCTCCTCGACAAGCGCGGCCGGCCCTACAAGTGGCTGCGGCGCGGCGACATGATGCGCGCCAAGGGTTCGCTGGCCCGGGCGGGCACGCTGGTCAGCGACACGGTGACCCGGGACGCGACGCTCCGGGACGCGCTGGAGGCGGTGCTCACGGACAACGCGGGGCGGGTCGCGGTCACCGGGCGGCGCGGCGAGTACACCGGCGTCGTCGACATGGAGACGCTGATGAACTCCGTGCACGAACTCCTGGAGGCCGACCGGCTGGAGGCGATGGAGGCCCAGCACGAGCTGGAGGAGGCCCGGGCCCTCCAGACGCACGCCGAGCAGGAAGGCGCCGGCGGGGAGGAGAAGGCGTGACCACTCCCGAGCTGGACGAAGAGACAGAAGTCGAGGCCCCGCCGCCCACGACTCCCCCGAAGCGGCGCATCACCTGGCAGAAGCTGACCTTCCTGCCCGCCGCCCTGGTGGCGATCCTGCTGGCGACCTGGCTGTGGTTCAACCAGGCCCACCTGGACGCCATTTCGAAGAACGCCCTCTCCAACGGCCAGGTGAGCAAGGCCCTTTGGCAGCACGTCCAGCTGACCGTGATCTCTACGTTCTTCGTGCTGATCATCGCGATCCCGCTGGGCATCCTGCTGACCCGGGGCGCGTTCCGCAAGGCCGCCCCGGTCGCGATGACCTTCGCCAACATGGGCCAAGCCACCCCGGCCATCGGCCTGTTGGCCCTCCTGGTGATCTGGCTCGGCACCGGCGAGAAGGCGGCCCTGATCGGCATCATCATCTACGCCGTCCTGCCGGTCCTGTCCAACACCATCGCGGGCCTGAAGGCCAACGACCCGACCCTGCTGGAGGCGGCCCGAGGCATCGGCATGTCCCAACTCGGCGTCCTGGCAAAGGTGGAGCTGCCCCTCGCCGTCCCGCTCATCCTGGCGGGAGTCCGAACCGCCCTGGTCCTCAACGTCGGTACGGCGACCCTGGCGACCTTCGGCGGGGGCGGCGGCCTGGGCGTCCTGATCACCACCGGCATCACCACCCAGCGGATGCCGGTCCTGGTCCTCGGCTCGATCCTCACGGTCAGCCTCGCCCTGCTGGTGGACTGGCTGGCCTCACTCGCCGAACTCCTGTTGCGCCCAAGGGGATTGGAGGCGGGCTCATGAAACGCACGTGTCTCCTCCTCGCCGGAACCCTGGTCGTGGTCTCCGGCTGCGGACTGACCAGCGGCTCCCCCATGGTCGACGACGTCAGCCCCGGCACCGTCGGCAAGGGCGAGCCCCTCAAGGGCGCCCATCTCACCGTCACGTCAAAGGAGTTCACCGAGCAGCTGATCCTCGGCGCGATGATGGGCATCGCCTTCCAGGCGGCCGGCGCGGACGTCCTCGACCGGACCGGCATCCAGGGTTCGATCGGAGCACGCGAGGCCGTCAAGTCCGGTGACGCGGACGGGATGTACGAGTACACCGGCACCGCGTGGATCACCTACCTCAGCAACAGCAAGCCGATCACCGACCCGCTGAAGCAGTGGCAGGCGGTACGGGACGCGGACCTGAAGAACGGCATCACCTGGCTGCCTCCCTCCGCCCTCAACAACACCTACGCCCTCGCGATGAACCAGGCCAACTTCAAGAAGTACGGCACGAAGACGCTGTCCGAGGTGGCCGCGCTGGCGAAGAAGGACCCGGGCGCGGTGACGGTGTGCGTGGAGAGCGAGTTCGCCAACCGCGCGGACGGACTGCCGGGCATGGAGAAGGCGTACGGGATGAACCTCCCCGCGAAGAACATCACGCAGATGGACACCGGGATCATCTACACCCAGGTGAAGAAGGGGAGTTGCACCTACGGCGAGGTCTTCACCACCGACGGCCGCATCAAGTCGATGAACCTCGCGGTGATGGCCGACGACAAGAAGTTCTTCCCCAACTACAACGCGGCGCCCGAGATCAACACGAAGGCCCTGAAGAAGTGGCCGGCGATCGCGAAGGTCCTGGCCCCGGTCACCAAGAAGCTGAACAACACGGTGGCGCAGACGCTGAACGCGAAGGTGGACGTCGACGGGGAGGACCCGCATCAGGTGGCGCTGGACTGGATGAAGGCGGAGGGGTTGGTCAAGTAGGGCCGGAGGAGGGCGAGTTACAAAGGACCACTTGCAAAGAAGTACTTGCAACGACTTCTTTGCAACGCTACCTTTGTACGCATGCAGGAGCCCGAACCGTCCAAGTACCGCAATCTCGACGCCCGTTCACTGCGCGGGCTCGCCCATCCGCTACGGATGCAGCTGCTGAACGCGCTGCGACGGTACGGCCCGGCCACCGCGTCGATGCTCGCCGAGCGACTGGGCGAGTCCAGCGGAGCCACCAGCTACCACCTGCGCCAACTGGCCACGCACGGGTTCGTCGAGGACGCCCCGGAGCGCGGCAAGGGACGGGAGCGCTGGTGGCAGGCGGTCGAGCAGGGCATCGGCTTCGACGAGAACCTGCTCGTCGACGCCGACCCGGCGGTGCGCGGCGCGGCCGACCTGTTTCTGCACGAGGTGGCGACCACCCACGCCCGTGAACTGTCGACCTGGGTCGGCACCCGCGAGGACTGGCTGCCCAAGTGGTCCCACTCGACCGACATGAGCGACTGGACCGTACGCCTGACACCCGAGCGCACCCGTGAACTCGTCGGAAAGATCCACGATTTGCTCGAAACCTACGAGGACGAGGAAGCGCCCGACGCCGAACAGGTCCGCTTCCACCTGCACGCCTTCCCGACCGAATCAGAGTGAGAAGAGGCAACCCCGATGCACCCGGACACCCACCTCGCGCTGCACCACACCCGAGCCGTCGAACTCCACGCCCAGGCCGACGCCCACCGTCTCGCCGCCGAAGCCAAACCGCCGCGCGAACTCCGTACCCGCCTCGGCTGGACCCTCGTAGAACTCGGTCTGCGGCTCGCCTCGGCGCCCGCCGGTACGAAGCCGGCGATGGCCTAGCAGCCCGGCACCGACCCCTTACCCGTCTCCAGCGCCCGCAGCGCGCTCACCGCGCCTTTCAGCGTGGTCACCGACACCAGCCGTAGCCCCTTGGGCAGTTCCGACTTGGCGTCCGAGCACTCCGCCTTCGGGACCAGGAAGACCGTCGCACCGTCACGGCGCGCGGCCTGGGTCTTGAGGGCCACTCCCCCGACCGCGCCGACCGTGCCGTCGGTGCCGATCGTCCCCGTACCGGCGATGGTACGGCCGCCCGTCAGGTCACCGCCGCTGCCGTCGCCGTTCAGCTTGTCGATGATGCCCAGGGTGAACAGCAGGCCCGCGCTGGGGCCGCCGACGTCCGCCAGCGTGAGGGTGACCTTGACCTTCTTGTCGCTGAGTTTCAGGTAGTTGAGCGCGGCGGTGGTCGCGTCGTCCTGCGACTCCTGCATCTGCTCGGTGTTGTGCTGCTCGATCTCCTTGACGCTGTTGCCGCTCGGGTAGACCGAGTCACGCGGCATGACCGCCCGATCGGTACGGAACCAGCTGTCGATCACATCGCTCAGCGAGACATGCTGATCGGGTCCGGTCGCCTCGATCGTCGTCATGCGCAGCTGACCGCTCGTCGTGCGCACCGGCGCCCCGGAGATCGTGATCACCGGGGTGCCCTTGTTGTCGCCGAGCACGTTCGCGGTCAGACCGGGCTGCGCCAGCGAGAACGGCAACGGCGCGAAGCCCGCCGTGGCGAGCAGCGCGACGACGGGCAGAGCGCAGACGGCTACGGCCTGGGGGCGCGTGAGGCGAGAGAGGAGCACGGGATCAATCTAACGCGACGGCCACTTCCGGCCGGGCGCCGGTCACCCCATGCCCGTAAACGACCTCAGGCCTCAGCGCAGCGCTTCCGCGACCTCGCGCGCCGCGTCCACGACCCGCGGGCCGACCCGCTCGGGCACCGCGTCGGCCAGCATCACGACGCCGACGCTGCCCTCGACCCCCGTGACGCCCAGCAGCGGAGCCGCGGCGCCACTCGCGCCGGCCTCCAACTCGCCGTGCGTCAGGGTGTATCCGGGTTCGTCCGCGGCCTGGTGCCGGGCGGCGAGGATCGCGCGGCCCGCGGCGCCCCGGTCCAGGGGGTGGCGGAAGCCGGCGCGGTAGGCCACGTGGTAGTCGGTCCAGGTCGGCTCGACCACCGCGACGGCGAGGGCGTCCGCCCCGTCGACCAGGGTGAGGTGAGCGGTCGCCCCGATGTCCTCGGCCAGGGACCGCAGCGCGGGAAGCGCCGCCTCCCGTACCAGGGGATGCACCTGGCGGCCGAGCCGCAGCACCCCGAGCCCCACGCGGGCCCGGCCGCCGAGATCACGGCGTACGAGTGCGTGCTGTTCGAGGGTGGCCAGCAACCGGTACACGACGGTCCGGTTGACGCCCAGTTTGTTGGACAGTTCGGTGACGGTCAGCCCGTGGTCCGTATCGGCCAGCAGTTTGAGGACGCGCAGTCCCCGGTCGAGCGTCTGGGAGGTCTCCGCGGTCACGACGCCCACTCCTTAAGTGGTGAGGTCGGCGGCTCCTTAGCGACGGATGCGTCACCGAGTCCCGTCAGTGACGCGCTTCAGAGGCCGCCGATCGGCGAGGCGGCCCGGCGTGTCCGGGCCCAGTCGCTTCACGGCTGCGCTCCGCGGCGGCGCTGCCACGGGGCGTGTGCGTAGCGGGACACTAGCGAAGGCGGTTCGCTGAGCGGAAGTCTCCGTCCAGAATCCGGGCACCGACTGGTACGGACCGGTTCCCTTCATGTCGATATGTCCTGACCTGTGGATCACACCTGCGCAGATTCCGCACAGATGTGCTGATCGACCGACGGAATCGGTACGGATCTGCTGGGGGCTCACTTCAACGGATCTGCTGGGGGCTCACTTCATGCGCGTGGCCCACTCCTGGACCTTGGCGATGCGCTGCCGCAGCTGCCCGGCCGTGGCCTCGGCGCTCGGCGGGCCGCCGCAGGTGCGGCGCAGCTCGGTGTGGATGACCCCGTGCGGTTTGCCGGTCTGGTGGACGTACGCGGAGACCATGGTGTTGAGCGACTTCCGCAGCTCCATCATCTCCTTGTGGGAGACGACGGGCCGCCGCTCGGCGGGCAGTTCCAGCAGGTCGGCTTCCTCGTCCGGCTTCTTGCGGCTGTGCGCGATCTGCCGGGCCTGCCGCTTCTGGAGCAGCATCTGCACCTGGTCGGGTTCGAGGAGTCCGGGGATGCCGAGGTAGTCCTGCTCCTCCTCGCTCCCCGGGTGCGCCTGCATGCCGAACTCGGCGCCGTCGTAGAGGACACGGTCGAAGACGGCCTCGGACTCCAGGGCCTCGAAGGAGAACTGCTCCTGCTCGCCGGTGTCCTCGTCCTGCTCCTTGTTCGCCTCCTCCATCTCCTTCTCGGACTCGGCGTACGGGTCCTCCTCGCCCTCCTTCTTCGGCTTGTCGAGGGCGTGGTCCCGCTCCACCTCCATCTCGTTGGCGAAGGTGAGGAGGTCGGGGACGGTCGGCAGGAACACGGAGGCGGTCTCGCCGCGCCGCCGGGACCGCACGAAACGCCCGACGGCCTGGGCGAAGAAGAGAGGGGTGGAGATGGTGGTGGCGTAGACCCCGACGGCGAGCCGCGGCACGTCGACACCCTCGGACACCATCCGCACCGCGACCATCCACCGGTCGTTGCTCGCCGCGAAGTCGTCGATGCGCTTGGAGGCACCGGTGTCGTCCGACAGCACGACGGTCGCCTTGCTGCCGGTGATCTCGCGGATCAGCTTGGCGTAGGCGCGCGCCGAGTCCTGGTCGGTGGCGATGACGAGGGCACCGGCGTCCGGGATGCCCTTCCTGACCTCGGTCAGCCGCTGGTCGGCGGCGCGCAGCACGCTCGGCATCCACTCACCGCGCGCGTCCAGCGCCGTACGCCAGGCCTGACTGATCGCGTCCTTCGTCATCGGCTCGCCGAGCCGCGCGGCGATCTCGTCACCGGCCTTGGTCCGCCAGCGCATGTTGCCGCTGTAGGAGAGGAAGATGACGGGCCGGACGACCCCGTCGCTGAGCGCGGACCCGTAGCCGTAGGTGTAGTCGGCGGAGGACCGCCGAATCCCGTCGTTCCCTTCCTCATACGTGACGAAGGGAATGGGATTGGTGTCGGACCGGAACGGCGTACCGGTCAGCGCGAGCCGCCGAGTGGCAGGCTCGAACGCCTCCAGGCAAGCCTCGCCCCAGGACTTCGAGTCACCGGCGTGGTGGATCTCGTCGAGAATGACGAGGGTCTTGCGCTGCTCGACGCGGTTGCGGTGCAGCATCGGCCGTACGCCGACACCGGCGTACGTGACGGCGACGCCCTGGTAGTCCTTGCCGAGCGGCCCGGCGCTGTACTCGGGGTCCAGCTTGATCCCTATGCGCGCGGCCGCCTCCGCCCACTGCTTCTTCAGGTGCTCGGTCGGCGCGACCACGGTCACCTGCTGCACGACATGGTGGTGCAGCAGCCAGGAGGCGAGGGTGAGCGCGAAGGTCGTCTTGCCGGCACCGGGGGTCGCGACCGCGAGGAAATCCCGCGGCTGCTCCTGGACATACCTCTCCATCGCCCCCTGCTGCCAGGCACGCAGCTTGCCGGCGGTGCCCCAGGGGGCGCGGCCGGGAAAGGCGGGAGAGAGGTGGTGGGAGCTGGCGGAGGAGGCGGCGGTGGTAGTCACGGTCTCCGGGTTCGGGAGTAGGGCGGCTCGGTTGCGTGGGCTACGTCGGTACGTCGGCTACGTATGACAACCGGGCCACCCTACCGGCGGGCCGGGGGTGTCAACGTGCGGACGACGCCGGGGTGGCGGGGGATGGGACTGACGTCACACGGGTTGGCCGGCGAGGCCGCGCAGCGCCTCAGCGATCGCCCCTACGTCCCCCTCCGCCCCCGAGGCCACGTCGATGACCAGGTCGTACGCCCGGTCCTGGTCGACGTCGGCGAGATCGACCCCGTTCACGGCGAGGAAGACCGCGGCGGCGAGCCATGCGGTGCGCTTGTTGCCGTCGACGAGGGGGTGGTTCGTGGCGAGGGCGTGGAGCAGAGCGGCAGCCTGTTCATACAGGTCCGCGTAGGCCGCCGTCCCGAACATACGAGCGCGCGGCCGATGCACCGCCGAGGCGAACAGCCCCGCCTCACGCACCTCGGGCGCCCGGCCCCCGAAGGCGATCCGCGCGATGTCGGTCACCTCGCCGACGGTGAGGTACCGACGGCCGGCGACACCGGAGTCGTAGCCGCGCGTCATTCGCCGAGCCTCCTCAACAGACCGGCGTGCGCGACGGCAAGCCGTTCAGCAGCCGCCCGCACCGGCGCACCCTCCTCATCCAGATACCTGCCTACGGCGTCCCGCACGAGGTCCTCCGGCGACCGGCCGGTGGCGTCGGCGAGGTCTTCGAGGGCCTGGTGGAGGGTGGGGGCGAGGTTGAGGTGGGTTTTAGGTTGAGGTTGGGAGGTCGGCTGGTGCATGGGGTGAGGGTAGGGGAGCGATCACCGGCGGGCGACGGAATATCGCCGGAGTTCCGCTCTACGGCTCAGCGCTCCTCGTAGTTCCCGCGTACCCGGGTGATCACCGAGGGCCCCCGGATGGGCGCCGCCGCCCGTCGAGGGAGCCGTCGCGCAGGGGCGTCGAGCTCCTCGCCCGTGAACCGCAGATTCAGTCCAGCCGTCCCCCAACGACACCGAGCCGCACCACCCGACGTCACCGCGATTCCGTCCGCACCCGCGTGCTCACCCACGTCTCCGGATGGGTCCCGCCGCCCACCGAGCAGTCACGCAGGAGCGTCGGGTTCCTCGCCCGCGAACCGCAGATTCAGTCCAGCCATCCTTCAACGACACCGAGCGACACCACTCGACGTCACGCGACGCAACGCCACACGACGTCACCGCGATTCCGTCCGCACCCGCGTGCTCACCCACGCCCCCGCCAACGCCACCCCCGCCATCGGCAGGAACACCGCGGCGAACGCCGCCGGATGACCCCCGCCACCCGCTGACCCGACGACATGCCCCACCGTGCCACCGCCCAGCGCCCCGAACGCGGCCCCGCCCACGGAGAGCAGCACGACATTCGACAACCCATCAGAGATCTGCAGCGCGGCGGAGTTGGACCCGGCCTCCGCCGGAGCGGACAGCTGAAGCAGCAGCACGCTGGTGGAGGCGATCACCAGCCCCATCCCGAAACACCCGAACGCCCACGCGACGGCGACGATCCACACGGGCACGGCATGGATGAGGACGCTCGGCGCCCCGGCGATGGCGGCGGCCACCAGCACCATCCCGACCGTCATCAGCCGCTCGCGATACGGCTCGGCCCACCCCCGGGACTGCACCCATGACCCGAGCGCCCACGTCCCACCGCCCGCCGCGAGCGAGAACCCGGCCAGGGTCGGCGACAGCCCCCGTTGCGTGACGAGCATCAACGGCACGAAGGACTCCGCCGAGATGAACGACCCGGCGGCCACCCCGCGCAACAGCACGACGGAGGGCAGCCCCCGCGCCGCCCGGTACGTCCCGCGCGGCAACAACCCGAGCACGGCGGGCACGAGCAGCGCGACGCCGGCGGCAGCGGGGAGCAGGGAGAACCACCGCACATCCTGAGCGGCGTACTGGAAGAGCCCGGCGCCGACAGAGATCCCGAGGGCAAGCCGGATACGCCGCCGGTCGAAGGAGGCGGACGGCTCACCGGTATCGCTCACCGGCCCGGCCGCCCGCCGCCGTATCTGAGGAAGGGCGAGGGCAAGCGGAAACACCACAAGCACGGGAATCCCGAGGAACACCCACCGCCACCCCAGATGCTCGGTCACCGCCCCGGAGGCAAGCGGCCCGACAATGGACGGCACGACCCAACTCGCCGCGAACGCGGCCACGATGGCGGGCCGCAACCGCTCCGGGTAAGCCCTCCCGACGACGACATACAGCGCGACGATGACCAGCCCACCCCCCAGCCCCTGCACGGCCCGCCCCAGAATGAACACCCACATGACCTGAGCGGTCCCGGCCACCACCAGCCCGGCGGCAAAGGCCCCGATCCCACTGGTCAACGCCCCGAGCGGCCCCCGCCGGTCCGACCACTGCCCGGCGAACACCATCCCGAAGAGACTGGTCGTGAAGTACCCGGAGAACGCGAACGCGTACAACGACACCCCGCCCAGTTCCCGAGCGGCAATCGGCATCGCCGTCCCAACCGCCGTCGCCTCAAAGGCGATCAGTAGAACAACGGACACGATCCCGACACTGAGCGCCCGATGCGACCGCCCCAACACGGAGTCACGACACTCGTCGGCCAGGTCAGGGGCGGTGTTCGTGACACCGGCGTCACGAGGCTCAAGAACGGTCATGCCCGCCAGCGTAAGGTCCGCCGGCCGGGTTGACCCCTGTCGGAGGATGGCCGGGGGCTGAGACCTTGGTCGTACGACCACAGGTACCGCCCGCCCATTCATGAACGGCGTATGGCAGTCCCGTTGCACCACCACAGGCCCCCTTGTCGAGGCCCACCCCCCACCCATACGGTCAACTCACCAAACACGGCCGTGTGCCCGAGTGGTTCAGGGACTCGCCTGCAAAGCGAGTTACGCGGGTTCGATTCCCGCCACGGCCTCTGTAGCTGGTGCGACCAGCGGCGATGAGTGGAGCAGGGCGGAGTAGGGCGGAGCAGCCAAGCCCGGCAAGTCGGTCTGGCAGGCTGTGCTCGTGGACGATCTCATCGGCACCCAGACACCACGCCGTCGCCTGCACGCGCCGGTCGATGCGGTGGAGGAACTGGAACGGGCCGTGCCGGAACTGGTTGGCCACCGTCGCTCAGTCCCTGTGGGCATCGACTGGGCGGTGGTCGAAGCGGATCTTGGCATAGGCCTGCCGGACGACTACAGGCTGCTCTGCGAGTTCTTCCCCGCGTTCGTGTTGGGCGACTTCCTGATTCTCGGCGGGCCTCGGCCCGGCACGGAGGCGGCGTGGGTGCAGGGCACGCGCGAGGAGTTGGAGATGGTCGCCGAGTGGTGTGGTGATGCCGACCTGGCCGTCCCGCTCCAGCCGTATCCGGCCGCAGGTGGGCTGCTGCCCTGGGCGACTTCCAACGAGGGCGACATCTTCCTCTGGAAGACGGGCCCGGCCGATCCCCGAGAGTGGACGTGCACCGTCGCCTCCCGGAACGGCGGGTGGTGGCACTATGCGGGCGGGGCTGTCCAGTTCCTGGCCGATCTGGTCAGCGGCGTACTGGAGCCATGGGGGCTCCCGAGCGTTCGCCCCGAGGTGAGCTGGGTCAGCACCCAGGCCCCACTGCCCTGACCAAAACCGGATCACACCCGTCGAGGCCTATGAACCCCCGTACTACGCAGCTGTGTTCACCACGGTGCGAACCCAGGGCCGGAGAGCGGCTACGGCGAGACCAACGCGCGCATGGAGGAGCTGGTGGAGGTCTGGCGCAGAAGCGCGGGCAAGCTCAGTGGTACGAGAGCTACACCCTGCATGCGGCGAAGGTGGAGCGGAGTCACGGGTTCGTGCGGACGCGGGATCCGCGGAGCCCGGCAGCAGGCCGACCGGCCGAAGGCACCGACCGGAAGGCCCCGACCGATGCCCCCGACAGCGCTGCCGTGCCGCGTGCCACGTGCCGCGTGCCGCGTGCCACGAAGATCCCCGGACAGAGGACCTTCGCCGGCAAGGGAGAACCCGCAGAGGTCAAAGACCCGGAAATCGCACGCGCGTGCGGCGATCGCACCCTATGATCACTCAGCCCCGGCGTCCGCCGGCAGCCGCACCCGCCTCCGAGACAGGCCGAAGTCGATGACGAGTACCGCCCGCAGAGCTCCCCGGATCCTTGTCCGTTCCGCACAGGTGGCGATAGCCGTGTCCGCTGTGGCGGACGTGTTCCGTGCGGCGGCGGTCCGAGACGACCACCTGCACCGCACGGGCGCGTCCGAGTCCGGCTTCGTCTCCATGGTCTTCGTCTATCTGATGACTCTCACGATCGTGCTGTTCCTCGTGTGGCTCACCCAATCCCGGCGCAATGCCCAGGAGTTGACGCCCGGGGCCTCGGTTCCGAGCCGGGGCCGGACGATCGGCATGTGGTTCGTTCCGTTGGTCAACCTCGTCGTCCCTCGCGGGATCGTCCTCGCCATCGGGCGCGCTAGCTCCGCGTCCTGGGAGGAGAAGCGGGACACGGCCCTGGTGAACGCGTGGTGGGCCGCCTGGGTCGGGCACGCGCTGGTGCTCACGGTCGCGAGCCGCGTGGCCCCGGGCTCGATGGCCTTCCTGGTGGTGGAGGAGGTGCTCATGATCGCGGCTGCCGTACTGGCGGGGCTCGTGATCGAGCGCGTCACGGCCCTGCAGAACGCCGCACTCGGTGCCACCGTTCCCGCCGAGCCCCTCGCCCAGGCCTGAGGTGCCGCCCGTGCAGCCCTTCCCTGCCCTCGGCTGAACTCCCTCAAGGCGCCTGAACTCCCCCAAGGCGACCCGGACTTACCCCTCGCTCACACCCCGCGCCCGCCACAGATCCCGCAACAACGCGATCTCCGCCATGTGGTGAATGAACTCCAGGTTCGCCCCCGCCAGTACGGCCACGTACGGGTCGTCGGGATCCGAACCGTACGGGTACTGGGAGAAGCCGACCGCGTCCAACTGGTCCTCCGTGACCGTCGCCACGGCCGCTCGCCAGCGGTCGATCACCGGCCAGAAGTGGTCCAGGGTCAGGGCCGCCGACGGGCTGAAGTCGACCATCCGCTTCGGGTCCTGGCGGCGCTCACCGAACGTCCACTCCCACGCCCCCGCGAACTGGAAGTGCAGGTGCCCCAGGCGCCACGCGATGGTCGTGATCGGGGTTGTGTCGGGCTCCGGTTCGCCCTCGTGGGCGAGGACCTGCTCGACGCGCTCTACGCTCACGCTCCAGTCGTCGGCGATCTTGGCGACGGTCATGCCGTCGGCGGCCTGGCGGGCGACCTCCGTGTACTCGCTCGCCGGGATGTCCGCCGCGCCCAGGTCGAGGACCCACTCCCCCGGTCCGAACGCCCTCGGTGTCACCGCCTCGCTCCGGCGGCGGAGTGACCAGCAGTCGGGCGTCGGCTCCCAGAGGTATTCCTCGTCGCCGAGGCCCTTCAGCCGGACCTGGGCCATCTCCCGGGCCTTGTCGAACTGCTCCAGGAGCACGCTCAGGCGGTCGGTCCGTGTGGTCCCGGTGTCCATGTCTGGTTCCCCTCGCCCGCGCGCCGTCCCGCGACGCGCACCCCACCCCGGTCAGGTGGAAGGTAGCCGCTCACCTCACCCGGCACGAACGAATTCCCCGGCCGCTCGCAAGCGCGTCACGGCACCGGCGCGGTTCATCGACGGCCGCCCGCGCGCGTCACAACACCCCGGCCGCCTCGTCCTGGAACGCCTCCGTCCAGTAGTGCGGGCCGGCCGGCCGCGCGCCCGTCCCCGTCGGAGCCACCCCGGTCGGATCCACCTTCGACAGTGTCTGAAGCATCGTCGTCGCCAACTGGTCGTACGCCTCCGCCGTCAGCTCGCCCGACAGGTCCGCGTCTATCGCTTTCTCGCGGTGGAGCAGCCACAGGGTGAAGGCCAGGGTCGAGACGTCCGTGTTGAGAGGAGCCAGGGTCGCCTCCGGCTCGCTCCAAGTCAGGATCTCGCCCGTCGCGCCGTCCACCACCAGGCTGTTGTCCTCGATGAGGTAGCCGAGGCGGATCAACTGGTCGGCGCGGGGCGGGAGTTCCTCGGCGGGCTCGTCCTCGTAGAACTCGGTGAGGGTGGGGAGCGGGACGTCCGTGTCGAGCTGGAAGAGGAACGCGTCCTCGGGCAGGCCGGTCTCGCGCAGGAAGCGGCGGGTCGGTTCGTGGGTGAGCGTGGCGGGGAAGTCGACCTCCTCGAAGCGGGCGACCGCGCCCTGGCCGAACTCCTGGTCCAGCAGGCGGGCCGGGATGTCCAGCGTCAGCCCTGACGTCGTGCCCGGGCCCGCCACCAGGGCGAGCGGACGGATCAGTGCCGCCGCCTTCCAGAACGGGGGCACCTCGCCGTCCGTCGCCGACTCGAACACCGCGAGCAGCTGGCGTGACGCCTCCGCCGCCGTCTTCGTGCCGTGCCGGCCCTCGTAGGACGCGAACTGGCCGCGGAGGTACGTCAGTTCGTCCGTCGTCGCCGTGAAGCGCGTCAGCGTTTCGATCGACGGGGCCAGCGGGCCGGACTCCATCAGGTCCGGGCGGTCCTGGAAGAAGTACGTCGTCGCGATCTCGCCCGTCTCGCCGTCCAGCAGGATCGACTCCGCCTCGCCGCCGTCGGGTCCCCAGAGCGCGCCTATCACCAGCTGGTCCCGGAGCTCCTCCGCCAGCGGGGCGGGGTCGCCCAACGAGTCCGCCACCGTCCGCAGGCCCTCCCTGCGCAGCTCCTCGAACGTCAACAGGCCGCTGTCGCCCGGCAGTCCGGGACCCGTCAGCCAGCGGCGCGTCGACTCGTGCGTGATGTACGGATCGAGGTCGTCCTCGGTCAAGGTGATCATGGTCGCCGTAGAACCGGCGTAGGTCCTGCTCATTGTTCCCCCGTGCGTGAATCTTCCCCGTGTGCCACCGGTGCCCCGCTGTCTCCCCACTGCCAAAACCCTACGCGGCACCACTGACAATCGCCCTGACCAGCGAAAACGCCTCACAGGGCCGGAGGACGCGCGACGTCCGAGACGTCCTCACCTCATCAGACGCTCAAACCACCCGGGAACGTTCCCGTCCCTCGATGATCGCGTCGACCGTCTCCCCCACCGTCAGCGCGGAGTTGTCCAGCCACAGCCCGATGTGCGGGGTCCGCGTCCGCAGCCCGCGGTCCAGCTCCTCGACCGTCCACGCGCCGTATCCGGTCTTCGCCCGGCCCGCCTCCCGTGCCATCACGGCCGCCCGGGTCGGTGCGAGGACGATCACGTGCAGGGGGCGGCTGCGGATCAGGCCGACGTACGCCGACAGTTCCTCGCCCAGCACCACGTCCTGGACGACCGCCGTGAACCCGGCCTCCGCGTACGCGTCCGCCGTCGCCGCCGACAGCCGGTACCGCAACCGGAGTTGGGACTCCCCCTCGCCGCCCGCACCGGGGACGTACTCCTCGCGCCCCGAGACGATCATCCGCCGGAAGACGTCACCCCGGACGTGCGCCGCCCTCGGCAACCGCTCCGCCAGCGCCTGCGCGACCGTCGACTTGCCGGAGGCCATCACACCGGTGATGAGGACGACCCCCTCGAACACCGTCACGCACCGGCCGCTCAGTGTCCGTACTGGCCGTACTGATCGGTCGTCGCCGTCACCACCGCCGCCTGGGGGCGGATCGGCAGCCGGTTCACCGGGCGGCCCGTCGCAGCGCGCACCGCCGACGCGATCGCCGCCGGTGACGTGACCACCGGTACCGCGCTGACCGCCTTCGCCCCGAAGGGGGCGACCACGTCACGCTCCTCGACGAGTTTCACGATGCGGATGTCGGGGGTGTCCAGGGCGGTGGGCAGGGCGTAGCCCGTGAGGTCGGGGTGACGGATCAACCCGCGCGCGGTGCGCAGGTTCTCCGTCAGCGCGATGCCTACGCCCTGGGTGACACCGCCCTCGATCCGGGCGACCAGCTGGGTCGGGTTCAGGATCCGGCCGACGTCCTGGGCGAGGGCCAGCTCGACGACCCGGACCGAGCCGAGTTCGATGTCGACGTCGACCACCGCGCGGATCGCGCAGAAGGCGAGCCCTACGAAGGCGTCGCCCTGGCCCGCCTCGTCCAGGGGCTCGGTCGGGTGCGGGCGGCACTGGGCGGTGGCCCAGAGTTCCTTGCCGTCCAGGGCCTCGGTGACGGTCGTCGAGAGGACGCCGTCGTAGGAGGTGATCTTGCCGTCGGTGATCTGGAGGAGCTCGGTCGACATCCCGAACTTGTGCGCCAGGGGCTGGAGAAGCTGGGTGCGGACCATTTTCGCGGCCCGTTCCACGGCGCCGCCCGATACCCAGGTATGACGTCCGCGGCAACCAGGGCCGGCGGGCGGCTGATCGGTGTCCACGGGGGCGACGTGCACCTCGTCGATGCCGAGGGTCTCCTGGACGATCTGCCGGGCCAGCGTGGTGAAGCCCTGGCCGGTCTCGACGGCCGCGCAGAGCACGGTCGCGATGCCGTCGTGGACCTTCACGGTGGCCGTGGAGACCTCGTCCGCGCCCTCGGCGCCGAGCATGTGGACCATGCCGAGGCCGTAGCCGACGCCCCGGCGCACCGCGCCCGGTTCGCCCGCGCCCTCGGGGCCGCCGGGCAGCAGCCACTCGTCCTCGGGGGTGTCCTTGGGGAGCTGCGGCAGCGGGAAGTCCCGTACGGCCTGCAGGAGTTCGGCGACCGGCGCCGGGCAGGTCACCGTCTGGCCGGTCGGGAGGACGTCACCAGTGGCCATGGCGTTGCGCAGGCGCAGCTCGGCCGGATCCATGGCGAGCTTCTTGGCGAGCTTGTCCATCTGCGCCTCGTAGGCGGCGCAGACCTGCATCGCGCCCTCGCCGCGCACGTGCCCGGAGGGCGGGTTGTTGGTGCGCACGGCCCAGCCCTCGATGAAGGCGTTCGGGACGACGTACGGGCCGCAGGCGAAGGAGACGGCGGCGGCCAGGGCCTCCGAGGAGGTGTCGGCGTAGGCGCCCGCGTCGAGCAGCACCTGGGCCTCGACCTTGACCAGCCGACCGTCCTCGTCGGCGTGGTGGCGGTAGCGCAGGAGCGTGGGGTGGCGGTGGGTGTGGCCGAGGAAGGACTCCTCGCGCGTGGCGGTGAGTTTGACCGGGCAGCCGGTCTTCAACGCCAGCAGTCCGAGAGGGAGTTGGAAGCCCTGGTCCTCGCGGTCGGCGGTGGCCCCGGGGACGCCGGTGACGACGACCTTCACGCGGTCGGACTCCAGGCCGAAGCAGGCGGCGGCCGTGTCGCGGTCGTTGTGCGGGTCCGTGGAGGCGATGTACAGCTCGACGCCGCCGTCGGGGCGGGGCACGGCGAGACCGGCCTCGGCGCCGATGGGGGCGGGGTCCTGGCGGCCGATGCGGTACAGGCCCTCGACCACGATGTCGGCGGTGGCGTCCGGGTCGCCGTGGCGCAGCGGGATGTGCCGGATCAGGTTGCCGTCGGGGTGCAGCGGCTCGGCCTCGAAGGCCTGCTCGGGGTCGGTCACCGGGTCGAGTACCTCGTACTCGACCATGATGGCCGCGGCGGCCATCCGCGCGGTGTCGGGGTGGTCGGCGGCGACGGCGGCGATGGGCTCCCCGTGGTGGCGTACGACCTCGGAGGCGAACACCGGGCGGTCGGCGGTGCCCCGGCCGTAGCGGTCCCGGCCCGGCACGTCCTCGTGGGTGATGACGGCCCGGACGCCGGGCATGTCCCGCGCGTGGGACGTGTCGACGGACACGATGCGCGCGTGCGGGTGCGGCGAGCGCAGTACGGCCGCCCAGAGCAGGCCCTCGGCCCACAGGTCGGCCGCGTACGGGAACGTGCCCTCGGTCTTCGCGCGGGCGTCGGCGGCCGGGAGCGAGGCGCCCAGGCCGTGGCCCGGCAGTTCCGGGGCGGGCGCGGCCTCCGTGGTCGCGGTGGCGGCTTCGTTGCTCACGCCTGACCTCCGTCCTGGCCGTACACCTGGTCCTGCGTGCGCGGGGACTCGAACGCCGACTGGTGGACGCCACCGCCCCCGGGTCCCGCCTGGTGGGGAATACGCGCCTCGTCGCCGTCCGACTCAGGTTCGGCGGCAGCGGCGTGCGCCTCGCGTTCGGCGACGACTTCCTGTACGGCGTCCAGGACACCCCGGTAGCCGGAGCAGCGGCACAGGTTGCCGCACAGGGCCTGGCGCGCCTCCAGTTCGGTGGGCGCGGGGTTGCCCTCCAGGAGGTCGTGCACGGTCATCGCCATGCCGGGCACGCAGAAACCGCACTGCACGGCACCGCACTTGGCGAGCGCCCGCTGCACGTCCGAGGGCTGCCCCTCGACGGCGAGACCCTCGACCGTACGGACCTCGGAGCCGGCGGCGGTCACCGCGGGCACCAGGCAGGAGGCGACGAGCCGTCCGTCGACCTGGACGTTGCAGGCCCCGCACTCGCCCTGCGAGCAGCCGTCCTTGGCGCCGGCGAGGCCGAGGCGCTCGCGCAGCACGTAGAGCAGCGACTCGCCGATCCAGGCGTCGGTGACGGGCCGGTCGGCGCCGTTGACGCGCAACACGTAGGAGGCGAGCGGGTGTTCCTCGCCGGGGATCTTCGGGGCCGGTTCGGCGGCCTCGTCCGGCACGTCGGCTTCGACGGCCGTCACGGGCGCCTCAGCGGCCTCCGGAGCGTCGTCGGCACCCTCGGCCGCGTCGACCGCCGCGGACGCCTCAGCGGGCCTCTCAGCGCCGTCCGCGGCCCCTTCGCCGTCGTCGCCCGCACCCTCGCTCCCATGAGCCGACTGTGCGTCGTCCACGGCGAGTTCGGCGGCGGTGTCGTCGTGGCGGTCGGCGCGCGCGTCGCCGTAGGGGTCGCCGGGGGCTTCGGAACGGGTGTGCGCGTACGGGTCGCCGGGCTCGCCGTACGGCTGCCGGGTCGCCTCGGCGGGCGGGCGGGTGGCGGCCTGCGCCGACACCTCGCCGGTCGGGTGCGTGCCGGACCGGTCGGCCGGGTGCTCCAGGCCGCGTCCGTCGGTGCGCTCGCCGGGCCGCTCCACCACTCCGGTGTCCGCCGCCTGCTGCGCCCAGTTCTGGCCCGCGCCGTCCGTCGCCCAAGGCGCGGGCGCGCCGCCGGGCAGGGTCGCGGGCGGGGTGCCGCCCCACTGCTCGACCAGGGCCGAGGTGGTGAACTCGCCCGATTCGTCCGGGAGATCACCCCCGGCGACGGGGATCGACCACTCCCCGGTCACGTCGCGGCCGGGAGCGGCGCCCGCGTCCGGCGCGTTGGTGTCCTGGAAGGTCCACTGGCCGGTGGACCCGGGGCGGTACGAGAACTGGTCCCCGCCGGCCGTGCCCTGGTGCGGTACGGCGTTCGGGTCGGGCCACTGGACGCCCTCGGCGGGCACCGCCCAGGACCCGGTCGACGACGGGTCGGCGTCCGGGGCGGCCTCTATGGGCGGCGGCACATAGCCGTGGCCCGGGGCGGCCAAGAGGGCGTCGATGCCGCCTTCGGGGAGTTTCACGAAGGCCGTGGCGCCGTCGTCGTAGTCGCCCTGGGGCAGCGGGTCCCAGCGTCCGCCGCCCTGAGGGGTGCCCTCTCCGTGCTGGTCGTCGGTCACGACAGCGCCCTCCCGAGTGCTCGTCGGGCCAGTGCGGCGACGGTGCGCCGCAGGTGCAGTACCGCGGGCGGAAGCTGTTCCACGGAGCCGTCCTCGGCCGGTACCGGGTCGGGGATGCAGGCCGCGGCGACGTACTCCCCGAAGGCGGCGAGCGCCTCGGGGACGATCGTGCGGCTGTTGTCCCAGTCGATCAGCCGGGCCACCCACTGCTCGGCGTCCAGCGGTCTGAGCGGCATCGGCGCTATGGCTCCGACGGCGCACCTGACCCCGCGCCTGGCGGGGTCGAGGACGACCGCGACGGACGCGACCGAGCGCCCGGGTCCTGTCCTGCCGGTGGCCTTCAGGAAGACCTGCGGGGCGTGCAGCAGCGGCACGCGCACGAAGCCGATGAGTTCGCCGCCGCGCAGCATCTCCACACCGGCCAACAGGTGCGACACCGGGATCTCCCGGCGGGCTCCGTCCTGGCCCGCGATGATCAGCGTGGCCTCAAGGGCGGCCAGTACGGGCAGCGCGTCACCGGTGGGCGCGGCCGAGGCGATGTTGCCGCCCAGGGTGCCCGCGTTGCGGATCTGCGGCGGGCCCGCGGCACGCGCGGAGGCGGCGAGCGCCGGGATGAGCGCGGCGAAGTCGGGGCGGCCCATGCGGGCGTGCGTGAGGCCCGCGCCGAGCAGCGCGTGCCCGTCCTGGTACTGCCAGCCGCGGATCTCGCTGATCCGGCCGAGACCGACCAGCGCGCTGGGCCTCAGCTGGCCCGAGTTGACGGCCGCCATGAGGTCGGTGCCACCGGCCACCGGGACGGCGGTGGGCAGGGCCGTGAGCGCCGCCACGGCCTCGTCCAGCGTTGTGGGCAGCGTGACGGACTGCCCCGCCTGCGGTGCGTGCGTGGTCAAACCGGCTGCCCCTTCCCGCTGCCCCACCTGGTCCCACCTGTTGCTGCCGTACGGTACGTGCTGACAGGGCGGACGTGGCAACTCTGGCACATCTTCGCAAGACCCGAGCGCGGGGGTCCGCTAGGAGGCATTCGCCCGTCTCATCAGGGAGATGGTCCGTTTTCGTACGGCATCACCGGTACGCGCGGATTGCCACTCAACGGTGACTCCTGGGGGCTTTCTCCCTTACGGGTTCTACGCGTTCGGGGGCGGGCCGTCCTTGGGTCGGCCGAGCACTCCGGGGCGTCGCTGCCACGGCAGTGGTCCCGTGGGCGGACGGTAGGCGACCCCCAGGGCGTCGAGTCGCGCGTAGTGGGCGGTCATCCGGCGCTCGAAGTCGGCGAAGTCCCGTTCCGCGGGCGCCGGGAGAGCACTCCAGGCGACCTCGGCGAAGGCCGCGAGCCGGGGGAACGTCTGGTAGTCCACGCGTGCGTGATCCTCCATCACCTCGGTCCACACGTTGGCCTGCGTGCCCAGCACATGACGGGCCTCGGCCTCGCTGAGCTGCTCCGGAACCGGCTCGAAGCGGTAGACGTCCTCCAGGGTGCGCACGTGGGCGATCGGCACCGGCTCGTCCTCTCCGGGGGCCTGCCGCCAGTCCAAGTACACGTGCTGTTCAGGGCACATGACCACGTCGTGCCCCGCGCGGGCGGCGGTGATCCCGCCCTCGTACCCGCGCCAGGACGACACGACCGCCCCCTCCGCGAGCCCGCCCTCCAGGATCTCGTCCCACCCGACGAGCCTTCTCCCGCGCACGGAGAGCCACTTGTCGAAGTGTCCGATGAACCACGACTGCAACTCGTCCTCGTCCGCGAGCCCGAGTTCCGCGATGCGCGCCTGCGCGGTCGCCGACTGCTTCCACTGGTCCTTGAGGCATTCGTCGCCGCCGACGTGAATGAACTCCGAGGGGAACAGCTCCAGGAGTTCCTCGAACACCCCCTCGTAGAACCGCAGGGTGTTGTCAGTGGGGGCCAGTACGTTGGGGTTGATCCCCCAGTTGTCCCAGACGGAGAGGGAGTTGGTGTCGATGACGTCGGTGTTGCCGAGTTCCGGATACGCGGCGATGGCGGCCTGCGAGTGTCCCGGTACGTCGATTTCCGGGACCACGGCGATATGCCGCTCGGCGGCGTAGGCGACGATCTCCCGGATGTCGTCCTGGGTGTAGTAGCCGCCGTGGGGCTTGTCGTCCCAGAGCGGTGAGGCACGGTGGCCGAATTTCGTGCGCGCCCGCCAGGAGCCGATCTCGGTCAGCTTCGGGTACCGCTTGATCTGTACGCGCCAGCCCTGGTCGTCCGTCAAGTGGAAGTGGAAGACGTTGAGTTTGTGCGCCGCCATGAGATCCAGGTAGCGCAGGACGCCCTCCTTGGGCATGAAGTGCCGGGCGACGTCGAGCATGAGGCCGCGCCAGGGGAAACGGGGGGAGTCCTGGACGTGGGTCAGGGGCAGCCGCCATTCCCGGCCGGGCAGCGGGGCACGCCGAAAGGCGTCCGGGCCCAGCAGTTGACGTAGCGTCTGGGCGCCCCAGAAGAGGCCCGCGGGGCCGCCGCCGACCACGTGCACGGTGTGGGACAGGACCATCAGGCGGTAGCCCTCCGGGCCGAGGTCCTTGGTCACCATGGGGTGGATGTACAGCTGGATGGCGTTCTCGGGCGAGTCCCCCGGGGCCAGCGGAAAGCCGGTGGCCGCCCCGAGCACGCCGCGCAGCCACCGCTCGCTCGCGCCGGCGCCCTCGCCCGCCACCAGGCGTGTATCGGGGCCGAGTTCGAAGTGACCCCGGTAGGTATGGGTGTACCGGGGCAGCGGAATCAGATCGGTCACGTCAGTCCTTAACCGCTCCGCCCAGCCCCGAGACCAGACGTCGCTGTACGAGTACGAAGAACACCAGCACCGGAATCGTCATCACCGTGGAGGCCGCCATGACCCCGCCCCAGTCAGGATCGTCCGGCTTGTAGAAGACGAGGAGGGCCATCGGCAGGGTCGACTGGGAAGTGTCGCTGATGATGAAGGACTTGGCGAAGAGGAAGTCGTTCCAGGCCGAGATGAAGGAAAACACGCTCGTGGCCACCAACCCCGGGAAGACGAGCGGGAAAAGGATCTGCCACAGGAATCGCGTCCGGCTCGCCCCGTCGATGTACGCGGCCTCCTCCAGCGCGTCCGGTACGGCTTTCACGAACCCCCGCAGCATCCAGATCGCGAACGGCAGCGAGAACGCGATCTGAGGCAGGATCAGCGACCCCAGCGTGTTCAGCAGCCCGAGCCCCCGCATGGTGAAGAACAGGGGGATCGTCAGCGCTTCCACGGGCACCATCTGGGCCACCAGGAACATGATCAGGAGGGTGGTCCGGAAGCGGAACCGGAATCGCGTCACCGCCGTCGCGGCGAGAAAGGCGATCAACGCCGAGACGATGACCACCGAGCACGCCACGACAAGGCTGTTGACGAAGTAACGGCCGAATTCCTGCTGCCCGAACACCCGCCGGAACGAGTCCAGAGAGGGCGCCAGCGTCCACGGCCGGGGCTCGCTCGACTCGATCTCCCCGGCCGGTTTGAAGGCGCTGAGCACCATCCAATAGAGGGGGAAGGCGACGACGACCGCGATCAGCAGCGCCGAGGCCTCGGCAGCGAGCCGCCAGGGCCGCCGGGGTCGTCGTACAAAGCCGCCAAGACCGCTAAGCAGACTCACAGTTCCTCCCCCTGCCTGCGCAGCAGCCGCAGATAGACCAGCGTGACGGCGAGCAGCATCAGCAGCATGACGACACCGATCGCCGAGCCGAGGCTGTACTTCGAGGACGCGAACGCCTGTTGATAGGCGTACACGTTCAGCACGAGGTTCTGCCCCGCGATACCGCCGCCGTTGGTCATGACGTAGATCTGGGTGAAGACCTTGAAGTCCCAGATGACGGACTGAATGGTGACGACGGTCAGGATCGGCCGCAGCATCGGCGTCAGGATCGACCGCCAGATCCGCCACTGCGAGGCCCCGTCCAGAGCGGCGGCCTCCAGCACCTCGGAAGGCACGGCACGGATCCCGGCGTAGACGGTCACCATCACGAACGGAAAGGAGCACCACACCACTTCGAGCAGCACAAGGAAGAACGCGCTCAACCGCCCGTACGTCCAGGAGTGATCCCCGAGCCCGAGAATCCGGTTCACCGGCCCGAAGTCAGGGTCGAAGAGCAGCAACCACACGGTCGACCCAGTGACGGCCGGCGTGGCCCAGGCCCCCAACGCGGCCAGCATCAACACCAACCGAGGCAAGGCCCGCACCCGGGTGAGCAGTACGGCGAGCGCACACCCAACAGCCAGCGTCGACACCACACACGCCCCCGCGAACAACACGGTGGCCACCAGCACTTGCCAGAACTGACTGTCCGAGAAGAGCGCGGAGTAGTTCCCGAACCCCTCAAAGGTCGTCGGCTCCCCACCACTGACCTGAGCCTGCGTGTACTGGAAGAACGAGATCAACCCAAGCTGATAGATGGGGTAGACCAGCAACCCCCCAAGGACAACGAGAGCCGGGGCCAGATACAACCAGGGCACACCCCAACCCCCCTGGGGGCGCGGGGCTGTGTTTGATTTGCGGCTACCGCCGCGTGGGCGCGACAAGCCACGACGGCGCAGCACCCGCGAACGCTCCACAACAACCGAGCTATTAGGCGTCATCCGCTCAACCCGCGGAACTAAAGGCCGCGTTCATCTTCTTCGCCGCGTCCCCAGAAGCCGCAGCCACACTCTTCTTCCCGCTGATGACCTCCTGCAGCATCGTCGGCAATACCAACGACGAGTCGATCTCCGACCACCCAGGCGACGCGGGCACGAACTTCGTCCCCGCGGCCAACGTCTGAACGAACGGTTTCTCGAACGGCACCTTCGCCGCAGCCGCGTCCCGCACGTCGGTGAACGTAGGCAGGAACCCCATCGCGTCGAACATGGACGCCTGCGTCGCCTTCGAGGTGAGCTGCTCCATCAGGTCCACCGCGAGCGTCCGGTGCGAAGTGCTCTTCAGGACACCGATGTTGTTGCCGCCGGCGAACGCAGGGGCAACAGACCCGGACGCGACACCCGGCAGCGGAACCACCGCGTACTTGCCCTTGACCTTGCCCGCTTCCACAGCCGTGTGGCTGAAGTCGCCCCCGATGGCCATCCCGGCCTTGCCCGCCGCGAACGCCGTGATCGTGTCATTGCCGCCCATCACCGCGCACTTGGCGGCGGGACAGTTGTCGCTGCTGAACAGCGAGGTGTACGCCTTGATGCCCTTCTGCGCGGCGGCGCTGTCGATCGCGGAGGTGTAAGAACCCCCCGATCCCCCCTTGGCCGTGGCGAGTTCACCCCCGTTGGCCCACACGAACGGCATCGCGCCGTACGTGTACGCACCGCCGACGACAAGGCCGTAGAGATCGGACTTCGCCTTGTGGATCTTCCGGGCGGTGGCGGCCAACTCGGCCATGGACTTGGGAGGTTGGAGGCCCAGGTCCTTGAAGACGTCGGTGCGGTAGTACAGGGCGCGGACGCCGACGTAGAACGGGGAGCCGTACATCCTGCCGTCGACCGTGACGGACTGCTTCGCGGTCGGGTCGGTGTCCTTGGCCTCGCTCCACGCGCCGAAGTCCTTGGTGACGTCGAGGAGTCCGCCGTCGTGGACGTAGCCGGCCGTGTCGGTGTTGCCGTACTCCATGACGTCCGGCGCGGACTTCGGGTCGTTGAAGGCGGCCTTCACGCGCTGGGCGCGGGTGTCGATCGGGATGTACTCCACGTCGACCTTGGTGCCCTTGTGGGCCTTCTCGAAGGCGGCGACCACGGAGTCGACGACCTTCGCCTTCGGGTCGTTGCCGACCTCCTGGAAGAGCCACACCCGCAGGGTGCCGCTCTGGTCGTCCTTGTCCGAGGACGAGTTGTCGGAGGTCTGGGGCGCGCAGCCGGCGACGACAGCGGCGGCCGCCAGGAGTACGGCGAATCGGGGGGCGAGCTTCATGGAGCGTTCCTCCGGGATTCCGGGCGTGCGTTGCAACATATGCAATGAGCGTTTCGCTCTGCACAACACCACGGAGATTAAGGAGTAGATGAACGCGGCCACAAGAGGTCTCAACCACTTCGTGACACGCGAAAGCCGACCGAAAAGTCGTCGAAACACGCAAAAGGCCCCCAGGGCACGCCGAAGCGCGCCCCGAGGGCCTCAGAAACCGAGAGCCTCAGAAAGTCGGACCGGCAGAGCGGCTACTTGTCGCCGCCGCCCTTGCCCTTGTCGCCGTCCCCGCCCGAGCCCATGGACTCGTAGATCTCCTTGCACATGGGACACACCGGGTACTTCTTCGGGTCGCGGCCCGGCACCCAGACCTTCCCGCACAACGCCACCACGGGAGTGCCGTCGAGGGCGCTCGCCATGATCTTGTCCTTCTGGACGTAATGGGCGAAGCGCTCATGGTCCCCGTCGCCGTGCGACACCTGGGGCGTCGGCTCTACGAGGGTCCCCGTACCAGTCCCGCGCTCGGGCTCAAGAGTGCTCATAGTGCCAAGGGTACTGAAGCCCACCGGCATCAGTTCCGCGAAGGGTCGCTCAGTTCGGGGATCAGTTCAGGGACGGGTCGTCCGGGTACGTCGCCACCATCGCCAGCTCACTGCGCTGGCGGCGCAGCACCTCGCGCCAGAGTCTCTCCGGGGACGGCGAGGACACGTCACCGGGCTCCGACTCGACGACGTACCAGGCACCCTCCACCAGCTCGTTCTCCAGCTGCCCGGGCCCCCAGCCGGCGTACCCGGCGAAGATCCGCAGCGAGCCGAGCGCCGAGGCCAGCAGCTCCGGCGGGGCCTCCAGGTCGACGAGTCCGATCGCGCCGTGCACGCGCCGCCAGCCGAGCGGGGCGCGCTCGCCGGCCGCGCCGCCCGGGATGACCGCGACGCCGAGGGCCGAGTCGAGCTGGACCGGGCCGCCCTGGAAGACGACGCCCGGCTCGCCGGCGAGCTCCGCCCAGCCCTCCAGGATGTCGCCGACGTCCACGGGGGTCGGGCGGTTGAGGACGACACCGAGGGAGCCCTCCTCGTCGTGGTCGAGGAGGAGCACCACCGCGCGGTCGAAGTTCGGGTCCGCCAGGGCGGGTGTTGCCACGAGCAACCGCCCTGTGAGCGAGGACACCTCGGTCATGCCTGACATGATCCCGCATCTTCCGCGTGATGGGGGAGGCAATGCGGGTACCAGAGTGCGTGCAGCTCAGGGCGCACCGAAGCGTCCTCCGCGCACACCCCCGTCCCGTGACCCCATGTGCCCGATTGGGAACGGTTCGTGTTGTGACACAGCTATGACGTAGCTGGGTACTCCTTGGGCTTTCAGGAGGGGGGTGGGCGGCCATTACGCTTACGTCTTCGGCCCCTGCCCAACTCCACGGAACGCGAGATTCATGACCGTCAACGGCTCAGACGACGTACTGCTTGTCCACGGCGGAACCCCGCTCGAGGGCGAGATCCGTGTCCGCGGTGCGAAGAACCTCGTACCCAAGGCCATGGTCGCCGCCCTGCTGGGCAGTGAGCCAAGTCGACTGCGCAACGTTCCGGACATCCGTGACGTTCGTGTCGTACGCGGCCTGCTGCAACTGCACGGGGTGACGGTCCGTCCGGGTGAGGAGCCGGGCGAGCTGGTGCTCGATCCGTCGCACGTCGAGAGCGCCAACGTCGCCGACATCGATGCCCACGCGGGTTCTTCGCGCATCCCGATCCTGTTCTGCGGTCCGCTGCTGCACCGGCTCGGGCACGCGTTCATCCCGGGGCTCGGCGGCTGTGACATCGGCGGCCGGCCGATCGACTTCCACTTCGAGGTGCTGCGGCAGTTCGGCGCGAAGATCGAGAAGCGGGCGGACGGCCAGTACCTGGAGGCCCCGCAGCGGCTGCGCGGCACGAAGATCCAGCTCCCGTACCCGTCGGTCGGCGCGACCGAACAGGTGCTGCTGACGGCGGTGTTGGCGGAGGGCGTCACCGAACTCGCCAACGCGGCCGTGGAGCCGGAGATCGAGGACCTCATCTGCGTACTGCAGAAGATGGGCGCGATCATCGCCATGGACACCGACCGCACGATCCGCATCACCGGTGTGGACTCGCTCGGCGGCTACACCCACGCGGCCCTCCCGGACCGCCTGGAGGCCGCGTCCTGGGCGTCCGCAGCGCTGGCGACCGAGGGCAACATCTACGTCAAGGGCGCGCAGCAGCGCTCGATGATGACGTTCCTCAACACCTACCGGAAGGTGGGCGGTGCCTTCGCGATCGACGACGAGGGCATCCGCTTCTGGCACCCCGGCGGCCAGTTGAAGTCCATCGCGCTCGAGACGGACGTGCACCCCGGCTTCCAGACGGACTGGCAGCAGCCGCTGGTCGTCGCCCTCACGCAGGCGACGGGCCTCTCCATCGTGCACGAGACGGTCTACGAGTCCCGGCTGGGGTTCACCTCCGCGCTCAACCAGATGGGCGCGCACATCCAGCTCTACCGCGAGTGCCTCGGCGGCTCGCACTGCCGCTTCGGCCAGCGCAACTTCCTGCACTCGGCGGTCGTCTCGGGCCCGACCCGCCTCCAGGGCGCCGACCTGGTCATCCCCGACCTCCGCGGCGGCTTCTCGTACCTCATCGCCGCCCTGGCGGCCCAGGGCACGTCCCGCGTCCACGGCATCGACCTCATCAACCGCGGCTACGAGAACTTCATGGAGAAGCTCGTCGAGCTGGGCGCGAAGGTGGAGCTGCCGGGCAAGGCGCTCGGGTAACCAGTCGGTTGTACGACGATGGGGCGGCCACCCTGACCGGGTGGCCGCCCCATTCGCGTTACTCGAGCCTCGTACGCAATCCCGTCGCGTACGCGAAGGCTTACTTGCCCTTGGCGGCTTCCTTGAGCTTCGAGCCCGCGGACACCTTGACGCTGTAACCGGCGGGGATGTTGATCGGGTCGCCGGTCTGCGGGTTGCGCGCGGTGCGAGCGGCACGGTGGGTGCGCTCGAAGGTCAGGAAGCCGGGGATGGTGACCTTCTCGTCGCCCTTGGAGACGATCTCGCCGACGGTCTCGGCGAACGCGGCCAGAACGGCGTCGGCGTCCTTGCGGGTCACCTCGGCACGGTCGGCCAGCGCGGCCACCAGCTCACTGCGGTTCATGTTGTTACTCCCGTGTTCTTCTTGCCGTTTGAGGCGTGCCACGCGGCGGAGCCGCATATCGGGCACGGTGAAGCCGATGCTGCCAGGGTCCTCGGTGAGTCCCCGGACCCGGGTCCGTCGTCCAGACCCTCGCGCCCGAAGACGCATCCTGCCCCTACCTGCGGCGGGAAAGCCAATCCGGCACCCGTAGGAGTCGCGAGAACACCCGTGGGAGTCACACGAAGAGCGCCACGCCCTCTGCGTGGTGACGCTCCGTCGGCTCCCGGCAGCGAGGGCCGGGCCTGGAAGGCCCGAAACCTGGCCGCCACGATAAACGGCCGCCGAAGGCCCCGGGTTCCGCGACGCGCCGGTGTGTCGGCGGCCGTGGCGATCCTCACAGCCACCGCACACCCGCCGTTCGAGGGGTTCTACGACGCGGAGGGCGCCGTCGAGGCCACCACGACTCCCGCCGCCTTCGCCGCGTCACGCACCGCGCCCGCGACCGCTCCGGCGACCTTGTCGTTGAAGACGCTGGGGATGATGTAGTTCGCGTTCAGCTCGTCCTCGGTCACCACGTTCGCGAGTGCGGTCGCCGCGGCGAGCATCATCTCCGTGTTGACGGTGCGGGACTGCGCGTCCAGCAGACCGCGGAAGACACCCGGGAAGACCAGCACGTTGTTGATCTGGTTCGGGAAGTCCGAGCGCCCCGTGGCCACAACGGCCGCCGTCTGACGGGCGATCGTCGGGTCGACCTCGGGGTCCGGGTTCGCGAGCGCGAACACGATCGCGCCCTCGGCCATCGCGGCCACGTCGTCGCCGTCGAGGACGTTCGGGGCGGAGACACCGACGAAGACGTCGGCGCCGCGCACGGCCTCCTTCAGGGTGCCCGTGAGGCCGTCCGGGTTGGTGTTGTCGGCGATCCAGCGCAGCGGCGAGTCCGGCTTGGCGTCGACCAGGTCCTCGCGGCCGGCGTGCACGACACCGTGGATGTCGGCGACGACAGCGTTCTTTACGCCCGCGGCGAGCAGCAGCTTCAGGATGGCCGTACCGGCCGCGCCCGCGCCGGACATGACGACCCGGATGTCACCGATGCCCTTGCCGGCCACCCGCAGCGCGTTCGTCAGCGCGGCGAGGACGACGATCGCGGTGCCGTGCTGGTCGTCGTGGAAGACGGGGATGTCGAGGGCCTCGCGCAGCCGGGCCTCGATCTCGAAGCAGCGCGGCGCGGAGATGTCCTCCAGGTTGATGCCGGCGAAGCCCGGGGCGATCGCCTTGACGATCGCGACGATCTCGTCGGTGTCCTGGGTGTCCAGGCACAGCGGCCAGGCGTCGATGCCGGCGAACCGCTTGAAGAGGGCCGCCTTGCCCTCCATGACCGGCAGCGCGGCCTTGGGGCCGATGTTGCCGAGGCCCAGCACGGCGGAGCCGTCGGTGACGACCGCGACGGAGTTGCGCTTGATGGTGAGGCGGCGCGCGTCCTCGGGGTTCTCCGCGATCGCCATGCACACGCGGGCGACACCCGGGGTGTAGATCATGGAGAGGTCGTCACGGTTGCGGATCGGGTGCTTGGACTGCATCTCGATCTTGCCGCCGAGGTGCATGAGGAACGTACGGTCCGAGACCTTGCCCAGGGTGACACCCTCGATGCCGCGCAGCTGCTGGACGATCTCGTCGGCGTGGGCCGTCGAGGACGCCGCGATGGTGACGTCGATCCGGAGCTTCTCGTGGCCGGAGGCGGTCACGTCGAGGCCGGTCACCGAGCCTCCGTGGGACTCCACGGCCGTGGTGATCTGGGATACCGCCGTTCCGCTGGCGGGCACCTCCAGACGGACCGTGATCGAGTAGGAGACGCTGGGCGCCGTAGCCATGGCCGACTTCCTCTGCTTTCACCGTTGAGCTGAGTACGCGTTCCGATCGTCGCACCTACTGCCCGGTAGGCGTTAGCCACCCCCTATTGCGAACGTTTTGTTCGCAAGAAAAAGAGGTCCCCGTCACTTTTCCCGTGACGGGGATCTCTCTGACAAGCAATGACACCGACCCGCCATGCTCGCCTCGCGGCAAGTGGTCGCTCTAAGCGACGAAGGTTGGGCCCGGGGGCTTGGATCGGGCCGGTGTCACATCCAGGCTAACAAACAGATCCCGTAAGACCATTCCCATCCCGAGAGTTCATCGAAAGCACCTCTCGATCGGCCCTCGATCAGCCCCCTCAGTCGCGGAGCAGATCCGGCACCCCGTTCGCGTCCGGCTCGTCCCGCTCGGCCGAGACGACCGTCAGCTGCTGGGTCGCGCGGGTGAGGGCGACGTAGAGGACCCGCAGTCCGGCGGGCGACTCGTCGGCGATCTCGGCGGGCGATACGACGACGGTCGCGTCGTACTCCAGGCCCTTGGCCTCCAGGCTGCCGAGCGCGACGACCCGGTCCCCGAGGCCGGTGAGCCAACGGCGGGCCTCCTCACGGCGGTTCATGGCGACGACCACGCCGACCGTGCCGTCGACCCGGTCGAGCAGTCGGGCGGCCTCCGCGCGGACGGACTCCGACAGCGAGTTCCGTACGACGGCACTGTGCTGATTGTTCGTAGCCACGAAACGCGGCTTGACGCCCGTCGAACGGACCGCCGACGGGGACTCGGAGCCGGGCATCGCGAGGGCCAGGACCTTCGCCGCCAGTTCCGCGATCTCGGCGGGGTTGCGGTAGTTGACGGTGAGGGTGAAGCGGCGGCGGGGGCGGGAGCCGAGGGCCTCGTCGCGGGCCTCGGCGGCCTCGTCGGGGTCGGACCAGGAGGACTGGGCCGGGTCTCCTACGACCGTCCAGGTGGCGTGCCGGCCGCGGCGGCCGACCATGCGCCACTGCATCGGGGTGAGGTCCTGGGCCTCGTCGACGATGACGTGCGCGTACTCGGTGCGCTCCTGGGCGAGCCGCTCGGCCCGTTCGCGCTGCGACTCCTCGCGGGTCGGCATCAGCTCCTCCAGACCGGTGAGCTGGTCCAGCGGGTCCAGGTCGCGCCGCTTGCGGGGGCGGGCCGGGGTGCCGAGGATCGCCTGGAGTTCGTCGAGGACGGCGACGTCGTGGACGGAGAGGCCGTCCCGCTTCAGGGCGCGGGCGACCCGGCGGACCTCGCCGGGGTTGAGGATGCGCCGGGCCCAGCGGCCGAGCTTGCGCTCGTCGGACATGGACTCCAGCACTGAGCGCGGGGTGAGTTCGGGCCACCAGGCGTCGAGGAACGCGATGAAGTCGTCCTCGCTCGCGATGTCCTCGTCGAAGGACGAGCGCAGTTCGGCGGCGAGTTCGGGGTCCGTGTGCCGTCCCGCCGAACCGGAGCGCTCCCACAGGGCGTCCAGGAGCAGCTTGCGGGCGCGCGGCCGCAGCATGTTGACCGGGGCCGTGCCGCTGAGCGCGCTCTGCCGGACGCGCTCCAGGTCGGCGGCCTCCAGTTCGAGCCGGCGGCCGAACGCCACCACTCTGAGCCGGGTCGGCGAATCGTTCAGCTCCAGGGCGCCGCGCGCGGCCTTCCGCAGCACACGCAGCATGCGGTACGAGCCCTTCGCGCGGGCCACGGCCGGGGAGTCGTACAGGGTGGCCTCGGCGCCGTCGACGAGCGAACCGATCGCCCGGATCGCGACCTGGCCCTCCTCGCCGAGGGACGGCAGGACGCCCTCGGTGTACGCGACGAGCAGCGGGGTCGGCGAGACGATGAGGATGCCGCCCGCGTACCGGCGCCGGTCCTGGTAGAGCAGGTAGGCGGCGCGGTGCAGGGCGACGGCGGTCTTGCCGGTCCCCGGGCCGCCCTCGACGTACGTCACCGAGGCGGCGGGGGCGCGGATCACCAGGTCCTGCTCGGCCTGGATGGAGGCCACGATGTCGCGCATGGTGTGGCTGCGGGCCTGGCCGAGCGCGGCCATCAGGGCGCCGTCGCCGATGACGGCCAGCTGCTCGCCGTCGAGGAAAGCGCTCAACTCGGGCCGCATCAGGTCGTCTTCGACCCCGAGGACCCGACGCCCCTTGGACCGGATGACCCGGCGCCGTACGACCCGCCCCGGGTCGACCGGCGTCGACCGGTAGAAGGGCGCGGCGGCGGGCGCCCGCCAGTCGATGACGAGCGGCGCGTACTCGGAATCCAGGACCCCGATCCGCCCGATGTGCAGCGTCTCGGCGATGTCGGCGGTGCTGTCGTCCCGGACAGCACCTTCAGCCGGTTCTACGGCGGTGTAGGCGCCGTCGGGCCCCTTCTTGCCGTCCTTCCCGAGCAGGAGGTCGATCCGCCCGAAGAGAAAGTCCTCGAACTCGTTGTTGAGCCGGTTGAGGTGGATACCGGCGCGGAACACCTGCGCGTCCCGTTCGGCGAGCGCGCCGGGCGTGCCGACCTGGCCGCGCTTGGCCGCGTCGTTCATGAGGAACTCGGCCTCGTGGATCTTCTCTTCGAGCCGCAGGTACACCCGGTCCAGGTGTGCCTGTTCGACGCTGATCTCCCGGTCCCGTAGCGAATCCTGGGCGGATTTGTCGGACACCGTGTCGAGCGCGGTCTCCTGTTGAGCCTGTGCGGCCACCGGGCCCCCTTCTGACGTGCTGGGCAGCCGTCAACCGTACGCGAAAAAAGGCCTCGGTAGTGAGGGGCCTGCCCGGTGGATCTTGACAAAAACGCGGGGCCCGGCACGCGCGCCTTCCGCGTTCCGGGCCCCACACACCACAACCGGTCGGTTGTACAGGTGCTTACGCGTCCACTGCCACGAGCTTCTTGCCGTCGAAGGTCATGACCTCGAAGTGGTCGATCTCGTTCGGCGTGAAGGCCGCGCCGCCCTGGGCGTAGAGCGGGTTCTTGGCCTCCGTCTTGGTGGCGTTCGCGATGCCGTAACCCCAGGCCGGGACCGACCAGGAGCTCATGGTCTCGCGCTCGCCGTTCTTGCCGACGGCGATCAGGGAGCACTTCAGCGGGCCCTTGACGTTCTTGAGCTCCACGACCCCGAGGGTGCCCCAGTCCTTCTTGGACATCGCCACGGTCGCGGTGACCTTGGTGGTCTTGTCCGTCGCCGTGACCTTGTCGGACAAAGTGTCGAAGGTGGTCTTGGCGGGGGACACGGCCACGTTGTTGTTGCCGCCCGAGTCGTTGCCGCCGTTGGCCGCGATGACGGCCAGCGGTCCGGCGATGATCAGGGCCGCCGCGGCGGCGATCATGTAGAAGCTGCGCCGGCGCTTCAGGGCCCGCCGTTCGCCGACGTCGTCGACCAGTCGCTCCACCAGCCGTGGACTGGGTTTCGCGGCCAGGGACTCGGCGATCGCCGGGGTGCCGGTGCCCGGCAGATCCGCGAGCGCCGCCAGCATCGGTTCCATCCCGGCCAGCTCGTCGAGCTGCTGGGCGCACCATTCGCAGGTGGCGAGATGGGCCTCGAAAGCGGTTGCTTCGGCGTCATCGAGAATCCCGAGGGCGTAGGCGCCGACGGTCTCGTGTTCGTTCGAGCCCTGAGATCCCTGCATGGAACCAGGACTACCCGTTCCGTATCCCCCGTAAATGCTCATGCCGTCACCCCCCGCTCCTCCAGAGCAAGCTTCATCGATCGAAGGGCGTAGAACACCCTTGAGCGCACCGTGCCACTGGGGATGCCAAGCGTCTCGGCCGCCTCATTGACGGTACGCCCCTTGAAGTACGTCTCGACGAGCACCTCCCGGTGGGCCGGGGTCAGGTCGTCCAGTGCGTCCGACAGTGTCATCAGCCACAACGCCTTGTCGATCTCGTCCTCCGCGGGGATGACCTCCAGCGGCGACGGGTCCACCTCCTGCGGCCGGGCCTGCCGGCTGCGGTGACCGTCGATGACGATGCGCCGTGCCACCGTCACAAGCCAGGGTCGTACCGATCCGGTCGCCCGGTTGAGCTGGCCGGCGTTCTTCCAGGCCCGGATGAGCGTCTCCTGCACCACGTCCTCGGCACGCTGCCGGTCCCCGGCGACGAGCCGCAACACATAGGCGAGCAAGGGTCCGGCGTGCTCTCGGTACAGGGCACGCATCAGCTCCTCATCAGGTTCCGAGGACTGGGACATGCGATGTCGGGCCCTCGGTGCGTGTTCATTGGCCACGACGGAATCCTTGCGCACGCCCACCTCCGGTGTCCGGGGGTTCCCCCAGTCGGTCGCTCATGGAGAGGTACGCGAGCGGGTGGGCGAGTGTTCAACGTGAGGCGACAGTTTTCTTCGGAGTGACGTGACGAGCGGGACATGAGTGCACATTCCCACCGTACGATCTTTACATTTCCACCACACGAGCAAGATCACGCGAGCTGCCCGGGCCGCGCCGGAGTGAAACGCACTGTTGTCGAAATCACTTCGACAATTGACGTCCCGTCACTCCACAGAAGCCGCATAAGGGATTCTCAGGCTCGCGCGAGCGCCGCGCGCCGCCGATGCCGAGCCACTCTCTCCCGGTTCCCGCACACCTCACTGGAGCACCAGCGCCTCCGCCGCCCCCGGGACGAATCCAGATAAACGATCGGGCAGTTGTCCCCTTCACACTCCCTGAGCGAGGCCCGGGCGACGGGATCGGTGAGCAGTTCTACGACATCCCGCGCGATGACCGAGAGCAACGCACCGCACCCCGGCCGCCCGTCCAACTGCCGCACCAGCGCGCCCTCTTCATCGCGTACGGCGCGGGGTGCGGGGGTCGCGGCGCGGGCGAGGTCGTTCACGCGGGCGAGGGCGAGGTCGTAGGGCCGGGTGTCGTTCGACAACCTGCTACCGCTGCGCACCAACTGCCCGATCTGCCCCCGCAGTTCACGAAACCCGACAAGCCAGGAGGCGTCGATGTGCGCGAGCGGGGTGGCCGCGGGGACGAGCCCGGAGCGGACGATCCACGCGCGGAGCGGCTCCGGCGCGTCGAGCCGTTCGTCGGGATGCGTGGTCGCGAGGAGATCCAGACAGATCCGCCCGGCGTCGAAACGCAGCTCGTACGGGGCCATGGTCGAACCGAGTGCCATGTGCCTGTCACCGCCTTGGGATTACCCCGGTCGTCGGTCGTGTCGGTCGTCGGGAGTCGGTGGGCTGCCAGTGAGGGAGGGAGGAGCGGGGGGAGGAGAGGAGAGGTGGGGGGCGCGGGAAACCGTTCTCTCTACAGTGCCTGCCCGCTCGCGTGGCCGTAACCCCTCGTGCGGGACGCGCGTGGACATCGGCGTGGACGGTCGCGTATGCGGTCGCGCGTCTCGGCGATGTCCGGTGGGGGTGCCCTGTCCGTTGACTGGAGGGCATGACAGAGAAACAGGGCACGAGCGGCACGGGTTGGGTACTGGGTGCGGCCACCGTCGCGATGGGGTTGATCGCCGGGGTCTTCTACGTGTTCGCCTGCGCGATCATGCCGGCGTTGGCGCGCAGCGATGACCGGGTGTTCGTCGAGGTGATGCGGAACATCAACGACGTGATCCAGAACCCGGTGTTCTTCCTGAGCTTCATGGGGGCGTTGGTGCTGGCGGGGGTGGCTGGATGGCAGGCGCGCGGGAGGTCGTATCGGGGGTGGGTGTGGGCGGGGCTGGTGGCGTACGCGTTGGCGTTTCTGGTGACGGTTGGCTTCAACATCCCGCTGAATGACGGCCTGGCGGACACCGCGGATGTGGCTGTTGCGCGGGAGCGGTTCGAGGACGCGTGGGTGGGGTGGAACGTGGTGCGGGCGGTGTTGTCGACGGTGGGGGTGGGGTGTTTGGTGCGGGGGCTTGTGCTCTATGGCGGTTTTCGGCGCGGGGGCGGTTCTTAGTGCGGGGCGGGTTTTCAGTGCCGAGGGCTGTCTGTGCGGGGCGGGTTTTCAGCGCCGGGGGGCTGTCGGTGCGGGGCGGGGTCTTGGGG
>NZ_JNXE01000042.1 GCF_000716605.1 Streptomyces sp. NRRL F-525 | reverse complement strand
CCCGTTTACGGTGGGCTGGAAGGTGAACCTCTGCAGCGTCGGGGAGTTTCGGCGTGAACGGCGTTGCTGTAACTGCCTTTCCCGCCCGCCCACCCGTCTCGGGCGTTTTTGGGTTCACCTATTAACCCGTCGTAAACGGGTGGTGGGTGGGCGCAAGGTGGCCATGTTCTCCGGGCCGTGCCCGGTGTGGACCTTCCGGGCAACAGCCCTGCCCCGTCAACTCGCCCTGCCCAGCCGATCAGCACCTCCCACACGCCGGGGGAACCCCAGACGCGGGCCACAGCCTTGACAATGAAGCTGGGCGTGGTGAGTGTTTTTGAAGCCGCACCCATCATCACCAGGGCCTCGGCTACGGCGACGAGGTCTCTGCTCGATTCTTGCAAGGGGGAAGGTGTGTGACGTTCACGATTCTCGCGGCGGACCCGCAAACCGGGGAGTTAGGGGTTGCCTCGTTCAGCTTTGGGCTTGCCGTCGGAGCCGGAATTGTGCACCACTCCCACACATACGGACTTGTCGCCGTGCAGGCGCTCGGCGATCCGGCGTGGGCATCTCGTCTGCTTCCGAACCTCGCTTCGGACGCGTGGCCCGATGCCGTTGCCGAGCTGAGCCGAACACCTGGTTTCGAATCCGGTCAGGTGGCTGGACTATCGACCAGCGGCGACACCTTCGCGTTCACCGGCTCGGACACGGAGGCGTTCGCCGGGGCTGCTTGCGAGCAGAACATCTGCTGTGCCGCGAACCTCATGGCGGTTGACTCCCTTCCCGTCGTGGTGACCGATTACTTCCGGTCGCTCGACCCCCAGATGTCGTTGGCTTCCCGACTCGTCCAGTCGGCGCACCACGCAGACGTGCTGGGTGGCGATGTGCGTGGGCGCATGTCGGCCTTCGTCAGGACATTCCACAGCGATCCGGAATACCGGCCGGTGGACTTGCGTGTCGACTGCCATCCGGACGCTGTCGTGCAACTGCTGCACCTTGTGCGGATCGAGCGGGCTCACAGATTCCTCACTTCAGCGCTCGACAAGCAAGGCAGGTACGCCGACGTTTCGGCTACGCAAGCTGCCTACCAGCTCGCTCCGGAAAGCGCGGTCGCTGCGTCGGCGCACTTGCTCGCCCGACTCCGGACGGAGGACCTGACCGATCCCGAGCTGAGAGCCTTCACCGACGAGCTGGTTCGACAACAACCCTGTCTTCCTGAGCGTCTTCGGCGACTGGAGTCGGCGGGACGCCTTCCGGACGGAACAGCGGAGGGGCTCGACCTGCTCGAGGCACCTCAGCGGGATGCATGACGCGGACGGATCGAGGCTCCCGTTGTGGACGGATGGCCTTGCCGGTCGCCGTTCAGAACCGGAGCCTCGACGTGTCGTCGGTCTGCCACCGTCTGCCTCGTCAAGCCACCTGCGCTGCCGGGGTGTTCGGGGTTGTCGCTGGCGGAACGGCTGGTCGGGCTGCCGGACCCGCGCCGTCGCCGGGGCGTACGTCACCCATTCCTGGCGGTGCTGTTGATCGCCGCCTCGGCCGTGGTGGCGGGAGCGCGTTCGTATGCGGCGATCGGGCAGTGGGCCCGCAAGGGGCGGAGTCAACGGTTTGGTGGATGTACCACAAGGTGCGTGGCCGGAGGGGCATGGTCCGGGCCGATGCGGTGCTCAAGGCTGCGGCGTTCACCAGGTCACGATCGACTGCGTAGCCATCATCAGATAACCAAGGATCAATCCTTCGATTTCCTTGTTCAGGTAAAGAGGGAATGGAAAAGGCAATATTCCCACGCGTGCGTGGTCGATTCGTGCCGAAGGCGTGGGGGATTTTCTTACTTACCCGCCAGGGGGCGTGGAGTGAAAAGTAGCCACGAGTCAATCGCCAAGCTCAAGTCTCGCTCAGAATGTTCGATTTTTCTTGACGATCACCTAGGCATTCGATGATTGTTCTGTCCATGTCGCTCCCGGAGGGGGCGAAACGGAGGGAACCAATGAACGCCACGCTGACTCGCGCATGGACAGCCGCTGTGCTGACCGCCTTTCTGGCTGTAGGAGGGGGAGGGGCGGGCACTGCCTTTGCGGTGGACACCCCGACGACGGCCAATCCTGACAATGCAGACCAGGACGGGAACCCGATCCCTCAGGCGCCGGCCGACGCCGACGTCGACAGTACGGTCCACCCGGACGGCTGCCCGGCCGACCCGGGCTTCTCCTTCTCCAAAGTCAAGAGCACGTTCGTCGGTGACAAGACCAAGACCGTCTACGGACAGTCCGGCATTTTGCTCTCGGTCTCGGTGGCCAAGGGCCACACCTGGACCGGCACCGTCACGTACGCGGCCAAGTTCAGCGAGGGGATCCTCTTCGCGTCCGCCGAGGAGACCATCAGCGGCTCGATCTCCTACGCCAAGACCACCACCGTCACCCTGGGTGGGGCGTGGAAAGTTCCGGCGAACCAGGCGGATGGATGGCTTGCCCTTGGTTCGAAGGGATACTCCTTCAACTGGGAGCGCGGTTCTTACAACGGTGGCTGCAAGTGGATCGTCTCGAATCACGGGACCGCCAAGCTCCCGGCGCTCTCGCCCTACATCGCCCACTCGTGAGCTGAGGACGACCTGATGAAGCGCTCCCTGCTGGCCGCATCCCTGTCGGCTCTGGCTCTGGTGTCGGCCTGTTCCGGCGGCTCTCACTCACAGGCGACCGCCACCCACGGGTCGACGTCGGCACCGGCGAAAGCGACGACGGGGTCCGATGCGACCCCTTCTCCGGCGCAGACCCCGACGAGCCCGGACCGCCTTCCCAATCCGGTCCAGTCGTCACTCCCTGTTGGGTCGAAGACGTTGTACACGGGGTCGGGGCATGGCGCGGGCGGCGTAACGCTTCCGGCATCCGCGGGGAAAGCCTCATCCGTCACGGTGATGTGGACATGCGCCGGTCCCTCCAAGTTCAACGTAATCGCAGCTGGAAAGTCCCTCATCGGGTCTCAGTGCGGTGACGGGAGCGGCGTGTTCACCGCCGAGATACCGCACGCCAAGATGCACGAACTGGCGTGGAAGTTCTCAGCGGCCAATTCGGTGATCTGGCGGATCGTCGTCACCCAGCCATCCGGGAACTAAGCAGTTCACCATGGGCATTACGGTTGGCGGCGCCGATCCTTCACGCCCGTTTTAGGCGTTCAGTGCTTCTGGCTGACACCCAGCGCGGCCACGCGGTCTTCCTCGCCAGGACGAAGGGGGCGCACTACGCGTTCACCGTGGAGAAGAACCGGCCCGCGTCGCACGAGCGTCTGCGCACGCTGCCCCGGGAGCGGGCTACGGCGAAGTTCTACGACCGCAGCGAGGGCCACGGCCGCAAGGAGACACGGGTGGTTCAGGTGCTGACCGTCGAGGACCTGGACTTCCCGCATGCGGCGCGGGTAGCAACTACGCCACGATCAAGGGACTTTGAAACAGCCCTGGGTCTGGGGGCGGAACCCCCAGGGACGGTCACGCCCCACTCAGCTCGGCCACTCCCACGCGCCGGAACTCGATCGTGTCGTACGCACTCACCGCCCCCGTCTCATAAAGCACCCCCACCACGCCCCCGCCCATCCCCACCAGATCCGAATACCCCGCCCACTCCCCCGACAACGTCACCGCCTTCACAAAGCTCCCCCCGCCGTCCGCACTCCGCCAAACAGCCATCCCCTGCCGCGCGTTGGGAACAGACGGCGCCGAGAACAACAACGGAGCCCCCTCGCCCGGCAGTTGGAGAACGCTCCCCTCCACCACCGGCACGTCGTCCAGCGTGTGCTGGACCGCGTAAGGCCGGTCGAGACTCACGCCCCCGTCACTGGAGTACGTGTCGAGCCGGTTCCCCACACTCGTGCCCAGCTGATCCCGCGAGCTGAAGTACAGCCGCCCGTCGGGGAGTTCGGCCGCGGACGACTCGTTCGCGTTGTCGATCCCGTCGTACGTGGAGTCCACGAACCCCACCCGCCACGTCTCACCCCCGTCGTCGCTGTACAGGTCGTGCCCTCCGTAGTACTTCGCCTCCTGGCCGGTGTCGGTGGACCCGGCGGCAGGCGCGGCGGAGTGGTTGGCCGGGATGACCAGGCGCCCCGCATGCGGGCCCCGCGTCAGCGCGACCGCGTGACCGGGCCCCGTCGCGTACCACCGCCAACTCGGCGGCTTCACCTCCCCCGTGATGTCCCGAGGAGCCGTGAAGGTGCGGCCGTCGTCCCAGCTGCGCTGCACGAACACCCGGCGGCTCTGTTCCGCCGTGACCTCGCCCCGCATGATCTGGCCCTCGGTGACGGCGCCGCTGTTGTAGGAGGTGACGAGCACGATCGCGCCGGTGCGCGGGTCGACTACGGGGGCGGGGTTGCCCCGGGTGTCCCCGTCCCCCGCGGCCACCACCGCCAACGGGCCCCACGTGCAGCCGCCGTCGGTGGAGCGCCGGAGGACGACGTCGATGTGGCCGGTGTCGCCCGCGCTGTTGTGGCGTCCCTCGGCGAAGGCGAGGACGGTGCCCTGGCCGGTGACGACGGTCGCCGGGATGCGGTAGGTGTCGTAGCCGCCGTCCCCGGAGACATACGGCACGGACGACGTGCAGCCGGAGCGCGCGGAGGCGTTCGCGGCGAAGGTGATCGGGGCAACCAGTACTGCTGCTACGAGAAGCGTGCGGCTCAGGATGGTCATCGCTCTCCCTTACGGAGGTCGCCCTCGCGGGACGACGCCGACCTGTCCGTCACAGCCTCCCCGGAGTCACCGGCCCGGACGCGCGCCCCACGACGCGCACGCCACCGGCACCACCTGTCCCGGCCACCACGCCCCAACTCGCCCATGACACGCCTGACGTGCGTCTTTCACAGCGATCACCCGACGTTCCCGCGCGTCGAGGCACGCGGCGAGACACGCGGCGGACCGCATCGGGGAGTTCGGCCGGACGAGTGTCCGTGCCGAGGGAGGAGGGCCGGGGAGCGGGTCCGCCTACGACGGCGTCCGCGCCGCCGCCAGCAGCCGTGTCACGTCGTCCGAGCAGATGGTGAGGGCCGCGCCCACGGTCGCCAAGGCGTCGCGTTCCGCCGGGGTGTAGGGGCCGTCCGCGAGGGCGATGCGGGCGCCCTGGAGGAGGATCGATTCGCGGCCGGCGGGGGCGAGGTGCGGGGCCAGGGGGTCGAGGGCCTCGTGGAGTTCTATGGCGAGGCCCGCTCCGCTGGGTTCGCCGAAGACGCGGCCGGTGTCGGCGGCCAGGGCCTCGACGAGGGCGCCGAGCTGTTCCTCCGTGCACTCCTGGAAGCCGGCGGCGCGCACGGTGCCCGCGGCGGCCTCCAGGGACGTACGGGCGCAGCTGCCGCCCGCCGCGAGGACCGCGAGGGCGACCGTGTGGACGGCGTCGCGGAGCATCGCGGAGAAGCGGCTCGTGGTGGGGTGGTCGAGGACGTCGGTGCCGTAGTGGCCCTGGCAGGCCGCGCACTCGACGACCGGGCCGGTGTCACCGCGCGGCAGCACCGGCATGCCGAGCAGGGTGAAGCGGCGGCGCCCGGTGAGCCGCTGGTAGTTGCGGTCGCCCCCGCATCCGGGGCAGAAGAACTCGCCGTCTCCGACGCTGGTCCACGCGGTACGGATGCCCAGCACGCGCGCCGCTCGGCCCTCGTGGACCACTCGGCCGTCTCGTCCCCGTTCAGGCAGCACGTCGCACCTCCGTAACGCCGCGGCAACATCGCCGCGCTGGCGTGATGTTAGCCACATTGTCGAGCCGGAGTCAGTACCCCGGACGAGACCTCTCCGTGACCTGCACACGGATTGGCCGGGAAACGACGGGGCCCCGCCCGCCGGAGACCGGCGTACGGGGCCCTTCTGCGACGAGTAAACCGCCGGTCAGGATGGTTCAGCGGGTAGCGCGGTTGACGGCCGAGACGACCGCCTTCAGGGACGCACGTGTCGTATTCGCGTCAATGCCGATTCCCCACAGGATCTTGTCGTCGATCGCGCATTCGATGTACGAGGCGGCCTGCGCGGAGGCTCCCTCGCTCATCGTGTGCTCCTGGTAGTCCAGGAGCCGTACGTCGATGCCGACGGACCCCAGGGCGTCGAAGAACGCGGAGATCGGGCCGTTGCCGGAACCGGTCAGGACGGTGTCGACGCCGTCGACGGTGGCCTCGACCTTGAGCGTGTCCACGCCGTCGGTGTCGGTGGTCGACTGGCCGTTCTTCACCTGGATACGGCCCCAGGCGTTGTCCGGGTTGGGCAGGTACTCGTCCTCGAAGGTCGCCCAGATCTGCTTCGGGGTGACCTCGCCGCCCTCGGCGTCCGTCTTGGCCTGAATGAGCTTGGAGAACTCGATCTGCATCCGGCGCGGCAGGTCCAGCTTGTGGTCGTTCTTCAGGACGTACGCGATACCGCCCTTGCCCGACTGCGAGTTGACCCGGATGACGGCCTCGTAGGACCGGCCGACGTCCTTCGGGTCGATCGGCAGGTACGGGACCGCCCACTCGATGTCGTCGACGGTGACGCCCTTGGCGGCCGCGTCGGCCTCCATCGCGTCGAAGCCCTTCTTGATGGCGTCCTGGTGGGAGCCGGAGAAGGACGTGTAGACCAGGTCGCCCACGTACGGGTGGCGCGGGTGGACCTCCATCTGGTTGCAGTACTCCCACGTACGACGGATCTCGTCGATGTTCGAGAAGTCGATCTGCGGGTCGACGCCCTGGGAGAAGAGGTTCATGCCCAGGGTGACCAGGTCGACGTTGCCGGTGCGCTCGCCCTGGCCGAACAGGCAGCCCTCGACGCGGTCGGCGCCGGCCATCAGCGCCAGCTCGGCGGCGGCGACGGCCGTACCGCGGTCGTTGTGCGGGTGGATCGACAGCACCACGTGCTCGCGGCGGGACAGGTGACGGCCCATCCACTCGAAGCGGTCGGCGTGGGTCGAGGGGGTCGAACGCTCAACGGTGGCAGGCAGGTTGAGGATGATCTCGCGGTCCGGGCCGGGCTGCCAGACGTCCATGACCGCCTCGCAGACCTCCAGCGCGAAGTCCAGCTCGGTGTCCGTGAAGATCTCCGGCGAGTACTGGTACCCGAACTCGGTCTCGGGACCCAGCAGCTTCTCGGCGTACTCCATCACCAGGCGCGTGCCGTCGACGGCGATCTGCTTGATGTCGTCCTTGGAGCCGCGGAAGACCACACGGCGGAAGACGGGCGCGGTCGCGTTGTAGAGGTGCAGGGTCGCGCGCTTGGCACCCTTCAGGGACTCCACGGTCCGCTCGATCAGGTCCTCGCGGGCCTGCGTCAGCACGGAGATGGTGACGTCGTCCGGGATCGCGCCGTCTTCCTCGATGATCGAGCGCACGAAGTCGAAGTCGGTCTGGCCGGAGGCCGGGAAGCCGACCTCGATCTCCTTGTAGCCCATCTTGACCAGCAGGTCGAACATCGCACGCTTGCGCGCCGGTGACATGGGGTCGATCAGGGCCTGGTTGCCGTCACGCAGGTCGGTGGAGAGCCAGCGGGGGGCTGTGGTGATCCGCTGCTGGGGCCAGGTGCGGTCGGGGATGTCGACCTGCTCGTACTGGCCGTACTTGTGGATCGGCATGGAACTGGGCTGCTGGCGATTGACGCGGCTGCTTGCCATGATGCGGGGGCTCCTCGTGGTGTCCTGAAGGACGGCCGACGGCGCAACGCCAGACTCCGCGGGGAGGGGGTCGGCCTACGACTACAGGCCCTCGCCGCGGCAGCTAAGGAGAAGCAGCCCGATACGCATGATGCTCAGCAGAGTAGCCGAGTCGTACGCCGTGCGGGGGGCCGTATCACTATGCGGGATATTCGCCGTCGTATACCACTCTCCGCTACGAGACTGTGATGAATGTCCGCGTTTTCCACCAATCAAGGTTGCCGGTAGTGACATCCACGTCACTCGGTGCCAGGGTGCCGACCATGACGACTCACGGGGGCTTCGAGCCCGTCTTCTGCACGATCGTCCCGCCGCATGTCCTCGACAAGCTCGCCCAGCACGAGGACCCCGCGCTCTCCGGTCCCGCCCGCGAGACCCTGGAGCGCGACGCCTACGAGCGCACCCACCGCCGGCTGACCACCGTCATCGGCGCCCCGTCGATCGCCGCGCCGGTCGCGTCCGACAAGCCGCAGCGGACGATCTACGACGCGAAGCACAAGCAGGACCTGCCGGGGAAGAAGGTGCGCGCCGAGGGCTCCGACCCCGGCAAGGACGCCACCGTCAACCGCGCCTTCGCCGGGCTCGGCGCCACCTTCGAGCTGTACCTCAACGCCTTCAACCGCCACTCCATCGACGGCCAGGGCCTGCCGCTCAACGCGTCCGTCCACTACGACGTGAAGTACGACAACGCGTTCTGGAACGGCGAGCAGATGGTGTTCGGCGACGGCGACGGCGAGCTGTTCCTCGACTTCACCATCCCGGTCGACGTCATCGGCCACGAACTCACCCACGGCGTCACGCAGTACACCGCGAACCTGACCTACTTCGGCCAGTCCGGCGCGCTCAACGAGTCCATCTCCGACGTCTTCGGCTCGCTCATCAAGCAGTACACGCTCGGCCAGACCGCCGCCGACGCCGACTGGCTGATCGGCGCGGGCCTGCTCGCCCCGCGCGTCTCGGGCGTCGCCCTGCGCTCCATGAAGGCCCCGGGCACGGCCTACGACGACGACGCCCTCGGCAAGGACCCGCAGCCCGCGACGATGGACGACTTCGTCAACACCGGCAGCGACAACGGCGGCGTCCACATCAACTCCGGCATCCCCAACCACGCCTTCTACCTGGTCGCGGACGCCATCGGCGGGCACGCCTGGGAGAAGGCGGGCCAGATCTGGTACGACGTCCTCACCGGCGGCGAACTCAAGAAGGACGCCCTGTTCGCGGACTTCGCGAAGCTCACGGTGGCCGCCGCGAAGACGCGGTTCGGGGACGGCGGCGAGGAGTTGCAGGCCGTGACGAAGGCGTGGGAGCAGGTCGGGGTCCCGACCTCGTAGTCGCGACGGTCGCGCCGGACCCGTATCCGTACTAGACAGGGCCCATGCGTATTCAGGTACGACGCACGGGCGGGTTCGGCGGTATCCAGCGCCGCGGCGAGGTCGACACCTCGACGCGGCCCGATGCCCACGAGTGGCACGCGCTGGCCGAACGGGCGGTCGCCGCCGGGCACAGCGCGCCCACGACGGGGGTCCCGGACGGCTTCCACTACGAGATCACGGTGGACGGGAAGACGGTGCACACGGCCGACCCCCGGCTCACCGACGATCAACGGGAGCTGATCTCAAGGGTGTTGAAGGAAGGCGCCTGAACGGGTGTCGACGGGTGGGGCGTAACTGCTTGTTCACGCCCGCCCGTTGACACCCGTTACCGCCGGTACCGATGATCCGGCGCATGGCGATTGATGCAGGCAACCCGATCCCTCGGTTCCCGGCCGGATTCCTCTGGGGCGTCTCGACTTCGGCCCATCAGATCGAGGGCGCTGCGGACGAACGCGAACCGTCCGTCTGGGACAGGTTCGAGGCCGAGCCGGGCCGGATCAAGGACGGCTCGACGGCGGCGGTGGCCTGCGACCACTACCACCGCCACCGCGAGGACGTGGCCCTCCTGGCCGACCTGGGCGTGGACGCGTACCGCTTCTCGATCTCCTGGCCGCGGGTGAACTCCCCCGGCGGCCTCGACTTCTACGACCGCCTCGTCGACGACCTGTGCGCGGCGGGCGTACGCCCGGTCCCGACCCTGTTCCACTGGGATCTCCCGGTGACGCGGGACTGGTTGGACCGGGACACGGCCGCCCACTTCGCGGAGTACGTGTCGGTGGTCGCCGACCGCCTGGGCGACCGCGTGAAGAAGTGGATCACCCTCAACGAGCCTGCGGAACACACCCTGTTGGGCCACGCGCTGGGCGCCCACGCCCCCGGCAAGACGCTCCTGTTCGACGCGCTCCCGGTCGCCCACCACCAACTCCTGGCGCACGGCCTGGCGGTACGGGCCCTGCGCGCGGCCGGTGCCACCGACATCGGGATCGCCAACTCCCACGGCCCCACTTGGCCGGCGTCACAGGAGCCGGAGGACATAGAGGCGGCGAACTTCTACGACCTGCTCCTCAACCGCCTGTTCGCCGACCCCCTCCTGCTGGGCGAATACCCGTCCGGCCTGGGCGAGTTGATGCCGGGCGACGTCGAGTCCGACCTGAAGGTGATCTCCGAACCCATCGACTGGTACGGGATCAACTACTACGCGCCGAGCCGGGTCGGGGCACCCCAGGGCGCGGAGATCGAGTTCGGCGGCCTGACGCTCCCCGCCGAACTCCCCTTCTCGGTACGGGAGATCGAGGGCGTCCCGGTGACGGACTTCGGCTGGCCGGTGGTCCCCGAGGGCCTGACGGAACTCCTCACCACCTTCCGCGACCGCTACGGCGACCGCCTCCCGCCCGTCGTCATCACCGAGAACGGCTGCTCCTACGACGGCATCGACGACCAGGACCGGATCGCCTACCTCGACGGCCATGTCCGGGCGCTGCACGGGGCGTTGGAGGCGGGCGTGGACGTACGCGGGTACTTCGTGTGGTCACTCCTCGACAACTTCGAGTGGGCGGAGGGCTACGAGCGCCGCTTCGGCCTCGTACACGTGGACTACGACACACAGGCACGCACTCCGAAGGCGTCGTACGGCTGGTTCCAGGGCATGCTGCGGGCGCAGAGATGACGACGACGGGGAGTTCAGTGGACGACGGCAACCCGGCTCCCGCCACGGCCACTTCGGCGCTCGCCCTGGCCGAACCCGTCGAACGCGTGGGCCGGGGCTGGACGTCCGCGCTCTCGCTCGCCAACGGGGCGATCTGGGTGGGCTGGTACGGCCCGCTGCAGATCCTGCTGGCGTCGCAGGCGAAGGACTTCGCGCCGGGCACCGGTATGTCCAAGGAGTCGATGCTGGCGTGGGTGACGGGCGCGGGCGCGCTGGTGTCGCTGGTCGCCAATCCGCTCTTCGGCGCGCTGTCCGACCGGACGACGGCGCGGTGGGGCCGCCGTACGCCGTGGATCGTGGGCGGGGCGGCGGGCGGGGCGCTGTCGTTGCTGCTACTCGCGGGCGCTGGCGGGGTCTGGACGATGGCGCTGGGCTGGTGCCTGGTCCAACTCACCCTGAACGCGGCCTTCGCGGCGGTGACCGCCGCCGTCCCCGACCGCGTCCCGCGCCTCCAACGGGGTTCTGTGGGCGGCTGGTTGGGTGCCGCGCAGATCCTGGGCGTGGTGGGCGGTACGGGGCTGGCGACGGCGGCCGGGGGCATCGGGGCGGGCTATGTGGCGTGCGCGGTGTTCACGGCGGTGGGCGTGCTGCCGTACGTGCTCCGCTACAAGGATCTCCAACTCCCGCCCACGGAACGGCCGGTGTGGTCCTGGCAAGGCTTCTTCAAGGGCTTCTGGCTGAGCCCGCGCCGCTATCCCGACCTGGGCTGGGCGTGGCTGACCCGCTTCCTGATCAACCTGAGCAACGCGCTGGTACTGCTGTATCTGTTGTATTACCTGCGGGACCGCCTGCACTACCACGACCCCGACCAGGGTGTCCTGATCCTCACGGCGGTGAACGGGCTGACGCTCCTGGCCACGGTGGTGGTGGGCGGGGTCTGGTCGGACCGCGTCGGCCGCCGCAAGCCGTTCGTGATCTGGTCCGGCGTGCTGATGGCGGTGGCGACGGCGGTCCTCGCGGGCTGGCAGACCTGGCCGGGTGCGATCACCGCGGCGGCGGTCCTGGGCATCGGCTTCGGCGTCTTCACGTCGGTCGACTTCGCCCTGATGACGGACGTTCTCCCGAAGGCCCTGGACCGCGGCAAGGACCTCGGCGTCATCAACGTGGCGAACGCGTTGCCGCAGGTGGCGGCGCCCGCACTCGCGGCGCCGATCGTGACGTATCTGGGCGGGTACCGGGTGCTGTATCTGGTGTCCGCGGTGATCGGGATGGTGGGGGCGTTGTTGGTTCGGCGGATTCGGGGGGTGGACTGAGGTGGGTCAGAGCACCCCTGCGTCCCGTGCCGACCAGGCCGTCGGGAACAGCGGGCGGTAGCCCAACTCACGGCGGATCCGCTCGGTGGACATGATGCCCAACCACGGGTCGGGGTCGGTGTGTTCGTGGAGTTCGGCGGGGATCTCGACGCCGTTGAGCAGGTGGAGTTCGACCGCGGTGACCGGGGCGTCGTCGGCGATGTTGTAGATCCGGCCGGCGATTCCCGGGGTGTGCAGGATGCGGAGGAGGCCCTGGGCGACGTCCGCGTGGTGGCCCATGTGGAGGCGTTGGTTCGAGGCCCAATGTGCCGCCCACTGGAGGGAGTTGGCGAGGTGGGGGTCGCCCTCGCCGTAGACGAAGGGCAGTCGGGCGACTCGTACGTCCATGTCGTCGAGCGCGAGGAGTTCCCGTTCCGCCGTCGCCTTCGCGTCGGGGTAGGCGCCCCACATACGGCCGCCGGGGCGGCTCTCGTCCTCCTCGGTCATGGGGCGGCCCCGCCCGGTGCCGTACACGAGCCCCGTGCTGACCTGGACGAAGCGCCGTACGCCGGAGGTCAGGGCGGCGTGGCCGAGGGCTACCGCCGCTTCGTGGTTGACGGCCCAGGCCTCCTCGTCCGGTACGCCGCGGAAGGACGCGGCGACGTTCACGACCGCGTCCACGCCGGCGACCGCCTTGCCGAGGGCGTCCTCGTCGCGCAGATCGCCGAGTACGACCTCGGCGCCCAGGTCGGCGAACCGTTCGCCGCGGGCCGCGTCCCGTACCAGCACCCGCACCCGCTCGTCCGGCCTCGACTGCGCCAGCAGCCTCGGTACGAAGCGGCGTCCGACCTGGCCTGTCGAGCCTGTCACCAGTGTCAACATGTTGTGCTCCTCTCGTCTCCGACCAGCTTTGGGCAGGCGGGCCGGTACCGGGAGAGACCTTCCGATCAGGGGATCGGCACTCCCTGGATAAGCCGGGCGGACTGCCGCACCCTGGAAGCGTGAACCGAGCCGAACTCGCCGACTTCCTGCGCCGCGGCCGGGCCCGCCTGGACCCCGCCGACGTGGGCCTCACGTCCGGCCCCCGCCGCCGTACGCCCGGGCTGCGCCGCGAGGAGGTGGCCCAGCTGACGGGCATGTCCGTGGACTACTACACACGCCTGGAACAGGCCCGCGGGCCGCACCCGTCCCGTCAGATGCTGACGGCGCTGGCGCGGGCGCTACGGCTCACGGAGGACGAGCGCGACCACCTGTTCCACCTGACGGGCGAGGAGCCGCCGCGCCGGGGCGCCTCCGGGCACCTGCAGCCGGGCCTCCTCCTGGTCCTGGACCGGCTGCACGACACCCCGGCGCACGTGTCGAGCGACTGCGGCGAGATGATCGCGCAGAACGCGATGTCGCGGGCGCTGACCGGCGACGTGTTCGCACGCCCGCCCCAGGACCGCAACCTGCTCCGCCGTTTCTTCCTGAACCCGACGGCACGGGAGATGTTCCCCCCGGAGGACGTCCCGGACCACGCGCGCTCCCACGTGGCGAACCTGCGGGCAGTGGCCGCGGCCCGCCCCGACGACCCCGAGCCGGCCGCGCTGGTGGCCGAACTCCGGTCGTCCAGCGAGGAGTTCGCGAGGCTGTGGGAGGAACACGAGGTGGCGGTACGGCGCCAGTCCACGAAGCGGTTCCGCCACCCCCTGGTAGGCCTCATAGAGCTGGACTGCGAAATCCTCCTGAACCAGGACGCCCACCACCTCCTGATCATCCACACGGCCCGCCCCGGCACGGAGTCGTACGAACGCCTGCAACTGCTAAGGGTGATCGGCCTCCAGGACATGTCCCCCACGCCCCTGGGTGCTACGCCCCCAGACCCCCATCGGCCCTGAAGGGGCCTCGTCCTCAAACGCCGGACGGGCTGGATGGTGCGGACCGGCACTAGAAAGTTCCGGTCGACGAAACCCCGGCCCGGCGCCAGAATCCCAGCCCCTCCGAGAGAACCCAGCCGCGCCGGCATGACCGGCCGCGCCGAAAATCCAGCCCCTCACACCCAGCCCCTCCGGCGTCTGAGGAGCGGGGGTCCGGGGGCTGGCCCCCGAGGCGGGGTCGAAGGGGCAACGCCCCTGGAGGATGGGACGGGTAGGGGCGGCGGGGGCGAGAAAAACCCTCAGAACCCCCAACTCCCCCTCTAGAAGCCCAGCTTCCGCAACTGCCGAGGATCCCGCTGCCAGTCCTTCGCGACCTTCACATGCAGGTCGAGAAACACCGGCGTACCGAGCAACGCCTCGATCTGCTTACGCGACTTGATACCGACCTGCTTCAGCCGCGCGCCCTTCGGCCCGATGATGATGCCCTTCTGGCTGGGCCGCTCGATGTAGACAAAGGCGTGGATGTCGAGGAGCGGCTTGTCGGCGGGCCGGTCCTCGCGAGGCAGCATCTCCTCGACCACGACGGCGATGGAGTGCGGCAGTTCGTCCCGAACCCCCTCCAGCGCGGCCTCCCGGATCAACTCCGCGATCATGACCTGCTCGGGCTCATCGGTGAGGTCACCCTCGGGGTAAAGGGCCGGCCCCTCCGGCAGCAGCGGAATCAGCAGATCGGCCAGCAGATCCACCTGCTGGTCCGCGACCGCCGACACCGGCACGATCTCCGCCCACTCGAACCCCAGCTCCTTGCCCAGCTGATCAATGGCGATCAACTGCTCGGCAAGCGTCTTGGAGTCGACCAGGTCGGTCTTCGTGACGATCGCGATCTTCGGCGTCTTCTTGATGGACGCGAGTTCCTTGGCGATGAAACGGTCACCCGGGCCGAGCTTCTCGTTCGCCGGGAGGCAGAAACCGATGACGTCGACCTCGGCCCACGTCGTACGGACGATGTCGTTCAGCCGCTGCCCGAGCAACGTGCGCGGCTTGTGCAGCCCAGGCGTGTCCACCAGGATCAGCTGCGCGTCCGGCCGGTGGACGATGCCGCGCACCGTGTGCCGCGTGGTCTGCGGCTGGTTGGCGGTGATCGCCACCTTCTGGCCGACCAGAGCATTCGTAAGGGTGGACTTGCCCGCGTTGGGGCGGCCCACGAAGCAGGCGAAGCCGGCGCGGTGAGGGGCCTCGGACGGCTTGGATGACGGGGTACGAACGCTCATGGCGCCCATTGTCCCTGATCCACAAGCTCCCGCCGCACAACAGTCCACCCGAGCCCGGCACGGTGAGCTTTCGGAAACCCCACTGCAACGAAACGTCACGGAAACACCCCCGTGCACAACCGGAAACCCGGGCCGGTGACCCTCTGACGAGCCCCCACACCGTTGGAGACGACCGTGACCCTCGCCGCCACCGAAGCCGCCACTCAAGCCACCGCACTGGCCGCCGCACACGTCGACACCGGCGACACCGCCTGGCTGCTCGCCGCCACCGCCCTCGTCCTGCTGATGACCCCGGGCCTGGCCCTCTTCTACGGCGGCATGGTCCGCACGAAGAGCGTCCTCAACATGCTGATGATGAGCTTCGTGTCGATCGCCCTGGTCACGGTGGTCTGGCTGACCGCCGGATACTCCCTCGCGTTCGGCGACGATGTCGGCGGCGGCCTCATCGGCGGCCTGAAGCACGCCGGCATGGCCAACCTGGGCCCCGACAGCGTCCACGGCACCGTCCCCACCCTCCTCTTCGCCACCTTCCAGCTCACCTTCGCGATCATCACGGCCGCGCTGATCAGCGGCGCGGTCGCGGACCGGGTCCGGTTCGGGGCCTGGCTGGTCTTCGTACCCGTCTGGGCACTCCTCGTATACGTTCCCGTCGCGCACTGGGTCTGGGGCCCGGGCGGCTGGATCGCGGCGCACCTCGGCGCCCTCGACTTCGCGGGCGGCCTGCCCGTGGAGATCACGTCCGGCGCCTCGGGCCTGGCCCTGTGCCTGGTGGTCGGCCCGCGCCTCGGCTTCAAGAAAGACGCCATGCGCCCGCACAACCTCCCCATGGTGATGCTGGGCGCGGGCCTGCTCTGGTTCGGCTGGTTCGGCTTCAACGCGGGCTCCGCGCTCGGCGCCAACGGCCTCGCCGCCGCGGCCTTCCTCAACACCCTCACCGCCGGCTGCACCGGCCTCCTCGGCTGGCTCTTCGTGGAGCAGAAGCGCGACGGCCACCCCACCACCCTGGGCGCGGCCTCGGGCGCGGTCGCCGGCCTGGTCGCGATCACCCCGTCCTGCGGCTCGGTCTCGCTGCTCGGCGCGCTGGTCGTCGGCCTGGCCGCCGGTGCCGTCTGCTCGTACGCGGTCGGCTGGAAGTTCAAGCTGAACTACGACGACTCCCTCGACGTCGTCGGCGTCCACCTGGTCGGCGGCATCATCGGCACCCTCCTGATCGGCGTCTTCGCCACCACCGAACTGACCGGCGACACCGACGGCCTCCTCTACGGCGGCGGGCTCGCCCAGCTCGGCAAGCAGCTGGTGGCCGTGGTCGCCGTAGGGGCGTACGCGTTCCTCGTGACGTACGGCATCGGGAAGCTGCTCGACAAGGCGATGGGGCTGCGGGCGAGCGAGGAGGAGGAGCGGACCGGTCTTGACCTTACGGTGCACGCCGAGAGCGCATACGATCACGGCGTCCTGGGCCACGGAGCCCCGGTCGGCGCCACCCTCCCCTCCGCTCAGAAGGTCAGCACCCAGGCATGAAGCTCATCACCGCGATCGTCAAGCCGTACCGCCTCGACGAGGTCAAGACGGCGCTCCAGGAGCTCGGCGTGCACGGCCTGACCGTCACCGAGGCCAGCGGCTACGGCCGGCAGCGCGGCCACACCGAGGTGTACCGCGGCGCCGAGTACCGCGTCGACCTCGTCCCGAAGGTGCGGATCGAGGTCGTCGTCGACGACGCGGACTCGGACGCCGTGATCGACGCGGTCGTCAAGGCCGCGCAGACGGGGAAGATCGGGGACGGGAAGGTGTGGTCGATCCCGGTCGAGACGGTCGTACGGGTTCGGACGGGCGAACGCGGCCCCGACGCGCTCTGACCGCGAGCACTCCCCCGACGAACCCGACCGCGAGCAGCAGCGCCGCCGCGAGCCACGGCAGCGCGAAGAACGACGCGCTCGCCGACTGCTTCGTGCCCGGCGCGCTCGCGGTCAACGTGATGTCCCCCCAGTCGAGTTGGGGCGACCCCTTCCACGGCTCGCTCAGCTTCACGCGCTGCCCCGGCAGCAACTCGGCGGGGATCCTGGTCAGTCCGCGTGTCAGCAACGTACGGCCGAACAACCCCTGCGCCTTGAGCGTCACCTTCGGATCGAGGGTGACGTTCCCGGTGTTGTGCAGCGTGTAGGAGATCGTGGCGTCGCTGTCCCCCAACCCCGGTACCAGCGGCTGGTGATGGGACACATGGACGTGTTCCACGGCGAGCGCGGGCAGCGTCGGCCCGCTCACCCGGAGGTAGACGCGGGCGCCGACGGCCCGCTGCACGCCGAGCGCGAGGGAGCCGTCCCCCTTGTCGACGCGTTCGTCGAGGGCGACCAACGCGCCCGGGTGGTCGCCCGGTTCGGCCCCTTCGGGCACGTGAAGCGTGAACGGCACGGTAACTGTCTTGTGGGCGGGCACAGTTACCCGCGACTTGGCGGGCTTGGCCCAGGCCCCCACCCCGCGCATCGTCTCCGTCACGGTCCGCACGGCGAACCCGCCGTCACGCGCGGTGTTGTAGGCGTCGGCCGCGTACAGCCGGAAGGTCAGCGGCTTCGCCGTCTTGTTGGCGACGACCACCTTGTCCTGGATGGTCTGGCCGGGATCGGCGGAGAGATAGAAGTACGGCCGCGCGGCGACCTGCGAGGCGGCCGGGTAGACGGACCAACTGCCGTTGTCGGCCGCGGAGGCGGAGGGCGCGGCGAACACGCCGGAGCAGAGGCCGAGGCAGAGGCTCAGGAGGAGGACGTACAGCTTGCGCATGGGTGCGGACCCCCACGGACGAGGTGTGTGGCGGTCGGGCGGGTGCGGGCGCCCGGCCACCGGAGGTGAGGCGGACGGTCAGGTGAGCGTCAGCGTGAGCACGCCGGAGTACGAGCCCGGAGGCGTGAACGCCGGTACGTTCAGGGAGAGTCCGGCGTCGACGGTGAACTGGCCGCCGGTGACGGTGCCGTCGGGCGTGGACGCGAGCGTCGCTCCCGAACTGCCCACCGTGCCCGCCGAACCGGCCGCGCAGGTGCTCGGGCTGCCCGCCTTGGTGACGCAGGCGGGTGTCCAACTCAGCGCCCCGGCATCGATCTTGGCGCCGGGACCGGTGAAGTCGGTGACCTTGCCGGTCAGGGACCAGCCCGCGGGTCCGCCGCGGAAGTCCTGGACCGTCACCGTGTTGAGGGCGCCCGTGGAGGCACCGCCCTTGCCGAAGTCGACGGCGGAGAGACCGACGGCGTCCCCGGCCTGCGCCATGGACAGCGTGCCCGCCTTGACGGTGGTCGTCAGCTTCTGACTCCCCGGCGGAACGGGCGTGGTGTCGTTGACGACGTAGGCGGCCGGTCCGGCACCGAGGTCAGCGCTCCACGCACTGCCCTCGTAGGCCACGACACCGGTGGTCGTCTTGTCGTTGACGACGAGCGAACCACTGATCGTGCCGCTGCTGCTCGCCGTGACGGTCGCCGTGTCCGCGGTCTGGGCGGTTCCGGACCGCCCGGCCAGGGTCACGGTGGCACCCGGGGTGAAGTTGCTGCCGGTCACGGTGACACTGTCACCGGCGTTCCCGGAGGCCGAACCCAGGCTGATCGCACGGGTGTTGACCGGCACGGTGGCGGTCGCGGTGACGGTCTCGGAGACCGGGGCCGGCGGGTTCGTCACCGTGCAGGGGGTGTCCAGCTCCAGGATGTAGCTGGTGTGGATGTTGTAGTCGCCGGGCGAGAGGGTGATCGCGCCCGGGGTGGTGACCGTGAAGGTGCCGGTCATGGAGAACGACGGGAAGGCGCCGTTGCCGGGCACCGGGTCGTTCTTCTTGGGCCCGGCCACCGTGACGCTGCCGGTCTGGGCACCGCCGAGAGTGACCTTCCCGGTGGGCGTCATGATGTCGGCCGGCAGCGCGATCGCGGTGGGGTTGCTGGCGGCGGGCTTGACCACCGTGTAGGTCACGGTGACGGTGTCGCCGACCTTCGGCGCGGTGTTGTCCACCGTGATCGCGGCGGTCGTGGTGCCGTCGATCGGCGGGATGCCCGCGACCGCTGGCGGGATGCAGTGCGTGGCGAAGTCCACGTTCGTGGACGCACCGGCCGGACAGGCCAGCGCACCGCCCGTGGCGACCGCGAGCGCGGTCACCCCGAGCAACGACGCCCAACGGCGTCTTCGGAATGTCGTAGCCATGGCTGTGCCCCCTCCTGAGGACGGTGGGCACAGCGGCTCGTCCGCGCCCACAGGGGGCATTGATGTGGGGATCGCGTGAGAAGTCAATGGACACACCCAAACAAACTGATGGGCCGTCAGTTCCCGCCAACAGCGGGAACCGACGGCCCAGTTGAGCCCGTGGGGGGAATTCTCAGTCGAACACGAACGGACCCGGTGACTGCGGCCCGGTGGCGGTGCACGTGACGGCGATCCCGAAGATCGTCATCTGCAGCGAGCCGCCGTACGCCTCCAGGCTGTCGCCGGAGGCCACGGTCCCGTCGAGCGGACCGACGGTGACGGCGTCGCCGGTCGCCATGGCCGGGTTCTTCGTGCCGCTGAAGACGGTGGTGCCACCGCTCGCGTTCTCGAACGTGAAGGTGGAGGAGATGGAGTCCTGCGACAGGGCGAGCGGCGCCGTGATGGAGGAGGTGATGGTGACCGTGGCCGCGGTGCCGTCCTGCGTGGCGGTGAGCGTTGCCGCGCCTCCGCCGAAGATGCCGCAGTCCGCGGTGATCGTCGCCGTCTGGGGAGTGACGGCGAGCGCGCTGGGCGCGAACGCCAGCGAGGCGGCCGCGAGGACCCCCGTCACCAGTGCCGCACCGGTACCGATCCGCTTGCTTCTCAGCTTGCCTTTCATGGGTCTGGTTCCCTTCCCGTGTCTGGGAATGCCATGTGGGGACGGACGGACAACCACCTCGGAAACCCCTCACGAACGCGGTGCGGTGCGCCACGCGAGCGAGAATCTGACGGTCCGTCGGAACTTACGGTTCCATTGATGCGCGGGAGGCGGGGGGAGAGCAAGGGCGAAATCCGGACGGGTTACTTCCGGACACGGGGACTGTTGAAGCACCGGTCGACACAATCCAGCCCGTCCGGCGTTTGAGGACGAGGCCCCTTCAGGGCCGATGGGGGTCTGGGGGCGCAGCCCCCAGCACCACCTCAGCCAGCAACGACCGTCAGCCGGACAACCCCGTCCGGCGAAGCCACGTGCACCGGCGTCCCCGCCCCACCCAGATCCCGTACAGCCGCCAGATCCTCCGCTGCCACGGACTCCGCCTCCGTGACGACCGCCGCCGCCTCCAGCGACTTCGCCCCGGAAGCCACCGCCATGGCCACCGCCGTCCGCAACGCGCTCAGCTCCAGCGAGGGAAGGGCGACCGTCCCGGCGACATACGTCCGCCCCGTCTCGTCCCGCACGGCCGCGCCCTCCGGCACACCGTTGCGGGCCCGAGCCGAACGGGCCAGGGTGACGATCTTGCGGTCCTCGGGGTCAAGCGCGCTGCTGTCGGTCATGACCAGAGCATACGAAGGACCAGGACGAGGACCGACAAGGACCCTCACCCCGCCACGGGGTACATCGCCCCGCGCCGCCCCTCCGGAGAGGCCAGCCACTCCAGCTTCCCCACCGTGTTCGCCTCGTCCAACGGCGTGTGCAGCACGATCGTGAGATCGGGCCGCGCCGGCACCCGCAACGCCGTCGACTCGACGCACAGCAGGCCGACCAGCGGATGGTCCAGCTCCTTGCGGACCACCCCCGCGTCCAGGATGTCCCGCCGCTCCCACAACTCCGTGAACTCCTGGCTCACGGCGGTCACTTCGGCCAGCACCGCCTGCAGCCCCTCATCATCGGGCCGGTCCGCGCACATCGCCCGGAACTGCGCGACGACGGTCCGCGCGTTCCGCTCCCAGCTCTGCGAACGCGCCCGGTAGAGCGGGTCGGTGAAGAAGTCGACGAGGCAGTTCTGGGTGTTCTCGGGCCGCAGGCCCAGCACCCAGCCCGCCGCCTCGTTGTACATCACGCAGTTGTAGTACCGGTCCATGATGTGCGCGGGGAACGGCATCCACGCGTCGATCAGCCGCCGTATGCCCTCACAGCCGTGATCGGCCGCGGGCTCAGGCGCGGGCGGGTTCAGCCCGGCCAGCGCGTACAGATGCCGCCGCTCGGCGTTGCTGAGCCGCAGCACCCGGGCGACGGAGTCGAGGACCTGCGGCGACACGGAGATGTCCCGCCCCTGCTCCAGCCACTGGTACCAGGACGCGCCCACCCCCGCGAGCACGGCGACCTCCTCGCGCCGCAGCCCGGGCGTACGGCGCCGCGCCCCACCGCCCGGAAGCCCCGCCTCGGCCGGGGAGACCCGGGCCCGGCGGCTCATCAGGAACTCGCGCAGTTCGCTCAGCCGACGACTCTTCAGGGCATCCTCAGCCACGTACACATCCCCCTCGTGCTGCCTGGTGGTGCCACCACCAGCACAACTTGCGGCTCCCCACGGCTATTCCGGCGCCGGGAAGCTCGACACATGGCGACCGACACCACCACTCCCGTCCACGAACCCCTCGGCGAACCCCGCCTCTCGACCCGCGACAAGCTCACCCTCTTCGTCCTCTGCGCGGCCCAGTTCATGGTCGCCCTGGACTTCTCCGTCCTCAACGTGGCCCTGCCCACCCTCGGCGCCGACCTCGGCATGAGCCGGTCCGGACTCCAGTGGGCGGTCACCGCGTTCGCGCTCCCGTCCGGCGGCTTCCTGCTCCTCTTCGGCCGCATCGGCGACCTCTACGGCCGCCGCCGGCTGTTCCTCACCGGCCTGACCCTGTTCGGCGCGGCCTCCCTGCTGGCGACCTTCGCCTGGGACCCGGCATCGTTCCTGACGGGCCGGGCGCTGCAGGGCCTGGGTGCGGCGGCGATCGTCCCCACCGGCATGAGCCTGCTCACCACCACGTTCCCCGAGGGCCCGGCCCGCGACCGCGCGCTCGGCATCTCCGGCACCCTGCTCTCGCTCGGCTTCACGGTCGGCATGGTGGCGGGCGGTGTCCTGACCGACGCGTTCGGCTGGCGCTCGACGATGGCCCTGCTGACCCTGTTCGCGGTCCTGGTCCTCCCCCTGGCCCCCGCCCTGCTCCCCGAGTCCCGCACCCCGGACCGCCCGCGCCTGGACGTCCCCGGCGCGATCACGGTCACCGCGGGACTTCTGTCCCTGATCTACGCCCTCTCGACAGCGGCGGACCACGGCTTCGCCCGCACGGACGTCATCGTCACCCTGATCGCGGGCGTCCTGCTCCTCACGGCCTTCACGTACATCGAGTCCCGCACGCCCCAGCCTCTGGTCTCCCTCCCGATGCTGCGCCGCCGCACGGTGGCGTGGGGCAACCTGGGCGGCCTGGTCACCTTCTCGATGATGTCGACGGTGGTCTTCGTCCTGACCCTGTACCTCCAGGAGATCCTGCACCTGTCGTCCTTCGAGACGGGCCTGGTCTTCGGCGTCCAGGGCATCCTCTCGGCGGTGGCCGGCGTCTACGCCCCGAAGGTCATCGGCCGCATCGGCGCCCGCCGCACCCTGATCGCCTCCCTCACCGGCCAGGCGGCCCTGACCGCGGCCCTCCTGGCCCTGAACACCCACACCTGGTCGGTCTGGTTGGCCACGGCCGCCGTCTCCCTGGCCAGCATGTGCCACCTGGGCGCGATCATCTCCTACGGCCTCACCGTCACCTCGGGCGTCCCGGACGAGGAACAGGGCCTGGCCACCGGCCTGGTCACCTCCACCCAGCAGGTGGGCATCACCATCGGCATCCCCCTCCTGGGCGTCCTCGCCACCACTTCGGGCGACCTCATGTCGGGGGTCCACACAGTCGTCGGCATCGACGCGGCGATCGCGTTGGGGGCGGCGGTGCTGGTGGCCGTAGGGCTCGGCAGGAACCGGAAGGCCGACCCGGCCGCCGTATGAGATGTCAGTCCAGGGTCTGGACGAGTTCGGAGCGCGCGGCCGTGTGGACGACCCGGCCGCGCGCTCCGTTCACGAGCGGCAGATACGGCGGGACATGACCGCACTCGACATCGGCGACCACCGGCACGCCCAGCGGTCCGAGCGCGTCCATGACGGCCTCGTGCTGGGTGAGCGTGGGGCTGTCGGGCGCGTGGGTCCGGCCGACGAGCACGGCGTTCGCCGCGTCGAAGAACCCGGCCAGCCGCATGCCGTGCAGGTTCCGGCAGATGGTGAACGCGTTGTCCTCGCAGGCCTCGACATACACGAGCAGCCCCTCGGGGGCCGCGCTCCGCGCGAAGGCGGCGACGTCCAGGTACGGCGTCCCGGCGAGATTGGCCAGCGTCTCGACGCAGCCGCCGATCAGCCGGCCCTCGATGTCGACGTCACCGTCACCGTCGAGGCGGGTCCAGCGCCCCGGGGTGTCGAGGGTGAGGTCCCGGACCTCCGGGTGACCCGCGAAGTCGTCCCGGCCCGGGCTCCGATGGCGGCCCGGCGGGGTCTGCGTGAACGGCTCGCCCTGCGGCGCCGCGACGATGTCGAGCCAGGACAGCAGCCCCTCGGGCGCCCGATAGGGCGTCTCCATAAGGGAGTTGCCGTGCACGGTCGCGGTCCCGGTCAGCAGGGTCAGCGGCGTCAGCAGGGTCGAGATGTCCGAGTAGCCGACCACCCAGGTCGGTTCGGCGCGCCCGATCCGCCCGAAGTCGAGCAACGGCACCAGGTCGATCGCGGTCTCCCCGCCCCACGGCGGGACCACGGCCCGGATGCCGGGGTCGGTGAGCATGTCCGTCAGCTCGGCGGCCCGTTCACCGGCCGGGGCGCTGACATGGCCCGTCCCGTCCATGCACCGGCCGACGACGACCTCGTACCCGCGCGCCTCGACCTCCCGGATCGCGACATCGAGGCGCTTGCGCAGCGCGTCCGGGACCCCGCTGGACGGAGACGTGACACCGACACGGTCGCCGGGGCGGAGAGGACGCGGATATCGCACAGCAGCAGCCATGTGCCGGATTCTGACACGCCTTCACCGGCCGCTCACCGGGATTTACGGCCGGTCGAGCCGCAGCCGCTCCGCCCTCGGGAGACCGGCCACGACCAGGTCGTACGAGTCCTCGATCAGTTCCTTGAGGAGCCGGTCCGGGAGTCCGCCGTCCACCGTCACGGTGTTCCAGTGCCGCTTGTTCATGTGGTACCCGGGGATGATCAACCCCTCGTGCTCCTCCCGGAGTCGGATCGCGTCCTCCGGGTCGCACTTGAGGTTGACCGTGAGGGGACGGCCGTCCAGGCGGGTCAGGGCGAAGAGCTTGCCGAGAACCTTGAAGACGGACGTGTCCGGGTTGAAGGGGAAGTCCTCCACCGTCGCGTTGAACGACAGGCAGAACGCGCGCAGTTCCTCGGGGCTCACTCCGGCTTCGTCTCCTCCTCGGCCGGGCCGTCCGGATCCACCGGCTCGACCAGCACCGTCACGATCTTGTTCCGCCGCCCGGCCGAGGCCTCCGCCGTCAGGCGCAGTTCGCGCCCGTCCGGCAGTTCTACGACCGAGGAGGCACCGGCGATCGGGACCCGGCCCAGGGCCTTCGCCAGCAGCCCGCCGACCGTCTCCACGTCCTCGTCGTCGTAGGCCTCGAAGCCGTACAGCTCGCCGAGGTCTCCGATGTCGAGGCGGGCGGTGACCCGGTAGCGGTCGTCGCCCAGCTCCTCCACCGGAGGGAGTTCCCGGTCGTACTCGTCGGTGATCTCGCCGACGATCTCCTCCAGGATGTCCTCGATGGTGACGATGCCGGCCGTGCCGCCGTACTCGTCGATGACGACGGCGACGTGGTTGCGCTCCTGCTGCATCTCGCGCAGCAGGTCACCGGCGTTCTTGGTGTCCGGGACGAAGGTCGCGGGGCGCATGGCCGTCGAGACCAGTTCGGACTCGGCGTCGCGGCTGATGTGCGTCTTGCGGACCAGGTCCTTCAGGTACACGATCCCGACGATGTCGTCCTCGCTCTCGCCCGTGACCGGGATGCGCGAGAAGCCGGAGCGGAGCGCGAGGGTGAGGGCCTGGCGGATCGTCTTGTAGCGCTCGATGACGACGAGGTCGGTGCGCGGAACCATCACCTCGCGGACGAGGGTGTCGCCCAGCTCGAAGACGGAATGCACCATGCGGCGCTCCTCGTCCTCGATCAGGGACTCCTTCTCGGCGAGGTCCACCAGCGCGCGCAGCTCGGCCTCGGAGGCGAACGGGCCGCGCCGGAAGCCCTTTCCAGGCGTCAGCGCGTTGCCGATGAGGATCAGCAGGTACGGGATCGGGCCCATGATCCGCGCGAGCGGCAGCAGGACGTACGCCGCCGCCGTGGCCGTGTTCAGCGGGTGCTGGCGGCCGATCGTGCGCGGGGAGACCCCCACCGCGACGTACGACACGAGGACCATGACGCCGATCGCGGCGAGCAGCGCGGGCGCGGTGCCGTGGATGACGTGCAGGCACTCGTAGGTGACGAGCGCGGCGGCGGCCATCTCGCAGGCCACCCTGACCAGCAGGGCGACATTGAGGTAGCGGGTCGGGTCGGCGGCGACCTGCGCGAGCTTGGCGCTGCCGCGCCGACCGGACCGTACGGCCTCCTCGGCGCGGAAGCTGGAGACGCGCGCGAGGCCCGCCTCCGCGCAGGCGGCGAGCCAGGCGACAACGACAAGGGCGATGGCCCCGACGACGATCTGAGGACTCATGAGATGGGGTGACCCGCTGCCCTAGGAGACCGTCGGTGCCGGGGACGGGCCGGTGTGGCCCTTCTCCGCGCGCCAGCCGTCCACGATGGCGGCCTGGAGACCGAACATCTCGGCCTTCTCGTCCGGCTCCTCGTGGTCGTAGCCGAGGAGGTGCAACACACCGTGGACGGTGAGGAGTTGGAGCTCCTCGTCCATGGTGTGCTGCGTCTCGGCCTCGGCCCCCTGCTTCGCGGCGACCTCCGGGCACAGCACGATGTCACCGAGCAGCCCCTGCGGAGTCTCCTCGTCGTCCTTGCTCGGCGGACGCAGCTCGTCCATCGGGAAGGACATGACATCGGTCGGCCCTGGCAGGTCCATCCACTGGATGTGGAGCTGCTCCATGGCGTCCTCGTCCACGACGATCACCGAGAGCTCGGAGAGCGGGTGGATGCGCATCCGCGCGAGGGCGTAGCGGGCGATGTCGAGGATCGCCTGCTCGTCGACCTCGGTTCCGGACTCGTTGTTGACGTCGATCGACATGGTCGTGCTGATCTACTTCCGCTTGTCACGGGCACCCTTGTGGGTGCCGTTCTCCGTACCGTTCTCGCTGTCGTACTTCTCGTACGCGTCGACGATACGGCCGACCAGCTTGTGCCGGACGACGTCCGCCGACGACAGGCGGGAGAAGTGCACGTCGTCGAGGCCCTCCAGGATGTCCTGCACCTGCCGCAGCCCCGACTTCGTGCCGCTCGGCAGGTCGACCTGCGTCACGTCACCGGTGATCACGATCTTCGACTCGAAACCGAGCCGGGTGAGGAACATCTTCATCTGCTCGGGGCTCGTGTTCTGGGCCTCGTCCAGGATGATGAAGGCGTCATTCAAGGTGCGACCCCTCATGTATGCCAGCGGCGCCACCTCGATCGTCCCCGCCGCCATCAGCTTCGGGATCGACTCCGGGTCGAGCATGTCGTGCAGCGCGTCGTACAGGGGGCGCAGGTACGGGTCGATCTTCTCGTAGAGGGTGCCCGGGAGGAAGCCCAGGCGCTCGCCCGCCTCGACTGCGGGGCGGGTCAGGATGATCCTGCTGACCTGCTTGGCCTGGAGGGCCTGGACCGCCTTGGCCATGGCGAGGTAGGTCTTGCCGGTGCCGGCGGGGCCGATGCCGAAGACGATCGTGTTCTTGTCGATCGCGTCGACGTACCGCTTCTGGTTGAGGGTCTTGGGGCGGATCGTGCGGCCTCGCGAGGACAGGATGTTCTGGGTGAGCACCTCGGCCGGTGTCTCCTCGGGACCATCCCCGTTCTCACTCGCCCGCAGCATGGCGATCGAGCGTTCCACTGCGTCCTCCGTCATCGGCTGCCCGGTGCGCAGCACCAGCATCATCTCGTCGAACAGGCGCTGGACGAGGGCGACTTGGCGGGCGTCGCCGACCGCGCTGATCTCATTGCCCCGGACGTGGATGTCGGCCGCCGGGAAGGCCTTCTCGATCACGCGCAGGAGGGCGTCTCCGGACCCCAGGACGGTGACCATCGGATGCTGGGCGGGGACGGTGAACCGTGCCTTCGCCTGCTCCTGCGCGGGGGTGTGAGCTGTGGGTGTCTGAGTCATGGGCCGGCTCTGTAGGCCTTGCTCGTCCTCCTCGAAAAGACTCGCCCGCCACAAGGGCGGCCTGGTGATTCCAGGGTACGCCGGGCCACTGACAACGCCGTAGGGCTTTTCGGTGACCGTCGGGCCACGAAATCCGGGCCTGTCGCGGGAGCGGGTCCGGCGCAGGGGAGGCGCGCGGGGTGCCGCCGTGAGCCCTGTTCGCGCCCCCTCGCTTGTACGGACAATGTGCTGTGTCAGCCAAGTGTCAGCAGGAGGTCCGGCCGGTGGGCCGTGGCTCCCACCGCCGGGCCGTACAGGGAAAGCAGGTCGGCCGCTGTGTTCGTGCGTCTGCCCACGTCCGTGTCCGAAGCGCAGGAGTGCCTGGTCGAGGGGGCGGTGCCCGTCGGCGGGGCGACGCTCGTGTGGGCCTCGTGGCAACGGGACGGGTTCCCCGAGCAGGCGGTGTCCCTGCGGGAACTGCCCGAGGCGAAGGTGATCGGGGACGGGACGCTGGGCGCGGCCGTACTGCTGCACGAGATCGACGAGCGGGTGCCGGAGGTGCTGCGGCGGGCCGCGGCGGGCGTCGGAACCGGGGCCGTGCGCCGGACCGCCACCGTCGGCGGCAACATCGTCGGCAGCACGCTGCGCTGTCTGCTCCCCGCCGCGCTGGTGCTGGACGCGCGCGCGGTCGTCCTGGAACCGGACGGTCCCGTCGAGACCGACCTCGCCGAGCTGCTCGCGAAGCGGCCGGTGCTGTTGAGTCTGCGCTGGCCTGAGCCGGTCGCGAGCGGCTATCGCAAGCTGACCGGTGTGCTGCGGGGCGAGGTTCCGTTCGTGGTCGCGGTGGCGGTGGGAGCGGCGGAGGACACGGAGGCGCGCGTCCTGCGGGTCGCGGTCCGTGACGGCTACGACGTGCTCAGCGAGACCGTCCCCTACGACACGGACACCGGCCGGATACTCCGCGCCCTGGCCCTGACACCGCTCGGCACGCTGCCCGAGGCGGTCTTCGAGGCCGTACGGGAAGAGGTCACCGGTGTGCTGGAACGTGCGGGGGCCCGCTGAGCCGGAACGGTTCGCCTCCGGGACTCCGGGGCCTCGTTGCCGCTCCTAGGTGGACCGGCCGAACCCGATCGTCGGCACCGCCCGGCGCAACGGCCAGGGGCTGCCGCTGCCCCGCTCCTCCGGTACGAGTCCCGCCAGGAACGCGTACCGGCGCAGGGCCGCCGGGTCCTGGCCCTCGACCGACTGCACCTTGCGCCACCAGGCGCCGAGCTCGGACCAGCCCGGTGCGGACAGGGAGCCACCGAACTCCTGGACGGAGAGGGCGGCGGTGAGTCCGGCGAAGGCGAGCCGGTCGGCGAGCGGCCAGCCCGCCAGGGTGCCGGTGACGAAACCGGCCACGAAGACATCGCCCGCGCCGGTGGGATCGAGCGCCTCGACGGCGATCGCCGGGACCTCGGCGGACTCCCCCGTACGACGGTCGACGGCGTACGCGCCGTCCGCGCCGAGGGTGACGACGGCGAGCGGTACGTGTTCGGTCAGCGCGTGGGCGGCGGCGCGGGGGCAGTCGGCGCCGGTGTAGCGCATGGCCTCCTCGGCGTTCGGCAGGAACGCCTCGCAGTGCGCGAGGTCGGCGAGTCCGGCGAGGTCCCAGGCGCCGGTGTCGTCCCAGCCGACGTCGGCGAAGATCCGGGTGCCCTCGCTCGCGGCCTGGGCGACCCAGGGGGCCTGCTTGCCGGGGGTGAGCGAGGCGACGGCGGCACGCGCGCGTGGCGGGCAGTCAGGTGCGCCGCCCTGCCCGAACACGACCTCCGGGGGCGGCTCGTGACCGTGGGACACCATCGTGCGCTCACCCTCGTACGCCATCGACACGGTGACCGGCGAGTGCCAGCCGGGCACCGTACGGGAGGCGGAGAGGTCGATGCCCTCGCCCTGCTGCAACGCGTCCCAGCAGTACTCGCCGTAGTGGTCGTCGCCGAAGGCCGCGGCGAGCGAGGTCCGCAGCCCGAGCCGGGCCAGCGCGGTCGCCATGTTGGCGACTCCACCGGGGCTGGACCCCATCCCGCGCGCCCAGGACTCGGTGCCGCGCACGGGTGCGGACTCGAGCCCGGTGAAGATGATGTCGAGGAAGACGGTGCCGGTGAGGTACACGTCCCAGGGCGGATCGTCCGCCGCACGCAGCCCGGCCAGCGGGTCGACCCCGCAGGACGGCCCTTCGCTGCGGGACGACGGTCCCTTTCCGGTGGACGCGTTGGACGCGGTCACGGTGCGCTCCCTGACGTGATACGGATCAGGCCAGTGTGCACCACCACGCGCGCGTGAGGGCGGCTCCCGCACCGGGACCACCCGTCGCACCGGTACCGGCCAACCGCAGGTCCGGGCTCTACGGTGCCTGCCGCCCCCGGTGACGGCCCGGGCACCGGTCCCGCACCGGGCGCGTCCGGATCCGGCCGCTACCAGCGCGGCATCGACGGCGTGACCCACTCCGGGTCCGTGATCCGCATCGCGGCCGCGTCGTCGCGCTCGCGGAGGGCGCCGTCGTCGTCGAGCCAGCGCCGGTGCAGGAACTCCAGCTTGGCGCGGTCGAGTTCGACGCCGAGGCCAGGGGCGTCGGAGACGGTCACCTTGGCGTCGGTGAAGGTGAGGCGTTCGGTGAGGACGTCCTCCGACTGCCAGGGGTAGTGGGAGTCGCAGGCGTGGTGGAGGTTGGGGACGGTCGATGCGACGTGGGTCATCGCGGCGAGGCTGATGCCGAGGTGGGTGTTGGAGTGCATGGAGATGCCGACGCCGAACGTGCGGCAGATGGCGGCCAGTTGCTGGGTGTTGCGCAGTCCGCCCCAGTAGTGGTGGTCGGAGAGTACGACCTGTACGGCGTCCTTCGTGAAGGCTTCCTTGATCTCGGCGAACGTCGTCACACACATGTTGGTGGCGAGCGGCACGTCGGTCCCGGCGGACACCTCGGCCATCGCGGGGGTGCCCAGCGCCGGGTCCTCCAGGTATTCGAGGACGTCCCCGAGTTCCTTCGCGACCTTCAGCGAAGTCTCCACGGACCAGGCGCCGTTGGGGTCCAGGCGCAGGGGATGGTCGGGGAAGGCCGCCGCCAACGCCCGTACGGCGGCGATCTCCTCGTCGGGCGGGAAGACCCCGCCCTTGAGCTTGAAGGAGGTGAAGCCGTACCGCTCCTTGAACTTCCGTGCCTGCTCGACGACTCCGGCCGGGTCGATCGCGGCGCCCCAGTCGTCCTTCTCGCTCGCGATGCCCTCGGGGTGGTCGGCCCACTTGTAGAACAGGTACGCGCTGTACTCGACCGCGTCCCTCAACTTGCCCCCGAGCAGGGCGTGTACGGGCAGTCCGAGCGTCTTGCCGAGGGCGTCGAGGCAGGCGACCTCGAAGGCGGAGACGACGGACAGGCGCAGCTTGTCGGCGGTCTGGACACCGCGCAGTCCGCCGACATCGACCTGCCCGGAGACCCGCGAACTGTCGACGGCCAGCTCGTCCGCGACCGTGAACAGACCGTTCAGGTCACTGACTTGACGGCCGATCAGCTTTCCGGCGAAGGGGCGGGCCAGTTCCAGGTACTTGGTGTCGCCGTAGGTCTCGCCGAGTCCGGTGATCCCGTCGGCCGTCTCGATCTCGACGATCAGGCGCGGGGTGTAGGGCTGGTGGACGCCCTGGGTGTTCAGCAGCGGCGGATCCGCGACCAGGATCGGGGTCAGGCGGACGTCGGCGATGGTGAGGTTCACAGCGCGGCTCCTACGAGGTCGAGTCCGGTGGCGAGCAGGGTCGTAAGTTCGGCGAGGTCGGCGGCCGAGGGATCGGTGAGCGGGGCGCGTACGGGTCCCACCGGCTGGCCGCGCAGCCGGGCCGCCGCCTTGACCAGCGACACGGCGTATCCCGGTACGCGGTCGCGGAGTTCGACGAGGGGGACGTAGAAGTCGCGCAGCAGTTTCTCGATGGTCTTGTCGTCGCCGTCCTGCAATGCCGCGAAGAAGGCGTTCGCGATCTCGGGGGCGAAGGCGTGGACGGCGGAGGAGTAGGCGGGGACGCCGACCGTGGCGTAGGCGCGGGCCTGGATCTCGGCGGTCGAGGCGCCGTTGAAGAAGAGGAAGCCCTCGGGGGCGGCTAGCGTGAGGCGTTGGAGGCGGTCGAGGTCGCTGTGGCCGTCCTTGAGGCCGATGACGCCGGGGATCTCCGCGATTCGCCTCAACGAGCTTGCGGTGAAGGCGACTTGGCCGCGCTGGTAGGCGATGAGCGGGAGCCGGGTGCGGGCGGCGAGCTGCTCCAGCTGGGCCACCAGGCCGTCCTGCGGGGCGGCTACGAGGTAGTGCGGGAGGACGAGGAGTGCGTCGGCGCCGGCCTCCTCGGCGATGCGGGCGAAGCGGGTGGCCTGTGCCCAGCCGTAGCCGACACCGGCGACGACGGGGACGCGGCCGGCCGCCTCCTCGACGGCGATGGTGACGACCGTGCGGTACTCGTCCTCGTCCAGCGAGAAGAACTCGCCGGTGCCGCAGGCCGGGAACACGGCGCCGGGGGCGGTGGCGATCCGGGCCGCGACATGGGTGCGGAAGCCGTCCGGGTCGAGGGAGCCGTCGTCGTGGAAAGAGGTCAGCGGGAAGGAGAGCACGCCGCCCGCCATCCCGTCCCGGAGCCTGCGCACCACGGTCTCCGTGTCGCCGTTCACTGCCATCTCCCTATGTAGACGTCATCCACGTATGAAGACAGAGGTTAGATACGCGAACCGCGACCGTCAATGGGGCAGCCGGTCCTTGGACCCCGCTCGCTACGATCGGTGCATGTCAGAGCCCGGTGGCGTCCGCGAGGTGAAATCCGCCGCCCGTACGGTCGAGCTGCTCGAACTGCTCGCCGCGCGCGGTGACCGTCCCGCGCGCCTCCAGGAACTCGCCGACGAGCTGGGCGTGCCGCGCAGCTCGATGTACGCCCTCCTCCAGACCCTCATCGCGCACGGCTGGGTCCGCACCGACATCACCGGCTCGCTCTACGGCATCGGCATCCACGCCCTGCTCACCGGCACGACCTATCTGGACTCCGACCCGCGCGTGAGGGTCGTACGGCCGTATCTCGACGAGGCGTCCCAGGCGCTGGGCGAGACGATCCATCTGGGGCGGCTGGACGGGCGGGATGTTGCGTATCTGGCTACGCGGGAGTCCCACGAGTACCTGCGGACGATCAGCAGGGTGGGGCGGCGGCTCCCGGCCCATGTCGGCGCCCTGGGCAAGGCGCTGCTCGCCGAGCGGCCGGACGCGGAGCTGCCCTCCGGGCCGTACGAGGCGGCTACCCCCAACACCCATACCTCCCGGGAGGCGTTGGCCGCGGACCTCGCTTCGATCCGCGCCCGGGGTTACTCGGTCGACCGTGAGGAGGGAGTCCTCGGGATCGTCGGTTTTGGCTTCGCCCTGCGGTACGACAACCCGCCGCTGGATGCGATCAGTTGCTCGGTGCCGGTGGCTCGGCTGACGCCGGAGCACGAAGGGGAGATCGTGGCGGTGATGCGGGAGGTCCGGGCGAAGATCGAGAGTGCGTCGGCTGCGGCGGGTGGGGCTGTGCACTGGCGGTAGTGGGCGCGCCTTCCGGGGGCTGCGCCCCCAGACCCCCGCATCGGCCCTGAAGGGGCCTCGTCCTCAAACGCCGGACGGGCTGAGTATTGCGGGCCTGCGTTGAGAGGTTGCCGGGCGGGCTGAATGTGCGGGCCTGCGTTGAAAGGCGCAGGAGCTGAAAGGCGCCGCACAGGCCGAGCGTGCCGGCCCGCGCCGAGACCTTCCAGCCGAACCGAGCGTACTGGCCCGCTGGCCTGCACCAAGACGCGCCGTACGGGCCGAACGACGCCCCCGGCACCACAAATTCGGCGCTCGTTTACCCGACTCCCCCGACCCCAAACTGAACGTGCCCCAGATCACACCCCCCGCCCTTCTTTCGCGAACCGGGTGCTTGATACAAATTGGCCGCGCGTTCCTGTCCGTCGACGGTCGTCGCCCAATCCCCTTTTTGAGCCGCTTCTTTCGCATGCCCTGGGAACGCCCGTGTTCGCCCGCAGCACCACCACGCCCTGGCCCCTCGTCGCCCTTTTCACGGCCGGGTATCTAGCCCCCTACCTCCTCCCCACCACCGTCGGCAGACTCGACGCGGGACTGCCGCTCTCCGCCACGCAGGCCGGTGCTGTCGGCAGTGCGCTGCTGCTGAGTTCCGCCGCGGCGGGGTTCCTGCTCGCCTCGCGCGTCGAACGGGTCGGCCCGCGCACGCTCGCGCGGATCGGCCTCGCGCTGGCCGTTCTCGGATACGGCTCGGCCGCGCTCACCCACGCCGTCCCCGCGGTCATCGCGGGCGCGGTGGTCGGCGGGTTCGGATCGGGTACGGCCACCACGGTCGCCGCCTCCGGGATCGCCGCCGAACGGGACCCCCATCGCGCTTCCACGCTCGGCCTGTTGTGCGTGTCGGCGCTCGCGGGTGCCGTCTACCTGACCGTCCCGCACCTCGGCGCGGGCCACGGCCAGCCGCTCGCCGCGATCGCCCTCACCGCACTCGCCGTATGGCCACTGACCGGACGCCTCCCGGTCCGTACGACGACGGCGCACACGCGCGTGGAGACCACCGGACTCCCCCACCGCCGCGCCGGACTCGTCCTCGCCGGCACCCTGCTCTGCTGGTCCCTCGCCCAGAACTCCCTCTGGGGCGTCAGCGGCCGCATCGGCATCAACCAGGCGCACCTCTCCGAGGTCACCGTCGGCGCGGTCTTCGCGATCGCGCTCGGCACGGGGCTGGTGGGCGTGATCGGCGCGGGCGCGCTCGGGGCCCGGCTGGGGCGCGCGGTGCCGATCGGCGCGGGGACCGCGCTCATCGCGGGCTGCATCGTGCTCAGCGCGTCCGCACACGACCTGAGGACGTTCGCGACCGGCGAGATCGCCTGGAACACCCTCTACCCGATCGTCCTGTCCTACGTCCTCGGCCTCGCCGCCTCCCTTGATCCGCGCGGCCGTTGGGCCGTCCTCGTCGGCTCGGCCTCGTCGCTGGGTACGGCGGCGGGCCCCCTGGCAGGCAGCGTGCTGTCGGCACGGGCCGGGTTCCCCGCGATGGGCGCGATCCTCGCGGTCGGGCTGGTCGTGATCACCGTGCCGATGACCGGGGTCGCCCTCCACACCGGCGGCCGCCTCCTGGTACCCGGCACGGTCCGGCGACGCGGAGGCACCCCGGCCGCCGTCATCGCCTCGTCGACCGGCTCCCCCGAGCAACCGGTCGTCGAGATCCCCCTGGACACCCCGGCCCTCCCGGCACAGGGCGCCTACGACACGGCGGGCCCCCGGCAGGCGGCCACAGCAACCGGCGGCTGACCAGCACACCGACACACGCCCAGGCCCAACCCCCAGGGGCGCGGGGAACTGCGCGACCAGCCCCCACCGGCCACGGCCACGGGCGGCTGACCAGCACACCGACACACGCCCAAGCCCAATCCCCCAGGGGCGCGGGGAACTGCGCGACCAGCCCCCACCGGCCCGCAGCTTCACCACCCGCCTACAGGAACTCGTACGCCTCCACCTCGGCCAGATAACGACCCCGCCGCTCCTCGTCGTCCTCCAAGAAGGACGCCACAAAGGAGTTCCGGGCCAGCTCACGCAGCCTCTCCTCGGTCAGGCCCAGCGCCGAGCGAACCGCATCGAAGTTGTCCCCCGCATACCCCCCGAAGTACGCCGGATCATCGGAGTTCACCGTGCAGAGCAGCCCCGCGTCCAGCATCGCCGGCAGCGGGTGCTCGGCAAGGACGTCCACCGCTCGCAACCGGACGTTAGACAGGGGGCAGAGCGTCAGCGGAATCCGGTCCCGCACCAACCGCGCCACCAGCTCCGCGTCCTCCATGCACCGCAGCCCATGGTCGATCCGCTCGACCCCCAGAACATCCAGCGCCTCGGTGATGTAGGCCGGCGGACCCTCCTCACCGGCGTGCGCGACCCGTCGTAGACCCAGCGCGGCAGCGGCCTCGTACACCTCGCGGAACTTCACCGGCGGGTGGCCGACCTCGGCCGAGTCGAGGCCGATGCCGGTGATGCGGTCGAGGTACGGCTTCGCGGCCTCCAGGGTCCGCAGCGCCGAGTCGGCGGACTCGTCGCGCAGGAAGCACAGGATCAGGCGGGTCGAGATGCCGTGGTTCGTCTCGCTGCTGCCCAGCGCCCGCCACAGGCCCTCCACCACCGTGCCCATGTCCACGCCCCGGGCGATGTGCGCCTGCGGGTCGAAGAAGATCTCCGCGTGCCGGACGCCCTGCGCGGCGGCGCGGGCGAGATAGGCGTTGGCGAGGTCCTCGAAGTCCCGCTCGGTGCGCAGGACGGCCATCAGCTCGTAGTAGAGGTTCAGGAAGGTCTGGAGGTCCTCGAAGAGGTACGCCTTCCGGAGTTCCTCGGTGTCCGCGTACGGCAACTCGACGCCGTTGCGGGCCGCGAGCGCGAAGGCCAGCTCGGGCTCCAGGGTGCCTTCGATGTGCAGGTGCAGTTCGGCTTTGGGAATGGGCATCGAAGTATCGTACGGGTGTTTTACCGCCGTTTCGGAACCGGCACCCTGAGTAGATCGTGCGCCACGGTCAGCTCCCCCTCGAACCCCGCGGCCCGCGCCTGCCGCTCGAACTCCTCCGGCTCGGAGTAACGCTGGCTGAAGTGGGTGAGGACCAGGTGTCGTACGCCTGCTTCCTGCGCGACCCTCGCCGCCTGCCCGGCCGTCAAGTGGCCATGGTCCACGGCCAGTTGCTCGTCCTCGTCCAGGAACGTCGACTCGATCGCCAGGAGGTCACAGCCCTCCGCGAGCACCTCCACCCCCTCGCAGAGCCGGGTGTCCATGATGAACGCGAAACGCTGGCCTCGGCGTACCTCGCTGACGTCGTCGAGGGTCACGTCACCGAGCGTTCCCTCGCGCTGGATGCGGCCGACGTCCGGGCCCTTGATGCCGTGCGCGGCCAGGCGGTCGGGGAGCATGCGGCGGCCGTCGGGTTCGGTGAGGCGGTAGCCGTAGGACTCGACGGGGTGGGAGAGCTTGTGGGTCTCCAGGGTGTACGCGGGAGTGGTGGCCAGTACGCCGTCCTCCGACACCGGGGACTCCGTGATGCCCACCGTCTCGCGGTACGCCGTCGCGTAGCGCAGGCGGTCGAAGAAGTGCTGGCCCGAGTGCGGGTAGTGCGCCGTGATCTCGTGCGGGACGCGGTCCAGGTTGATGCGCTGGATGACGCCCGCGAGGCCGAGGGAGTGGTCGCCGTGGAAGTGGGTGACGCAGATCCGGTTCAGGTCGTGCGCTGCCACCCCGGCGCGCAGCATCTGGCGCTGGGTGCCCTCGCCGGGGTCGAAGAGGATGCCCTCGCCGTCCCAGCGGAGGAGGTAGCCGTTGTGGTTGCGGTGGCGGGTGGGGACCTGGCTCGCCGTGCCGAGGACCACCAATTCACGTACGGACATGGTGAGTTATCCGGGCGGCCACTGCATGCCGCGGCCGCCCATGACGTGGGCGTGGGCGTGGAAGACGGTCTGGCCCACGCCGCTGCCGGTGTTGAAGATGACGCGGTAGCTGTCGAGCTTTTCGTCGGTTGCCACCTCGCCGGCCTCGCGGAGTACGTCTGCGGCGATTGCCGGTTCGGCTGCGGCGAGGGAGGCGGCGTCGGGGTAGTGGACGCGGGGGATGACCAGGACGTGGGTCGGGGCCTGGGGGTTGATGTCCCGGAACGCGACGGTGGTGGGTGTCTCTCGGATGATCGTCGCGGGGATGTGGCCTGCGATGATTTTGCAGAACAGGCAGTCGTCCTGCGGGGCCCCTGACATGTGGGTTTCCTCCGAGGCTGGGGGTGATTTACGCGTGCATCGTACGTCGTCGGGTGCGGGTGCGTGGGGGCTGAGCGCGCAGTTCCCCGCGCCCCTTAGGTGGGCAAGGTTGGCGGGGTTTTTGCGGGAACGGTCTCCAGGGACTCCAGCGCCAAGCGGATTGCCTCGTCCAGCTGGGCGTCCCGTCCCGCCGCGTAGTCCTGAGGGCGCTGCACCACCTCTACGTCCGGATCGACGCCGTGGTTCTCGACCCCCCACCCGTAACCCTCAAGCCAGAACGCGTACTTGGGCTGGGTGATCAAGGTCCCGTCCACCAACCGGTACCTGCTGTCGATGCCGATCACGCCGCCCCACGTGCGCGTGCCTACCACCGGGCCGATGCCCAGCGCCTTGATCGCCGCGTTGACGATGTCGCCGTCGGAGCCGGAGAACTCGTTCGCTACGGCGACCACGGGGCCGCGGGGTGCGTCCTCGGGGTAGCTGTAGGGGCGCATGCCGCGCGGGAGGTCCCAGCCGACGATGCGGCGGGCCAGTTTCTCTACGACCAACTGGGACGTGTGGCCGCCGCGGTTCTCGCGGACGTCGACCACCAGGCCCTCGCGGGCCACCTCCACGCGCAGGTCGCGGTGGATCTGGGCCCAGCCGGGGGCCTGCATGTCGGGGACGTGGAGGTAGCCGAGGCGGCCGTTGGACTTCTCGTGGACGTAGGCGCGGCGGTCGGCGACCCATGCGTGGTAGTAGAGGGGTTCCTCGTCCGCGAGGGGGACGACGACCGCGTGGCGTGGGTCTCCGCCGCCTGCCGGGGAGATCGTCAGCTCGATGGGTTTGCCCGCCGTGCCGACGAGCAAGGGGGCGGGGCCCGTCACCGGGTCCACGGGCTGGCCCGCCACCGCGAGGATCGCGTCTCCCGCGCGGACCGCTACGCCGGGGGCCGCGAGCGGGGCGCGGGCGTGGGGGTCGGAGGTTTCCGAGGGCAGGATGCGGTCGATGCGCCAACTGCCGTCCTCGTGACGGGAGATGTCCGCGCCGAGCAGACCCTGGCGCTCGCCGTGGCCGTAGCCGCCGCGCGGGGTGACGTAGGCGTGCGAGGTGCCGAGTTCGCCGTGCACCTCCCAGAGGAGGTCCACCAAGTCGTCGTGGGTGGCCACGCGGTCGAGGATCGGGCGGTAGCGGTCGAGGACGCCGGTCCAGTCGACGCCGCTCATGTCCTCGCGCCAGAAGTTGTCGCGCATGATGCGGCCGGTCTCGTCGAACATCTGGCGCCACTCGGCGGCCGGGTCGACGGTCTGGCGGATGCGGGACAGGTCGACGTTGATGTTCGAGTCGTTGTCGTCGTCCTCGGAGGAGGCGCGGCGGTCGCTCGGGACGACCCGCAGTTTGTGGTCGGTCCAGAGCAGGACGCGTTTGCCGTCGCCGCTCACCTCGAAGTGGTCGGCGTCCCCGGCGAGGTGCTCGATGCGCTGCTGGGCGAGGTCGTAGCGCTCCAACTCCGTTTTGGGGTCCGGGTCTTCGGGGGTCGCGCGGGTGGCGCCGAGGACTCCCTGGACCGGGTGGCGCAGCCACAGGACGCCGTCCTTGGCCGTGCGGAGGTTGGAGTAGCGGCCGGCCTCGACCGGGAAGGCGACGATGCGGTCGGCGAGGCCTTCGAGGTCGACGCGGGTGGTGGGGCGGCCCTCGCTGTCGGGGGTCTCCTCCTTGTCGGGGGCCTCGAAGGGGCGGCCGTGCCGCTGCGGGCCGAAGGGGGACGGGGTCGTCGCGGCGAGGGTGATCAGGTGCGGGCGGTCGCCGACCACGAAGGCCAGGTCGAAGACGTGCTCGTCGTAGACCGGGTCGAAGGAGCGGGTGGAGAGGAACACCAGGTGCTTGCCGTCGAGGGTGAAGGCGGGGGCGTAGTCCTGGAAGCGGAGGGGGGTGGCCTCCGTCACCGACAGGTCTGTGGTGTTGGCCAGCTTGAGCTGGCGGAGGGGGCGCGGGCCCGGGTGCGACCAGGCGAGCCAGGTCGAGTCCGGGGAGAAGGCGAGGCCCGACGCGTCGCCGTCCTCGCTTCGGTCGACCTCGCGGACCTCGCCGGTCTCGCGTTCGACGAGGAGTACGCGGCCGTCGTGCGACGCCACGGCGACCCTGCTGCCGTCGGGGGCCACGGTGAGGGCGAGGACGCGGCCGAGCTGTCCGGCGGCGAGTCTGCGCGGGGTGGCGCCGGGGGCGAGGCCGGTGGCGGGGGCGAACTCCAGGGCGTCGTCGCCCTCGGCGTCCGTCACCCACACCACCCACTCCTCGCCGTCGGTGCGAAAGGTGCGGGGCAGCCGGGCGCGGACGCCGGGGGTGGCCGCCAGCGCGCGGGCCGGGCCGGAGCGGTGGGTGACCCAGTGGACGGCGCCGCGTACGGCGACCGCGCTGCCGCGCGCGGTGTGGTCGGGGGACGCGGATCCGAACCAGCGGGCCGCGGGCACCGGGAACGGCTGCTGGTCGATGCGCTGGCCGCCGAGGCGGATGTCGAGGCGGCGCGGTTCGGCGCCGTCCAGGTCGTCGAGGAGCCAGAGTTCACCGGCGGAGGAGTAGACGATCCGGGTGCCGTCGCCGGACGCGTGCCGGGCGTAGAAGCCGTCGAGGGGGGTGTGGCGGCGGAGGTCCGAGCCGTCCGCGAGGGAGGAGTACAGGGCGCCGGTGCCCTCGTGGTCGGAGAGGAACGCGATCCGCTCCCCCGCCCACACCGGGTACTCGAGGTTGCCGTCCAACTCCTCGTGCAGGCGCGTGAATTCGCCGTCCCCGTCGCGGTCGATCCACAACTTGCCCGCCGTGCCGCCCCGGTAGCGCTTCCACCAGGCGGCCTCGCGGCCCATCGGCGCGGAGAGGAGGACCGTGCCCGGTTCGCCGATGGCCACGTCGCCGACCCAGCCGTACGGGAGGGTCGTCGCCGGTCCGCCGTCCAGCGGGACCGAACGCGCCCAGCTGCGGCGGAGGTTGGCCTGGCCGTGGGTGGTGACCACCAGGACCTCGCCGTTCTCCGTCCAGCCGCGTACCTGGGTGCGTGAACTGCCCCAGTACGTCAGGCGTTTGGCGGGGCCGCCGTCGACCGGGGCGATGTGCACCTCGGGGGCGCCGTCGCGGGCGGAGGTCCAGGCGACCGTCGTGCCGTCGGGCGAGATGCGGGGGTGGGTCACCGGCACGTTCTCCGCGCTGACCCGCCAGGCCCGGCCGCCGCTGTCGAGGGACGCCAGCCACACGTCGTCCTCGGCGGTGAAGGCGACCAACTCGCCGTGCAGGTGCGGGAAGCGGAGATAGGCCTGGGCTGCGGACGCTGAGGGCTGAGTCACCTGATCAGGTTATGCACCGGCGCTATCCGCCGACAGCCCTTTGGATCACTTGCCCTCGACAGGCCAGCAGGTCGGGTCGCCCTTGCACCAGATCGTCTTGGTGACCGTGACGGTCGGTCCGGGGCCGTAGGTCAGCGTCGGATTGGGGTTGTTCACGGACGACGGCGTCGCCGCGTTGCAGTCGCCGAGCCCGGTGACGTGGAAGACCTGTTTGCCGGCCACCTTGGCGACCAGGTCGCCGCGCACACACGCGCCGTCGACGGCCCGGGTGACCTTGCCGGTGACGGTGATGTCCCGGTTGTCGCTGGTCTGCCCCTGGCAGTCGACGCTGACGACCGTGGTCTCGGTCGGCGAGGGCGTCTTCCCGGGCGTGTAGGCCTTGTTGTTGCTCCCGTAGTTGCCCGTGCAGGTCAGCCAGCGCACGCTGACATGGTCCCGCTTGAGCTCCGCGGTCGCCGTCTTGTCGGTGGTGTACGCGACGGTCGCCGAGCTGAGATCGCCCGGCTGGCACGCGACGGCCCCGCCCACGGCCACCACCGCGAGCCCCGCCACAGCGGCCACCCGCCGCCCGCGCGGCCGAAGCAGGTTCCGTCTCAACACCCTCATGGGCGGCAGCCTGTCACCGTCGGAGCGCGCGCGGAAGAGCGCATACGGCCACCCGCGCGCCGGGGGCGCAATTCCCCGGCGGATCACCTCACCCGCGCAGCAGCAGCCACTCCTGAAGCTCCACCACATTGCCCTCGGGGTCCTTGAGATGGGCGACCCGCATCCGGTCCGTCATCGGCGCGGGACCGTGCAGCAGCTCCGCGCCCCGGGCGGTGATCTGCCCGCAGTACCCGTCCAGGTCGTCGACGCGCAGGACGACCAGCGAGCGGTGCCCGGTCGCCAAGTCCCCGAGTTCGCCGAGGACTTGGGCCATCATCGCGCGGTCCTGGAGCGCGATCCCGGCGGACCCGATCGCGGGGCTGAACTTCTCGTACGGTCCCTCGGCCGCCCCCGACTGGGGCTTCAGGCCGAGGACGTCGGCGTAGAAGCGGTAGCAGGCGGTGAAGTCGGTGACGAGCAGCCGTACTTGGGCGAGTTCCACGGCGATCCCCCCTGGTTCAGGACCAGCGTCCGGTACGGCCCAGGAGCAGGGCGGTCGCCGCGGTCCCGGCCGTCGATGTACGCAGCACGCTACGCCCGAGGCGGTAGGCCTTCGCCCCCGCGTCCTCGAAGAGGGCCAACTCCTCGGGGGAGACGCCTCCTTCGGGGCCCACGACCAGCACGATCTCGCCCTCGGTGGGGAGTTCGGCGGTGGCCAGAGGCTCGCTGCCGTAGTCGCGGTCCTCGTGCAGGACGGCGGCGAAGTCGGCTTTGGCCAGAAGTGCCGCAACCTGTCTGCTCGTTGCCGCGTCCGCGACCTCCGGGAAGCGCAGCCGGCGGGACTGCTTGCCGGCCTCGCGTGCGGTGGCCCGCCACTTGGCGAGGGCCTTGAGACCCCGCTCGCCCTTCCACTGCGTGATGCAACGGGAGGCCGCCCAGGGGACGATCGCGTCGACGCCGGTCTCGGTCATCGTCTCCACGGCCAGTTCGCCGCGGTCGCCCTTGGGGAGGGCCTGGACGACGGTGATACGGGGAGCGGGCTCCAACTCGACGGGGAAATCGTGGAGTTCGACGATCAGGCGGTCCTTGCCCTCGGCCCTGAGGACCACACCGGAGGCGCCCCGGCCCTGTCCGTCCGTGAGGACGACGTCCTCGCCCGGCTGCAGCCGCCGTACGGAGACGGCGTGCCGTCCCTCGGGGCCGGCCACCTCGGTGACGGAGCCGGGGGTCGCGCCCTCCAGGGACTCGACGACGAACACCGGCGCGGTCATCGGAGGTCGCCCCCGGTCGACAACGCTGTCCGGGCGGAGGCCAGTTCGGCGACCAGGACCTCGACCAGTTGTCCTGCGGGCAGCTCGCGGGCCATGCGGTGGCCCTGGCCCGCCCACAGCGCCATGCCCTGCGGATCGCCGGACGCGGCGGCCTGCTTGCGGAGCGGGGAGGTCAGGTGGTGGATCTCCGGGTACGCGGCGGGGGCGTAGGGGCCGTGCTCGCGCATGAAGCGGTTGACCAGGCCGCGGGCCGGGCGGCCGGAGAAGGCGCGGGTCAACTCGGTGCGGGTGAACAGGGGGTTGGTGAGTGCCTGCTTATGCAGGACGTTCGCGCCGGACTCGGGGGCGGCGAGGAACGCCGTGCCGAGCTGGGCCGCGCTCGCGCCGGCCGCGAGGGCCGCGGCGATCTGGCTGCCGCGCATCAGACCGCCGGCGGCGACGATCGGGAGGTTCACGGTCTCGCGGATCTGGGCGACGAGGGAGAGCAGGCCGAGGCTCGCGCCGTCGTTCTCCGGGAGGTCGCGGTGGGTGCCCTGGTGGCCGCCGGCCTCGACGCCCTGCGCGATCACCGCGTCGGCACCGGCCCGCTCCACGGCGAGGGCCTCCTCGACGGTGGTCGCGGTGACGAGGGTGAAGGTGCCGGCCCGGCGCAGCGAGTCCAGCACCTCGGGCGTCGGGACGCCGAAGTGGAAGGAGGCCACCGGCACCGGGTTGTCGAGCAGGACGGACAGCTTGGCGTCGTAACCGTCCTCACGGCCGCTGTCCGGGTCGCCGAGCTCCGTGTCGTACCACGTGGCCTCGCCAGCCAGCTGGTGGGCGTAGACGTCGACCGCGGCCTTGTCCGCGTACTCCGGCTGCGGCATGAAGAGGTTCACGCCGAAGGGGCGGGCCGTCAGGCTCCGCAGCTGCTTGATCTCCTGGTACATGCCGTCGGCCGTTTTGTACCCGGCGGCGAGGAATCCCAGCCCGCCGGCCTCGGCCACGGCGGCCGCGAGGCGCGGGACGGAGACACCGCCCGCCATCGGGGCCTGCACGATCGGATGAGGGAAGAGATCGGTCAGTGCGGAGGACATGACGGCATGTTGTCACGTCCTTTGAACAAGTCCGAATCCGGCCTTGGCGCTGGCACATGCCAGTACTTTCGGCCGGTCCGGCACGGAGGAGGGGGTCCGGGGGCGGCTGCCCCCGGACCCCCTCAGCGACCGTTGAAAGCGTCCTTGAGGCGCGAGAACAGCCCCTGCTGACCCGGCTGGAACGTCCCCATGGGGCGCTCCTCGCCGCGCAGCTTGGCCAGTTCGCGGAGCAGACGCTCCTGCTCGACGTCCAGCTTGGTCGGGGTGGTGACCTCGACGTGCACGATGAGGTCGCCCCGGCCGCCGCCGCGCAGGTGCGTGATGCCCCGGGTGTGCAGCGGGATCGACTGGCCGGACTGGGTGCCCGGGCGGATGTCGACCTCCTCCATGCCGTCGAGCGTCTCCAGCGGCACCTTGGTGCCGAGGGCCGCCGCCGTCATCGGGAGGGTGACCGTGCAGTGCAGGTCGTCGCCGCGGCGCTGGAACATCGCGTGCGGCAGCTCGTGGATCTCGACGTACAGGTCACCGGCGGGGCCGCCGCCGGGGCCGACCTCACCCTCGCCCGCGAGCTGGATCCGCGTGCCGTTGTCCACGCCCGCCGGGATCTTGACCGTGAGCGTGCGCCGCGAGCGGACGCGGCCGTCACCGGCGCACTCCGGGCACGGCGTCGGCACGACCGTGCCGAAGCCCTGGCACTGGGGGCAGGGGCGGGACGTCATGACCTGGCCCAGGAAGGACCGGGTCACCTGCGAGACCTCACCGCGACCGCGACACATGTCACAGGTCTGCGCGGAGGTGCCGGGAGCCGCGCCTTCACCGTTGCAGGTGTTGCAGACGACGGCCGTGTCGACCTGGATGTCCTTCGTCGTACCGAAGGCAGCCTCGTCGAGCTCGATCTCCAGCCGGATCATGGCGTCCTGGCCGCGGCGGGTGCGCGAGCGCGGTCCGCGCTGCGACGCCGTGCCGAAGAACGCGTCCATGATGTCCGAGAAGTTCCCGAAGCCACCGGCCCCGAAGCCCGCGCCCGCGCCGCCCGCCTGCGAGAGGGGGTCGCCGCCGAGGTCGTAGACCTGCTTCTTCTGCGGGTCCGAGAGCACCTCGTAAGCGGCGTTGATCTCCTTGAACCGCTCCTGGGTCTTCGGATCCGGATTCACGTCCGGGTGCAGCTCGCGCGCGAGCCTACGGAAGGCCTTCTTGATCTCATCCTGCGACGCGTCGCGACGCACGCCGAGAACGGCGTAGTAGTCCGTGGCCACTTAGGACTCCGCCAGGATCTGTCCGACGTACCGTGCCACTGCGCGTACCGCTCCCATCGTTCCCGGGTAATCCATGCGGGTCGGTCCGACCACGCCTAGCTTGGCGACTGCCTCGCCGCCCGAACCGTAGCCGACCGACACCACCGACGTGGAGTTGAGTCCCTCGTAGGCGTTCTCATGACCGATCCGTACGGTCATGCCCGAATCCCCCGCCTCACCAAGCAACTTGAGGAGGACGACCTGCTCCTCCAGAGCTTCCAGGATGGGGCGGATGGTGAGGGGAAAGTCATGTCCGAAGCGGGTGAGATTGGCGGTGCCGCCGATCATCAATCGCTCCTCGGTCTCCTCGACGAGGGTCTCCAGGAGGGTGGAGAGCACCGTCGCGACCGTGCCGCGGTCCTCGGCCTCGAAGGCCTCCGGCAGGTCCTGCACGAGCAGCGGTACGTCCGCGAAGCGGCGGGCCGCGACCCGGCTGTTGAGCCGCGCGCGTAGATCCGCGAGCGAGCTCTCCCCGAAGGGCGCCGGGCAGTCGACCATGCGCTGCTCGACCCGCCCGGTGTCGGTGATCAGCACGAGCATCACGCGCGCGGGAGCCAGCGACAGCAGCTCCACGTGGCGGACGGTCGAGCGGGTCAGGGACGGGTACTGCACGACGGCGACCTGCCGGGTGAGCTGCGCGAGCAGCCGTACCGTACGGCCGACGACATCGTCGAGGTCGACCGCGCCGTCGAGGAAGTTCTGGATCGCCTTGCGCTCGGGGCCGGTCATCGGCTTGACGCCGGCGAGCTTGTCGACGAAGAGCCGGTAGCCCTTGTCCGTCGGGATGCGCCCCGCGCTGGTGTGCGGCTGGGCGATGTAGCCCTCGTCCTCCAGGGCCGCCATGTCGTTGCGCACGGTCGCCGGGGAGACGCCGAGGCTGTGCCGCTCGGTGAGCGCCTTGGACCCGACCGGCTCCTCGGTGCCGACATAGTCCTGGACGATGGCGCGCAGCACCTGAAGCCTGCGTTCGCTGAGCATCGCGCACACCTCCAGTTCTGGTCGCCGTTTTGTTGCCGGGCTGCCCTTTCCTGGCACTCTGTGCGCGTGAGTGCCAGCGTTCCCCGGCCCAGTGTACGGCCGTGAGGTACACCCCGGGCAAGGCCGGTCCTGCGATGTCACGCCCGGAGTGCCGTCACCGTTAGCGTCGCCGTATGAGGGTGACTTGGGAAGAGGCGGGGTGGGAGCGGCTCGCGGACGGCGTGGGCCGGTGCCGGCTGCCTGGCTGGGACTGCACGGTCGGGCTGGTCGTGGGGGCGGGCTCGGCGCTGCTGATCGACGCGGGGTCGAGCCTGGCGGAGGGCGCGCGGTTGCGCACAGAGGCGCGGGCGCTCGCCGGTCACGCTGTGACCCATCTCGCGCTCACCCACGCCCATTTCGACCACGTCTTCGGGGCGGCGGAGTTCGCGGGCGCGGAGGTGTACGGCGCGGTGGGCGTGGAGCGCGTGCTCACGGATGAGCGGGAGGCCCTGCGTGCGGACGCGGTCGAAAACGGCCTCCACGCACGCGTGGCCGACGAGGCCGTAGCCGCTCTGGCGTACCCGCGTCACCTGGTGTCGACCGCGTTCACACTCCCCCTGGGCAACGACCGACAGGCCAGACTCGCGAACGTCGGCCCCGGACACACGCCCCACGACCTGGCGGTCCTGGTCCCCGGCTCCCGCCCGGTCGTCTTCTGCGGCGACCTGGTCGAGGAGTCAGGCGAACCGCAGGCGGGCCCGGATGCGGTTACGGCGCTCTGGCCTGAGGCGCTCGACCGGCTCCTCTCCCTGGGCGGGGAGGACGCGCTGTACGTTCCCGGTCACGGAGCGGTTGTGGACGCGGGGTTCGTACGGGCCCAACGGGACTCGTTGGCAACGCGTTTCGGCGTGTCGTGACGGCCGTCGCCCCGGTTCTCCTATCGTCATCCGAATGCGCCAGTACTCCGCCGACCTGACCCCACCGTGGAAGAAGCCCAAGCCGGCCCCCGAGGTCCCCGCGGAGGCGGGCCTGGTGGTCGAGGAGCCGGGCACCGGTTTCTGCGGCGCGGTGATCCGCTGCGAGGCCGGCACGGTCACCCTGGAGGACCGCTTCGGCAAACACCGGGTGTTCCCGATGGAGCCTCGGGGCTTCCTGCTGGAGGGCAGGGTGGTGACCCTGGTGAAGCCCGTGTCGAGTCCGCTACGGCCCACTCGTACGGCGTCCGGCTCGGTGGCCGTCCCGGGTGCACGCGCGCGTGTGGCCCGCGCCGGGCGGATCTACGTCGAGGGGCGCCACGACGCCGAACTCGTCGAGCGGGTCTGGGGCGACGACCTGCGCATCGAGGGCGTGGTGGTCGAGTACCTGGAGGGCGTCGACGACCTCCCGTCGATCGTCGCGGAGTTCGATCCCGGCCCGGACGCGCGGCTGGGCATCCTGGTGGACCACTTGGTGCCGGGCACCAAGGAGTGGCGCATCGCCCAGTCGGTCACCAGTGAGCACGCCCTGGTCGTAGGCCACCCGTACATCGACATCTGGGAGGCCGTGAAACCGTCCTCCGTGGGCATCACCGCCTGGCCCCGCGTCCCGCACGGGCAGGACTGGAAGACGGGGGTGTGCCGGGCCCTGGGTTGGCCGGAAAACACCGGTGCGGTGTGGCAGGCGATTCTGGCCAAGGTGGGGTCGTACAAGGATCTGGAGCCGGAACTGCTGGGGCGGGTGGAGGAGTTGATCGACTTCGTCACGGTCGGCGGTGAGGCCTGACTCCGGGAAGCGTGCCGAACCCACTGGTATCCAACTCGACGTCGAGCAGGTCCAAGGGCACGGGGTCGCCGAACTTGGTGATGCGTTGCACCTGATAGTCGGCCGCGTCACCCACACCTTGGGGTTCGGTGAGCAGCACGCATTGGGCCATGACCGGGTCAACGATCAGATAGGCCGGTACTTTGCCCGCGGCGTAGACCGAGCGCTTGACGCCGTAGTCCCGGTCGACGCTGGTCTTGGAGACGACCTCGACCACCAAGGTGATCAGCCGACACGGCAGCAGGCGCCCTGACTCCGGGCTGACGCCACGCTCCAGCACGACCAAGTCCGGTACCGGCTCGCTGGCTTCGTCGATGATGTCAACGTCCTGAGTCTGCAGCCGCTCCCAACGCCGATGCGGGATCTGGTCCTGCACCTCCGCGACGATCCGGTTGTGCACCAGATCAGGGCTGGACATCATCACGACTTCCCCCCGGAGAAGCTCTGCCTTGATGCCGTCGGGAGGCTCGAACCCCGCGAAGAAATCGGCCATCCCACGCTCATCCACAGCGGTCATCTCCGTGGTCCTCCACATCCGCCGCGTTCTGTCGACGGCAGCCTAGGAACCAGCGTAAGGACCGAACCGACGATCCGCACTGATTCACTCCCCCGAGTGAATCAGTCCACCAAGTCCCTGACCACGGCATCGGCCAGCAACCGCCCCCGCAACGTAAGCACCGCACGCCCCTCCTCGTACGGCCCCGCCTCCAGCAGCCCCTCCCCCAGCGCCCGGCGCGAAGCCGCGAGCCCCTCCGGGCGGAGGAGGTCCAGCGGGGCGCCCTCGCGGAGTCGTAGCTCCAGGAGGATGCGTTCCACCCGGCGGTCCTCCTCGGAGAGGATCTCGCGGCCCGCGCCCGGTGAGCGGCCCGCCGCCAGCGCGCCCGCGTACGCGCCCGGGTGCTTCACGTTCCACCACCGGACCCCACCGACGTGCGAGTGGGCTCCGGGGCCCGCGCCCCACCAGTCGGCGCCGCGCCAGTAGAGCTCGTTGTGGAGACAACGGCCGGAATTCGATGTCGCCCAGTTCGAGACCTCGTACCAGTCGAAGCCCGCCGCCGACATCACCTCGTCGGCGATGAGGTAGCGGTCGGCGTGGACGTCGTCGTCCGTCATGGGGACCTCGCCGCGGCGGATGCGGCGGGCGAGCTGGGTGCCCTCCTCGACGATCAGGGCGTAGGCGCTGATGTGGTCGGGGCCCGCGCCGAGGGCGGAGTCGAGCGAGGCGCGCCAGTCGTCGTCCGTCTCGCCCGGGGTGCCGTAGATCAGGTCGAGGTTGACGTGGTCGAAGCCGGCCGCGTGGGCCTCGGCGACGCAGGCCTCGGGGCGGCCGGGGGTGTGGGTGCGGTCCAGCACCTTCAGTACGTGCTGTTTCGCGCTCTGCATGCCGAAGGAGACGCGGTTGAAACCGCCGTCGCGGAGGGCCGCGAGGTAGGCGGGGTCCACCGACTCCGGGTTCGCCTCCGTCGTGATCTCCGCGTCCGGTGCCAGGCCGAACTCGTCCCGGATCGCGCCCAGCATCCGGACGAGATCGCCCGCCGCGAGCAGCGTGGGCGTGCCGCCGCCGACGAAGACCGTGCGGACCGGGCGCGGGTCGTCGCCGAGGACCTTGCGGGCCAGGCGGACCTCGTCGATCAGGGTGTCCGCGTAGTTGTCGCGGGAGGCCAGCACTCCGCCCGTGCCGCGCAGCTCGGTCGCCGTGTAGGTGTTGAAGTCGCAGTAGCCGCAGCGGGTCGCGCAGTACGGGACGTGCAGGTAGAACCCGAGGGGGCGGTCGGCGGCCCCGGCGAGCGCCTGTGCGGGCAGTGCGCCGTCTTCGGGGACGGGATCGCCGTCGGGGAGTGCGGAAGGCATGTCTTCCATTGTCCAGCACCGGTACGACTGCCTACTCCGCCTGTTCCGCCTGGAGCACCAGCAGCGCCATGTCGTCCTCCGGCGGGCGGCCACCGAACTCGTGGACCAGGCGTTTGATCCGCTCCGCGATCAGCTCGGCGCTCAGCCCCGCGCAGTCGGCGAGCGCGGTCGCCAGCCCGTCGCCGTCGTCGAACTGGACCGAGCCGGAGCGCCGCTCGGTCACCCCGTCCGTGACGCACAACAGGCTGTCGCCGGGCCGGAGTTCGAAGGTCTCGCTGGTGTACGTCACGTCCTCGATGACCCCGAGGAGGGTCTGCGGGCGGGCCGCCGTACCGACGCTGCCGTCCGGGCCGAGGAGCAGCGGCAGCGGGTGTCCGGCGGAGGCGAGGGTGCAGTGGACGCCGCCGTCGAAGGGGACGAGCTCGCCGTAGAGGAGGGAGAGGAAGCGGGGGCCGTCGCCGACCGGGCCCGGCATGCCGCCCGCGGCCACGAGCGCGTGGGCGGCCGCGTCGGCGGCCTCGGTGGCGTCGTCGAGGAGCAGCTGGTTGAGGCGGTCGAGGACGTCGGCCGTGCCGTAGCCCTCGCGGGCGAGCAGGCGTAGCCAGGGGCGGGCCAGGCCGATCACCACGGCGGCCTCGGGGCCCTTGCCCTGAACGTCGCCGAGGGCGAAGCACCAGCGGCCGTCGCCGGCCGGGAAGAGGTCGTAGAAGTCGCCGCTGGGGCCGCCCTTGTCGCACGGTTCGTAGACGAGGGCGCTGTGCACGCCGGGGATCTCGGCGACCGCGCCGGGCAGCAGGCCGCGCTGGAGGACGCGGCTGATGGTGGCCTGGCGGGCGTACTGGCGGGCCGCGCCGATGGCGAGCGCGACGCGGCGGCTGAGGTCCTCGACCAGGCCGGTGACCTCGTCGGGGAAGCGGGGCAGCCCGGACCGCCCGATGACCAGCGTGCCGAGCGGTCGGCCGCCCGCGATGAGGCGGTACGACAGTGCCGCGCCGTGGGTGCCGTGCGGGCCCAGCGCGTCGGCGGGCCAGGGGTAGGACACGGGCCGCAGGGTGTCCGGCGGGCGGGGCGGGTCCTTCTCCAGGGCGGCGCGCAGTTCCTCGATGCGGTTCTCGCTGCCGTGCCAGACGCGGGCGAGGCGCGGCCCGGCGCTGGTGCCCTCGCCCCAGCCGCCGCCGCGGCCCATCGCCTCGTCCTCCAGCCATACGGCGCACCAGTCGGCCAGCCTCGGCACGATCAGCTGTCCGGCGAGCGCGGCGACGAGATCCTCGTCGAGCTGTCCGGCGAGGAGGTCGGAGGCCTCGGCGAGGAAGGAGAGCGCGCCGCGGCCGAGCCAGTCCCGGTCGCGTTCGGCGCGTTGGGGTTCGGGGGCGAGGATCTCGGCTACGCGCAGGCCGCGTTCACCGCCGTAGGTCTCCAACTCCTCGGCGGCCGGGGTGCCTTCGGCGGGCAGGCGGGCCCAGACGGTCTTGACGCCGGTGCGGTAGGTGACGCCCCAGGCCTCGGCGAGGGTGGAGACGAGGCGCAGGCCGCGACCGAACTCCGGTGTCTCGTAAGCCGGTTCGGCGCTGTTGTCGCGCGGGGCGCGGGAGGGGTGGTGGTCGGCGACCTCGACGACGATCGAGTCGGTGTCCTCAAGACGGCACACCAACTCGACGTCCGTGCCCGCGTGCACGACCGCGTTGGTGACGAGTTCGCTGACGACGACCATCGCGTCGTCGACCAGCCGGTCGGTGAGCTTCTCGGTGCCGGGCAGGCCGAGTTCGGCCCACTCACGGAGCGCGGCGCGCACCAGTCCGCGGGCGGAACCGGGTGCGAGGGGGCTGCCGGAGAGCGTGGCGCGCACCGTCGTACGCCGGTCCGCGCCGGGGTGCGCGGGCGCATCGGGAGCACGCCAAGTGGTCTCCCGTTGCGTGGGTATGGCCCCCATGCGCAGCTCCCCGAGCAGTTCGGACGAATACGCCTCGATCGATGCGGACAGAGTGACAGACTGACCGCGCGCATAAGCGCCGAGTTACCGAAGTGGGCCGCCATGAGTGAGAACAGTGCTACGCGTGTGCTCGAAGTCGGTCAGAAAGACGACTGGATTCGAGCATCCGATCTCCGTCCGCTGCTCGCCGTGATGACGGCCGCCCGCGACGGCGACTTCACGAAGGCGCCGGAGACGGGCCACGGCATGGTGGCCGAACTGACCGCCGCCTTCAACCAGATCATGGACCGCAGCACCCACTTCAACTCCGAGACGCAGCGCGTCCGGCGGGAGCTGATCCGCCACGGCCGCCTGGACGAGCGCCTCTCGGCCAGCCCCGGCCAGGGCGGCTGGACCTCCCGCGTCAACGACGTCAACCAGCTCCTCGACGCCCTGGTCGCCCCGGCCGCCAACGCGACCCGGGTACTGGACGCGGTGGCGGGCGGCGATCTGACCCAGCGGGTCGATCTGCACGACGGCAGCAGGCAGTTGCGCGGTGACCTACGGCATCTGGGCCGGGCCGTGAACAAGATGGTGGACCAACTCTCCCTGTTCACCGGCGAGGTGACCCGGGTGGCCCGCGAGGTTGGCACCGAGGGCAGACTCGGCGGCCGCGCCAAGGTGACACGGCTGTCCGGGAGTTGGCGCGATGTGACCGAGGCGGTCAACACGATGGCGTCCCGGCTGACGGCGCAGGTGCGGGACATCGCCCTCGTGACGACGGCGGTGGCGCGCGGTGACCTGACCCGTACGGTCACGGTCGAGGCGACCGGTGAGCTGCTCGAACTCAAGCTCACCGTGAACACGATGGTCGACCAGCTGTCGGCCTTCGCGGACGAGGTGACGCGCGTCGCCCGAGAGGTGGGCACCGAGGGGCAGTTGGGCGGTCGCGCGCAGGTGCGGGGCGTGTCCGGGGTCTGGAAGGACCTCACCGACAACGTCAACTTCATGGCGTCGAACCTGACTTCACAGGTGCGGAACATCGCCCAGGTGACCACCGCCGTTGCCAACGGCGACCTGTCACAGAAGATCACGGTCGACGCGCAGGGCGAGATCCTGGAGTTGAAGTCGACCATCAACACGATGGTCGACCAGCTCTCCGCCTTCGCGGACGAGGTCACCCGCGTCGCCCGCGAGGTCGGCACCGAGGGCAACCTCGGCGGGCGCGCTCAAGTGCGGGGCGTGAGCGGCGTCTGGAAAGACCTCACCGACAACGTCAACTTCATGGCGGACAACCTGACTTCACAGGTCAGGAACATCGCCCTCGTGTCGACCGCCGTCGCGCAGGGCGACCTCGGCAAGAAGATCACGGTGGAGGCCAAGGGCGAGATCCTGGAGCTGAAGTCCACGATCAACACGATGGTGGACCAGCTCTCCGCCTTCGCCGACGAGGTCACCCGCGTGGCCCGTGAGGTCGGCACCGAGGGCAACCTCGGCGGACAGGCGCAGGTGCGGGGCGTCAGCGGCGTCTGGAAGGACCTCACGGACAACGTCAACTTCATGGCCCTGAACCTGACTTCACAGGTGCGGAACATCGCCCAGGTCACCACCGCCGTGGCCAACGGCGACCTGTCGAAGAAGATCACCGTCGACGCGCGCGGTGAGATCCTCGAACTCAAGGACACCGTCAACACGATGGTGGAGCAGCTGCGCGCCTTCGCCGACGAGGTGACCCGGGTGGCCCGCGAGGTCGGCACGGACGGCCGACTCGGCGGCCGGGCCCAGGTGTTGGGCGTCTCGGGTGTCTGGCGGGACCTGACCGACAACGTCAACTACATGGCCGACAACCTGACTTCGCAGGTACGGAACATCGCGCAGGTCGCGACGGCGGTGGCGCAGGGCGACCTGTCGAAGAAGATCGACGTGGACGCGCGCGGCGAGATCCTGGAGCTGAAGACCACCATCAACACGATGGTCGACACGCTGTCGTCCTTCTCGTCCGAGGTCACCCGGGTGGCGCGCGAGGTCGGTTCCGAGGGCCAACTCGGCGGCCAGGCAAGGGTGGAGGGCGTCTACGGCACCTGGAAGCGCCTGACGACCAACGTGAACGAACTCGCACTCAACCTCACCACGCAGGTCCGCGCGATCGCCGAGGTGGCCTCGGCGGTGGCGCAGGGCGACATGTCCCGCTCGATCACGGTGGAGACCCAGGGCGAGGTCACCGAGCTCAAGGACAACATCAACCTGATGGTGGCCAACCTCCGCGAGACGACCCGCGCGAAGGACTGGCTGGAGTCGAACCTGGCCCGCCTCGCCGCGCTGATGCAGGGGCACCGGGACCTGATGGAGGTCGCCGACCTGATCCTGCGCGAGCTGACCCCGCTGGTGAACGCGCAGTACGGGGCGTTCTTCCTGGCCGATCCCGACGAGGACAGCCTGCGAACGGCCATCCCTGCCAAGGGACTTGCCTTCATCGCCGGGTACGGGTCGGCGCAGGCCGCGACCGTGGACACGGGCGCCATGCCGGTGCACGGGCTGGTGCGGCAGGCGGCGCGGGAGAAGAAGCGGATCCTGGTGGAGGAGGCCCCGCCGGACTACATCAAGATCAACAGCGGGCTCGGGGAAGCCGCCCCGGCGAGCGTGGTCATCATCCCGATCATCTTCGAGGACAAACTCCTCGGCGTGATCGAACTGGCCTCGTTCTCCCGCTTCTCCGACGTCCACCTGGCCTTCTTCGACCAGTTCGTGAACACCATCGGCGTCGCAATCAACACCATCATCGCCAACTCCCGCACGGAGTCCCTGCTCGGCCAGTCCCAGCGGCTGGCCACGCAGTTGCAGGAACGTTCGGACGAACTCCAGAAGCAGCAGGCCGAGTTGCAGCGGTCCAACGCCGAACTGGAGGAGAAGGCTGCCCTGTTGGCGACCTCCTCGCAGTACAAGTCGGAGTTCCTGGCGAACATGAGCCATGAGCTGCGGACCCCGCTGAACTCGCTGCTGATCCTGGCCCGGCTGCTCTCCGACAACCCGGACGGCCGACTCTCCGACCAGGAAGTGCAGTTCGCGACCACGATCCACCGCTCCGGCTCGGACCTCCTCCAGCTCATCAACGACATCCTCGACCTGTCGAAGATCGAGGCCGGCCGCATGGACGTACGCCCGAAGCGGCTCCCGCTCATCAAGCTCCTCGACTACGTCCACGCCACGTTCCGCCCGCTCACCCTGGACCGGGGGCTCTCCTTCGAGGTGTCGGTCGGCGAGGACGTACCGCGCGAGCTGTGGTCGGACGAGCAGCGGCTCCAGCAGATCCTGCGCAACCTGCTGTCCAACGCCATCAAGTTCACCGCGACGGGCCGCGTCGAACTCCGCGTCAACCGGGTCAAGGACCCGGAGCACCGCTACTGCGACGACAGCGACGAGGTCATCGTGTTCGCCGTCTCCGACACCGGGATCGGCATCGCCGCCGAGAAACTCCCGGTGATCTTCGAGGCGTTCCAGCAGGCCGACGGCACGACCAACCGCAAGTACGGCGGTACGGGGCTCGGGTTGTCCATCAGCCGTGAGATCGCGGGCCTGTTGGGCGGCCGTATCGTCGCCGAGAGCGAGCCGGGACGGGGGTCCACCTTCACTCTCTACGTCCCCGTGGTCAGCCCCGGGCACGCGGCGGGCGGCGCGCCGCTCACCGAGGACCGCGAACTCCCGCTGCTGGCCGAGCAGTTGTCCAGTGAGCCGTACACCTCGACCGAGGTGGACGACTCGTGGCCGACGCCCACCAAGCTGGAGGCGTGGAAGGCCGGGCGGGCGGGTCAAGTGCTGCCCGGGCGGCGGGTGTTGATCGTGGACGACGACATCCGCAACGTCTTCGCGCTCACCCATGTGCTGGGGCGGGTCGGGATGCCGGTGCTCTACGCGGAGAACGGGCGTGAGGGCATCGAGACGCTGGAGCGCAACCCGGACGTCGAACTCGTGCTGATGGACATCATGATGCCGGAGATGGACGGGTACGAGACCATCGCCGCCATCCGCCGCGCTCCGCGCTGGACCGGGCTGCCCATCGTCGCGCTCACCGCGAAGGCGATGCCGGGCGACCGGGAGAAGTCCATCGCGCGGGGCGCGAACGACTACGTACCGAAGCCGGTGGATGTCGATCAGTTGTTGACGGTCGTCTGCGCGCTGCTGGATCCCGAGGGCGAGGCCGGCGCCGCGTCCGAGGACATCACGGTGGCGGATCCGGGTACTTCAGGGGAGACGGCGGCACCGCCGACGACTGAGTGAGGCACAGTCATCATGAGCGCTGAGGCAACGACCGACGAAAGTGCCGGCATCCTCCTGGTCGACGACATGGAGGACAACCTGGTCGCGCTGGAGGCCGTCCTGGGGTCCCTCAACGAGCCGCTGGTACGGGCTCGTTCGGGCGAGGAGGCGATGAAGGCGCTGCTGCGGCAGCGGTTCGCGGTGGTTCTGCTGGACATCCGGATGCCGGGCATGGACGGGTTCGAGACCGCGGCGAACATCAAGCGGCTCGATCAGACCAAGGACGTGCCGATCATCTTTCTCACCGGCACGGACGCGGATGCGGGGTATGCGTTTCGGGGGTATGCCACGGGTGCGGCCGACTATCTGACCAAGCCGTTCGATCCCTGGGTGTTGCGGGCCAAGGTCAGCGTGTTTCTTGAACTGCACCGTAAGAACCAGTTGTTGGAGCGGATGCTGGCGCGGGAGCAGGGGCAGTTCGATGAACTGGCGTTGCGGCTCAAGGAGATTGAGGCGCGGATGGCTGCGAGTTCGATTGTTGAGGTGGGGGAACTTCGGGTTCAGGTGCGGGAGATGGGGCAGCTGGTGAGGGATCTGCGGCGGCGTTAGGGCGCGGTGGGTGCGTTGTTGCCTGCGGGCCGGTGGGGGCTTGTCGCGCAGTTCCCCGCGCCCCTGATGGCCCGCGGCCCCTTCGGGGCGCGGGCCATCAACATGACTACGCCTCGCGTGAGCCCGCGTACATCTCGTCGATCAGGTGCTTGTACTCGCGTTCCACCACCGGGCGCTTGAGCTTGAGGCTCGGGGTGATCTCGCCGTGTTCCACGTCTAGGTCGCGCGGGAGGAGGCGGAACTTCTTGATGGTCTGCCAGCGTTGGAGGCCCTCGTTGAGTTCCTTGACGTAGGCCTCGATCAGGGCGACCGTCGCGGGGGCGGCTACGACCTCGGCGTAGGACTTGCCCTCCAGGCCGTTCTCCTTGGCCCATTCCAGGATGGAGGGTTCGTCGAGGGAGATGAGGGCGGTGCAGAAGTTCCGGTCGGCGCCGTGGACCAGGATGTTGGAGACGTAGGGGCAGACGGCCTTGAACTGACCCTCGACCTCGGCGGGGGCGATGTACTTGCCGCCGGAGGTCTTGATCAGGTCCTTCTTGCGGTCCGTGATGCGGAGGTAGCCGTCGGGGGACAGCTCGCCGATGTCGCCGGTGTGGAACCAGCCGTCGGATTCCAGGACCTCGGCGGTCTTCTCGGGGAGGCCGTGGTAGCCCTCCATGATGCCGGGGCCGCGCAGCAGGATCTCGCCGTCGTCCGCGATGCGCACCTCCGTGCCGGGCAGCGGCTTGCCGACCGTGCCGGTGCGGTAGGCCTCGCCGGGGTTCACGAAGGAGGCCGCGGAGGACTCGGTCAGGCCGTAGCCCTCGAGGATGTGGATGCCGGCGCCGGCGAAGAAGTAGCCGATGTCGGGCGCGAGCGCGGCCGATCCGGAGACGCAGGCGCGCAGCTTGCCGCCGAAGGCCTCGCGGATCTTCGCGTAGACCAGCGCGTCGGCGACCTTGTGCTTGGCGGCGAGGCCGAAGGGCGCGGTGGCCGTGCCGGTGCGGCGGAAGTTGTCCTGGGTGACCTTGGCGTACTCGCGGGCGACCTCGGCGGCCCACTGGAAGATCTTGTACTTGGAGGCGCCGCCCGCGCGTGCCTTGGCCGCGACGCCGTTGTAGACCTTCTCGAAGATGCGCGGGACGGCCGCCATGTACGTCGGCTGTACGACCGGCAGGTTCTCGATGATCTTGTCGACCCGGCCGTCCACGGCGGTGACGTGCCCGATCTCGATGTGCCCGGAGGTGAGCACCTTGCCGAAGACGTGGGCGAGGGGCAGCCACAGGTACTGGACGTCCTCGGGGCCGAGGAGGCCGGTCGCGGCGATGGCCTTGGCGAGGTAGGACCAGTTGTCGTGCGGGAGGCGGACTCCCTTGGGGCGGCCGGTCGTTCCCGAGGTGTAGATGATCGTCGCGAGCTGGTCCTTGGTGATGGCCGCGACCCGCTCCTTGATCAGGTCCGGGTTCTTCTCCAGGTACGCGGCGCCGCGCTGCTCCAGCTCGGCGAGGGTGAGCACCCAGTCGCCCTCGTCGGCTCCGGTCTCGACGCCGGTCGGGTCGATGACCACGACGTGCGTCAGCTCGGGCAGGTCGGCGCGCTTCTCGCGCGCCTTGGCGAGCTGCGCCGCGTCCTCCGCGATGAGGACCCTGCTGCCGGAGTCGGCGAGGATGAAGGTCGACTCGTCGGCGTTGGTCTGCGGGTACACCGTGGTCGTGGCGGCGCCGGCGCACAGGATGCCCAGGTCGGCGAGGATCCACTCGACGCGGGTGGCGGAGGCGAGCGCGACACGCTCCTCGGGCTGGACGCCCAGTTCGATCAGACCGGCCGCGATCGCGAAGACCTGCTCGGCGGCCTGCGCCCAGGTCAGCGACTTCCACTCGTCGGGGCCCGCACCGGAGGCCGCCGGCACCGGGTAGCGGTAGGCCTCGGCGTCCGGCGTGGCCGCCACGCGCTCCAGGAAGAGGCCCGCCACGGACGGCGGACGGTTCTCGATCAGGGTCTGTGTGTCGCTCACGACATCCTCCGGGGCCCGCGACAGTGCGGTCACTGGCTCATTGCTGCGGCGGTTGGCTCAATGCGGCTGGTGGCTCTTGTGGCTGTTGTTTAACTCGCGAGTAACTATCGAGCAGTGATCAGAGTAAGCCGCGACCGGCCGGTGCGTAAGGGGCGGTGGACGGTCACTTCGAACAGCGCCATGACCACTTCGTACAGAGCCAAGACTCAGGGCCCGCGGCGCCGAAGCGCAACGGGCCCTGGGAATCGTCTGGCTGTCGTCCGAAATTTCGGTGTACGGGGTCGCTACTTCCCGCCCTCGGCGCCGCCTACTTCTTGCCCTTGGCTCCGCCACCGCTGTCGTCGCTGGACAGCACCGCGATGAAGGCCTCCTGGGGAACCTCCACGGAACCCACCATCTTCATCCGCTTCTTGCCCTCCTTCTGCTTCTCCAGCAGCTTCCGCTTACGGGAGATGTCACCGCCGTAGCACTTGGCGAGGACGTCCTTGCGGATGGCGCGGATGGTCTCGCGGGCGATGACCCGGGAGCCGATCGCGGCCTGGATGGGCACCTCGAAGGCCTGCCGCGGGATGAGTTCCCGCAGCTTGGCGACCAGCCGCACGCCGTACGCGTACGCCGCGTCCTTGTGCGTGATCGCCGAGAAGGCGTCCACCTTGTCGCCGTGCAGCAGGATGTCCACCTTGACCAGGCTGGACGTCACCTCGCCGGTGGGCTCGTAGTCGAGCGAGGCGTAGCCGCGGGTCTTGGACTTCAGCTGGTCGAAGAAGTCGAAGACGATCTCCGCGAGGGGGAGCGTGTAGCGGATCTCGACGCGGTCCTCGGAGAGGTAGTCCATGCCGAGCAGGGTGCCGCGCCGGGTCTGGCACAGCTCCATGATCGCGCCGATGAACTCCGACGGCGCGAGGATCGTCGCGCGGACGACGGGCTCGTAGACCTTGTCGATCTTCCCCTCGGGGAACTCGCTCGGGTTGGTGACGACGTGCTCGCTGCCGTCCTCCATCTCGACCCGGTACACCACGTTCGGCGCGGTCGCGATGAGGTCGAGCCCGAACTCGCGCTCCAGCCGCTCCCGGATCACGTCCAGGTGCAGCAGCCCGAGGAAGCCGACGCGGAAGCCGAAGCCCAGCGCCGCCGAGGTCTCCGGCTCGTAGACGAGCGCGGCGTCGTTGAGCTGGAGCTTGTCGAGGGCCTCGCGCAGCTCCGGGTAGTCGGACCCGTCCAGCGGATACAGGCCCGAGAAGACCATCGGCTTGGGGTCCTTGTAGCCGCCGAGCGCCTCGGTCGCGCCCTTGTGCAGGGTGGTGATCGTGTCACCGACCTTGGACTGGCGGACGTCCTTCACCCCGGTGATCAGATAGCCGACCTCGCCGACCCCGAGCCCGTCCGCGCCGAGCATCTCCGGCGAGTTCGTCCCGATCTCCAGCAGCTCGTGCGTGGCGTTCGTGGACATCATCCGGATCTTCTCGCGCTTGGTGAGCTGTCCGTCGATGACCCTGATGTACGTCACGACACCGCGGTAGGAGTCGTAGACCGAGTCGAAGATCATGGCGCGGGCGGGCGCGTCCGCGTTCCCGACCGGCGCCGGGATCTCCTTGACGACCTTGTTCAGCAGCGCGTCGACCCCGATACCGGTCTTGGCGGACACCCGCAGCACGTCGTCGGGGTCGCACCCGACGAGGTTGGCCAGCTCCTCCGCGAACTTCTCCGGCTGCGCGGCCGGCAGGTCGATCTTGTTCAGCACGGGGATGATCGTGAGGTCGTTCTCCATCGCCAGGTAGAGGTTGGCGAGGGTCTGGGCCTCGATGCCCTGGGCGGCGTCCACGAGCAGCACGGTGCCCTCGCAGGCGGCGAGCGACCGCGAGACCTCGTACGTGAAGTCGACGTGTCCCGGGGTGTCGATCATGTTGAGGATGTGGGTGCTGCCCTGGTCGTCCCCGAGGGTCGGGGCCCACGGCAGACGCACGGCCTGGGACTTGATCGTGATGCCACGCTCGCGCTCGATGTCCATGCGGTCGAGGTACTGAGCACGCATCTGCCGGCTGTCGACCACTCCGGTCAGCTGGAGCATCCGGTCGGCGAGCGTGGACTTGCCATGGTCGATGTGCGCGATGATGCAGAAATTGCGGATCAGCGCCGGGTCGGTACGGCTCGGCTCGGGCACATGGCTGGGGATCGCGGGCACGCAGGGTCCTGATTCTTGAGGCGTCCGCAGTGTCTGCGGTCTCGGGTCGGATCGATACGTAGCTTCCATCGTCCCACGCGCGGGAGGTGCGGTCCGGTTTGGGAGGGTGCGGGACGGTAACCAATGGCCCCTCGGCGACCGGTTTGGGTGGGCCGGTGGGCGGCTGGTAGCCTGGGTGGCTGTGCCTCATCCCTGATCGGTATCTCCGCTCGGTGCGAGGCGCACCCCAAGGAAAATCATCGGCCCGGGACCCTTGCGGCCCCGTGCCAGAACCTGCAAAGGCTCATTCGTGGCGAACATCAAGTCCCAGATCAAGCGGATCAAGACCAACGAGAAGGCTCGGCTGCGCAACAAGGCCGTCAAGTCCTCCCTGAAGACCGCGATCCGCAAGGCCCGCGAAGCCGCTGCCGCGGGTGACGTCGAGAAGGCCACCGAGTACCAGCGCGCTGCCGCGCGTCAGCTCGACAAGGCCGTCGCGAAGGGCGTCATCCACAAGAACCAGGCCGCCAACAAGAAGTCGGCGCTTGCTTCCAAGGTCACCGCGCTCCAGGGCTGATCCTCCGCACTTGCCTCGGCCCGCGCTCGCGCGGACCGGAGCAGTAGCAATCCACCGTGAGGACAACGTCGAGCCCTCTACCTCGATTCACGGACAGACATCGTGGTCGCCACGCCACGTACAGTGCCCCCGGACCCACTTCGGGGGCACTGCTGTTTCCCGGGGCGCTTGCGCCGCCTGCGAGTCGAGACGGAGCCGGGGTCAGGCCTGGCCCCGGGACCGAGCGGCCCGGGCGATCGCGACGACCGCCTTCTCCAACGCGTACTCCGGATCGTCCCCCCCGCCCTTCACTCCCGCGTCCGCCTCGGCCACCGCCCGCAGCGCGACGGAGACCGCGTCCGGTGTCCACCCCCGCATCTGCTGCCGTACCCGGTCGATCTTCCACGGCGGCATCCCCAGCTCACGCGCCAGATCCGCCGGCCGTCCCCCGCGCGCGGACGACAGCTTCCCGATCGCCCGCACCCCCTGCGCCAACGCGCTGGTGATCAGCACCGGCGCCACCCCGGTGGACAACGACCACCGCAACGCCTCCAGCGCCTCCGCCGCCCGCCCCTCCACGGCCCGGTCCGCGACCGTGAAGCTCGACGCCTCGGCCCGCCCCGTGTAGTACCGCCCGACGACCGCCTCGTCGATGGTCCCCTCGATGTCGGCGACCAACTGGGAGACGGCGGACGCCAGTTCCCGCAGATCACTGCCGAGGGAGTCGACCAGCGCCTGGCAGGCCTCCGGCGTGGCGGATCTCCCGGTCGCCCGGAACTCACCCCGCACGAACGCCAGCCGGTCCGCCGGCTTCGTCATCTTCGGGCAGGCCACCTCCCGCGCCCCCGCCTTGCGCGCGGCATCGAGCAGCCCTTTGCCCTTGACCCCGCCGGCGTGCAACAGCACCAGCGTGATCTCCTCGGCGGGCGCACCGAGGTACGCCTTCACGTCCTTGATCGTGTCCGCGGACAGATCCTGCGCGTTGCGTACGACCACGACCTTGCGCTCCGCGAAGAGCGACGGGCTGGTCAACTCGGCGAGTGTGCCGGGCTGCAGCTGGTCCGAAGTCAGGTCACGTACGTCCGTGTCGGCGTCGGAGGCCCGAGCAGCGGCCACCACCTCCCGCACGGCACGGTCGAGCAGGAGGTCCTCCTGGCCCACGGCAAGCGTCACCGGGGCGAGAGGGTCGTCATTCGCAGTCTTCCTGGCCATCTCGTAAAGCATCGCACGCGCCACTGACAACGCGTCCCGCGTGCCGGGTGCCGTGTGCCGGGTCGGACGGGGGTGCGGGTCCGGGTGCGAGTCCGGGTGCTCGGGTTCGGGCGCGGTGCGGGTTCAGGCGCGGGTGCGGGTCCGAGTCCGACCGTAGAATCCGCCGCCGCTACGGCTCCTCGCGCCAGCCGTCCCACTCCCCCGCGAACGCGTCCAGCTCCGCGGGATCGAGCCGGCCGTCCTCGTCCCGCAGAACGAGCAGCCACTGCGCGTCCTCGGCATCGTCCTCACCGGCCAGCGCGTCCCGCACCAGCCGCGGTTCCTCGTCGAGTGCGAACCGCTCCCCGAGCACCTCCGCCGCCTCCTGAGCCGCGTCACGGTCGGGCAGCACCAGCACATGTCTCACATCGCTCACGGGGACATTTTCTCCCCAGGCGCCCGCACCTCCGGAACCGACCCCAGCTCGATCCCGAACCGCTCCCGGTACACCCCCAGGACCTCCTCGTCCGCAGCCAGTTCACGTACGTCCCGCGTCCCCTCCTCACTGGTCGTCGTGAGGGTCCGGCCGGCGAGTGTGATCCTCCCGCCGTCCTCCAGGAGCCGTGAACAGACCAGTGACCGGGTGAAGTGCGAGGCCGGTGACGTGCTGTGCCACCACGCTCCGGCCACGAAGTCACCGAGCACCCGGGGCCGCACCTCCAGGCGGTACTCGGGCCTCCCGTTCCGCACCACATCCAGGTCAGTCGCCTCCCCCGAAACCGCTCCCGCTCCCTCTCCGGACACCCCGCCCCGAACCCCGGCCGCATCCGGTCCCGACGCGACAACCCTGAACGTGCCGCCGGGATCCTCCTGTTCACCCCGCTCCTCGAAGGCCAGCGGATAGTGACTGTGCGTCCCGAAGCCCACGTCGGCCAGCCACGCGCCCCCGTCCGCCGTCCCCACCCGGAGCGCGAGATGGTCGTACGGAATCCCCGTCCGCCCCTCGTCCCCGTACACCCGCGCCGCGAGCAGCGTGACGTCGAAGCCCAGCGCGGTGAGCAACGCGCCGAACAGTCCGTTCAGTTCGTAGCAGAACCCGCCCCTTCCCTCGCCCACCACCTTGTCCAGCAGCCGGTCCTCCTCCAGCACGATCTCCTCTCCCAGATGGATCGACAGGTTCTCGAACGGCACGGTCCGCAGGTGGCGCAGGTGCAGCTCGCGGAGGGCATCGGCGGTGGGCGACGCCGGGTGCTGGACTCCCAGCCGGCGGAGATAGGCATCAACCTGTGCGGGATTCATGCCCTCAGTCTCGCGCCACCCGCAGCCCGTCTCCTTCCCCACTCACCGCCAACGCCCCGTCCACGTCCGTCCGGAGGACAACCGCACCCATGGCCCGCAGTGCCGCGACCGTGCTGGGGGCGGGGTGCCCATAGGTGTTGTTCTCTCCGCAGGAGATCAATGCCAGCCGCGGGGCCACCCTGCGTATCAGGTCCGGATCTTGAAAAGCCGATCCATGATGCGCGACTTTGAGAACGTCCACGCCTCCCAGCAACGCTGCCGCCGGTGACCTCAACAGCTCCTGCTGGGCCGGGGGTTCGAGGTCCCCGAGCAGCAGCATCCGCAGCCCGGCCGTCCGTACCAGCAGCGCGACGCTCGCGTCGTTCGGCCCGTCAGGGTCCGGTGCCGGGCGCGCTGGGGGCCACAGGACCTGCCAGGACAGCGGGCCGGTGCGGCGCTGTTCCCCGGCTACGGCCCGGGTGATCGGGATGTGCCGTTCCGCCGCCGCTCTCCGTACGGCCTCGACCTGGTCCGCGGGCTCTTCGAACGACGTCGTCTCGATCGCGCCCACCGAGCGGCCCCGCAGCACCCCGGGCAACCCTGCCACGTGGTCGGCGTGGAAGTGGGTGAGGACGACGAGCGGGATCCTCGTGATGCCGAGCGTGCGCAGGCACTGGTCGACCAGCTTCGGATCGGGTCCGGCATCGACGACCACGCCGGTGCCCTTGCCCGCCGCGAGGACCGTCGCGTCACCTTGCCCGACATCACACATCGCGAATCTCCAACCCGGCGGCGGCCACCCCGTGATCACCCGCGTCAACGGCGCCGGCGCCACCACGATCAGCAGCAGCGACAACCCGCAGACACCGCACAACCAGGGGTGCCTCAACAGCCGCCGCCCGACCAGCACCAGGGCCGCGACAGCGAGGGCGAGCAGCAGTGCCCCGGTCCAGCTGCCCGGCCAGTCCACTCCCCCACCGGGCAGCGCCGCGCCGGTCCGGGCGACGTCCGCGATCCACCCGGCGGGCCAACTCGCGCCCCAGGCAAGGACCTTGGCCACCGGCATCGCCACCGGTGCCGCCGCCAGCGCCGCGAAGCCCAGCACCGTGGCCGGTGCGACGGCGATCTCCGCGAGCAGATTGCACGGCACCGCCACCAGACTGACCCGCGCCGACAGCACGGCCACGACCGGCGCGCACAACGCCTGCGCGGCGGCAGCTGCGGCGAGCGCCTCGGCCAGCCGCGGTGGAACCCGGTGCCGCCGCAGCGTCTCGCACCAGCGCGGCGCGAGCGTGAGCAGGGCACCGGTGGCCAGCACGGAGAGCAGGAAGCCGTAACTCCGGGCCAGCCACGGGTCGTAGAGCACCAGCAGCAATACGGCCGTCGCCAGCGCCGGGATCAGTGATCTGCGGCGCCCGGTCGCCAGGGCGAGCAGTGCGACGGCACCGCAGGCCGCGGCCCGCAGCACGCTCGGGTCGGGGCGGCACACGACGACGAACCCGAGCGTGAGCACCCCGCCGAGCAGTGCGGTCGCCCGGAGGGAGATGCCCAACCGCGGTGCCAGACCCCGGCGTTCGATGTGCTGGGCGAGGCCGGGTGGTCCGATGAGGAGGGCGAGCAGGATGGTGAGGTTGCTTCCGGAGACGGCGAGCGTGTGCGCGAGGTCCGTCTCCTTGAAGGCCTCGTCCAACTCGGGTGTGATCCGCGCGGTGTCCCCGACGACCAGCCCCGGCAGCAACGCCCGCGCGTCCGCCGGCAGCCCGTCGGTCGCCGCACGCAGCCCGGCCCGCAGCCGTCCCGCGAACCGCTGCGCTCCGGACGGCTCCCCCACCACCTCCGGCACCGGCTGGTTCCGCACCCGCAGCACGGCCGCGACCCGGTCCCCGCCCGTCAGCGAGGGCGCCAACCGCGCGGTCACCTTCACCCGCGTCGACGGAAGCAGCCCGAGCCAGGGCGAACGCTCCGGCCCACCACGGGAACCCCGTGCCCGGCCCTCTCCCTTGGAGGACGAACCCGGGTCGACGATCAACAGCACCGGCGCCCGCGTCTCCACGACCGTCCCGTCCAACTCCTCGACCCGCCGCACCTCGGCGTCGACCAGCACGGAGACCGGAGCCGCGTGATCCCCGCTGACCCGGGGCCGGGTCAACCGTGGATCGGAACCGACCTCCACCTCCGCGGTCACGGTCGCGTACTCCCGCGCCAGCTCGGGCACCGGCCCACGCCGCAGATCCGCCCCGTGCAGCCCGGCGGAGGCCGCGGCCGCGGCGATGGAAAGGAGCAGGGCGGCGATGGAGACCCGGGGCCATGCGGCCTGCCGCCATGAGCGTGTGGGGCGAACGCCTTCCGGTGAAACGCCTTCCCGTAAGAGGTCGGCATCCGGCTGTGACCGGGCGTGGCCGGCATCTGCCCCTGCCCTGTCCCGCCGCCGCGTCACCAGCAGCAGCACGAGCCCCACGGTCAACGAGGCGACGGCGACTCCGGTGACCCAGGCCGGTGACGCGTCCAGCGCCAGTGCCGCCGTCGCCCAGGCCGCGAGCGCGGGCGGTACGAGTCGTAGGTCCGTCGGTTCTTCCTGTTGGGGGTGTGCGGCACCCCGCCGACTGCCGGAGTCGGCGTGCACCGTTCGGCGGGGCGGCGAGGAGACGTCGTCCTGTGCGGTACGGCGAGGCGTCGCGGGCTCGGGCGGATCGTCGTGGACGTGGGTCATGGCTGAACCAGGTCCCGCAGATCGGCGAAGCGGCGGTCGCCGATGCCGTTGACCTGGCGCAACTCGTCCACCGAGCGGAACCCGCCGTGCTGGGTGCGGTAGTCGATGATGTGCTGGGCCAGCACCGGGCCCACGCCGGGCAGGGTGTTGAGCTGGTCCGCGGTGGCCGTGTTGAGGGAGACCGGAGCGGTCGGAGCGGCGGCGCCCGCAGCCGAGCCGACCGCCCCCGCCGTGTTCGCGCCACCCGCACCGGGCACCGCCGCGGGCGCCGGACCGCCGACGACGATCTGCTCCCCGTCCACGAGGAAACGAGCCCGGTTGAGCCCGTCGGTGTCGGTGCCCGGACGTACCCCACCCGCCGCCCGCAACGCATCGGTCACCCGCGAACCGGCCGGAAGCCGATGAACCCCGGGCTCCCGGACCTTGCCGCCGACGTCCACGACGATCTCGGTACCGGCCGCACCCGAAGCACCCCGCGCTCCGATTGACGAGGCACGCGGTTCGGCACCCTTCCCCGCAGCCCCGCCCCTGCTTCCAACCCCGTCCCCATCTCCATAGGGAGCCGCCGCCCCCACCACCTCCGGGGCACGCACGGGTTGGGTCCGGCCCACCCAGAAGTGCTGCACGGCGAAGACCGCGGCCACGACGAGCAGTACACCGAGCGCGACCACGTTCCGCCGCTCCAGCCCACACCGCGTCTGCACCCACACCGGCATCCGCTCCCGCAGAGCCGCCCCGGCTCGCTCCCGCCAGGCCCCCGGCGTACGATCCCGCCTGCCGTCGACCTCGCCGGTGCCGCTGAACTCCCCAGCGTCTCCGGCCACTTCGGCCCCTCCGGCGTACGAGAAACCATCCGGCTCCAGGGCAACACGCACCGGCGAACCCACCCGGGCCACCCGCGGCTCCGGCCCCGGCCCCGGCTCCGGCCCCGGCCCCGGCTCCGGCTCCGGCTCCGGCTCCGGCTCCGGCTCCCGAGCAGTCCACGGACCAGCATCAACAGGCGCAGGAGAACGAAGCCCCGCCGCCCTGACCACAGGCGGCACAGGCAGCACGGACGAAGCAGCCTGCCCCCTAACCTCAGCCCCCGGGAGAACCGGAGGCCCTACGGCCTCACCCCCGTCCTCACCATCACCGCCACTGCCCCCTCCACCCGGCGGCCCATTCCCCAACTCCCCCCACTCCCCGGCACGTTCACCAGGTTCGCCAGGTTCGCCAAAGAGCAGTTCCGCCCGTCGCCGAAGCTCATCCGCCGAGGCTTCGCGATGTGCCCGCCCCCGTGCGGGCGCGCGGCGATGCCGAGTCCGGCCGTCGGAGGACGGGGCGCGGCCCGGGCCGCTGGTCGCAGTCGCTGTGTGTGAGCGTGATCGAAGTGCCATGCGCCGAGGATCCGACATTCCCCGACATCGCGATGATCTTGGTCAATTCCCGGGGACGACCGCCCAGTTGTGGATAACTCCGTCACCCGAACGAGCGGCATCCACCCAAGGCACCGCTCCGACAAACCCCGTCACCGAGGCGAAACCACAGCCCCCAACAACCCAGGCCCGGTATGCGCCCCGATCACCGCCCCGACCTCACTGACATGCAGATCGGCCAGCCCCGGCACCCGCGCCCGCAACCGGTCCGCGAGCGCCGACGCCCGCTCGGGCGCGGAGAGATGGTGGACGGCGATGTCGACCTGTGCGCTGCCCGCCCGGTCCGCCGCGAGCTCCTCAAGGCGGGCGATCGCCCTCGACGCCGTCCGTACCTTCTCCAGGAGTTCGATGCGCCCGCCCTCCAGCTGGAGCAGCGGCTTCACGGCGAGCGCGGAGCCCAACAGGGCCTGTGCCGCGCCGATACGGCCGCCCCGGCGCAGATAGTCGAGGGTGTCGACGTAGAAGTAGGCGGAGGTGCCGGCGGCCCGCTTCTCCGCGGCCGTGACCGCCTCGTCCACCGTGCCGCCCGCCTCCGCCGTTTCGGCCGCGGCGAGGGCGCAGAAGCCGAGCGCCATCGCGACCATGCCGGTGTCCACTACCCGCACCGGCACCGGTGCCTCACGCGCGGCGACGACCGCCGCGTCGTAGGTGCCCGAGAGTTCGGCGGAGAGGTGGAGGGAGACGATGCCGGTGGCGCCGGACTCGGCGACCTTGCGGTAGGTCTCCGCGAAGAGCTGGGGGCTGGGGCGCGAGGTGGTGACCGGGCGGCGCTTCTGCAGGGCCTGGGCCAGGGAGCGGGTGGAGATCTCGGTGCCCTCTTCGAGCGCCCGGTCGCCGAGGACCACGGTCAACGGCACCGCTGTGATGCCGTGGCGCTCCATCGTCAGCGGCGGCAGGTAGGCCGTTGAATCGGTGACGATCGCGACATGGCGGGACATGAGCTGGAGGTTACCTGCCGTAGCGGCCGGGCGGCAGCCCGACCCCTTTCACCTGGGCCGGAACCGGCCGGATCACCACACGTCGCACACGCACACCGTGCCGCCCGGTCAAGTCGTGCTCTCGGGACGGGGTTTCTTCTGCCAGGGGTAGCTGGGGCGCCGTCCCGGCGGGGTGATGGCGGACGGGGCGGGCTCCTCGGCGGCGGGACGGGAGCGCGGAGTCTCCGGCCAGGTCTGCTGTCCGGCAGCGGCGTCGGCGGGCGGGGCATCGGGCCACGGCGGTGTCGTGTGCTCCGACTTCGTCCAGTGGCGGAGGGCACCGGCCTCCATGTCTATCTGGGCGCTCAGCGTGTCCAGGTCGTCCTCCGCGAAGCGGCCGGCGCGGTCGCGGGCCGCCCAGCGCAGCGAGTCCGCGGACTTCGTGATGCGCTCGGTGCGCTCGCGCAGGGCGGGCAGCCGCTCGGCGAGTGTCTTGCGGTCCGGCTCGGACTCCAGGCGCCTGAGCTCGCCGTCGAGTTCACGACCGTGCGCGCTGAGCCGCTCGAAGAGGCCCAGGGACTCCTTGAGGGACTCGTCCTCGGGCACGCCCGCGCGCAGCGCGTCCTGGGTCGCGCGCATCGACGTCCGCAGTGCGAGCCGGAGTTGGGCCACCTGTCCCTGCGGGCCTGGCTGGGCGAAGGACTTGGCGCGCAGGGTGTGGTCCTCGACCGAGCGCCTGGCCTGCGCGACCGTACGGTCGACACCGCGCTTGGCCGCGCCGACCGCCTTGACCGCCGCATAGCCGCCCACGACCACGAACAGCAGGAAGAGAAGGGCGAAGACTGTGATCACGGCTTCCAACGCTCCTCCACCGGCTCCGGGCGGCACACGCCGCGCCGCTCTTCAACGGTAAACGCAACGGGCAGGTCCGGAGTTCCACAGGAACCCTGGACCTGCCCGTAGGGGACTACCCCGAGGCAGCCGCCCCGACCCCGGCGAAGGGCCGCGCAGAACTACGCCGGAACGATGTTGACCAGCTTCGGCGCCCGCACGATGACCTTGCGGATGCCCGCGCCCTCCAGCGCCGCGACGACCTTCTCGTCGGCCAGCGCGACCTTCTCCAGCTCGGCGTCGGAGATCGACGGCGAGACCTCCAGGCGCGCCTTGACCTTGCCCTTGATCTGCACGACGCAGGTCACGCTCTCGTCCACGACGTACGCCGGGTCGGCGACCGGGAAGTCCTGGTGGACGACCGTGTCGGTGCGGCCCAGCTTGCGCCACAGCTCCTCGGCGACGTGCGGGGCCAGCGGCGCGATCAGCAGCACCAGCGACTCGGCGACCGGGCGCGGCACCGCGCCGCCCGCCTTCGTCAGCTGGTTGTTCAGCTCGGTGATCTTGGCGATGGCCGTGTTGAAGCGCAGGCCCGCCAGGTCCTGGCGCACCCCGTCGATCGCCTTGTGCAGGGCACGCAGCGTGTCCTCGTCGGGCTCGGTGTCGACGACGGTGACCTCACCGGTCGTCTCGTCGACGACGTTGCGCCACAGCCGCTGCAGCAGCCGGTACTGGCCCACCACCGCGCGCGTGTCCCACGGCCGGGACACGTCCAGCGGGCCCATGGCCATCTCGTACAGGCGCAGGGTGTCGGCGCCGTACTCGTCGCAGATCTCGTCCGGAGTGACCGCGTTCTTCAGGGACTTGCCCATCTTGCCCAGCAGCCGGGAGACCTTCTCGCCCTGGTAGTAGTACTCGCCACCCAGCTCCTCGACCTCGGCGGCCGGCACCGGGAAGCCGCGGCTGTCCCGGTAGACGTAGGCCTGGATCATGCCCTGGTTGAACAGCTTGTGGAACGGCTCCGGGGACGAGATGTGCCCCAGGTCGAACAGCACCTTGGACCAGAAGCGCGCGTACAGCAGGTGCAGTACGGCGTGCTCGGCGCCGCCGACGTACAGGTCGACGCCGCCGTGCGGCATGCCCGCGCGGGGGCCCATCCAGTACTGCTCGATGGCCGGGTCGACCAGCTTCTGGTCGTTGTGCGGGTCCAGGTAGCGCAGTTCGTACCAGCACGAACCGGCCCAGTTCGGCATGGTGTTGGTCTCGCGGCGGTACTTCTGGGGGCCGCGGCCGTCGCCCAGGTCCAGGGTGACGGCGACCCAGTCCTCGTTGCGGGACAGGGGCGTCTCCGGGGACGTGTCGGCGTCGTCCGGGTCGAAGGTGCGCGGCGAGTAGTCCTCGACCTCCGGCAGCTCCAGGGGCAGCATCGACTCGGGCAGCGAGTGCGCGATGCCGTCCTCGTCGTAGACGATCGGGAAGGGCTCGCCCCAGTAGCGCTGGCGGCTGAACAGCCAGTCCCGCAGGCGGAAGTTGACGGTGCCCTCGCCGATGCCCTTGCGGGCCAGCCACTCCGTGATGCGGGCCTTGGCCTCGGCCACGGGCAGGCCGTCCAGGGAGATGTCGTCGTTCGAGGAGTTGATGATCTTCGCGTCGTACGACCCGAAAGCGTCCTCCCAGGTGGACGTGTCCGTGCCGCGGCCGTCGGTCGGCTCGACGATGCAGGTGATCGGCAGCTCGAAGGCGCGCGCGAAGTCGAAGTCGCGCTGGTCGCCCGCCGGGACGGCCATGATCGCGCCGGTGCCGTAACCCATCAGTACGTAGTCGGCGATGAAGACCGGGATGCGGTCGCCGTTGACCGGGTTGGTCGCGAACGCGCCGGTGAAGACGCCGGTCTTCTCCTTGGCCTCGGTCTGCCGCTCCACGTCGGACTTGGTGCCGGCCTGCGCGCGGTACGCGGCGACGGCCTCCGCCGGGGTGGCGTGACCGCCGGTCCACGCGTCGCGCGTGCCCTCGGGCCAGGCGTCCGGGGTGAATGTGTCGACCAGGGGGTGCTCGGGTGCCAGCACCATGTAGGTCGCGCCGAACAGGGTGTCGGGGCGGGTGGTGAAGACGGTGATGCTCTCGCCGTCCACGGGGAAGTCGACGCGGGCGCCTTCGGAGCGGCCGATCCAGTTGCGCTGCTGCAGCTTGATGGCCTCGGGCCAGTCCAGCTCCTCCAGGTCCGCCAGCAGCCGGTCGGCGTAGGCGGTGATGCGCATGTTCCACTGGCGCAGCTTGGCCTTGAAGACGGGGAAGTTGCCGCGCTCGGAGCGGCCGTCGGCGGTGACCTCCTCGTTGGCCAGCACGGTGCCCAGTCCGGGGCACCAGTTGACGGGCGCGTCGGAGGCGTACGCCAGGCGGAACTCGCCCAGGACGTCGGCACGTTCGGTGGCGCTCAGCTCGGGCCACGCGCGCGTGTGCCCCGGTACGGCACGCTCACCGGTCTCGAACTGGGCGATCAGCTCGGCGATCGGGCGGGCCTTGTCGGCCTCGTCGTCGTACCAGGAGTTGAAGATCTGCAGGAAGATCCACTGGGTCCACTTGTAGTACTCGGGGTCGATCGTGGCGAACGACCGGCGCTTGTCGTGGCCCAGGCCCAGCGCGCGCAGCTGGGACTTCATGTTGGTGATGGCGGCCAGGGTGGTGATCCTGGGGTGCTCGCCGGTCTGGACGGCGTGCTGCTCGGCCGGCAGGCCGAAGGCGTCGAAGCCCAGGGTGTGCAGCACGTTGTGGCCGGTCATCCGCTGGAACCGGGCGAAGACATCGGTGGCGATGTAGCCCAGGGGGTGGCCGACGTGCAGGCCCGCACCGGAGGGATACGGGAACATGTCCATGATGAACTTCTTGGGGCGGGCGGCCAGTTCGGGGTCGCCGGCCAGGTCACCGGTCGGGTTCGGCGCCTCGTAGGTGCCCTCGGCGTCCCAGAAGTCCTGCCAGCGTGCTTCGATGTCCGCGGCCATCGCGGCCGTGTAGCGGTGCGGGGCGACCACCTCGGCGGCGGCAGCGGGGTTCGTCTCGCTCATGATCCTCAAAGCTCCATCGATCGTCTCTGCCAGCGGCTGCGACATTTCAGGCTGTGACATCCGCCATGGACATCCAGCAAATGAAAAATCCCCTCGCACAGGAGGGGACGCCGCGCTGATTCCGACCTCACCGTTCACCGGTGGTCGGGACTGATCAGCGCGGCTCGCTAAGCAGAAGGCGTACGGCACGCATGGCGTCAGAGTACCGCAGCCCTTGAGCACAACGCGACGCGCTTCCGTATCACCCTTGGCACCCTGTCCACACCGGCGTGGACTGACCCCGGTTCAAGGATTACCTTCGCGTACCACCCACTACGGGACATCACAGCAAGCGCATTGTCGTTTGATAACAACGCAATAACTCAAACCTCGTACCCACCGGTATGGAGCCACTTAGAGTTCGGCAGCGGGACCGCTTTCCCGATACTGCTCGGAGTTGCCCCCATGAACGCTCGTCGTAGTACCAGTTCGCTCCCCAAGCCGGGCCGCTCGGCCTATGGCGTGGTGAGCCTCGTCGTCCTGATCTTCATACCCGTGTTCGTGCTGGCCGGAGGCAGCCAGGTACAGGACTTCCTCAACTTCGGTGCGGGCGTTCTCTCGCTCGTCTCCCTCTCCTGCTCGGTGATCTGGGGGCTCGTCGCCCAGGACCGGGTCATCCTCAACATCCGCCAGCGGATCGTGGCGCAGGGCATCCACCGGGTGACCGCCGTCGGCTCGATCGCGTTCCTCGTGGTGCACATCACGGTCAAGCTGGCGCTCGACCACACCGTCCTGATCGCCGCGCTGATCCCCTTCAGCCTCGGCGTGAAGGGCAGCGCCGGGCTCATCGGCCTCGGTTCCCTGGGCGGCCTGCTCATGATCTTCGTGGGCATCACCGGCGCCCTGCGCAACCAGTTCGCGTCCCCCGCGCCGGTCGCCGCCCGCTGGCGCGCGATGCACATGCTGGCCTACCCGGCCTGGTGCGCGGCGCTGGTCCATGGCCTGTTCGCGGGCCGCGCGGCGAAGCCGTTCTTCATGATCTCGTACGAGCTGTGCCTGGTCGGGGTCGCCGCCGCCCTCGCCCTGCGCTCGGCTCCCCGCCCGTTCAAGCGGAAGTTCGCCAACAGGGTCGCCATGCTCCTGGGCAACGAGGAGCGGCCCGGTCTCGACGAACTCGACGCGAGCCGGGGCCGCGCGGGCGAGTCCGCGCAGCCGGGCTTCGAGAACCGGCGTCCGGCCGAGGGCCGACGGGCCGCGCGGCAGCCCTCGTTCACCGACACCGGGTCGGTCCCGCGCGTGGACCCCGCCGGCGCGTACGAGACGAGGTCCATGACCCCGGAGCCCGACACGAACAGTTTCGCGGCCGCCTACCGCACCGCCACACCGGAGTCCACCGGTCAGATGCCGTACGTCACCGACCAGACCTCGCGCATGAACGTGCCGATGGACATGCAGAACACGCAGGCGGCCCCGCGCGTGGACAGCGGCGGCAGCACCTCCGGGAGCTGGCCGGTCCCGTCGCCGCCGCCGGTCGGCGAGGCGCCCCCGTCGGCCTACGACCCGCTCCAGGACACCGGGTACAACATCCCGACGTACAACAACAACGCGAACACGGGCGGGTACGGCGAGGGATACGTGTACGACACCGGTGAGTCGAACGGTGCCTCCGGTACGTACAACCCCAATGACACGTACAACAGCGGTCCCGCCACTGGTCAAACGCCCAACGCTTCGTACGACTTCGACGCGCAGGGCGGCTCGGGCGAACCTTGGAACACGCCTTCCGGAGGCTATAGGTGAACGAGGCCCTGCCCGACGTCCCAGAAGTCCGCGTCGTCGGGCTTCCTCAGCTCACGTCAGGCTTCGACCTTGTCGAGAGACTCGACCTGCCCATGCACCTCAAGGTGCACGGGCCGCTCGAACCGATGGGCGGGGAGCAGCTCGCGAAGCTCTCCGAGGCCATCAACCTGAAGGGCCGCGGCGGCGCGGGCTTCCCCTTCCACAAGAAGCTGCGCTCGGTCGCCGAGGCGGCGATCAAACGCGGTGTACGGCCGGTCGTCGTCGTCAACGGCAGTGAGGACGAGCCGGCCTGCCGCAAGGACACGGTGCTCATCAACCGTGCCCCGCACCTCATCCTGGACGGCGCCCTCCTGGTCGCCGAGGCCCTGGGTGCCCGCACGCTCGTGGTGGGGGTCACCCGTGAGTCGACGCAGCGCTCCATGGAGGCCGCGCTCTCGGAACGCGGCCTGAGCAACACCCGCCGTTCGGCACTGAAGGCGTTCGTCCAGCGCAACCCGGTCCGCATGGTCACCGGCGCCGCGGCATCGCTGATCCGCTCGATCGACGGCGGCCCGGCGATCCCGCCCGGCCGCAAGGTCAGCGCCTCCCAGAACGGCGTCGGCGGCGCCCCGACCCTGCTCTCGAACGCTGAGACGTTCGCCCAACTCGCCATCGCCGCCCGCATCGGCCCCGAGCGCTACGGCAACACCGGCCTCTACGACGAGCCCGGCACCGTCATGCTCACGGTCTCCGGGGCGGTCGCGCGCCCCATGGTGATCGAGGTCCCCACAGGCGTACCGCTGCGCTACGTCCTGCAGTTGGCCGGCGCCCCGCCGGTCCCCCAGGGTGTGCTGACGGGCGGTTACCACGGCAAGTGGATCGACGCGGCGACGGTCAACGAGGCGATCGTCTCCCGCAACTCCCTGGACGCGGTGGGCGGTGCGCTCGGCGCGGGCGCCATCATGCCGATCACCCAGGAGACCTGCCCGCTGGGCGAGTCGCTGCGCGTGGCCCAGTGGCTGGCCGACGAGAGCGCGGGACAGTGCGGTCCCTGCTACCTCGGTCTGCCCGCCGCCGCGCGCGGCATGGAGGACATCCTCAACGGCGGCGGCCCGGCCGCCCTGGAGGCGCTCAAGCAGGTCGCCAAGGCCGTGAAGCGGCGCGGCGCGTGCTCGCACCCGGACGGCTCCGCGATGTTCCTGGAGTCGACCATCAAGGCGTTCACGGACGACCTCGCCGCCCACGTCCTCGGAAACGGCTGCGGAAGGCCCGTGGAGGGCGTTCTGCCGCTCTTCGAGGGCGGCCAGCTCCCCGCGGGCATCACCAGCGGCGCGGAGCCCGAGGACAACGGCCCCAGCCGTCAGAAGATCTACGTCGACTGGACGCTGTGCCGGGGCCACGGTCTGTGCGCGGACATCCTCCCCGAGGTCTTCGAGCTCGGCGCCGACGGCTTCCCCACCGTCGCGCAGGCCCAGGTACCTCGCTACGCGGAGGCGAAGGCGCTCCGCGCGGTGCGCCGTTGCCCCGCGCTCGCGCTACGCCTGGAGGAGGAGACCGCGCGGGACAAGGGTCCGTCCCGCAACCTGCCGGTCCTCTCCCAGGGCCGCGGCCGGCGGGCCCTCGGCCGCTGAGCGCACGAACAGCGGGCCGCCCTCTTCTTTAAGAAGGGTGCGGCCCGCTGTTCCGTGAACGGCGTCAACTGCCCCTGAACACACCGAAGGCGGGTCATCCCGAGGGATGACCCGCCTTCGACTTCTGTGGAGCTAAGGAGAATTGAACTCCTGACCTCCTGCATGCCATGCAGGCGCTCTACCAACTGAGCTATAGCCCCGTGCCGTGTCCTACCGGGTCTCCCCGGCGGCGACGCCAACATTACCGGTGGACCCTCTGGACCACCAAATCGTTTCCGTCCCCGCCACCATGACCGTGATCGCCGGGACCTCCTCGCGGGGTCCCGGCCATGGTCAAGCGGTGACGAAGGAATAGAACCGTTTCAACGTGCAGTGCTCTTCCAGGAGTCGACCGTAGATCGGCTCGCCCTCGAGTTCGCGGTACGTCTCGATCGGGTCGCCTTTTATGATCAGCGCCCGCGCGCACTCCTCGCACCAGTACTGGTAGTCGGGATTCACCGGTTCCATGTCGCGGACGATCGGCGTACCACTGCCGCACCAGTCGCACTTTCGCCTGTGTGCACCCATCGATCAGCTCCAGCTGTGGCCGCAGGCCGTGCACACGTAGGAAACTCCGCCGTTGTCACCGAGGACTTGGGCCACGTGGGCGGAACCGCAGGAAGGGCAGCTCAGGCGGGTGATCGTATCCCGTATCAACGCCGCATCGAAGAGGTGGTCGACCTCCTCGATGATGCTCGCAGGCATCGCTACTCCCTCCCGTCGGGCCGCGCCCCCTTCCGGCCGTTTGATTCTGCCACGGCCGGACCAATACGGTCAGCGACGCCTCAGTACCAGTCCGGACACGGCCCCCACCGCGGCCGTCCCCGCCAGCGCGAACATGCACGCCAAAAGCGCCTCCGCAGAGGTATACGCCCCCGGGGCCCCAAGTGACTCAAGCCGGTTCAAGAACAGTGTGCCGAAAACCGCGACCCCGAGCAGCTGACCCAGCTGCGCGACCGTGGAGAGCAGACCACTGGCGTCCGCCGCGTCCTCGGGCCGCACCGTCGCCAGGGCCCGCGTCAGCGTCGGACTGAAGGCGAGCGCGAGCCCGGCCCCCACGCCGACGTACGCCACGTACAGTACGGCCCCGCCGCGGTCACCGCCTTCGAACGCCAGGCCGACTCCCAGGACGGACGGCATCGTGATCAGGAATCCGACCGGGGTCAGCGCCCGTTGCCAGGCCGCCGGCCACCTGCGCCAGGTCAGCCCGACCACCCCGAACACGACCGCCGTCGGCGCGAAGGTGAGACCCGCACGCAGCGCGCTGAAGCCGAGGCCGCCCTGGACGTGCAGCGTGAGCGCGAACAGGAAACCGGCGTTGACGGCCATCACGGCCAGGATCCGGAAGACGGCGAGACCCATGCCCGGGTGACGCAGCACACGCGGTGCGATCAGCGGGGCTCCCCCGCGCCGGGCGAGCCGGGATTCGTAGGCGCAGAACGACGCGAAGAGGACGGCCGCCGCGATCAGGGACAGCCACGACCACAGCGGCCAGCCCTCCTCCTGCCCCAGCACCAGCGGAACCGTCAGCAGCGAGACCGCCGAGGCGAGCAGCACAAGCCCCGGCACGTCGAAGGCCCGCGCGCGCTCCGGCTCCGCCCCGCCGTCCCTCGGGAGCACGCGCCTGCCGAGGAACAGGAGTACGACGCCCACGGGCACGTTGACGAGGAACACCGGCCGCCAGCTCGTGCCGAACAGGTCGGCGCTGACGAGGACGCCGCCGACGATCTGCCCCGCCGCGGCGCCGACGGCGACGATCGCCGAGTACAGGCCGAGCGCCCGCACCCGCGCCTCGCCGATGAAGTGTCGCTGGATCAGACTCAGCACCTGAGGGAGCATCAGCGCCGAGCCGGTCCCCTGGACCAGGCGGAACACGATCAGCTCCGTGGAGCCCTGTGCCAGACCGCAGGCGAGCGAGGCCGCGGTGAAGAGGGCGAGCCCGGCGAGGTGGACCCGGGCGTGACCGAGCCGGTCGCCGAGCCGGGCGCCGGTGATCAGCAGCACCGAGTACGTGATGGTGTAGCCGGCGATCACGAGCTGCAGGTCGGCGCCGGACGCGTGGAGTTCGGTGCCGATGGTGGGGGCGGCGACGTTCACGATGAACACGTCGAGCAGCGCCATGAACAGGGCCGCGAGCAGCACCGCGAGCAGCGGCCCACGGCGATTGTCAGTGCCAGGGTCTTTACTGGTCGCAGGAGTTGGGACGGGTGCGGAATCCGGTTCCGTCCGGGGTGGTGTCGTCATGCGGTCGAGCGTGGGGGCGCTCCGGTACGGGTGCCGAGAGCCCACTGATGCTGGTACTGGCAGCACCTGGCAGGGAGCAGGTCGAGCGTCGAACATGGGGGATGTGACGATGGGGATGGGGACGACACAGCGCCGCCGGCCCGAGCTGGCCGCGTTCCTGCGCAGCAGGCGCGCGAGGGTGACACCGCACGACGTCGGCATGCCGCCGGGCTTCCGACGGCGTACGCCGGGACTGCGCCGCGAGGAGGTCGCGCAGCTCTCCGGAGTGGGCGTCACCTGGTACACCTGGCTCGAACAGGGGCGTCCGATCAACGCGTCGGCGCAGGTCCTGGACGCCGTGGCGCGCACGCTCCGGCTCGACGCGCCGGAGCGGGAGCATCTGTACCACCTGGCCGAGGTGCCGTACACCCATCCTCCGGAAGCGATCGCGCAGACAGTGGGACCGGAGATCCAGGGCATCCTCGACGCCCTGGAGCCACGTCCGGCGGTGGTCTACAACTCGCGGTACGACATCCTCGCCGCCAACACCGTCTATCAGCACCTGTTCGGGATAGATCCACTGTCGGGCGGCCCGGTGCCCAACGCGCTGTGGAGGCTGTTCGCGGTGCCGGAGGCGGAGTCACCGCTGCTGTGTCGGGGGCCGGAGTTGCCGGTGATGGTGGCGACGCTGCGCTCGGCCTACGGAGTGCACACCGGCGAGCCCGTCTGGGAGGAGTTCATACGCGGGCTGTCGGCGGCGAGCCCGCTCTTCACGCGGCTGTGGAAGAGCGGGGACGTGGCGGAGCCGGGGCAGCGGGTGAAGACGTTCCGGCACGCGGAGGTGGGCGAGATGCGGATGACGTCGGTGTCGTTGTCGGTCAACGGCATGCCGGAATGCCGGATCGTGGTCCACACCCCGGCCGACGAGGAGACTCGGCGGCGCGCGGAGGCGCTGACAGCAAAGAAAAGATCCCACCCCTGAAAGGGATGGGATCTCATCGATTCGATCGTGGACGACTCTCGATCCTTGACAACTCAAGAGTGTCGATCTGTGGAGCTAAGGAGAATTGAACTCCTGACCTCCTGCATGCCATGCAGGCGCTCTACCAACTGAGCTATAGCCCCGTGTGTTCTTCCCGCTCGGCGGGCGAACAAGAAGAACTTTAGCCTGCGACCTGCCGGAAAGTGAAATCCGGGGTCGGGGCCCTGGAGGGCCGCTCAGTCGTCGTCGCCGAGCACCGGTTCCGGGAGCGTGCCGGCGTTGTGTTCCAACAGGCGCCAGCCGCGGGCACCCTCGCCGAGCACGGACCAGCAGCAGTTGGAGAGGCCGCCGAGACTCTCCCAGTGCTGGGACTCCAGACCGAGGAGACGCCCGATGGTGGTGCGGATCGTGCCGCCGTGGCTGACCACCACGAGGGTGCCGTCCTCGGGCAGCTTCTCGGCGTGCCGCAGCACGACGGGGGCGGCCCGGTCGGCGACCTCGGTCTCCAGCTCGCCGCCGCCGCGGCGCACCGGCTCCCCGCGCTTCCACGCGGCGTACTCCTCGCCGTGGCGGGCGATGATCTCCTCGTGCGTCAGCCCCTGCCAGACGCCCGCGTAGGTCTCCCGCAGGCCCTCGTCGTGGGTGATGTCGAGGTCGGTGAGGGCGGCCAGCTCGGCGGCCGTGTTCGCCGCCCGCTTCAGGTCGGAGGCGACGATCGCGTCCGGCTTGAGGGAGGCCAGCAGCCGGGCGGCGCGACGGGCCTGGCCGATGCCCGTCTCGGTGAGCTCGACGTCCGTGGTGCCCTGGAAGCGGCGCTCCACGTTCCACGCGGTCTGGCCGTGCCGCCACAGGATGACGCGTCGGCCCCGGCCCGCCTTGCGGCCGTCGGCCCCGGCGGTCACCGCACCTCCCCGAACTCGGAGGTGTCCTCCTCGGCCTGCAGCTTGGCGTGCTCGGTAGCCTTGCCGCGGGTGGCCACGGCCTCGGCCGGGAGGTCCAGCTCGGGGCAGTCCTTCCACAGCCGCTCCAGGGCGTAGAAGACACGCTCCTCGCTGTGCTGGACGTGGACGACGATGTCGACGTAGTCGAGCAGGATCCAGCGGGCGTCGCGGTCGCCCTCGCGGCGCACCGGCTTGGCGCCGAGCTCCTTGTTCAGCCGCTCCTCGATCTCGTCGACGATCGACTTGACCTGACGGTCGTTGGGAGCGGAGGCCAGCAGGAAGGCGTCCGTGATCGACAGCACATCGCTGACGTCGTAGGCGATGATGTCGTGCGCGAGCTTGTCGGCGGCCGCCTGGGCGGCGGCGGAGATGAGCTCGATGGAGCGGTCAGTGGCGGTCACTACGCGGCTTTCGGTCGGCGGTCAACAGACCTCAAGGGTCTCACGGACCGCGGACGGCACCCCACGTGAATAACGGATCATGCCCCGGAAGCCGGTCGGGACACCGGCTCCGGCCTCCGGGGCATGCTCTCCGTCACGACGGCACGGCTACGGCGGCTACGGCGTCATGAAGCCGACGACGGCTTGTAGTCGGTGCCCAGGACCACCGAGACATCCGCGTTCGCGGCGACTGTGCCCTTGGTCACGGTGCTGGTGGGCAGGCCCAGGGTCTTGGCGACCTCGGTGGCGTTCTCCTTGTCGGCCGCGTCGGAGTACGTGATCTTGGACGTGGCCGAGGTCCCGGAGGGCGTGCCGGCCTCCAGGAAGGTGAAGCCGCCGTTGAGGAGGACGACGCGGGCCTTCTCGGTGTCGTCCTTGACGCCGGTGGCGTTCTGGACGGCGACCCGGACCGCCGAGCCCTCGTCGGGGCTCTTCGCGGTGCCGCCCAGGATGTCCTTGACGACGCTGGCGGAGGCCTGCGCGGTCAGGGTGCCGTCGTTCTGGACGGGCAGCAGGGCCGTCTTGTAGTCGCCGCTCTTGGCGAGATCGGCGAGCTTGGCGAGGAAGGTGCCGAGGTCCTTGTCGGTGAGCGGCGGGTCCAGGATCTGGGCCAGGGTCTGCACGGTGGTGGTCGCCGCCGTCGGGTCGGAGGTCAGCTGGCGCAGCACGCCCTGCATGACCTGGCCGAACCGCTCCAGCTGGGCGTTCTGGGCTTCGCCGGAGGCGCGGTAGGTGGCGTAGGCGACGGCCATCTTGCCGCTGAGGGTCTGGTCCTTGCCCTTGTGGACGAGGGGCGCGGCGTTCTTCTTCGTCGCGTCCGGGTCGGGCACGTCGGCGTTGGTGTCGAGGTCGATGTTGCCGACGAGGTCGACCAGGTTCTGCAGGTAGGGGGTGTCGAGGCGCCAGGTGCCCTCGATGTCGGTGCCGAGGACCGTGTTCAACTGGTCGACGGTCCCGGAGGTGCCGTCGTCGCCGACCGACTTGGCCAGGGTCGTCGTGTTGCCGTCGTCGTCCGTGAGGGCGAGGGAGTTGGGCAGCAGCACGGTGGTGCCCTGCTTCAGGGTCGTGTTGTCGACGAGCAGCACCGAAGAGGTGCCGCCCTTCGCGGTGTTGTGCAGGTGGACGACGATCACGTCGCGGTTCTGGGCGCCCGCGGCCGTCGTGGTGCCGGACTTCGCGGCGGACGAGGAGACCCCGGGGAGCTTCCCGGCGTACCAGAGGTAGCCGACGCCGCCGGACGCGACCAGCGCCAGGACCACGACGAGGGCGACCATGCGGCCGCGGGCACGGCGCTTGGCCTCCTCGCGGCGCTCGGTGCGGTTCTCGGTGAAGTTCAGCCAGTCGATGACGTCCTCGGAGTCGTCGGTCGGCTCCTCCACGAAGGCGAACTGCTCGGTGCGGTAGTCCCGTTCACCCGTCTCCGGGGTCTTCGGGGCTTCGGTGTCCTCGGCCGGGCCGCCCTGCTGCGGGATGTAGGCGGTCTGCTCGGCGACCCTGGGCTGCTGTCCGCTGGTCGCGGTCTGCCCGTAGGGGTCGTAGGCCGTCGTCGTCCCGGTGGCGTACGGGTCGTAGCCGGACTGGGGGGCCTGCTGGCCCGTGTCGTACGTGCCGGTGTCGTAGGCCGGGGGCTGCTGCTGGGTGCCGGTCCCGTACGGGTCGTAGGCGTAGCCCTGTTGTTGCTGCTGCCCGTACGGGTCGTACGGCTGCTGCTGCGGGGGCTGTTGGGTCTGCTGGGCCGGGACCTGACGGTAGACAGGCTGGTTGTACTCGTCGTAGCCGACGAGTTCGTACTGGTCGCCGCCGTACCCGGCGTCGTATCGGTCGTTCACCGGTGCCCCTCTCGGCTCACTCGCCGCGGTACAGCTCGCGCTTGTCGATATAGCGCACGACTCCGTCGGGCACCAGGTACCAGACGGGGTCTCCCTTCGCGACTCTCGCACGGCAGTCTGTTGAGGAGATGGCCAGCGCGGGAACCTCGATCAGCGAGACGCCGCCCTCCGGGAGGCCCGGGTCGGTCAGCGTGTGGCCGGGGCGGGTGACCCCGATGAAGTGCGCGAGGGAGAACAGCTCCTCCGCGTCCCGCCAGGTCAGGATCGCGCCGAGGGCGTCGGCGCCGGTGATGAAGAAGAGGTCCGCGTCGGGGTTGATCGCGCGCAGGTCACGCAGGGTGTCCGTGGTGTAGGTGGGGCCGCCGCGGTCGATGTCGATCCGGCTCACCGAGAACTGGGGGTTCTCGGCGGTCGCGATGACCGTCATCAGGTAGCGGTCCTCGGCCAGCGCGACCTTGCGGTCGGTCTTCTGCCACGGCTGACCGGTCGGGACGAAGATCACCTCGTCCAGGTGGAACTGCGCGGCGACCTCGCTGGCCGCCACGAGGTGCCCGTGGTGGATCGGGTCGAACGTTCCGCCCATGACGCCGAGACGGCGCTTGCCGGGGTTCGACGGGCCGTTGTTGCGCGGGCCGTTCGCCATTCGGATCTCCGTGCCGCGCGTCGTGTCGTTCGCCGGACCGGTAGGCATGTCCTGCTCTCCCATGCGTGCAGACCCTACCGGCCCGGTGTGAAGGCCCCGGGACCCGTCCGGCGGACAGAAAGGGACAGACCCTAGCGGTCGCGGTTGAACCGGGTGGTGATCCACAGCAGGAGCATCAGGACGATGAACGCGCCGCCACCGGTGATGATCGGCTGGAGGCTCTCGTGGTTGCCTCCGCCCTCCCCCTCGGCGGCAAGGGTGACCAACTGGGCAGCAGTGCCGTGGATGCTCATCTTCAGCAGAACCTATCCGGTGGGCGGGATAAAGATGTCGGCCCATGGTAAGCGGGCGCCCCGGCGGCGATCACGCCGACTCCGCCATTGGGAACGCGACATGGGCGTCGGCGGGGAACTCGACGGGCTTCTCAGTCGTCCTTCTGTTTGTACCCGCGCAGCAGGAACCACGCGGTCAGGATGCAGCCGAGGAACATCACGATCAGTACGACCCTGAGCAGATCCCCCGACCCTTGCCGGGGGGCGGCGCTCGCGGCCTCTGCGAGCCAGGCGGCTGCGGAATGGGGCTCCATGCGTTGACTCCTTCGCTGTACTGCCCGTCCACGGTATCTCCGCCTAGGCTGGGCTCTGCTTCGGGGGCACTCAGGGCACACACACGCACATGGGGGACCACATGTCCGAAGACGGCCACGAGCAGAACGGGCACGAGAACGTACCGAGCAGGCAGCGCAGGCGCTTCCCGGGGATCTCCTCGCGTGCGTACGAGCACCCGGCCGACCGCTCCGCCCTGGTGGCGCTGCGCAAGCTGACCGGGTTCGACACGGTGTTCAAGGCGCTCAGCGGGCTGCTCCCCGAGCGCAGTCTGCGGCTGCTGTTCCTGTCCGACTCGGTGCGCGTGTCGGACCAGCAGTTCGCGCACCTCAACGACATGCTGCGGGACGCCTGTTACATCCTGGACCTGGAGAAGGTCCCGCCGATGTACGTCACCCAGGACCCGCAGCCCAACGCGATGTGCATCGGCCTGGACGAGCCGATCATCGTCGTCACCACCGGCCTGGTCGAGCTGCTCGACGAGGAGGAGATGCGGGCGGTCGTCGGCCACGAGGTGGGCCACGCACTGTCCGGCCACTCCGTGTACCGCACGATCCTGCTCTTCCTCACCAACCTGGCCCTGAAGGTCGCCTGGATCCCGCTGGGCAACCTCGCGATCCTGGCGATCGTGACGGCGCTGCGCGAGTGGTTCCGCAAGTCGGAGCTGTCCGCCGACCGCGCGGGTCTGCTGGTCGGCCAGGACCTGCGGGCCTCGATGCGCGGCCTGATGAAGATCGCCGGCGGCAACCACCTGCACGAGATGAACGTGGACGCCTTCCTCAAGCAGGCCGAGGAGTTCGAGTCGGGCGGCGACCTGCGCGACTCAGTCCTGAAGATCCTTAACGTGCTGCCTCGCTCCCACCCCTTCACCACCGTGCGGGCGGCCGAGCTGAAGAAGTGGGCCGAGTCCCGCGACTACCAGCGGATCATGGACGGGCACTACCCGCGGCGCAGCGAGGACAAGGACACCTCGGTCACGGACTCGTTCCGCGAGTCGGCGGCGAGCTACGCGAGCAACGTCAAGAACTCCAAGGACCCGCTGATGAAGCTGGTCAGCGACTTCGCCGGCGGCGCGGGCGACCTCGGCGGCCGGGTGCGGCGCGGCTTCGGCGGCTTCGCGAGCTCGGCCCCGCAGGACGAGCCGCCGTCGAGCTCGGCCAACGGCACGGAGCAGCCGCCGACGGACGACACCCCGCCGCGCGACGAGAACTGACCCGCACCTGCCACCTCGCTTACGGGGCCGACCTCGCCCATGGGGAGGGGTCGACCCCGCTCGCGTACGACAAGGCAGGGCGACAGCCGGGGCAATGGACGGGGCGACAAAGAGCCCTTGGCGGGCACGTCCCCCGCGTGGAAATTCAGGAAACTCACACCTTCGGTTGCGCGCTCGTCGCCAGCGTCCCGCACAGCGCCGTCGCACTGCCCGTCGCGTACGGGTCCGTGCCCGCCGGGCCGCCCGCCTTGGCGGTCTGGCCGGCGAGCAGGGGGCGCAGATACGTCACGGAGTCGTCGGCGCAGGACAGGGGCCCGGCCTGGACGTAGGAGACCACGATCTGGGCCTGGTGCATGCGCAGGTCGTCGCGGTCGAAGCGGAAGTGCAGTTCGCGGCGGACGGTGAACAGGGACACCTGGGCGGCCTTGTCGCCGGAGCCGGCCGAGGCCGTCGAGCCGTTGGGCCGCAGCGCGTAGACGAAGGTTCCGTCGGCGGTGACTTCGAGGGTGGACGAGTCGGTCTCGGTGGCCGCCAGGGTGCCCTGGACGCGGATCTTGCGGTCGGCCAGCTGGACGCGTGAGGGGTCGAAGCGAACCAGCCATCCGGTGGGTTCGTGCCGGCCGTCGGCGGTCGGGTGCTCGAAACTCTGGTCGAACTGGTCGAGTTGGTCCGGGTCGACGAGGACGCGGGCGGGGCGGATCTGTCCGCCGGTGAGGACCGCCGGGTAGAGCGAGGACTCCACGATGTAGTCCTTGGCGGTGCTCAGGGCGGCGATGACCTGGCTGTCCGAGAAGTGCGCGGTGCGCCGCGCGGCCGGCAGCGGTACGCCCTCGGCGCCGACACTGAACTGCGCGGCGGGGCTGTGCGCGTAGAGGTCCTCGGCGTCGGCCGCCCCCGGCACCGCGCCCTGGGGGGACAGCGGGATGACGGTCATCCGCAGCGGTTCGACGGGCTGCTGGGCCGTGGGGGTCGTGTAGGGGTGCCGTACGCCCATGTAGATCGCGGTGCCGAAGGCGACGGCGATCAGCATGACCAGGATCAGGGCCTGCCGGGAGAGACCGCGGCGCAGGGCCGGGCGGCGGCGGACGGCGGGGGCGTGGTCGGCCAGGCGCTCCTGCGCGGAGAGCTCCTGGAGGCGGGCAGCGCGGACGAACGACTCGTCGAAGACGACGGATCGGTACTCGTCCTCACCACCACCGGGAGCGCCCTCGGGCGTGCCCTCAGGTGGGTCTCCTGGACCGCCCATACTTTCAGAGTAGGTCTCTGGAGCCTCAGGTAAACGCCCTGGTACACGACAAGTTCTGACAGGTTCTCACCGGGCCGCCCACAAGTCGCTCAGGGCGTGCGCGGTACGGCCGACAGCGGTGGCTGGGAGTTGTCGGCGGAGGCGGAGGGCGCCGCCGCCGTGCCCTGTTCCACGCCGGTGGAGGCCGGGGGCGGGACACGGTCCCGGCCGCCCGAGGACGCGCCGCGGTAGACCGCCGAGAAAGCCAGGGCGACCATGCCGATGCCCATCACGAGGGCGAGCAGCCAGGCGACGGGGCGGTGCCAGCGGACCTGTTTGCCGTAGGTGCCCGGGGCGCCGTAACGGCCCTCGACGAGATCGGCGTCGTCCAGGTCGTCGAGTTCCGGATCATGGCCGAATTCGCGCCCGTAGGCGTCCTCGAACGGATCGTCGTCGCCTCGTCCGCGTCTGCCGTGCTGCGCGCGGCGGGCCTCGGCCTCGGAGGCCTCCGCTCTCGCCTGGGCAGCGGCAAGGAGGCGTTCGACAGCCGTCGGCTCGTGTACTACGGCCGCCCGTATGAAGGCCTCGTCGAAGACCACGGATGCGAACTCTTCGTCCGACATTCCGCGGTCGTGGTCGTCGTCGGGCTCCCAGCCGTCGGGAAACGGCCTGCCCCCCACGTCCTCCGGCACCTCTCCAGAGTAGACCTGGGGGGTCAATTTGGGCAGGCGGTAGGGAAATTCATCCGTTGGGTGAGACGCCTCTCCCCCGACGAGGCGTTATGCCCACCGCATATGCCAGACGGCGGGACCTCAGCGGCGGATGTGCCCATCACCCGTGACGATGTACTTGGTGCTCGTCAGCTCCGGCAGGCCCATCGGGCCCCGTGCGTGCAGCTTCTGGGTGGAGATCCCGATCTCGGCGCCGAAGCCGAACTGGCTGCCGTCCGTGAAGCGCGTGGAGGCGTTCACGGCGACGGTGGTGGAGTCGACCAGCTGGGTGAAGCGGCGGGCGGCCTGCTGGGAGCTGGTGACGATCGCCTCGGTGTGGCCGGAGCTCCACAGCCGGATGTGCTGGACGGCCTTGTCGAGCGAGTCGACGACGGCCGCGGCGATGTCGTAGGAGAGGTACTCGGTGTCCCAGTCCTCCGGGGTGGCCTCCACGACCGTGGCCTCGGAGTCCTTGGCGTAGGCGAGGACGCGCTCGTCGGCGTGGACGGTGACGCCGGCCTCGGCGAGGGCGTCCAGGGCGCGCGGGAGGAACTCGGGGGCGATGTCCTGGTGGACGAGGAGGGTCTCGGCGGCGTTGCAGACGCTGGGGCGCTGGGCCTTGGAGTTGATCAGGATGTCGATCGCCATGTCGAGGTCGGCGTCCGCGTCGACGTAGACGTGGCAGTTGCCGACGCCGGTCTCGATCACGGGGACGGTCGACTCGCTGACGACGGTCTGGATCAGGGAGGCGCCGCCGCGCGGGATGAGGACGTCGACGAGGCCCCGGGCGCGCATCAGTTCGCGGACGCTCTCGCGGTTCTCGCCGGGCACCAACTGCACGGCGTCGGCGGGGAGTCCGGCGCCGCCGACGGCGTCGCGGATGACGCGCACGAGGGCGGTGTTGGACTCGTAGGCGGAGGCCGAGCCGCGCAGGAGGACCGCGTTCCCGGACTTGAGGCAGAGCGCGGCCGCGTCCACGGTCACGTTCGGGCGGGCCTCGTAGATGATGCCGACGACGCCGAGGGGGACGCGGACCTGGCGCAGGTCGATGCCGTTCGGGAGGGTCGAGCCGCGGACGACCTCGCCGACCGGGTCGGGCAGCGCGACGACGTCCCGTACGTCGGAGGCGATGGCCCGTACGCGCTCGGGCGTGAGCGTCAGCCGGTCGATGACCGTCTCGCTGGTGCCGGCCGCGCGGGCCTTGGCGATGTCCTTGGCGTTGGCCTCGACGATCTCGCTCGTACGGACCTCCAGCGCGTCCGCGATGGCGAGCAGCGCGTCGTCCTTCTCGGCGCGCGGCAGCGGCGCGAGGTCGGCGGCAGCGGACTTGGCGCGGTACGCGGCCTGCGTGACCGGGGACAGGGAGTCGTACGGCGAGAGCGTGGTCATGAGGGAAGGGTAGTGCGCCCTGCGGGGGCGTCCACCGGCTATCCCAAACCGCGAGACAAGCGCGGAAGAGCCCGAAGACGGCTCAAAACGGATCCCGAGGAGATCTCAGAACGGATGGACGCCGACCGGGGTCGCGGGCAGCGGACCGTAGCCCTCGGAGATGCGCTGGTGGTAGGTCTCGCGGTCGATGACCTCCAGGCCGACGATCTCCCACGGCGGCAGCTTCGCGGTCTGACGGTGCTCGCCCCACAGGCGCAGCGCCACGGCGGCCGCGTCGTGCAGGTCGCGGGCCTCTTCCCAGTAGCGGATCTCCGCGTGGTCGTTGGCGTAGCGGCTGGTCAGCAGAAAGGGGTGGTCGTGGGCGAGCTGTTCCAGACCGCGCCGGACCTCCTTCAGCGGGGCCTCGCCGCCGGAGACGCTGAGGGTGACATGCCAGAGCCGGGGCAGGTCCTTGGGTTCCTCGCCCTCGTACCGGGCGCCGGCCGCGACGCTCGTCAGCGTGCGCTCCTCGCCGGGCGCGCGGGAGGTGGTACCACCGCGGGACGCCGCCGCCCCAGGGCGCACTCGTCTCACGACGGCCTCCTTACGCAATGGTCGAGCTGCGGTGCTCGCGCGGAATTTGTCCCCGAGACAAAGTTGAGCAGGCCGAAGCCGTCCGCGTGGCGCTTTTACGGAAGGTCCACCGCGGGGAGGCGGACGTTTCGGTTGTTTTACGGGTGCAGGATCACGAGGTCGTCCCTGTGTACGACTTCCCTCTCGTACGACGGTCCCAGCTCCCGTGCCAGTTCCCTGGTGGAGCGGCCGATCAGCTGGGGGATCTCCTTGGCGTCGAAGTTGACGAGACCCCGGGCGACCGCGAGCCCGTCGCCGTCCCGGAGTTCGACGGGGTCGCCCGCGCTGAACTCGCCCTCGACGGCGGCGATTCCGGCCGGCAGCAGGGACATCCGGCGCTGGACGACCGCGCGTACGGCACCGTCGTCGAGGGTCAACGAGCCCTGGGGGGTGGACGCGTGCTGCAGCCAGAGCAGCCGGTCCGCGGAGCGTTTGCCGGTGGCGTGGAAGTACGTGCCCGTGTCGCCGCCGGTGAGCGCGTCGGTGGCGTGGACCGTGCTGGTGAGCACGACGGGGATGCCCGCGGCGGCGGCGATCCGGGCGGCCTCGACCTTGGTGACCATGCCGCCGGTGCCGACGCCGGCCTTGCCCGCGCTGCCGATCTCGACGTGTGCGAGATCCTGCGGTCCCCGGACTTCCGCTATCCGCGAGGTGCCCGGCTTGCTCGGGTCGCCGTCGTAGACGCCGTCGATGTCGGAGAGGAGGACCAGGAGGTCGGCGTGGACGAGGTGGGCGACGAGGGCGGCGAGCCGGTCGTTGTCGCCGAAGCGGATCTCGTCCGTGGCGACGGTGTCGTTCTCGTTGACGATCGGGAGGGCGCCCATGGCGAGGAGCTTGTCGAGGGTGCGGGAGGCGTTGCGGTGGTGGGAGCGGCGGCTCATGTCGTCGGAGGTGAGCAGCACTTGGCCGACGCGGATGCTGTAGCGGGCGAAGGAGGCGGTGTAGCGGGCGACGAGGAGGCCCTGGCCGACGCTGGCGGCGGCCTGTTGGCGGGCGAGGTCCTTGGGGCGGCGGCGCAGGCCCAGCGGGGCGAGGCCTGCGGCGATGGCGCCGGAGGAGACTAGGACGACCTCTTTTTCTCCTCCGCTGCGGCTCTTGGCGAGGACGTCGACGAGTGCGTCGACCCTGTCGGCGTCCAGGCCGCCGGCCGCGGTGGTCAGTGAGGAGGAGCCCACCTTGACGACGATCCTGCGGGCCTCGGTCACGGCCTGCCTTGCCCCTGCCACGTGCGCGGTCCCCTCGGGTAGGTCGGGGTGGCAATCTACGCGAACCGGGTTGCCCTGTGCACGTTCGTCCAGGTCTCGGACAGATGGGTTGAGTTCATGGTGCGGGCCCGGTGGGGGCTGGTCGCGCAGGCGCCCACACGGCGAAGCTGAAAGACCCGGGCGGGCCTGCGTCTTCAGCTCGCGCCCACACGGCGAAGCTGAAAGACCCGGGCGGGCCTGCGTTTTCAGGTCGCGCCCACGTGGCGGAGCTGAAAGACCTGGGCGGGCCTGCGTTTTTAAGGGGCGCGGGGAACTGCGCGACCAGCCCCCACCGGGCCGCACCCGACCGGCTACCGACCCGTCCTCAACATCCGACGCGCTTTCCTCATCACCCGGCGGAGGAGAACCGCCCCCTCCCGGTATCCCTCCACCCCACGCGCCTCCCGGGGTTCGGCCAGGTAGAGGGAATCAGGGAGCCCGACCGACGCGGAGCGGAAGTGGGGATACGCCAGGTACACACGGCGGCCACCCCTCTCCAGGACGGAGTCCGGTCGCTTCTTCGACTTGATGAACTCGGCCACGGCCAGCAGGAGTTCGGGGCGTTCCTGCGCGACCAGGTGCAGACGCAGCCGCTCGTCGACCTTGAGGCGTACCGCCACTTCGTCCGTCCAGTGGGCGTCCATCAGCGGCTTGGCCAACTCGAACTTGTGGCGCCGTACCTCCTCGCTGTCCCCCACGTACTTCGGGCCGAACTGCGGGAGCAGCGTCACCAGGAACGGCCGCACCATCAACTTGTCCCGCTCCACCCCCGGCGGGACCATCTCCGCGATGAGGTTCATCAACGCACGGGCGGAGTCGAAGCGCAGGGTGTAACTCCCGCTCTTCGTCACGTGTTTGCCGTCGTCGCGGCCGACCAGGTAGTAGCAGGTGTGGTCGGCGATGACCGAGACGCCGTCGGCCCGGAGATACGCCTCCATCGTGAACAGCGCGTCCTCGCCGGTGAACAGCGACTCGTCGAACCGCATGCTGTGCCGCTCCAACAGCGCCCGCCGGAACAGCTTCTGTGCGCTCAGCGTGAACTTGATGTTGGAGTGGAAGACGTCGGTGCGCTCCAGGGTCTCCACCCAAGCCGCCTTCGGCGGGACCCGGTTGATGCCCTCGACCTTGCCGAGCACCACGTCCGTGCCGTTCCGGTCGGCCATCGCGACCATGCGCTCCAGCGCCTCGGGGGCGAGCCGGTCGTCGGCGTCGAGGAAGAAGACGTAGCGCCCGCTCGCCTTGCCCAGGCCGACGTTGCGCGGGGAGCTGGGGCCGCCGGAGTTCTCCTGGTGGAGCACGGTGACGTGGGCCGCTGCGCGGGCCGCGAACTCCTCCAGGTACTCCCCCGTGCCGTCCGTCGAGCCGTCGTCCACGGCGATGACCTCGATGCGGGCCGCGTCCAGGGTCTGCGCCTCGACCGAGCGCAGGCACTCGACCAGGTACGGCATCGCCTCGTACGCCCCGACGACCACGGTCACATCAGGCTGCGTCACGGTCACGCGCCCCCCTTTGTCCATTGAATCGCCATCTACAAGACGGCCGATCGAGTGGATCGGTTGTCCTTCGTCAGCAGGGGATACGCAAAAGAGCCCGGTTTTCGAGGATCACTCCTCGAGAACCGGGCCCTTCTTGACCAAATCCTGGCCGAAAGCGGTCAGCCGACCGTCGGATCCGCCGACAGCTGCGCCTCGGTCGGACTCGCCGCGTCCCCGCTCGCCGCCGCCCGCTCCTGTCCGACGTTCCGCGTCTCGGACTTGGCCGCGAGGTTCCCCACCGCCGAGTTGAACTGCTCGATCGACGTGGGCTCGTCCGGACCGAGCAGGTACTCCTTGAGTTCCTTGCGGTCCTCGGCCATCGGGTCGGCGTCCGGGGTGCGGACCGCCGCGAGCAACTCGCCCAGTTCCGCCGCCTTGTTGGAGAGGATCACCGCGGCGCGCACCGCCGTGTTCTGCCGCTTGAACTCCTCCACGCCCAGCACCGCCGAGTCCGTCACCGCGTACGGCTTGCCGCTCGCGATGAAGTCGGAGACCACGCTGGAGATGTCGGAGACCATCGCGTCGGACACGTTGAAGCAGTCGTACAGGCGCGGCTCGGAACCCGAGATGACGCGGTGCTCGAAGGTGCCGGCGGCGGTCCAGTACGCGTCGTTCCACTCGGCGCGCAGCCGGGCGATCTCCTCGTACTTGACCAGGTCGACCACGCCGTCACGGGTCAGTTCGGCCTCGTCGCCCTTGTCGGCGGGGCCGCCGGAGAGTTCGGCGATACGGGCCTCGATGCGGGCCAGGTCGGCCTTGGCCTTCGTCTGTACGGCCGCGTCGGCGGTGAAGCGGGGGTCGCTCGCGCGCTGGACGGCGGCCTTCTCGACGAGGGCGACGACCTTGCGGTGCGCGGAGCCGGCCGCGGGGCTGACCGTGCCGGTGAAGGGGTGCGGCTTGTACAGCACGCGCACCGGCGGGTCGGCCTTGAGCAGCTTCTTGACGATGTTCTCGCCGGCCAGCAGGAGGGAGGTGTTGCCGGGGTCGTTGTCCCAGCCCTCCCAGGTGGGGGCGTAGAGGACCGTGGGGATACGGCCGTCGGGGACGCCCTGCCAGGTCTGGATGGGGGCGAGCTGGGGGCGGCCGACCTCGACGATGTCGTCGTCGCGGACGCCGACGTCGGCGATGGCGTAGCGGTCGCGGCCCGCGCGGCCGGCGGTCCACACCTCGTCGTAGACCTTGCTGAACGGGTTGACGCTGGCCAGCTTGTCGCTGTCGCCGTGGCCGATGAAGACGTGCTTCATGGTGGGGACGCGCAGCAGGTGGATGTTCTTGCCGACGTTGGCCGCGTAGAGCGCGACGCGCACGGTCGAGAGGTCCATGTTCATCAGGTGCACACCGCCGGGCACGCAGATGACGGGGGCCTTGGTCTGGGCGAGGTTCTGCAGTATCACGCGCTCACGGAGCAGGACCAGCGGCCGGGTGTCCAGCTGCTCCATGGTCTCCAGCCACATGTTGACCTGGTACGCCGAGTCCTTGGAGCCGGAGAAGTAGAGCACCGTCTGCGGCTTGTACTCGTGCAGCCAGTCGTCGACGGCCGCGAGGATGACCTCGGGCGTCGGCGGGATCTTCGTACCCCTTATGTACGGCAGCAGCGCGGCGACGTAGAGGGTGCCCAGGAACAGGGTGACGCCGATGCCGACGAAGGCGGCGACGGCCGAGTCGAGCTGCGCGGAGATCAGCAGGCCGACGACGGCGAACAGGTCGAGGTGGAGCATCTTCTCGGCGGAGCGCTCCAGCAGGCCGAACTTCGGGGCGTCCGGGATGTGGATGCGGGAGCCGAGGTCGACGTTGCGGGTGGCGACCGGCATCCGGCGGCGGTTGCGGATCAGCGCGACGACCGCGCCGTGCGGGGCCTGGAGGCCGTAGAAGGCGATGAAGCAGGCGATCGCGCCGTAGAAGATCAGGTGGTCGGAGAGGTCCATGCGGGCCAGCAGCAGGATCAGCAGCAGCTGGCGGATCAGGAAGCGGATGGAGAGGCCCGCTCTGACCTTGCTGAGGCGGTTGATCAGGTAGCTGGCCTGGCGGTGGAGGTAGTGGTCCGCGACGTACGTCACGACGGCCGCGGCGGCGAAGGCGGGGACGCTCGGGATGAGGGCGGCCAGCATGAGGGCCGGGTATCCCAGCATCATCAGGACGGCGGCGGCCAGCTCAGCCGCGCTGCCCACCCGGGCCACGCGAATAGCGGTGGAAATCACTGATGAACCTGCTCTTGGGGGTTTCGAGTAATTTACCGGAGCTCAGAGTCAGGCTTGATTAAACGCCGTCCTGGACGTCCAGGACCGAGGCGAGGGCGGCCTCGAAGCCGGACGCCTTGGCCGCGCCGGCCGTCGGGTCCTGCTGGCGGACGTCGATGACATGGCCGGTCAGCTCGGACAGCAGCACGTCGAGCGAGGTACGGGCCACGGCCTCGGAGGACAGCAGCGTGCCCGTGGGCTCCTGGCCGAAGGCCTTGGTGCGCATCGGGGTGGCGGTGCGCTCCGGGTTGATGCAGTTCACGCGGATGCCGTCGCCGGCCCACTCGTCCGACAGGGCCTGCGTGAGGTTGACCATCGCGGCCTTGGTCGAGGAGTACAGGCTGTACTCGGCGCGGCCGCGCGTGTAGCTGCTGGAGGTGTAGAGCAGCAGCTGGCCCTTGGTCTCGGCCAGGTACTTGTACGCGGAACGGGCGATCTGCACGGGCGCCAGGTAGTTGACCTTCAGCGCCTCCTCGATCGTCGCGTTGTCCGTCTCGGCCAGCTTGCCGATGCGCAGCACGCCCGCGGTGTTGATGACGTAGTCGATGCGCCCGGTCTCGCCGTACGCCTTGGACAGCGCGTCGTCGACCTCCTCGGGGTTCTCGACGTGCGTGCCGGTGGTCGAGCGGCCCAGCGCGTACACCGTGGCGCCGTAGCCCTCGGCGACCTCGGCGATGTCCTTGCCGATGCCGTACGAGCCGCCGAAGACGACGAGCGTCTTGCCGGTGAGCAGCTCGCGGTAGGCGGCCTCGTCGACCTGCTCGGGCGCGGCGGTGGAGGCGAGCTGGAAGAGCTTGTCGGCGATGAAGACGTCGACGGGCTGGGTGACCTTCATGTTGTACTCGTCGCCCGCGACGACGTGGATCGGCACGTCCGGCAGGTACTTGAGTACGACCGAACAGTCGTCCGTGGCCTGGAAGTTGGGGTCACCGGCCGCGACCTCGTAGGCGCGGCGGATCGTGGACAGCTTGAACGCCTGGGGCGTCTGGCCGCGGCGCAGCCGGGAGCGGTCCGGGATCTCGGTGATGAACTCGCCGTCGTCGCCGTGGGTGCGGGTCACGATGATGGTGTCGGCGGACGGGATGGCCACGTCCACGGCCTGGAAGCGCTCCAGGGCGATCACACAGTCGTCGATCACGCGCTGCGAGAGCAGGGGGCGCACGGCGTCGTGGAAGAGGACGTTGCGGTCCTCGCCCTCGGCCAGGCCCTCACCCAGCGCGGCGATGGCGCGCTCGGTGGTCTCGTTCCTCGTCGAGCCGCCCTCGATGATCCGGGTGACCTTCTGGAAGCCGGCCTTGGCGACGATCTTCTCGATGTCCGGGACGTAGCCCGGCGCCATCAGGACGATGATGTCGTCGATCGAGTCGGCGTTCTCGAAGGTGGTCAGGGTGTGCTCGATGACTGCCTTGCCGGCGATCTTCAGCAGCTGCTTGGGGATCGAGAGACCCACCCGCTGGCCGGTACCGCCGGCCAGGATCACTGCGGTGGTGCGGGGCTTGGCTATGTGCGACACAGGTGACCTTGACCTACCTCGGGACAACGGGGGAACTCGCAAATGGTCCCACTCGCGGTTACCGCAGTGCAAGGCGAGTGACCTCCACCGCATATGTGCGCGACACCTGTCATTCATCTTGCACTGCCGGTAACCGGACGATGACGGGACTCAGCGCCGACGGAGCTTCTTCAGACAACGGTGGCCGAGAACCCGTACGAGTTCCTTCGACGACGTCTGGTGGACCGTCCGCGCCTTAGCCGGCGCACTGTGCCGCACGGGCGCCGACGCGGCCGCCGCGAGCGCCCCGTAGAGCGCCTGCGCGGCCACTTCGGGCGCGATCCGCGGCACCCCGGAGGCCTTCCCCACGGCCTCCGAAGCGGCCTCCGGTACGGCCGAGAGCAGTGCCGTGTCCCCTACGACCCGTACGCCCGTGGCGGCGATGGTCCCGGCCATCTCGGCGCCGATCGCACCGGCCGCCTCGACCGCCCACCGGGGCGTGGTGATCTTCACGTCCTGCGGAGTCGGGCTGCACGCATTCTTCATATGCATGACCGCGCCGTTGCGCACGAGCTTGGAATACAGCTCGTCGGGGAGTCCATTGCCGCGGAATTCCACGTTGAGCTTCCGCAGCATTTCGGTCTCGGCGAGGGTAAGAGAACGGTTCGCCGCGTCCGGAACCGGCCGCAGGAGATTCGCGGGCAGTCCGAGCAGCGTCTCGAAGGTGCGCAGCAGTCCGTCCCGGTCGCTGTCGTCGACGACTACGACGGTGAGGCGCTCGGGACCGACGACCCGGGCCCAGCGCTCGACCAGCCGGTCGTGCCGGTGCCGGCGCCAGAAGCTGGGGTTGGGCTGCTCGTACGGCGCCTTGCGGAGCATGTGCTCCAGCCAGTTGTCGTAGCCCATGCGCAGGCCGTTCTGCACGTACTGCTGCCACTGCGAGGGCATGATCCTCGCCAGCGGGCGCAGGGTGATGAGGATGTGCACGCGCTCGCCGCCGAGCTGTTCCACGATCCTGGCCAGCGTCTCGTCGTCCTGGGCGTCGGCGAAGAACTCGCTGCTGATCACCGAGGTGCGGTCGCCGGTGGCGCGCACGGCGTCGAGAAGGCGCGTCCAGTGTTTGTCGGTGGGCACGGTGTCGCCCATCATCGCGGGCCGTGCGCAGGCGGCGAGGGCCGCTTCCATCGGGTGCCTGCTGTGCGCGGGGAAGTCGACGCCGTGCTCGGGCATCGTGTCCTTCGCGGCGAAGAGCGCGCCCTGGATGGCCGTGGTCCCGGTCTTGTGCGGGCCGATGTGCAGCAGCCGGGTCCCGACGGGCAGCGCTTCCTTAATACAATCCGTCTCCATGGTTAACGGACGGTAAGAGTTGTTCCTGAGTTTGCCCTGAGAGGAGCCTGGGACACAGATGAGTCCCAGGCTCCGGTCACACAGGGTTCATGTTTCCAGAAAGTGTGACACTTTCACGAAAAGTGTCACACTTTTTCTACCCCGGGTCGGCCCGCCTCCACCCGGAGCGAGGCGTACGTGCTCGGTGTCGCCGCGGGCTTGAGCACGGTGTCCACGACCCTCACCCGCGCGTCGATGCCGTCCTTGCGGATGTCGAACAGGTGGTAGCCGCGGTGGGCGTCGATCACCTTCCAGTGCGGGTTGTCCGCCATCAGCGGGTCCCACTGGGCGTGGAAGGCGGCCTGGTCCTGGTCGCCGTTGCTGGAGATGGACGTACCGACGAACTCGGCGCCGACGACGTCGGAGTCCGGATCGGCGAAGTCCTCCTTCAGATCGCTGATCATCGTGAGGTGGCGGTCGCCGCTGAGGACCACGGGGTTGCGGACGCTCTTGAAGTCCTCCAGCAGGGCGTTGCGTTCGACCTGGTAGCCGTCCCAGGCGTCGTAGAACCACTGCTTGCCCGCGCCGAGCAGGATGTCCGTCTCGGCCATCATGATCTGCGAGGCGATGACGTTCCAGCGCGCGGGCGAGTGCCGCAACCCGTGCAGCAGCCACGCCTTCTGCTCGGCGCCCATCATCGTCATCGCCGGGTCCTCGGCGCCGGCCTGGGTGGTCGCCTGGTCGCTGCGGAACTGCCGGGTGTCGAGGACGTTCAGGCGCATCAGACGGCCGAATTCGAGCCGCCGGTACATCTGGATGTGCGGCCCGCTCGGCACGGCGGTCGCGCGCACCGGCATGTGCTCGTAGTACGCCTGGAAGGCCGCGGTCAGCCGCGCGACGAACGCGTCGTGCGACTGCTTGTCGGGGTCCTGCGGGACCTCCCCCGCCCAGTCGTTGTCGACCTCGTGGTCGTCGAAGGTCACGACCCAGGGGGTGTTGGCGTGCATGGCCAGCAGATCCGGGTCGGTGCGGTACTGCGCGTACCGGTTCCGATACTGCACCAGGCTGTACGGCTCCCCGGTCCCCTCGTGCCGCCGCGGACCGGCCGCGGAGGGCGCCGACTCGTAGATGTAGTCACCGACGAAGAGCACGAAGTCGGGGTCCTGGGCCAGCATGTCGGCGTACGGCGTGAAGTAGCCGTTCTGCCAGTTCTGACAGGAGGCGAGCGCGACGCGCAGCCGGCCGCCGGAGCTGTTCGCGTGGGGCGCGGTACGGGTCCGGCCGGTGGCGGAGATCTGCCCGCTGACACGGAAGCGGTACCAGTAGTCACGGCCGGGGCGCAGTCCCCGTACATCCACGTGAACGCTGTGCCCGTACTCGGGCCGCGCGGGCGCGATGCCGCGGCGCACGGGCTTTCTGAACCGGGCGTCCTCGGCGAGTTCCCACTCCACGGGCACGACACGATCGGGCATCCCGCCCCCGTTGAGCGGGTCCGGGGCGAGCCGCGTCCACAGCACGATGCCGTCGGGCAACGGGTCCCCGGAGGAGATACCGAGGCTGAACACCCCGTCAGGCAAAGGCGTTTCGGCAGCCTGCGCGGAGCTGGGCAGCCAGAGCTGAGCGGAAGCGGCGGCCCCGAGCACCGCCGCACCGGCCGCGAGAAAACGTCGTCGATCGGGTGATACGGCTCCGGTCATCGGTGAACTCCCTTGCGACGTTGGCCTCTTGGGTCACTTGGAAGCCTCACAGTGCGCGGAGTCCCGCCCGTTGAACAGTAAGTATCGCGTCCATGACAAACAAGCGCACAGCAAGAGACCCGTTACTCCGAGAGCAACGGGTCTCAGCCACTTTGGTCACGGCGGCGAATGATCTTCACGCCTGACGGACGATCACCGGCCCGGAAGAGGCGCCGGACAGGTCGATCAGAACGGCTTGAAGTCGTTGAACTCCTGGGTCGCCTCGTCCCGCTCGGCCTGGTTGTCGCGGCGGCGCTGTGCCGCCGGGCGCGGGGCCTCGAAGCGGTGGTCCTCGCCGCGGCGGCCGAGCATCTCCGCGCCGGCCATCACCGTCGGCTCCCAGTCGAAGACGACCGCGTTGTCCTCGGGGCCGATCGCGACGCCGTCGCCGGAGCGGGCGCCCGCCTTCATCAGGGACTGCTCGACGCCGAGGCGGTTGAGGCGGTCGGCGAGGTAGCCGACGGCCTCGTCGTTGCTGAAGTCGGTCTGGCGGACCCAGCGTTCGGGCTTCTCACCGCGCACGCGGAAGAGGCCGTCCTCCTCCTGTACGACGGTGAAGCCGCTGTCGTCGACCGCCTTCGGGCGGATGACGATCCGGGTCGCCTCCTCCTGCGGCTTCGCGGCGCGCGAGGCGGCGATCAACTCCGCGAGCGCGAAGGAGAGTTCACGCAGTCCCGTGTGCGCGACCGCCGACACCTCGAAGACACGGTAGCCGCGCGCCTCCAGGTCGGGGCGCACCATCTCGGCCAGGTCCTTGCCGTCCGGTACGTCGATCTTGTTCAGGACGACCATGCGCGGACGCCGGTCGAGGCCGCCGTACTGCTTCAGCTCCTCCTCGATCATGTCGAGGTCGGAGATCGGGTCGCGCTCGGACTCCAGCGTCGCGGTGTCCAGGATGTGCACGAGGACGCTGCACCGCTCGACGTGGCGCAGGAACTCCAGGCCGAGACCCTTGCCCTGGCTCGCGCCGGGGATGAGGCCGGGCACGTCGGCGATCGTGTAGACCGTCTCGCCGGCCGTCACCACGCCGAGGTTCGGAACCAGGGTCGTGAAGGGGTAGTCGGCGATCTTGGGCTTGGCCGCGCTCAGCACGGAGATCAGCGAGGACTTGCCGGCGCTCGGGTAGCCGACCAGCGCCACGTCGGCGACCGTCTTCAACTCCAGGACGATGTCCCGGAGGTCACCGGGGACGCCGAGGAGCGCGAAGCCGGGGGCCTTGCGGCGGGCCGAGGCCAGCGCCGCGTTGCCGAGACCGCCCCGGCCGCCCTGCGCGGCGATGTACGACGTGCCGTGGCCGACGAGGTCGGCGAGGACATTGCCCGCGCCGTCCATCACGACCGTGCCGTCCGGCACCGGCAGGACCAGGTCCGTGCCGTCCTTGCCGGAGCGGTTGCCGCCCTCGCCGGGCTTGCCGTTGGTGGCCTTGCGGTGCGGGGAGTGGTGGTAGTCGAGCAGCGTGGTCACGGACTGGTCGACGATGAGGATGACATCCCCACCCCTTCCGCCGTTGCCGCCGTCCGGGCCGCCGAGCGGCTTGAACTTCTCACGGTGGACGGAGGCACAGCCGTGGCCTCCGTTACCCGCGGCGACATGCAGCTCGACGCGGTCCACGAAGGTGGTCATGGGATGTGCCTCCAGTTACGTACAACAGTGTTTCTAGGTCAACACGCGAAAGGCGGACCCGCTTCCCGGAAGGGAAGTGAGGTCCGCCTCGCGAAAGCTTCCGATCAGTTGCCTGAATCAGTTGCCTGAATCAGCTACCTGATGTGTCAGGCGACCGGAACGATGTTCACGACCTTGCGGCCACGGTGCGTACCGAACTCCACCGCACCGGCGTTCAGCGCGAACAGCGTGTCGTCGCCGCCACGGCCGACGCCCGAACCGGGGTGGAAGTGGGTGCCGCGCTGGCGGACCAGGATCTCACCAGCGTTGACGACCTGACCGCCGAAGCGCTTCACGCCGAGCCGCTGGGCATTGGAGTCGCGACCGTTCCGGGTGGACGATGCGCCCTTCTTGTGTGCCATCTCTCCTCAGTCCCTTACTTCGCAGCCGCGGGGATCTCAGTGACCTTGATCGCCGTGTACTGCTGGCGGTGGCCCTGACGACGGCGGTAACCGGTCTTGTTCTTGTACCGAAGGATGTCGATCTTGACGCCCTTGTGGTGGTCCACGATCTCGGCCTGGACCTTGATGCCGGCCAGCACCCACGGGTCGCTGGTCACAGCGTCGCCGTCGACAACGAGCAGGGTCGAGAGCTCGACCGTGTCGCCAACCTTGGCAGTGGAAATCTTGTCAACCTCAACGATGTCGCCGACAGCAACCTTGTGCTGGCGACCACCGCTGCGCACGATGGCGTACACGCGGATCTCACTCTCTAGCTCAGGGACGGCACCCCCGCAGTCCAGCCGCCCTGCGGAGCAGACGGCCTCTCCCGGCGGAACACGCCCGGGAGGAAGAGGTTTACGGGGATGTGGCGTGTCACCAGTGGACACGCCGACAGTCAAGGTTACGGGGCCGCAGCCGAACGGGTCAAACCGGGCCCCTGCGGGTGTGCGACCGATCACATGGACCGGCCGCACACCCCCTGGGTTCAGCCCTCGTCGGTGGAGGCGGTAACGGAGGACGGGCTCGTCTGCTCCGCCGCCGCGGTCTTCTTCGACGTGGTCTTGGCGGCCTTCTTGGCCGTCGTCTTCTTCGCGGCCGTCTTCTTGGCCGCGGTCTTGGTGGCCGCCGTCTTCTTGGCGACCGCCTTCTTCGCCGGGGCCTTCTTGGCGGCCTTGCGCGCGGCCGTCTTCTTGGCCGGAGCGTCCGCCTCGGCCTCAGCGACCGGCGCTTCCTCCACCACGGCCGACGGTACGACCGTCACGGCCGCCTCCTCGGACGCGGTGGGCGCGGTCGCCTTGCGCACGGCACGACGCCGCGGGCGGGCCGGAGCCGCGCTCTCGGCGGGCGCCTCGGGCTGCTCGACGGGCGCGGGCGCCTCGACGACGACCGGCGCGGCGGCCTCGGTGACCGTCACGACGGCGGCCTCCTCGGACCCGGCCGGCGAACCGGCGGGCGCGGTCGCCTTACGGGTCGCACGCCGACGCGTACGGCCCTTGGGCGCTGCATCGTCGACAACGGGAGCCTCGTCGACCACAGGGGCTTCGACAGTGACCGGAGCCTCGACAACCGGGTCCTCAACGGCGACGGGCTCGGCCTGCGCGACAGCGGCCGGCTCGGCCTCCTCACGCACCTCGCGCGACTGCCGCTCGCCCCGCGGCGCACCGGCCGGAGCCGACGCCCGCCGGCTCGTCCGGCGCCGCGAACGCCCACCACGGGTGGCCGCGGCCTCCGCCTCGGCGGCGCTGCTGTACAGGTCCTCGTCGGGCCGGAACTCGGGCTCCGCGAACGGAACCGGCGTGGCGACCTCGGCGGCGACCTCCGCCTCGGTCTCGACCTCGTCGTCGGCCACATCGTGCTCGTGGTCGTGCTCGTGCGTGTCGTGGACGTCCTGCCCGGTCCCGTCACCGCCGCGCCCGCGCCGCTTGCGCTTGCCGCCGCCACCGACCGAGGTCGGCTGCTCCATGTGCACGATGACACCGCGGCCGTTGCAGTGGACGCAGGTCTCGGAGAAGGACTCCAGCAGGCCCTGTCCGACGCGCTTGCGGGTCATCTGGACCAGGCCCAGCGAGGTGACCTCGGCGACCTGGTGCTTCGTACGGTCGCGTCCCAGGCACTCCAGGAGCCGCCGCAGGACCAGGTCCCGGTTGGACTCCAGGACCATGTCGATGAAGTCGATGACGACGATGCCGCCCAGGTCGCGCAGCCGCAGCTGGCGCACGATCTCCTCGGCCGCCTCCAGGTTGTTCCTGGTCACGGTCTCTTCGAGGTTGCCGCCCTGACCGGTGAACTTGCCGGTGTTGACGTCGATCACGATCATCGCTTCGGTCTTGTCGATGACCAGCGAACCGCCGCTGGGCAGCCAGACCTTGCGGTCCAGCGCCTTCATCAGCTGCTCGTCGATGCGGTACGTCGCGAAGACGTCGACCTCGGAGGTCCAGCGGGAGAGCCGGTCGGCGAGGTCGGGGGCGACGTGCGCCACGTAGCCGTGGATGGTGTCCCACGCCTCGTCACCGCTGACGATGACCTTGGTGAAGTCCTCGTTGAAGATGTCGCGCACGACCCGGACGGTCATGTCCGGCTCGCCGTAGAGCAGGGTCGGCGCGTTCGAGCCGCCACCGCTCTTCGCCTTCTTCTGGATGTCCTCCCACTGCGCCTGCAGCCGCTCGACGTCGCGGCGCAGCTCGTCCTCGCTCGCGCCCTCGGCGGCGGTGCGCACGATGACGCCCGCGTCCTCGGGGACGATCTTCTTGAGGATGGTCTTCAGCCGGGCCCGCTCGGTGTCGGGCAGCTTGCGGCTGATGCCGGTCATGGAGCCCTCGGGGACGTACACGAGGTAGCGACCGGGGAGGGAGACCTGGCTGGTGAGGCGAGCACCCTTGTGTCCGATCGGGTCCTTCGTGACCTGCACGAGGACCGACTGACCGGACTTCAGGGCGGACTCGATGCGGCGCGGCCCGTTGGCCATGCCGAGCGCCTCGAAGTTGACCTCACCGGCGTACAGGACGGCGTTGCGCCCCTTGCCGATGTCGATGAACGCGGCCTCCATGGAGGGCAGCACGTTCTGGACCTTGCCCAGGTAGACGTTGCCGACGTACGAGGTCGACTGCTCCTTGTTGACGTAGTGCTCGACGAGCACGCCGTCCTCCAGGACGCCGATCTGCGTGCGCTCACCGCTCTGCCGGACGACCATCACACGCTCGACGGCCTCGCGGCGGGCCAGGAACTCCGCCTCGGTGATGATCGGGACGCGCCGGCGCCCCTGCTCGCGGCCTTCACGGCGGCGCTGCTTCTTGGCCTCGAGACGCGTGGAGCCCTTGATGGACTGCACCTCGTCACTGGGGTGGTCGTCCTTCTTGGCGCGCGGCTCGCGGACCTTGACGACGGTGCGCTCGGGGTCGTCCGCCGACGCGGGCGCCTCGCTCTCGCCGCCCGAGTCACCGGCGCGACGACGCCGACGGCGCCGGCGACGGCTGCTGCTGGACCCGGAACCGCCCTGGTCGTCGTCCGCCTCCTCGGCGTCCTCCTCGACCTGCTCGGCGGTGTCCTCGGCATCCTGGGCGACCTGCTCGGCGGCGTACTCCTCGCCGTCCTCGCCCTCGTCCTCACCGGTGGCGGACTCGCCACGGCGACGACGCCGGCCACCACGCCGCCGGCGGCGGCGCGAACCGGTCTCCTCGGCCTCGTCACCGTCGGCGGAGTCCTCGGCCTCGTCGGCCTCTTCGGGCTCCTCCTCCACGACGACGGCCTCGACGACAGCGGGCGCCTCGGGCTCGGCCTCGAAGGCGGCACCGCGACGACGACGCCGACGACGCCCGCCGGTCTCCTCCTCGACAACCTCCGCCACGACGGGCTCCGCTACGACGACGACTTCTTCCTCGTCGTCCTCCACGGCCTCGGCGGCAGCGGCCGCGGCGGCGCGCTCCGGGGTCTGGAACATCGGCTCGGTGAAGACGGGCGCCTGGAACACGGCCACAGCGGGCCGCCTCGGGCGACGCGGACCGTCCTCCTCCTCGGCAGCGTTCCCGTTCTTGGGCGCGGGCGCGGAGAACCCGCCGGCGGCGGTCCGCACGGCCCGGCGCCGACGACGCGGCCCGGAGTCCTCGGCGGGAGCCTCGGCAGGGGTGTTCGTCTCCGCGGTGTCCGCGGTGGTCTCGTCGTTCACAGGGGCCTCCTCGCCCACGGGCGTCCCGGCAGGCGCGGACACACGGCGCGTGGCGCGACGACGGCTCCGACGCGGCCCGGCATCCTCATCGGACGCGGCAGCGGCGGAACCTTCGGTCACTTCTTCGGTCACTGAGGTCACGGCGGCGGCTTCGACGCTCTCGGCCGCCTCGGGCGCACCGGCGGGTGCCGACACCTTCCGGGTGGCACGCCGACGCGTACGCCCGGCGGGCGCGGCAGCCTCTTCCTCCACGACAGCCTCTACGGCGGCGGGCGCCTCGGCGGCGACAGGCGCGGCCTCGGGCTCCTCCACGGGCTCGGCCACGGCAGCCGGGGCAACGGTCTCGGGCGCGGTCACCCGGCGCGTGGCCCGACGGCGGGTGCGCTTGGGAGCGGCGTCCTCATCGGACACGACGTCCGGCGCGGCCTCCTCCACGGCGGCGGGCGCGGCGGCGGCAACGGCCGGCACCACGATCTCGGCCGCCTCGGGCACCGCACTCGCCTCGGGCGCACCGGCGGGCGCGGACACCCGCCGGGTGGCACGCCGACGCGGCCGCCCGGCAGGCGCGGCCTCGTCCGCCACAGGCCCCACAGGCGCCTCTACGGCAGCGGGTGCCCCGACACTCTCGTCGGCCCCGCTCTTCTCTTCCGCCTCGCTCACCTCGGCCGGTATGGCCGGAGCGCTGTTTTCGACCGCGCCCTCGGCGCCGGTCGGCGGTCCCGCTGGGCGAGACGCGGCGCGGCGCCTACGGCGCGGCGGCAACGTGTCGCTCGGGGTGTTCAGTTCGGAACCCTCTGCGGGTTCGGTCGGTTCGAGCATGCGGGCGTTTCTCCCGTCAGGCTCCCGGGCGCCGCGCCTGGTCCGGCAGGGATGCCGGTGACGTCCGCGGCTCGCGCGTTGCGCGGTGCCGCCGTCCGGGGCGCGGGCGCCGCACGGGAGCTCTCTGTGTCCTGTCTCGCCGGTTCCGTACGCCCAGATGCGGACGGCCTGGCGAAAGTCTTGTGGTCGGTGCGCTGCCCGACCCAGGTGGCTCCCGAGTCCGAGGGCGGCGCTACGACATCGGTCCCTACGCGGAACCTTCCCTACGCCGGCGCCTTCGCGGCGGCAGCTTCGGCGACCGTGGAATTTCCGGTCACTGCTGCCTCGCGGTCGGGCGCGAGCGGGTCGGTCACCGTGCCGGTCTCTTCATCGAACAGCCCCTGCGCCAGCCTGGTCACCGCTGCGGCGACCGGCGGCGCCAGGTCGGCCACGGCGCGAAGACCGGACAGGACGTCGTCGGGTCGAACGGCAGGCGTCACGTGCCGAACAACCAGCCGCAGTATCGCACAGGCCTGGTCGGTAGGCCTATCAGCCTGTGGACCGACCGTCTCGAGATGCGCTACGGCGGGGCGGGCGTCGAACGTCCGCATGCCGTTCTTGGCCATGCGCTGGACCTCGACGCTCTCGGCCGCGTTGAACGCGGCCACCGCGCGCTCGGCGTCCTCGGGCGCCACCCCGTCGAGCCGCAGCTCCCACACGGAAGCCGTGAGCCGGTCGGCGAGCCCGGAGGTCCGGGCCTCGACCGCGTCGATGATGTCGAGGCCCACGGGCATCGACTCGTCGAGCAGCTCGCGCAGCGTGCCGGGGTCGCGCTCTGCGGTGAGCGCGATCTCCAGGTATTCCGCCTCACTGCCCGTGCCGGTGGGTGCGGCATTGGCGTACGACACCTTCGGATGCGGCGTGAACCCCGCCGAGTACGCCATCGGCACCTCGGCGCGGCGCAGCGCACGCTCGAAGGCGCGCTGGAAGTCTCGGTGGCTGGTGAACCGGAGGCGGCCGCGCTTGGTGTAGCGCAGTCGGATGCGCTGCACCGCGGGTGCGGGCGGCGGGCCTTCGGGCTGTCGCTTGCCCAGTGTCCTAGTCCTTCGTGAGAACGGTCGTGCTTCTACCAAGAGTACGTGTCTCGTCGCCCATCGGTTCCCGTCGCTCCACCGGCTCCGGCTGCCGCGGCTCGCCGAAAACCATCCGCCGGAAGTCGGCACGGGCCTGCCGGGCGGACTCGCGCGCGGCGGTCAGCACCTGCCGGGTGACCCGTCCCACAGCGCGCGCGGCCTCGGCGGCGGGCCGCAGCACCAGGTCCCGTACGACGTGTCCGACCGGGGTGAGGACCGTCCGGTACACCCAGCTCACGGGCTCGACGAAGATCCACCGGAAGAGGGTCCCGAGGACCCGCCCCACGGCGAGCGAGATGTGCCCGGCGATCCGCCAGGCGTGCCCGAGGGCGTCCCACACCTCCCGCCCGACGACGGCGAGCACGCGCCCGACGGGTGTCAGCACCCAGCGCCAGAGGCCGATCGCGGGCAGCACGAGCAGAATCCGGGCGGTCCAGTACAGGACGACACCGATCCCGGTACCGACCGCCCGCACCAACCACATGAACCCCCGCCCGCACCAGGCGATCGAGCGCCCGACCGGCGCGAGGACCCAGGCGTACAGCCACCCGGCGGGCACGACGAACAGATACCGCCCGAGCCAGGCCACGCCGGCGGCCACCCCGTTCACCACCCACGCGCACGCGTGCCCGACGGGAGTGAGCACGCGCGCGTAGACCCACACCAGCCCGCTCCCGAGTTGCCGGGCGATCCAGGCGAGGCCGTGCCCGACCGGGGTGAACACGTACCGGTACAGCCAGACGAGCGGCACGACGACAAGGAGGTTGGTGAGCCGGCCGAGCGCCTTGGCGAGGGGCACGACGACGTACCGCCACAGCGCCACCCACGGCCACACGAACACCGCGCGTGCCACCGGCCGCAGCACGCTCCGGTACAGGAACCGCCCACTGACCACCAGCCCGTCCCACACCAGCCGCACCGGCACAACGAGCACGAGCACGACGATCCGCACCGGGACGCGGATGGCGACGGCGAGACACCCCTCGGGCGACGACTGCGGCGACGGCCGTACGGGCGGCTTCTCGAATTTTCTGGGGGCGTCCATACCGGGCAAGACGCCTCAGCTCCCCGTCCGGATCCAGTACCGCAATTTCCCGTCCCGCTCGTCCTCGAACTTCCCGCCACCGGCCTCGATCACCTTGCGGGACGCGGTGTTGGCGGCATCACAGGTCACGAGGACCGGATCCAGGCCGAGCGCATGAGCGTACGGCAGCACGTCACGGAGCATCGCGGTCGCGTGCCCCCGGCGCCGGGCGCCCGGCCGGACGCCGTAGCCGATGTGGCCGCCGTAGTCGAGGAGCCACTGGGTGAGGCGGTGCCGTATCTGGATGCGGCCGAGGTAGGTGTCGCCGTCGACGTACCAGTACCAGGTGCTGGGCACGAAACCCTCGGGCCGGCGCCCGTCCTCCGCCTCCTCCTCGCGCACCGACTCGACGTACCGCGCGAACCCCGCCGGCCGGCGCCAGGTGCTGCCGTGTTCCCGCAGTTCGCGCGCGAGGGTGCCGCCAAAGAAGTCGTCCTCGACGATGTGCTCGTACACGGCGTCCAGGAAGGAGACCCGCAACCGGGCGTCGGGCAGGATCAGTTCGGGCATCGGTCAAGGGTAGGGGTCGCTGCGGCAGACCCGGGTGGGCAGGAGCCGGGGCGAGGAGTGGACGGTGACGCGTTCGAGCCCGAGGTCCTGAGCGCGGGCCAGCACCGCCTCCACCAGCCGCCCGCCGACATCGCCGTCGCGCTCACCGGGGATGACGTACACGCACCGCAGATCACCGTCGCGTTCTCCACTGCCCAGTTGGCTGAGTACCGTGCGAACTCCTCGCAGGCGGTGGTGGGTTGGTGGTGACGGGTTGATCCCCGCCCTCAAGAATCCACCGCCACCGGAGCCCCGCGACGACGTCCAACTCGGCGGGTTCCGCGGGGCGGATCGTGATGTCGTCCACCCGTGCATTGTGCGGCAGTTCAGCGGTCGTCGGCAGGGGGCGCCAGCAGCGCGTCGACGATCTCCCGTAGCGGCGCGGCCAGTTGGGCGGCGGTCGCGTCGCGCAGGGGGCGCAGGCCTACGGCGGACCGTACGACGGCGACGCCGACGCCGAGCGCGACGAGGAGTTCGGCGCGCAGCAGGCGTTCGTCGTCCTCCCCCGCCGGGCCCTCGCCGGACGCTTCGAGGATCTGGCGGCTGAACTCGTCCAGGGCCTTGCGGCGCAGGGCGTCCACGCGTTCGTCGCCGGAGCCGCGCAGCAGCATCAGGACGGGGTGTTCGCCGAACTCCGGCCAGGCACCGGCGGACAGTTGGTGACTGAGCGCCTCGGCGAGACCGGCCCGGTCGTGCGGGAACTCCTCATCCCGGCCCAGGAAACGGGGAGTTGAGGCCAGCGCCGCCTTGAACAACCCCTCCTTCGAGTCGAAGTACCGCTTGATGAGCGCCAGGTTGACCCCGACGTCGGCGGCGACGTCCCGCAACGTCGTGCGGTCGTACCCGAGCCGGGTGAACCGGCTGCTCGCGGCCTCCAGCAGCGCCTGCCGGGTCGCCGCAGCGTCCCGCCGCCGGGGCTCGTCGGCCTCATTCACGTCACCCGCCACCACCGGCGACCTCCCTCGACCAGCTCAAGTAATCACTCGTTGACATGACTACAGGGCATGGCTACGTTAGGCAAGTAATCACCTGATGACTTAGCGACCGAGCGCTCAGCTCACGGAAGGACAGCCATGTCCGAAGCCCTCCTCGTCATGGACGTCCAGCGCGTGATCGTGGACCGTTACCCCGACCCGGACTACCTGCCGCGCCTGCGCAAGGCGATCGAGACGGCCCGTGCGAACGGCGTCCGCGTGATCTACGTGACCGTCGGCTTCCGCCCCGGCGCCCCGGAGATCAGCCCCCGCAACAAGCTGTTCGGCAGGCTCGCGGGCGTCACCCTGCCGGCGGCCGCCGCCCAGGCCAACGAGATCCACCCGGACGTGGCCCCCGGCCCCGACGACATCCTCGTCACCAAGCGCCGCGTCAGCGCGTTCGCGGGCAGCGACCTCGACCTGGTCCTGCGGGCCAACGACATCGACCACCTGGTCCTCACCGGCATCGCCACCAGCGGCGTCGTCCTGTCCACCCTCCGCCAGGCCGCCGACCTGGACTTCACCCTCACCGTCCTGTCCGACGCCTGCCTCGACAACGACCCGGAGGTCCACCGCGTCCTCACGGAGAAGGTGTTCCCGATGCAGGCCGAGGTGACGACGGTGGCGGACTGGGCGCCCTGAACCGGGACTTCAGCCCTGCGCCGTAGGCCTGACGACGATCTCGTTGACGTCGACCTCCGCGGGCTGGTTGACGGCGTAGACGATCGCCTCGCCGATCGCGGTGGCCGGGATCGCGATGCCCATCATGTCCTCGGCGACCGCGCGCATGCCCAAGTCGCCGATGCCGTCGGTCAGTTCGGTGCGGGTGAAGCCGGGGCTGATGACGGTGACGCGCAGGTCGCGGCTCTCCTGCCGCAGGCCTTCGGAGATGGCGCGGACCGCGTACTTGGTGGCGCAGTAGACGGCCGCGGTGGGGTCGACGCGGTGCCCGGCGACGGAGGCGACGTTCACGACGTGCCCCGCGCCCTGCTCGCGCATGACGGGCAGCACCGCGGCGATGCCGTGCAGCACACCGCGGATGTTCACGTCGATCATGCGGTTCCACTCGTCGACCCTCAGGGCGTCCAGCATCGCCAGGGGCATCACCCCCGCGTTGTTGACGAGCACGTCGACCCGGCCGTACGACTCCCGCGCGGCCCGGACGAAGTCCCGCACGCTCTCCAGGCTGGTCACGTCCAGCTCGCGGTGCTCGGCCGTGCCGCCGGCCGCCTGGATGTCCTTGGCCACGGCGGCCAGGCGGTCGGCGCGCCGGGCGCCGAGGAACACCCGGTGCCCCGCCGCGGCCAGCAGCCGGGCCGTGGCCTCGCCGATTCCGCTGCTCGCGCCGGTGATCAGGACGGCCTTGGACGGGACGGTGGTGGTCATGTGCAACCCCTTGGAGGAAAGCCGATCGCGCGGCGGTGGTCCACCGCGTCTTCCGTGCTGTCCGAGCATCGGCGGGATCGGCCCGATGAGGCAGGACGAGGCTTCCGGGGTGTGCCACACCCAGGAAGCGGGAGCGGGGTGGCGGGACCGCCGTAGGCTTTTGGAATGGACGGCATGGACGGTACGGACGGCTACGCGCTCGGTGACTTCCTGCGGGCGCGGCGGTCCCGGCTGACGCCCGCCGAGGTGGGCTTTCCCAGTTCCGGGGCGCGCCGGGTGGCCGGGCTGCGGCGCGAGGAGGTCGCCGTGCTGGCCGGGGTCAGCGCCGACTACTACGCCCGGCTGGAGCAGGGCCGCGAGCGCAGCCCGTCGGGCCAGGTGGTCGACGCCATCGCCCGCGCCCTGCGCCTCGACACGGACGCCCGCTGGCACGCGTACCGCCTGGCCGGCCTGGTCCCGAGGCCCGTCCCCGCCGAGCCGTCCGACGAGGTGGACCCGGCGCTGCTCCAGTTGATGCACGCGTTCCCGACGGCGGCGGCGTACGTCATCAACCGGCGCCTGGAGGTCCTCGCGTCGAACGCACTCGCCGACGCGCTCCTCGCACCCCTGGGCGACCGCCGCCGTATGGTCCGCTCACTGTTCCTGGACCCCGCGGCCCGGGACCTGTTCGCCGACTGGGAGCACGTGGCCCGCTGCTCCGCCGAGGCGCTCCGACTGGCCACGGGCCACGACCGGGACGACCGCGAACTCGGCTCGCTGATCGCCGAACTCCTCGGCGGGAGCGAGGAGTTCGCGACGTTCTGGCAGGACCACAGCGTCAGCCGTCCCGGCCGCCAGTCCAAGACCTTCAACAACCCGGACGTGGGCCGCATCACCCTCACGTACCAGACGTTCGACGTGCAGAGCGCCCCTGGCCAGTGCCTCCTGGTCGGCACGGCCGATCCGGACACGGAGGATGCGGCGGCACTGGCCCGGCTGGGGTCCCTGCACGCGGCCGGAACCCCCAAGGCACCCCTGCCGTAAGCGAGTTACCGCCCGGCGAGCCAGTCCGTGTAGTGGGTGGCGGTGACGCGGGCGCCGTCCGGAGCGGTGAGGACGTCACCGGGGGCGGCGGCGAACATGCCCGCGGCGTCATCGGTGACCACGGAACCCGCGCCGCCCTTGGCGGTCAGGGTGATCCGGCCGAGGTCGTCGAGGGGGTAGACGTCCGGGCCCGCGATGTTCAGGACGCCGTTCAGCGGGGCGCCCGCGGCGACCTCGGCGACGACGGCGGCGACCTCCGCGGCGGCGATCGGCTGGATCGGCGTACGCGGCAGCCGGACGGTGTCGCCCTCGGTGGTCATGGCGAGGGTCGCGTCCATGAACTCCATGAACTGCGCGGCGCGCACGATGGAGTACGGCACCGCCCCGTCCTTGAGGAGATCCTCCTGGAGGACCTTCGCCCGGTAGTAGTCCAGCCCCGGCACCTGGTCCACGCCGACGATGGACAGGATGACGAAGTGCCCGACCCCGCCCTTCTCGCTCGCGGCGAGCAGGTTGTCCATCGAGGTCTGGAAGAAGCCGATCGAGGCGTCGTCGAAGGTCGGTGAGTTCGTCAGATTGACGACGGCGTCGGCGCCCGCGACGGCCGCCTCCAGCCCCTCACCGCTGATGATGTCCACGCCGGTGGACTGCGAGTGCGGCACGGCCTGGTGCCCGGCCGCGTTCAGGTTCTTCACGACCTGCGACCCGATCAGCCCGGTTCCGCCGATGACTGCGATCTTCATGGCCTACGCCTTCCGTAGATGACTGACGTCCGATATGTACCGCCGTGCGATCACGACAGCACCCCGAGACCAAACCCGGACACTTTCTATCCGAGATACTACTCGGACAATACATATCCGAGTCAACGGGGGTCTGAGTAAAATGGCTGAGTGAAGATGTCCGGCGGAGTCGAGTGGGCCCTGCACTGCTGCGTTGTCCTGACCTCGACCCAGGCCCCGGTCCCGGCCGCCCGCCTGGCCGAGTTCCACGACGTGTCCCCGACCTACCTGGCCAAACAGCTCCAGGCCCTCTCCCGCTCCGGCCTGGTCCGTTCGGTCCAGGGCAAGTCCGGCGGCTACGTCCTGACCCGCTCCCCCGCGTCGATCACGGTCCTCGACGTCGTCGAGGCGATCGACGGCCCCGACCCGGCCTTCGTCTGCACGGAGATCCGCCAGCGCGGCCCGATGGCCACCCCGCCCGAGGCCTGCGCCACGCCGTGCGCGATCGCCCGCACGATGGCCGCGGCCGAGTCGGCCCGCCGCGAGGCCCTCCGCTCCGTCACGATCGCCGACCTGGCCCGCGACGTGGAATCGGACTCCGGGGACGGGACGCTGGCGGGGGTCGGTGTGTGGCTGACTTCCGACTGACCGATGAGTTCCGGAGCCGGGCGCGGTCTACCCCCGCACAAGGCACAGCCACGCCCACAAGCTCTGCGAGGGACCATGACCGCCGACGCGCTACCCCCCGTCGTTGACACCACGACGTGGGAGACCCAGCTCGCGACCCTCCGCGCCCGCGAAAAGGCCGCGACCCGGGAACTCGACGCCATCGCCGCCGAGCGGCGCCGCCTGCCGATGGTCGAGATGCCCGACTACACCCTCGACGGCGCGGACGGCCCGGTCCGCCTGGCCGAAGTCTTCGACGGCAAGCGGCAGTTGATCGTCTACAACCACATGTGGTTCGCCGGCAAGGAATGGCAGTGCCCGGGCTGCACCGGGTTCACCTCGCAGTACACGCGCCTGGAGTTCCTCGACAGCTACGACGCCCGGTTCGTCATCGTCACCCAGGGCCCGATCGACGAGGCCCTCGCCTACAAGGAGCGGGTCGGCAACCGCATGCCGTGGTACTCGACCGCGAACAGCTCCTTCGGCGCCGACGTCGGCGCCCCGCCCGACGGCGGCTTCGCGGTCAACGTGTTCCTGCGCGACGGCGACACCGTCTACCGCACCTGGCACACCAACGGCCGCGGCACCGAGCAGCTCAGCCACAGCTTCGCCCTGATCGACCTCCTCCCCTACGGCCGCCAGGAGGAATGGCAGGACTCACCCGAGGGCTGGCCCCAGTCACCCACGTACAGCCGGTGGGCGGGGTCCCAGGAGATCGCCGCGGCCTACGGCCCCTCGGACCCCGTCAGCTGACCGACACACCCGGTCAGTGCGTGTGCCCACTCCCCGCCGGCTGCTTCACCGTCAGCGGGAGCAGCTTCTTGCCCGTGGGGCCGATCTGGATCGACGTGTCCATCTGCGGGCACACCCCGCAGTCGAAGCACGGCGTCCACCGGCAGTCCTCGACCTCGGTCTCGTCGAGGGCGTCCTGCCAGTCCTCCCAGAGCCAGTCCTTGTCGAGGCCGGAGTCGAGGTGGTCCCAGGGGAGGACCTCCTCGTAGGTCTTCTCGCGGGTGGTGTACCAGTCGACGTCGACGCCGAAGGCGGGCAGCGTCTTCTCGGCGCAGCGCATCCAGCGGTCGTAGGAGAAGTGCTCGCGCCAGCCGTCGAAGCGGCCGCCGTCCTCGTAGACCGCGCGGATGACCGCGCCGATGCGGCGGTCGCCGCGCGACAGCAGGCCCTCGACGATGCCGGGCTTGCCGTCGTGGTAGCGGAAGCCGATCGAGCGGCCGTACTTCTTGTCGCCGCGGATCTTGTCGCGGAGCTTCGTGAGGCGGGCGTCCGTCTCCGCCGCCGAGAGCTGCGGGGCCCACTGGAACGGCGTGTGGGGCTTGGGGACGAAGCCGCCGATCGAGACCGTGCAGCGGATGTCGTTCTGGCCGGAGACCTTGCGGCCCTCGGCGATCACCTTCATCGCCATGTCGGCGATCTGCAGGACGTCCTCGTCGGTCTCCGTCGGCAGGCCGCACATGAAGTACAGCTTCACCTGGCGCCAGCCGTTGCCGTACGCCGTGGAGACCGTGCGGATGAGGTCTTCCTCCGACACCATCTTGTTGATGACCTTGCGGAGGCGTTCCGAACCGCCCTCGGGGGCGAAGGTGAGGCCCGATCGCCGTCCGTTGCGCGTCAGCTCGTTCGCCAGGTCCACGTTGAACGCGTCCACGCGGGTGGACGGGAGGGACAGGCCGACCTTGTCCTCCGTGTAGCGGTCCGCCAGGCCCTTCGCGATCTCGCCGATCTCCGAGTGGTCCGCCGAGGAGAGGGACAGCAGGCCGACCTCCTCGAAGCCCGTCGCCTTCAGGCCCTTCTCGACCATCTCGCCGATGCCCGTGATCGACCGCTCGCGCACCGGGCGCGTGATCATGCCCGCCTGGCAGAAGCGGCAGCCGCGCGTACAGCCGCGGAAGATCTCGACCGACATGCGCTCATGGACCGTCTCGGCGAGCGGGACCAACGGCTGCTTGGGGTACGGCCATTCGTCGAGGTCCATGACGGTGTGCTTCGACACCCGCCAGGGGACACCGCTCTTGTTCGGTACGACCCGCGCGATACGGGCGTCCGGCAGGTACTCGACGTCGTAGAAGGCCGGGATGTACACCGAACCCGTCTTCGCCAGGCGGAAGAGGACCTCCTCGCGGCCGCCGGGGCGGCCCTCCGCCTTCCAGGCTCGGATGATCTTCGTCATGTCGAGGACGGCCTGTTCGCCGTCGCCGATGATCACCGCGTCGATGAAGTCCGCGATCGGCTCGGGGTTGAAGGCCGCGTGGCCGCCCGCCAGCACGATCGGGTCGTCGAGCGTCCGGTCCTTCGACTCCAGCGGGATGCCCGCCAGGTCCAGGGCCGTGAGCATGTTCGTGTAGCCGAGCTCGGTGGAGAAGGAGAGGCCGAAGACGTCGAACGCGCCCACCGGGCGGTGGCTGTCGACCGTGAACTGCGGGACCTTGTGCTCCCGCATCAGCGCCTCCAGGTCCGGCCACACGCTGTACGTGCGCTCGGCGAGGACGCCCTCCTGCTCGTTCAGGACCTCGTAGAGGATCATGACGCCCTGGTTGGGCAGGCCGACCTCGTAGGCGTCCGGGTACATGAGCGCCCAGCGGACGTCGCACGACTCCCACGGCTTGACCGTGGAGTTGAGCTCGCCGCCGACGTACTGGATCGGCTTCTGTACCTGCGGGAGCAGGGCTTCGAGCTGCGGAAACACGGACTCTGCGGCCGCAGCGACTTCGGCAGGCATCTCGCGAACCTTCGTGAGCGGGACTGAACGGACGGGTGACCATCCAGACTAACGCGATCCCGGACCTCACCCGTACGCACCAGCGGTCACACCTGTGCGGACCCCTCGGCCACGATCGCCTTCCACGCCTCCGGCAACGCGGCCTCCACCCCGGCCGCTCGCTGCTCCTCGCGTCCGTAGAGCACCCCGTACGTGAACGAGCTCTCCCCCGCCGCGTGCGCCACCGCGGACAGCTCCCGCAGGGTCACCCGGACCATCACGCTGTCCTGGTGCTCACCGAGCAGGCTGGTCAGCGACTTCATGGACTTGGCGAGCGCGCGGGCCGGAGTGCCGAGAGCCGGTGTCGCCGCCTCCGCCGCGTACCGGGTGCGCTTGGCCTTCTTGCGGGCCTCGTGCAGGGCGAGGTCGCGGTCCGGGCCGGGCGGCGCCTCGATCGCCTCCTCGACGAGCGCGGAGACCTTTCCGAAGTCCTTGCGTACGGCCTTGCCGATCACCTTCTCCGGCTTGCCGGCCGCGTCCGGCAGCACGGGCGGTTCGGCGACCAGCGCGTCCAGGGTGTCGAGGAGGCCGAGATACCGCTCGGAGTCCAGGACGCCGATCAGCCGGCCGCGCGATCCGCCGCGCCGGGCGTTCGCCCAGGTGTCCAGGCGGGCGCGGATCGGGCCGGAGATCAGGGCGGGGGGCAGCTCGCCGAGGACCGTCGTCAGCCGCTCGGTCATGACCTCGCGGTCGCGGTCGACCCCCAACTCCCCCGCCAGCCACTTCAGTTCCTCGCCGACCGGGTCGGTGACCGTGCGGTCGAGAACCTTGCCGTACGAGCGGAACGTGCTGCGCAGCCGGCGGGTGGCGACGCGCATGCGGTGCACCGAGTCGTAGGCGTCCTGGCGTACGGCCGGGTCGAGTTCGAGGATCGCGTCGCGCTGGGCGCGGGCGTAGGCGAGGACGTGGTCGCCGGCGGTCGTGGGTTCCCCGGGGACGGGCGGCGCCTTGCGCTTCTTCTTCCCCGACCCCGGCGGGCGCGTCTCCGCCAGCGCCCGCGCCAGCTTGGAGGACGACGAGGACGGCCGTACCCCGGCCTTGCGCAGCCGCTTCTCCACCTTGTCGAGGAACACCGGGTCGCCGTCGTCGGCGAGTTCGACCTCGATCTCGGTCCACTGGGCGGTGCCGCCGCCCTCGGTGAGGCGCTCCGCGTGCACGGCGTCCACGCTGACCTCGGCGAGGAGCTTGCCCTGGGCGTCCACGAGGTGGCGTACGTCGCGGTCGGAGCGCAGGCGGACGGCGGGCGCCAGCTCGGCCTCGCGGACGCGGGAGCGGACCAGCGCGGCGAGGGTGTCCGGCACGGTGTCGGAGAGCGGTTCCCGGATCTCGTCGCGGACACCGGGCGCGACCGGCACCTTCAGGTGCCAGCCCGCGTCGTCTCCGCCGGTGCGGCGGCGCAGGGTGAGGGAGGCGGCGGCGAGGCGCTCGTCGGCCGTGTCGTAGTAGACGGCGTCGAGACTCACGACGCCCTTGTCGATCACGGACACCACCCCGGCGACGCCGGTCAGGTCGGGCAGACCGCTGTCGTCGGACTCGTACTTACGCTCGATCTCGCGCTTTGTGTCCGCCATGCACCGAATCTAGTTGTTGACGAGCCGGGATGGCAGGGGGCGTCCCAAATGAACCCCGGGGGAACTCGGGTAAATGGGGTGGTAACGACCGGGCAAAAGTTGTGACTACGCGGACATCGGGCGCTGCACCCGGATCGACTGCAGCAGCCCCACCGCGAGCCACACCGCGAACATCGACGTACCTCCGTACGACACGAAGGGCAGTGGCAGACCGGTGACCGGCATGATGCCGAGGGTCATGCCGACGTTCTCGAAGGCCTGGAAGGCGAACCAGGCGACGATCCCGGCGGCGACGATCGTGCCGTAGAGCTCGGTCGAGTCGCGGGCGATGCGGCAGGCGCGCCACAGGACCACGCCCAGGAGGACGAGGATCAGGCCCGCGCCGACGAAGCCCAACTCCTCGCCCGCGACGGTGAAGACGAAGTCCGTTTGTTGTTCGGGGACGAACTGGCCTGTCGTCTGGGAGCCGTGGAAGAGGCCCTCGCCGGTGAGGCCGCCCGAACCGATCGCGATGCGGGCCTGGTTGGTGTTGTAGCCGACGCCGGCCGGGTCGAGGCTCGGGTTGGCGAAGGCGGCGAAGCGGGCGATCTGGTACTCGTCCAGGAAGTGCAGCTGCCACACCGCGATCGCGCCCAGGGTGCCCGCGCCGAGCAGGCCGAAGATCCAGCGGTTGGACGCGCCGGAGGCCAGCAGGACGCCGAGCACGATGATGACCATGACCATGACCGAGCCGAGGTCGGGCATCAGCATGACGATCATCATCGGGACCGAGGCGAGGCCCAGGGCCTGGAGGACCGTGCGGTGGTCGGGGTAGGGCTTGTCGCCCGCGTCGACCCGGGCGGCGAGGATCATCGCCATGCCCAGGATGATCGTGATCTTCACGAACTCCGAGGGCTGGAGCGAGAATCCGCCGCCGAGCACGATCCAGGAGTGCGCGCCGTTGACCGTGGAGCCCAGCGGGGTCAGCACCAGCAGGATGCCGAACACCGAGGCGCCGTACAGGAACGGGACGACGACGCGCAGGGTGCGGTGGCCGACCCAGATGACGCCGATCATCAGGGCGATGCCGATGCCGGTGTTCATCAGGTGCCGGATCAGGAAGTAGTACTGGTCGCCCTGGTTGATCTCGGTGCGGTTGCGGGTTGCCGAGTAGACCAGGAGCGAGCCGATCAGGGACAGGCCGATCGCCGACAGCAGTATCGGCCAGTCCAGCCGGCGGGCCATCGAGTCACGGGCGAACACCCGTGTCCAGCCGGCCCGGTCGGGCCCGTATCCGGAGACGGAGAAGCTGTTGCCGGTCATGTGAGCATCCTCCGGCTACCCCTTCTGCGCGGACGCCTGCGGGTGTTGCTGTTGGTGGTGGACGGTGAGGGCGCGACGGCCGGCTGCTGGGTGTCGTCCGCGGGGGTGACGCCCCCCTCGGTCGCCTTCTCCTGCTGCTTCTCCAGCTCCTTGGCCGGGTCGGCGGTGATCTTCGGGGAGGCGATCGTGCCGTCGGCGCGGACCTTCGGGAGGCTCGTCTGCGGCGTGGGCAGCATCGCCTTCTTCTTGTCGATGGAGCCGTCGGCCTGGACGCCGTACATCGCGTTGTAGATGTTGCGCACGGCCTCACCGGAGGCGCCGGAACCCGTACCGGCCTGCGCGATCGTCATGACGACCGTGTAGTCCTTGGTGTAGGTGGCGAACCAGGAGGTGGTCTGCTTGCCGTAGACCTCCGCCGTACCCGTCTTGGCGTGCAGCTCGATCTTGTCCTGCGGCCAGCCCTGGAACTTCCAGGCGGCGGTACCGCTGGTGACCACGCCCGCGAGGGCCTTGTCGATGCCCTTGTGGGTGGCCGCGCTGATCGGCAGCTTCGCCTTCACCTTGGGCTTGATCTCCTGGACCGTCTTGCCGTCGGCGCTGACGATCGCCTTGCCGATGGTGGGGACGTACTCGGTGCCGCCGTTGGCGAGCGCGCCGTAGATCATGGCCTCCTGGATCGGCGTGACGAGGGTGTCGCCCTGGCCGATGGAGTAGTTGATCGAGTCGCCCTCGCGCATCTTGTTGCCTTCGAGGCAGTTCTCGTACGCGATCTGCTGGACGTACGTGCCGCCCTTCTTGCCGGTCTTGCACCAGTAGGCCTTGTTGGCCTCCCAGGTCTCCTGCTTCCACTTGCGGTCCGGGATCCGGCCGGTGACCTCGTTCGGGAGGTCGACGCCGGTGGTCTTGCCGAGGCCGAACTGGTGGGCCGCCTTGTAGAAGTAGTCCTTGGGCTCACCCTTCTTCGGGTTGATGCCGCCGTCCTTCTTCCACTGGGCGTCGGCGAGACCGTAGAAGACGGTGTCGCAGGAGACCTCCAGCGCGCGGCCCAGCGAGATGGGGCCGAAGTTCTCGCCCTCGAAGTTCTTGAAGACCTGGCCGCCCACCGAGTACGAACTGGTACAGGGGTAGCCGCCGTCCCAGGTGTAGCCGGCCTCGACCGCGGCGGCCGTGGAGACCACCTTGAACGTCGAACCGGGCGCCGACTGACCCTGTATGGCCCGGTTCAGCAGCGGGTAGTCGGAGTTCTTGCCGGTGAGCTGCTTGTAGTCCTTGGCGGAGATGCCGCCGACCCAGACGTTCGGGTCGTACGTCGGCGCGGACGCCATGGCGACGATGCGGCCGGTCTTGGCCTCCATCACGACGACGGCACCGGAGTCGGCCTTGTAGTTCTCGCCGGTGATCTTGTCGAACTGCTGGCGGGCGCTCTTCATCGCCTTGTCGAGCTGGTACTCGGCGACGCGCTGCACGCGGGCGTCGATGCTGGTGACGAGGTTCGAACCGGGCTGCGGGGCATCGGACTTGGCCTTGCCGATCACGCGGCCGAGGTTGTCGACCTCGTAGCGGGTGACGCCGGCCTTGCCGCGCAGCTCCTTGTCGTACTCGCGCTCCAGGCCCGAGCGGCCGACCTGGTCGGAGCGCAGATACGGCGAGTCGGAGTCCTTGGCCTGGGTGATCTCGTCGTCGGTGACCGGCGAGAGGTAGCCCAGCACCTGGGCCGCGTTGGCGTCGCCGGGGGCCGCGTAACGCCGGACGGCCTCGGGCTCGGCGGTGATGCCGGGGAAGTCCTCGGCGCGCTCGCGGATCTGCAGGGCCTGCTTGGCGGTGGCCTCGTCGGTGATCGGGATGGGCTGGTAGGGCGAGCCGTTCCAGCAGGGCTGCGGGGTCTTCGCGTCGCACAGCCGGACCTTCTGGATGACGTCCGCGGGCTTCAGGCCCAGCACGCCGGCCAGCTTGGTGAGGACGGCCTTGCCGTCGTCGGCCTGCTTCAGCAGGTCGGTCCGGGAGGCGGAGACCACGAGCCGGGTCTCGTTGTCGGCCAGCGGCACACCGCGCGCGTCCAGTATCGAACCGCGCACCGCGGGCTCGACGACCTGCTGGACGTGGTTGCCGGACGCTTCCTTCTGGTACGCGGCGCCCTCACGGATCTGCAGGTACCAGAGGCGCCCGCCGAGGGTGCCGAGGAGGGAGAGGACGAGAATCTGGATGACGACGAGCCTGATCTGAACCCGTGGAGTCCGACCGGTCTCGGGAATGTTAGTCATGGGCGAAGCCCATCCCTTTGAGGGTGGTGGTGGGAGACGGGTGGGCGTTGGTCATGTGGTGCTGCCTCCCCCTCTCAGTGCGCGTACACGATGCGTGTATGAGTCATATACGACGGACCTGTGGATCTGTGGCCCAACTCCCCGGAGTTCAAAGCCTCTTGACCCCCTTGATACGTCCCGCACGGGCCACGCGGGCGCGAGCGGTCTTCATCTTCAGGCCGCCGCGCTGGCCGCCGATCTTCAGGCCGGTGCCGGAGGAGAGCCAACCCGAGGAGATGTCGGCCGACTTGGCCGCGTTCGTCTCCGCGAGCGGGTCGTTGTCGGCGCGCCGGGCCAGCGCCATGATCCCGGGGACGACGAACGGCGCGAGCAGCAGGTCGTACAGCGAGGCCGTGAACAGCAGGCTGCCGAGGCCGACATGGCGGGCGGCGGTGTCGCCGACGAGGGCGCCGACACCGGCGTAGAGCAGGGTGGCGCCGATCGCGGCGGCGACCACGACGGCCATCGGGCCGGTGGCCGACTTCAGGCGGCCGTTCTCCGGCTTGGCCAGGCCCGCGAGGTAGCCGATGACGCACAGGACGAGGGCGTACCGGCCGGCCGCGTGGTCGGCGGGCGGGGCCAGGTCGGCGAGGAGACCCGCGCCGAAGCCGATGAGGGCGCCCGAGACATGGCCGTAGACCATGGCGAGGCCGAGGACCGTGAGGAGGAGCAGGTCGGGGACGGCGCCCGGGAGGTGGAGGCGGGCGAGGACGCTCACCTGGATCACGAGGGCGACGACGACCAGCGGCACGGAGAGCAGGATCCGGTTGACACGCATGGGGAGGGGCTCCTACTGCTGTTGCTGGCCGTCGACCGGCGCGTTCGCGGACGGGGTGACCGTGACGGTCACCGTCGGGGTCGGGGTCGGCTTGGGCTTCGCGGGCAGGACCGTGTCACGCGGGTCCTTCTTCGGGGCCTCCACGACCACGCCGACGATGTCGAGCTTGGTGAAGTTCACGTACGGCGTGACGTACAGCGTGCGGGTCAGGCCGCCGCCGGAGGGGTCGACGCGGGAGACGACACCGACCGGGACACCGGGCACGAACGGCTTGTCGGCCTGCGAGCCGAAGGTGACCAGCCGGTCGCCCTTCTGCACCTCCGCCTTGCCGTTGAGGAGTTCGACGCGCAGCGGGCCGTCGCCCTCGCCGGAGGCGAAGCCGAGTTCGTCGTTGCCCTCCATGCGGGTGCCGACGGTGAAGTCGGGGTCGTTGGCGAGGAGGACGGTGGAGGCGTCCGGGCCGACGGTCGTCACGCGCCCGACCAGTCCGTTGCCGTTCAGGACGGTCATGTCGCGCTTGATGCCGTCGTTGGCGCCGACGTCGATGGTGATCGTCCAGGAGAAGCTCTGCGCGGCTCCTATCGCGATGACCTGGGCGCCCTTGATGCCGTACTGGCCCTCGCCGGCCACCTTCAGCATCTTGTCCAGCTGGGTCAGGCGGCTGCGGTTGCGGTCGTCGCTGCCGAGCTTCGCCTTGAGGGCCGCGTTCTCCTTCTCCAGGACGGCGAGCCGGTCGTGCCGCTCACCGGAGTCGCGGACCGCGGAGACCGCGTCACCGACCGGATTGACGGCGGACGACACGCCGTTCTCGATCGGGCCGAACACAGTGGCCGCGGCCCGGCGGGCTCCGTCGACCGGCGAGTCCTGCCCTCCCCGGATGTCCACCGTGATCAACGCGAACGCTACGGCGATCAGCAGCACCAGGAGCAGCCGGCTCTCTCGTGTGTCCCTCACGTGCGGCGGCCGTGCCTTCCTCATAGAAATGTGCAGAGGTTCAGGTATGGAGGTGTTGTACGAGCGGGAGTTGTACGTGCAGACGGAAACAAAGGCTTATGTCGGAGCCTATGCCTCCGTATCAACGATCCGCCGCACGAGAGGAGATCATCCCGTACGGCGGAATCGAAGCGTTACGTCATCTGCGCGGCTGGGCGTCCAGAACCTGCTGGAGCGCCTCGAACTCCTCGACGCACTTGCCGGAGCCGAGCGCCACGCTGTCGAGCGGGTCCTCGGCGATGTGGATCGGCATGCCGGTCTCCCGGCGCAGCCGCTCGTCGAGACCCTTCAGCAGGGCTCCGCCGCCGGTCAGAACGATTCCTCGGTCCATGATGTCGCCGGACAGCTCCGGCGGGCACTTGTCGAGGGTCGTCTTCACCGCGTCGACGATCGCGTTGACGGGCTCTTCGATCGCCTTGCGGACTTCGCCGGCGGAGATGACTACGGTCTTGGGCAGGCCGGAGACCAGGTCCCGGCCGCGGATTTCGGTGTGCTGGTCGTCGTCGAGGTCGTACGCGGAACCAATCGTGATCTTGATCTGCTCAGCCGTCCGCTCACCCAGAAGGAGCGAGTACTCCTTCTTGATGTGCTGGATGATCGCGTTGTCCAACTCGTCGCCCGCGACGCGGATGGACTGGGCGGTGACGATGCCACCGAGCGAGATGACCGCGACCTCCGTGGTGCCGCCGCCGATGTCCACCACCATGTTGCCCGTGGCCTCGTGGACCGGCAGGCCGGAACCGATGGCCGCGGCCATGGGCTCCTCGATGATGTGCACCTGGCGGGCGCCGGCCTGGGACGACGCCTCGATGACGGCACGGCGCTCGACGCCCGTGATGCCCGAGGGCACACAGACGACGACGCGGGGGCGGGCCAGATAGCGCCGCTTGTGGATCTTCAGGATGAAGTAGCGGAGCATGCGCTCGGTGATCTCGAAGTCGGCGATGACACCGTCCTTCAGCGGACGTACGGCAACGATGTTGCCGGGCGTGCGCCCGATCATCTTCTTGGCTTCGGAGCCGACCGCGAGAATGCCACCGGTGTTGGTGTTGATCGCGACGACGGACGGCTCGTTGAGTACGATCCCGCGACCCCTGACGTACACCAGCGTGTTGGCGGTCCCGAGGTCGACAGCCATGTCACGGCCGATGAACGACATTGAGTTCCCCATCAGGATTCGTCTGGCCTTCCCGGGAGCTTTTGAGGGCTTTTCAGGTCGGCGAAGTGGGTGCTGTGACGTGAAGGCTTCCATCGTAGACGCGCCATCACGAACACTGCGCGAGGGTCTTCGCCATTGTCAGCATGTGAGGCGCGGCCTCGCTTGTGGAGACGGCCCAACGGGGGCACTCGTTCCCCCGATCGGCACGCATATGCCAAGAGACGGCCGGAAAAACACGGCCGCCCCTGGTCAGGCATGTGGGTTACTGATGGAGATTCAGCCGCGCCCGGGGAAGAAGATCTTCACCTCGCGTTCGGCGGACTCCTCCGAGTCCGAGGCGTGGATCAGGTTCTCGCGGACGATGACTCCGAAGTCGCCGCGGATCGATCCCGGCGCGGCGGCGATCGGGTCGGTCGGACCGGCCAGCTGGCGTACGCCCTCGATCACCCGGTCGCCCTCGACGATCAGCGCGAGCACCGGGCCGGAGGCCATGAACTCCATCAGCGGCTCGTAGAACGGCTTGCCCTTGTGCTCGCCGTAGTGCTGCTCCAGGGTGTCCTGGTCCAGGGTGCGCAGCTCCAGCGCGGTGATCTGCCAGCCGGCCTTGCGCTCGATCCGGCTGATGATCTCGCCGGTCAGGCCACGACGTACGGCGTCGGGCTTGAGCAGGACGAGGGTGCGCTGGGTCACGACAGGACTCCTTCTGATCATGATGGTGCGGGTCGGCTCATGGTCGTGTCACGGTCGTCTCACGACAAGGCCGAGGCTACAGGGCGTGTCCATGCGCCCATTACGCAACGTCAGGTGTAGTGGAGCCGGCCTGCGCGGCCTGTGCCGCGAACCGCGCCTTCGCCTCGTCGATCTTCCGGCCGTAGTGCACCGAGGCCCACCACAGGGCCGCGAAGATCGCCCCGAGGAAGAACATGGACGGCACGACCACGCCCGACGCGATCAGCGCGATCTGCAGCGCCCAGCCGAGCGCGGTGCCGGCCGGCCGGGTCACCACGCCGCACAGCGCGACGGACAGGAACATCGCGATCCCGCACACGGTCCACACGGTGGAGGTGGCCAGGTCCGGGTCCTTCATGGCCACGAGCCCGGCGAAGCCGATCACGAAGAACTCGCCGATCAGCGTGGAAGAACAGAGCGTACGCACGGAAGGTCAGCCCCTCCCCAGGAGCAGTCGGGCTTCACCGACGGTGATGACGGAACCGGTGACGAGCACACCGCCGCCCGCGAACTCGCCGTCCTCCTCGGCCAGCGTGATCGCGGCCTCCAGCGCGTCGGGCAGCCGCGGCTCGACCTGCACGCGCTCGTCGCCGAACACCTCGACGGCGATCCCGGCCAGCTCGTCCACGTCCATCGCGCGGTGACTGGAGTTCTGCGTGACGACGACCTCGGCGAACATCGGCTCGAACGCTTCGAGCAGCCCGCGCACGTTCTTGTCGCCGCTGGCGCCCACGACTCCGATCAGCTTGCTGAAGTCGAACGCCTCCGCCACGGCCTCGGCGGTGGCGCGGGCGCCCGCCGGGTTGTGCGCCGCGTCCAGCACGACGGTCGGCGAGCGCCGCACCACCTCCAGCCGCCCGGGCGAGGTGACGGACGCGAAGGCCTTCCGCACGGTGTCGATCGAGAGCGGATCGGGCCGCTGCGCCCCGACCCCGAAGAACGCTTCTACGGCGGCGAGCGCCACGGCCGCGTTGTGCGCCTGGTAGGGGCCGTGCAGCGGGAGGTAGATCTCCTCGTACTCGCCGCCCAGCCCACGGAGGTTGACCAACTGCCCGCCGACGGCGACCTGCCGGGACACGACCCCGAACTCCAGCCCCTCGCGGGCCACGGTCGCGTCCACCTCGACGGCCTTCTTCAGCAGCACCTGCGCCGCGTCCACCGGCTGCTGCGCCAGGATCACGGTCGCGTCCTGCTTGACGATGCCGGCCTTCTCGGTGGCGATCTCGCCTGTCGTCTCGCCGAGGCGGTCGGTGTGGTCGAGGTCGATGGGGGTGACCACGGCGACGGCGGCGTCGATGACGTTCGTGGCGTCCCAGGTGCCGCCCATGCCGACCTCTACGACGGCCACGTCGACCGGCGCGTCCGCGAACGCGGCGTACGCCATGCCCGTGAGCACCTCGAAGAACGACAGGCGGAACTCCTGCTGGGCGTCGACCATCTCGACGTACGGCTTGATGTCCTCGTACGTCTCGATGAAGCGTTCGGCGGAGATCGGGGCGCCGTCGAGGCTGATGCGCTCGGTGATCGACTGGACGTGGGGGGAGGTGTAGCGGCCTGTGCGGAGCTCGAAGGCGCCGAGGAGGGCCTCGATCATGCGGGCCGTGGAGGTCTTGCCGTTCGTTCCCGTGATGTGGATCGAGGGGTACGAGCGCTGGGGGTCGCCCAGGACGTCCATCAGGGCGGCGATGCGGGTGACTGAGGGTTCGAGTTTGGTTTCGCCCCAGCGGGTGGCGAGGTCGGCCTCTACCTTGCGGAGGGCGGCGTCCAGCTGGGGGTCTTCCGGGCGGCCGGGTACGTCTGGCTGGGGGGTGCCGGTGCCCTGGGTGCGGAGGGTGCGGCTGCCGGCCTCGATGACCGCGAGATCTGGGTCGCGGTCGGTCTCGGCGGCGACGATCTCTTCGAACGGGTCGCTGTCAGTCACACGGTCAGTCTACGGAGGTCTGCGTGGTCTTTCGTCTGCGGGCCGGTGGGGGCTGGTCGCGCAGTTCCCCGCGCCCCTAGGGGATGAAGGCCCCGGCGCTGAAAAGCACCGGGGCCTTCACCTGACTACAAATCCCTACGCCTCCGGCAACGCGTCCAGCTGGGTCTTGATGCGGGTGATGTCCTCGTCGGCCTTGGACAGGCGGCCGCGGATCTTGTCGACCACGTTGTCGGGGGCCTTGGCCAGGAACGCCTCGTTGCCGAGCTTGGCCTCGGCCTGCTGGCGCTCCTTCTCGGCCGCCGCCAGATCCTTCGCGAGGCGCTTCCGCTCCGCCGCGATGTCGATCGTGCCGGAGAGGTCGAGGGCGACCGTGGCGCCGCCGACCGGGAGGGTGGCCGTCGCCGCGAAGGCGTCGCCCTCCGGCTGGAGGCGGAGGAGCTGGCGGATGGCGGCCTCGTGGGGGGCCAGGGCCGTGCCGTCCAGGGTGAGGCGGGCCGGGACGCGCTGGCCGGGCTGGAGGCCCTGGTCGGCGCGGAAGCGGCGGACCTCGGTGATGACCTGCTGGAGCGTCTCGATCTCACGCTCGGCTGCCGGGTCACGGAAGCCCGAGTCCTTCGGCCAGTCGGCGATGACGATCGACTCGCCGCCCGTGAGGGTCGTCCAGAGGGTCTCCGTGACGAACGGGACGATCGGGTGGAGCAACTTCAGGGTGACGTCGAGGACTTCGCCGAGGACACGCTTGGAGACCTCGGCCGGTTCGCCGCCCGCCATGAACGTCGTCTTGGACAACTCGACGTACCAGTCGAAGACTTCGTCCCACGCGAAGTGGAACAGCGCGTCGGAGAGCTTCGCGAACTGGTAGTCCTCGTAGAGCGCGTCGACTTCGGCGACCGTGGAGTTGAGGCGGGACAGGATCCAGCGGTCGGTCGCCGACAGGCGCTCGGCGTCCGGGAGTTCGCCCTCGATCGTCGCGCCGTTCATGAGGGCGAAACGGGTCGCGTTCCAGAGCTTGTTGGCGAAGTTGCGGGAGCCCTGGACCCAGTCCTCGCCGATCGGGACGTCGACGCCCGGGTTGGCGCCGCGCGCGAGGGTGAAACGGAGCGCGTCGGAGCCGTACTTGTCCATCCAGTCGAGCGGATTGACCGCGTTCCCGAAGGACTTGGACATCTTCTTGCCGAACTGGTCGCGGACCATGCCGTGCAGGGCGATGGTGTGGAACGGCGGAGTGCCGTCCATCGCGTAGAGGCCGAACATCATCATCCGGGCGACCCAGAAGAAGAGGATGTCGTAGCCGGTGACCAGGACGGAGTTCGGGTAGAACTTCGCGAGCGACTCGGTCTGTTCGGGCCAGCCGAGGGTGGAGAAGGGCCACAGGCCGGAGGAGAACCAGGTGTCGAGGACGTCGGTGTCCTGGTGCCAGCCCTCGCCCGTGGGGGCCTCGTCGTCGGGGCCGACGCAGACGACCTCGCCGTTCGGGCCGTACCAGACCGGGATGCGGTGGCCCCACCACAACTGCCGTGAGATGCACCAGTCGTGGAGGTTGTCGACCCAGTCGAAGTAGCGCTTCTCCATCTCCTGCGGGTGGATCTTGACCCGGCCGTCGCGGACCGCGTCGCCGGCCGCCTTCGCGAGCGGGGCGACCTTGACCCACCACTGCATGGACAGCCGCGGCTCGATGGTCGTCTTGCAGCGCGAGCAGTGGCCGACCGAGTGGACGTAGGGCCGCTTCTCGGCGACGATCCGGCCCTCGGCGCGCAGGGCGGCGACGATCGCGGAGCGGGCTTCGAGGCGGTCCTGGCCCTGGAAGGGGCCGGGGACGGTGATGACGGCGTGCTCGTCCATGACCGTGATGGCCGGCAGGTCGTGCCGCTGGCCGATCTCGAAGTCGTTCGGGTCGTGGGCCGGGGTGACCTTCACGGCACCCGTGCCGAACTCGGGGTCGACGTGCTCGTCCGCGACGACCGGGATGGAACGGTCGGTCAGCGGCAGCCTGATGAGCTTGCCGACGAGGTGCTTGTACCGCTCGTCGTCGGGGTGAACGGCGACGGCCGTGTCACCGAGCATGGTCTCGGCGCGAGTTGTGGCGACGACGATCGTCTCGTCACCCTCGCCGTACTTCATGGAGACGAGCTCGCCGTCGTCGTCCTGGTACTCGACCTCGATGTCGGAGATCGCGGTGAGACAGCGCGGGCACCAGTTGATGATGCGCTCGGCGCGGTAGATCAACTCGTCGTCGTAGAGCCGCTTGAAGATGGTCTGGACGGACTGGGACAGGCCCTCGTCCATCGTGAAGCGCTCGCGCGACCACGCGACACCGTCGCCGAGGCGGCGCATCTGGCCGGAGATCTGGCCGCCGGACTCGCCCTTCCACTGCCAGACGCGCTCGACGAACGCCTCCCGGCCCAGGTCGTGGCGGGACTTGCCCTCCTTGCCCAGCTCGCGCTCGACGACGTTCTGCGTGGCGATGCCGGCGTGGTCCATGCCGGGCTGCCACAGCGTCTCGTAGCCCTGCATGCGCTTGCGGCGCGTGAGGGCGTCGATGAGCGTGTGCTCGAAGGCGTGCCCCAGGTGGAGCGAGCCCGTGACGTTCGGCGGCGGGATGACGATCGTGTACGGCGGCTTCTCGCTCTTCGCGTCCGCCTCGAAGTAACCCCGCTCCACCCAGCGCTCGTACAGCGGCCCCTCTACATCGGCCGGCGCGTACTGGGTCGGCAGTTCGGAGTCGGGCGCTGGTGGCTGCTGCTGAGCGTTCTCGGTCACGGGCCCAGTTTAGGGGTGTCGCGGGGGTGTCCCGAAACGCGTTTGTTCTGTAACGGTGCGCCCCCCGATGCTCTGCGCTTCCTGTGACTGGGCCAGGATGTCGGGATCACATAAGCATCTGGAGGGGAACCCAGAAATGAGCTACAACCAGCCGGGCCCGTACGACGGGCAGCCTCAGCAGCCCGGTCCGTACGGTCAGCCGGGTCCCTACGGCCAGCCTCCCCAGCAGGCGCCGCAGGGCGCCCCCCAGCCCGGCTACGGCTACCCCCAGCAGGCTCCCCCCGCCCAGCCCGGCTACGGCTACCCGGCGCAGCAGCCCCCGCAGGGCGTCCCGCCGCAGGGACCCTACGGCCAGCCGCAGCCGCCGTACGGTCAGCAGCCGCCGTACGGCCAACCTCCTTACGGGCAGCCGCCGTACGGGGTTCCGCAGCCTCCCGCGGGCGGCGGCAAGAAGAAGACGGGGCTGGTCATCGGTGCGGTCGCGGTGGTCGCCGCGGTGGCCGTCGGCGCCTACTTCCTGCTGGCCGGCGGCAGCGGATCCGGTCTCGCGGACGACGGTCCGCACAAGCTGACGACGCCGGCGAAGGTGCTCGGTGACTACAGCCGGGCGACCAAGGACGGCGACACCAGCGACAGCGGCTCGTCGACCGTGAAGGACCTGGAGAAGAGCGGCGTCAAGAACGGCACCGCCGTCTTCGGCGCCTACACGACGGCCGACCTGAGCGGCTACAACCCCAGCGACCCCTCCACCGCGCCCAGCGCGGCGGAGCTGCTCACGGCCAAGGGCATCTCGCTCATCGGCGCCTACGGCAAGATCGCCGATCCGCAGAAGGCCCTCGACGCGTTCTTCGCGGACATCCAGAAGGACGTCAAGCAGAGCGGCTCCTCCAGCAGTTCGTCGGGCGGCAGCCAGCTGGTCGGGGACCCCGAGTCGGTCGACGTCGACGGCGCGGTCATGAAGTGCCAGGCGGCCAAGGGCACCAACCAGGCGACCAAGAAGACGCAGACCGACTGGTTCTGCGCCTGGGCCGACTACAGCACCATCGCGATGGTCTCCCCCGGTGACAACACGACCGACGTGTCCAAGGACACCGCCGTCTCCATGACGACCAAGCTGCGCAAGGAAGTTCGGGTGAAGAGCTAGCCCCGAGGCTTCAACTACGAAGGGCGCCCGGTCGGTTGACCGACCGGGCGCCCTTCGTGTCGTACTGGGTGCGGCTGTTACGCCGTCTTCTGCTCGCCCGGACCGCGGCCCCGCGCGTCACGCGGGATCAGGGTCGGGTTGACGTTCGACAGGACGACGTCCGCCGTGATGACGACCCGGGCCACGTCCTTGCGGGACGGGACCTCGTACATGACGCCCTGGAGGACTTCCTCCATGATGGCGCGCAGGCCGCGCGCGCCGGTCTGGCGGAGGATGGCCTGGTCGGCGATGGCCTCGAGGGCCTCGCGCTCGAAGTCCAGCTCCACACCGTCGAGTTCGAAGAGGCGCTCGTACTGCTTGACGAGTGCGTTGCGCGGCTCGATGAGGATCTGGAGCAGGGCCTCGCGGTCCAGGTTGTGGACCGAGGTGATGACGGGCAGCCGGCCGATGAACTCGGGGATCATGCCGAACTTCACCAGGTCCTCGGGCATGACGTCCTCGAACTGGTCCTTGGCCTGCAGCTCCCGCTTCGAGCGGATCGTCGCGCCGAAGCCGATGCCCTTGGCGCCGGCCCTGGACTCGATGAGCTTCTCCAGGCCCGAGAAGGCGCCGCCCACGATGAACAGGACGTTCGTCGTGTCGATCTGGATGAACTCCTGGTGGGGGTGTTTACGGCCGCCCTGCGGCGGGACCGAGGCCGTGGTGCCCTCCAGGATCTTCAACAGGGCCTGCTGGACGCCCTCGCCGGACACATCACGCGTGATCGACGGGTTCTCGCTCTTGCGGGCGACCTTGTCGATCTCGTCGATGTAGATGATGCCCGTCTCGGCCTTCTTGACGTCGTAGTCGGCGGCCTGGATGAGCTTCAGCAGGATGTTCTCGACGTCCTCGCCGACATAGCCCGCCTCCGTGAGCGCGGTCGCGTCGGCGATCGCGAACGGCACGTTCAGCATGCGGGCCAGGGTCTGGGCGAGGAGGGTCTTGCCCGAGCCCGTGGGGCCGAGCAGGAGGATGTTGGACTTCGCCAGCTCGATGGCGTCCTCGCGGCTCTGGCCGCCGCCGTTCTCACCGGCCTGGACGCGCTTGTAGTGGTTGTACACCGCGACCGAGAGCGCCTTCTTCGCCGACTCCTGGCCGACGACGTAGCCCTCGAGGAACTCGTAGATCTCGCGGGGCTTGGGGAGTTCCTCCCAGCGGACCTCGCTCGTCTCCGCGAGTTCTTCCTCGATGATCTCGTTGCAGAGGTCGATGCACTCGTCGCAGATGTACACACCGGGCCCTGCGATGAGCTTCTTGACCTGCTTCTGGCTCTTGCCGCAGAACGAGCACTTGAGCAGATCGCCGCCGTCACCGATGCGTGCCACGGTGTGCTTCCCCTTCGCCTGGGAGCCGCCTGGGTACAGCGACTCCTGGTGCTGCCTTATGTCCGACGGTACCTTGCCGGGCCCCCCGTTCGGGCCCCCCTTGGCACGGTTCACTTCCACGTGGACGTGCCAAGGGGTGGTGGACGATACAGGTCCGGGTCAGCGGACGTCGGCGTTGTTCATCTTCCGGGTGGAGATGATCTGGTCGATCAGGCCGTACGCCAGGGCGTCCTCGGCCGTGAGGATCTTGTCGCGCTCGATGTCCTCGCGGATCTTGTCCAGCGGGGTCGTCGAGTGCTTGGCCAGCATGTCCTCCAGCTGGGCACGCATGCGGAGGATCTCGTTGGCCGCGATCTCGAGGTCGGAGACCTGGCCCCGGCCCGTCTCGCTGTACGGCTGGTGGATCAGCACGCGCGCGTTCGGCAGCGCCATGCGCTTGCCCGGCGTACCGGCCGCCAGCAGGACGGCGGCGGCGGACGCGGCCTGGCCCATGCAGACCGTCTGGACGTCCGGCTTCACGAACTGCATCGTGTCGTAGATCGCAGTCAGCGCGGTGAAGGAGCCACCGGGGCTGTTGATGTAGATCGAGATGTCGCGGTCCGGGTCCATCGACTCCAGGCACAGCAGCTGCGCCATGACGTCGTTGGCCGACGCGTCGTCGATCTGGACACCGAGGAAGATCACGCGCTCCTCGAAGAGCTTCGCGTACGGGTCGTACTCACGGACGCCCTGCGAGGTGCGCTCGACGAAACGCGGGATCACATAACGGGACTCGGCGGCGGGAGCCGTGTATTCGGCGCGTGCGTGGTCGTTCAGGCCGTTGCCGGGGAAGTTGTTCACTGTCTCTCTCCTGGGGGCTGTGGCGGTCGGCTGGTGGCTGTCCTGGGGCCTCAGGCCCCGGTGCCGCCACCGCCCGGCATACCGGCGGCCGTGGGGATCACGTCGTCGATGAGGCCGTACTCCTTGGCCTCCAGCGCGTCGAACCAGCGGTCGCGGTCCGAGTCGCGGGTGATCTGCTCGATGCTCTGGCCCGTGTGCTGGGACGTGAGCTCGGCCATGCGCTTCTTGGTGTGCAGCAGCCGCTCCGCGTGGATCTTGATGTCGGAGGCCGAACCGGCCAGGCCGGCGGAGGGCTGGTGGATCAGGATCTCGGCGTTCGGCAGCGCGAAGCGCTTGCCCGGGGTACCCGCGCTGAGAAGGAACTGGCCCATGGAGGCGGCGAGGCCCATGGCGATGGTCACCACGTCGTTCTTGATGAACTGCATGGTGTCGTAGATCGCCATGCCGGCCGTGATCGAGCCGCCGGGGCTGTTGATGTAGAGGTAGATGTCCTTGTCGGGGTCCGCGGCAAGGAGGAGGAGCTGCGCGGTGATCTTGTTGGCGATGTCGTCGTCGACCGCCTGACCGAGGAAGATGATCCGCTCACCGAGCAGCCGGTTGTAGACCTGGTCGCCGAGGCCACCGATAGAGGGCTCGCCGGCGGCTGTAGGCATCAGATTCGTCACGTATCCACCTGCTCGTCTTTACGACGGCGCCGGGCCGTCTCACGTGTACTGCCGGGGGCAACGGGGACTCCCCTGCCCTCGTATTCATGGACCCTAACGCGCGGGTCCCTCCGGGGAATCCCGCAAAGGGAACTGTTCGCTGTCAGCGCATGCGCTGCGCTGGCCTGAGCGGAATCCCCTGGGGTGGGGTGGTTGCGCTTGTATCGGGGCTGCGGGTCCGTGGGGGCTGGGCGCGCCCGCGCGGCGGAGCCGCAAATCGATACAGCCCCGCGCCCCTTTGGGGCGCGCCCCAGTGGCCGGTACGACAAAGGGCCCCGGGGCTTGTCGCATCCCAGGGCCCCTCGTACGGCTGATTACTCCTCGGTCGCGGCCTCGGCCGTCTCCGTGGTCGTCTCCGCCGTCTCGTCCTCGTCGTCCAGGTCGACGATCTCGCCGTTGGTGTCCTTGACCGTGGCCGCCTCTACGACGACCGCCAGGGCCTTGCCGCGGGCGACCTCGCCGACCAGGAGGGGGACCTGGCCGCCCTCTACGACGGCCTGGGCGAACTGGTCGGGGGACATGCCGGAGGAGGCCGCGCGGCGCATGAGGTGCTCGGTGAGCTCCTCCTGGTTGACGTTCAGCTTCTCCTTGTTGACGAGCTCGTCGAGGACGAACTGCGTCTTGATGCCCTTGACCGCGGCTTCCTTGGTCTCGGTGTCGAACTCCTCGGCCGTCTTGCCCTGGATCTCGAGGTACTTCTCGAGGTCGAGGCCCATCTGGCCGAGCTGGTGGTGCTCCAGGTTGTGCTTGCGGGTGTTGATCTCGTCCTCGAGCAGCTTCTCGGGGACGGGCACCTCGACGAGCTCCAGCAGCTTCTCCAGGACGCGCTCCTGGGCCTGCGTGGCCTGGTCGTACTGCTTCATGTTCTCGAGGCGCTTGCGGCTGTCCGCGCGCAGCTCCTCCAGGGTGTCGAACTCGGAGGCGAGCTGTGCGAACTCGTCGTCCAGCGCGGGCAGTTCGCGGGCGGCGACCTGGGTGACCTTGACGGTGACCTGGGCCTCCTGGCCGGCCGCGGAGCCGCCCTTGAGCTCGGAGGCGAAGGTGGCCTCGCCACCGGCCTCCAGGCCGGTCACGGCCTCGTCGATGCCTTCGAGCAGCTCGCCGGAGCCGATGGTGTAGGAGACGCCCTCGGCGACGCCGTCCTCGAGGACCTCGCCGTCGACCTTGGCCTCCAGGTCGAGGGTGACGACGTCACCGTCGACGGCGGCGCGCTCGACCGGGGAGGTCGCCGCGAAGCGCTCGCGGAGCTGCTCGACGGACTCGTCGATGTCCGCCTCGCTGACCTCCACGGCGTCGACCTCGACCTCGATGCCCGAGTAGTCCGGGATCTCGATGGTCGGGCGGATGTCGACCTCGGCGGTGAAGTTCAGCGTCTCGCCGTCCTTCAGCTCCGTGATGTCGACCTCGGGCTGGCCGAGCGGGTTGAGCTCCGCCTCGTTGACCGCCTCGGTGTAGAACTTCGGAAGCGCGTCGTTGACCGCCTCCTCCAGGACCGCACCGCGGCCGAACCGCTGGTCGATGACGCGCGCCGGGATCTTGCCCTTCCGGAAGCCCTTCACCGTGACCTGCTGGTTGATCTTCTTGTACGCCGCGTCGAGGCTGTCCTTGAGCTCCTCGAAGGGCACCTCGATGCTGAGCCGAACCCGGGTCGGGTTCAGGGTCTCCACGGCGCTCTTCACGGTTCGGTCTCCTTGGGGGCTGACTTCTTGGTTTGCGGACCCAGACAGGTCCGGCGGTTTCTGGTCGCCCGGAGGACTTCAGAGTGTGAGAGACACACGGGCGCGCAGCTTGCATAGTAGCCGCAGCGACGAGACCCCCCAAAAGGCGATCCCGCGAGGTACTGGTGTGATACCGGACCCGGAGGTCCGGCAGGTGGTCGGGGTGGCGGGATTTGAACCCACGGCCTTCCGCTCCCAAAGCGGACGCGCTACCAAGCTGCGCCACACCCCGTCTGGTGCGACACGTAGGGTACATGCCCGCAGGCGGTGAAGCCGCCGCATTTCACGAGCGCCGGGGTGCCGGAGGGGGCATGGGGAATGCGGTGTGCGCTGAGGGCACCCGACCCGCTACGATGCCTTCTGTGCCGCGGTCGTCTGACCTGCGGCGCGTCCTGTGCGGGCGTAGCTCAATGGTAGAGCACTAGTCTTCCAAACTAGCTACGCGGGTTCGATTCCCGTCGCCCGCTCCAGACATCTCAGGGCCAGGCCGGAGGATCACTCCTCGGTCTGGCCCTGATGCGTTCCCCGCCTTTTGGCCGGAAGGGGAAGGCTTCAGGGGAGCCGTCGGAGCCAGAGCGAGGCGAGGCCGTAGGCGGCGAGCGCCGCGGCGAGGCCGACGAGGCCCGATGCCCTGTACGCCCAGTCGGGCAGCGCGTGCCGGAAGTAGTCGAACGTGACGTCGCGCGCGAGCAGGAAGGCGGCGAACGCCGCGAACAGGGCGCCCGCCGACTCCTTGGTGAACCGTCGGCTCGTCGGTGTCGAACCCCTTGCCGTGCGCTGCCGCACGCGCGCCTCCGCCGGAAGTCGGTCGAGCGTCGGAAAGCGATCGGGGTCAGAAGCTGATCGAGTTGATCGTCTCCGCCAGTGAGTTTATGAACCGGTTGATGGACGGAGCCATCCCGGTCGAGGCGAGGAAGAAGCCGAAGAGGATCGCGACTATGGCTGGGCCGGCCTTGATCGATCCCCCTCGGATCAACACCACCAGGATGATCGCCAACAGCAGCACCACAGACAGTGAAATGGCCACAACTGATCACACCCTCGGTCGGTCCGCTCTCCCGGCCCGGGGACGCAACCCGCGCACCCCGCCAGAACCATCGTGCCACCAACGCGGCCCACCTATGCGGCGGGTGACGCATCGTTGGTCGCAAAGGTTCGGCACAGATGCGTTCGCAGTCCGTTCGCATTATTGGCATGCGCACATGAACAGGCTTTCCCCGTGTGCCCTTTTGCGCCTTTTGATCGGGATGAATCGTGACATCGTGAACAGATTCCGGACGCGCGTCCGATGGTTTCACCGATTCCCACAGGCAACGCTAGGGTGCCTCAGATGTTCCACGTTGACGCGCCCCCGGGCCAGAACGAACAGAGCAAACAGAACGAAAAGAACGAACAGCCCAAATCGCGCGACGCGTTCTTCGACAACGCGAAGTACCTGGCGATCCTGTTGGTCGCCATCGGGCACTCCTGGGAGCCCCTGAAGGGCGACAGCAGAGTGCTCCAGGGCCTGTACATGGTCGTGTACAGCTTCCACATGCCGGCGTTCATCGTCATCTCCGGCTATTTCTCCCGCAGTTTCGACATGAGCCCCGCCCGGCTGAAGCGGCTCCTCACCGGTGTCGCGCTGCCGTACATCGTGTTCGAGATCGCGTACTCGCTCTTCAGCCGCTACGCCAACGACGACCCGCACCAGCAGATCACCCTGCTCGACCCGCTGTATCTCACCTGGTTCCTCTGCTCGTTGTTCATCTGGCGGCTCACCACCCCGATCTGGAAACTGGTCCGGCACCCGCTGCCGATCGCCCTCGGCATCGCCATGCTCGCCTCCTGCACCCCGGCCATGACCGACGACTTCGATCTGCAGCGGACGGCGCAGTTCCTGCCGTACTTCGTGCTCGGCCTGGTCCTGCGGCCCGAGCACTTCCGGCTGGTGCGGCGGCCCGAGGCGCGGAAGTTGGCGGTGCCGGTGTTCGTGGGCGCGCTGGTGTTCGGCTACTGGGCGGTGCCGCGGATGAACGCGAGCTGGCTCTACCACCACGACTCCGCGCAGGAGTTCGCCGCGCCCTGGTGGGTCGGGCCGGTGATGACGCTCGCGATGTTCGGCTGCTCGCTGCTGCTGACCGCTGCCTTCTACTCCTGGGTGCCGAGCCGCACGACCTGGTTCACGGCGCTCGGCGCGGGCACCCTGTACGGCTATCTGCTGCACGGCTTCCTGATCAAGGGCGCCGGTTACGCGGGCCTGTACGACCACACCTGGCTGCACCGGCCCTACGGCGTCGCCCTGGTGACCGCCCTCGCGCTCACCGGCGTCACCCTGCTGTGCACCCCGCCCGTACGCCGGGTGTTCCGCTTCGTGATCGAGCCCCGCATGGAGTGGGCGTTCAAGCGTGACGCGGCCGAGGCCGCCCGTGAGCGGCAGCGGGCGCTGGTGGGCTGAGCGGCCGTCTCAGGCGCCCTTGAGGTGCCTCATCAGCCGCTCGAAGTCCGTCCATCCCGCGAGGTCCGAGGGGTCGCCCGGGAAGGGGTAGTACAACGCCGGGCGCCTCTTCGGGCCCAACTCCCGCGGCGGCCGCGGCAGCGGGGTGCGCCTGGCCCGGTCACCAGGCAGCTCACGCACCTCCTCGGCACCGAGGACGAAGGCGTACGGGACGCCGGGCCCCTCGAAGCGCGGCGGGACGGACAGGTCGCGGCGGGCCCGCCGGACCTGGACCAGCATCGACTGCAGATCGTGCCGGGTGGCGAGGACCTCCGCCGCCCGGGTCACGTCGGCGTCCGTCGGCACCGTCTCACCCGGGCCGTAGCCGAACGCCAGCGTGACGTCCTCCTCCACACCGGCCTCGGTACGGCTGATCCGGACCGTCGCGAGGCCCGGGCGCTCCGGAGTGCCGACGACCACCAGCCAGGTCGGCTCGGGCGCCCGCTCGTAGGCCAGGTCGGTCAACTGCCGCAGCGACCAAGGCAGGTTGGCGGGCTCCTCGGTGCCCCAGCCGGCCGGCGGTTCTCCGGTGAGCTCGCGCCATACGGCTTCCAGGGCGCCGCCGAGCACGAGGCGGTCGTCCGCCGGGTGGACGGCCCGGAAGGAGACGGCCAGTTGGCGTTCGCCGTCGTCGGCGGTCTCGGAGGTGAACGACTCGGCCACGGGGGTGCGGGGGTCCTCCGGCGTCGCGTCCGGGGACCCGGCCGTCACGAACAGGCCGTTGTCCCAGCGCAGTACGGCTCCGGACAGTCCGTCGTAGTAGCCGTCCTTCTTGTCCTGTACGACCCAGCGCGAGGGCCAGCCCGGCAGGCTGCCGCGGACCGCCGGGGACAGGCGGGTGCCGGCGGGGGTGACGATCTGCAGGCCCAGTCCGGCGTTGGCGACGGCCCGGAAGGCGTCCGAGAGCCAGGCGGTCATCGCGACCACCGGGCGGTCCTGGATCACCACGGCGACCTTGTCGGTGAGCACGTCCACGGCGGGCTGCGCCGCGGCCGGGGCCGGCACCGCGCGCACCCCGTCGGTGTCGACCACCGCCAGCGACCGCGCCGCCTGCGGCGGCCAGGCGGTGCCGCCGACCAGGGTGGCGACGCGGGCCGCGAAGGTGCCGGCGAGTTCCTCGGCCTCCTTGACGCCGGTGGTGGCACGGGCCTCGGTCCACCAGTACGGCACCTCGGGCTCGGTCGCCCCGAGCAGCCGCGCCGCCTCTCCCCTGACCCGCACCAGCAGGGGTGCCTCTACGGAGACGAGGGGACGGCCCCGCTCGTCGCAGAGCTGTACCACCGCGCCGTCCCCCTCGACGCCCGCCAGCATCTCGGGGCCACCGGCCAGCAGCCCGGCGAGCACGCTCAGCGGGTCGGGCATCGTCCTGGTGAGAGCGACGACATCCTTCGTCATGGGTACCTCGTCCCGTTGCCTGTGCCCACGCCGGCCTGCCTGGTTCCCGCGTGGACGGTCTGGATCAGCCGGTTCGGCTCGCCCCTGCGGACCAGGACGCCGCGGCCGGACGGCTGCTGCCCGGCGTACACACCGGGGAAGAGCTGGCCCTCGCCGCGGTCGCCCGCCATCACCAGCGCCGAGGCGCCGGACTCGCGCAGGCTCTGCAGCAGCGGCTCGTACAGGCCCCGGGAGGCGCCCGCGACCCGGCGGGTGAGGACGAAGTGGAGGCCGATGTCCTGGGCCGAGGGGATGTACGGCAGGAAGGGCGCGAGCGGCTGCTGGCCGGCGGTGGTGAGGACGTCGTAGTCGTCGACGAGGATCACGATCCGCGGGCCCGAGCCCCAGCTGCCCGGTTCCAGGTCCGCGCCGTCCGCGCTCTCGTCGGGCAGCCGCTTCTCCAGTTCGCCGGCGATGCCCGCGGACAGGCCCGCGCACAGCTTGGCGTTGTAGGCGTAGCCGCCCCGGTACTCCTCGGGGACGGCGCCGCGCAGGCCGCGACGCGGGTCCATGACGCCGAAGACGAGTTCGTCCTCGCTGTAGCGCTCGATCAGGCCCTCCACGACGGCCCGGAGCAGGTTGGTCTTGCCGCACTCGCTGTCGCCCATGATCAGCAGATGCTGGTCGTGCTCGAACAGGTCGAGCAGGACGGGCGCCAGGTGGGTCTGGTCGAGGCCGATCGGGACCCGGCGCGGTTCGGCCGCCGGACCGGGCAGCAGGTGCGGCTCCAGGACGTGCGGCAGGACCCGGACCGGCTGGGCGGTCTCGCCGGACCAGGTCGCGCGGATCGTACGGGCCGTGTGTTCCAGGACCGTGCCGAGGTCGGCCGTGTCGGCGACGCCGTCCGTGCGGGGCAGGGCGACCTGGGCGAAGAGCTTGCTGTCGGTGAGGACGCGGCCCTTCTCGTCGGGCGAGAGGGTCTGCGCGAGTTTGCGCTCGATGCTGGACTCGCCGGCGTCGTTCAGCCGGAGCTCCACCCGCGTGCCGAACTGGGACTGGGCGGCGATGCGCACGTCGTTCCAGCGGAGCATGCCGGCGACCACGTGGATGCCGTAGCCGCTGCCGCGCTTGAGGATGTCGCCGACGCCTTCGTCGAGTTCCTCGAAGTCGTCGCGCAGGGCGCCGAAGCCGTCGACGAGCAACACGATCTCCGTGGAGGCCAGTTCGGGGACGCGGCCCGCGGCGCGCAGGGTGCGCAGCTGTTCCAGGGAGTCGATGCGGTGGCGGCGGAACAGCTCCTCGCGCTGGTCCAGCATGCCGCGTACGGAGTCGACGGTGCGGGCGCACCGCTCCCGGTCGGCCCGGCCGGCCACCCCGCCCACGTGCGGCAGGCCGGACAGCGCCTGCAGACCGCCGCCGGCCAGGTCGAGGCCGTAGACGCCGACCTCCTGCGGGGTGTGGGTGAGCGCCAGGGACAGGGCGAGGGTGCGCAGCAGGGTGGTCTTGCCGGACTGGGGGCCGCCGATGACCGCCGCGTGGCCGCCCGCCACCGTGAGGTCCAGGTACCACTGGCCCTGCCACTGCCGGGCGGGATCGTCCAGGACGCCCAGCGGCACCTGGAGCGGGCCCCGGCGCCGGGCGAGCTGCATGCCGCGCGCGCCGACCTCGACGGGGCCGGCGACCTGGTCGAGGGCGACGGCGGCGGGCAGCGGGGGCAGCCAGATCTGGCGTACGGACCTGGTGTCGGCATTCTCTATCTGCCGGACCATGACGCCCATCTCGGTCAGCCCGGTCTCCCGGCGCCGCATCTGCGGCTCCTCGGGTGCCGTGCTCTCGCCCTGGCCCAGGGTGTTGTACGCCGGGTACTCCAGGGCGAGCGGCCCGGTGTCCTCGGTCTCGCGCCGGACGGGGCCGCTGTAGGCGCCGGAGACGTAGCCCGCCTTGAACCGCTCGTAGTGGCTGGTGTCGACCTTGAGGTAGCCGAAGCCGGGCAGCGGGGGCAGGTGGAAGGCGTCCGTGGTGTCGAGGACCGTGCGGGACTCGTCGGCGGAGAAGGTGCGCAGGCCGAGCCGGTACGACAGATAGGTGTCGAGGCCCTTGAGCTTGCCGCCCTCGATGCGCTGGCTGGAGAGCAGCAGGTGGACGCCGATGGAGCGGCCGATGCGGCCGATGGACAGGAACAGGTCGATGAAGTCCGGCTTGGCGGTGAGGAGTTCGCCGAACTCGTCGATCACGACGAACAGGTGGGGCAGCGGTTCGAGGTCGGGGCGCTTCTCGGCGCGCAGGGCGGCGTAGTGGCCGATGTCGGCGACGTTGCCCGCCTCCTTGAGGACCTGCTGGCGGCGCTTGACCTCGCCGGCGAGCGAGGCGTGGACGCGTTCGACGAGGCCGGCCTGGTTCTCCAGGTTGGTGATCACCCCCGCCACGTGCGGGACGTCCGCGAAGGGGGCGAAGGTGGCTCCGCCCTTGTAGTCGACGAGGACCAGCGCGAGGTCCTCCGGCGGATGGGTGGCGAGCAGCGCGAGGACGAGGGTGCGCAGCAGCTCCGACTTGCCGGAACCGGTGGCGCCGACGCAGAGGCCGTGCGGGCCCATGCCCAGCTCGGAGGACTCCTTCAGGTCGAGGAGCACGGGTTCGTGGCTGTCGCCGACGCCGATCGGGACGCGCAGGAAGGCGCGTTCGCCGCGGGGCGCCCACAGCCGGTCCAGGTCGAGGTCGGCGACGTCGTCGATGCCGAGCAGTTCCGCGAAGTCGACCGGGCCGGTCAGCGGGGCGCCGACCAGGGACTCCGCGGACAGCCGCAGCGGGGCGAGCATTCGGGCCAGGCCCTCGGCGAGGGCGGTGCCGACCTCGTCGACCGTGCCGTGGGCGCTGATCGGCTCGGCCTCGCGCAGGTCCTCGATGACGGTCCGGGCGCCGTCGACGGTGATGCGCACGCCGACGCTGCCGGGCTCCCGTACCCGCTCGTCGAGCAGGTGCAGCACGGTGACGCCCATCTCCCGCAGGCCGACCGCGTCGTCGGGGCGCGGCAGGTCGACGGCGTCGTCCCCGTGCCCGTCGGCGACGACGAGGAGCCGGGAGGTCAGGCCGAGCGCGTCCTTGCCGGACATGCCGCGGCGCACCTCGGCCGCGTAGGAGGCGCGGCGGCGCAGCTCACCGCCGATCCGCCGGGCCAGTTGGGGCAGCGAGGGGGCGATACGGCGGGCGGCGACCGGGCCGTCGAACTGCTCGGTGTCCAGCAGGTGCGGCAGCCACTTGACCCACTCCCAGTCGGCCAGCCGGTCGCCGGGGGCCGCGACGGCCAGGGCGACGTCGTCGGGCGCGTGGGTGGCGGCGGCCTGGACGAGCAGCGCGCGGGCGACGCGCAGGGTGTCCTCGCGCGGGCCGATGACGCTGATGTTGCCGACGCGGTCGAGCGGGACGGTGAGCGGGAGTTCGGTGCCGGTGCTGAAGCGGGAGGTCAGCGCGGAGGCCTCGTTGAGCATGAACTGGTCGGGCGGGGTGAGCGCGGAGGAGCCCTGCTGGGCGATCTGCAGATCACGCACCGGCATCTGCCCGGTGCCGACGCGCACCCGCAGGAAGTCCCCGTCCGTCCGGCGCCGTTCCCACAGCCGGGCGGGGTCGCGGACGATGTCGTAGAGCGCGTCCGGCGGCGGGTTGAGCACCTGGGCGCGCTCGCGCCGTTCGCGTTCCTCCTTCGCCAGTTGTTCGCGCAGGTCCTCCAGGTAGGCGAGGTAGGCCTCGCGCTGGGTGCGGCGGACGCGCTGGGCCTTGCCCCGCTGGGAGAAGGCCATGGCGAGGGAGCCGGCCAGGGTGACGACGAGGATGATCGCGCCCAGCCCGGCGAACTGGCTGTTGCGCACGAAGGTCATCATCACGACGGACGACATGACCCCGGCGACCGGCAGCAGCGAGTGCAGCACGGAACCGGCCTTGCCCTCGGGCAGGTTGGGCGGCGCCTCTATCGTGCGCGGCTCGGGGGCGGCCGGCGGGCGGGTGGTGCGGGCGGGACGGTGGATCAGTCGGGTGCTCATCTTCGGTGCCTGGTCCTCGGGTCGGGTTCCTCGGTGCCTTCCTGTCGGGCGGTCAGCGCTGCTTCTGGGAGAGCTGGAAGACGTCGGCGGCCAGCCGGGTGGCGGCCTGCCGGGTGGCCCGGGCGAGGAGATCCGTACGGATGGTGCCGCCGGACGCGAGGTGGCGGTCGTAGGGCAGGACCGTCACGGTGACTCCGGCCTCGGTCAGCTCCTGGGTGGCCCTGGCGAGGTCGACGCCGAGGTGCGGTGCGGTCTCGGTGACGACGACGACGGTGGAGGCCAGCACGTGCGGGGGCAGGTTGCGCATCCACTCCAGGACGGCGCGGGTGCTGGCGATGCCCTCCAGCGTCGCGGGCACGGTGAGCACCCGGGCCTGCGCGGCGGACAGCGCGGTACGGGCGACCTCGGCGGGCAGGGTCTCGCAGTCGACGACGGTCACCCCGAAGAAACGGCGCAGCGAGACCATGACCCGCTCGTAGCCCGTGGTGTCGAGCATGGCGCCGACCTGGCCCTGGCTGCCGGGCAACAGCCAGGCGTTGCCGGGGAGTTGGACCAGGTAGCCGGTGACGTCGAGCAGCGACATCTGCGGTTCCACCAGTCCGGCGAGGTCACCGGTGGTCCAGCGCAGGGACTCCGCGCCGAGGCGCAGCGGCAGCGAGCCGAGCGCCGGGTCGGCCTCGACGACGAGCACCGGGTCCTGGCGGTAGTGGGCGTAGGTGGCGCCCAGCAGCGCGGCGACCGTCGTCTTGCCGGAGCCGCCGCGGATGGACGTCACCGCGATCTGCCGCCCGGTGGTGACCGCCTGCTGCAGCACCTCGGCGGTCGCCGCGCTGTCGGCGACCTCGCGGGCCGCCGAGGAGGAGACGGTACGGCGTACGGCGCGCAGGGCGCGGACCCCGAACGCCTCACCGCGGCGCGGCTTGAGCGCGGCGTCGGCGAGCCGCTTGTCGAGCACGGGGCGGGAGTCGGGGGTGACGCGGTGCGGGGCGCGGGGCTGCGGCTGGTAGGTGTGGGCCTGGTGCTGGTGCTGGTGCTGTGGAGGCGGCTGGTCGGCGTACGCCCGCTGCTGGTGGTGAGGAGGCTGGTCGGCGTACGCCTGCTGCTGTGGGTAGCCGTACGCCGGGGCGCCGGGCCCCTGCTGCGGTAGCGGTTGTTGTTGCTGCGGCGATGGCTGTTGTTGCTGTTGCTGCGGCGGCACAGGCTGCTGACGCTGAGGCGTAGCGCCTCTCAGATCGCGCAGCACGTCGCTCTGCCAGTTGTCCCCGTTCGGCATGTCGCCCTTCACTCCTGCCCTGGCCTCAGAACTTGTTGAGCAGTTGCCCATAGATGCCGAACACCCCGACGGCGAGCGGGAAGAGCCCGATCACGCCGAGGGACTCGATCAGGTCGCCGATCCGCCGCAGCCGTACCTGCACGTGCTCGGGCGGCTGGACCGCGAGGACCAGCAGCGGCAGCACCCCGGCGACGCACAGCAGCACCAGTGCCCCGGCGCCGCCCGCGTGGTCCACCCACTCCACCGCGAGCCGTACGACGAGCAGCGCGGCGCCGCTGAACAGCGCCACCACCTCGGCGACCAGCGGGAAGGCGCGGGCCTGGGACAGCAGCACCACGGCGGTGAGCGCGGTGAGGGCCACCGTCCACACGGTCGGCTGCCCGGACGCGGTCAGCAGCCAGCCGCCGGCGGCGGCCGAGACGACGGTGGCGACGGTGATCAGCGCGAGCCCGCGGTGCGTCGCGGCGAGCGCGTTGGCGACCTGGTGGCGGCTGACCGACGCGCCCGCGGAGCGCCGGTCGTCGAGTCCCGTCAGCCCCGAGGCCATCAGCGCCAGCCGCGGCAGCACGCCGAGCAGGACGACGGAGAACACGGCCATCACCGCGCCGAGCCGGTCCGGCCGGTCCTGTACAGCGGCGACGGCCTCCCACACCAGGGTGATGAAGGCGGTGGCGCCGGCCCCGAGGAGCGCGCCCCGGCCGAGCGGGGAGAAGTAGGCGAGCAGCACGAGAGTGAGCACCAGCGCGGCGACGACACCGGCCAGCCGGGCCGGTCCTGACCAGCCGTAGGCGTCGGCGGCCGTCCAGGCGGCGAGCAGTCCGAGCCCTCCGGAGGCGAGCAGCAGCGCCGTGGCGAGGCCGCGGTTGCCGTCGCCGATCTTCGAGACGAGCGCGCCGGCGACCAGGAACACGACCGTGACGGCCGCGAGCGCGGTGGTGACGGACTCGAGCGCGAACTCGCGCCGGGCCAGCAGGGCCGCGGCCACGGCGAACACGACGGTGGCCACCCCGGAACTGGCCCGGCGCGCGGCGGGCCGCCAGCGCCAGGCCCGCAGATCGAGGTCGTCGGCGACCTGGTCGGTGACGTCGTGCACGACGGGTGCGGGCGGCGCGGCGTGGGCGCGCACCAGCTGGAGCACGGCGCCGTCGGGCACCTCGGACGAGGACAGCGTGGCCTCGTGCGGCAGCACCGAGCCGTCGGAGGTGATCAGTTGCCGGGTCATGGGCCGCGTGGCGGCCCGGTCGTCGAGCAACTGCAGGATGTCGGGCAGCAGTTGCCCGATCGGGGTGTCCGACGGCAGGACGATGTCGACGCGTCTGCGCTCACCGACCAGCGTGACCCGGCTCAGTTGTGTCCGGGACGCCGTTTGCGTCCGGGACGTCGTTGCTGCACTCACCACTTACCGGAACCCATTCATCGCGAAGTTGTGGCCGAGGGCGCCGAGGACGCCGCGGACGGCTGTGCGGAGGTGCCGCCGTACTGCTGCTGCTCCTGCTGCTGTTGCTGCTTCTGCTTGGCCAGGGTGGCCTGCAGGAAGGACCACCCGACGCATCCGGCGCACAGGACGGCCGCGATGGCGATACCCGCGAACACCTTCCCGAGCCGCTCGTCGGCCGAGCGCCGGGTGCGCTGCGCGCCGAAGAGCAGCGCGTCGCGCATCCGGCGCCGGCGCACCGCCACCGACTCCAGCAGTTGGCTGTCGTAGTCCCGTGCCATTGAGTTGGTCCTGTGCCTGTGCTCTCTGTGGGGTCGTCAGTTGTCGGGGGTAGTGAAGGTTTCGGGGCTGTCAGGGGTTTCGGCGGTGAGGCCGAGGTACTGCCGCATGTCGGCGTACTTCCGGGTCAGACGCCGTGCGGTGGGCTCGTCGAGTACGGCCAGTCGGCGCGGGTCGGCGTTGTGCGCGAGGTCGGCCGCCTTGACGAGCCGCGCGCCCTCGGTGGCGAGGATCCGCTCCGCGTAGGCCCGCGGCTCCTCGCCCGGCCGTTTGCTCAGGGCCAGTACGACGTCCTTGGTGCGCCGGCTGAGGTTGGCCGCCGCCAGCCACTCCTCGCTCAGCACGCCGTCCTCGACCGCGTCGTGCAGCCAGGCGGCGGCGATGAGTTCGCGACCGCCACCGCGGGCGCGTACGCCTTCGGCGACGGCCTCCAGGTGTTCGGCGTAGGGCCGGCCGGCCTTGTCCCGCTGCGCGGCGTGCGCGGCACGGGCGACGGACTCGACCTCGGCGAGCGTCATGACCGGAGCGGACGACCCGTCGTACGGCATAGCGCATCCCCCCTGTCCCCGTGACTTCGCCCGTGCAACATAAAACATGGACGAGCGGGCGGCGTACCCGGGGAGCCCGGGCTGCCGGGAACGGCGCCGAAACCTCCGCAGAACCTGCACACCTGGGGTTCCCGATGTCGAATCCGGCTCACAGGGCGGGGTGCGCGGCATGCGCGGCGTGCCGGTCCAGGAGCGCGACGACCATGGCGTCGAAGAGACCACTCTGGACGGCTTCGTCCACCGACCCCTCGTTGACGCGTTCACCGACCGCGAGGAAGGTCGCGGCGCGTACGGCGTCCGCGGGACGCAGCCGTCCGTGGGGCGGCACCGCGGGAGGCGGAGCGGAGCTCCAGCGGTACTCCGGGGTGACGGCACCGATGCCCCACAGGGCCTTGACGACTCGCCACAACGGCTTGCTGTAGACCGGATACGGCCACTGGGTCGCGCCGTTCGCGTTCTTCTCGCCACCGCCCCAGCGGACGGCACGGTCGTCGTCAGTGAGGGCGGCGTAGGCGTCGGCCAGCTCCTGCCAGGCTTCGACGTCGTCGTGGTCGAGCTGGGCCAGCAGGCGCCGGTCGTCGGCCTCGGTGACGGCGCGGGCGAGTTCGTCCACGGCCTCGGGGCCGCGGACGCCGACCGGGGGTCCGGTGCCGGCGTCGCGGGCGAGTTGGGTCAGCGCGCCGGCCAGCGGAATGCCTCGCTCGCGGGCCTCCGCCACCTTGGCCGCCCATGTCTCGCCGAGGCGATACCCGTCGACACCGGTCGCGGCGCGGCGCGACCACTCCAGGGTGCCTGCGGCGTAGTCGGCCCAGACGTATCCGACGACGTCGCCGTCGGGGGTCTCGACGGCGACGTACTGGACGGGGTGCTGGTGCTGCATGCGGGGTCAGGCCTCCTGGGCGACGGCCTTGACCGCGGCGGTGTTCGGGGCGTCGGTGAGGGAACCCGGCAGCGGGCGGCCCCTGCCACCGGGCTCCGGTCCGGCCAGGAACTCGGCGACAGCCTGGGACGGGCGGATGCCCCGCGCCTTGGCTTCACGCAGCCTGCTGATCCAGGACATGCTCTCGTTCGCCCCCACGGGACCGGCGGCCCGCCTCGGTACGTACGCGGCGGCGTCGTCCTCGTCACCGCCCCACACGTATCCGAGGACGGCACCGTTCTGCTTGTCGACCACCGTGAAGTACTGCACCGGCTTGTCGGTCCTGTCCTGGTACCGCGCCGGGCCGCCGGGCACCTCCACGAATCTCATGTCCTCGGCGAAACGCGGGTTGACCGGTCGTTCACTGCTCATGGTGGTGCGTATGTCTCCTAGTCACCCTTGGCAAGGGTCTCGACCGCGGCGGCGTTCGGGGCGTTGGTCAGGGAGTCGGGCAGGGCCCGGCCCTTGTTGCCTTCCGGATTGGCGAGCAGCTCCCTGAGGGCCTGGGACGGCAGGATGCCCCGCCCCTTGGCGGCCTCCAGCCTTGCGTGCCAGATGCCGCCCTCGCGGAACGCCCGGGGTCCGGCCGCCTCGCGCGGTTCCCACGCGGCGGCGTCGTCCTCGTCGTTGGCCCAGAGGTAACCGAGGACCGCGCCATCCTCCTTGTCGACAACCGTGAAGTACCGCACCGGCTTTTCGGTCCGGGTCCGGTACCTCGGCGGCCCCGGCGACACTGAGTTGAAGTGCACGTCCTCGTCGAAGCGCCGGTTGATCGGCGCGGGTTCAGTCACCAGAGGCCATTTCCTTGAGTGCGGCAAGCGTCGGGGACTCGGTGAGCGAGCCGGGGACGGCGTGGCTCGGCTCGCTGTCGTTGGTGCCCCGCGCCAGTTCCGCGAGCAGGGCCGTCGGGGCGAGCTCCCGGGCCTTGCCTGCGCGGAGGGCCCGCAGCCACCTCGCGCCGGCGTTGACGGCGCCGGCCGAAAGCCCTGGCGGCACCAGCCAGCCGGCCGCGTCGTCCTTGTCGTTCGCCCACAGGTACCCGATGACCGCACCGGTCCGGTCGGCGAAGCTCAGGTACGCGACCGGGCCATCGGTGCTCCGGCCGTACATCGCCGGACCTGCCACCTGCTTCAGCTGGAGGTCTTCTGCGAAGCGCGGGTTGACCGGTCGTTCGCTGCTCATGGTGGGGCGTATGACTCCTAGTCACCCTTGGCAAGGGCTTTGACCACTGCGGCGTTCGGGGCGTCGGTCAGGGAGTCCGGCAGGGCCCGACCGAATTTGCCTGTCGCCGGTTCGGCCAGCATCTCCTCGATGGCCTGGGCGGGTCGGATACCCCTTCCCTTGGCCTTCTCCAGACGGTTGAACCAACCGAGGCCCTCCATCAACGCCCGGGGTCCGGCGGCCTGCCGAGGTTCCCACGCGGCGGCGTCGTCCTCGTCACCGGCCCACACGTATCCGAGAACCAAACCGTTCTCTCTGTCTGCCACCTCGAAGTACCGCACCGGCTTTTCGGTCCGGGTCCGGTACCTCGGCGGGCCCGGCTTCACGAGGTTGAAGTGCAGGTCATCGTCGAAGCGCGGGTTCACCGGCAGTTCACTTCTCCCCCTTGGCAAGCGCCTCGACAGCAGCGGCGTTCGCGGCGTCGGCGAGGGAGCCGGGCAACGGCCGCCCCTTACCGGTCGGGGCAGGGTCGGCCAAAAACTCGGCGAGGGCCTGGGACGGCCGAAGGCCTCGTTCCTTGGCGTTGCGCAGCCGACGGATCCAGAAGCTGCCCTCGTTCACCGCCCGAGGCCCCGCGGCCTGCCGCGGCTCGTACGCCGCGGCTTCGTCCTCGTCACAGGCCCACACATACCCGAGGACCGCGCCACCCTGCTTGTCGACCACCGTGAAGTACCGCACCGGCTTGTCGGTCCAGTCCTGGTACCTCGCTGGACCGCCGGGCGCCTCCTGGAACCACATGTCCTCGGCGAAGCGCGGGTTGATCGGTCGTTCGCTGCTCATGAAGTCCACATTCCTTTACCCCTGCCTGGTTCGCAACGAGGCTACGACCTCGGCAGAACTTCCCCATACACGTGATACTTGCCGTCCGTCTCGTCCAAGAAAACGCGCGTCACTTTGTACTCCGTACCGCTCGCGAGCAGCATTTCCCGTTCTCCGGGGTTTGCAGAGATGTGGTCGATCCACAGGGCGGGCGTGCCCTTCGGCACCCGCAGGTGCATGTACACCGGCTTCAGGTCGAAGGGTGGCGGCACCGTCTCACCAAGCGCAGTGGATGTGTACCCACCGTCTGGGTAGGTACGGCCCTGCATCTCAAGCGGCGACCTCAGCCCGAGATAGTCGACCCCGGTGCCACGGATGATCATGACGTCCTCGGGCACGGGTCGTGTACCCATGACGTTGTCCATCTCGTCGATGGTGTTCCGGATGTGTGGAGACACGTCGGGAGTCAGTCCCCGGAGATAGCTGTTGATCTGTGCGTAGTGGTAGTCGCTGTAGGTGTGCAGCGCATTCCGCGGGCCATCGTCGAGATTGTCCAGGTAGTCGTTCCAGTACGTGTCGCCGTACGCCTGTCCCGCGTCGTCGCTGAGGCTGGGCGCGGGATTCGTGCCGCGCTCCAGCTCCGCCATGGCGACCGCGTGCTTCTCCGCGTCGGTGGCCAGGTTGTCGAAGTCGTCCTCCGACATGTACGGCTTGTACTCGAACGGCTCCCCCACCCCGCCATGCCCCGGCACCTCCGTGCCCGAGTGACCCGGCGTACCCGCGTCCACGCCGTCGTGCCCGGCGATGTCCGCCGCGTCGTGACCGACGCCGGAGTGATCGAGGCCGCCGTGGTCACCGCCGTGCCCGGCGTCGTGACCGGCGCCGTCATGCCCGCCGTGACCGGCACCATCGTGACCTGCACCGTGGTCCGGATGCCCCCCGGTACCCGGGGCGTCATGCCCGCCCGTGTGCGGGCCGGCCGGCGGAGCGTCGTGCGGGGTGGTGTGCGGCACCTCGTGCGCCGGGGCCGTCGGGGTCTCGTGGTACCAAGCCGAAGGCGTCGTACCGGCGTGCCCGCCCGCCGAGACCGCGTCGCCCGTGCCGTGCGGGACGCCTCCGTGAACGCCGCTGCCGGGGACGTGCGGGACACCGCCATGCACGGCGTTGCCCGGGACGTGCGGAACCCCGCCATGGACACCGTCACCGACGGGCTTCGGGATACCACCGTGGATCCCGTCCCCCACGGACTTCGGAATGCCGCCGTGGATCCCGTTCCCAGGAACATGCGGGGCGCCACCATGCACCGCGTTGCCCGCAGAGTGCGGAATCCCGCCGTGAACACCGTCACCCACGGACTTCGGAATGCCACCGTGAATCCCGTTCCCCACATGCGGAAGCGCCCCATGCGCCCCATTACCCACCGCATGCGACACACCCACAGCCGCCGTTTCCGGCGCCGGGACCGTCCAGTGGGCCGGAAGTCCAGGAGCCGCTTCCTTCGGGATCGGGGTCGTCTCGACGTTGCCCGTGTGGTCGAGGAGGTTGCCGTTCGGCTCCAGGAGCCGGCCGTCGGGGAGGTGTACGGAGCCGTCGGGGAGGGTCGGGACGTCGATCTTGCCGACGCCCTTCAGGTTCTTGGCGATGTCGCCGACCTTGGACAGGCCCGCGCCGGCGCCCTTCATGACGTACGTCATCGGGTCGATGATCTTGCCGGCCTTCCCGGCCAGGGAGACCGCCTTGGCCACCGCGCCCGCCTTGCCGGCGCCGGCCGCGGCCGCGCCCTCGCCGCCGGTGAAGACCGTGGTGAGGACATTGAAGGTGACCGCGCCCGCCGCACGCGCGGGGTTCTTGCCCCACTCGTCCCACGCCAGCAGCGCCTTCCCCGTCTGCTTCATCGTGTTGCGCGACTCACGGAACCACGACGGCAGGGCCTTGTCCGGCAGCGCCCAGAACGCGAGCTGGGCACCCGGCATCATCGACAGCGTGAGCCCGGTCGCCAACTGCGCCAGGCCCTTCCACGCCTGCCCCATCGCGTCCCAGCCGCCGAACCCGACCAGCGTCCCCAGACCCTTGATGGTGCCCCAGACGCCGTCCACGATCAGGCCGTCCCACACGAACGACTTCACCCAGTGCCCGACCTCGTACCAGTGGTGCTTCTCCTCCACCGGGTCGCCCCACGGCAGCTTCGCGTCCTTCAGGTCCGACGCGTTGTAGCCGTACTGGTTCTTCTTGTCGGAACCGTCGCCGGCGATCATCTGCGTGCCGTGCCACAAGGCCGTGATCTCGTTGTGGCACGTCCGCTCGGCGGCCCAGAACGCCGCCACCGCCGCCGTGATGTCGTCCCGGATCCGGTTGTGCTTGTCGACCTTGTCCCCGTCGTACTCCCAGTCGTCGTCCCCCTTGACCGAGGCGACGAACTCCGTGGCCTCCGTCTTCAGCTGCTTCAGCTTCGCCACCAGCGGACGGATCTCGGTCGCGTACCCGGACAGCGCCGAGGAGACCGTCTCCAGGTCCGTGGCGAAGGTGTCCGAGCGGTCCGACACCGGCTTCGTCGACGCGAACAGCGCCTCCGCCTCCGGAGCGTGGTAGTACGCCGACAGCCCCTGGAACTGCGAGTGCACGTCCGCACCAGTGGAGCGGATGTTCCCGGCGTCCTTCTTCAGGGAGCCGTAGTCCTTCTCCAACTGCTCCAGATCACCGGTGAACTCGGGGATCTCCTGCGGATCGATCACGGCTGATCCACTCCCGGCATCGTCACCCCGGGCATGGACGCCTTGCGCTGCACCTCGGCGGCCATCGCGTCGTCGCCGTTCAGATACGCCGTCGTCGCGTCCACCGCGCCCTGCATCGACTTGCCCGCCCGCGCGGCGATGAACTGCAGGTCCTTCATCGCGTGCTCGGCGTACTGCGACAGTGCCAGCGCCACCAGGCCGCCCTGCGCCTTCCCGCCGTCCTTGCCGCCCTGGCCTCCCGACGCGCCACCCGATCCGCCGTCGGCGGAGATCGTGCCCGCGCTCGACGCCGCCGACTGCAGATGCGCGCCGTAGTCCTTCGCGTACGTCTCCAGATGCGACGCCGTCGTGCCCGTCGTCGTCAGCACATGCTGAATGCCCTGCGGACGCAGGTCCCAGCCCGTCATACCAACCCCCGTGAACCCGGCACCCGGCCGTCACGAACCATCAAGAACCACAAACAGGCGCTACGGCCCCGGTGAACCACCGACGGACCGTCAACCGGCCGCGGTTCAGCCGATGTTGTCCACCGCCGACTTCGCCTTCGCCAACGTCGCGTGCGCCGTCGAGTCGTTCTTCTCCATCGTCGTCTTCAGCAGCTGGATGATGTTCCGGACCTCCTGCGAGGCCTGGTTCCAGCGGTGCTCCTTGCCGTGGTACTCGTCCGCCACCCCGTCGGCCGTGAAGTCCGACATCGCCTTCTTCACCTGCTTGTCCCGCGCCGAGATCACCGCCTCCAGCTGGGCGATCACCCCCGCGAGATTCCCCTGCACATCCCCCGACGCCGTCGTGTCGTAGGAACGACGATCCGTACCCGCACCCGCCATCACACACCACTCCCCGAAAACACCCTGAACACCCTGAACAAACGGAACACCCTGAGCAACCGGAACGAACCGGACCCTCAGCGGCCCGAGAACCGCGCCGCGTCGAAATTGGCCGACCCCATGTGCTGCCGGGCGTTGTCACGCTGCTCGTCGTCACCCGTGCTGAACGCGCTGTCCATCCCGGACTGGCCGCCCAGAATCGCCGCCAAGGACGAGTCCAGCTCCTTCGTGATCCCGTCGGCCCGCGCCTTGAACTGGTCGAAAGCCGCACGGCCGCCGCCGTTGAACTTCCCCTCCAAGGGCTCCGCCGCCTGCACCAACTGCCGGATCAGCGTGCCCAGATCCTGACTCGATCCGCGCGAGTCACGCATCAGCGTCGACAGCGCCTGCGCACCCATGTCGAACTTCATGTCGGCTCCCCCGTACAGGCTCACGCGGCGTGTGCCGCTCGTGTCGCATACGGATTCATCAATATCAACTCGCGAATCGCCCGGGCAACCCGGGGTCTTCACCATCACAAAGTCGGCAAACTTTCCTCACCGAAAACCGAGGACTCACCGAAACCCGGGGACTCACCGATACACCGGACGCTCACCGAAAACCGGGGGAACCGCCTCGCCCGTCGCCGGCGTCAGCGCCCCGCCTGGGCCGTCGGGCCCTCGCGGCAGACCAGCAGCAGGGCCCGGTCGTCGTTGACGTCCTTCGCGACCGCCTCGATGAGGTGCCAGGCGGCGCCGTGGAAGCCGCCGGCGACATAGCGGTCGGCCTCGCCGGTGAGGCGGTCGATGCCCTCGACGATGTCCCGCTCGGAGGTCTCCACCAGCCCGTCCGTGAACAGCATCAACACGTCCCCGGGCCGCAGCGATCCCTTCACGGGGTCGAACTGCGCGCCGTCGTACACACCCAGCAGCGGGCCGTCGGCCGCCTTCTCCTCCCAGCGGCCGCTGCCCGCGCTGAGCTGGAGGCCCGGCGGGTGGCCCGCGGAGAAGAGTTCGTAGTCGCCGGAGTCGAGGTCCAGGACGAGGTGGATCGAGGTCGCGAAGCCCTCGTCCCAGTCCTGGCGGAGCAGATAGCCGTTGGCGGCGGGCAGGAACGCGTGCGGGGGCAGCGAGCCGAGCAGGCCGCCGAAGGCGCCGGACAGGAGCAGGGCGCGCGATCCCGCGTCCATGCCCTTGCCGGAGACGTCCGTGAGGACCACCTCCATGGTCCGACCACCGTTCGTCCGGGCCGCGACCACGAAGTCGCCGGAGAACGACTGGCCGCCCGCAGGGCGCAGCGCCATCTCCCGGTGCCAGCCCTGCGGGAGTTGGGGCAGCTTGCTCTGCACCCGGATCCGCTCGCGCAGGTCGAAGAGCATGGTGCCGCCGCGCCGCCAGGGCACGCCCACCCGGCTGCGGAACTGCGCGATCAGCAGCCCGAAGAAACCGCACGCGGCCACCACGAGCACCACGCCCGGGGTCACCCGCGCCGGGCCCTCGGTGTACGGGCCGAGCTTCACCGACTCCACGATCAGACCGGTGGCCGCCGCCGCGTACAGGCCGAGCAGGCTCGCGGGGCGCAGCAGCAGGCCGCCCGCGACGATCGGCAGGACCAGCGCGGCCGCCGAGAACCACACCGCGTTGGCGAGGGTCATGGCCACGATCACCGGGATCGTGATCAGCAGCCCGGCCAGCGCGACCCAGTCCGAGCCGTCCCCGCGGAAGTAGTCGACGGCACTTCTGCGCAGGCCGGTGCGGACCCGGTGAACCAGCTTCTTCAACCGGGCCGTGAACGTGTCGGCCTCCGCGCGCCGCTCTCGTCCTGCTGCCATTAGTTCGGGACCCTATCCATCCGACCAGCCGCTTGGCACGGGAGGTCCCACTTGTCCCCCCTGCGAGGTTCAACTTCACAGTGAACTTCACCGGAGGCCCTCGCGGTGGCACCGAGCGGAAATTCCCTGGCTCGTCCCGCAATGCGCTGGTAGGCATGGTCCATGGGGACAGACGCGAGCAACACACCGGCCGGGCGGACCGAGCTGCGGGTACTGCGCCAGGACGAGTGGAACACCTGGTACGACAACCTCGTCGACGCCTTCGGTGGCGTCCCGGAGTCGCCCGAGGAGCGCAAGCTCTGGGAGGGGCTCACGGAGTTCGACCGCTCCCTCGGCGTCTGGGACGGGGACGCGTGCGTGGGGACGGCGGGCGCCTTCAGCTTCCGGATCACCGTGCCCGGCGGCGCCTCGGTCCCCGCGGCCGGCGTCACGATGGTCAGCGTGGCCGCCACGCACCGGCGCCGCGGCATCCTGACGTCGATGATGCGCCGGCAGCTGGACGACGTACGGTCCTGGGGCGAGCCGTTCGCCGTGCTGACGGCCTCCGAGCCGGTGATCTACGGCCGGTTCGGGTACGGCACCGCGACGATGCGGACGACCGCCGAGATCGACACCGCCCGGGTGCGGCTCTCGGTGCCGCCGGGCACGGACGACGTACGCCTGCGCTACGCCGAACCCGCCGCCGCGCGGGACGAGTGCGAGGCGGTGTACGCGCGGCTGGTGGCCGGGCGGCCGGGGATGACGGCCCGGCGGCCCGGGTGGGAGAACCTGCCGCTGCTGGACCCGGAGAGCGAGCGGGAGGGGTCCTCGCCGCTGCGGTGCGTGGTGGCGGAGCGGGAGGGTGAAGTCGTCGGCTACACGCGGTACTTCGTCAAGCCCGAGTGGGACGTCCAGGGCCCCAAGGGGACGGTCGTGCTGCGTGATCTGGAGGCGCTGGACCCGGCGTCGTACGCGGCGCTGTGGCGGTTCCTCTTCGGCATCGACCTGACGTCGAAGCTGGCGCTGCGCAGCCGTCCCGTCGACGACGCCTGGCAGCAGCTCGTCTCCGACATCCGCCGGTGCTCGATCCGGCAGGCGGACTCGCTGCACGTACGGCTGGTGGACCTCGGCGCCTCGCTGGAGGCGCGTACCTACCAGGCGCCGGTGGACGTCGTGTTCGAGGTCGCGGACGCCTTCTGCCCCTGGAACGAGGGGCGTTGGCGGCTCACCGGCGACGCGAAGGGCGCGTCCTGCAAGCGCACCGAGGAGCCGGCCGATCTCGCCCTGTCCGTACGGGAGTTGGGGTCCGCGTATCTCGGCGGGGTGTCCCTCGTGTCGCTCGCGGGGGCCGGCCGGGTGCGGGAGCTGCGGGCGGGGGCGCTGGCGGAGGCGTCGCTGGCGTTCGGGTCGACGGTCGCGCCCTGGCTGCCGCACGGGTTCTAGCGGTACCGCTGAACGCCCCTACGGCTGCTGGCAGTTGGGGCACCAGAAGAGGTTGCGGGCGGCGAGGTCGGCGGTGCGGATCTCGCCGCCACAGATGTGGCAGGGCTGGTGGGCCCGGCGGTAGACGTAGACCTCGCCGCCGTGGTCGTCGACGCGCGGCGGGCGGCCCATCGCCTCGGGGGTGTGTTCGGGGCGGACGGTGTCGATGCGGTTGTTGCGGACGCCCTCGCGCATCAGCTCGACGAGGTCGGTCCAGATCGCGTCCCACTCGGCGGGCGTGAGGTCCTTGCCCGCGCGGTACGGGTCGATGCCGTGCCGGAACAGCACCTCGGCGCGGTAGACGTTGCCGACGCCCGCGATGACCTTCTGGTCCATCAGGAGGGCCGCGATCGTCGTACGGCTGCGGGAGATGCGCCGGTACGCCGCGTTCGGGTCGGTGTCCTCGGCCGGGCGGAGGGGGTCGGGGCCGAGGCGGTCGTGTATCGCCTGCTTCTCGGTGTCCGTGATCAGGGCGCAGGTGGTGGGGCCGCGGAGATCGACGTACGACGTGTCGTTCGCGAGGCGTAGGCGGACGGTGTCCGTGGGCGGGGGTGCGGGGGCTCCGCCGAAGGTCACCTTGCCGAAGAGGCCGAGGTGGATGTGGATCCACTCCTCGTCCCGGAAACCGAGGAAGAGGTGCTTGCCGTGGGCTTCCGTGCGGGTGAGTTCCGTACCGTTGAGCAGTGCGGCGGCGTCGCTGAACTTGCCCTGGGGACTGGTGACTTGAGTGGCTCGGCCGGTGAAGTGAGCGCCGTAGTCCAGTGCAAGCCGATGAATCGTGTGCCCCTCTGGCACTTGGCGAACTCCCTTTCCCACCCGCCCACCTGTCTCGGTCAGTTGACAGGTGGGCGCTCCAAAGACCTCGGGGCTCCGCCCCGGACCCCGCTCCTCAAAAGCCGGAGCGGCTGATTCTGCTTACTGCTTCGGATGATGCGCCGGAATCTCCGGCAGCTCCCCCGTCGCCTCGTACTTCGTCAGCATGTCGATCCGCCGAATGTGCCGCGGATCCTCGGAGAACGGCGTACCCACGAAGATCTCGACGAACTTCGTCGCCTCCTCCTCCGTGTGCATCCGCGCGCCGACAGCCACCACATTCGCGTTGTTGTGCTGCCGCCCCAGCGACGCGGTCTCCTCGCTCCAGGCGAGGGCCGCCCGCACGCCCTTCACCTTGTTCGCCGCGATCTGCTCGCCGTTGCCGGAGCCGCCGATGACGATGCCGAGGGCCTCGGGGTCGGCGGCGGTGCGCTCGGCGGCGCGGAGGCAGAAGGGCGGGTAGTCGTCCTGGGCGTCGTAGATGTGCGGCCCGCAGTCGACGGGCTCGTGGCCCGCCTCCTTGAGCCACTCGACGAGGTGGTTCTTGAGTTCGAAGCCCGCATGGTCGGAGCCGAGATACACGCGCATGCGTCGAGTGTGACACGGCTGTTTCCGGGAAGCAGCTCCGGGGCCCGACCACGTTAAATACAGGCAACGCCTCGCAACCTCAAGGAAACCTCAAGTAACGATCTGGATTCAAAGGTTCAGGAATTCCTTTACCTCCGATTCACTGGACCGACTCGTACGCCGCTCGTACGGGCACCCCCCACCGGCATCCCAACCGGCGTAAAGGAACTCCCCCCATGACTTCTGGTTCCGGCCTTCAGGCAGGACTCAAGAACCGACATCTCTCGATGATCGCGATCGGCGGTGTCATCGGCGCCGGCCTGTTCGTCGGCTCCAGCTCGGGCATCGCGACCGCTGGCCCCGGCATCCTGCTCTCCTACGCGCTCGTCGGCACGCTCGTGGTGCTGGTGATGCGCATGCTCGGCGAGATGTCGGCCGCGAACCCCACGTCCGGATCCTTCTCCGCACACGCCGACCGCGCGCTCGGCCGCTGGGCCGGGTTCTCGATCGGCTGGCTGTACTGGTTCTTCTGGGTCGTCGTGCTCGCCGTCGAGGCGACCGCGGGCGCCAAGATCCTCGAAGGCTGGATACCGGCCGTACCGCAGTGGGGCTGGGCGCTCCTCGTGATGGTGGTCCTGACCGCCACGAACCTCGTATCGGTCGGTTCCTACGGCGAGTTCGAGTTCTGGTTCGCCGGGATCAAGGTCGTGGCGATCGGCGCGTTCATCGTCGTCGGCGCGCTCGCGATCTTCGGCGTACTCCCCGGCGCCCACACCGACAAGGCGGGCTTCGGCAACCTCACCGAGCACGGCGGCTTCCTGCCGAACGGCCCCGGCGCGATCCTGACCGGCGTACTCCTGGTCGTCTTCTCCTTCATGGGCAGCGAGATCGCCACGCTGGCCGCCGGTGAGTCCGAGGACCCGCAGCGCGCGGTCACCAAGTCGACCAACAGCATCATCTGGCGTATCGGCGTCTTCTACCTCGGCTCGATCTTCATCGTGGTCTGCCTGCTCCCGTGGAACGACCCGTCGATCAAGGCGCAGGGCTCCTACGTCGCCGCCCTCGACTCCCTCGGCATCGCGCACGCCGGCCAGATCATGAACTTCATCGTGCTGACCTCGGTACTGTCCTGCCTCAACTCCGGCCTCTACACGGCCTCCCGCATGGCCTTCTCGCTCGGCGGCCGCGGTGACGCGCCGAAGGCGTTCGCCAGGACCACGTCCCGTGGCGTCCCGATGGCGGCGATCATCGCCTCCGTCGTCTTCGGGTTCGTCGCCGTGTTCTTCAACTACGCCTTCCCGGACACGGTCTTCCTCTTCCTCGTCAACTCCTCCGGCGCGGTGGCCCTGTTCGTGTGGCTGGTCATCTGCGCGTCGCAGCTGCGCCTGCGCCGGATCATCGAGCGCGAGTCGCCGGAGAAGCTCGTCGTGCGGATGTGGCTGTACCCGTACCTCACCTGGGCGACGATCGCCCTGATCGTCTTCGTCCTCGGCTACATGCTCACCGACACCGAGGGCGAGAGCAGCGGCCGTACGACCGTACTGCTGTCCCTGCTGGTCGCGTTGGCGGTCGTGGCGGTCTCGGTGATCAAGGAACGGGTGCGGGGTGGACAGGCGGTCACGACCGCCGAGACGGACACCGACACGGACAAGGTGTCTGTGGGCTGAGGGAGTTCACTCAGGACGTTCACAGCACGACGAAGCTGTTCTTGACCTTGTCGTAGGTCTCCAGGGCCTGGGTCTCCACGCCCGGCTGGTACCAGGTGTTGATCTGGTACGACTTCCCGTCCTCGTCGAATCCGAGCAGCCGGGCGTGCCACGGGACGCCCTTGAGCGTGAACGTGTACTCCCAACTCACCGCCGGATACCCGCGGAACGTCGTCCTGCCGAGCCGGATCTTCCGGTAGCTCTCCCCCTGATGGGCGTTCCGCTCCGAGGCCTCCCAGGTCTCCATCAGGTCACCGCGCGCGAGCGAGGACTTGCCGACCAGTTCCTGGGTGCCGTCGGGGGATGTGTAGTGCACCTCGGCCCCCGTCTTCAGATCCCGCCGCCAGCCGGCGGGTGTAGCCCACGCGAACCCGCCCGCTTCTCGGTGCGTGCCCGGGGGCAGGGTCGGGGGGCGGGAGGTGCCCTCGACTGTGGGGGAGGGGGAGACGGCGGTCGGGGACGGAGACGGGGACGAGGTCGGGGACTGGGAGGCGGAAGGTTCGGTCGAAGCCGCTGAAGCGGTCGATGAACTACCGGAAGAGCCACCGGAGTTCGCGAGGATCGTCCCGATGACCGCACCCACGACCACCACTGCCGCACCGGCGATCAGTCCGAAACGGCGACGGCGGTTGGTGAACGGCTGAGCGGGGCCCGGGAGTTCACCGCCAAGCGGCAGAGCGGCGGCGGGGCGAGGCACACGGGCCGGATGCGGGCCGAGGACGCGGCGCGGTGGTGCCGGGCGGGAGCCGGGAACGGAGTCAGGGCCAAGGCCGCCGGGGTGCGGTGGTGCCGGGCGGGGAGCCGGCGGGTGGGCCGGGAGGGGCACTGGCTTTCGCGCGGTCAACGCCGCGGCTCGTTCGGCGAGTTGAGCCTCTTCGCTGCGCTCGGCTTGTGCGGCGGGTTCGGCTTGTGCGGCACGGTCGGCCTGATCGGCGCGACTGGCTTGCTCGGCGCGAGCAGCTTGTTCGGCGCGCTCACCCTGATCGCCGCGACCGGCCTGCTCGACGCGACCCGCTTGTTCGGCGCGACCGGCCCGCTCGGCGCGACCCGTTTGCACGGCGCGCTCAGCCTGATCGGCGCGGACAAGGGAGACGCCCACCCCGCGTGGCGCAGAGCGCCCGGAGTTGTTGGCCGAGGCCTCGGAGCTCAGCTCGGAGGCCGCTTCGGACGCGGCTCCGGATGCGGCCTCGGCGGCGGCCTCGGAGGCGGGAGCCAGTTCTTCTACGGCGGGCCGCTGCGTCGGTATCGCATCCTCGATGGGGTCAGGGTCGTACAGCCGGGGATCGCGTGCCGCGCGGACAAGGAACGGCGCCAGGAAGGCCGGGGTCGGTGACTCCCGATAGGCCTCGGGCGGCGACTCCTCCAACTCCGCTTCCGCAGCCGCCAGTTCCTCACTCCCCTGCCCCTCATCCCCCTCCGGCTCCTCAACCCCCTGCGGCTCCTCAACCCCCTCCCGCGGAAACGCCACCCGCACCAGAACCCGCTCCAACTCCCCCAACCCCGGCCGAGCTTCCGGCTGCTTCCGCAGAAGCGCCGCGAGGATGTCGCGCAACGGGCCCGCAGCCACCGGCAGTTCAGGCTCCTCGTACAGAACCGCGTGCAACGTAGCCAGTGTTGTGTCCCGGGAGAACGGTGAGCGGCCGCCCAGTGCGGCGCAGAGGGTCGCGCCGAGGGACCAGATGTCCGAGGGCGGTCCCTGCGGATAGCCGGAGATCCGCTCGGGTGCCATGTAGTCGGGCGAGCCCACCAGCATGCCGACCACCGTCAGCGCCGTGGCGTCCTGGATCGCGGCGATGCCGAAGTCGGTGAGCACGACGCGTCGGCCGCCGTTCTCGACGAGCACGTTGCCGGGTTTGATGTCGCGGTGCAGGACGCCCCCCGCGTGCACCTGACGCAGGGCGGCCACCAATCCGAGGCCTATACGAGCCGCCTCGCGCGGGCCGAGCGCGCCGTCATCCGTGAGGATGCGTTCCAGGGAGCGCCCGGCGACCAACTCCATGACGATCCACAGGCGTTCGCCCTCGTCGACGACGTCGTAGACGCGCACGACGTTCGGGTGGTCGATGCGGGCCGTCGCCCTGGCCTCGCGCAGGGTGCGCTCGCGGCGGGTGCGGGTGTCCTCCGGGTCGAGGCCGTCGATGCGCATTTCCTTGACCGCGACCTGCCGGTCGAGTATTTCGTCGGCGGCTCGCCACACCCGCCCCATTCCCCCCTGGCCGATACTTTCGACTAGCCGATAGCGTCCGGTCACCAGGATTCCCGGAACACCGCCACCCCTCACGTTCCCCGAATTTCCCGCATTCCCCGGCAATCCGCTGCACCCCCACAATGGTCACACTTCATGCCGTACCAGCATAGTGCGGAGAAATCTTGTGGTACCTCTTCAAGTACTGCGAATTCAGGCACAGTCGCAGGGGGAAACAGGGGAACACAAGGGGGACGAACATGAGTTCTCATCGCGCTAAGGCCAGGACCATCGCGGGATCGCTGCTCACGGCGGCTTTCTCGGCGGTGATGGTCCTTTCCTTCACCGCCTCGGCGGACGACCAGGGACCGGGGAGCAGCAAAGGCGGAAAGGCGATGGACGCGGCTCCGGCGGGGGTGAAACTGACCACGCTCCTGCCGGAGAAGATCTCGGTCGACAACAGTTCGAAAAAGACGGCGATCACCGCCACCGTAAAGAACGAGGGGACCAGGGCGAGCGGTGATCTCAATCTCCTGGTCGTCGGTTTCGACGGCCTCAAGGTCAATGGCGTGCAGGGTTGTTCGGCGATCGCGGAAAAGGATCTGCCGCCCGGTTCGAACAGCGGATTCAAATGCGCCGTCGGCACGCTCGCCGGGGGCAAGTCGAAGTCGTACGCCGTCGACGCGACGTACGACCTGAACAAGGCCGGGAAGATCTGTCTGCCGGTGACGTCCGCCGACGGCAAGAAGACCTTCTGGCAGCAGGGCCCGGTCCCGTTCGGTACGACGAACCCATCGCCGAACGCCCCGGCCACCCCGCTGCTGCTCGGCACCGACAACAAGCCGGTGGCACCGGGCGGCGACACCCTGCCCAAGACGGGGGTCGGCGATGACGTCCTGCCCCTGGGCGCGGCCGGCGCGGCACTGATCGCGGTGGGCGCGGCGGGTGTGTACTGGTCCCAACGGCGGCCGGGGAAAGGGCCGTTGGAAAGCTAGGGGCAAGTTGGAAAGCTAGGGGCAAGAGGGGGAGGGCCGGGTCGCGGGAGCACCCGGCCCTCCCCCTCTCACTCCCACTGGAAAACCTGACGGTACGTGTCAGGTTATGCGGCCAGCATGACCCCATGAACCACACACACCCGCTCACCTTCCACCCCACCGACCCCGGCTACGAGGACGAACTCGCCGGTTTCCAGACCGGGTTCACCCAGCGCCCCGCCGTGATCCACGGCGCGCGCTCGGCCGACGACGTGATCGCCGCCGTACGGTACGCGGCCGCCGAGAACCTGCGGGTCCGCGTGCAGGCCACCGGGCACGGGCTGCCGGGTGGCTCCGAGGGCGGGGTGCTGATCACGACGAGGCGGATGGACGGGGTACGGGTCGACCCCGAGGCACGTACCGTGCGCGTCCAGGCGGGCGTGCGCTGGGGCCAGGTCGTGGCCGCCGCCGAACCGTACGGCCTCGCTCCCCTCAACGGATCAGCGCCGAGCGTCGGCGCCGTGTCGTACACGCTGAGCGGCGGACTCGGCATCCTGGCAAGGGAGTTCGGGTACGCGGCCGACCACGTCCGCTCGCTCGACGTCGTCACCGCCGACGGTCGACTCCGCCGGGTGACAAGGGAGTCGGAGCCCGACCTGTACTGGGCACTGCTCGGCGCGGGCCACGCCTTCGGTGTCGTCACGGAGTTGGAGATCGACCTCGTCCCCGTGCGCACGCTCTACGGCGGTTCGCTCGCCTTCGACGGGCGGGAGGTCGACCCGGCTGCCCTGCTGCGGGCGTACGAGGAGTGGACGCGGACCGTGCCGGACGAGCTGACCTCGTCCTTCGCCGCCGTACCGTACCCGGACATCCCGGCGCTGCCCCCGCAGCTGCGCGGGCGGTACGTGCTCTCCGTGCGCGTCGCCTACACGGGCAGCGGCGACGAAGGTGCCCAACTCGTCGCGCCGCTCAGGGAGTTCGGGCCAGTGTTGGCCGACTCGTTGCGGGAGATGCCGTACACCGAGAGCCACACGATCCACAGTGACCCGCCCGCCCCGCACGCGTACTACGGGGACAGCGCGGTGGTGAGTGAGCTGGATGTGGCGCGGGTGGGCGAGGCGCTGTCCCTCGCCGGGCCGGACACGGCCGGCATGTGTGTCGTACAGGTCAACCATCTCGGCGGGGCACTGGCGCGGTCCGCGCCGAACTCGGTGCCGTATCGCGAAGGGCGGTTCCTGGTACGGATGTTGGCGGTCGGGGAGCGGGAGGTCGCCCGGGCTCAACTCGATCCGGCCTTCGCGCTGCTCGCGCCCCACACGCTCGGGCGGGCGGTCAACTTCGCGTTCGGGGCCGGTGATCGGAGCGAGGGGCTGTACGACGCGGAGACGCGGAAGAGGCTCGCCGGGCTGAAGTCGGAGTACGACCCGGCGAACCTCTTCCGCGGGAACTGCCTTGTCAGCGCTGCTTGTTGACGAACTTCCAGGCGGTCGGGGCCGCGCCCATCGCCAGGGCCGCCTTCAGGGCGTCACCGATGAGGAACGGGGTGAGGCCTGCGGCGAGCGCGGCGCTCGTCGAGAGGTCGAGGCTCAGCGCGAGGTACGGGACGCCGATCGCGTAGATGATCGCCTCGCCGAGCAGCATCGTGCCGGCCATGCGCAGGACCGAGCGGTCGGCGCCGCGGCGGGCCAGGGCACCGACGGCGGCGGAGGCGAGCAGCATGCCGACGATGTAGCCGAAGGAGGCGCCGCCGCCGGAGGTGCCCTGGGCGAACCACGGGACGCCGGCGAGGCCGAGCAGCGCGTACAGGGCGAGGGAGAGGAAGCCGCGGCCGGCGCCGAGGGACGTGCCGACGAGGAGCGCGGCGAAGGTCTGGCCGGTGACCGGGACCGAGGAGCCCGGCACGGGCACGGCTAGCTGGGCGGCGAGGCCGGTGAGCGCGGCGCCGCCGAGCACGAGGGCGATGTCCCGGACGCGGGAGGCGGGCAGCAGGTCGGCGAGGACCTGGCCCGGGCGGGTGGTGGCGACGGCGGTACTCAAGGGGACTCCGCAGGTTGACGGGGTACAGGGGGACCTTGCGACGCTATCCCGGGGTCCTCGGTCCGATCACCGTCAGCGTCCGACAAAGGGTCCGACGCGGACTTGGTGGGCTCCGGACAAAGGATGCCCGCTACACGCGCCCAGGCGTGATGCCGGTCACGCGGCCCTCGTGCCGTCCCGCACACCGGCACCGTCGCCGTCCCGCACACCGGCACCCATGCCGTCTCGCACATCGCCACGCGTGCCGTCTCGCACACCGGTCACCGTCTGGGCAGCGGTGGGCCGTTTTGCTAGCTTCGACCGCATGGTTGCCCAGGCCCGGAACTTCGCGTCGCGTCGCTATGTCGACCTGCGACGCCAAGCCGCGGCGACCTGTTACCGCCCCTGAGGCGGGCGGAGCGGATCCGGTGCGCCTCCCATCCGAGACGGCGCACTGTCGGACCCGTTCCCGAGGAAGATCCCCATGCCCCGTACCGCGGCACCCCTGCTCGCCTCCCACTCCCCCAACTCCCCCGTTCCGCGCGCCGCCGACAGCGACCGGCGGCGCACCAACGCGAGCGTCATCCTGCGCTCGGTGCTGGAGCACGGCCCGGTGGCCCGCTCCACCATCTCCCGGCTGACCGGGCTGTCCCCGGCGTCGGTCACCGACTACTGCGCCCGCTTCACCGAACTCGGTCTCATACGGGAGTCCGCCACACCCCAGCGCTCGAAGGGTGTGGGCCGACCCCATGTGCCCGTCGACCTGGACGCGTCACGGTTCGTTGTGGGCGGCGTCCATGTGGCGGTGCCCTATACGACGGTCGCGCTGCTGGATCTGCGCGGGCGGGTGGTGGCCGAGCACCGGATCGGGCACGACGGCCACCTCGCCGATCCGTCCCGGGTGCTGGCACGGGCCGCCGAAGGACTGGCCGCGTTGCTCGCGGAGGCGGCCGGGGCCATCCCGCTGGGTGTCGGCGTCGCCGCCGGGGGCTGGGTCGACCGGGACTCCGGGACCATCGTCGACCATCCGCTGCTGGGCTGGCGGGACGTGCCGGTGCGCGAACTGCTCGGCGCCCGCACCGGGTTGCCGGTCCATGTGGACGGCCACGCCCGGGCGTTGGTCAACGGCGAGCGGCTCTTCGGGCGGGCCCGAGGCAGCCGTAGCGTGCTGCATCTCTTCGTCGGCAATGTGGTCGACGCGGCCTTCGCGACCAACGACGAGGTGCACCACGGGCCGCGCTCGCAGGCCGGGGCGATCGCCCATCTGCCGTTGCGCGGCGGCACGGAACCGTGCGACTGCGGGCGGGTCGGCTGCCTCCAAGTGGAGCTGAGCGAACGGACGTTGTGCCGGCGGGCCCGGGAGGCGGGGATCGTCGACGGGGTGAACCCGACCCACGTCGTGACGGCGGCGGAGCGCGGAAACCGCGTCGCCGTACGGCTGTTGACGCAGCGTGCGCGGATGGTGGGGCGGGCGGTCGGGCTGCTGCTCGACATCCTCAACCCCGAGACGGTGGTCGTCACCGAGCTGGGGGTCATACGGCGGGAGGACTGCCTGCGCGCGCTGCGCGAGGAGGTCGGGGACGCGCGGGCGTCGGCGGTCGTACCGACGAGTTTCCCGGATTCCGTGCTGGCGGTGGCGGGCGGTTCGGTGATGCTCGATGTGCTGTACCGGGATCCGTTGGGCGTGTGACCCGGTGTGCGCCCCAGCGTGTGACCGAGCGTTTCACCGGGGCGTATTTAATTCAGAAACTCGGAATGTTGACAGGGGGCGCGCGTGACCGGGAACATCCTGGTCATGAGCCTGCAGATGAGTTGTCGCACTTCTTGTTGCTGACCCGTTGACGCGCCCCGGGGCGCCGGTCTCATCCTGCCTGCATTTCTCTCTCCGGACCGCTCCGCCTTTCGCGCTCCGTGAATTCCGCGCGCATTCCCGCGTTCCCGCGACTTTTGATCAGGGAGTCCTCCCATGCCTCATTCCCGTGCGCCCGGCCTCGACCGGCGGCTCTTCCTCACCTCCGTGCTCGGTGCCGCCGCAGGCATCGCCGGCCTGAGCGGCTGCGCCACGAGCAGTGCCGCGGCCGCCAAGTCGGGGGCCGGACTGTCCGCCCCGCTCGCCGAGAAGGTCCCGTCCGGCACGAGCCTGAAGATCTCCTCGTACCTGAACACCCAGCAGCTCCAGTTCAAGCTGGCGAACCTGCCCAAGTTGCCCTTCACGGTGTCGAGTTGGGTGAACATCGGCGCCGGCCCCGATGTCATCAACGCGTTCCGCGCCAAGTCCCTCGACCTCGCCAACAACGCGGGCATCCCGCCGATCCAGGCGCACTACCAGGGCTACGACGCGAAGATCGTCGCGATCGACGTCACCCGCAAGCCCAACTACCTCTTCGCGACCAAGCCAGGCAGCGACATCCGCACGGTCGCGGACTTCAAGGGCAAGAAGCTGGCGTTCTCGCAGGGGCAGGCCCAAGGCGTCGTACTACTAAGGGCGTTGAAGGAAGCCGGGCTGAAGTACGACGAGGTGAAACTCGTCCCGCTGACCAGCAACCAGTTCTTCACCGCCCTCCAGTCCGGCCAGGTCGACATCGCCCCGCTCGCCAACAGCCAGGCACCGGCGTACCTCAAGCAGTACGAGGCGAAGGGTGCCCGCGCGATCACCACCGATGTCGTAGACCTGCTCAACCTGTTGTGGGCGCCGTCCGCCGTGCTGGCCGACTCGGCGAAGGCGGCCGCGATCGCCGCGTACATCCCGCAGTGGGCGCAGGGTCAGGTCTGGCAGTACGAGCACCCGGACGCCTGGAACGAGGAGTTCTACGTCAAGACGCAGAACCTGACGCTCGCGCAGGCCAAGTCGGTCACCGCGCTCGCCAACAAGCCGTTGTTCCCGCCGAGTTGGGACGAGGCCGTGAAGTGGGAGCAGGAGACCGCCGATCTGCTCGCGGAGGGCGGCTTCGTGAAGGAGTTCAAGGTGGACTCGCTCTTCGACCGGCGCTTCGAGGGGATCGCGGCGAAGGCCGTGGCGGCGGAGTACCGGAGGTGACGGCGATGACCACCTCCCAGACTCTGGATACGTCTACCTCAACTTCCTTTCCAGTGACCGCCGTTGAGGGTGCCGTCGAGGCTCCGCGCAGGCGGCGGCGCGGTCTGGCCCCCGGCAAACGGCTGCCCGCCTCCCGGATCATCGGCCCCGCCCTCTTCCTCACCCTCTGGGCCGTCGCCTCCGCCGCCGGGCAGTTGGACCCGGCCGCGATCCCGGCGCCCTGGACGGTGTTGAGGACCGCGGGCCGACTATGGACGTCCGGGACGCTCCCCACGGACATGCTGACCTCCCTGGAACGCGCCGCCTACGGCTTCGCGCTCGGCCTCACCGCCGGTGTCGTCCTCGCGCTGGCCGCCGGGCTGAGCCGGGTCGGCGAGGCGCTGATCGACGGGACCGTGCAGCTCAACCGGGCCATCCCCACCCTCGGCCTGATCCCGCTGTTCATCCTCTGGCTGGGCATCGGCGAGACCTTCAAGATCGCCATCATCGCGATCGTCGTCTACATCCCGATCTACCTCAACCTGCACGCCGCGCTGTCCGGCATCGACCACCGCTATGTCGAACTGGCCGAGGTCCAGGGCCTGTCGAGGCTTCAGTTCGTCCGCCAGATCGTCATCCCCGGCGCCCTGCCCGGCTTCTTCGTGGGCCTGCGCCTCGGGGTGACCGGCTCCTGGCTGAGCCTGGTGGTCCTGGAGCAGATCAACGCCACCAGCGGCCTCGGTTACATGATGTTCCAGGCCCAGAACTACGGCCAGTCGGACGTCATCCTCGTCGGCCTGCTGATCTACGGCGTGTTCGGCCTGGTCTCCGACAGCGCGGTCCGTCTCGTCGAACGGAGGGTGCTGTCATGGCGCCGCACACTCAGCAGTTGACCGGCACGGGCGTGGTTCCTGCGGTTCCTACGGTTCCTGTGGTTCCTGCCGTTCAACTCCGGGGGCTTACGCGGTCGTTCGACGGTCGTACGGTTCTCGACCACGTCGATCTGGATCTGCCCGCCGGGCAGTTCACCGCGCTGCTCGGGCACAGCGGTTCCGGCAAGAGCACGTTGCTGCGGGCCATCGCGGGGCTGGACCACGAGGTCGTCGGGAGTGGTCAACTCACCGCGCCTGAGCGGGTGTCGGTGGTGTTCCAGGACTCCCGGTTGCTGCCGTGGCGGCGGGTTCTCGACAACGTGCTGCTGGGGACGGAGGGTAAGGAAGCCGCCGCGAAGGGGCGTGAGGCTCTTGCCGAGGTGGGGCTTGCCGGGCGGGAGCGGGCGTGGCCCAACGAGTTGTCCGGGGGTGAGGCGCAGCGGGCGGCGTTGGCTCGGTCATTGGTGCGTGAGCCTGAACTCCTGTTGGCTGACGAGCCGTTCGGGGCGCTGGACGCACTGACCCGGATCCGGATGCATGTGCTGCTCCGTGAGTTGTGGGAGCGGCATCGGCCCTCGGTGCTGCTGGTCACCCATGACGTGGATGAGGCGATTGTCCTCGCGGATCGGGTGCTGGTGCTTGAACAGGGGCGGATCGGGCTGGACTTGGCGATCGATCCTGAGGTGCCGCGTGCGGAGTACCGGGAGCGGTTGTTGGCGGCGCTCGGTGTGACGTCGGATTCCCGGTGAGCGTCGGCTGCTCGCGCCGTCTGCTGGGGGCTGCGCCCCCAGACCCCCATCGGCCCTGAAGGGGCCTCGTCCTCAAACGCCGGACGGGCTGAGTAATGCCAGCCTGCGTCGAGAGGTCGCCCAACGAGCGGATCGGTACCGCCCTGCGCTCGAAAAGTCCCCCTGCCTGTCCGTCGCAAAGGACAACCATGCCCCGCCAACTCCACCTCAACGCCTTCCTCATGAACACCGGCCACCACGAGGCCTCTTGGCGCCTCCCGGAGAGCAACCCGTACGCCCACGTCGAGCTGGACCACTACACCCACCTCGCCCGGATCGCGGAACGCGGCACCTTCGACTCCCTCTTCCTCGCCGACGGACCGCAGTTGTGGAGCAACCTCGCCCAACGCCCCGCCGGAGCCCTGGAACCACTCACCCTCCTCACCGCACTGGCGACGGCCACCGAACACATAGGCCTCATCGCAACGGCATCCACGTCCTACAACTCCCCCTACAACCTGGCCCGTAAGTTCGCCTCGCTCGACATCATCAGCGGCGGCAGGGCGGGTTGGAACATCGTCACGACCGCCGGTGCGGAGGCCGCCCGCAACTTCGGGCTGGAGCACGAGCCCGCGCACGCCGAACGGTACGCACGTGCCGCCGAGTTCCTCGATGTGACGCTGAAGCTCTGGGACAGTTGGGAGGACGACGCGATCGTCGCCGACAAGGCGGCCGGTGTGTGGGGCGACGACACGAAGATCCACCCGCCCCACCACCAGGGGACGTACTTCAGCGTCGAGGGCGCCCTCAACGTCCCCCGCTCACCCCAGGGTTACCCACTCCTCGTACAAGCCGGATCAAGCGAGGACGGCAAGACGTTCGCGGCGCGGTACGCGGAGGCGGTGTTCACCGCGCAGCAGACCCTTGCCGACGCGCAGGCCTTCTACAAGGACCTCAAGTCCCGTACGGCGGCGGCCGGTCGGGACCCCGAGCACATCAAGGTGCTGCCCGGCATCGTGCCCGTGCTCGGCGGGACGGAGGCCGAGGCGCGCGCCAACGAACGCCTGCTGGAGGACCACATCGTGTACACGCACGGCGTGGACCGCTTGGAGCGACTCCTCCAACTACCCCCCAACACACTGGAGTTGGATGCCCCGCTTCCCCCCGACCTCCCGCCCGAGGACGCCATCGAGGGCGCGAAGAGCCGCTACACGCTCGTCGTCGAACTGGCCCGCCGCGACCGGCTGACCGTACGCCAGCTCATCGGCCGGCTCGGGGGCGGGCGCGGGCATCTGACCTTCGCCGGTACGCCGGAACAGGTCGCCGACGCGATCGGGACGTGGTTCACGCAGGGCGCGGCCGACGGTTTCAACATCATGCCCGCGGTCCTGCCGTCCGGCCTCGACGCCTTCGTGGACCACGTCGTCCCGCTCCTCCGCACCCGCGGCCTGCTCCGCACGGAGTACGGCCCGCGCACCACCCTCCGGGAGCGCTACGGCCTCCCCCGCCCCGCCAACCAGTACACCCGACCCACTCAGCCCGCCCAACCCGCCCTCGTCTGAAAGGACTTCACCATGTCCATCGAGATCCAGAAGGTCACCGCGAACATCGGCGCCCGCGTGTCGGGCGTGGACATCGGCAAGCCGCTGGAGGTCGAGGAGGTGACGGCGATCCGCGAGGCCCTGAACCTCCACAAGGCGCTGGTCTTCGACGACGTCCACCTCGACGACGAGGGCCAGGAGGCCTTCGCCCGCCACTTCGGCGACCTCACCACCGCGCACCCCACGGTGCCCGCGGTCGACGGCGCCCCGAACGTCCTGCCCGTCGACAGCGAGCGCGGCCGCGCCAACCACTGGCACACGGACGTGACCTTCGTCCTCAACCCGCCCCAGGCCAGCACCCTGCGCAGCATCACGGTCCCGCCGTACGGCGGCGAGACCCTGATCGCCAGTTCGGCGGCGGCCTACCGCGACCTGCCGGAACCGCTGCGCGTCCTGGCGGACACCCTGTGGGCGGAGCACACCAACGACTACGACTACGCCGTACCGGAGGAGTCGATCGACGCCGAAAAGGCCGCCCAGCGCGCCCAGTTCACGTCGATCAAGTTCCGCACGGTCCACCCGGTCGTCCGCGTCCACCCGCTGACCGGCGAACGCGGCCTGTTCATAGGCGGGTTCGCGCAACGGATCGTCGGCCTGTCGGCGACCGAGTCCCGCAAGATCCTGGACCTCCTCCAGGCGTACGTCACCCGCCCGGAGAACATCCTGCGCTGGCGCTGGTCCCCCAACCAGCTCGTCCTCTTCGACAACCGCATCACCCAGCACTACGCCATCGACAACTACGACAACCAGCCCCGCCGCCTCAACCGCGTCACCGTCGCCGGCGACATCCCGGTCGGCATCGAGGGCAAGGAGAGCTACTCGATCGAGGGGGACGCGTCGCACTACACCTCGGTGGCGGAGTAGCCACAGAGCACCTTTTCGCTGCTAGGTTGTAGTTGCAAGTTATGTGCAATAAGAAGTCCGGAGGGGATCGATCCGCCATGCCCGTCTACACGCTGCCCGACCTGCCCTACGACTACTCCGCGCTCGCCCCCGTGATCAGCCCCGAGATCATCGAGCTGCACCACGACAAGCACCACGCGGCGTACGTCAAGGGAGCCAACGACTCGCTGGAGCAGTTGGCGGAGGCACGCGACAAGGAGCAGTGGGGTTCGGTCAACGGGCTGGAGAAGAACCTGGCGTTCCACCTCTCCGGCCACATCCTGCACAGCATCTACTGGCACAACATGACGGGCGACGGCGGCGGCGAACCGCTGGCCGCGGACGGACTCGGTGGCCTGGCGGACGCCATCACCGAGTCCTTCGGCTCCTTCGCCGGCTTCAAGGCCCAGCTCACCAAGGCCGCGGCGACGACGCAGGGTTCGGGCTGGGGCGTCCTGGCCTACGAACCCCTGAGCGGCCACCTGATCGTCGAGCAGATCTACGACCACCAGGGCAACGTCGGCCAGGGCTCGACCCCCCTCCTCGTCTTCGACGCCTGGGAGCACGCCTTCTACCTCCAGTACAGGAACCAGAAGGTCGACTTCATCGACGCGATGTGGGCGGTCGTCAACTGGCAGGACGTGGCCCGCCGTTACGAGGCGGCGAAGTCCCGCCAGACGATCATCCCCGCATAGGAAGCGTCCTGCCTCGTGATCGTCTTCTCAACCTTCACGCGGGCAGGCGGTTGAAGAGGAGGACCCCCGCGAGGACGTGACTCGCGGGGGTCTCCCTCACTTCACTTGCCTTCGAAGACGTGCCTCACGAGTCCCGGTCCTTCTTGGGGAGCGCCAGGTCGAACGTGCCGTCGGCGGTGACCAGTTCGTAGCGCTCGAACTTCGGTCCCAACGGCAGCTTCACGCCGGTGGGCTTGAGTGAGAAGGGCGGCCTCAGGCTCGCGGTCCGGTCTCCCCGCCGGTCTGTCCAGACCGGTTCCTCCCCCAGGGCCAGACGCAGTTGGCCCGATCTGAGGCGCGCGATCTGCTCGCCCTTGCCGACCGAGGACATGGCTGCTCCGCCGATGCTCTTCGTGAACCCCGCGGCACGCCGTGCCGCCCGCTTCTCCTGCCTCATCGTCCCCACCCTTTTCGGCCGTCGATTACACAGGCACGTTAAGCGAGAGGAACGCGGTCCGACCCGGCGCCATCCGGATCTCGGACACCGCCGCGTTGCGCAACCGCGGAAACACCCGCCGGTACTCACCGACCGGAATCCCCAGCAACCGGCACAGCACCAGGCGGAGGAGGGTGTTGTGGGCGACGACCAGGACCCGTTCCCCGCAGTGCTCGGCGGCGATGCGGTGCAGGGCAGCCGTTCCGCGCGTCGCGGCTGCCGCGGGGTCTTCGGCCTCGGGGAAGGGATGCGCCACCGGGTCGGAACGAAAAGCCTCCGCCGCCCCGGGGTTCTCCGTCTCGAACTCCGCGAGCGTACGGCCCTCCAGCACCCCGAAGTCGCATTCGCGCAGGGCCGGTTCGGTGTGGGGGGTGAGGTTCAGGGCGTGGGCGGCCGGGGCTGCCGTGAGGATCGCCCGGGACAGCGGGGACGTCCAGATCGCGTCGACCGGGTGGGCTGCCGCCCAGCGGCCGAGGGCTTCCGCCTGGGCGACGCCCGTGTCCGTCAGGGCGACGTCGCTGATGCCGGCGTAGCGGTTCTCCGCGTGCCAGACGGTCTGGCCGTGACGGGCCAGGAGGAGGGTGGTGGTGCTCATGAGTCGATCGTGTCCTGGTTCAGGCGGGTGCGGGTGTGGGTCGCGAGCGGGGTCGGCAGCCAGCCCCGGGTCTCCAGTTCGTCCACCAGGCGAGCGTACGGCTCGGCGAAGCGGGCCGTGTGGGACGCGCGGGGTTCGAGGAGCGTGCGGATGCGGACCATGCCGTCGGCCACCTCCGACAGCGCCCTGCCGCCCGGCCCCGCTCCGTACGCCGCCAACACCGCCATCCCCAGGGCCGGTTCGATCTGTTCCGGAACCCGGGCCGGGCGGCCGAGGATGTCGGAGCGGAGCTGGTTCCAGTACGCACTGCGGGCCGCGCCGCCCGTGAAGGTGAGGGGGCCGTCTATCGGGGCGCCCAAGTAGTGCAGATAGTCCAGGCACAGGCGCTCCGTGAACGCCACGCCCTGCAGCACCGCCGCCCAACTGTCCGCCTCCGACGCCGGAGTGCCGAGCGTGAAGGCGGTGGCATCGGGGGCCAGGAAGGGAAAGCGTTCGCCGGGTGAGGTCAGGGGGTACGTCAGGGCGCCCGACGGTTCGTACGCCGCCGCCCGGCTGTCCAGCTCTGCCAGCTCCGCCGGGTCCGCCACCGTCGGCAGCGCACCCGCCCCCACACTCGACGCCCCGCCCGGTAGCCAACTGCCGTCCGGCGCCCGGTGGTTGTAGACCACCCCGGCGTCGTCCCGGACGCGTTTCGCGGACGCTCCCTTGAGGACCAGGGTGGTGCCCAGTACCGAGTTCCAGGCACCGGAGCGCAACGCCCCCGACGCGATCTGGGCCGCGCAGCCGTCCGTCATCCCCGCGACGACCGGGGTACCGGCGGGGATGCCGGTCGCTTCGGCGGCGGCCGAACAGACCTCGCCCAGCCGGGTGCCGGGGCGGACCACCGCCGGCAACACCTCACCCAAGTGGGCCAGTTGGGGCGGCCAGGCCTCGCGCTCCACGTCGTAGCCCGTCTTGAGGGCGTGGCTGGAGTCGGTCGGGATCACCACCCCGCCCGTCAACTGCGCTGTGATGACGTCGGGTTGGTGAGCGACCCGGGCCACCTGCCCCCGCCCCTCCCTCCAGCCGTGTGCATCCAGCAGCCACAAGGCCTTCGGCAGCGCCCAGCTGGTCTGCATCCCGACCCGCGCCGCCTCCTCCACCGCGCGCCCGTCGTCGTACATCAACCCCGGTGTGAGCGGGCGGCCTTGGCCGTCCGTCAGCAGAACCGTCCCGGAGGTGCCGCACACCGCGAGGCCGCTCAGCCGTACCTGTGCGGGCCCCTGCGACATGGCAGCCCGGGACGCCGCGCACACCGCCTCCCACCACTCCCCCGGATCCTGTTCGTGCCGCACCCCGTCCCGTCGGCCGGTCAGCGGAGCGGTACCGCTGCCCAGGACCCTGCCGTCGGCCGTGACCAGCAGTGCGCGGACGCTCTGCGTGCCCAGGTCGATCCCCAGCCACGCTTCCGCTTCACCCTCGAACATCATCCGGACCTCCCTCAGGGGTTACGCATTCGGCGTTCCCCGTTCATCGTGGCGGAGAGGGAGGGAGCCCCACGATGACCGAGACCCTGCGTGTCGTCGCCGCCGGTGACCATTTCGTACTGCCTTCGCTGATCACCGCGGCCATCACCGAGGAACTGCGCGAACACCCCTTCACCGTAAGAGAGTTGAAGCTCGGCTGGCCTCTGGAACCCTTCGGGACCGTCGCCGAGGTGGAGGAGGCCAGCGACGCCGAGGACGAGGTGATCGAGGCCCTGCGGGACAGCGGAGCGCATGCGCTGGTCACCCAGATGGGGCCCGTCACCGAGCGCGTACTGCAGGCCTGCCCCGATCTGCGGCTGGTCGTCGTGTGCCGGGGCGGTCCGGTCAACGTCAACCTGGACGCCGCGAAGACCCACGACGTACGAGTGTGCTTCGCGCCCGGCCGCAACGCCGCCGCGACCGCCGAGTTCACCGTCGGGATGATGCTCGCCGCGCTCCGCCGCATCCCGCAGGCCCATGAACTCCTCTCCGGACAAGGGAGTTGGGAGGCAGGCGCCGCCTACTACACCTACGAGCACAGCGGGTTGGAGCTGGAGGACCTGCCGGTCGGGCTCGTCGGCTACGGGGCCGTCGGCAGTCGCGTCGCCCGGGTGCTCTGTGCCTTCGGGGCACGCGTGATGGTGTACGACCCGTATGTGCACGGCGAGATCCACGGACTCCGGGTCAGCGAGCTGGACGAACTCCTGCGCCGGTCCCAAGTCATCACCCTGCACGCCCGGTTGACCCCCGAGACACGTGATCTGATCGGCGCCCGCGAGCTCGCGCTGCTGCGGCCCGGCGCCGTGGTGGTGAATGTGGCACGGGGTCCATTGCTGGACGAGGAGGCGCTGTGCGACGCGTTGGAGAGCGGCCAGGTGTCAGCCGCCGCCCTCGACACCTACGCCCGCGAGCCATTGCCCGCCGGGTCACGCCTGTTCGGCTTCGCCGACCGGGTCACCCTCACCCCGCACCTAGGGGGTGCCTCCCGACGGCCGAGAGGGAGCCGTAGGGGCGCGCCGGTGTCGAGAGCCCCAGCGCGCGGAGGCGCGCAGCGCCGAGCACGGTGGGGCTCTCGACACCGGCTCCCAGCGCCCCGAAGGCGACCGAACCAAAAGAGGTGCGCGCGGGGTGCGTTGACAGCACAGGCCCACCTACGCGACACCACTCAACACCGGCCCACTTACGCAATGCCATCCAACACCGGCCCATTTACGCGAAAAAACCCAACACCGGCTCACCTACGCAAAGCCACCCAACACCGGCCCACCTCCACCCCACCCCACCCCTGTCTCT
>NZ_JNXE01000041.1 GCF_000716605.1 Streptomyces sp. NRRL F-525 | reverse complement strand
CGCCCCCCCCGAAGAAGGCGCCCCGCCCAGTGCCCCCGCCCGGGACGCGCCGCACCCCGTCGGCCCTGTTCACCGTCGCCCTCGCGCTCGTGCTGCTGGCCGGGCCCGCCTGCGTACCCGGTGTCGAATCCCCGCCCCCGCCCGTCCAAGCCGCCCCGGCGCAGGCGTCCGGCCCGCCCACGGCCTACGGCGCCTACGTCGGTTACGGCGCCGACGCCGTCCGCCGGGTGGCCGGGTTCGGGGCCTGGCTCGGTCGGCCCGAGCCCCGGGTGGGGCACGCGTATCTGCCCGGGGACAACTGGAGCGACATCGAGGGCGCCTCCAACGACCTTGCGCTGTGGGCCGACTGGCGTCGGGAGGAGCAGGACCGGCTGCTCGTCCTCAACGTGCCGATGCTGGACCGCAACGAGGCCCACCTCCCCGACAGCGTGGTCCGCACCGAGTTGCGGGACGGAGCGGACGGACGCTACGACGACCACTTCCGCGCCCTCGCCGACCGTCTCGTCCAACTCGGCGTCCCCGACACCGAGATCGTCCTCGGCTGGGAGATGAACGGCACCACCTACAGCCACCGCTGTTCGCCCGACCCCGACTCCTGGAAGCGCTACTGGACGCGCATCGTCACCGCGATGCGATCCGTCCCCGGGCAGCGCTTCCGGTTCGACTTCACCCCCAACCGCGGCCGCGACGCGATCCCCTGGACCGACTGCTACCCGGGCGACGACTACGTCGACGTCATCGGCATGGACGCGTACGACGCCCCCCGCGGGCTGGCCTTCTCCCAGCAACTGACCGAGCCCTACGGGCTGTTGGCGCAGGTCGACTTCGCCCGCGCGCATCACAAGCCCATCGCCTACCCCGAGTGGGGCTTGTACGAGAACGGCGACAACCCCACCTACATGCGCGGCATGCTCACCTGGATGGCCGGGCAGCGTCCGCTCTACCAGACCATCAGCGACTACTGCCCCCACGGCGTTTGGCGCTGCCGCGACAACCCCAAGTCCTCAGCCGTATACAGAACCCTGACAGATCATCAGCCCTGAGAACGACGAGAGCGGCACCGCCCGCAGAAGAGGGCGGTGCCGCTCATGGACGGCCAACTACCTTGCTACGGCGTCCACTTCACGTTCGGGTTCACCTGGCCGGTCCAGTTGAAGATCGCCATGTTGTCCCAACCGTCCCCGCTCCCCGAGATGTCGGCCGGGTCCCAGCCGTTGCCCGTGACCGCGTACCAGGTCGGCTCCCAGTAGAAGACGCCGATCGCACCAGCGCTCCGGGCCGTGTTCTGCACCGCCGTGAACTCAGCACCCTGGCCCGCCCAGGTGAGCGGATACCCCGAGCACCCCGAAGTCACCGAGTTCGCCGTACTGTCCGCGTCGGACGAGGTGAACGGGTAGGCCGTCTCGGCGATGATGACGTCCTTGCCGTAGCGCGACTTCATGTCCGAGACGACGCTGCCCATGTTCGCCAGCGTGCCGTGCCACATGCAGTAGTAACTCAGCCCGGTGATGTCCCAGTTGACGCCCTGCGCCTTGATGCCGTCGTAGAACCAGCGGGCGTTGGAGTCGCTGTCCGCGTCGGCCGTGTGGATGATCACCTGGGTGGAACTGTTGCACGCCTTGGTCGCGTTGTAGCCCGACTTCAGCAGCAGGCCGAGGTTGGTGAAGTTGTTGTTGACGACCTTGCCGTCGTCCCACAGCATGCCGACGTTGATCTCGTTGCCGATCTGCACGCTGTCCGGGGTGGTGCCCTGGGACTTGAGGCTGTTGCAGACGTCGTAGGTGTAGTTGTAGACGTCGGTCTGCAGCGCGCTGATGCCGTGGCTCGACCAGGCCGCCGGCTTGTACTGCTTGCCCGGGTCGGCCCAGGTGTCGGAGTAGTGGAAGTCGATCAGCAGCTTGAGGCCCTTGGCCTTGACCTGCTTCGCGTACGCCAGCACCTTCGCCTTGTTGTTGTAGCCGCTGGCCGGGTTGTTCCAGATCCGCAGGCGGACGTAGTTGACGCCGGCGCCCTTGAGGATGTCGAGCGGGTCCTTCGCGGTCCCGCTGGAGTCGTAGTACTTGGCGCCGAGGTCGATCGCGCGCTGCGCGGACGAGACATCGGCGCCGAGCATGGTGAGCGAGTTCGCCGCGGCGGCGTCCGTGGGGGTGATCATCGCTGCCGGCAGGGCGACTGCGGCCAGGAGCAAGGCGACTTTGACTATGCGGCCCGGGCTTCTCACGTGGATCCCGACCTCCTTGGGTCGACTGACATGCGCATGCGGGTTGGTTCTGAGAACGTTCACAGTAGGAGAGGTAACAGGCGCTGTAAATATGTGTGTCGGTTGTATTTCCCGCTGTTCGTGGGCGTGATGTGTGTGCGTAGAAGATGGGAACGTACACAACTCGACGCACGCAGTGGTACCGAGGTACTACGCCAGCGCCCTCAATGACCCCCCGGTACGACGGTTTCGGGACCCCCGCCCTCCTAGCGTTGCCGGTGGGAAGGCCCAGTGGGGGCGGCGGCACGTGAGCGTGAGGGAAACCGATGATCGAGGCACACCAACTGACCAAGCGGTACGGAGAGAAGACGGCCGTCGACCGGCTGGACTTCGTCGTCCGGCCCGGCACGGTCACCGGCTTCCTGGGCCCGAACGGCGCCGGGAAATCCACCACGATGCGCATGATCGTCGGCCTGGACGCGCCCACCAGCGGCACCGTCACGGTCAACGGCAAGCCCTACGCCGAGCACACCGCACCGCTCCAGGAGGTCGGCGCGCTCCTCGAGGCCAAGTCGATCCACCCGGGCCGTTCCGCGTTCGACCACCTGATGGCGCAGGCCCACACGCACGGCATCCCGCGCCGCCGGGTCGACGAGGTCATCGAGATGACCGGGCTGCAGTCCGTGGCGAAGAAGCGGGCCGGGGCCTTCTCCCTCGGAATGGGCCAACGGCTCGGCATCGCCGCCGCGTTGCTCGGCGACCCGGCGACCGTCATGCTCGACGAACCCGTCAACGGCCTTGATCCCGAAGGTGTGTTGTGGATCCGCAACCTGCTGACCGGGCTCGCGGCAGACGGTCGTACCGTCTTCGTCTCCTCGCACCTGATGAGTGAAATGGCCCTGGTCGCCGACCACTTGATCGTCGTAGGGCGCGGGCGGCTGCTGGCCGACACCACCGTGCAGGATCTGGTCCGGCACGCGGGAGGCGACACCGTCACCGTCGCCTCCGAACAGCCCGCCAAGCTCCGCGAGGTCCTCGCCGGACCCGGCGTCGAGATCAGCGGCGAGGTCGGCTCCGAGGAACTGCACGTCACCGGGCTGACCGCGCGGGCCATCGGCCTCAAGGCCGCCGAGCACGGCATCCCGCTCTTCGAACTCAGCGCGCGCACCGTCTCGTTGGAGCAGGCGTTCATGGACCTGACCCGGGACGCCGTCGAGTACCACGGCTCCACCACCGTCGAGACCCCCGGGAGGGCCGCGTGAGCACCATCACCGCGACCGACAGCGCCGCACCCGCACCGGTGAAGGCGGCCCGTCCGCCGTACAAGGTCACCGGGCGTCGCGTGCTGCGCTCCGAGTGGGCCAAGTTGTGGTCCCTGCGCTCCACTTGGATCACCCTGGGCCTCGGCCTGCTGTTCCTGATCGCGTTCGGCCTGATCGCCGCCGCGCACTACAAGTCTTCCTACGACGGCGGGCATCTGCGGCCCGACGACGCCAACTCCACCGCGCTCGACCTCTCCCTCTTCGGTACGAACTTCGCGCAGCTCGCGCTCGGTGTGCTGGGCGTCCTGGTCACCGCCGGCGAGTACTCGACCGGCATGATCCGCTCCACGCTCGCCGCCGTGCCGCGCCGCCTGCCCGTGCTGTGGTCGAAGGCGCTCGTGTTCGGCGTGGTCGCGCTCGGCGTCTCACTCGTCGGGGTGTTCGTCGCGTTCCCGATCGTGAGCGGCATTGTCTCCGGCACGCCCGCGGCCCTCTCGTTCTCCCACTCCGGAGTCGTACGGAGCCTGCTCGGCGCCGGTCTCTACCTCGGCCTGGTCGGCGTGATCGGCACCGCGCTGGGCGCGCTGCTGCGTTCGGTCGCCGGGGGCATCTCGGTGCTGGTGGCCTCGCTGATGCTGGTACCCGGACTGATCTCGCTGCTGCCCACCTCCTGGCAGGACAACATCAGCCCCTACCTGCCGAGCAACGCGGGTGAGGCGATGTTCGCCCTGACCCACGACTCGACCACCCTCTCGCCCGGCGCCGGACTGCTGGTCTTCCTCGGCTGGACGGCGCTCGCGCTGGCCGGAGCGGCATACCGGTTGGTACGTACTGACGCCTGAGGTCGATGTCTCTGGCGAGCCGCGCGGCATCCGGCCTGGTCACCGGCCGGATGCCGCGCCGCCGTTTGACCGCTGCGACCGCACAATGGAGAGGTGACACCGATGAGCCTCGACGACCCCGCCCCCGCGCCGTTCGCGGAGGCGGACCTCCCGTGGAGTCACCCCCTGGCCGGCGGGCTGTCCCGGTTCGGCCGGAGGGTGAAGCAGGGCGACCGGCAACACCCGTGGGTGCTGGACACGGCCCTGATCGTCGTTGTCGCGGTCATGTTCTGCCTGCCGGACCTGGTGCACGACGACGACGGCCGGCGGCGGGGCTTCGACAACAGCTTCATCCATCTGCCCTGGCCCGCGACCATCGCCCTGCAGGCCGGACTGGTGCTGCCGCTGCTGTGGCGGCGCAGGAGGCCGACACTGGCCTTCGCCGTGATCACCGCGGTGTTCTTCGTCCAGGCGGGGCTGGGCGTCTGGCTGCGCGCCGACGTCGCCCTGCTCATCTCCCTCTACAGCCTGGTCCTGCACGGACAGCTGCGGCGGCTGCCCGCCGCCTGCGCCGTGACCGTCGTCGCCCTGGGCGTGTTCGCCCTGCGGCTGCCGTCCCCGGTGCCGGTCCTCGACGCGCTGTTCGTCCTGTCCAGCACGATCACCGCGGCCGTCGCCCTCGGCTTCGTCGTCCGCATCCGGCGCGCCCAACTCGCCGTGCTGCGCGACCGCGCGGCCCGCCTGGAGATCGAACGCGACCAGCGCAGCAAGCTCGCCGCCGCCGCCGAACGCACCCGCGTGGCACGGGAGATGCACGACATCATCGGCCACAACCTCTCCGTCATCATCACCCTCGCCGACGGCGGCGCCTACGCCACCGACCTCGCCCCCGAGCGCGGAAAACAGGCGCTGCTCCTCATCGGCGACACCGGCCGCCAGGCGCTCGGTGAACTCCGGCGCATGCTGGGCGTGTTGCGCGTGCAGACCGCCACACCGGACGCCCCCGAACTGAGCCCGCAGCCGGGTGTCGCCGACCTCGACGCCCTGTGCGCCCGTATCCGCGCGGCCGGTCCGCAGGTCGTGTACCGCACCGGCGGCGAACCGGCCGCCCTGGATCGCGGGGTCCAGCTGACCGTGTACCGCATCGTGCAGGAAGCCCTCACCAACGCCCTCAAGCACGCGGGCCACGACACCCGCGTCGAACTCGCGGTCAACGTCGAGGAGTTGAGGGTGCACATCGACTGCCACGACACCGGCCCGGGCGGGACCGTCAGCGGACCCGAACCGAGCCATGACGAAGGACACGGACTCGCCGGCATGAGAGAACGCGCCGCCCTCTACCACGGCACCGTCACCGCGGGCCCCGCCCCCGGCGGCGGCTGGACGGTACGGGTCACCCTCGACCTCACCCCGCCCGACGCGATCGGGGGAGCGGCATGACGACCGTGCTCATCGTGGATGACCAGCCCCTCCAACGCCTGGGATTCCGCATGCTGTTGGAGGCCAACCCCGACACCGAGGTGGTCGGCGAGGCGGGCCACGGCGGCGAGGCGGTGCGGATGGCCGCCGAACTGCGCCCCGACGTGATCCTGATGGACGTACGGATGCCGGGTATGGACGGCATCGAGGCCACCCGCCGGGTCGTCGCGGCCGGCGACCGCTCCCGTGTCCTCATCCTGACCACCTTCGACCTCGACGAGTACGCCCACGAGGCACTGCGCGCGGGAGCCAGCGGCTTCCTCCTCAAGGACGCCCACCCCGAGGAACTCCTCGCCGGTATCCGGGCGGTGGCCTCCGGCGACGCCGTCATCGCGCCCGCGCTCACCCGCCGCCTGCTGGACGCCTACGCCCAGCACCTGCCGAAGAGTTCACCGGAAGGACCCGCTGTCGTGCCCGCGACGGACGACCCCCGCATCCGCTCCCTCACCGAACGCGAGCGCGAGATCCTCGTCGCCATCGGCCAGGGCTGGACCAACGGCGAGATCGCCGAACGCCTCTTCCTGTCCGAGTCCACGGTGAAGACCCACGTCGGCCGCGTCCTCGCGAAGGTCGGCGCCCGCGACCGCATCCAGGCGGTGATCCTGGCCTACGACTTGGGCCTGGCCCGCCCCAACTTCTCCGACCAGTAGGGCGAGTTGCCCCCGGCCATCACGCAACCTTAGGTTGCACCGCCCGCACGCACAGCTTCGTACACGATGTGGACGCTGCGGCACATCGGGACGACTGTTGCTTCCCATGGTCGAGATCAAAGGGGCTGTGTCCCGCAGAACGATGTTGGGCGCCATGGCGGCGACGGCGACCGCGGCAAGCATGCCGCTGACCGTCGCGGCACCGAGCGCCGAAGCCGCACCGCAGGTGAGACCCGATCTTCTCTACGTCGGCACCTGGAACGGCGGCCAGGTCTACGGGGTCCGCTTCGACCCCGTCCGAGGGACCCTGACCTCCAACGGGCCGGTGGCCCAGGTCAGTTCGGGCTGGGTGACGGCGCACCCCGACCGTCCGATCCTCTACGTCGGCAGCCAACTGGACGGCGGAATCGTCACCGTCTTCGACATCGACCGCACGACCGGCGCGCTGACGGAGACCGGCCAGGTGAGCACAGACGCCGGTGGAACGGCCGGCGGCGGCCTGTCGTACCTCGGCGTGGACCGCCCCTCCGGCACCCTGCTCGTCGCCAACTTCGAGGCAGGGCTTGCCATTTCGCTCCCGATCCGCAGAGACGGCGGCCTCGGCTCACCGGTCTCGGTCGTCGCCGACACCGGATCGGGGCCCGGCCCAAGGCAGTTGGGCCCGCACCCGCACGAGGTCGTCGTGGCCCCGGGCCGCCGCCACGCCCTGGTCCCGGACCTCGGCGCCGACCGCGTCTTCGTCTACGGCTTCGACGGTACGACGGGTGCGCTGTCGTCCGGCGAGAACGGACCCGGCGCCTACGCCACCGACGCCGGTGCGGGCCCGAGACGGATCGTCTTCCACCCCGACGGACGCAAGGCGTATCTGCTGACCGAGCTGACGGCGGAGCTCCAACTCCTCGGCTGGGACGGCAGATCGGGGGAGATGACCAAGCGTCAGAGTCTCGCCATCGACTCACCGGACTTCGCCGGCACCAAGAGCGCCGCCGAGTTGGCCATCAGCCGGGACGGCCGCTTCGTCTACGCATCAAGTCGCGGCGAGAACACGCTCGTTGTGTACGCGGTCGAGCGGCGGACGGGACTGCTCTCCCTCCTCCAGCGCATTCCCTGCGGGGGGTTGAAGCCCTGGAGCTTCACCGTGCACCCGAGCGGGCGCTGGCTGTTCGTCGCCAACGAGGCGAGCAGCACCCTCGACGTGTTCGCCGTCGACCGCCGTTCCGGTCTGCTGACCGGCACCGGGAACTCCCTCGCGATACCGAACCCCGACTGCGTCGCCGTCTGCGCACGCTGACGTCCAGTCGTACCCGGAGATCCAGCCGCACGTGATTGTCCAACAATCATGTGCGGCAAGGATCTTGAGCCTGAAGAGCTGTCACGTTCTTGCTGCACACTTCTTGCCGCCATGGGTCGTCGCTGTTACGTTCGCTGCATCGCTTGTCGGACAATCCGAAGCGAGCGCAGGTTCACCCTCCCCCCAACCCCTACGTGTAGGCCGGGCAAGGAGACCACGTTGTCGAACAATCAGCGCCCACCCCATTCCGAAGCCCTCCGCTTCGACCACGTCACCCTCCAGTTCCCGGGAAGCCGGCGGCCGGCCATCGAGGACGTGTCGTTCCAGGTCGAGCGAGGCAAGTTCGTCGCCGTCATCGGACCCAGCGGCTGCGGCAAGAGCACCATCCTCAACCTGGCCGCCGGACTGCTCGCCCCGACCCTGGGCCGCGTCCACTTCGACGGCGAGCCGGTGAACGCCGTCAACTCCGAGGCGGCGTACGTCACTCAGCAAGCCAACCTCCTGCCCTGGCTGAGTGTCCGGGCCAACATCGGACTCGCCCTGAAGTTCCGCAAGGTCCCCAAGGACGAGCGGGAGGAACGCATCGCCCACTGGGTGAAGGTCGTCGGCCTCACCGGCTTCGAGGATCACTACCCCCGCGAGCTGTCCGGCGGCATGCAGAAGCGCTGCGCGATCGCCCGCGCCCTGATCTACAACCCGTCCATCGTGCTGATGGACGAACCCTTCGGACCGCTGGACGCCATCACCCGGCTCAAGCTCCAGCAGGATCTGCTCAACCTCTGGGAGGGGGAGCGCGGCGGCACGCTCGTCTTCGTGACGCACGACCTCAACGAGGCGATCTACCTCGCCGACGAGGTGATCGTGATGTCCGACGGGCCCGGCACCATCCGCCGGGTGCTGCCTGTCCCCTTCGAACGGCCGCGCAGCATCGGCTCCCTCGTCGAGTCCCGTGAGTTCTCCGAGCTCTACAACGACCTGTGGAGCCTGTTCAAGTCCCAGTTGCAGACGTCGGACGCCGGCGCGTAGGTCCAACCGCGTTCGCTCTGCCGCGCTTTCGGAAGCGCGCCATCACCTGACGGTTAGTCAACCCGCCCTGCGAGGTGCCCAGCGTTGATATCGATCGCTGAAGAGATCGCCGTACCGAGCCCACCGCACCGCGTCTGGGAGATCGTCTCGAACCCCTCCGAGGTCGTCGCCTGCATCAACGGCGCCGAACTCGGCGAGGCCCACGACGACGGCTCCTTCGACGGCACCCTCGTCGTCAAGTTCGGGGCGATGAAGGTGAGTTTCGCCGCGAGAGTCGCTCTGGACCTCACCGAATCCGACCGGGAGGGCCGCCTCTCGGCCCGCGGCAAGGACGGCCAGGGCGGCACCCGCTTCATCGCCCGCGCCAAGTTCCGGGTGACCGAGGGGGAAGGGCCGGGGGACGCGCGTGTGAGCGTGCTGGGCGAGGTCCAACTCAACGGCAGGCTGGCCCCGTTGGTCGAGTCCGGCGCCGGTGCGATGGTCTCGCGGATGACCCGGGAGTTCTCGGCGGAGCTGATCCAGCGGTGCGCCGGAACTGAGGCGCAGGCACCGGCACACCCCGCCGGGCTGCTCGGCCGCCTGCGCGCCTGGTGGGCCCGGTTCCTGAGCCGACGTCAGAAAGCTTCAGCGGCAAGCGAATCGGCGGCAACGACAGCGACGGCTTCGGCGACCAAGGAGGCAGGCAATGACCCCGCCCAGGCTCAATAACGTGATCGGCGCACTGGAGTCGGGACGCCACGCCTTCGCCTCCTTCGCCGCCCCCGACCCCGCGTCCGCCGTCGAGTTCAGCACCACCGACTACGACGGCCTGGTCTTCGAGACCGAGCACAAACCCTGGGACGTCACCGCCCTGCGGGACAGCCTCCAGTACCTCCTGAACCGTCGTCAGATCCATGCCGCCGACAGCCTCGCGCCCGCCGTCACCCCGCTCGTGCGGATCCCGGCCAACGGCGGCGAGAAGGCGCAGTGGCACGCCAAACAGGTCCTCGATCTGGGCGCGTACGGGGTGGTCTGGCCGCACATCACCACCGTGGACGAGGCCCGCAACGCGGTCGCGGCCTGCCGCTACCCGAGCCTGCCCGGCGGCCCCCGTCACGAGCCCGCCGGCCTGCGCGGCGACAGTCCGGGCGCGGCGGCCCGCTACTGGGGCATCACGAACGCCGAGTACTACAGGAGAAGCGACGTCTGGCCGCTCGACCCGGACGGCGAGATCCTCGTCGCCCTCATGATCGAGGACCAACGCGGCATCGAGAACCTCCCCGACATCCTCGACCAGGTCCCCGGCATCGGCCTGATCCTGATCGGAGAGGGCGACCTGAGCCAGGAGTTGGGCGTACCACGCGAGTACGAACATCCGCGCGTCCTGGAGTGCAAGCGCCGCGTCCTCGACGTCTGCGGGGAGCGCGGAGTCGCCGTCGGCCATCCGCATGTCACCGCCGACAACGTCAAGCAAGTCCTCGACGACGGCTACCGGTTCCTGATGTCGGCGCCCGTGCGCTCGTACCCGGGCCTCGACCTGGGCCGCACCCTGACCGGCCGTACCCCCGGCTCCGGAAGGGAGGGCCTTCGGTGATCATCGACAGCCACGGCCACTTCACCACCGCCCCACCGGCGCTGGGCAGTTGGCGCGAACGGCAGATCCGCGCCTTCGAGGAATCCGGCGCCCGCGTGTCACGCGACGACCTCCACATCACCGACGACGAGATCAAGAACGCGGTGGAGCAAGGCCAGTTGAAGCTCCAGCTGGAACGCGGCACGGATCTCGGCCTGTTCTCCCCGGGCGCCGGCAAGATGGCTCACCACTACGGCGACGAACGCACCAGCCTCGACTGGTCCCGGGTCAGCAACGACGTGATCGCCCGGGTCTGCGGACTGTTCCCGGGCCGGTTCGTCGGCGTGTGCCAGCTGCCCCAGTCACCGGGCGACGCGCTGCCCGCCTCGGTGTGCAACTCCGTCACCGAACTGGAGCGCTGCGTCGAGGAGTTGGGCTTCGTCGGCTGCCTCCTCAACCCCGACCCCTCGGACGGCTACTGGCAGGCACCGCCCCTCACCGACCCGGTGTACTACCCGCTCTACGAGAAGCTCGTCGAACTCGACGTCCCCGCGATGGTCCATGTGGCGATGTCCAGGAACCCTGCCCTGCAAGGGACTTGTGCGCACTACCTCAACGGCGACACCGCGGTGTTCATGCAGCTGTGCATGTCCGACCTGTTCACCGACTTCCCGTCCCTGAAACTGATCCTGCCGCACGGCGGCGGCGCCGTCCCCTACCACTGGGGCCGCTACCGGGGCGTCATGCAGGACCAGGGTCGGCCCCCGCTGGAGGAAGCGGTCCTGCGCAACGTCTACTTCGACACCTGCGTGTACCACCGGCGCGGCATGCAGCTCCTCGTCGACGTGATCCCCGCCGAGAACATCCTCTTCGCCTCGGAGATGATCGGCGCCGTCCGCAGCGTGGACCCCGAGACCGGCCACCGCTTCGACGACACGAAATACCTCCTCGACTCCCTCGACACGCTGAGCGACACCGACCGGCGCGCGATCTACGGCGGCAACGCCCTGCGCGTGTTCGGCCGCCTGGAGGGCGTGCTCAAGAACCTCCCGTCAAGCACCCTGTCTGCCCCGCCAAGCACCCCGTCCGTCCCGTCCAACACCCTTAAGGAGGCCGGGAATTGAAGGCCTACGAAGCCCTCGCCGAGGCGTTCGTCAAGGAGGGCACCAGCGACGTCTTCGGCATGATGGGCGACGCCAACATGCACTGGATGAACGCGCTGGACCGGCGCGGCGTCCGCCTCTACGAGGTACGCCACGAAGGCTCCGGCCTCGGCATGGCCGACGGCTGGGCCCGAACCACCGGCCGCCCAGGGGTCGTTACGACGACCAGCGGTCCCGGCACCTCGCAGCTGGCCACGTCGATGATCGTCGCTAACCGCGCCCGCACCCCGCTGGTCGCCTTTTGCGGCGAGACGAGTTGGGGCGACCAGGGCGCCGTGCAGTACCTCGACCAGCGCCGTTTCGCCGCCGCGATCGAGTGCGGCTTCGTCCACCTCTCGCGCCCCGCCCAGGCACAGGAGGCCGTACAGCGCGCCTTCTACCAGGCCCGCACCGAGTCACGTCCGGTGATGCTGAGCGCCCCGATCGACGTCCAGCAGGGGGAGTTGGAGGACGCCGACGAGTACGTCCCCTCCCTCGCCCTCCTCGACAGTCCCCGTCTGCTGCCCGACCCGGCCCGGATCGCCGCGGCCTGCGACATCGTCCGGGCGAGCAAGCGCGTGGTGATCGTCGCCGGACGCGGGGCGCGCCGCGCGGGCGCCGGCGGTGAGGTGCTCGCCCTCCAGCAGCGGACCGGAGCCCTCCTCGCCACCACCCTCCAGGCGAAGAACTGGCTGTGCGACAGCACCCGTTACCACGTCGGCCTCGCCGGGCTGTTCGGCAGCAGGACGGCCACCGAACTCCTCCAGGAGGCCGACTGCGTGATCGCGGTGGGCGCCAGCCTCAACAGCTACACCATCGAACACGGCTACCTCTTCCCCGACGCCAAGTACATCCAGATCGACGTCTCCCCGCACATCGTGATGGGCAACGGCAGGGCCGCCGACTGCTACATCCAGGCCGACGCGGTCACCGCCGTGGGCGAGTTGAGCCGCGCCCTGGAAGAACGCTCGGTCCACCTCGACGGCTTCCACACCGACGACGTCCTGCGCCGCCTCGCCGAACCGCTCCAACCTCCGGCGTCGTACGTCACCGAACCGGGCCGCATCGACCCACGCCAGGCGATCCGCATCCTGGACGACGAACTCCCCGGCGAAATGGGCCTGGTGCTCGGCAGCGGGCACCAAGTCGACTTCGGCACCATGCTGTTCCAACGCTCCCGCGAAGTCCTCTCCAACTACGGCATGTTCGGCGCCATCGGCCAGGCCCCGCTCCTCGCGATCGGCCGACTGGTTGCCGAGGGACGGCGCCCCGGATTCGTGGTGGAGGGCGACGCCAGCTTCCTGATGCACCTCTCCGAGTTCGAGACAGCCTGCCGGTACGGTATCCCGCTCCTCGTCGTCGTCATGAACGACGAGGGACTCGGCGCCGAGTACCACAAGTCCCGCTCCAAGGGCCTCGATCCGAACCTCGCCCTCATCCCGACCCCTGAACTTGGACCGGTCGCGGTGGCCCTCGGCGGGGGAGGCGCCACAGTCCGCACCCCGGCCGAACTGACCGCCGCCGTCGCGGAGTTCGTGCGCGCGCCCCGCCCCACCGTGATCGACGTCCGCATCACCCGCGAGGTGCTGAGCGTTCCCTACCGCCGCCTCATGTACGGCGAGGACGTATGAGGCGGGCACCGATGACACCGCTGACCGTCCTGCTGGGCGACTACCCGCACACCCGGTGCCTGAGGGAGACCCCCGTCCTGGGCGGCGACTGCCGCTTCGTCGAGGCCGCCCCGCTGTATCCGGCCTTCGCCCGCATGGTCCGCCAACTGGAGTACGACGTCTGCGAGTTGGCCCTCGCCACTTACCTCCAGGCCCGCGAGGCCGGCGTCCCGATCACGCTGCTCCCGGTCGTGATGATCGGCGGCACCCACCACCGCTCCCTGACCCGCCTCCCGGACGGCCCCGACCTCACCCCCGGCCAACTCGTCGGCCGCCGGGTGGGCGTGCGCTCCTACAGCCAGACCACCGGCCTGTGGGTGCGGGGCCTGCTCCGCGAGGAGTACGGCGTCGAGGCCTCCGACGTCACCTGGGTCACGACCGAGGAACCCCACGTCGCCCAGTACCGCGAACCGGCCTACGTGGAACGGTCCAAGGCCGGGCGCGTAGCCGATCTGCTCCGCGCCGGGGAGGTCGAGGCGGCCGTGCTCGGCCCGCGCGCGATCGGCGGACAGGGCGAGGGCCTGGTCCCGCTGATCCCCGACGCGGAGGCGGCGGGCCTCGCCTGGATCGACCGGCACGGCACCGTCCCCGCCAACCACGTGGTGGTCGTCCGCGACGACGTCCTGCGGTCCCAGCCGGAGGCGGTACTCGCCCTGTACCGCTCCCTCCGGGACGCCATCGCCGCCACCGCGCGGGAGCGCGACGACTCAACGGCCGGCCGCGCGGTGGCCGCCGGTTGGACCGTTCCACTCGCCAACTGCCTTGAGATCGCCGGGCGCTACGCCCTGGAACAGGAACTCGTGCGCACCCTCGTGGACGTGGGCGCGATCGAGAAGGAAACCGCTTTCGTCCGAGGAAGCTGAGAGGAGGCACCGATGGCAGGACTACGGCACCGACCGAGCGCCCCCACCCGGCGTCCCGACCAGTGGACACCGGACCTCCTCGCGAAGGTCGACTGGCGCCGCCGCGCGGCGGCCGAACCCTTCCGCGGAGTGACCACACCGGAGGGTATACGCCCGGGCCTCTTCCCTCTGCGCGACACCGGTGTGGACGTCGGCCCGGTACGGCAGGCGGCGGAGGACTACCTCGCCGCACTCTCGCCGACGCAACTGGCCGCGGGCAGATTCCCCATCGACGATGTGACATGGCGTCACTGGGCCAACGGGGCACGGTACTTCCTCCGCCACGGCCTCTGCCTGGAGGACTTCGACGACGAGAAACGGCACCGCGTCCTGGACGTCGTCCGCGCCAGTCTCAGCGCCTACGGCTACACCCAGGTCGTCGAACTGATGCACCTCAACCTCACCATCGGCGAACTCCGCGGTGAGGAAGACCTGTTGAACGAGTGGCTGTACTGGTTCAGCGTCTACGGCGAGCCCGAGAACGGCCACCCCTGGGGCTGGCAGCTCGACGGCCACCACGTCAACGTCAACTGCGTCTTCGTCGGCGACCAGATGGTGCTGACGCCCACCTTCCTGGGCGCCGAACCGGTGACCGCCACTTCCGGGAAGTACGCCGGGACGACCGTCTTCCGGCGCGAAGAGGCCGTAGGGCAAGAGCTGTTCACCACTCTGACGCGCCGTCAGCGGGAGCGGGCGGTGATCGCGGACGAGCTGCCGCCCGACCTGTTCGTCGGAGCCTTCCGCGACAACTTCCAACTCGCCCACCAGGGACTGCCGTTGAGCGAACTGACCTTGGGCCAGCGTGCGATCGCGGCGGAACTCATGGGCCTCTACGTCAACCGGGCCGCCGACGGCCACGCCCGGGTCCGGATGGACGAGGTCACCGCCCACCTCGCGGACACCCGTTTCGCCTGGATCGGCGACGGCGTACCGGACAGCGCCTTCTACTACCGCCTCCACAGCCCGGTGATCCTCGTCGAGTTCGAGCACCAGGCCGGGGTCATGTTCGACAACGACGTGCCCTCGCGCAAACACATCCACACCGTGGTCCGCACCCCGAACGGCAACGACTACGGGACCGACCTGCTGCGCCGGCACCACGAGCGGTTCCATCGGAAGAGGAGCACGGGATGAAGATGGTTCTGGGCCGCGACGACCTCGCGGCCGCCGCGGAGACCGCCGTCCGCGCCACCGGGACGCACCTCGAACGAATCGACGTACGGCCCGTGCACAAGGCCTCGCGCGGCTTCGTCAACGACACGGACGTGGACCTCTGCGAGCTGGCGGTCGTCACGCTGCTCCAGGCCGTCGCCCACGGGAAGCCCGTCGTGCTGCTCCCGGTCACCACCCTCGGCCGCCACCAGCACCAAACCCTGGTCACCTGCGGCGACTTGACGCTCGCCGACATCGAGGGCAGCACGGTCGGCGTCCGCTCCTGGAGCCAGACCACCGGCGTATGGGTGCGCGGTTTCCTGAGCGAGCAGTACGGCGTCGACCTGCGCAACGTCGACTGGGTCGGCTACGAGGACGGCCACATCGACGAGCACGAGGACCCGGCCTGGGTGAAGCGCGCCCCCGAAGGCGCCCGGCTCCAGGCGGACTTCCTCGAAGGGCGCCTCGACTTCGGGATCATGGGCAACGAACTCCCGGCCGACGACCGCATCCGCACCGCGATTCCGGACGCGTCCGACGTCGCTCAACTGTGGGCGCTCACCAAGGGGTTCGCCCCCGTCAATCACATCATCGGGGTCACTGCGTCAGCCGCCCGCGCGCACTCCGCAGCCCTCTGCGCCGCCTACGACGCGATGCGCGCGGCGCTCCCGCCGACCAGCCCCGTGGACTTCCACCCCGTCGGCTTCGAGGCGCTGCGCGGACCGGTCGCGCAGGCCGCCCAATACGCCCTGGAGCAGGGCGTGTTGCCTCGTCCAGTCCCCTTCGACGAGCTGGTGGTGGGGAGTTGCGCGGCCCTCGGCGTGGAACCCGGGCGACTCGGCGGATAGGCCGGCGCGGACGGCCGTAGCCGGTACACCCAACGATCGGAAGGCAGGGAATGCAAAAGCTCTCGGTGGCCCTCGGGGAGTACCCGCACGGGAAGGCGCTCCTCGACGGCGAGGTCGAGCTGGACGGGTACAGGATCGAGCCGGTCGAGGTCCGGCCGGTCATCGGCGCCTACCGGCGGATGATCCGCGACCTGGAGTTCGACGTGTGCGAACTCGCCCCCGTCTCCTACCTGATGGCCAGACAGGAGGGCGTACCGCTCACCGCGATCCCGGTGTTCCTCAACCGCCGTTTCCACCACGGAGACGTGCAGTGCGCCGAGGACTCGGCCATCCGCGCGCCCCGCGACTTGGAGGGCCGCCGAGTCGGGGTCCGCGCGTACACGGTGACCACCGGGGTGTGGGTGCGCGGCATCCTCGCCGAGCAGTACGGCGTGGACATCGAGAAGATCACCTGGGTGGTGGACGACGACGACCACATCGAGGGTCGTACCCCGACGAACGTCGAACGGGTCGCGGACGGACGGTCGTTGGGCGAGCTGCTGCACGCCGGTGACCTCGACGCCGCGTTCACCGGCAACGCGGGCACCGGCCGGGCGGGCGCACCCCGGGCGGGCTGGGCGGCGGCGGACGAGGGGGTCGGCGACGGGCCGTACCCGCTCTTCCCGGACGCCGAAGTCCTCGCCGTGGACTGGTACTTGCGCACCGGCATCTACCCGCTGCACTCCCTCATCGCGCTCCGCTCCGACCTGGTCGAACGCGACCCAGCCCTCCCCGCCAAGCTCTACACGGCCTTCGTCGACAGCAAGCGCAGGCAACTCGCCGCCGATCCCGACTGGTTGACGCAACCCCGCTTCGCCCGTCAGGCGCGGCAGATCGGCGGCGACCCCGTCCCCTACGGCATCGACGCCAACGAGCCGAGCCTCGCCGCGCTCGTGCGGTTCTCCCGGGACCAGGGCCTCCTCGACCCCGGTTTCCCGACCGACCCGCACGCTCTGTTCGCCACCGGCGACCACCCCGATGCCTGACCGAAATGACGTACCGCACAAGGGAGTTGGACCATGGACGTGGTCGACGCGCACTGCCACATCATCTCGGAGGACCAGGCCCGGTATCCGCGGGCGCCGATCGGCGGCAAGCAGTCGGCGTGGGCCGAGTCCCGGCCGGTGACCGCCGCCGGGATGGTGACCCGGATGGAAGAGGCGGGCATCGGCCAGGCCGTCCTCGTCCAGGCGACCACGGCCTACGGCTACGACAACTCCTATGTCCTCGACAGTTGCCGCAGCCGCCCGGGACGTTTCGTCGCCGTCGGTACTTTCGATCCGCTGCGCCCGGCCGCCGCCGACATCCTGACGAACGAGGTCGGCGACGGAGGCCTCGCCGGGGTGCGGCTGTTCACGAGCGGCAGCACGGTGCCGACGCAGGGGGAGTGGTTCGCGGCTCCCGAGACGTATGAATTCTGGCGCCGGGCGGGGGAGTTGGGCATCACCGTCTGTCTGCAGATGCGGCTCGGGGCGGCTACCAAGCAACTCCGGCAGGTGCTGGAGCGGTTCCCGGACGTCAGGGTCCTCCTCGACCACATCGGCTACCCGGACATCGCCGCCTCGCCCGCCCGCGCCGGTGCCGATGTCGCCGAACTCGCCCAGCACCCGGGCCTGTTCCTGAAACTCACCCACCGCAATCTGGAGCGGCTGTACGACGCCGGGAAAGCCGCGGCCGACTTCCTCGAACCCGTCGTAGCCGCGTTCGGCGCCGACCGGATCGCGTGGGGCTCCAACTGCCCTGCCGCGGAACAGTCGTTGCCCGAACTGCTGCGCTTGGCCGAGGACGTCCTCGCCGTACTCCCGGACGACGCCCGGCAGGCGATCTTCGCCGGCACGGCACGACGGCTGTACCCCGGGCTGACCGAAGAAGGCGCCTGAACGGGACATACTCCCGGAACGGCCGACATCAGCGGCCGGCAACCCTTCCGAGAACACACAGGTGATCAAGGTGGACATCAGCGGTTACGACGACGTCGTGGATCCGGGCCGGACGTCGCCCACCCGGCACAGCCAGGCCTACGACGGGCTGCGCTCGCTGCTCCTGTCGGGCAGCGTCGAGCCGGGCACCCGGCTCACCGAGGCCGACCTGACCAGGATGTTCAACGTCTCGCGCAGCACCATGCGGGCGGTGCTGGTCCGGCTGACCCAGGAGGGCTACGTCACCAGCGAGGTCAACCGCGGTGTCCGCACCCGGAGTTTCTCCGTCGAGGAGGCCGCGGACATCCTGGAGGCCCGCGAGACGCTGGAGTCCGCCCTCGCCGGGAAGGCCGCCGAACGCGCCACCGACGAGGAGATCGCCCAACTCCGCTCCACCCTCCGGGAGATGGAGGACTGCAAGGCGCGCGGCGACCAGGCCGCCTACTCGCGCGGCAACCGCCACTTCCACCAGCAGGTCAAACAGGCCGCCCACCAGCAGACCCTCGCCAAGGCCTACGACACGCTGCTCTACCCGCTCGTCATGCGCCAGTACCGCAACCTCTCCGCCCCGCACCCGCGCGCCGGTTCGCTGGAGGAGCACCAGGCGATCCTCCTCGCCATCGTCACCCGCAACCCCGAGGCGGCCGTCGCCGCGATGCGCCACCACGTGGCCTCAGCCCGCCAGGCACTCCTGCTGCGCTCCGCCCGCGACAGCCCCGCCCACGCCACCGACTGACCGACCACTCGCCGCACACGAGAAAGGGTCTTCATGCGCCACCCAGTGGAAACCGAAGCAGGGCTGGTGGAGGGCATACCGGGCCGCGACCGCGCAGTCACGGTCTTCCGGGGCATCCCCTACGCGGCGCCCCCGGTGGGGGAGTTGCGCTGGCGCCCGCCCCAGCCCCCGCCGACCTGGCCCGGTGTACGCGCGGCCCGCACCTTCGGCCCGATGTGCCCGCAGGCCCCCAACAGCGAGATCGCCGGGATCGACCTCCCGATGAGCGAGGACTGCCTGAACCTCAACGTTTGGACCGGTGCAACCTCCACCGAGGAGCGCCGCCCGGTCCTGGTCTGGATCTACGGCGGCGGCTTCCGCGTCGGCACCGGCGCGAGCCCCCGCTACGACGGCGAGGCCCTCGCCCGCAAAGGGCTCGTCGTCGTCACCTTCAACTACCGCCTGGGCGCCTTCGGTTTCCTCGCCACCCCCGAACTCAGTGCCGAGTCCGGCCACCACGCCTCCGGCAACTACGGCCTCCTCGACTGCGTCGCCGTCCTGCGCTGGGTCCGCGACAACATCACCAACTTCGGCGGCGACCCCGGCCGCGTCACCATCGCCGGACAGTCCGCAGGGGCCGGAGCCGTCAACTTCCTGGCCATGTCCCCGCTCGCCCAGGGCCTCTTCCACCGCGCCGTCGCCCAGAGCCACGCCCGCCACGCGCGCGACCCAGAACTCCGTTACCTGGCAACGTCGTACCGCACCCTGCCCGACGCCGAGAGCGCGGGCGCACGGTACGCCGAGGAGCGCGGCGGCCCCTCGCTCGCGAGGCTGCGGTCGCTGCCCTGGCAGAAACTCGTCGACGGGGACGCGGCCGTCGACTCCCGTGTGGAGACCGGGAGTTCGGCGAAGCCGCCGCTGTTCCGGCCCGTCGTCGACGGCTGGGTACTCCCCGCCGGCTATGACGAGACGTACGCCAAAGGGCTCCAGAACAACGTCGGTTACCTCGCCGGCAACAACCGTGACGAGAGCGGAGCCGTCCCCGAGAGCACCTTCGCCGCCTACCGCACGGCCGGCAAGAAGGCCTGGCGCCCGGGCATGCCACCCGTCCACGTCACCCTCGACGACTACGAGGCCGCGGCCCGACGGAAGTTCGGCGAGATGGCCGACGAGTTCCTGCGGCTGTACCCGGCGGCCGACGACGACGCGGCGGGCCGGGCCCACAGCGCGTCCGTGCGCGACAACGCCCGTGTCTCCACGTTCCTTTGGGGCACGGACTGGGCCAGACACGCGGGCCGGCCGGTCTACACGTACTTCTGGACCCACCGCTCCCCGGCACGCGGGCAGAACCCGCGGCGCGCCTCGCACAGTTCCGAGATCGACTTCGTCCTCGACAACCTCGACCAGGACGACGCCGAGTGGACCGCCGAGGACCGGGCCGTCGCGGCGACCATGTCCGGCTACTGGGCCAACTTCGTCGCCACCGGCGACCCGAACGGACCCGGACTGCCCAACTGGCCGCCGTACAACCCCAGTTCGGCGACGGTCATGCAGGTCGGCGAGGGCTTTGGACCGGTCCCGGTCGCGGAGCCCGCCCGGCTCGACTTCTGGAAGCGCTTCTTCCGTACGCAGCAGGCATGGTGACAGGAGACCTCATGAGACTACGCACCGCGGACACCCGTACCGCCGTCGCGCTGGCGGCGACCATGGCGCTCGGCACGGCGCTGCTCACCGCGTGCGGCGGCGACTCCTCGGCGAGCGCCGACGGACTCACCACCGTGACGGTCGGCACCGGCGGCAACATCTTCGACCTGCCCCTCAAAGTGGCCGACGCCAACGGCTACTTCCGCAAGCAGGGGCTCAAGATCAAGTACGTGACGCTGACCGCCGCGACCGGACCCTCGGCCCTCCAGGCGGGCTCCGTGCAGTTCCTCCACGACAGCCCGACCGGGTTCGTGACCGCGCTGTCCAAGGGGCTCCCGGAGACCGCGCTCGCCGCCGACGGGCTGGGCAACCCGCTCGGGCTCGTCGTCAGCAAGAAGTTCGCCCAGGACCACGACCTGACCGCCTCCACCCCGGCCGCCGAGGTCGCGAAGGCGCTGGCCGACTCGACCGCGGGGGCCAGCTCGGCCAACACCAAGGCCGAGGCCGGGATCTTCCTCAAATCCCACGGCGTCGACCCCACCAAGCTGAAGTGGGTGTCGCTGCCCAGCCCGGTCGCGGACAAGGCCGCGCTCAACAACCACGAGATCGACTGGTTCGTCACCTCGGAACCGCTGCCCCTGCAGATCGCCGATTCCGGGGACGGCATCGTCGTAGCGACGCCTCTGACCGTGCCCGAATGGGACGCCACGCACTCGGGATACAGCCAGTTCGTGGTCGCCCAGAAGAGCTACGCCACCGGGCACGCCGACATCGCGAAGAAGTTCGTCACGGCCGTCCAGCAGGGCACCGCCTACATGCGGACGCACCTCGCCGACAAGCAGGACAAGACCGTGCTGGCCGTAGCGCAGAAGGCGCTGCCCGGCGTACCGGCCAAGGTCCTCGAAGGCAGCCTCGAACAGGTCGACTGGCCGGCCAAGTCCTCGATGGACGCCGCCACTTGGAACACCACGACGGCCTTCATCGACGCGATAGGCGCGCTCCCCGACGGAGCCAAGGTCACCACGAGCGACTGGACCAACACCTACCTGCCATGACACGGCCGGCGAGAAAGCGGAAGGAGCAGACGATGGCGACTGCCACCGACACGCCCGGGAGCACGACCGAGGTCGCGGTCGCGACCGAACGACGCCGCAGGAACAACGACCGCTGGCGGGACACGGCCATCGTGGTGGCCCTGCGTCTCGCGGTGATCGCGCTCTGCCTGGTCCTCTGGCAGGTGATGAGTGGACCGGTCCTACCGGAGTACGCGGTCAGCAAGCCGACCGACGTGTCGCACGCCCTGTGGAAGCTGCTCGGCTCCTCCTCCGGGTGGATCGACATCAGGGTGACGTCGATCGAGGTGGCCGCCGGATTCGCCATCGGCGTGGTCCTCGGCACGGTGATGGGCCTCCTCCTGGGCTCCTTCTCGCTCGCGGGCCGGGTCCTGGAACCCCTGGTCGCCGCCGTCAACGGCATCCCCAAGATCGCCCTCGCGCCGCTCTTCCTGCTGTTCTTCGGCATCGGCCCCTGGTCGAAGATCAACATCGCCGTCACGGGCGTGTCCTTCGTCGTCTTCTACAACGTCTACCTCGGCCTGCGTCTTCGCGAGCGCGAACTCGTCGAGATCGTCCAGGTGATGGGCGGCCGCCGCCACCACGTCCTCGGCTACGTCACGATCCCCACCCTCGCCGCCCCCTTCTTCGCCGCGCTCAAGACCGGCGGCCCGCTCGCGATCCTCGGCGTCATCGGCGGCGAGTTCATCGCCTCCTCCGAAGGCGTCGGCCACGAACTGTTCACCTCTGCCATGAACCTCGACGCCGCCACCGAGTTCGCCGGCCTGATCGTCCTGGTGGTGATGACCCTGATCCTCAACGGCGTGCTGAGTTGGCTGGACACATACGCGCTGAAGCGACTGGGGCTCGGTCCGCGGAGGCCGTCCGAGCGACGCGCCGGTTGACCGCCGGACCGTAAAACCCCTGATCAAACGGGGTTGCCCGGCCGCACCCCGGACGGGCAACGGGAAACCCGTCGACCCCCGGACTCCGCCGGGACAGGCTGATCCCCGTCAGCACGGAGCACGGCCTGCGACGACGCAGGAGACCCACTAGGGGGAAACATGCGCAAGATGTTGAGCACCGCCGCCGCGTTCGCGACCGCGACCATCGCCGTGGTGGCGATGAGCGGGGCGGCCCAGGCGAAGCCCGCGGGCAGTGTCCCCTGGGACGGATGCCCGTCCGGGGCGGTCTGCATCTACGGCGAGGGAGTGGTCCCGAAGGACAACCCGCACCCGACCGACGTGTACTACAGCTACGGCGCCCACAACCTCAGCAACCAGTTCGGCCAGCACTGGATCCTCAACAACCAGACCGGCGGCGCGTCCGTGACCCTGTGCAACGGGTCCAACGGCACGAACTGCACCGACACGATCGCCCAGGACAACGGCCTCCTCCGCAACTTCACGCCCATCAACTCCATCGTCCTCAACAGGCCGTAGCGGGATCTCCCCCCACGGGGCAGCACGGCCGGGACCGGTCCACACGGGTCCCGGCCGTTCCGTTTTCGCCACTCCGGGTGAAAGCCCTCTCTCGCTGTCCGGCCCCCGCAGTAACCTGGGCATCCGCCGTCCCACGATCCGGACAGGCCAGTGCCAGGGGGATGCCTTGGGGGATCAGCAGTACGAACAGGCGGGCGTGGACCGGTCCGACCAGCCGGGAAGCACCGCACAGGCCGCACCGTCCTTTCCCGCACAGCTGAGACGGCTGCGCCGGGAGCGCGGACTGTCGCTGGCCGATCTCGCACGTCAGACGCACTACAGCAAGGGCTATCTCAGCAAGATCGAGACCGGCGTCAAGCGGGCGACCGTCGACGTGGCCCGCCAGTGCGACCACATCCTGCGCGCCGACGGCGAGCTGCTCCGGCTGGTGCGCGAGACCGGCCCGGCGGAGCGCGGCGGTGGGGCGGCCGCCGACACCGGTACCCCCACTTGTCCGTATCGCGGACTGTCGGCGTTCACCCCGCAGGACGCGGCCTGGTTCTTCGGCCGGGAGCGGGCCACGGCCGCGCTCGTCGAGCGGGTCTTCCAACGCGTGGGCGGCGGACCGCTGTTGCTCGTCGCCCCGTCCGGCGCCGGCAAGTCCTCGCTCCTGAACGCCGGTCTCGTCCCCGCGTTACGCCGCCCCGGCGGCTTCCCGATGCCCGGCGCCGAGCGCTGGCCGGTGGTCGCGCTCACGCCCACCGCCCATCCGCTGGACGAACTCGTCGAACGGACGACGAAGGTCCTCGGCAGTGAACTCGACCTCACCGCACAGGAGTTGACCGACCGCCCCGAGGCGTTACTGGAGGCGGTCCGCGCCCGCTCGGAGAGTGCCCCGCCCGGCGCGGACGGCCGCCGCCCGCCACCGGTCCTGCCGGTGCTGCTGGTCGACCAGTTCGAGGAACTCTTCACCCTCTGCTCCGACGAGAGCGAGCGACGGGCCTTCGTACGGGTCCTGTGGGCGCTGTCCACCGGCCCGGACCCCGCCGTCGTCGTGCTCGGCGTCCGCGCCGACTTCACCGGCCGCTGCCTCGAACTCCCGGAACTGGCACCGGTGTTCACCGACGGCCTGTTCGTCCTGCTGCCCATGTCGGTTGCGGAACTGCGCGCGTCCATCACCCGCCCCGCCGAACTCGCCGGTATCACCCTCGAACCCGGCCTGGTCCCGCTCCTCCTGCGCGACGCGGGTCTGCGCGACGAACCGGGCACCGTGGACCGTTCCAACACCCCCGACGACACCCCGTCCGGCGCCCTGCCCCTCGTCTCGCACGCCCTCCTGGCCACCTGGCAGCAGCGCGAGGACACCACCCTCACCGTCGCCGGGTACGAGCGGACCGGCGGCATCCAGGGCGCCATCGCCCGCACCGCCGAGACCGTGTTCGCCCAGCTGTACCCGGCCGAGCAGAAGACCATCCGGCGCGTCCTGTCCCGGCTCGTCCACGTGTCCGACGAGGGCATCGTCGCGACCCGGCGCCGCGCGGGCCGCAGCGCCCTGATGGAGCAACTCGCCGACGCGGACGCCGCGTCGGCAGCCCTCGACGTCTTCGTCCGGGCCCGGCTGATCACCGTGGACCGTGACACCGTCGAGATCACCCACGAGGCCCTGCTGCACGCCTGGCCCCGGCTGCGCGACTGGATCGACGCCGATCGCGCCGGACTCCTCATCCACCAGCAACTCGCCCACGCCGCCGCCGAATGGGAGCGCGAGAACCGCGACCCGTCCGCCCTCTACCGCGGCACCCGCCTCGACACGGTCCGCGCCTGGGCCGACGAACTCGACGGCCGCGGCCGCCTAGGCCCCCGCGAAGAGGCCTTCCTCCAGGCCAGCCAGGCGGAGGAGGACGCCCGTCAGCATCTGGCGAGACGTCAGATCCGGTTCCGCCAGGCCCTGTTCGCGACCCTGGCCGTCCTGCTCGGCCTCGCGTTGACCGCCGGAGGTCTCGCCTACGAGCAGCGCGCGAGCGCCCTCGACCAGGAACGTGTGGCCCGTTCCCAGGCCCTCGCCGTGCAGTCCACCTCCCTGGCCGGCAGCCAGCCCGAGGCCTCGATGCTCCTCGCCGAGGAGGCCTACCGCGCCGACCACACCCCCGAGGCCCGCGGCGCCCTGCTCAGCACCCAGGCCCAGGCCTTCTCCTCCCGCCTCGTCGGCCGGCACGGCCCGGTCAACGCCGTCGCCTTCGCACCGAACGGCAGACTCCTCGCGACGGCCGGCGCGTACGGCACCGTACAACTGCGCCGCACCAGCGATCACCGTACGACCGCCACGCTCACCCTCCCCGGACGGGTCCGCTCGGTCGGCTTCAGCCCCGACGGGGCCACCCTCGCGGCGACGTCGAGCGATGGACCGGTCCGTATCTGGGGCACCGCCGACCACCGGGTGCGGGCCCTGCTGCCCGCGAGCACCACCGGCGCCCGCGCCCTCGCCTTCGACCCCCGAGGCCGTACCCTCGCGGTCGCCGGTGACGATGGAACGGTCCAACTCTGGGACATCGCCGGCGACAGGCCGACCGAGGTACGGCTCGTCGGGCACACCGGCCGGGTCAACTCGCTGGCCTACGCCCCGGACGGCAAGATGCTGGCCTCGGGCGGCTCCGACCGCACCGTACGGCTGTGGGACACGGACCGGGGACGGTCCCTCGCCGTACTCAGGGGGCACACCGACGAGGTGCTCGGCGTGGCGTTCGCGCCGGACGGGCGGAGCGTGGCCTCGGGGGGCGTCGACCGGACCGTACGCCTGTGGGACGTGGCCTTGCACCGGTCCACGGCGACGCTCACCGGACACAGTGACGACGTCAACGCCGTCGCCTACACGCCCGACGGCGGCACGGTCGTCAGCGCGGGCGGCGACGGTACGACGCGCTTGTGGGACGTGCGCACAGGCCGGCCGGCCGCGGTCCTCGCCGGGCACACCGATTACGTGATGTCCGTCGCCGTGAACTCCACCGGAACGACCCTCGCCACCGGCGGCTTCGACCAGTCGGTGGTGCTGTGGGACCTGCGTGGACCGGTCCTGACGGCCCGCCCGTTCACCGAGGTTTCGCAGGCCGCGTACAGCCCGGACGGGACACTCCTCGCGACGGCCGACGCGGACCACACCGTCCGGCTGTGGGACGTGGCCCGGCACCGGGTCGTGACGACGTTCACGGGCCACCGCGAGAGCGTGTTCTCGGTGGCCTTCTCCCCGGACGGGCGGACCCTCGCGTCGGCGGGCTCGGACGGCACGATCCGGCTGTGGGACGTCCGCTCGCACCGCGCGCTCGCGACCCTCACCGGCCACACCGGGGACGTCTTCTCGGTCGCGTTCGCGCCCGACGGCCGCACTCTCGCCTCAGCCGGCGCCGACCGCACGGTCCGCATCTGGGACGTCCGGAGCCACCGCCAACTCGCCGTTCTCAACGGCCACTTGGACTCTGCCAACGATGTCACGTTCAGCCCCGACGGCCGCACCCTCGCCAGCGCCGGCGACGACCTGACCGTCCGCCTCTGGGACACGGCGACCCACCGCCCGCTCGCCACCCTCACCGGCCACACCGGCGCCGTCCGGGGCGTCGCCTTCAGCCCCGACGGCCGGACCCTCGCGAGCAGCAGCAACGACGGCACCGTCCGCCTGTGGGACGTCCGCCACCGCCGCTTCGAGGCCTCCCTCACCGGCCACACCGGATCCGTACGCGGCCTCGCCTTCTCGCCGGACGGCCACCTCCTCGCGAGCAGCGGCAGCGACCGTACGGTGCGGCTCTGGGACGTGGCCGCGCGGCGGCCGTGGGCCACGCTCACCGGGCACACGAACGCGGTCTGGGGCGTCGCGTTCGCGCCCGACGGACAGACCCTGGCGAGCAGCAGCAACGACGGGACCGTACGCCTGTGGGACCTGGACCTCGGCGACCGGCTCAGCCGAATCTGCCGTCTGCGCAAGGCGATCGGCCCCGAGGAACGCAAGACACTGATGCCGGGACTGCCCGTGTCCTTCACCCCCGCGTGTGCCAAGCCCTGACCGTGGATGGCCAACTGCCCCTGGTGGGAGGGGGTTTCCCAAGGGTTTCCCGTTGCCCTTCGGGGTGGGGTGTCGCCGGGTCCTCGACCGGCCGGGCCGGGGTCGGCAGGCTGGTGCCCGACCACTTACGGACCACAGAAAACGGGGGTCCCGGCATGCTCCGGCGGACCGGAATCATCGGCACACTCATCGGACTGTTCGCCTTCCTCCTCTGGGCGCCCGCGGCCGTCGCCGCACCGGCGGCCGGCAGCTGCGGCGTCCTCGCACCCGGCGCCTCGGCCGCCGCGCAGAGCGCGATCGCCGCGGCCTGCGCCGAGGTCGACGCGGGCACCTGGTACACGTGGAGCGGCGGCCACGGCGACCAACCGGGCGCCACCTTGGGCCAGCCCGACGGCCACGACCCGGCCAGCGAACAGGACGGCGAGCGGGTCGGCTTCGACTGCTCGGGTCTCGTGCGCTACGCCTACGCGCAGGCCACCGGCTCCGACATCCTCAACGGCGACGCGAGCCAGCAGTACTACACGACCCGCGCCGCCGCCCGCTTCACGGCGGCCCAGGGCCTCGCCCCGCTGCTCCCCGGCGACCTGCTCGCCTACGGCACCTCGGACGACCTGCACCACATCGCGATCTACATCGGCGCGGGCAAGATGGTCGAGGCCAGGCAGTCCGGCACGCATCTGATGGTCAGTGATGTCCGCCTGGGCGGCGACTACTTCGGGGCCGTCCGCGTCAACACCGGTGCGGTGACCGGGCATGTCTTCCAGACCTGGGGCACCGGCGTCTGGACGAAGACCGCACCCTCCGTCAGCGCGACGCGCGTCTACGCCTTCCCCGACGCGACCAGCATCCGCGTCGAGTGCCAGAAGCACGCGGAGACCGTCACCTCGGACGGCTACACCAACGACGCCTGGGCCTATCTGCCCGACTACAAGGCCTGGATGACCAACATCTACATCCAGGGACCGGCCTGGCTGGACGGCGTTCCCACCTGCACCTGACCCGCACCATAAATCCCGTGCTCCGCGCCCCGGGCTTCCCTACACTCGCCACATCCGTTGACGAGTGAGGGGAGCCCGGCCGTGCGCTACAGCACCGCTGTCGTCGTTCCCCCCTCCCGGTACGAGGTGATCCTGGTGTCTCCGGCCGTCCGGTGCCCGCTGCGCGGCCGGCACCGGATGCCCGTGACGTGACAGCTTTTTGACGTTCCGTCAAGTCGACTCTCCCGCACGGGAATTGCGCTGCCCTGCATGGAATTCACTTTCGAAAGGCAACGGGCCGTGCGCACCGAACGCCCTCTCACCACTCCGCTCTCCGCCGTCCGCAACCTGGGCATCCTCGCCCACGTCGATGCCGGCAAGACCACCGTCACCGAGCGGTTCCTCTACCTCACCGGCACCACCCACAAGCGCGGTGAGGTCCACGACGGTACGACCGTCACCGACTTCGACCCCCAGGAGCGCGACCGTGGCATCACCATCTTCGCCGCGGCCGTCACCTGCGCCTGGGACGGTCACCGGATCAACCTGATCGACACCCCGGGCCACGTCGACTTCGCCGACGAGGTGGAACGGTCCCTGCGCGTCCTCGACGGCGCGATCGCCGTGTTCGACGCCGTCGCGGGCGTCGAGCCGCAGAGCGAGTCGGTGTGGCGCCAGGCCGACCGGTACGGCGTCCCGCGCATCGCCTTCGTCAACAAGCTGGACCGCGCGGGCGCCGACCTCGACACGGCCGTCGCCTCGATCCGGGAACGGCTCCATCCGGCGCCGTTGGTGGTGCAGTTGCCGATCGGCACGGAGGACGGCTTCACCGGCGTCGTCGATCTGCTCCGGATGCGTGCCCTGGTGTGGACCGACGGCAGCGACACGGCGGCGGAACTCCCGGTGCCGGAAGGCTTGTTGGAGGAAGCGCGACGACGCAGACGGCTGCTGGAGGAGGCGGTGGCCGAACTGCACGCGGGCGCGCTGGAGGAGTTCTACGACGGATCGGCCCTGTCCGCCGAGACGTTGAGCTCCGCCCTGCGCGACCTGACCCGCACCGGCGACGGCGTGGTCGTGCTGTGCGGCTCGGCCTACCGCAACCGCGGCATCGAGCCGCTGCTGGACGCCGTAGTGGCGTATCTGCCGTCGCCGTCGGACGTTCCGCCGGTACGGGGAACGGACGGCGACGGCGGCGAGCAGGAGCGGGCGGCGGATCCTCAAGTGCCGTTCTCCGCACTGGCGTTCAAGGTGAGCGCGACCGGGACCGGACGGCTGACCTACCTGCGCATCTATTCGGGCACGATCGAGAAGGGAGACACGGTGTGGGACCCGGGCGCGCGGCGCACCGAGCGGATCGGGCGCATCCTGCGGGTGCAGGCCGACCGGCACGAACGGTTGGACCGGGCCATCGCCGGGGACATCGTCGCCGTGGTCGGACTGAAGTCGGCCCGCGCCGGTTCGACGCTGTGCGCACCGGACGCCCCGCTCGTCCTCGAACCGCCCGCGGTCGCCGACCCGGTGGTCTCGGTGGCGGTCGAGGCGCGCAGGAGCACCGACACCGACCGTCTGGCGTCGGCGCTCGCCCGACTGGCCGAGGAGGACCCGTCGTTGGTCGTACGGACGGATGCCGAGACCGGCCAGACGGTCCTGTCCGGCATGGGCGAACTGCACCTGGAGGTCGCGGTGGAGAAGATCCGCCAGGCCACCGGTGTGGACGTCAACGTCGGCCGCCCGAGGGTCGCTTACCGCGAGACGGTCGTGCGCGGGGTGTCCGGACTGGTCTTCCGGCACGTCAAACAGGACGGCGGATCAGGGCAGTTCGCGCATGTCGTGCTCGACGTCGAACCGCTCGACGGCCTCGGCTTCGAGTTCCGCTCGGCGGTCGTCGGCGGGCGGGTGCCGCAGGAGTACGTCCGCTCGGTGGAGGCCGGGTGCCGTGACGCCCTCACCGAGGGGCCGATCGGCGGGTTCCCGGTGACCGGGCTGCGCGTGACGCTGACCGACGGGGCGACCCACGTGAAGGACTCCTCGGAGCAGGCGTTCCGCACGGCCGGCCGCCTCGGCCTGCGCGAAGCCCTGCGCGCCTGTACGACGGTCCTCCTCGAACCGGTCGTCGAGGTCACCGTCACCGTGCCCGAGGACGCGGTCGGCGGCGTGCTCGGCGACCTGGCCGCCCGGCGCGGCCGTGTCACCGGCTCGACGACCCGCACGGGTTCGGCGATCGTCACGGCGACCGTGCCGCTGGCCGAACTCTTCGGCTACGCAACGCGGTTGCGCAGCCGGACCCAGGGCCGGGGGACGTTCACCGCCCAGCCGACGGGGTACGCCCCGGCGCCGAACGCGGTGACCGTCCGGTGACGGTGGCGGGTGCGGACCGAAGGGGGAGCTTCGGCCCGCACCCGCCACGTACTCAGGGACTCCGGGGTCTCAAGGACTCCGACGTCTCAGGGACTCCGGGGTCTCAGGGATGCCCCGGAGTCTCAGGGGTACGAGACCACCGTGGACGGCACGGTCGACGTGCCCGAAGTCGGCGCGCCCGTCTCGTTGATGACGTGCTCGTACTGGCCCTGGCCGCCGAGCGAGACGACCAGCAGGTCGTGGAACTTCACGCCCGAACGGTTCGGCGCCGCGAAGCCGTTGTGCTGCACGATCGTCGGGGCGACGTTGTAGTAGCAGTAACTGCCCAGGCCCCAACCCTCGTGCACGGTCACGTTGTCGGCGACCTTGTACGCGGCGTAGCCCTTGATCGACCCGTTCTGGATCGCGGCCTGGTTCGGGGCGTCGTACGCCTTCTCGTTCTGGAAGAAGATCGTGCGGCCCCGCTCGCCGTTCCACTGCACGTCGTACTTATTGAAGTGCTCCACGAACAGGCCGGTGGCCAGCACGTCGGCGCCGTTGACGACGAGGCCGTAGTCGGCCCGGTTGATGTCCCAGCCGATGCCCGAGCCGTGGTCGGCGCGCCAGAGCCAGGTGTGGTCGACGATGGTGTGCCGGTTGTTGATGACCATGCTGGTGGTGGCCTTGCCCGCGCCCGCGCCGCCGATCCGGACGAACACGTCCTGCACGGTGGTCGGGTTGGCGGAGTGGTCCGTCGTCGTACCGGACGGGCCAACTTCCAGCAGGGTGCTCGAGTTGACCGTGCCCGCGTCGATCAGGAACCCGGCCAGCCGTACGCCGTCGACGTCGGCGGTCTTGAGGGCCGTAACTCCGTTGTCCGGGACGAGAGTTGCGTAACCCAGGCCCAGGACCACGGTGTTGGCCCGGTTCACCTGGATCGGCTGGTCCAGGTGGTAGATGCCCGGCGTCAGCAGGAGGTGAAGTCCCTGTGTGAGTGCCTGGTTGAGGGTGGCGGCCGTGACGCCCGGCTTCGCGACGTAGAACTGGGACAGGGACAGCGAGGTGCCGCGCGGGGTGCCGTTGCCCCAGGTCACGCCGCTCGCGTTGGTGCGCTTCTCGGGGAGGAAGACGCGGTACTCGGTGCCGTTCAGGTAGAGGAAGGGCTTCTCGCGGGAGACCGGGGTGGTGGCCAGCGTGGTGTACACCGGGTTCGGGAAACCCTGCGCCGGAGCGCCCTGCACGCCTGAAAAGACCATGTTCCAGACGCCGTTGAGCCAGCTGCCGATCGCGCTGTCCCGGGTGTACCACTGCTGCTGCGAGTACGGCTGGACCTGGCCGTCGATCCGGCTGTCGGCGATGTAGCCGCCGGAGGCCCAACCGTAGCCGTTCGGGGAGAGGTTGAGGCTGCCGCGTACGTGCATACGACGGAAGGGGGCCGCCTGAGCCACGGCCCACCTGTTCGTACCGCTGACGGGGACCAGCGCGAGGTTCTCCGCCGAACGCCAGAAGTTCTGGGTGGCGTTGCCGTTGAACCAGCCGGCGTCGACCGTGATGTCACCGTTGATCGTGGTGTCGTCGGGGGACAGGCCGAGCCCGGAGATCGAGGTGTAGAAGCCGAGTTGGGCGTTGAGCCCGCTGTACGTGCCCGGCTTGAACAGCAGTTGATAGCGGCCGGTGCCGAACTGGGCCGTCTCCTGCTGGGCGAAGATCTGGTCCAGCCTGGCCTGGATGCCGGCGGTGGACGGGTCGAAGACGATCACGTTGGGACCGAGATCGCCGCCGCCCGGCAGGGTGGCAAGTGGCTTGTTCGCGGCGGGAGTCGTGGGGGCGGCGGAGGCGGGGGCGGGCAGTGCTGCCAGCGCGGACACGGCTGCGGCCGCACCGAGAACGGTTCTGCGGGGAACTGAGGACATTTCGCGGCTCTCCTTGTTCATGAAATGAACGCCGGTGGGGTTGGGAGCGCTCTCTCGCGGGGGAATGCTTCAGGTCCGTGAACACGGTCGTCAAGAGGTACGACCGAGTTCGACGAGTGGCGTCCAAACTCTTGACGCCTCTGGCTTCCGAGGTTTAACTCACGTCCTAAATTAAGTCGTGAGTGCATTCCCTGAAGGGACACCCGGAGTATGCGCAGCATCCGAGCCGCGGCCGTAGGCGCCGTCACCATGTCACTCGCCCTTGCGGCCACGGCCTGCGGAGGCGGTTCGTCCACGGGTGGGGGATCCAACGACTCGCCCAAGACGCTCACCTACTGGGCCTCCAACCAGGGCGCCAGCATCGCGATCGACAAGAAGGTCCTCCAGCCCGAACTCGACAAGTTCAAGAAGCAGACCGGCATCACGGTGAAGCTGGAGGTCGTGCCCTGGTCCGACCTGCTCAACCGGATCCTCACGGCGACGACTTCAGGCCAGGGCCCCGACGTCCTGAACATCGGCAACACCTGGAGCGCCTCCCTCCAGGCCACCGGCGCCTTCCTGCCGTGGAACACGGCCAACTTCGCGAAGATCGGCGGCAAGGACCGCTTCGTCGACTCCGCGCTCGGCTCCACCGGCGCCACCGGCAAGGACCCGGCCGCCGTCCCGCTGTACTCGATGGCGTACGCGCTCTACTACAACAAGCAGATATTCGCCGACGCCGGCATCTCCCAACCGCCCGCCACCTGGACCGAGTTGGTGGCCGACGGCAAGAAGATCCAGGCGAAGGGCAAGCAGGTGCTCGGCGCCGAGGGCGCCAACGTCTCCGAGAACATCCACCACGCCTTCGTCTTCGCCAAGCAGCACGGCGCGGACTTCTTCACCGCCGACGGCAAGGCCGACTTCACCAACGCCGGTGTCGTGGCGGCCGTCAAGCAGTACGTCGACCTGATGGCCACGGACAAGGTCATCCCGGTCGGCAACGCCGAGTACGCGCAGAACCAGTCCGTCAGCGACTTCGCCAAGGGCAAGACGGCGATGCTGATGTGGCAGTCGGCGTCCGCCAACCTCAAGTCGCAGGGCATGAGCGACAGTTCGTACGGCATCGCCCCGATCCCCGTGCAGTCCGGCACCCCGGGCACCGGAGCGCAGACCAACTCGATGGTGGCCGGCATCAACCTCGCCGTCTTCAAGAACACGGACAACTTGGACGGTTCCACCAAGTTCGTGAAGTTCATGACGAGCGACGCCGAGCAGAAGATCCTCAACACGGCGTACAGCTCCATCCCGCCGGTGAAGACCGCGCAGGAGGACACCGCGTTCAACACCCCCGCGAACGCCGTCCTCAAGGACACCCTCGCGAAGAGCGCCGCCGCGCTCCCGCAGGTCGCCGACGAGTCCCAGTTCGAGACGGCGGTCGGCACGGCCGTCAAGGACCTGTTCGCCGACGCCGCCGCGGGTCGCGCGGTGACGACCGCGTCGGTCAAGGCGGAGCTCGAAAAGGCTCAGCAGCAGATGCCGGCGAAGTGAGTGCGACTGTGACGAGCACTGTCACCCCGGAGGCCGCCGAGCGGAAGGACTCTTCCGCCACGGCGGCCCCCGGGCCGCGCCGCCGCCGTACCGACCGGATCCGCCGGATCGGACTGCCGTATCTGCTGCTTCTGCCCGCCCTGATCCTCGAACTCCTGGTCCACCTGGTGCCGATGGTCATCGGCATCGTCATGAGCTTCAAGGAGCTCACCCAGTTCTACATCCGCGACTGGGGCACCGCTCCTTGGACCGGTTTCGGCAACTACAAGGTCTCGGTGGACTTCAGCGCCCCCGTCGGCAAGGCGCTGCTCCACTCCTTCTTCGTCACCGTCGTGTTCACCCTGCTGTCGGTCGCGTTCTGCTGGCTGCTCGGCACGGTCACCGCGATCTACATGCAGGACAACTTCCGCGGCCGGGGGCTTCTGAGAGCGCTCTTTCTCATCCCGTACGCGCTGCCGGTCTACGCGGCCGTCATCACCTGGGTCTTCATGTTCCAGCACGACAACGGCCTGGTGAACCACGTCCTGCACGACCAACTCCACATCACCAGCAAGCCGTCGTTCTGGCTGATCGGCGACAACAGCTTCTACGCGCTGCTGATCGTGCACGTGTGGAAGGGCTGGCCGTTCGCCTTCCTCATCGTCATGGCCGGCCTGCAGAACATCCCCAAGGAGCTGTACGAGGCCGCGTCGATCGACGGCGCCGGCCTGTTGCAGCAGATCCGCCGCATCACCCTGCCGTCGCTGCGCCCCGTCAACCAGGTGCTGGTCCTCGTCCTGTTCCTGTGGACGTTCAACGACTTCAACACGCCGTACGTCCTCTTCGGCAGGTCCGCCCCCGAGGCCGCGGACCTCATCTCGGTGCACATCTACCAAGCCTCGTTCGTCACTTGGAACTTCGGCACCGGCTCGGCGATGTCGGTCCTGCTGCTCCTGTTCCTGCTCGTCGTCACCGGCGTGTACCTGGTGATCACCTCACGCGGACGGAGGTCGGCCGATGTCTAGTTCCTCTCTCACCAGGTCGCCGATGGCACCGCCCCGCTCCTTCATCTGGTCGCGGCGGATCTTCCTCACCCTGCTCGCCGGCTTCGTCCTGGTGCCGGTGTACGTCATGCTCTCCAGCTCCCTGAAACCGCTCTCGGACGTCACGGGCAAGTTCCGCTGGCTGCCGAGCGGTCTCACGATCCGCCCGTACATCGACATCTGGTCGACGGTCCCGCTCGCGAAGTACTTCATGAACTCGCTGATCGTGTCCGTCGCCGCGACGATGTGCTCGGTGGTGATCGCGGTCTTCGCCGCGTACGCCGTCAGCCGCTACGAGTTCCGCGGCAAGCGCGTCTTCACGGTCACCGTCCTGTCGACGCAGATGTTCCCGGGCATCCTGTTCCTCCTCCCGCTGTTCCTCCTCTACGTCAACATCGGCAACGCCACGGGCATCGCCCTGTTCGGCTCGCGCGGCGGCCTGATCCTGACGTATCTCACCTTCTCGCTCCCGTTCTCCATCTGGATGCTGATCGGCTACTTCGACTCCGTGCCAAGGGACTTGGACGAAGCCGCGCTGGTCGACGGCTGCGGACCGCTCGGCGCACTGCTGCGCGTCGTCGTCCCCGCAGCGATCCCCGGCATCGTCGCGGTCGCCGTCTACGCCTTCATGACCGCGTGGGGAGAAGTCCTCTTCGCCTCCGTCATGACCAACGACTCGACCCGCACGCTCGCCGTCGGACTCCAGGGCTACTCCACGCTCAACGACGTGTACTGGAACCAGATCATGGCCGCCTCGCTGGTCGTCAGCGTGCCCGTGGTCGCCGGCTTCCTGCTGCTGCAGCGCTATCTCGTCGCCGGGCTGACGGCGGGCGCCGTCAAGTGACCGACCCGACCAACTCCGCTGACCGTAAAGGGACTTCAGTGACCATCGACTTCGCCGCACTCCCGCACGACTTCCTGTGGGGCACGGCCACCGCGGCGTACCAGATCGAGGGAGCCGTCGCCGAGGACGGGCGTTCGCCGTCGATCTGGGACACCTTCTCGCACACCCCCGGAAAGATCGCGAACGACGACAACGGCGACGTCGCCTGCGACCACTACCACCGCTGGCGCGAGGACATCGGCCTGATGGGCCAACTCGGCGCCAACGCCTACCGGTTGTCGATCGCCTGGCCCCGCGTCATCCCCGGCGGCGACGGCCCGACGAACCCCAAGGGCCTAGCCTTCTACGACGAGTTGGTGGACGGACTCCTGGAAGCGGGCATCACCCCCTCCGTCACCCTCTACCACTGGGACCTGCCCCAGGCCCTCCAGGACCGCGGCGGCTGGCCCGAGCGCGCCACCGCCGAGCACTTCGCCGCGTACGCCTCGGTCATGGCCGAACGCCTCGGCGACCGAGTCACCCACTGGACGACCCTCAACGAGCCCTCCTGCTCGGCCTGGATCGGCCACCTCGAAGGCAAGATGGCCCCGGGTTGGACCGATCTAACGGCCGCCGTCCGCGCCTCGTACCACCTGCTGCTGGGCCACGGCCTCGCCGCCCAGGCGATCCGCGCCGCCGCCCCGAACGCCCAGGTCGGCATCGTCAACAACCTCTCCACGGTGTACCCCGCCAGCGACCGCGACGAGGACGTCCAGGCCGCCCGCCGGCAGGACGGCCACGTCAACCGCTGGTGGCTCGACCCGACCCACGGCCGCGGCTTCCCGGCGGACATGGTCGAGACGTACGGCGTCGAACTCCCGGAACAGCCGGGCGACTTGGCGACCATCGCGGCCCCGCTCGACTGGCTCGGCCTGAACTACTACTTCCCGGCGACGGTCGCCGACGACCCCACCGGCCCCGCCCCCTACACCCGCGCCGTGCGCCGCCTCGGCGTCCCGCGCACCGGCATGGACTGGGAGATCGACGCGTCCGGCATCGAGACCCTGCTGCTGCGCCTCACCGAGGAGTACGACCCCCGCAGGATCTACGTCACCGAGAACGGTTCCTCGTTCCCCGACGTCGTCCGCCCCGACGGCACCGTCGACGACCCGGAGCGCCAGGACTACCTGGTCCAGCACCTCGCCGCCTGCGCCTCGGCGGCCCGCAAGGGCGCCCCGCTGGCCGGCTACTTCGCCTGGTCGCTGCTCGACAACTTCGAGTGGGCGTACGGCTACGAGAAGCGCTTTGGACTGGTCCACGTGGACTACGAGACCCAGGTCCGCACGATCAAGGGCTCCGGCCGCCGGTACGCGGACATCATCCGCGACCACCGCAGCCGGGCCCGGCGCGCGGCCTGACCAAGGCCGCCCCGGTGGGTGAGGGCGGGGGAGCCCGCACCCACCGGGGCATCACCATCCCTGCATATGTCATGCGCACGACAGGCAGCGGCACGTCAGCACGACCGCCCCCAGAAGGAGATCCGCCCCTCAAGGAGACCCGCATGCCCGCACGCACCCTGCTCACGGCGCTCACCGCGCTGGCCCTGCTCTCCGCCACCCCGGCCCTCGCGGCCCCCGCCCCGCAGGCCGCGGCCGCCACGACCTGGGACACCGACCGCGCGGCCGCCGCCTACGCCGCGAACCCGGCCGCCGTCACGGCCTCCGGCAGCGAGAACGCCGGCACCACCCCCGGCCTCGCCTTCGACGGCGACGGCGCGACCCGCTGGTCCAGCAACTTCGCCGACGACGCCTGGATCCGCCTCGACCTCGGCACCACCCTCCGCATCGACCGCGTCACCCTCGACTGGGAGGCGGCCTACGGCAAGAGATACGTCCTGGAGGTCTCCAGGAATGGCACCGACTGGACGCCCTTCTACACGGAGACGGCGGGCACCGGCGGCTCGGTCACCACGAGCACGTACCCCCAGGAGGTGACGGGCCGTTACATCCGCCTGCGCGGCTTGGAACGGTCCACGCCCTACGGTTACTCGCTCTACTCCTTCAAGGTCTACGGCGGCGAACCGGCCCCCGCGTCCACGACCCGCACCAACCTCGCCCTGAACCACCCGGCGTACTCCAACTACTACCAGCACAACGGCGTTTCACCGGCGTACGTCACCGACGGCGGCTGGCCCGCCAACCTCAAGGACGACGCGACCCGCTGGTCCAGCGACTGGAACGCCGACCGCTGGGTCTCCGTCGACCTGGGCGCCACCTCGACGATCGACTCGGTCGACCTCTACTGGGAATCGGCGTACGCCGTCGACTACTTGCTCCAGGTCTCGGACGACAACACCACCTGGCGCACGGTCTACGAACCGTCGGCCGCCGACATCGCGGCCCGCCGGGCCAACATCCAGGCCCCCGCCGACGCGACCGGCCGCCACGACACGGTGACCCTGCCCCAGCCGGTCACCGGCCGCTACGTCCGCATGCTCGGCAAGGAACGCCGTTCCTTCTACAACCCGGCGCCCTACACGGCCCAATTCGGCTACTCCCTCTACGAGTTCCAGGTCTGGGGCACCGGCGGCAGCGCGGCGGCGGCCTACCCCGCACTGCCCGCCGACCAGTCGGGCACGTACCAGACGACGTTCTTCGACGACTTCACGTCGGCGGCCCTGGACCGCTCCAAGTGGCGGGTGGTGAGGACCGGCACGGAAATGGGCTCGGTCAACGGCGAGTCCCAGGCGTACGTCGACTCGACGGACAACGTCCGTACGCAGAACGGTGAGTTGATCCTCGCGGCGAAGTACTGCAAGGGCTGCACGCAGGCAGGCGGCGGCACGTACGACTTCACGTCGGGCCGCATCGACACCAACACGAAGTTCGACTTCAGCTACGGCAAGGTGAGCGCCCGCATGAAGTTGCCGGTCGGCGACGGGTTCTGGCCCGCCTTCTGGCTGCTCGGCAGCAACGTCGACGACCCGTCGGTCTCCTGGCCGGCCTCCGGCGAGACCGACATCATGGAGAACATCGGCTACCCGACCTGGACGAGCACGGCCCTCCACGGCCCCGGCTACTCCGCCGACGGCAACATCGGCGCCCGCCAGACGTACCCGAACGGCGGCACCGCCGACCAGTGGCACACGTACGCCGTCGAATGGACACCGACCGGGATGCGCTTCTACGTCGACGACGCCCTCGTCCAGGAGACCACCCGCAACAAACTCGAATCGACCCGCGGGCAGTGGGTCTACAACCACAACCAGTACGTCATCCTCAACCTCGCCCTGGGCGGCGCCTACCCGGCCGGCTGGAACCAGGTCACCACGCCGTACTGGGGCCTGCCGCAGTCGAGCGTGGACAAGGTCGCGGCCGGGGGAGTGCAGGCGGAGGTGGACTGGGTGCGGGTCGAACAGAAGAAGTAACAGCTGGGCCGGTCCGGAGCGCGGCACCGGACCGGCCCGTTCCGCCGTCCGGCAATCCGGTTGCCGCCCGCACGGTGCCCTGACACGCTCACGCGCATGCCGACCTTCGCAGCACCCGACGGAACCCGCCTCGCGTATCACGCATCGGGCGACGGCCCGCCCCTGATCTGCCTCCCCGGCGGACCGATGCGCGACTCGGCCTACCTCGGCACGCTCGGCGGCCTGGCCGCGCACCGCCGGCTGATCCGGCTGGATCTGCGGGGCACGGGCGCGTCGGACGTGCCCGCGGACCCGGCGTCGTACCGCTGCGACCGTCTCGTGGGCGATGTCGAGGCGCTGCGCGAGGAGTTGGGGTTCGACCGGCTGGACCTGCTCGCCCACTCGGCCGGTGCGAACCTGGCCGCGCTGTACACGGCCCGCCACCCGGACCGCGTGTCCCGACTGACGCTGGTCACCCCTAGCGTCTACGCGGTCGGAGTCCAGATCACCGCCGAGGACCGCCTGGGGGTGGCACGACTGCGCGGGTCCGAACCGTGGTTCGGACCCGCGTTCGCCGCCCTGGAGAACATCACCGCCGGCCGCGCGACCCCCGACTCCTGGCAGGCCATCTCGCCCTTCGCGCACGCTCGTTGGGACGAGACGGCCCGTGCCTTCGACGAGGCCGACGCGAAGGAGACGAACGCGGAGGCCGCGGCCGCCTACGCCACCGAAGACGCCTTCGCCCCGACCGACACCCGCGCAGCCCTGGCCGTGTTCACATCCCCGGTGCTCGTCCTCGCCGGGGAGTTCGACATCTCAGCCCCGCCGCGCGCGATGGCGGAGTACGCGGGGCTGTTCCCGAACGGGGAGTTGGTGGTTCAGTCCGGCGCCGGACATATGCCGTGGCTGGACGACGCCGAGCGGTTCGGCGCGCTGGTGCTGCCCGTCAGCAGTCCCTGAACTCCGGTGACTGGTTCAGTACTTGGGACCGCGCCGACGTGAACTTCGCATACGTCCCGCCGTCCAGCGCCTCGGGCCGGAACGCCGCCACCCGATGGCAGTTCTGGAAGGCCAGGGCCACCCCGAAGTGGCGTTCCAGGCTGCCCCGGATCGCGTCGCTGGCCAGCGCCCGCAGCAGTTGGCCGCGTTCCTGTTCGGACGAGGGCGGGGTCTGGTTGTCGGTGAACTCGGCCGTGCCGTCGCGGAGTTCGGTGGCGAGGCCGGCGATGAGGTCGTAGGCGTACGGCAGGGACGTGCGGACTGTGTCCACGAAGTCCGCCTCGCGGATGTCACCGTGCTCGGCTTCGGCGAGGAGCTTCGGGGAGACGTCGAGAGACATGAAGAGGGGTGTCCTGTCTGGTAGTTGGGGATGGAGGGGCGGGCCGGTGTCAGGGCTGTGGCGTCGGGCCAGGTACGTACTCCGGGTCGACCTGGGCCGCGAGGTCCAGGCCCGTTGCCCTGTCCGCCCACGCGGTGGCGTTGCGGAGGTGGAAGTCGACGGCGTGGCGGTGCAGGGCCGACCAGTCCCTGGGGTGGGCGTCGACGGCCTCGCGGAGGACGATCAGGGCGTGGCGGTTGTGCGACTCCAGGGCGTTCAAGTCGCCCTGTCCGTGGCCCTGTTCGGCCGCGCGTACCCACGGTGAGTGGACCAGGTGGGTCAGGAGGTCGTCCCCCACCTCCTCCTTGAGGAAGAGCAGGTCGTCCTCGCCGGTGACCTTGTTGCCGATCACGGCGAGGCGGATGTCGAACTCCCGTGCGTGGTCGCGGTACTGGCGGTACACGGAGACGCCCTTGCGGGTGGGTTCGGCCACCAGGAACGTCAGGTCGAAGCGGGTGAACAGGCCGGAGGCGAAGGCGTCGGCGCCTGCTGTCATGTCGACGACGACGTATTCGCCGGGGCCGTCGACGAGATGGTTCAAGTACAGCTCCACCGCGCCGAGTTTGGAGTGGTAGCAGGCCACCCCGAGGTCGCTCTCCTCGAACTCGCCCGTCGCCATCAGCGGAACGTCACCCGCACGGACCACATGCCGGGCGTGCACCTCGTCGTCGCCCAGCAGGCGCAGAAGGCGTGAGCCGCGCCCCGGTGGGGTGGTCTTGATCATCGCCTCGGGGGAGGCGATGCGGGGGTTGGTGCCGCGCAGGTAGTTCTTGAGCTCGGTCAGGTGGGCGGCCAGGGGTGGGGCGGTGACCGGTTCGGTGCCGGGAGACGTGTCGGGGGACAGGGCCTCGGCCAGGTGCTGGTTGATGTCGCCGTCGATGGCGAGCACGGGGGCGCCGGCGCGGGCCAGGTGGCGGGCGAAGAGGGCCGACAGCGTGGTCTTTCCGCTGCCGCCCTTGCCGACGAACGCGACGCGCACTACCGGTCCGCCGCGATCGCGGTTTTGAAAATGAATGTCATGTGGCTAGGTTTTAGGGGGTGGCCGCGAGGCTGTCAAATCCAGTGGATCAAGGGCGATCCAGGAACGGTCCAAGGGTGATCAAGACCTAGGAGTCTTAATGCATATGATGTGCAAGTGCTTGACTACTGCATCAGGGCGGCAGGCCCGGACGATATCGACGGTGCGCGTGCCGTGATGCTCGACACCGTCTACCGCGACTTCCGTACCGGCTATGTGCCCCGCTGGCACGGCGACATCATCGACCCGGCGGCCGCCTATCTCGCCCCGGGCCGCCACACCCTCCTCGTGGCACTCGACCCCGCCGACGGCACGGTCGTGGCGACCGGCGCGCTCGACTCCCGTGGACCGGTCCACCCGCCGAACCCGCGCGAGCTCGCCGAGCGCTACCCCTCCGGCGGGACCGCGCAACTGCGCCGCGTCTACGTCCGCCCCGCGCACCGCCGCCGCGGCCTCGCCCGGCACCTCGTCGCCGACCTCCTCGCGTTCGCCGCGGCCGACGGCGGCTACCGCGCCGTGTATCTGCACACCGATCCCGCCGTACCCGGAGCCGAGGCCTTCTGGCGGTCGCTCGGGAAGGTCGTGCACGACGAGCGCGACGACCCGGGCGGCGGGCAGGGGATCGTGCACTTCGAACTGGCGATGGAGCGATAGACGCGATGCGATTCCGACGAACCAGTACAAGACGAACCAGTACAAGACGAACCAGTGCAAATGGCCGTACGCGTACGCGTATTGGACCGGTCCGACGGCCCCGGCTTCTTCTCGGCCTTGCCCTCGTGCCGCTGCTCACCGGCTGTTTCGCCTCCGCCGGTGAGGAGAGCGGGGACGCGACCGGGGAGTCCGGTTCCCGGCTGCGCGTCGCCCTCGCGTTCCCGCCCGCCGAGAACCTCTCCCCGTACGGCGCCGACGCCACCATCCTCAGCCGTCTCGGTGTCACCGAAGGGCTGACCTCTCTGGACGCCAACGGCTCCGCCGCCCCCGCGCTGGCCCGGTCCTGGCAGTGCGAGGGCGATCGCAGCTGGCTGTTCACGCTCCGCGAGGCGACCTTCCAGGACGGCACCGAGGTCACCCCGGCTCGCGTGGCCGCCGCCCTCGGCAATGCCGCCGAGGCGAAGCCCGCCCCCGCCGCGCTCTCCGGTGTCACCCTCACCGCCGAGTCGGCGGGCGGCGACCGCCTTCGCATCACCACCAACTCCCCTGATCCCGTACTGCCGTTGAGGCTGGCCGGTCCCGCGCTCGCCGTCCTCTCCCCGAAGGCGTACGAGGAGAGGGGCCGTGTCGACCCGGTCGGCACCGCCACCGGTCCCTTCGAGCTGACGAAGGTCACCGGCTCCACGGCGGCCACCCTCGACCGCTTCGACGACTACTGGGGCGGCCTCGCCCAAGTCTCCGGAATCGACGCACGGTTCATCGCGGACGGCGCCGCCCGCACCAACGCGCTGCGCACCGGGCAGGTCGACGTCGCCGAGGCGATACCCGTCGCCCAGGCCGCCACGCTCGACGCGGACACCCGCCGTGAGACCGCCACCACCCGCACCACGAGCCTCCAACTCAACACCAGGACAGGCCCGTTCAAGGACCCGAAGCTCCGCGCAGCCGCCCGCGAGGCCGTCGACACCTCCACACTCGCCAAGGGCGTCTACGAAGGTCACGCCGACGCGGGCACGGGCATCTACGGCCCCGCCGTCACCTGGGCCGCGGGCAAACGCGAGCAACCGGCCGGGCGGGCCGAACCCGTCTCACCCGGCGGGCGGACCATCACCCTCGCGACGTACGACAACCGGCCCGAACTCCCCGAAGTCGCCCAGGTGTTGAAGCAGCAGCTCGAAAAGGCCGGATTCAAGGTCGAGTTGGAGGTGCGCGAGTACTCGCGGATCGAGAGCGACGCGCTGGCGGGGAAGTTCGACGCGTTCGTCGTCGCCCGCAACACCCTGGTGGACACGGGCGATCCGGTCGCCGTGCTCGCCGGCGACTACACCTGCGACGGCGGCTACAACCTCGCCCTGCTGTGCGACAAGGACGTCGACCGGGCCGTCGCGAAGGCCGAGGGCACCGCCGACACCTCCGCACGGCAGAGCGCCGCGATGACGGCCGAGGCCGAGATCCTGGGCACCGACGCCGTCGTACCGCTCGTGCACCAACGGGTCGTCACCGGCGTGGGCACCTCGGTACGGGGCCTCCTCCTCGACCCGTACGAGCGCACCCTCGTCGGCCCCGGAACCCGGCGCTGAACCATGCCGCACCGCACGGCCACGCTCCTGTGGCGCGCCTTCCTCGCGGCTGCCCTGGTCTGCGCGGTGGGCCTGCTGCCCTGGCTCTCCCGCACCGACCCGGCCCTCACCGTCCTCAAGGCCCGCTCGGCGGAACGCGACCCCGACCCCCAGGTCCTCGCCGCCATCCGCACCCAACTCGGCCTCGATGACGGCCCGTTGCGGCTTCTCGGCCAGTGGCTCCAGGGCCTGCCGCGCGGAGACGCCGGCCGGTCATGGATCTCCGGCGCCGAGGTCATGCCCAGTGTCCTCCAAGCCCTGGGCGCTTCCCTGCTGTTGATGGGGGCGGCGGTCGTAGTGGCCGTTGTCACCGCCGGGTTGGTGTGCGCGCGGACCTTGCGGCGGGGCGGGCGTGCGGTGGAGGGCCCCGGTGGCACCGGCTCCGCCGCACTCGCCGCGCTGCCCGAGTTCCTCACCGCGTCCGTGCTCGCCACCGTCGTCGGGGTGCAGCTCGGGTGGTTGCCCGCGCTGGGGTGGTACGGGCCGCGGTGGGTGGTGCTGCCGGCGCTCGCGCTGGGGTTGCCCGCCGGGGCCGTGCTCGGACGGTTGGTCGATGACCTGTTGCCGGGGGCGTTCGGGGAGCCGTGGGTGCGGGCTGCGGCCGCGCGGGGGCTGTCCGGGCGGCGGATCGCCCGGCAGGCAGTGCGGCGGTGTCTGCCCGGGCTGTTGCCCAACATGGGTTTGTTCGTCGTCGGGTTGACCGGTGGGGCCGTCGCCGTCGAGCAGATCTTCGACATACCCGGGCTCGGGCGCACCACCCTCCAGGCCTCCCTCGCCCAGGACTTGCCCGTGCTGCAGGCCGGCACCCTCGCCCTGCTCCTGCTAGCCGCCGTCGCCGCCGGACTCACCCGCCTCGCGGCGCGCCTCCTCATCGGCCCCGCACTACGCGCCGACGCCCTCCCCTCCCTCCACGGGCCCAGCGCCTCAACTACCCGACGAACCCTGCCCGTTGTCTACGGCGCCCTCCTCCTCGGTGTCGTCGCGCTCGGTCTGCCCCGAAATCCCCTCGCCCTCGACACCGGGCTGCGTCTCCAACACCCCAGCTGGGCCCACCCGTTCGGCACCGACGCGCTCGGCCGGGATCTCCTTGCGCGGGTCGCCCACGGTGCCGTCGACACCCTGCTGCTCGCCCTCGGGATCAGTGCCGTCGCGCTCGGTATCGGCGTATTGCTCGGACTGTTGCCCCGGCTGTCCGGGCCGCTCGTCGACACGGTGAACGCCGTACCGCCGGTCCTGGCCGCGCTGTTGGTCACCGCCGTCGCGGGAAGTGGGGCGGCGACTCCCGCGCTCGCTGTGACCGCCCTCGCCTGGACGCCCCTCGCAGCGCACACCTCCGCACTGCTGCTCCAGGAACGCGCCACCCTGCACGTGACCGCCACCCGGGGCCTGGGTGCGGGCCGTTGGTACATCCTGCGCCACTCACTCCTGCCCGCCGTCCTGCCACCCGTCACCCGACATGCCCTGCTCCGCCTGCCCGGTGTCGCCCTCGCCCTCGCCTCGCTCGGCTTCCTCGGCCTCGGCGCGCAACCGCCCTCCCCGGAATGGGGGTTGCTCCTCGCCGAGAACCAGCCCTACGCCGAACGCGCCCCCTGGGCCGTCCTCGCCCCCGCCGCCGTACTCGCCCTGCTCGGCGCGTTGGCGGTCACGGCCGCCGGGAGTATGCGGGGAGCCACCGTACAAAGGGAGTTGGCCGCCCGGTGACCTCCGCGGCCCTCGTACGTACCCCGCTTTCCCCGCTGCTCCGGCTGCTGATCCTCACCCAACTCGCCTTCAACATCGGCTTCTTCGCCGTGCTGCCGTTCCTCGCCGAGCACCTGGCGGATGCGATCGGCATGGCCGGCTGGCTCGTTGGGCTCGTGCTGGGGCTGCGGACCTTCAGTCAGCAGGGGCTGTTCGTGGTCGGCGGTGCCCTCGCCGACCGGTACGGCGTGCGGCCCGTGGTGCTCGCGGGATGCGTGCTGCGGATCGCCGGGTTCGGCTGGCTCGGGTATGCGGAGGAGACCTGGAGCGTCGTTGGAGCCGTACTGCTCATCGGGCTCGCCGCCGCGTTGTTCTCTCCGGCGGTGGAGTCGGAGGTGGCTCGGCAGGCGGTCGAGTGGGAGGAATCGGGCGGGGGATCCCGGACGCGGGTGCTCGCGCTGTTCACCGTCGCCGGTCAAGTCGGCGCGTTTGTAGGGCCGTTGCTGGGTGCGCTGCTGCTCGCGGTGGATTTCCGGGTCGCGTGTCTGGCCGGGGCCGGGGTCTTTGTGTTCGTCCTCGCGGGGCATGCGTGGTTGCTGCCGCAGCACATTCCCGGGCGGGCGCGGGTGACGGAGAAGGGTGGCGTACGGGCCCTGGTGCGCAACAGGCCGTTCCTGGCGCTGTGTTGTGCCTACGGCGCCTATCTCCTCGCCTACAACCAGCTCTATCTCGCCCTCCCTGAAGAGGTGGAGCGCGCGGTGGGTTCGCAGGCACCGCTGGCTTGGCTGTTCGCGCTGTCCTCGCTGCTCGTGGTGACGGCGCAATTGCCCGTCACGAGGTGGGCGGGGGAGCGGCTCGATCCGCGGCGGTGCATGGCTGCGGGGCTGTCGCTGATCGCCGTAGGGTTCGCGGCCGTCGCCGTGGCCCGGCCCGCTGAACTGACAGGTACCGCAGGGTTGTTGCCGGCGGCCGGCTTCGTCGTCCTGCTCACCCTCGGCCAGATGCTTATCGCCCCCGTCGCCCGCGCCTGGGTTCCCGACCTCGCCGAACCCGGACGCCTCGGCCTCTATACCGGGGCACTCTCCTCCGTCTCCGGCCTGATCGTCCTCCTCGGCAGCGCGGGCACCGGCACCCTCCTCGACATGGGGTTGCCCGCGGCCATGCCGTGGCTGGTGCTGGCCGCCGTACCGGTCGCGGCGATCGCCTTGCTGCCACGCCGGTCACGTCCATCGCGCCGCAGATGAGCCGCAAGGCCCCGCACCTCTCTGGCCCCCGGAGCTTGGACCGTTCCCGCAGTGCTGGCGCCCAGAGTCCCCCGGCGCTTGGACCGTTCCCGCAGCCCTGGCGCCCACCAGTCCCCCCGCTTGGACCGTTCCCGTACCACCCGCGCCCAGGTTCCCGGCTCCTGGACCGTTCCCCGCAGCGCCGGCGCCCACGAGTCCCCCCACTTGGACCGCTCCCGTACCACCCGCCCCCAGAATCCCCACCCCTGGACCGTTCCAACAGCGCCGTATCCCGGTAAATCAACGCATGCCCGCAGGAGTCACCCCACCCGCGCTGAACGTCCCACCCGCCACCGCCGTACCAAGCCATGAACCAGATATGAGCTGTCCCCTAAACCGCCATCGACGGCAACGGCGGCAGCGGTGCGTGGGAGGATCCGTCACCATGAGCGCATCCCCGGCGGTACGGAGCCTGCGCGCCGCGGTGTTCGCCGCGGTGTGTGTGCTGCTGGCTGCCGCCGGGCACGGGCTCGCCACCGGTGCCACGCCTCCGTTGTGGGCGGACGGGGCCGGATTCCTCGTCGTGTTCGTCATGGGGTGGCTGCTCGGCGGGCGGGAACGGTCCCTGCCCGGCATCGGTGCCGCCATGCTCGCCACGCAGGCCGGGCTCCACCTCGGGTTCGATGTCGCGCGGCCGCGGACCGGTATGGCGATGGCCGGTATGGCGCACATGTCCGGGCACGCGATGGCCCCCATGCGGCAGACGCAGGCGATGACCCCGCACGCCGTGGCCGCCCACATCGTCGCCGCGCTCGTCGCGGCCTGGTGGCTGCGGCGCGGGGAGGCCGCGCTGTGGTCGTTGCTGCGCTGGGCCGTCGCCTTCGTACCCGGCCTCGTCGCCTGGTGGCGGGACGCCCCCGCACCCCAGCCCGCCCGCACCTCCCGCCGCCCCGGACGTACCGCCGCCGACGCGGCCCCCCTGCGCCAACTCCTCCTGCGGCACGCGGTCAGCCGTAGAGGACCACCGGACCCGATCCCGTACCCGGTCTGACACCCCAACTTCCTTTTCCCGTACGGAGATCACCTCACCATGTCCGCACACCGCACCACCCTGCGCCGCGCAGGCACCGTCGCCGCGCTCGCCACCGCCGGAGTCCTGGCCGCCGCCGGGGTCGCCTCCGCGCACGTCACCGTCCACCCGGAGAGTTACGCCAAGGGAGCCACGGACGGCGTCCTCACCTTCCGCGTCCCCAACGAGGAGGACAAGGCGAGCACGACGAAGGTCCAGGTGTATCTGCCCACCGACCACCCCGTCCTCGGCGTCCTGGTCACCCCGCAGAACGGCTGGACCGCGAAGGTCACCACCAGCAAGCTCAAGACGCCGGTGAAGACCGACGACGGCACCATCACCGACGCCGTCTCCCAGATCACCTGGACCGGCGGGAAGATCGCGGCCGGACAGTACGAGGACTTCAACGTCGCCTTCGGTCAACTGCCCGACGACACCGACCAGTTGGCGTTCAAGACGCTCCAGACCTACTCGGACGGCGATGTCGTCCGCTGGATCGAGGAGGCCGCGGCGGGCGACGACGAGCCGGAGAACCCGGCGCCCGTCCTCAAGCTCACCGCCAAGGAGAGCGAGGACGGCGACGAGACCCCGGCCGCCTCGACCACGGCGGCGGCCACCTCCACGAAGTCCACCACCGCCTCCTCGTCGAGCAGCGACTCCACCGCCCGCGGGCTCGGCATCGCCGGGCTGATCGTCGGCGTACTCGGCCTCGCGGCGGGCGCCTTCGCGATCGTGCGCAGCCGGACCCCGCGGTCGTAGAACAGAAGTCGTAGAAAGAACAGAGGTCGTAGTACCCGCGTAGTACGTAGTACGCCGAAGGGCCCGGATCATCAGTGATCCGGGCCCTTCGGCGCAACCGTCCCTACTGCGAGACCAGTTCCAGCAGCTTCTCCTCCACCGGAACCTCCTCGACGAGGGAGGTGCGCGAGGTGCGCCAGAGCCACAGGATGTCGCGGCCGAAGGACCACACGAGCGTGCCGAGCGCGAGGGCCACCACGCCCATGTTGGCCGCGTACGGCAGCAGGTTCGCGCCCGCGAGGAGCAGCAGGATGCCCTGGGTGGCGGCGACCGTCTTGCGGGCGGTGCTCGGCGGCAGCGGGGCGTTGAGCCACAGCCAGACGCGGGCCGCGGCGACGAAGCCGTAGCGCATGGCGCCGATCAGCAGGACCCACGGGCCGAGTTGGGTGGAGACGTAGACGCTGAGGACCAGGATGAGGAACGCGTCGACCTCCATGTCGAAGCGCGCCCCCAGCGCGGTGGAGGTGCCCGTGCGCCGGGCGACCTTGCCGTCGACGCCGTCCAGGATCAGGGCCACCGCCGTCAGGCCGACGAACAGCGTGACCGGCGGCGAGCTCTCGAAGGAGTCCGCGACCAGCGCGGTCACCCCGCCGACCAGGATGGCCCGGCCGAGGGTGACCCGGTTGGCCGGGCCGAAGGAACGCGTCCGGGTCCGGTGCAGCGCCTTGGAGAGCACGGCCCAGGTGGCGATCGCGAATGCCAGGCCGGTCAGCCAGCCGGCCGGCCCCATTCCGATCGCCGTGCCGAGCAACGCCAGCAACAGGATCTGAACGCCCGCTCCCACAGCGGTCTCCTGCTGGACCAGCCTTGCTTCGTATGTGTTGTTCAGGGCCACCGCACACCCTCCGGCCGTATGACAGAGTCGATCAACGCCGCGTACTGTGCGCGGCCTGTGGTTACCCGTACGTGAACAGCTTCCCGATCGTTCAGGAGGATTCCGATGAAGCGCACCGCGAGGGCGTTTTGGATCGGTCCACCGGGTCACGGCGAGATACGTGACGTCGTTCTGCCGGACCCCGCCGAGGACGAGGTGGTGGTCCGCTCCCTGTGGTCGGGCGTGAGCCGCGGCACCGAGACCCTGGTCTTCCGCGGGGGCGTCCCCGAGAACCAGCACGCGACCATGCGTGCACCGTTCCAAGAGGGCGACTTCCCAGGTCCGGTCAAGTACGGCTACCTCAACGTGGGGGTCGTGGAGGAGGGCCCGGCGGCGCTGCTCGGCCGTACCGTCTTCTGTCTCTATCCGCATCAGACGCGCTACGTCGTCCCCGCGAGCGCCGTCACACCCGTGCCGGAGTCCGTGCCCGCCGGGCGGGCCGTGCTCGCCGGGACCGTGGAGACCGCCGTCAACGCGCTGTGGGACGCGGCGCCGCTGGTCGGCGACCGGATCGCGGTGGTCGGCGGCGGGATGGTCGGCTGTTCGGTGGCCGCGCTGCTGGGCCGTTTCCCGGGCGTGCGCGTGCAGTTGGTGGACGCCGACCCGGCGCGCGCGAAGATCGCCGAGGCGCTGGGAGTCGGCTTCGCGCTGCCTGCGGACGCGCTCGGCGACTGCGATCTCGTCGTCCACGCCAGCGCCACCGAACAGGGGCTCACCCGCGCGCTGGAACTCCTCACGCCCGAGGGCACCGTCCTCGAACTGAGCTGGTACGGCGACCGGAAAGTGAGCCTCCCGCTGGGTGAGGCGTTCCACTCCCGGCGCCTGGTCATCCGTAGCAGCCAGGTCGGTACGGTCTCGCCGGCCCGTTCCAATCGCAGCTACGGCGACCGGCTCGCCCTCGCCCTCGACCTGCTCGCCGACCCCGCGCTCGACGCCTTGGTCACCGGGGAGAGCGACTTCGAGGAGTTGCCGGAGCTGCTGCCCAGGCTCGCCTCGGGGGAGATCCCGGCGCTGTGTCACCGGGTGCGTTACACCGACATCGGCTGAGAACTGTTCAATTCCGTACGAGCAAGAGCGTCTGACCTGAGAAAAGAGTGAGAGTCGGCTGAACAGGGGGAGGCGTGGAGCCGTACTACACGGCATCCCCCGGCAGGGATCAGCCGGGGGACCAGACGCGCCGCACCTGGAGGGTCGTCCGTTGTTCAGCATCACCGTTCGCGATCACATCATGATCGCCCACAGCTTCCACGGCGAAGTGTTCGGGCCCGCCCAGCGGTTGCACGGAGCCACGTTCCTGGTGGACGCCACCTTCCGGCGCGAGCAGCTGGACGACGACAACATCGTCGTCGACATCGGACTGGCCACCCAGGAACTGGGCGCCGTCGTGAGCGAGTTGAACTACAGAAACCTCGACAACGAGCCCGACTTCGCCGGGGTCAACACCTCGACGGAGTTCCTCGCGAAGGTCATCGCCGACCGGCTCGCCGAGCGGATCCAGAAGGGCGCGCTCGGCGAGGGCGCCCGCGGCCTCACCGGACTCCAGGTCACCCTGCACGAGTCGCACGTCGCCTGGGCGAGTTACGAGCGTGCCCTGTGAGCGACGTGACCATCGACCGCGCCCCCTCGCTGGGATTCCTGCCCGCACAGCGCGCGGCCTCCCGGAATGCCGAGATCATCCCCATGTCCCTGCGCACCGTGCACTTCGTGATGCCGGGCGGTGTCGACGACCCGGCCACGCCGAGCGGCGGCAACGCCTACGACCGCCGCGTCAGCCTGGACCTGCCCGGCTTCGGCTGGCAGGTCCACAAGCACGCGGTGGACGGCGAGTGGCCCCGGCCCGGCGCGGACGCCCGTGCCGAACTCGCCCGGGTACTGCGCGAGTTGCCGGACGGCGCCGCCGTCCTCATGGACGGGATCGTGGCCTGCGGAGTCCCCGAGATCGTCGTCCCGGAGGCCGACCGGCTGAGCCTGGCCGTCCTGGTCCACCTCCCGCTCGGCGACGAGACCGGCCTGGAGGCCGCGGTCGCCGCGGACCTGGACGCCAAGGAGCGCACGGTCCTGCGGGCGGTGTCCGCGGTGATCGGCACCAGCGACTGGGCGGTCCGCCGTCTCGTCTCGCACCACGGCCTGGCCCCCGACCGGGTCCATGTCGCCACCCCCGGCGCCGACATCGCCCCCCTCGCCTCCGGCACCGACGGCGTCTCCCGCCTGCTGTGCGTGGCCACGCTGACCCCGCGCAAGGGCCAGCACCGGCTGATCGAGGCGCTCGCCGCCGCGGCCGACCTGCCGTGGACCTGCGTCTGCGTCGGCGGCTTCGGCAACGATCCGGAGTACGTCGACCATCTGCGCGACCTCATCGAGCGCCACGGCCTCCAGGACCGGCTGCACCTCGCCGGCCCGCGGGCCGGCGCCGAACTCGACGCCACCTACGCCTCCGCCGACCTCATGGTCCTCATGTCGTACGCCGAGACGTACGGCATGGCCGTCACCGAGGCGCTCGCGCGCGGAATTCCCGTGCTGGCCACGGATGTCGGCGGTCTCCCCGAGGCCGTCGGCCGCGCCCCCGACGGCGGGGTGCCCGGCATCCTCGTCCCGCCGGAGGACCCCGCCGCCCTCGCCGCCGAACTGCGCGGCTGGTTCGGCGAGGCCGACGTGCGACGGCGGCTCAAGGCGGCGGCCCGGGGCCGGCGCGCTGCCCTCGACGGGTGGGCCACCACGGCTCGCAGCCTGGCCGGCGTCCTCACCCGGCTCCCCAGCGAACCCCGGAGGGCGGCATGAGGAAGACGGCCACCACGACACAGGCTGGACGGATCCCGGCGCAGCCGGGGCCCAGGGGCGTACCGCTGGGCATGCTGGTCGCCCCGGTGCAGCCCGAGGCGAACGACGCGACGGCTGACCAGCCGGGGCCGGAGGACGTGATGGCTGGGACCGTTCCAATGGACGCCGAGGAGCAGACGGGGCCCGGTTCCGTGATCCCCGGCGCCGGACCCGCCGGCCGCCCCGGAGAGCGGGCCACCGTACGGCTGCGGGACGTCGGACCCGACGACCCGCCGCGCTACGCGCCCGAGTGGCTGGAGCTGCGGGAGGGGGCCGACGCCGTGGCGCGGGCGCCCGAACTGCTCGACCCGCTGCGCATCCGGCTCGCCAACCTGCCCGGCCGCTCCGGGGTCGTCATCCACGACCTGGGCTGCGGCACCGGCTCGATGGGACGGTGGCTCGCGCCCCGCCTCGACGGCGCCCAGCACTGGATCCTGCACGACCGTGATCCCTATCTTCTGCACTTCGCCGCCGTGGCTTCCCCTCGCGCCGCCGCCGACGGCAGCCGCGTCACGGTGGAGACCCGGCGCGGTGACGTGGCCCGGCTGACCCCGGACGCGCTGGTCGGCGCCTCGCTGGTGACGGCCTCCGCGCTGCTGGACGTGCTCACCCGCGAGGAGGTCGACGCCCTCGTCGCCGCCTGTGTCGGCGCCGGCTGCCCGGCGCTGCTCACGCTGACGGTGGCGGGCAAGGTCGAACTCACCCCGGCCGACCCGATGGACGCGGAGATCGCGGACGCGTTCAACGCCCACCAGCGGCGCGACGGACTCCTCGGCCCGGACGCCGTCACCGTCACCTGCGAGGCCTTCGCCGCGCACGGCGCCACGGTCCGCGTCCACCCGAGCGCCTGGCGGCTGGGCCCCGACGAGGCCGCGCTCACCGCCGAGTGGCTGCGCGGCTGGATCGGTGCGGCCGTCGAGGAACGCCCCGAGCTGAAGGAGCGGGCCGACCAGTATCTGGAACGGCGCCTCGCGGCTTGCGCGGCAGGGGAGTTGAGCGTGCTCGTCCACCACAGCGACCTGCTGGCACTGGCCCGGCCGACGGGGGGCACGTCATGAGCGTCGAGACGATGCGCACGGTCGCGCCGAGGCCGAGCACCAGGACGCGCCGGGTGCGTGTGGACCGGTCCACGCCGGTCGCCCTCGCGGTGCGTACCGAGGCCGCCGTGGAAGCCGTAGAAGAGGTTCGCCGGCCCAAGCACACGCCGCCGCTGCACAGTTCGGCCGTCTCCGGTGACCGGATCGGGGTGATCGTCGCCGCGCCGCGCGCCGGCGCCGACCGCGCCTCCGGTGCCCGCCGCGTCCTGCGCGCGATCCTGACCCGGGTGAACTCCCGCGCGGTACGCACCCACTTCGGCACGGTCGCCGGTGTCACCATCCTCGGCGTCCTGCTCTGGCGCCTCGGCACCGGCGTCTTCCTGGACGGCCTGCGCCGCATCGACGCGCCGACCCTGCTCATCGGCCTCGCCATCGGCGTGGTCACCACGGTGTTCAGTGCCTGGCGCTGGGCCCTGGTGGCGCGCGGCCTGCGCATCAAGCTGCCGCTCGGCCCCGCCGTCGCCGACTACTACCGCGCCCTGTTCCTCAACGCGGCCCTGCCCGGCGGCATCCTCGGCGACGTGCACCGCGCGGTCCGCCACGGACAGAGCGCCGGTGACATGGGCCGCGCCGTCCGCGCCGTCGTCCTGGAACGCGTCGCGGGCCAGATCGCGCTGGCCGTCGTAGGCGTGACGGTCCTGCTGGGCCTCGACTCCCCGGTGATGGCCGACGCCCGCAGCGTCGCCCCGGTCGTGCTGCTGGCCGCCGTCGGAGCACTCGCCGTCGTGGCCGCCGTACGCATGAACCGTCCGGCCACCGCCACCCGCCGGGGCCGCGCCCTGCGCACCACCCTCGACGAGGCCCGCGCCGGACTGTTCTCCCGCGCCAACTGGCCCGGCGTCACCTTCTCCTCGCTGATCATCCTGGCCGGCCACCTCGCGATGTTCGTGGTCGCCGCCCGGGCCGCCGGATCCGCCGCCACCGTCGCCCAGTTGATGCCGATCGCGGTCCTCGCGCTCGTCGCCATGGGCCTGCCGCTGAACGTCGGCGGCTGGGGGCCCCGCGAGGGCGTCACCGCCTGGGCGTTCGGCGCCGCGGGCCTCGGCGCGACCAGCGGACTGTCCGTCTCGGTGATCTACGGCGTGCTCAGCTTCGTCGCCGCCCTGCCCGGCCTGGCCGTGCTCGTCGTCCGCTGGGGCGCGGGACTGCGCACCGCCGGGTCCGGCAGCGCCGTACCGGACCCGGTGCCCGCTCAGGCCTCCGCGGTCAGCAGCGAGAAATACGCGCCGAAGGAATCGGCGAGGCTCGCCAGCAGTGCCTTCCCCTTTTCCGCCGAGCCGAGGGACGGGCGCCCGATGACGCCCGACTCGGTATAGCCGGACATACCGAGCGTCAGGAGATGGCGACGGTCGTCGGCGACGAAATCGGAGGTCTCATATCCGGGACGGATCAATTCGGGATGAGCGTGCAGAAGAATGGAGGTCTCGATTTCCCCCGCGTGCATATCGGTGAGCAGCGAGGTCAGTACTCCGGCCCGCTCGAGCGCCGTCTCCCAGTCCTCCGCGGCCGGGAACAGTGCCATCCGCTCACCGCGGGCAGAAGACTCCTGAACGACGTTGCCCAGGACGTAGTTTCCGCCGTGACCGTTGACCACCACCAGGGTCTCGACCCCCGAGCGGCGGAGCGAGTCCGCGATGTCCCGCACCACCGCATGAAGGGTCACGGAAGAGATGCTGACGGTCCCCGGCCAGGCCGCGTGCTCGTGCGAGCAGGCCATCGTCACCGGAGGGAGGAGATGCACCGGGTACGCCGCGGCGATCTCCCGGGCCACGGCACAGGCGACCAACGTGTCGGTCGCCAGCGGAAGATACGGGCCGTGCTGCTCGAAACTGCCGACCGGAAGGACGGCGACCTGTGTTGATACTTCTGCCCCCCTAGACCGCACGTCCTCCGTGGTGTCCGCCGGCACCAGTCCGTATGCCGCCGTCCGTGAGTCCGAACCATTCATTTTTTCACGGCCTTTCGTCTCTGCTTAGGAACCAGATCATGACAGAAAACATTGGCGTACTCGGCAAGCAGAAGTCCGCGCAGCCCAGGGGCGCGGAACGCGTCGTGAATGCTCCCTTGCCCACCGTGTACGGCAAATTCCAGGCGATCGGCTACCTGGACCACGACCGCGGTGACGAGCAAGTGGCCCTGGTCTACGGCGAGATCGGCACGGACGACGTACTCACCCGGCTCCACTCGGAGTGCCTGACGGGCGATGCCTTCGGCTCCCAGCACTGCGAGTGCGGCGACCAGTTGGACGCCGCGATGCGGGCCGTCGTCGCCGAAGGCCGGGGCATCGTCGTCTACTTGAGAGGGCACGAGGGCCGAGGCATAGGCCTGCTCGCCAAGTTGCGCGCGATGGCCCTGCAGGCGGAGGGACTCGACACCGTCGAGGCGAACCTCGCTCTCGGCCTCCCGGTCGACGCCCGCGACTACGGCGTCGCCGCCGAGATCCTGCACGACCTGGGCGTGGCCAGCGTCCGCCTGCTCTCCAACAACCCGCGCAAACGCGAGGCGTTGCTGGAACACGGCATCAAAGTCTCCGAAGAGGTACCGCTGTTGATCCCGCCGTGCGAGAACAACATCACCTACCTCCGCACCAAGCGGGAGCGTCTCGACCACCACCTGCCCCATTTGGACGCGGTGGCGCACTGGTCCTGATTCGGGTGAGCGCGGTCCGGACAGGAAGAGGGAATGACCGACGACGTCCTCTTCCTCTCCGGCGACCGGGTCACGGACCTGCTCGACACCGACGCGGCCATCGCCTCGCAGCGCGCGGCCTTCACCGCGCTCGGTGACGGCGCCGCCGACCTGCCCGGCAAGATCATGCACCCGAGCCGTTTCGACGACAGTGTCGTCTTCGCCTACGTCTCCCGGCTGTCGGCGGACACCGGGGCGGTGGCGAAGTTCGGTAGCGTCAACCCGGCCAACGCCCGCGCCGGACTGCCCACGGTCCACGCGGTGATCAGCGCCTTGGACCGGTCCACCGGACAGCTGGTCGCGGTCATGGACGGCACGGCGGTGACGACCCTGCGCACGGCCGCGGGCAGCGCCGTCGCCGTGGACGCCCTGGCCGTCCCCGACGCCGACCGTCTCGGCGTCCTCGGCTCGGGCACCCAGGCCCTCGCCCATGTCCGCGCGATCGCCCGGGTCCGGGACCTGAAGTCTGTACGCCTGTGGAGCCCGAACCCCGAGCGGCGCGCACGGGCCGCGGAGACGCTGACGGCCCAACTCCCCTTCCCCGTCGAGGCGGTGGCCACCGCGAAGGAAGCCGTGACCGACGCGTCCGTGGTCGCCGCCTGCACGCTCAGCACCACCCCCGTGGTGCACGGCGCCTGGCTCGCACCCGGCTGCACGGTCGTCAGCGTGGGCTCCTTCGAACCCACCCGCAGCGAGGTCGACCTGGATGTCCTACGGCGGTCCGCGGCCGTCGTGGTCGACGACCCGGAGACGGCCGCCGAGCACGCAGGACCGATCGTCGGCGCCCTGCGCGAGGGCCTGTTGACCCCCGACGACCTGATCCCGCTCGGCGCCGTCCTCACCGGCCGCCGCACCGCCCGCACCCGACCCGACGACATCGTCCACTACAACAGCGTCGGACTCGGCATCCAGGACGCGGCCGCGGCCTGGGCCGTCATCGACGCGGCCAAGAAGGAGCGCCCGTGAAGCGTCAGGCAGAGGTCGTCGTCATCGGCGGCGGGGTCATCGGCACCAGCATCGCCTACCACCTGGCCCGCGCCGGCGTCCGGGACGTCGTCCTCGTCGAACGGGACGAACTCGCCGCCGGGTCCACCTCCAAGGCGGCCGGCGGAGTACGCGCGCAGTTCTCCGACGGGCTCAACGTGCAGTTGGGCGCCCGCAGCCTGGAGGCCTTCGAACGCTTCGAGGAGGACACCGGCTACGACATCGGGTTACATCGCGTCGGCTACCTGTTCCTGCTCTCCACACCCGAGGACGTCGCGAACTTCGAGGCAGGTGTCCGCCTCCAGAACTCCCTCGACGTGCCCAGCCGCATCATCGACCCCGCCGAGGCCCGCTGCCTCTCCCCGCTGATCAGCACAGAGGGACTCCTCGCCGCCGCCTACTCGCCCGACGACGGCCACTGCACCCCTGAGGCCGTCGTCCACGGCTACGCGGCCGCCGCGCGCAGCCACGGCGCGACGATCCTGCGCCACACCGACGTCACCGGCATCGAGACACACGGCGACACCATCACGGCGGTCGTGACGACCCTGGGCCGCATCGACACCAACACGGTGATCTGCGCGGCCGGCGCCTGGTCCAAGGGGATCGGCGCGATGGCGGGCGTGGACCTCCCCGTGCAGCCGCTGCGCCGCCAGATCGCGGTCACGGAACCGGTGACGGGACTGCCGCCCGACCTCCCCATGACGATCGACTTCACCACCAGCCTCTACTTCCACACCGAGGGCCCCGGCCTCCTCGTCGGCATGTCCGACCCCGACGAGCGTCCCGGCTTCGCCACCGACACCCACGACCGCTGGATCCCCCGCCTTGCCGACGCCATGCGCCGCCGCGCCCCCGACCTCCTGGAACTGCGCCGCACGGGCGGCTGGGCGGGGCTGTACGAGAACACGCCGGACCACAACGCCCTGATCGGCGAGGCGAGTTCGGTCTCCCGCTTCCTCTACGCCACCGGCTTCTCCGGCCACGGTTTCCTCCAGGGACCGGCCGTCGGCGAGGTCGTCCGCGACCTGTACCTCGGCCACGTACCCTTCGTGGACGTCAGCCCCCTGAGCGCCGGCCGGTTCGCGGCCGACGCCCCGCGCCCGGAGGTCAACCTGGTATGACCGAGCTCCATCTGTGGCTGCGCCACGAGCCCCGCACGACCGAACGCCGCACCCCGGTCGTCCCCTCCGACGCCCGCCACCTCGTCGAGAACGGCGTGCCCCTCACGGTCGAGGAGTCCCCGCAACGGATCTTCCCCATCGAGGAGTACGAGGCGATCGGCGCCCGCGTGGCGCCCGCGGGCTCGTGGGTGTCGGCGCCGGAGAACACGGTGATCCTCGGCCTGAAGGAACTTCCGGACGAACCGAAGGAGTTGACCCACCGTCACATCTTCTTCGGCCACGCCTACAAGGGCCAGCCGGGAGCGAGTGACCTGTTGAGCCGGTTCGCGGCCGGGGGAGGAGCGTTGCTCGACCTCGAATACCTGGTGGACGACAACGGCCGCCGCCTCGCCGCGTTCGGCTTCTGGGCGGGCTACTTGGGCGCGGCCCTGGCCGTCCTCCAGCACCGGGGCCGACTGGTCGCGCCGCTGATGCCCACGTCGAAGGAGGAGTTGGACGAGCTGCTTCAACCTGCCTCAGGGGACACGGAGTTCAGCGCGCTGGTGATCGGCGCGCTCGGTCGCAGCGGGCGAGGAGCGCGGGTCGCGTTCTCGACGGCCGGGATCGATCCGACCTGTTGGGACATGGCCGAGACCCAAGACCTCGACCGCCCGGCGCTGTTGGCCCACGACGTGCTGGTCAACTGCGTTCTGGCCACGACCCCGGTCCCGCCCTTCCTCCGCGAGCCGGACCTGGACGACCCGACCCGCCGCCTCCGCACCGTCTCCGACGTCACCTGCGACGTGGGTTCGCCCCTCAACGTCCTGCCGGTCTACGACCGCACGACCGAATGGGACGACCCGGTACGGCAGTTGCGCGAGCGTACCCCGCTCGACCTCATCGCGATCGACAACCTGCCGTCCCTCCTCCCGAGGGAGTCCAGCACCGACTTCTCGGCCGCGCTGCTGCCCCAACTCCTGGACTTCTGGACCGGTGAGGCGTGGCGGCGCGACCTGGACCTGTTCCGTACTAAGTCGCGTGAACTCGGAATCGCCGTAGAGGATGGGGAGTTGGGCCATGTCTGACGTGGTGCGCGCGAGCGGTACCGTCCACTGGATCGGCGCGGGACTGTCCACGGGCAGCGGGCTCGCCCAACTCTGCGACACCGCCGCGCGGGTACGGCTGTGGCACCGCACCGAGGAGCGGGCGGCGCGGGCCCTCGCCCACCTGGGCCTGACGGGACGCGCCGAACCGCGTGCGTTCGAACTCGCCGCACTCACGGCCGAGTTGGCGCCCGGAGATGTTGTCGTCTCCATGCTGCCCGCGCCCGAACACGCGGCGCTGCTGGCGGTCTGCGTACGACGGCAGGCGCACTTCGCCTGCTCCAGCTATGTGTCGGACGCGGTGCTCGAACAAGTACCGGCGGCCGAGAAGGCGGGGATCGTCGTCCTCACCGAGGCCGGTCTCGACCCCGGCATCGACCATCTCTTCGCGCACAGCCTGGTCGCCCGCGCCCGGCAGGCGATCGGCGACGATGCCTCGTACAGCCTTACCTCGTACTGCGGCGGGGTGCCCGCCGTGCCCAACGACTTCCGGTACCGGTTCAGTTGGGCGCCGGCCGGAGTGCTGGGGGCGCTGCGCTCACCGGCGCGGTACCTGGAGGACGGCGAGGAGACCACGGCCGAGCGGCCCTGGGAGGTGACCCGGCCGCATGTCATCGACGGCGAGACCTTCGAGGTCTATCCGAACCGGGACAGCGTGCCGTTCATCGAGCAGTACGGGCTGCCGGCGTCCTGGACGCCCCGGACGTTCGTGCGCGGCACGCTACGGCTCGAGGGCTGGCTGCGGGCCTGGGGTGCGGTGTTCGAGGAGCTGAAGGCGGGCGACGACACCCGGATCGCCGAGCTCGCAAGGGAGTTGGCGGCGACCTACCCCACCACGGACGCCGACCACGACCGGGTCGTCCTCGCGGTGTCCCTGGACGTCCTGGGCGACACGGGCAGGACCTGGTCCGGCAGCTACCTCCTCGACCTGGTCGGCGACGAGGAGGAGAGCGCGATGGCCCGCTGTGTCTCGCGCCCGCTCTCCCTCGCCGTCCGCCACATCCTCTCCGACGACCTGCCGTCCGGCCTGAACCGGGCGGCGGAGACGGCGGAACGGTCACGGGAGTGGCTGAGTGAACTGGCGGGGGAGGGGCTGGAGTTCACGCTGCGGGTTGATCAGTAGCAGTTCCCGGGGGAGCGGCTGAGCCTCAGTCCGTGACGGCCTCGTGCACCAGTTGCTTCAGCTCCGGGATGATCTTCAGGGAGTGCTTGGGCCGGAGCTGGGTCATGAACTGCACGGTGAGATCGCGGCCCGGGTCCACCCAGAACGTCGTCGTCGCCGCGCCGCTCCACCCGAACGCGCCCAGTCCCATGGGGGATTGGGTGCGCTCGGGGTCGATGACCACGGAGACGCTGAGACCGAAGCCCATGCCGTCGTTGCCGGGTTCCTGGTGCGCGGGGCTGCCGAAGGCGCGCATGTCGGCGCCGTCGGGCAGGTGGTTGCTGGCCATGAGGTCGACCGTCTCGGGCGCGAGCAGCCGGGTGCCGTCGAGTTCGCCCCGGCGGCGCAGGAACTCCGCGAACCGGTGCACGTCGTACGGGCTCGCCGCCATCCCGCCGCTCCCCGACAGGAACCGCGGTCGGCCGCCCCGCAGCGGCAGCCCGGCGATCGGCTCGATCCCGCCGCCGTCGGCGTCGCCGTACAACTCGGAGAGCCGGTCCGCCTTTTCGTCCGGTACGGAGAAGCCGGCGTCGGGCATCCCCAGCGGGCGGAAGATCCGCTCGGCGAAGAACTCGTCGAGCCGCTGTCCGGAGACCACCTCGACGACGCGGCCGAGCACGTTCGAGGCGACGGAGTAGTTCCACTGCGTGCCGGGCTCGAACTGGAGCGGCAGGCTGGCGTAGATGTCGATCGCCTCGGCGAGGTTCGCGCCGGGCGGCACGGACGACTCCAGGTGCGCGTCCCGGTACAGGGCGTCGACCGGGTGCGAGTGGTAGAACGCGAAGGTCATACCCGAGGTGTGGGTCATCAGATGGCGGATCAGCATCGGCTGCTCCACCGGCCGCGTCTTCACGTCGGCGCCGGAGCCGCTGTCGTAGACCCGCATGTCCGCGAAGGCCGGCAGGTGGTCGCCGACCGGGTCGTCCAGGGAGAGCTTGCCCTCCTCCATCAGGATCAGCGCGGCGACCGCGGTGACCGGCTTGGTCATGGAGTAGATCCGGTACAACGTGTCCGACGTGACCGGGAGTTGGGCCGCCACATCGCGGTGCCCGTGGGCGGTGAGGTGGGCGACGCGACCGCCGCGGGCCACGGACACCAGGAAGCCCGGCAGGCGCTCCACGTCGACGTAGTGGGCGAAGTGCTGGTCCAGGCGGTCCAGCGCCTTGTGATCCAGTCCGACCTCGTCCGGGTCGACCTCTTGTCGCAGCTGTGCCATGGCTCTCCTCCGAATTGCGTTCACGAGGTGGGGTCCCGCATACCCGGCCCCGGACACCTCGGAACTCATCGTCGCGCAGGAACACCTGCGCGGTCTCCTGTAACGGGGGGATGTGTGAGCGACGCGACTGTCCGCCCGGGCAGCGCGAGACAGGCGAGAGCGCCGGTCAGAGCCACCGCGGCGAGGATTTCGAGGGCCGGTTCCCGGCCACTTCCGGCCATCAGCGCACTTCCCGCGGCGACCCCGAGCGTCGGCCCCACGTTCACCGCGGTCTGCTTGAGCCCGCCCGCCACCCCGGCCGACTCAACGGCAGCCTCCCGTACGACGACTTGGGTCGCGGCCACCATCACCGTCCCGAACCCGGCGCCCAACAGGGCGAATCCACCGCATACCTGGACCGTTCCAGAGGCCCGGGACAGCACGAGAACAGCCAGGGCTACGGCCACCATCGCCGCGCCGCCCGTGGAACGGGCTCCGACCCGGCGCAGCACCACGGCGGTCGCGGGTGCCGCGAGGACCATCGCGGCGGCCAAGGGCAGCCCCCGGAGGGCGCTTTGGAACGGGCCAAGTCCCATCGTGTCCTGCAGGAAATAGGTGACGACGAACAGCGTCCCGGAGAACGCGGCCGACGCGGCGAGCAGCATCCCGAGCGCCCCGCGGATCGCCGTCGAGCCGACGACGTCCGGCGGGAGGAGCGGATGTGCGGTACGACGCTCATGCCGTACGAAGGCGAGGGCAGCGAGCGCGGCCACCGCGAGCCCGGCCGCCGAATCGGGGAGATCCACCAGCGCCTGGATGAGGCAGGCGAGGGAGAGTGCGAGCAGCAGGGCGCCGGGCAGATCGAACCGGATGCCGTTCAGTTGCCGTGGTCGTGGGTCCCGAACGGTGAGGGCGAGCGCGCCGAACACGAGCGAGGGCACGACGTTGAGGAAGAACACGGCCCGCCAGCCCACCGCGCCCACCAGCGCCCCGCCCACCAACGGCCCGGCGGCGGCCGCGATTCCGATCACGCTCGTCCGTACGGCGATGGGCATGCCGAGCCGGTCGGGCGGAAACGCGGCGCGCAGCATGCCGAGCGTGGCCGGCTGCAGTAGTGCCCCGAACACCCCCTGGACGACCCGGAGTCCGATCACCCAGCCGACCCCGGGCGCCAGTCCGATCCCGGCCGAGGCGACACCGAACCCGAGCATCCCGAGCCTGAACACGCGCTGATGCCCGTACCGGTCCCCGATCCGCCCGGCCGACACCAACAGGCTTGCCACGGCGACGAGATACGCGGTGCTCGTCCACTGGACCTGCGCGAGCGAGGCCCCCAACTCCCGTTGCAGGGTGGGCTGCACGACCGTGAGTACGGTCCCGTCCAGCGCGACGATCGCGGCCCCCGCCGCACTGCTCGCCAGCACGAGCCGCCGGTGAACCGTCATCGGGTGGCCTCCGGACCCAGGTGAGAGTCGAGGGCCGACCGCAGCAGGGCGGTGAAGTCGTCGGCACCGGTGGCGAGTTGGAGGCTGCCCCAGCGCCAGAGCTGGGCGAGGCCGTGCAGGTTCGCCCACAGCGCGCCCGCGACCAGGCGGGCGTCCACGTCGGGACGCGCCCGGCCGACCAGGTCCACCAGGACGCCGAACAGGGGAAGGCTGGTGTCCCGCAGCCCCAAGTGCCGGCTCTCCAGCAGATCGTGACGGAACATCAACTCGTACATGCCGGGGTTGTCGAGGGCGAACTCCAGGTAGACGTGGCCCAGCGCCGTCACTTGCGCGCGCGGGTTCGCTTCGGCCTTCCCGAGGGCTGCCGTCGCCCGCTCGCCCAGGTCGGCGAAGCCGCGCCGTGCGATGGCGGACAGGAGTTCCAGGTGGGTGGGGAAGTAGCGGCGGGGCGCCCCGTGGGAGACACCGGCCCGGCGGGCGATCTCGCGCAGGGTGAGGGCCTGCGCGCCTTCCTGGGCCACCAGTTCCACACCCACGTCGACCAGGCGGCCGCGTAGTCCTGCTTCCGGTTCGCTCACGCTCATAGACACTGTCTACCAACATTCCGTAGACAGTGTCTACTCGCTGGCTCCCGGCTCGGGGAATGAGTGACCCGCCTCACACGGTTGACGTACGTATGACTCACGACGCGACGCAGGACGCACTGCTCCAGTTGCTCTCCGAGGGCCACGGCGGGGTGCTGGTCACGCTCAAGAAGGACGGCCGGCCCCAGCTGTCGAACGTCAGCCACGCCTACTACCCCGACGAGCGGATCATTCGCGTGTCGATCACCGACGGCCGCGCCAAGACCCGAAACCTGCGCCGGGACCCCCGCGCCTCGTACCACGTGACCAGTGCCGACCGCTGGGCCTTCACGGTCGCCGAGGGCACGGCCGATCTCACCCCGGTCGCCGCCGACCCGCACGACGACACGGTCGAGGAACTCATCCGGCTCTACCGCGATGTCCTCGGCGAGCATCCGGACTGGGACGACTACCGGGAGGCGATGGTGCGGGACCGGCGGCTGGTGCTGCGGTTGCGGGTGGAGCGGGCGTATGGGATTCCGGCGGCGGACAAACGGAGTTGAGCCCTCGCGCCCGCCGATGATCCATCCCGGGCGGGGGTGACCCATCGTCACCAACCTTCACCGGCGCTAAGGTTGATCCGCTGTGCGGTGAGCGGACGACGGGGGAGTGCTCGAGGTGATGGATCTGCTGTCCACGAACGCCATCAGTGCGGTGTTCGGGGCCGTCGGCGCCGGAATGGCCGGTGAGGCGGGCAAGTTGGCCTGGGAATCGGCCGGCGGAATGGTCCGTCGCCTCGCCGGACGCGAGGTGACGGCACCCGCAACCCCCGACGAAGTGAACGCGATCGCGCACATGGTCCACGACCGCGTCCACGGTGACGCCGAACTCGCCCTCGCCTGGACCCGGTTCGCGCGAGGCGTGCGCATCCCGGAGCCCGTCACCGGGCCGGGACGCCACTGCTTGCCGTCGGCACCCCGTTCCTTCACGGACCGTCAGGACGCCCTGAAACTCCTGGACAAGGAGGCGACCCGCGCCTTCGACGGCCGCCCACGACTCGCGCTCCTCCACGGTCCCGAGGGCATCGGCACCAGCACCCTCGCCTTCCACTGGGGCGCACGGCAGACGGCGCGCTTCCCCGACGGGCAGCTCTACGCCGACCTGCGCGCGCTCGGCCCCGAACCGGTCCTGGCCACGCTGCTGCGCCAACTCGGCCTGCCCGACGAGGACATACCGCCCGCGACCGCCGACCGGGCCGCCCTGTTCCGGCGCTCCCTGGCCGACCGCCGCGCTCTCGTGGTGCTCGATCACGCGCGCTCGGCCGCCCAGGTGCAGCCGCTGCTGGCACCGGCTCCGGACGTGGTCACCCTCGTCGTGGCGCGGAATCCGCTCATCGGCCTCGACGCCCTGCGGATCCCGGTCGGCCCGCTCGGTCGCCGGGACGCGAAACGGCTGCTCACCGAGCTGGTCGGCAAACCCGCGGTCAGCGCCGCCCGCGCCACGCTGCCCGCCGTACTGGACCGCTGCGCCGGTTCGCCCTACGCGCTGCGCGCCGCCGCACCCCGGCTGACCGCACCACCCGTACCGCCGGAGGCGCCCGCCGGTCCCGGGAGCGACCCGGTGAGTTCCGCCGTCGAGGACTCGTACCGCCTGCTGGCCCCGGACGCCGCCCGCCTCTACCGCCTGACCGGCCTGTACGACTGGCCCGCCCTCGACGCTGCCGCGGCCGCCCGCGCCGCCGACACCGACGAGGCCCAAGCCGCCCGGCTCCTCGACGAGTTGGCCGGCGCCCTGCTCATCGAGCCTACGGACGACGGGCGTTACCGCTACCGCCCCGCCGTCCGCGCGCACGCCGCCCGCACGGCCGCCGCCGTGGACGGCATCGCCGCGTGCTCCGCCGCCGTGTCCCGCACGGTCGAGGGCTATCTGCACCTCGCCCTCGCCGCGGCACAGGCCGCGCTGCCCGAGAGCTGGCGCGTCCCGTCCGCGCCCACACCGCTGTCGTACGAGAACCGCGGCGCGGGCGTCGCCGCACTCGCCGCCGAGGCCCCCAACCTGGTCCAAGCGGTGCACGCCGCCGAGGAGTTCGGCGACTGGGACACCGTCGTCCTGCTGGGCCAGGCTCTCTGGCCGCTCCAACTCAAGGCCGGCCACCACGACATCCTGCTGCCCGCCCTGCAGGCCGGTGTCCGTACGGCGGACTCCCACTTCCCCGGCACCCGCACCGCCGGTGCCCTGCACGCCCAACTCGCCCACAGCCTCATGGAGTTGCGCCGCTGGGACGAGGCGGAACCCGAAGCGCTCGCGGCGGCCCGGGACGAACAGGCAGGAGGACACGTGCGCGGCCACGCCTCCGCCGTCGAGTTCCTCGGCCTGCTCCGGCTGCGCCAGTGGCGCTTCGACGAGGCGTACACGGCCTTCGACGAGGCGTACCGCATCCTCGACGGCATCGGACCCGCCGACGAGGGCGCCGCCGATCTGCCGCGCGCCCGCGCCCTGTTGGAACGCCACCGCGGCCGGGCCCTGCGCGGACTCGGCCGTCAGCCTGAGGCTGTCGAGCGTCTGGACCGCGCCCTGGCCTTCTTCCGCGGCAGCGGTGAGGCCTACAACACGGCACGGACTCTCACCGACCTCGCCGAAACCCGCCTGAACAGCGGTGAGTTCACGGTCGCCCGCGCCCTGATCGACGAAGCGACCGCCGCGCTCCGCGACGAGAAGGCCGAACAGCACCTGGAGTATCTGCGCGGCCTGCGCGAACGCTGCGAGGGCTAGCCGCGAACGACCCGAACCCGGTGCACGGCCCCTCCCATGTGCACGGTCAGCCCCTGTGCGACGACCTCGTGCAGTGACTTGCCGGACGCGAGCCAGGCGTGCAGGGCCGAGGCGTAGGCCGCCGGATCGGCGTCCGCGCCCGGCTCGGCACGGAGGTGCAGCAGGGTGTCGTCCGAGGTGCGGACCGTGCAGGTGCCGGGGCCGGTGATGTACGCGGCGAGGGCACACTGCGGGTGCCGGGCGAGGGTCTCCGTCGTCCAGAGCGCGGGGGACCCGAAGCGGGGATCGTCGGCCGCGCCCTGGCGGAACACCACGTCGGCCAGGGAGAGTTGGGACTGCTCGCGGGTGTCCTCGTGCACCGCCATGTGCGTCTCGCCCGTGCTGTCGGGCGCCGGGTGCGGGCCCGCGTACCGGACGACCGAGACCTCGCCCGAGCCCAGCAACCCGGTCAGCACCTGGAGCGGGACCGTGTGCGTCGCCGGCTCGAACGGCGGGAGCGGGAGCGGTTCGAGCAGCGCGGGCGCGTCCGGTTCGGGGATGCCGATGATGTCGTAGAAGAGGCGTCGGAGGCGGGTCGCCGACTCGCCCGGTACGGAGCTGGTGAAGGCCGCGGGCTCGGGCAACGGGCTGTGCGTGTCGATCAGTTGGGCCAGTTGGGGGCGCAGCGGGAGCGCGGGGTCCAGGCGGGGTGCCGTACGGACGAAGGCGTGCACCGGGGCGTCCGGGGCGAGGCCCGCGAGGGGTGCGGCGCCGAGGAGGACAGGGGTGCCGAGTGCGGCGGCGTAGTAGGTGACCGAGCCGTGGTCGCCGATGACGGCGTCGGCGGCGAGCAGTGCCTGGCGCCAGCCGTGCAGGGGATCGACGAGGGTGAGGCCGGAGCGGCGGGCGCGGTCGAGCCAGGCGCGGATCTGGCCGGGGCCGTGGCCGTGCCAGATGTTGGGGTGCAGGACGGCCGCGAGACGGTATTCGTCGGCGGGGAGTTCGGAGGTCAGCCGGGGGAGCAGGGAGGGCAGTATGTCGTCGCCGAACAGGGAATCCGGGTTCCAGGTGGAGTTGAGCACCACCAGTCGTTGCGTATGTCCGACACCGAGCGCCCGGCGGTAGCGATCCCGGTACGGGCGGGCCGCGAGCATACGGTCCCAGCAGGGGTCACCGGCCAGTACACCCGTGGACGCGGCCTCGGGGCAGACGGCCCGCAACCGGTCCAACTGCTCGGGGTGCGACAGCGCCAGCGCGTTCGCGACGGGCCGCCCGCTTTCGTCGAGCAACCACTCCGGCGACAACCCGAAAACCGGAGCCGCCGCATCCGCCGCCTCGCTGCCGGGTGTCGGGTGTCGGGTGTCGGGTGTCGGGTGTCGGGTGTCGGGTGTCGGGTGTCGGGTGTCGGGTGTCGGGTGTCGGGTGTCCCTAGCCTCTTAGTATATCCGACACCGTGTGACAAGACGGCCAATACACCGGAAAATGCCCGGAGTTGACCGCCGAAGCTCGCCGACACCGCCAAGTCGACCGGAGTCTGAACGGCCTGGTCCCAGGGCACCACAGGCACCCCCGTTTCCGCCAGCAACTCCGCGACCCCGGCCCGAAACGCCGACGACCCCGTGCACGTCACCAGCAACTGCACCCGGAAGTCGTCGTGGAACAGCGGCAGTACATCGAGCAGCCGGGTCGCGGACGTCACGTTGTGGACGACGAACAGCACCTTGCGGCTGCGCCCCCGCGTCGCCCACCGCCCGGCGTCGTCGCCGACCGGCACCCGTATCCACTCCTCGGCCCCTGCCACGCCCCTCGACCACCTTTCGCACGTGTGATCGGGCAACGGTAGTCGGCCCCGGGTCCGCGTGCACCGGCCGCCCCTGAAATCGGCCGGGGCACGCGGAGACCCCTCCCTCGGCGGTAGTGGCGCTGTTCTTTTCTGCTCGTTCCGGCCGATGTTCTTGCGCGAAACGTCATCTGTCAACGGGGTGCCCACGCTCGGGAACGTTCCAAGTAGGGCTCGCGCCTCCATTTCGTTTGACAATCAAGGCATCTCCCTGCAGGCTGGAAGTGGCTTGATAGTCAAGATGTCTGGTCGTCAAGGAAAGTGGTCCTCGTGCACGTTCTGATCATCGGCGGCGGTACCGGCGGGATGTGCCTGGCGCACGGACTGAGGAAGGCCGGTGTCTCGGTCGCCGTGTACGAACGCTACGGCTCGCGCCGGGACGGGCTCTACGGGTACCGCGTCGGCATAGACCCCACCGGCAACCGGGCCCTCAAGGAGTGCCTGCCGCCCGACCTCTTCGACACCTTCGTCGCCACCTGCGCCCGGGACCCGCGCCACTTCAACGTGCTCACCCAGTCCCTGCGCACCACCGCCACCTTCGAACTCCCCGAAGGGCGCGACGAGATCAACAGCGAACGCTCCGTCTCCCGCTCGACCCTGCGGCAGGTGCTGTTCACCGGCATGGACGAAGTCGTGCACCACGGCAAGGAGTTCACCCACTACGAGCAGCACCCGGACGGCACGGTCACCGCCCACTTCGCCGACGGCACCACCGCCACCGGCGATGTCCTGGTCGCCGCGGACGGCACGCGCTCGGCCGTGCGGCGCCAGTACCTGCCGCACGCGGAGATCAAGGACGCCGGCATCACGGCCATCGCCACCAAGACCGCCCTCACCCCCGAGACCCGCGCCCTGCTCTCGGACGAGGTCCTCAACGGTCTGTCCCTCATCTTCGGCACCAAGGGCATGATCGGCATGCTCCACGTCATGGAGTTCAAGTGGGACGACCAGGGGAGGCCCAAGAACCCTGCCGACACAGCCCTGTTGGACAGCTGGTCAGGGCTGCGGTTCGACAACACACGCGACTACATCAACCTGTCGATCTGGAGCGCCCACGACCACTTCCCCGAGGGCACCCATCACCGGCGCGGCAAGCAACTCGTCGACATCGCACTGGAGTCGACCCGCGGCTGGCATCCCGACCTGCGCCGGATCTTCGAACTCTCCGACCCCGAGGCCGCGTTCCCGCTGCGGATCGCCACCTCGGTCCCCGTCGACCCCTGGCCGACCACCACCGTCACCCTGCTCGGCGACGCCATCCACACGATGACGCCGGGCCAGGGCGTCGGCGCCAACACCGCACTGCGCGACGCGGCCCTCCTCTGCCGCGAACTGACCGCCGTGGCAAGGGAGTCCAAGCCGTTGCTGACCGCGATCGGCGACTACGAATCCGAGATGATCCCCTACGGCTTCACGCGCGTCGCCGAGTCCCTCGACAACAACGGCACCAGCGGCGACGACCCCCTCTACCGCCCCGTCACCGGCCGCCTCGCGCTCTTCGCCGCCCGCAGCTACTTCAGCGTGAGCAGCAAAGTCCCCGCGCTGCGCCGGAAGTTCCTCGCCGACATGTACGCCTATCGAGGCTCCGAGACGGTCTGAGCGCCTCCTCGGCAGCCGAGACCCCCGGGCAACGGGGCCCGGGGGTGCGGTAGTTGGGGAGCGGAGGTCAGGCCGTCACCGTCTCCGGGTGCGACGCCGCCCGGGGCGACCGCGAGCCGAGCAGTTCCGTCGGGACCGTGTGCGTCTCGCGGGCCGTGAGCGCCGCGATGACCGGCGGGACGCACAGCGCCGCCGTGAACAGCGCCACCGACGACCAGTCCGTGCCGTCGGGACCCGCGATCTGCGCGGCGAACGTGACCGCGAACCCGGCCACCGCGAAGCCGATCTGGGTGCCGATGGCCATGCCGGACAGCCGGACCCGGGTCGAGAACATCTCGCCGTAGAAGGAGGGCCACACGCCGTTCGCGGCGCTGTAGACGACGCCGAAGGCGACCACGCCGAGGATCAGGGTGAGGGCGTAGGAGCCGGTCGAGATCGCCCAGAGGTAGAGGAACATCGTGATCGCGCTGCCGATCGCGCCGATCAGATAGACGGGACGTCGGCCGATGCGGTCGGAGAGCGTGGCCCACAGGGGGATCGCGGCCAGGGCGACGAGGTTGGCCAGCGCGCCCACCCACAGCATCGACGAGCGGGACATGCCGACGGAGTCGCTGGTCGCGTAGGCCAGCGCCCACACCGTGAAGATCGTCGAGACGGAGGCGATGAGCGCGCCCGCGATCACCCGCAGGACGTCCGCCCAGTGTTCGCGCAGCAGGACTACGAGGGGCAGTTTGACGACGCCCTCGGTCGCCGCCTGCTCGGCGAAGGCCGGGGTCTCCTGGAGGTTGCGGCGGATGAAGTACCCCGCGACCGCGACCAGCACGCTCGCCCAGAAGGGAACGCGCCAACCCCACGACAGCAGCTGCTTGTCCGGGAGTTGGGCCACGGCGAGGAACACGAGGGTGGCGATCAGCTGGCCGCCCTGGGTGCCGCCCAGCGTGAAACTGGTGAAGAAGCCGCGCCGGTCGGCCGGCGCGTGCTCCAGCGTCATGGAACTGGCGCTGGCCTGTTCGCCCGCCGCCGAGATGCCCTGGAGGACCCGGCACAGCACGAGCAACACCGGCGCGAGCGTGCCGACTTGGCCGCGCGTGGGCAGGCAGCCGATGAGGAACGTCGACAGGCCCATCAGCAGCAGCGTGAAGATCATGATCTTCTTGCGGCCGACCCGGTCGCCGAAGTGCCCGAGGAACAGCGCGCCGACCGGGCGGGCCGCGTAGGCGACACCGAAGGTCGCGAGGGAGAGCAGGGTGGCCGTCGCCGGGTCCGAGTCGTCGAAGAAGACCTTCGGGAAGATCAGCGCGGCGGCACTGCCGTAGATGAAGAAGTCGTAGTACTCCAGGGCGCTGCCGATCCAGGCGGCGGTGGCGGCCTTTTTCGGTTGCCCGACGGCTTTGGCGGGGACGGACACGGCTTGCTCCTTCGGGGGGACTCCACCGTAGGCGGAGTGAGCGGCGGGGGAGAGGTGCCGGATCCCTGGGGTGACGGGACGGCGGGATGACGGGACGGCTGTGCCGGAGGCCGCGGTGCTGCCCGGCTAATTAACCCACTGGATAGTTAGTAGCGGTTGGCTACGGATGTTGCGCTCACGTTTCCCGGGTGTCAAGAGGCCGTACCGAAGGATCTCGCGGCTCAGTCCGTCGCCCGCTCCGCCGTCAGATAGGCGATCACCATGTCGCCCAGCATGGTCCGGTAGTGCTCGCGCTGGGCCGGTGCCACCAGGTCGCGGCCGAACAGGGCGCCGAAGGTGTGCCGGTTGGCGACCCGGAAGAAGCAGAAGGAACTGATCATCGCGTGCAGGTCGACGGCGTCCACGTCGGCCGTGAACAGGCCGGACTTCTGGCCCGCCTCCAGGATGCGGCGGATCACGTCGAGGGCGGGCGAACCGATCTTCCCGAGCTTCTCGGAGGCGGCGATGTGCTCGGCGCCGTGGATGTTCTCGATGGACACCAGGCGGATGAAGTCCGGGTGCTGCTCGTGGTGGTCGAAGGTCAGCTCCGCGAGCCGGCGGATGGCCGCGACCGGGTCCAGGTGCTCGACGTCCAGGCCGCGTTCGGCCTCGCGGATCACGCCGTAGGACCGTTCCAGAACGGCGGTGAAGAGCTGTTCCTTGCCGCCGAAGTAGTAGTAGATCATCCGCTTGGTGGTGCGGGTGCGGGCGGCGATCTCGTCGACGCGGGCGCCGTCGTAGCCGGCCCGGGCGAACTCGTGCGTGGCCACGTCGAGGATCTCGGCCTTGGTGCGGGCCGCGTCACGGATGCGCCCGTTCGGTCGTGCCGGTTCTTCGACGCTGGTCATCGGGTTCCTTGGCTTCCTTCGGGCGTGCGCGCGGTGTGCGGCCGATTGTAGAAGGAGGGACCGGCGGGGAGCGGTCGAGTTCCCGGTCGGGGCCTTCCCGTGGGTCCGCGATCCTGATATAGCTAACGTACTAGTTCGTACATTAGTGAGCCGCTCAGGAGGGCCACCGTGGCCGACGTCTTCAAGGAACCGTCTCTCGTCGACTCGTACCTGGTCGGGCTGATCGGTTCCGGCATCGGGCCGTCCCTCAGCCCGGCCCTGCACGAACGCGAGGCCGACCGGCAGGGGCTGCGCTATCTGTACCGGCTCATCGACATCGACGTGCTCGGCGTCGGCCCCGAGGCGGTCGGCGAACTGGTGCGCGCCGCCCGCGACTTGGGCTTCCAGGGGCTCAACATCACCCACCCGTGCAAGCAGCTCGTCATCGAGCACCTCGACGGGCTCGCCCCACAGGCCGAGGCGCTGGGCGCGGTCAACACCGTCGTCTTCGACGCGGACGGCCGCGCGATCGGCCACAACACGGACGTCACCGGCTTCGCCGCCTCCTTCGCGCGCGGACTGCCCGACGCGCCCATGGAACGCGTCGTCCAGCTCGGCGCGGGCGGCGCGGGCGCGGCCGTGGCGCACGCCACGCTCACCCTCGGCGCCGAGCGCGTCACCGTCGTCGACGCGCTTCCGGAACGGTCCAACGCCCTCGCCGACTCCCTGAACCGCCACTTCGGCCCGGGCCGCGCGGCCGGCGCCACCCCCGACCGGCTGCCCGAGCTGCTCGCCGCCGCCGACGGCATCGTCCACGCCACCCCCACCGGGATGGCCGCCCACCCCGGACTGCCCTTCCCTGCCCGCCTGTTGGACTCCTCGCTCTGGGTCGCCGAGGTCGTCTACCGCCCCCTGGAGACGCAACTACTCAGCCTGGCCCGTGCGTTGGGCTGCGCCACCCTCGACGGCGGCGGCATGGCGGTCTTCCAGGCGGCGGACGCGTTCCGCCTGTTCACCGGCCGGGAGCCCGACAGCGCCCGCATGCTCGCGGACATCGCCGAGTTGGCCGGTGCCGTGCCCGCGCCGAAATAGCCGTGCCCGCAGCGAAACCGAGAGGTACCCCGATGCGCACGTCCATCGCCACCGTCTCCCTCAGCGGATCCCTCACCGAGAAACTCACCGCCGCCTCCCGGGCCGGCTTCGACGGCGTCGAGATCTTCGAGAACGACCTGCTCGCCAGCCCGCTCGCGCCCGAGGAGATCCGCGCCCGGTGCGCCGACCTCGGCCTGACCATCGACCTCTACCAGCCGATGCGGGACATCGAGGCGGTGCCCGAGGCCGAGTTCGCCCGTAACCTGCGCCGCGCCCGGCACAAGTTCGAGCTGATGCGCAGGCTCGGCACCGACACCCTCCTCGTCTGCTCCAGCGTCTCCCCGCTCGCCGAGGACGACGACGCCCTCGCCGCCGCCCAGCTCGGCCAACTGGCCGACCTCGCCCAGGAGTTCGGCGTCCGCGTCGCGTACGAGGCGCTCGCCTGGGGGCGGCACGTCAGCACGTACGACCACGCCTGGCGCATCGTCGAGGCGGCCGACCACCCGGCCCTCGGCACTTGCCTCGACAGCTTCCACATCCTGTCCCGCGGCTCCGACCCCAAGGGCATCGAGGACATCCCCGGCGAGAAGATCTTCTTCCTCCAGCTCGCCGACGCCCCGCTGCTCGCGATGGACGTCCTGCAGTGGAGCCGCCACTACCGCTGCTTCCCCGGCCAGGGCGGCTTCGACGTCGCCGGACTCGTACGGCACGTCCTGACCGCCGGCTACGACGGCCCCCTCTCGCTGGAGGTCTTCAACGACGTGTTCCGGCAGGCGGAAGCGGGCCCGACGGCGGTCGACGCCCAACGCTCGCTGCTGGTCCTCCAGGAGACGGTAGGCGTACTGGAGCCCCCAACTCCCGTAGTCCCCACGGGCATCGCCTTCGCCGAACTCGTCACCCCCGACGCGGAACCCGTCTCGGCCCTGCTCGGCGCCCTCGGCTTCACCCGCACCGCCCGCCACCACGGCAAACCGGTGGACCTGTGGCAGCAGGGCGAGGCCCGCATCCTGGTCAACACCGGCCCCGCCCTACGACGGGACGGCACCGCCCTCGCCGCGATCGGCCTGGAGTCACCCGACCCGGAGGGCGCCGCCCGCCGCGCCGAGGCCCTTCTCGCCCCGGTCCTGCCCCGCCGTCGCGCACCCGGTGACGCCCAACTCGACGCCGTGGCCGCCCCGGACGGCACGGAACTCTTCTTCTGCGCCAGTGCCACCCCCGAACTCCCGGGCTGGCGAGCCGACTTCACCGACACCGCAGACGAACTGCCCACAGGTACAGGCATCCAGCGCATCGACCACCTCGCCCTCACCCAGCCCTGGCACCACTTCGACGAGGCAACTCTCTTCCACCGCAGCGTCCTTGGCCTGCAGGCCCAGGAGAGCGTCGACGTCGCCGACCCCTACGGTCTGCTGCGCAGCCGCGCCGTCACCACCCCCGACGGCAGCGTCCGTATCGCGCTGAGCGTCGGCGCGGCCCCGAGCGAGGACGGTGCCCACGCCCAACACATCGCCCTCGCGACGGAGGACGTGGTCGCCGCGGCCCGCCGCTTCCGCGAGTCCGGCGGTCAACTGCTCCGCATGCCCGCGAACTACTACGACGACCTCGCGGCCCGATTCGACTTCGCCGAGGGCGAGTTGGAGACCTACCAGGACCTCGGGATCCTCTACGACCGGGACGCGGGCGGCGAGTTCCGGCACTGCTACACCCGGACGGTCGGGCGGGTCTTCTTCGAACTGGTCCAGCGCGAGCAGGGCTACCGCGGTTACGGCGCCCAGAACGCGCCGGTGCGGCTGGCCGCCCAGCACGCGGCGAAGCGGCTCACTGGCGGCTGACGGTCCTGGTGACGCCGGTGACGACCGTCGTGGCCAGGATCCAGCCGGTGATGATCAGGCCGTAGGCGAGGTACTGGTACCAGCCGTCCGGCGCGAACGCCTCCTCCTGGCCGAAGGAGATCACCGGGAGCAGCAGGTCGAGCGTGTAGAACACCGGGTTGAAGTGCGGGGCCTCGGACGCCTTGAGGGCGTGCGGGTGGTGCAGGCCGTAGGCGAGGGAACCGATCGCCAGTAGCGACAGCAGCCAGGCGCAGGCACGCAGCGGGCGGAAGCCGTAGCCGACGGTGGCGTCCTGGACGTAGCCCCAGATACGGCCGTACCAGGGGCGGGTGGCGCGCAGGCGGCGCTGCTTGGCGAGTTGCACGAGGCGGGCGGCCGCGTCGTCGCCGATCCGGAGATAGGCAGCGGTCAACTGTTCGTAGGCGTAGGGGACATAGCCGTCACGGTCCCGTTCGAGCAGCGGCAGCCGGCGCTCGGCCGGTTCGTGCGGGGACAGCGTCGTATAGGTGAGGCCGTCCAGCCGCACCTCGGCGGGCCAGGTCTCCTGGGCCACGTGCAGGGTCTCGATCTGGGACCGGCGCAGATTGACCCGGCCCACGATGGGTGCCGCCTCCCGCAGCCACAGTTCCCCGATCACCGCGCTGCTCGCCCGCAGCGCGACGTCGCCGGGGTTCTGCAGATCGGCGTAGGTCAGGCCGAGTTGGCCGGGGATGCGGGCGCCGCGCAGGTCGAGACGGCCTCGTACGACGACGCGCATGGCGTGGAGGTCGATGCCGACGGTCAGCGTCTCCGCCTGGAGGGCGGTGTGCCCGGGATGGTCCAGCACGGCGTCGTTCAGGTTGATGGAACCGGCGACGGTGGCACCGTCGAGACGCACCTGGCCCTGGACCCGCAGCCCGGGCACCCACATGTCGTCGCCGATGGCAGCCTGGTTGAGCTGGAGCACCGGCTCCGCCGCGTCCGGCGCCGTGAGCTGTGCCCGTTCCATGAACAGCGCACCCGATATCTGGGCCCCGCCCAGCCGCACGGGTCCCCGCAACCGGCAGTCCGTCAGGCGCAGTACGCCGTCGAGCCGCAGTGTGGCCGCGGTCAGTCCCGGCAGCACCGAATCACTCAGGTTGAGTTGCCGGAACCGGGCGCCGTACAGGTTGGGGACCTCGTCGAAATGGCAGTGGTTCAGCCGGACGGAGCGGTCCGTCGTCCCGTACTGGAAGTCCAGTACACCGGTGATACGGGCGCCCGCCAGTTTGAGGGCGGCGATCTCGCCCTCCTCCTGCGGCCCGTTGAGCAGCAGTGCCCTCAACACCGCGGCGCGGACGCTCCGTTCGGGCCCCCAGTCGTCGCCGAGGGCCACGTCCGTGTCCTCCGCCGTGCGGAAGTCCACGGACTCGCCCAACGGGAAGGCCCGCCACACCTGTTCCTCGGCCGGTGTCAGATCGTTGATCTCCATCAAGCGGGACTCTATCCGCGCGGACCTCGCGGGCACAGGGGACGACAACGGCCCGGACCGCACGTCAACATACGGTCCGGGCCGGGGAGTTGTGGCGTCGCTACGGCCTGGTGTTCCACTCCGCGATCACCGGGCGGTCGTGCTCGGTGGAGAGGCGGCTGACCGTGCCGGTGGCCAGCTGGAACAGGCGGCCGTCCGCCGCCGTCAGGCCCAGTCGGCGGGCCGTGAGGACGCGCAGGAAGTGGGCGTGGGCCACGAGGATCACGTCACCGTCCACGAGCGCGGAGTCCACCCGCTTCAGGACCCGGTCGGCCCGGTCGCTGATCTCGTCCGGGGACTCGCCGGGGTGTCCGGCCGGGCCCGGCGGCACGCCGTCGGTCCACAAGTACCAGTCGGGGCGGGTGCGATGGATGTCGACGGTGGTGACGCCCTCGTAGGCGCCGTAGTCCCACTCGTGCAGGTCGGGGTCGGGTACGGCCCCGGTGATGCCCGCGAGTTCGGCGGTGCGTATCGCGCGGCCGAGCGGGCTGGTCAGGGCGAGCGCGAAGGTCCGGTCCGAGAGGAGCGGAGCGAGGGACTTGGCCTGTTCCTCGCCGTGCTGGGTGAGGGGCAGGTCGGTCCAGCTGGTGTGCTGGCCCGACACGCTCCACTCCGTCTCGCCGTGGCGGACCAGCAGAAGATCCCCCACGGCAGGCCTACTTGGACTCGACGGCGTGACCGCCGAACTGGTTGCGCAGCGCCGCGATCATCTTCATCTGCGGCGAGTCGTCCTGGCGCGAGGCGAACCGCGCGAACAGGGAGGCCGTGATCGCGGGCAGCGGCACGGCGTTGTCGATGGCCGCCTCGACGGTCCAGCGGCCCTCGCCGGAGTCCTCCGCGAAACCGCGCAGCTTGTCCAAGTGCTCGTCGCCGTCAAGGGCGTTGACCGCCAGGTCCAGCAGCCACGAGCGGATGACGGTGCCCTCCTGCCAGGAGCGGAACACCTCGCGCACGTCGGTGACGGAGTGGACCTTCTCCAGCAGCTCCCAACCCTCGGCGTACGCCTGCATCATGGCGTACTCGATGCCGTTGTGGACCATCTTGGAGAAGTGCCCGGCGCCGACCTTGCCGGCGTGGACGAAGCCGAACTCGCCCTCGGGCTTCAGCGCGTCGAAGATCGGCTGCACCTTCGCGATGTTCTCGGCGTCGCCGCCGACCATCAGCGCGTAGCCGTTCTGCAGACCCCACACACCGCCGGAGACGCCCGCGTCGACGAAGCCGATGCCCTTGGCGCCCAGCTCCTCGGCGTGCTTCTCGTCGTCCGTCCAGCGGGAGTTGCCGCCGTCGACGATGACGTCGCCGGGCTGGAGCAGCTCGCCCAGCTCGTCGACGACCGACTGGGTCGGGGCACCGGCCGGGACCATCACCCATACCGTGCGCGGCGCTTCGAGCTTGCCGACCAGTTCGGCCAGGTCGCTCACGTCGGAGACCTCGGGGTTGCGGTCGTAGCCGATGACGGTGTGGCCCGCGCGGCGGATGCGCTCGCGCATGTTGCCGCCCATCTTGCCGAGGCCGATCAGTCCGAGCTGCATGTCAGTTCACTTCCTGGGAATTACGGAGCGTCCGGTAGGTGGCCACGAGAGCGGCGGTGGAGGAGTCGAGACCGGGCACGTCCGCGCCCTCGGTCAGGGCGGGTTCGACGCGCTTGGCGAGGACCTTGCCCAGCTCGACGCCCCACTGGTCGAAGGAGTCGATGTTCCAGACCGCGCCCTGCACGAACACCTTGTGCTCGTAGAGCGCGATCAACTGCCCGAGCACGGACGGGGTCAGCTCGCGGGCCAGGATCGTGGTCGTGGGGTGGTTGCCCTTGAACGTCTTGTGCGGCACCAGCTCCTCGGGCACACCCTCCGCGCGCACCTCGTCCGGCGTCTTCCCGAAGGCCAACGCCTGGGTCTGGGCGAAGAAGTTGGCCATCAGCAGGTCGTGCTGCGCCTTGAGGCCTTCGCTCAGCTCGCCGATCGGGTTGACGAAACCGATGAAGTCCGCCGGGATCAACTTCGTGCCCTGGTGGATGAGTTGGTAGTAGGCGTGCTGGCCGTTCGTGCCGGGCGTGCCCCACACCACCGGGCCGGTCTGCCACTCCACCGGATTCCCGTCCCGGTCCACGGACTTGCCGTTGGACTCCATGTCCAGCTGCTGCAAGTAGGCGGTGAACTTGGAGAGATAGTGCGAGTACGGCAGCACGGCGTGCGACTGCGCGTCGAAGAAGTTGCCGTACCAGACACCCAACAGGCCGAGCAGCAAAGGCGCGTTGGACTCGGCGGGTGCGGTGCGGAAGTGCTCGTCGACGAGGTGGAAACCGTCGAGCATCTCGCGGAAACGGTCCGGGCCGATGGCGATCATCAGAGACAAGCCGATGGCCGAGTCGTAGGAGTAGCGTCCGCCGACCCAGTCCCAGAACTCGAACATGTTGTCCGTGTCGATGCCGAAGTCCGACACCTTCCCGGCGTTGGTCGACAGCGCCACGAAGTGCTTCGCGACGGCCTTGTCGTCACCGCCGAGACCCTCAAGGAGCCATGTCCGGGCGGACGTCGCGTTGGTGATCGTCTCGATCGTGGTGAAGGTCTTGGACGCGACGATGAACAGCGTCTCGGCCGGGTCGAGGTCGCGGGTCGCCTCGTGCAGGTCGGCGCCGTCCACGTTCGATACGAACCGGACCGTCAACGAGCGGTCGGTGAAGGCGCGGAGAGCCTCGTACGCCATCGCCGGACCGAGATCCGAGCCGCCGATGCCGATGTTGACGACATTGCGGATACGGCGGCCCGTGTGCCCGGTCCACTCGCCGGAGCGGACCCGGTTCGCGAAGCCGGCCATCTTGTCGAGCACGGCGTGGACTTGGGGCACCACGTTCTCGCCGTCGACCTCGATCACCGCGTCACGCGGGGCACGCAGCGCGGTGTGCAGGACCGCGCGGTCCTCGGTGACGTTGATCTTCTCGCCGCGGAACATGGCGTCGCGGAGGCCGAACACGCCGGTGGCGGTGGCCAGTTCCTGGAGGAGGGCGAGGGTCTCGTCCGTGATCAGGTGCTTGGAGTAGTCGATGCGCAGATCGCCGACGGTGACCACGTACCGCTCCGCGCGCCCCGGGTCCGCGGCGAACAACTCACGCAGCTGCGGGCTCAGTTCGGCCGCGCGGTGGTCCTCCAGAGCGGTCCACTCGGGCCGCCGCACGAGCTTGGGGGAGTCAGACATGACGGGGGGTCTCCTTGGTGCCCTCGGCCCGCAGGGCGATGGCGTACATCTCGTCGGCGTCGAGGCGCCGCAGCTCCTCGGCGATGAGTTCGGAGGTCGTGCGGACCTTCAGCGCGAGGGTGCGGGACGGCTGTCCGGGCAGGGACAGCGTGGCCAGCGGGCCCTCGGGACGGTCGATGACCACCTCGCCGGCGCCGGTGCCGAGGCGAACGGCCGTGATGACCGGCCCGTCGGTGACCACGCGGTCGATCTTCACCTTGAGGCGGGCCTCCAGCCAGCGGGCCAGCAGCTCGGCGGCCGGGTTGTCGGCCTCGCTCTCCACGGCACCCGAGGTGATCTTCGACTTGGACTGGTCCAGAGCCGCCGCCAGCATCGAACGCCACGGCGTCAACCGGGTCCAGGCGAGGTCGGTGTCGCCGGGCGCGTAGGCACGGGCGCGGGCGTCCAGCGCCTCCAGCGGGTTCGTCGCCGAGTACAGGTCGGTGATCCGGCGCTGCGCGAGGGCGCCCAGCGGGTCCTTCGCCGGGATCTCGGGGGCGTCCCCGGGCCACCAGACGACGACCGGCGCGTCCGGCAGCAGCAGCGGCAGCACCACGGAGTCGGCGTGGTCGGACACCTCGCCGTAGGTCCGCAGCACGACCGTCTCGCCGGTGCCGGCGTCGGCGCCCACCCGGACCTCGGCGTCGAGGTGCGAGTTGGTCCGGTCCCGCGGGGTGCGGGCGTGCCGTTTGATGACGACCAGGGTGCGCGAGGGGTGCTCGTGCGAGGCCTCCTCGGCCGCCTTGATCGAGTCGTAGGCGTTCTCCTCGTCCGTGACGATGACCATCGTCAGGACCATGCCCACGGCAGGGGTGCCGATGTCGCGGCGACCCTGCACCAGCGCCTTGTTGATCTTGCTTGCCGTGGTGTCGCTCAGGTCGATCTTCATGGCCTGCGCCAGCTCCGTCCGTCTCGTGCGAGCATCTCGTCCGCCTCCTCGGGACCCCAGCTGCCCGAGGAGTACTGCGCGGGCTTGCCGTTCTGTGCCCAGTACTCCTCGATCGGGTCGAGGATCTTCCAGGACTCTTCCACTTCCTGGTGGCGCGGGAACAGGTTGGCGTCGCCGAGCAGCACATCCAGGATGAGCCGCTCGTACGCCTCCGGGCTCGACTCCGTGAACGACTCGCCGTAGGCGAAGTCCATGGACACGTCCCGGATCTCCATCGAGGTGCCCGGCACCTTCGAGCCGAACCGGACCGTCATGCCCTCGTCGGGCTGGACCCGGATGACGATCGCGTTCTGGCCCAGCTCCTCGGTGGCGCTGGAGTCGAAGGGGGAGTGCGGGGCGCGCTTGAAGACGACCGCGATCTCCGTCACGCGCCGCCCGAGCCGCTTGCCGGTGCGCAGGTAGAAGGGGATGCCCGCCCAGCGGCGGTTGTCCACCTCCAGCTTGACGGCCGCGTAGGTGTCGGTCTTCGACTGCGGGTCGATGCCGTCCTCCTGGAGGTAGCCGACGACCTTCTCGCCGCCCTGCCAGCCCTCCGCGTACTGCCCGAACACCGTGTGCTCGCCCAGCTTCTCGGGCAGCCGCACCGACTTCAGCACCTTGAGCTTCTCGGTGAGCAGCGCCTCCTCGTCGAAGGCGATCGGCTCCTCCATGGCGGTGAGCGCCATCAGCTGCAGGAGGTGGTTCTGGATGACGTCACGGGCCGAACCGATGCCGTCGTAGTAGCCGGCGCGCCCGCCGATGCCGATGTCCTCGGCCATCGTGATCTGGATGTGGTCGACGTAGGACCGGTTCCAGATGGGCTCGTACATCTGGTTGGCGAAGCGCAGCGCCAGGATGTTCTGGACCGTCTCCTTGCCGAGGTAGTGGTCGATGCGGAACACCTGGTCCGGGTCGAACACCTCGTGCACGATCTTGTTCAGCTCACGCGCGCTCTTCAGGTCGCGGCCGAACGGCTTCTCGATGACCGCGCGGCGCCAGGAACCCTCGGCGGCCGTCGCGAGGCCGTGCTTCTTCAGCTGCTGGACGACCTTCGGGAAGAACTTCGGCGGTACGGAGAGGTAGAACGCGTAGTTGCCGCTGGTGCCCCGGGAGGTGTCCAACTCGTCGACAGCGGCGCGCAGTTGCTTGAACGCCGTGTCGTCGTCGAAGTCGCCCGGGATGAACCGCATGCCCTCGGCGAGCTGCTGCCAGACCTCCTCGCGGAACTCGGTCCGGGAGTGCTCGCGCACCGAGTCGTGCACCACCTGCGCGAAGTCCTGGTCCTCCCAGTCCCGCCGGGCGAACCCGACGAGCGAGAAGCCCGGCGGCAGCATGCCGCGGTTGGCCAGGTCGTACACGGCCGGCATCAGCTTCTTGCGGGACAGGTCACCGGTGACCCCGAAGATGACCAGCCCGGACGGACCCGCGATCCGGGGGAGCCGGCGATCGCGGGGGTCACGCAGCGGGTTGTCCCAGCCGGCGGCCAGGGCGTCCGTGAGTTCCTCGACGGTCAGCTCCTGCACGGCGGCTTCGGCTGCCGCGGCCGGTTTCGTTCCGGGAAGTTCGTCGCTCATTCCCCGTCGACCCCCTTGCTGCTCAGCGACTTCGCGACGGCGTCCAGCAGGTCCTGCCAGGCCACCTCGAACTTGGCGACGCCCTCGTCCTCCAGCTGCTTGACGACCACGTCGTACGAGATCCCCAGCCGCTCTACGGCGTCCAGGTCGGCGCGGGCCTGCGCGTAGCCGCCGGTCACCGTGTCGCCGTGGATGTCGCCGTGGTCGGCGGTGGCGTTCAGCGTCGCCTCGGGCATGGTGTTGACGGTGCCGGGTGCGACCAGTTCGTCGACGTACAGGGTGTCCTTGTACGACGGGTCCTTCACACCGGTCGAGGCCCACAGGGGGCGCTGCTTATTGGCCTTGGCGCCTGTTAGACCGGTCCAACGGTCCCCGGAGAAGACCTCTTCGTAGGCCTCGTAGGCGAGCCGCGCGTTGGCGAGAGCCGCCTTGCCCCTGAGAGCGAGAGCCTCGTCCGTGCCGATCGCGGTCAGGCGCTTGTCGATCTCGGAGTCGACGCGGGAGACGAAGAAGGAGGCCACGGAGTGGATGGTCGCCAGGTCGATGCCCGCGGCCTTCGCCTTCTCCAGGCCGGCCAGGTAGGCGTCCATGACCTCGCGGTAGCGCTCCAGGGAGAAGATCAGCGTGACGTTGACGCTGATGCCCTCGCCGATGACCTCGGTGATGGCCGGGAGACCGGCCTTGGTCGCCGGGATCTTGATCATCACGTTGGAACGGTCCACCAGCCAGGCCAGCTGCTTGGCCTCGGCGATGGTCGCCTCGGTGTTGTGGGCGAGCCGGGGGTCGACCTCGATGGAGACCCGGCCGTCCCGGCCGCCGGTCGCGTCGTAGACCGGGCGCAGGATGTCGGCGGCGGCGCGGACGTCGGCGGTGGTCATCATCCGTACGGCCTCTTCGACCGTCACCTTGCGCACGGCCAGGTCGGCGAGCTGCTGCTCGTAGCCCTCGCCGGAGCCGATGGCGGCCTGGAAGATCGAGGGGTTGGTGGTGACACCGACGACGTTCCTGGTGTCGACGAGTTCGGCGAGGTTGCCGGACTCGATCCGCTTGCGCGACAGGTCGTCCAGCCAGATGGAGACGCCCTCGTCGGACAGGCGCTTGAGAGCTCCCGCGGTGGCGGTCACTTCGGTCACTGTGATCATCTTCTTTCTGGCGATCGGATCAACCGCGCGCGGCGGCAAGGGATTCCCGGGCAGTCGCGGCGACGTTCTCGGCCGTGAAACCGAACTCGGCGAACAGGGTCTTGGCATCGGCGGAGGCGCCGAAGTGTTCGAGGGAGACGATGCGTCCTGCGTCACCCACGAACCGGTACCACGTGAGACCGATCCCGGCCTCGACCGCAACGCGGGCCTTCACGGACGGCGGAAGGACGCTGTCGCGGTACTCGCGCGACTGCTCCTCGAACCACTCCACGGACGGCATCGACACCACCCGGGTACCCACGCCCTCGGCCTCCAGCCGCTCCCGCGCCTCGACGGCGAGGTGCACCTCGGAACCGGTCGCGATGAGCACGACGTCGGGGGTCTCGGTGGAGGAGTCCTTGAGGACGTAACCGCCGCGCGCCGCATCGGAGTTGGGGGCGTAGGTGGGCACACCCTGGCGGGTCAGCGCGAGGCCGTGCGGGGCGGGCTTCGTGGCGTGCCGCTTGAGGATCTCGGCCCAGGCGATCGCGGTCTCGTTGGCGTCGGCCGGGCGCACGATGTTCAGGCCCGGGATGGCGCGCAGCGAGGCGAGGTGCTCGACCGGCTGGTGGGTGGGGCCGTCCTCGCCGAGACCGATCGAGTCGTGGGTCCAGACGTACGTCACCGGGAGCTGCATCAGCGCGGAGAGGCGCACCGCATTGCGCATGTAGTCGGAGAACACCAGGAAGGTGCCGCCGTAGACACGGGTGTTGCCGTGCAGGGCGATCCCGTTCATCTCGGCCGCCATCGAGTGCTCGCGAATACCGAAGTGGATCGTACGGCCGTACGGGTCGGCCTCCGGCAGCGGGTTGCCCTTCGGGAGGAAGGACGAGGTCTTGTCGATGGTGGTGTTGTTCGAACCGGCGAGGTCGGCGGAGCCGCCCCACAGCTCGGGCAGGACCGTTCCAAGTGCCTGGAGGACCTTGCCGGAGGCGGCGCGGGTGGCGACGGAGGAGCCCTCCTCGAAGACCGGCAGGGACTGCTCCCAGCCCTCGGGGAGCTGGCCGGCGACGATCCGGTCGAAGAGCTTCGCGCGCTCGGGCCGGGCGCCGCGCCAGGTGTCGAGCTGCTTGTCCCAGGTCGAGTGCGCCTCGGCGCCCCGGTCCAGGGCCTTGCGGCTGTGGGCGATGACCTCGTCGGCGACCTCGAAGGACTTCTCGGGGTCGAAGCCGAGGACGCGCTTGGTGGCGGCGATCTCGTCGGCGCCGAGCGCGGAGCCGTGGGCGGCCTCGGTGTTCTGCGCGTTTGGAGCGGGCCAGGCGATGATCGTGCGCATCGCGATGATCGAGGGGCGCTCGGTCTCGGCCTGCGCCGTCTTCAGCGCCGTGTACAGCGCGTGGGGGTCGATGTCGCCCTCGGCGGCGGGCTCGATGCGCTGGGTGTGCCAGCCGTAGGCCTCGTAGCGCTTGAGGACGTCCTCGGAGAAGGCGGTCGCGGTGTCGCCCTCGATGGAGATGTGGTTGTCGTCGTAGACGAAGACGAGGTTGCCGAGCTTCTGGTGGCCGGCGAGCGAGGACGCCTCGGCGGAGATGCCCTCCTCCAGGTCGCCGTCGGAGACGATCGCCCAGATCGTGTGGTCGAAGGGCGACTCGGCCTCGGGGGCCTCGGGGTCGAACAGGCCGCGCTCGTAGCGGGCGGCCATGGCCATGCCCACCGCGTTGGCGACACCCTGTCCGAGCGGTCCTGTCGTGGTCTCCACACCGGCCGTGTGCCCGTACTCGGGGTGACCAGGCGTCTTCGAGCCGTGCGTCCGGAACGCCTTCAGGTCGTCCAGCTCCAGCTCGTACCCGGCGAGGTACAGCTGTGTGTACAGCGTCAGCGAGGTGTGGCCGGGGGAGAGGACGAAGCGGTCACGGCCGGTCCACTCGGGATCCGCGGGGTCGTGACGCATCACCTTCTGAAAGATCGTGTACGCGGCGGGAGCCAGGGCCATCGCGGTGCCCGGGTGGCCGTTGCCGACCTTTTGGACCGCGTCAGCGGCCAGGACACGGGCGGTGTCGACGGCTCGACGGTCGAGATCGGTCCACTCGAAACTGTCAGGTGTGTGCGCGTTCATCTTCAAGAAGTCCTCGGTAAGAGCGGCAGAACTGCTCGGACGCCTTCAAATCTAAAAGTCTGACTTTTACGAGGGAAGGTGCCGGTGTGCCAGCCTGTGGTGAAAGTGGGACACCGGGATGAGCGTCGAGGCGGCACGAGAAGGACATGACGGACAGAACTATCCAAGACGTCGGCGGTGACGGCGACGTGATCAGAACGTTTCCCTTCCCTGTCGATCTGAGTGTCTGCGGCGTCGGCATGCAGGTCGGGCCGATGGGCACCGACCGCACCTGGCACGCCGACGCGCCCCTGCACCGCGTACACCGCATCGACTTCCATGTGGTGATGCTCTTCTCCGGCGGCCCGGTCCGCCACATGATCGACTTCGCCGAGTACGAGGTGAGCGCCGGCGACGTCCTGTGGATCCGCCCCGGCCAGGTCCACCGCTTCTCCTCGACCAGCGAGTACCGCGGCACGGTCCTGACCATGCAGCCCGGCTTCCTCCCGCGCGCCACGGTCGAGGCGACCGGCCTCTACCGCTACGACCTCCCGCCCGTCCTGCACCCCGACGAGCCCCGCCTCGCCGCCCTGCGCGCCTCCCTGGGCCAGCTCCAACGCGAGTACGAGGACTCGACCACCCTCCCGCTCAGCCTCCACACCTCTGTCCTACGACACTCCCTGACGGCCTTCCTGCTCCGGCTCGCGCATCTCGCGGCCAGCTCGGCGGAGGACGCGGCCCGGCAAGCCGACACGACGTTCACCCTCTTCCGGAACGCCGTCGAGAAGGGCTTCGCCACCAACCACAGCGTCAGCGCCTACGCCGACGCCCTCGGCTACTCCCGCCGCACCCTGGTCCGCGCGGTCCGCGCCGCGACCGGCGAGACACCGAAGGGCTTCATCGACAAGCGCGTCGTCCTGGAGGCGAAACGGCTGTTGGCCCACACGGACCTGCCGATCGGCCGTGTGGGGGCGGCAGTTGGCTTCCCCGACGCGGCGAACTTCTCCAAGTTCTTCCAGCAGCACACGGATGTGACGCCGGCGGGGTTCCGGGCCGAGCTGAGGTGAGGTGACGCGGACGGGCCGCGGGGAAACGGAGGAGCCCCACCCCGGTCGCTTCGGGATGGGGCTCGGGCCCCGGGGCCGGTCAGTCGCAACTCGGCTGTTCCCGGGCGGAGTTCGCGCGCCTCTCCGCGCGGCGACGCGACGATGTCACGGTGTGGCCCGTGCTTCGATGACGGCGAACGCCCCGGCGGGAGTCACCGTGACGCGGTGCAGGCCGGCCGCGGTGAACAGGGCGTCGAATTCGGCGAGTTGGCGTTCCCTGCCGCCCGTCATGGCCAACATGTTCATATCCATCAGGGGAGCGAGCCCGGGCCGCCCGGCATCGTCGACGAGGTGGTCGACGACGGCGATGCGGCCGCCCTTCGCCAGCTGTGCCCGGCAGTTCTGGAGGATGCGGACACAACTCGCGTCGTCCCAGTCGTGCAGGATGTATTTGAGTACGTAGAGGTCGGCCGGCGGAACCGAGTCGAAGAAGTCCCCGCCCACGGTGGTGAATCGTTCGTCGAGCCCCTCGGCCTTGGCCGCTTCGGTCGCGGCGGGAGCGATGTGGGGTAGGTCGAACACCCCGCCGTGGAGTGCGGGGTTGGCGCGCATCATGGCCCGGACGACGTCGCCACCGGCTCCGCCGATGTCCAGGGCGAGGGTGACGCCCTGGGTGTCCAGGACGGCGGCGATGTCGAGGGCGGCGGCCTGTGACAGGTTGCTCATCGACTCGGTGAAGGAGGCCGCTTCGTCGAGGTGCTTGGCGAAGTAGTCGAAGATGTTCGCCTCGCCGTGCGCCGCCGTGACCTGGTGCGAGCCCGTCCGGACGGCCTCGGGAAACATGCCCCACGACAGCCAATGGCCCGGTGCGGACTGGGAGATGGCGAAGTGCCGTAGCGAATGGGGGTCGTCCTGCCGCAGTGTGCTCAGCAGGGGTGTGCCGGTGTAGTGATGTCCGTCGGCGGAGGTCGTCAGGCCCAGGGAGACGCAGGTGCGCAGCAGGCGGCGGGTCGCGTCCGGGTCGATGGACTCGGTGTCGGCGATCGCGTCGGCGGTGTCGGTGCCGGCCGTGAGGTGGTCCGCGAGGTTGTACAGGGCGGCGGCGCGAACCGTCTGGGTGACCCAGAAGCCCGTCACCATGCCCATCATGCGCTCGTGGTCGTGGGAGGCCGCCGACGGTCGTACGGTGGTCAAGTCGCTCTCCTTCAGGGGGAATCGCTTCGTGTACGGGGCGGGTCGCTACTCCACGACGAGTTCGACCGGGATGTTGCCGCGGGTGGCCTTGGAGTACGGGCAGCCCGCGTGCGCCTGCTCGACCAGCTTGCGACCGGTCTCGTTGCGCAGCGCCTCGGGCAGCTTCACGCGCAGCACCGCGGTGAGTGCGAAGCCGCCGTCCGCGGCGTCCTTGGCGAGGCCGATCTCCGCGGTCACCGAGATCTCACCGGTGGCGACCTTCGCCGCCCGGCCCGCGACACCGAGCGTGCTGGTGAAGCAGGCGGCGTAACCGGCTGCGAAGAGCTGCTCGGGATTGGTGCCCCGGCCGTCACCACCGAGCGCCGGCGGGAACGCCAGGCGGACATCGAGCAGTCCGTCGTCGCTGGCGGCGCGGCCGTCCCGGCCGTTGGCGGTGACGACCGCGGTGTAGACAGCGTCCATGATTCCGACCTCTTCCTTCGACTTCGTTCGACTGATTCGTTCGACTGATGAATTGCTGTTCCGGGACGGAGGGACGGTTGTCAATGAGCCCGGCGCAGGAAGTCGACGACCAGGTCCGTCGTCGCCTGCGGCTGCTCCTCCGTGATCCAGTGCCCGCAGTCCGGGATGACCGCGTCCTCGACGTCGTCGGCGACGCACCGCAGTACCTCGCCGATTCCCGGGCCGAACGTGGCTTCGCCGCCGAAGGCCAGAACCGGCATCGGGAGCTTGCCCTCCGCGAGGAACTTCCTGTTGTCGGCCGCGTCCTGGGCGAACGCCAGGAACTGGGCGAAGCTCGCGCGCATGGTGCCGGGCTGTGCGTACAGCGCCGCGTAGTGCTGGCGCTTCGCCTCGTCGAACCGCTCGGGGACCACGGAGAGTTCGTTCCAGAAGCGGTCGAGGTAGATGCGCTCCCGGCCGTCGACCAGGCGCTCCATGTCGTGACCGCCGAAGCCGAAGTGCCACATGGCCGGGTCCTGTGTGATCAGGTCCCACGGGCCGATGCCGGGCAGCGGCGCGTCGATCGCCACCCATCGGCTGACGCGCTCGGGGTGGGTGGCGGCGACCGCGTAGCCGACCATGATGCCGATGTCGTGCGTCACCAGTTCGATGGAACGGATGCCCAGGGCGTCCAGGACGCCCCACACGTCCGCCGCCTGGGTCTTCTTGTCGTAGCCGCCGTCGGGTTTCGACGAGAGGCCCAGCCCGCGCAGGTCGGGCGCGATGACCGTGTGGTCCTCGATGAGCGCGTGGGCCAGGTGCCCCCACATGTCGCCCGTCGTGCCGAAGCCGTGCAGCAGCACGACCGCCGGCCCCTGCCCGCCGACGCGCACATGGATCGTGGCGCCGTTGGTCTCGATCTCGCGCGACTCCATACCGGCGGGAAAGGGGTGAATGCCGTCCTGACGACCGTGGTTGTTCATGGCTCTGCTCCGGGTGTGAGAGGAAAGGGGCTTCGACGCCCGATCCGCGTCGCACCACCGAAGCTAGCCGACCGGTCTACTACGGTCCATCGCGCGCCGGACGCCGGTCGTGGAGGCGCGCGCCGCTGACCTGCGATGGAAGGCAGGGGCTAGCAGCAGAGAGGAAGTCGGTCGTGATCTTGCCCCGGACGGAGCGCGGACGTCCGCTCCCCCGAGGTGCCTCACTTGGACCGTTCCACCGGACCGGAAGGAGCAGGGGCCCCACGCATGCACGCGTGAAGCCCCTTTGCCCCGTGGGGAGTTGGGATCAGTGGCCGAAGTCGAACCAGTTCACGTTCACGAAGTCCGCCGGCTGGCCGCTGGTGAAGGTGAGGTAGACGTCATGGGTGCCGGTGACCGAGCTGATGTTCGCGGGCACCGTCTTCCATGACTGCCAGCCCCCGGTGTTGGCCAGCGCGAAGCTGCCGACCGGGGTCGCGGTGGGGCTGTCGAGGCGTACCTGGACCAGACCGCTGACCCCGCTCGCCGCACCGCTCGCGACCCGGGCGTAGAACTGGGTGGCCGCCGTGGAGCCGAAGTTGACGCCCTTGTAGAGGGCCCAGTCGCCGTTGGCGATGGAGCCGATGTCCTGGCCGCCGCCGGTGTCCGTGGTGGTCTCGGCGATGGTGCCGGACTGGCTGTCGTAGGACTCGGCCTGGATCGCGCTGTAGGCGTCACGGTTGCCGGTCGGCGGGGGCGTGGTACCGCTCCCACTACCCGTGGACGAGAGCACCTGGACGTAGTCCACCGTCATCGGGTGGTTCGGGTCGGTGGCGCTGGTGGGGCCGCCGCCGAACGCGTCCGGGAAGCCGCCGCCCATCGCCACGTTCAGGATGATGAAGAAGCCGTGGTTCGTCGCGTTGGCCCAGGTCGTCGCGTCGACCTGACTGGAGTTCACCGTCTCGAAGTTGACGCCGTCGAGGTAGTAGCGGATCTGCTCGAGGCTCGTGGACCGGTCCCATTCCATCGCGTAGGTGTGGAAGCCCGCCTGGCAGGTCGTGCCCGTGCACGCGGTCGAACCGCCGATGCCGGTCGTCTCGTTGCACGGACCGCCCGGGCTGGTGCCGCAATGGACCGTGGACCAGTCGGTGTTGAGACCCTGGACGTTCTCCATGATGTCCAACTCGCCCACGCTGGGCCAGTTTTGATAGTTGCCTCGGTAGGGCGCGCCCAGCATCCAGAACGCGGGCCAGTACCCGAGCGCCGACGAGCCGGTGACGTTGGGGAGTTGGATACGGGCCTCGACGCGGAGCTTCCCGCCGGCCGGCGGCTGGAAGTCGGTGCGGTTGGTTTCGATCCGGCCCGAGGTCCAGTTGCCGGAGGCGTCCCGGCGCGGGGTGATCAGCAGGTTGCCGTTGCCGTCGAGCGCCACGTTGTTGGTGGAGGAGGTCATCGTCTCGACCTCGCCGGTGCCCCAGTTGGCGGCTCCGCCCGGGTATGAAGTCCCGGTGTCGTACTGCCAGTTGGCGGTGGAGACGCCGGTGCCCGCGGCGCCGTTGAAGTCGTCCAGGAAGACCTGCGTCCAGCCCGACGGGGGTGTGGGCGCGGACGCGTTCGCGGGCAGGGTGAAGGCCGTGGCGGTGGCGGCCGCCAGGCCGAGGGTGCTGAGGACGGCGATCAGGGTGCGCCGGAAGGGGTGGGGTCTGCGCGGCGTGCCGGAGGGTTCACTCATCGGTGCCTCTCGGATACGGGGTGGGGGTGCGGGTGCCGTGCCTGCCTGAGAGCGCTCTCATGCAGTGGGGTGCGCGGTCAATGTGCTCTCAGCCACTCCGGCCGTCAAGAGGTGAAGCCGCGAAAGTCCTTTCGGTGGGCGGGGGTTCAGGGGGTGAATGCGGTGAAAGAGGGGGTTTCCGAGAGGTGTCTTCGGT
>NZ_JNXE01000040.1 GCF_000716605.1 Streptomyces sp. NRRL F-525 | reverse complement strand
CCCCCCACCACAAGCAACCCCCACCGGCGATTTCCAGCCGCCTCAACGGCGTGAACCAACCCCCGGTCAACCCCCGTCAAGCAGACGGCCAACAGCCGAACCCCTGCCCAATCGGGGCGAAAGCCGCGGTGGACCGGAGTCCTGGTCCGATTCAGCACCCCTGGGTCATCACATGGCGCGATCCGCATTCCTATGATGGGCCCACGACACCGCGGGCCGCTGCGACCAGGCAGTCCGACGCGGTGCAGACGCGGCGTGATGGTGGAGGGGTCGATGACTCAGGGGGCCGGTCAGGGACCCGAGACGGAGCGGACGGCGACGTTGCGCGACTTCCGGGTACCGGCGTATGTCCACGAGACCGGTCCGTACGCCGACAGCGCACAGCCCGGCGAGGCCGTACGACCCGACGAGGAGGCCTTTGACGAGGCCTTCGACGAGGTCTATCCGGAGGGCTACACGCCCACGCAGCGCGATCTGCCCGTCATCCGTCGGGGTGACACGGTTCAGGTCGCGGTGGACCCGGCGTCGGCGGCCGTCCCGCAGCAGACGGAGGGCCCCGGTCCGCTGTTCGTCGTAGGGGATGTGCACGGCTACCTGGACGAACTGGTGGCCGCCCTGCGGGAGAAGGGCCTGATCGACGCGGCCGGCAGCTGGTGCGCCGGCACCGCCCGGCTCTGGTTCCTCGGCGACTTCACCGACCGCGGACCCGACGGCATCGGCGTGATCGACCTCGTCATGCGGCTGTCCGCCGAGGCCGCCGCGGCCGGCGGCTACTGCAAGGCCCTGATGGGCAATCACGAGCTGCTGCTGCTCGGCGCGAAGCGGTTCGGCGACACCCCCGTCAACTCCGGCGCGGGCACCGCCACCTTCCAGGCGGCCTGGCTGCTCAACGGCGGCCAGAAGACCGACATGGACCGCCTCCAGGACGTCCACCTGCAGTGGATGGCCCGGCTGGACGCCATGGAGCAGGTCGACGGCCACCTGCTCGTCCACTCCGACACCACCGCCTACCTCGACTACGGCGACTCGATCGAGGCGGTCAACGACAACGTCCGCGAGACCCTCACACGCAATGACGCGGACGAGGTCTGGGACGTGTTCCGCAAGTTCACCAAGCGCTTCTCCTTCCGCGACGAGGGCGGCGCCGACCACGTCCGCTCCCTGCTCGACATGTACGGCGGCACCCGGATCGTCCACGGCCACAGCCCGATCCCCTATCTCCTGGGCGACGTGGGCTCCGAGGACGGCGAGGACAGCGCCGGCCCCGTGGTCGAGGGACCGCACGTCTACGCCGAGGGACTCGCCATCGCGATGGACGGCGGAGTGACCATGGCCGGAAAACTGCTGGTCCAGCAACTGCCCCTGGATATCTGAACGTTTATCGGGCAGGCGTCCCCTCCGGAGGACCGGCGGACGACAGCGCTGGCCAGGGGCCAATTTCTGGAAACCCCCTGTCACCGTGTGCCGTCGCCGCTCTACCATCGGCTTATCCGTAGCAGGCTCCCCTCCGTTTCTGCCCGACGGCTCGTTGGCATGCGAGCCCCAAGCCCTACGGAGCATCGGGGGATGCACATGAACAGCGTTCCGCAGCACCTGCACAGCGAGGACCGCCAGGAGTACGAGCGGATCCTCGACGAGGCGCTGCGCTCCGCCCCTACCCGCCCGGAACTGGCCGCTGTCGGCAAGCGGCTCAACCCCGAACAGCTGCGCACCATGGCGCTGAACGCCACCGCGCTCATCACGGCGGCCGCGGCGACCGAGTACCAGCACTACGTGAAGGTCCGCGAGGAACTGCGCCAACCGGCGTCGTCCACCCCGTCGGCCGTCCACGAGACCGACTCCGCGGAGCCGGGCGGCGTGGGCGCGATGGGGCTCGCCACCACCCTGGGGGAGGCGGCCGAGGGTGCGGGCGCCATCGCCGTAGCCGCCGTCCTCACCCCCGTCCTCGCCGGCACGGCCGCGGCGATATTCCTGCTCGTGGGCTACATCCTCAAGATGCTCAGCCCCGAACCGGCGTTCGCCAAGACCATGCTCACCGCCGGCTGGGTGTTCGGCGCCATGACCGCCGCGGCGATCCTCGTCGCCATCGTCGGCCTGCTGCTCACCGCCCTGCGCAACAGGCCCTCACCCGACACCGGCCCCTACGGCGAGTCGGGCGGCGAAGTTGCCCGCGCCAGGGAGGCCTGGCACGACGCCCTTCTGGAACGCGGCATCCTGCCGTTCCTCCAGGAGGCGCTCGCGGCGCCGGGCACGGCGACCCTCCGCCGTACGACACCCACGGCCCCGAGTCGCATGCCGCACCTCGGCTACGACCGTCCCGGCTTCTCCAGCCCCGACGACGGCCCGGAGCCGGGTCACCGCCCGAGCTTCTCCAGCCCGGACTTCAGCAGCCCGGACTTCGGGGGGCCCGACCACCAGCCGGACTAGCCCCTCGGCTTGCGCCCCCACCCAGGGGAGCGCAAGCCGAACACCCCGGTCACCGGGTGACCGGCCGACCGGGTCACAGGGGCGGCCGAGTGCTGCGCTCATCGAACAGCAAACCCCCTCAGGACGCCCTGTCGGGAAGCCCTGCCAGGACTTCTCTCAGGACGCCTCTCGGGATGCCTCCTCAGGAAGGTCGACGACCGCGATGCTCTCCGCCTGCGCGACAGCCAGCCGCCGGCCGTCCGGATGCAGGGCCGCGACGGGCGTCGGGATGTGCGTCACCCCGTAACTGCCCTCCCGGCACGGCACTTCCACATCCGGCCACTCCGCCACCGACGCTCCCGTCGTGACGTCGATCAGCCGGGGATGCCCGTACAGCGAGACGGCCGTGTCACCCCGCGGGATCAGCGTGCCGATGTGGAAGTCGACCCTGTTGCGATGGATCCACCGCTTCTCGGAGAGCGACCACACGCCCAACTGCCGTTTCCCCAGGCTTTCGGAGTCCGTGCTGTCCTCCTCGTCGACGAACTCCTCCCCGGTCGCCACCGCCACCCGGTCACCGTCGAGCCAGCAGGCCGAGATCACCTCGGAACTGTTGCCCGGGTTGAAGGACGGCACACCACGGCCGTCGAGCACAGCGGGATCCCCCAACGCCCGTTCCAGGTCGAAGACTTCGGCGATCCCGTACGGATGCCACAACCAGCCCGCCGACAGCAGATGAGTCCCGCCCGGAGACACCGCCAGCCGCGAGTGGAGGACGTCGTTCCGCGTACGGTCGCCGACCGTGAGCCGTTCTCCCGATTCCGCGTCCTCGATCTCCAGGAGGTCGTACTGGTCCGGGCAGTGCACCAGCACCTCACGGCCGTCCGGCAGCACCCCGAGGGCGACCGGATAGTCGAAGTCCTCGGCGTAGTCGTCACTGCGCTCCAGCTCACGGACCGGCCGATCGCCCTCCAGCAACAGCGCCCCGGTGCCCCGCTCGTCGTAGACCACGGTGAAGCGGCCGGACGGAGAGCTGACACTCCGGTCGAAGGAATACCCATGATCGTCCGAGACCTGGCGCTCCACCCCGTCAGGCCCCCACCGCCGACCACCCACGACGTCGACCAGATCATCACCGTCCCACGCCAACGACTGCGCCTCGTCCGTCACCTGCAGAAGAATCACGGTCCCCATCCCCCAGTCCCCCAACCCACGACAACACTGCTGCGAAACAACTCAACCCCCTGGAGCAGAGCCAATCAACGGGGGTGAACCCGTAGTTCGTACGGGGGCCAGGTGCACCCCTCATCCGGAGGACAGTCCCATCCCCTCGCGCCGACGGATCCGGTTGGCTGGTGATCGTCACTGATCGGGAACCGGAGCACCGGGGGATACGAACATGCAGATGCCGTCGCCGAAGAAAGCCGGCGCCGCCGCGCTGGCAGCAGCCCTCCTCGCCCTGGGCTCACCCCTGGCCGCGACCGCCGCCACCGCCAAACACCCGGCGCCGAAGCCGTCGTCCTACACCGAGCACACACTCCGCCAAGACCTCGCAGCCGTACGGAAGGCCGGCGGCGGCGACGTGAACGTCCTGGCCAGGGTCGACGGACCGAACAGCCCGCCGCTCATGGCCCGCATCGGCACCCGCACGGCCGACTCCACGGCCCCGATCCCCTGGAACGCCCACTTCCGCGTGGCCAGCACGACGAAGACGTTCGTGGCGACCGTCGTCCTCCAACTCGTCGCGGAGAAGCGGCTGTCGCTGGACGACACCGTCGAACACTGGCTGCCGGGGGTCGTCTCGGGCAACGGCAACGACGGCAGCCGCATCACCGTCCGCGACCTGCTCCGCCAGACCAGCGGCCTGTACGACTACATCGACGACCCGGAGATCCAGGACCAGTTGATCAACCACTTCGACGAGAACCGCTACAACACCACCCCCACGGCCGACCTGGTCGCGGTGGCGATGAAGCACCGGCCGGTGTTCGTCCCCCAGCCGGGCGGGCCCACCCGCTGGGCGTACTCCAACACCAACTACCTGCTGGCCGGGATGATCGCCGAGAAGGCCGGCGGCGCGAGCTGGCAGGATCTGGTCGCGCACCGGATCATCGCGAAGCTCGGACTGCGGAACACCTCCATTCCCGGGCTCGACCCGTTCCTTCCCGACCCGCATGTGAACGCGTATCTGACGACCGCCGACGGCAAGCGCCTCGACGTCACCAAGCACAGCTACCAGCACACCGCCGACTCCGGTGTGGTGAGCACCACCGCCGACCTGAACACCTTCTTCCGCGCCCTCGCCGACGGCCGGCTGCTCCCCGCCGCGCAGTGGCGCGAGATGCGGCAGACCGTCCAGCGCACCGACGACCCGGAGGACGTGGCCGAGCTGCCCCAGGGCACCTACGGCCTCGGCCTCCGCAAGATCCCGCTGTCCTGCGGCGGCTTCTACTACACGCACGAGGGCGACGGCGTGGGCGTCAACACCCGCCCCGCGGTGAGCGCGGACGGCAGCCGCGCGGTGACGGTCTCCATCACGACCACCACCGCACAGCCCGACCTGGCCGCCCTGAACCGCGCGACGGGCACCCTCGTCGACCACGCGCTGTGCCTCAAGCCCGCCGGGGGTTCGACCAAGAGTTAGCCGGTCGTCGTCAGTCGGCGATCGGCAGATACACCCGGTTGCCCGCCGCGGCGAACTCCTTCGACTTCTGCTCCATCCCGATCTCGATCTCCTCCCGGCTCCCGCCGTGCTCACGGCGGATGTCGTGGGAGATCTTCATCGAGCAGAACTTCGGCCCGCACATCGAGCAGAAGTGCGCCGTCTTGGCGGGCTCGGCCGGAAGCGTCTCGTCGTGGAACTCCCGTGCCGTGTCCGGGTCGAGGGCCAGGTTGAACTGGTCCTCCCAGCGGAACTCGAAGCGGGCGTCGGACAGCGCGTCATCCCACTCCTGTGCACCTGGGTGCCCCTTGGCGAGGTCGGCTGCGTGGGCGGCGATCTTGTAGGTGATGACGCCGGTCTTGACGTCGTCACGATTGGGCAGGCCCAAGTGCTCCTTGGGCGTGACATAGCAGAGCATGGCCGTGCCCCACCAGGCGATCATCGCGGCACCGATGCCGGAGGTGATGTGGTCGTACGCCGGAGCGACGTCCGTCGTCAGCGGGCCGAGCGTATAGAACGGAGCTTCATCACAGATCTCCTGCTGAAGGTCGATGTTCTCCTTGATCTTGTGCATCGGGACATGTCCCGGGCCCTCGATCATCGTCTGTACGTTGAAACGCTTCGCGATCGTGTTGAGTTCCCCGAGCGTCCGCAATTCCGCGAACTGCGCCTCGTCGTTGGCGTCCGCGATCGAACCGGGCCGCAGGCCGTCGCCGAGCGAGTAGGTGACGTCGTAGGCGGCGAGGATCTCGCACAGCTCCTCGAAGTTCTCGTAGAGGAACGATTCCTTGTGGTGTGCAAGGCACCAGGCCGCCATGATCGAGCCGCCGCGCGAGACGATGCCGGTCTTGCGGTTCGCCGTCAGCGGTACGAACGGGAGCCGCACGCCCGCGTGGACGGTCATGTAGTCCACGCCCTGTTCGGCCTGTTCGACGACCGTGTCCTTGTAGATCTCCCAGGTCAGCTCCTCGGCACGGCCGTCGACCTTTTCGAGCGCCTGGTAGAGCGGCACCGTGCCGATGGGAACGGGGGAGTTGCGCAGCACCCACTCGCGGGTGGTGTGGATGTTGCGGCCGGTGGACAGGTCCATGACCGTGTCGGCGCCCCACCGCGTCGCCCAGGTCATCTTGTCGACCTCCTCCTCGATGGAGGAAGTGACCGCGGAATTCCCGATGTTGGCGTTGACCTTCACCAGGAACCGCTTGCCGATGATCATCGGCTCGATCTCGGGATGGTTCACGTTGGCCGGCAGCACCGCCCGCCCGGCCGCGATCTCCTCCCGGACGACCTCGGCCTCGACGTTCTCCCGTACGGCCACGAACTCCATCTCGGGCGTGATCTCGCCCCGTCGCGCATAGGCGAGTTGCGTGACCGCCGTACCGTCACGGCCTCGGCGCGGCTGACGTGGGCGCCCCGGGAAGACCGCGTCCAGGTTGCGGAGTCCGCCGCGCGGTGAGGTGTGCTTGATCCCGTCGTCCTCGGGGCGAACGGGACGGCCCGCGTACTCCTCGGTGTCGCCGCGGGCGATGATCCAGTTCTCCCGCACCGGCGCCAGCCCCCGGCGAACGTCGGTGTCGACGAGCGGATCGGTGTACGGGCCGGAGGTGTCGTACAGCGTCACGGACTGCCCATTGGTGAGGTGCACCTGACGGACCGGCACCCGCAGATCGGGGCGCGAGCCCGCGACATACCCCTTGTGCCAGCCGATGGACTTCCCGGCCTCCGTGGGCTGTTCGGCCTGTGCGGACTTCTCGCCCGGAATGGGCTGTTCGTCCTGGCTGGAGGCAGGCGTGCGTGCGTCCTTGTTGGTCATGAGACCTACTCCCTACGCCGGCATTACCCGGTAACAGGTTCGGCGGTCGACGCAGCGGCTTCCGTCAGCCGATGTTTCATGTGAAACATCACTCGATTCAGGTGACGTTTCCCGTGAAACATCGCAGAGACGAAGGTCAGCGCCCTCTCAGCCCGGTGCTCCGAGCTCCCGCGTGTGCAAAGGTGCCTCCACGCTAGCGTCATAAGTGGCGCGGTGAACAGTGGGCCTCCGGCGTTCTTGCGATGATCGGGCGGTGACCACGACACAGCAGCCCCCGTACCCGCCGACCGGGCCGCCGCATGGCCACGACCATGGTTCCGGCGACGACCACGGCTCCGGTTCCGGGCACGACCACGGCTCGGGTGGGGACGGTGGACACGGACCGGGTGGAGACGGCGGACACAGTTCCGGGGCAGGCGGTGGAGGGCACGGTCACTCGCACAGCCACGGCCCCGCCGCCCCCGTCTCCCGGCATCTGCGCAAAGTCATCGCGGCGATCCTGATCCCGTTCACGGTGGCGGTCGTAGTCGGCATGGTGGTGCTCTGGCCCGGCGGCGCCCCGTCGCACAAGCGCACCGGCGTCGGCTTCGACCGGCAGACACAGCAGGCGACGGTCACCAAGGTCGTCAGCGTGAGCTGCGCGTCGGTGAACGCCTCGGGCGGCGGCTCGACCGGCGACACCTCCACCGCCGAGGGCTCCTCGGCCGCGCAGGAGGCCGCCGGCACCTGCAAGAAGGCCACGGTCACGGTCTCCACCGGCAAGGACAAGGGCCGTACGTTCACGGAGATCGTGCAGCCCGACCAGTCACGGCAGTTGCATCAGGGCGAGAAGGTCGTGGTCGCGTACGAACCCTCGGCGCCCAGGGATCTGCAGTACTCGGTCACCGATGTGAACCGTAAGTTCCCGATGGCACTGCTCGCCGGGATCTTCGCCCTGGCCGTCGTGGTCGTGGGTCGGCTGCGCGGCGTCATGGCGCTGATCGCGCTGGCCATCAGCTTCATGATCCTGAACTTCTTCATCCTGCCCGCGATCCTGCACGGCTCGAACCCGCTGATCGTGGCGGTGGTCGGATCGAGCGCCATCATGCTCATCGCCCTGTACATGTGCCACGGTCTGTCGGCCCGTACGTCGGTGGCGGTGCTCGGCACCCTGATGTCACTGGTGCTGATCGGCGTCCTGGGCTCGGTGTTCATCGGCTGGGCCGCGCTGACCGGCAACACGGACGACAACACCGGCCTGATCCACGGGCTGTACCCGTCGATCGACATGAGCGGTCTGCTGCTCGCCGGCGTCATCATCGGTTCGCTCGGTGTACTCGACGATGTGACGGTCACCCAGACCTCGGCGGTCTGGGAGCTGCACGAGGCCAACCCGTCGATGGGCTGGCGTGGGCTGTACCGCGCCGGCATCCGCATCGGCCGCGACCACATCGCCTCCGTCGTCAACACCCTCGTCCTCGCCTACGCGGGTGCCGCACTGCCCCTGTTGCTGCTCTTCTCCATCGCGCAGAGCAGCGTGGGGGCGGTCGCCAACAGCGAGTTGGTCGCCGAGGAGATCGTGCGCACGTTGGTGGGTTCGATCGGCCTGGTCGCGTCGGTACCGGTCACCACGGCCCTCGCGGCCCTGGTCGTCTCGGCGGACCGACCGGGACCCGAGGCGGTTCCGGCGGGTGCGGGCGCGGCTACGGCAGGTGCGGCCACGGCGGCGCCGAGCGCCAAGCCCGCAGCGGCGCGCGGCGGTAAGGGCCGACGCCGCAAGCACTGAGCACCGCCGGCACCGCGGTGGGCGGCGAGAACCGCCCCAGGAAGCCACGCAGAAGCGTTACTGCGGATCCCCGGGCCTCCGGGACTTCAAGCTCACACGGGGCCTTCAGAACTCCGCAGGGCCCTTCCGGGCTCACGGCGCCTCCAGCGGCTCCAGTCCAGGCCCCGGCGAAGCGTTACGCCAACTTCCCGACCCCCCGCCGCCACGCCACGTCACCCCGCGCTCTGCTCCTCCGCCAGGATGCGGTCCAGTGCCTCGTCGAGGTGGGTGTCGAAGTCCGCGAGGGCGCCCTCCTGGCCGAGCGGAACCAGCCGGTCGGTGCGGTCGAGGAACGCCACGAGCGGGGCCGCGCCGGTGCGGAACAGCGCCTGGTCGCTGCCGACCTGAAGCCGGATCAGCACCTCGCCCAGCGTCTCGGGGTCGACGGGCTCGATTCGCACGTCGCCCTCCCCGCACGCCATGCCCACGCCGTCGATCAGCAGCTCGCGACCGAAGGCCCAGGTCACCGGGGCGTCGCCCGGCAAATGGAAGGTCAGCCGCACGGCGTACGGATCGGACGTCTCGTAGCCCAGCTCGACCGGGATACGGAAGGAGAGCTCCTCGGAAACGAGGAAGCTCATCATGACCTCTGCCTGTACGGACTCGCGCATCGCCTATCCCGTCAACTGCCGTCGCCTGGCCGGGAATGATCCCCGTGACACTGAAGGAATATTGCTGAACGTACACGTTAGATCACAAGGAGTAAGTTTTCAGATACTGATAGAGAGCGCGAGCGACCCCAGAAGCCTGCCGACCTCGGCCTGCAACTGCCGCGCCGCGCCCGGCAGTCGATCGGCCTGGTGCGAGGGCAGGGAGATCGCCATCGTGGCGGCCGTGGCGCCGAGGGTGATCGGAATCGCCGCGCAGACCGTGCCCAGCGCGTACTCCTGACGCTCCACCACCAGCTCCGTCCGCCGCATCCGGTCCAGCCGCCGCACCAGGGCGTGACCGTCACGCACCGTGTACGGCGTGAGGGACCGCACGGGGTAGCGGTCGAGGTGGTCACGGCGGACGTCCTCGTCCAACTGGGCCAGCAGACACTGGCCGATCGCGTGCGCGTGCCCCGTCTCACGGAAGTCCGCCCACTCCTCGACCGCCGGATTGCCGGGGGTGTCGGAGACGCACAGCACCTCGATCTCGCCGTCGCGGTACATCGCGTAGTACACCGGAGCGCCGATCAAATCCCGCCACTGCGCCAACGCGTCGACGATCGTGCTGCGACGTTTCTCCTGCGCCCCGCTGCTGCCCAGCCGCTCGGCCGCCTCCCCGAGGAAGAACAGCCCCTTGTCGCGCCGGAGGTATCCCTCGTGCACGAGGGTGCGCAGCAGGTGGTACGCCGTGGGCAGGGCGAGGCCGGTCTCGCGGGCCAACTGCTTGGCGGGGGCGCCGTGTTCGTGCCCGGCGACGGACTCCAGCAGGCGCATGGCCCGCTGGACGGAGCCGATGAGGGTGGCCGCGGACGGCTGCGGATCGGCGGCCTCGGCGACGGTCGCGGCGGAGCGCTGCTGCGGCGGGGACGCGACGGGGCGGGATCGCGCGGGAGTTGTCGTGGGCCGTGGCCGCGCGGGGGCTGTCACGGGTCGTAGCGGCGGGGCGTCTGTTGCGGGTCGTGGCGGCGCGGCGTCCGCCACCGGTCGTAGCGGCAGGGCGTCGGCCACCGGTCGTAGGGGCAGGGCGTCCGCCACCGGGCGTAGCTGCTCCGGGGTCGCCACGCAGCCCGTCTGCGCGGGGGCCACCACGGGACGCAGCTGAGCCGGGGTCGCCACAGGATGTAGCTGTGCGGGGATCGCCACGGAGCGCGGCCAGGCGGGCGGGACGGCCGGCGTCGAGTGTGCGGGTGGTTCTACGGGTGCGGTGTCAACCGTGGCCAAGGGTCACTCCCGGAGCGCGAGGGGGCAGCCCGTGCGGGGAACACGGGGAGGGGGTGCGCCGCCCGCGGGGTTCGTCCCCGCGTCGAATTCCGGACTTTAACCGCCCGCCACCGCCCGCGGACGGCCCGTCCGGGAAACTTCCCCCACCCGAGGGAACCGGTGATTCCTGTTACCGATCACCGGTCGCCCCAGCAGGACCTCACCAGTCGCTGCGTGAGGAGGAACTCGACGTGAACTTCCGCACGATGTAGACCAGTCCGCCGACCAGCGCCACAAAGATCAGCACGTTGAAGAGCAGCCCAATCACGAAGTGCAGGACGGTCGCTATGAGGCCGCCGAACACGAACAGGGCGATGACCGGCACCGCGACCCACTTCACCCACCACGGCAGTCCCGCGAAGATCTCTCGCATTGTCCTCGTCCTGTACCTCTCCGCCCGTCGCTCGTACCGGGTCCGGTCTGTGTCCGGCACTCCTGTGCCGGATCTCTGATGTCCTGCACTCGATGCTAGGGCGGGCGAAGGCCGAACGGGGGCCTCGCATCCCTTGTCCTCCCCTGACCGTTCCCCTAGGGAACCCTGAGACGCGGGTCAGGCTCCGGGTGGAGAGTCAGGCTTCCGGCGGCGAGAACACCACCAGCACCCGCAGGTCCTCGCTGATGTGGTGGAACTTGTGGGCCACCCCGGCCGGCACATAGATCACGCTGCCCCGCGCCACCTGGGTGGTCTCCATGCCGACGGTGATCGCGGCCCGGCCGCTCACCACGAAGTACACCTCGTCCTGGTTGTGCGGCTGCTGCCGGTCGTGCTCACCGGAATCGAGCGCGTACAGGCCGACCGACATGTTCTTCTCGCGCAGGAACTGCAGGTACGCACCGTCGTTGGCGGCACGCTCCGCCTCCAGTTCATCCAACCGGAATGCCTTCATCGCCCTCGTCCACGCTCGGAGTCGATCTCTTCTGTCACGATCAGACACATGAAGAATTTCCTAGTCAAGACGATCGCCAACGCGGGTGCCCTGGCGGTCGCCGTATGGATCCTCGACAAGATCACCCTGACCGGTGACAGCACCTTCAAGAAGGTCTGGACGCTGCTCCTCGTCGCTCTGGTCTTCGGCCTGGTGAACTTCCTGGTCAAGCCGATCGTCAAGGTGCTGACCTTCCCGCTGTTCATCCTGACGCTCGGTCTGATCACCCTGGTGGTCAACGCGCTGATGCTGATGCTCACTTCATGGCTGGCCGACAAGCTCGACCTGAGTTTCCATGTCGAGGGCTTCTGGACCGCCGTCCTGGGCGGCCTCATCATCTCGGTCGTCTCCTGGGCGCTCAACGTCGTCCTGCCCGAGGGGGACTGAGCACGCGATGACGTACCGCGTCAGCTTCGTCTGCACCGGCAACATCTGCCGTTCGCCGATGGCCGAATCGGTCTTCCGCGCGCGGGTGGCGGAGGCCGGGCTCGACGGCCTGGTCGAGGTCGACAGCGCGGGCACGGACGGCTGGCACGAGGGCGACGGCGCCGACCCGCGCGCCGTCGCCGTCCTGGAGGAGCACGGCTACGGCACCGACCACACCGCCCGCCGCTTCCAGGCCTCCTGGTTCGCCCGCCTGGACCTCGTCATCGCCCTCGACTCCGGCCACCGCAAGACCCTGCGCCGCCTCGCCCCGACCGAGCAGGACGCCCAGAAGGTCCACCTGCTCCGCTCCTACGATCCCGACGCCCCCGACGACCTCGACGTACCGGATCCGTACTACGGGGGCCTGGACGGCTTCGAGGAGTGTCTTGAGATGGTGGAGGCGGCGAGCGAGGGCCTGCTCGCCGCGGTGCGCGACGAAGTGGAGGGACGAGCGGTATGAGTGATTCCGCTGCAGACGAGGGCGTAGGAGACGGCACGCGCGCGGTGCGGGCCGGTCTGCCCGAGCCGGTCAAGTACGAACCGACGCTCCCCGGGCCGGTGTTCGCCGCGCACTTCCATCTCCCCGGCGAGGCGACGGGCCCGTACAAGTACGGCCGGGACGAGAACCCCACCTGGACCCACCTGGAGCACGCCATCGGCGAGCTGGAGGCGCCCGGGCAGGACGACGTCGAGACGCTCGTGTTCGCCTCCGGGATGGCCGCCATCTCGTCGGTGCTCTTCTCCCAGCTGCGCGCCGGCGACGCGGTCGTCCTGCCCGACGACGGCTACCAGGTACTGCCCCTGGTGCGCGAGCAGCTGGAGGCGTACGGCATCGAGGTGCGCACCGCGCCGACCGGCGGGGACGCCCAGCTCGACCTCCTCGACGGCGCCAAGCTGCTGTGGATCGAGACCCCGTCCAACCCCGGTCTCGACGTGTGCGACATACGACGGCTCGCCGATGCGGCACACGCGCGTGGCGCCCTAGTGGCCGTCGACAACACCCTCGCCTCGCCCCTGGGGCAGCGCCCGCTGGAACTCGGCGCCGACTTCGCCGTGGCGAGCGGCACCAAGCAGCTCACCGGGCACGGGGACGTCCTCCTCGGGTACGTCGCCGGGTCCGACGCCGCCGCGATGACCGCCGTACGGCGCTGGCGCAAGGTCGTCGGCGCGATCCCGGGGCCCATGGAGGCCTGGCTCGCGCATCGCTCGATCGCCACGCTCCAGCTACGCGTCGACCGCCAGAACGCCACCGCGCTGATCCTCGCTCAGGCCCTGCGCGAACGCGCCGATGTGACGGGGCTGCGCTATCCGGGGCTGCCCGACGATCCCTCGTACAAGATCGCCTCGCAGCAGATGCGGCGCTACGGGTGTGTGGTGTCGTTCACGCTGCCCACCCGCGCGCGTGCCGAGCGTTTTCTCGACGCGCTGCGGCTCGTGGACGACGCGACGAGCTTCGGCGGGGTGCGGTCGACCGCCGAGCGGCGCGGGCGCTGGGGCGGGGACGCGGTACCGGAGGGCTTCGTTCGGCTCTCGGTCGGTGCCGAGGACCCCGAGGACCTGGTGGCCGATGTGCTGCGTGCGCTGGACGAGTCGGCGCGGTGAGCGCTTTACGGACCGCCGGCCGGTGTCCGGCCACGCACAACGGACGGTCCGAGCCTCCCCCCTCGTGGCTCGGACCGTCCTCGGTTCTGCGCGCGAAGAACCGCGCGCACAAGGCTAGTTGACTCTGTGTCAGTGTCCAATCACAGTAGCGACAGAGGCCTATCGACTTATTTATAGTTGGGCCCTGCCCGGGGCCGGAGGAAGGGTGGGGAGAGGAGAGTGCGTGCCATGGATCTGGCCTTGCTGCGCACCTTCGTGACCGTGCACCGGGCCGGTTCCTTCACCCGCGCCGCGGCCCTGCTCGGCCTCTCGCAGCCGGCGGTGACGTCCCAGATCCGCACCCTGGAACGGCAGTTGGGCCGCCCCCTGTTCCTGCGCCAGGCCCGCGGGGTCACCCCCACGACCATGGGCGACGAACTCGCGCACAAGGCCGCGCCCCATCTCGACGCCCTCGTGGAGATAGCCGAGACGGGGCCCGACAACGACGCCTCGCTGCGCACCCTGCATCTCGCCGGTCCCCCCGAGTTCACCGCCGAGCGGGCCCTGCCCGCGCTCACGGAGCTGACCGGCGACGACGGCCAGGCCTTCGCACTGCGCGCGTCCTTCGGGAACGCCGAGGAGACCCTGGAGGGGCTGGCCGCCGGACATCATGATCTGGCCATCAGTACGGCCCGTCCGCGCGGTGCTCTGCTCACCGCGACGACGCTCTGCGACGAGGAGCACGTCCTGGTCGCCGCCCCGCACCGGGCGGAGCAGCTCGGCTCCGCGCAGTTCGGCCCCAAGGACACGCCCGCCCCGGACGACCTCCCCGTGATCGAGGTCCACGAGTCGCTGCCCTTCGTCTCCCGGTACTGGGCATCGGTCTTCGACTCCCGCCCGGCCGCCCCGGGAACCGTGATCGTGCCGGACCTCCGCGCGGTCCTCGCGTGTGCGATCGCGGGCGCCGGGCTCGCGGTGCTGCCCCGCTATCTGTGTGCCCTGGCGCTGAAGCGCGGCGAGGTCGTCCCGCTCCACGAACCCGCGATTCCGCCGCTGCGGACGTATTTCCTGGTGGTGCGGACCGGCACTCTCGCAATGCCGCACATCGCCCGGGCCCACGAGTGGCTTCAGCGGGCCGCGGCCAACTGGGCCTGACCAGGGACTTTGCCACCCTTCCGCGGTGAACTCCCTGGTTCCACGTGAAACATCACGCTCCGAACCGCCAAGGTCACGTCTTGCGATGTTTCACGTGGAACCAGCGGGGCCACATTTCTCCCATGACCGTCCGACCCGTGGTCAAGCGCACCGCACGTGCCGTTCTCCTCGACGGCGACGCCCTGATCCTGATCAAGCGCACCAAGCCAGGTGTCGATCCCTACTGGGTCACGCCCGGTGGCGGGGTCGAACCCGAGGACACCACCGTCGTCGACGCCCTGCACCGGGAGGTGTACGAGGAGCTCGGCGCCAAGATCACCGACGTGGTGCCCTGCTTCGTGGACACCGTCGAGCACATCGGCGCGGACGCGGCCTCGACCGGCGTGAAGGTGCAGCACTTCTTCGTCTGCCACCTGGAGTCCATGGACCCGGCGCTACGCCACGGCCCCGAAGTGGACGAGCCTCTCGGCGAGTACGAGATCGTCAGAGTGCCCTTCACCCGGGTCGGCATCGCGTCCGTCCACCTCGTGCCCCTGTCGCTACGGCACTACCTGGACGGCAACATCGAAGGCGTCCTCGCGATGCACGCCCCCGACCTGGGCTGACGCCTCCGGTACCGGGTCAGTCCCCGGCGCCCACCAACTCCTCGACCGAGTCGTGCCGTATGCGCTCCGTCGGGATACCGGCGTCCCTCAGGGCGTGGACACCGCTGCGGATCATTCCGGGCGGCCCGGAGACGTAGGCGTCGAACTCGTTCCACGGCCCGTATGTGCGGATGGCGTCCGGGAGTTGGAGATTCCCCTGCCGGTCGACGATCGGCCGGACCGCGAGCCACGGGTGCGACTGCTGGAGCCGGAGCATCGTGTCGATGTCATAGAGGTCGTGGTCGGTACGGGCGCCGTAGAACACCTCCACCGGGCGCCGCTCGCCGCGTTCGGCGACGTCCTCGACGAGTGCCTTGATCGGCGCTATGCCGGTGCCGCCGCCGACGCAGAGCAGTCCGCTGTCGGTGGTGTGGTCCACGGTCATCGAGCCGGTCGGCGGGCCGAGCCGGATGACGTCGCCGGGCCGGGCGCGGTGCACCAGCGCGTTCGAGACCCAGCCCGCGGGGACGGCCTTCACGTGGAAGGTCAGCAGTCCGTCCGAGCGGGGCGCGGAGGCGAAGGAGTAGTGCCGCCAGATCCGCGGCCACCAAGGTGTCTCCAAGCTCGTGTACTGCCCGGCGAGGAAGGGGTAGGGCTGGTCCGGGCGGAGGGTGACGACGGCGACGTCCCGGGTCCTGAGGTCGTGGGTGACGACCTCCGCGTGCCACCAGGGCGGGGCGCGCAGTTCGTCCGCGGCGGCCGCGTCGATCATGACCTGAGAGATCGTCGTGTACGCCCGCACCCAGGCCGCCTCCGTCTCGGCGTCCCAGACACCGGAGGCGTACTTGTTCAGCGCGCCGATGAGGCACTCGCCGACGGCCGGGTAGTGCTCGGGCCGCGTACCGTACTTGCGGTGTCCGCGGCCGAGGTTCTGCAGATACGCGACGAGGACCTCGGTGTTGTCGATGTGCTCGGCGGCGGTCAGCAGTGCCTTGAGCAACCGGTCCCGCTGGGTGTCCATCGCCGCCGGGAACAGCGACCGCAGCTCGGGGTGGCGCACGAAGAGCAGCGCGTAGAAGTACGAGGTGACCTTGTCGGCCACGGGACCGACCTCGGCCATCGTCCGGCGGATGAGTACGGCGTCCGGGGATGCCTTCTCGGTGGCGGAGGCGGTGACGGTGGCGGGGCCGGAAGAACGCTGGGCGGGCACGCGCACGGGAGCCGGTACGGGGGCGGGGGCAAGGGCGGCCGGGGCTGCCTCGGCGACGGCCGGAGCAGGTGCAGGAGGCTGCGGCGCCGGAGGCCGGGGTGCCGTCGGCGCGGGGGCAGGAGCCGTGGGCTGCGCGGGAGTTGAGGGCTGGGCAGGGGACGAGGGCTGGACGGGGAGCGAGACCTGCGGGGCGGTCACGGCCGACGGTATTCGCTGCTGCCCGGGCGCCACGTCCCGCTGAGCGGCGTGCCCGTACGGATGGTCCACTGCATGGTCGCCGCTCGGAGCCGACGGGGCGGGTGGGGCTGCCGAGGCCGGCGGAGTCGAGAGGGTGGGAGGAGGTGCCGAAGCCGGCGGAGTCGAGAGAGCGGGAGGAGCCGAGGGGGCCTGTGGAGTCGAAGGGGCCGAACTCTCCGTGGGCGGAAGCTCCGTGCTCCCCGCCGCCGCACCCCTGCGGACCGGACGCAGCACGGCCGGACGCCGCCCCTCCGTCGCCCCGCGTTCTTCGCCCGGAGGCACCTCCGGCTGCTTGCGCGGAGTGAACCAGCCGGCTCCGCCTCCGCCGCTGCCGCCGGACGAGCCGTTGTCGGCCGACGGGGTGGTCGGAGCGTCCATGGTGTGCCTCGCCTCGAACATCTTTCGGTCGGTCTGCGCGCTTCCTCAGCCGGAAGCTGACTGCTTCCGCGCGGACGGCTTGCTTCTCCCCGTTCGGTCAAGCTGCCGATACAGCCATATCCAACCCACATTCCCACTGCGTACGGACAAGTAAGGCGAGAGTGTGACATTGCCCGCAGTACTCTCACGCGGCGTCCGGCTCCGGACAAGAACCGGAGTCGACCCTACCGGCCCGCGCTCCGCGCACAAATGCCGCCTCACTCCCCCGCGAACAGGGGAGGGGCGAACCATCGATTCCCTCAATTACCGGGCGCCGCGCACCAATTCGTAGGCATCCCACAGATCCCGCCCCTCATAGGAGTGGGTCGCGAGGCCCGTCAGATGCTGATCCGCGTTGACCGCGACGGAGACGGGCACGACGCCGAACAGGTCCTTGTCCGACATCGAGTCGCCGTAAGCGACACAGTCCGCCCGCGTCACCCCGAACTCCTCACACAGCCGATCCGCGATCACCACCTTGGCAGCGGAGTTGAGGACTCCGCCCAGGTCCATGGACGGCGTGGTGAACGGCACGGCGGGGAAAAGCGATCCGTGTGCCGCGTGGGCGCCCCAGCCCGTGAGCCGTTCCACAAAGAAGGAAGGCGAGAGCGATACGACGGCGCAGTATTCACCGGCGCTCCTGATCTCGGCCCAGACCTCACGGATCCGCGCCAACCACGGCGCCTCTTCGAAGGCCGCCGCCACATGCGCCTCGGTGAGATTCGCCCACAGCGTGTACACGCGGGTCGCGTACTCCGGCGGCCCGATCAGCCCGGCCGAGATCGCCTGCTCGAGTTCCACCGTCTCGGATTCCAGGCCGAGTTGGCGGGAGATCTCCAGGGGTGCGCTGGTTCCGTGCAGCAAAGTGCCGTCGAGGTCGAAGAGATGAAGTCTCGCCATGAGCCACGAGATTAGTGGGCGGAGCTGTGGCACCTTCCGCGAGGCTGCCGGATGCTCGCCGTTCGCCGGTGTTTCACGTGAAACATCCGGCTTCTGTGGGTGCGTTGTGCCGCTGATCACGACATGGCCAAAAGCACGTACGTCTCACCGGAAACAGGTGGACGCCGACAACGCACGTCAGACAGCCTGACCTGCGTGCCGACTCCTTCCCTCGCCGCTCTGCCCATCCGCCGGCTGACGCTCCGCGATCGCCTCGCCTGCGCCGACCTGTCCGAGGACCGGGGGTGGCCACGCGAGGAACACAAGTGGGGCTTCCTCCTCAGCGCCGGGAAGGGCTACGGCATCGACGCCCCCGAGGGCGGCCTCCTCGCGGCCTGCGTCACCACGGAGTACGGCCCGCAGGACCGCCCGGATCTGGTTGCCATCGGCATGGTCCTGGTCGCCGAGCGGTACGCCCGCCAGGGCGTCGGACGCCGCCTGATGCGCCACCTGGTCTCCGCGATGGGCACCACACCGCTGACCCTGTACGCGACTCCGAACGGCCGCCCGCTCTACGAAGAACTCGGCTTCAAGGCGACCGGCCGGGCCGAGACACTGCGCGGTCACTTCACACCGGCCGCACCCGAGTCCCCGATCGCCACCCGTGCGGCCATGGCCGAGGACCTCACCGGCATCCTCAGCCTCGACGAGACGGTCTTCGGCACCGATCGCACGCCCCTCATCACGCGACTGCCCGCCTTCTCCGACCAGTTGAGGGTGGCTGAGGAGAACGGCCGGATCATCGGCTACGCGGCCGCCTGGCCCAACATGGACACCCAGGTCGTGGGCCCCCTGATCGCTCAGGACACGGAGACGGCGAAGGCCCTCCTCGCCTCCCTCGCCGCCCGCACCGACCGTCCTCTGCGCACCGACATCGACGTACGCCACGAGGATCTGCTGTCCTGGGCGAAGGAACACGGCCTCGTCTCCTCCGCCTTCAACTCGGTGATGACGTACGGCATCGCCGAACTGCCCGGCGACTGGACCCGACGCTTCGCGCCCCTGACGGTCGCGGCCGGCTGACACTCCCGCACACGCAGAACGCCGGTTCCCGACCTACCTCGTCGGGAACCGGCGTTTCCGTCACCAGAGACGTCAGGCAAGCGCCTCTACGGCGGCCTGCGCGAAGCCGTGGTCCTGCGTCGGCGCGCCGCCACCGACCCCGATCGCCCCGATCAGCCGGCCGTCGCGGTGCACCGGGATGCCGCCCGCGATGAACAGCAGCGGCCTGTCGAGCGCGGTGGGCAGGGTGTGGAAGAGGCCTCCGGGCTGGACGGCGTCGACGAGGTCGGCGGTGGGCGCGTTCAACTGGAGCGCGGTGTACGCCTTGCGGGTGCTGGTCTCACCGGAGATCAGCACAGCCTGGTCGTCCCGCCGGAAGGCGAGCAGATGACCGCCAGCGTCCAACACGGTGATGCTCACGGTGACCCCGGCGGCCTCCGCGGCTCGGCGAGCCTCGGCGACGAGCGCTTCGGCGTCCTGGGTGGTCAGCGGGGCTACGGCGGTGGTGGTGCTCATCAGGGTTTCTCCTTGCGGGTGTTGCTGTTTCTGGTGTGGTCGGACGGCCGAGACCGGCTGGTGGTCAGACAGCCGAGGTCGGCTATTGGTCAGGCGGCCGAGGCCGGTGGGGATGCACGGGGACGGCCCTGGCCCCGTACCGGCTCCCCGCTCCGGCCGGGCGGGGTCAGTGGTGGACGGCGGTCCGCTGCTCGCTCGGTGTACCGGCCGCGACGACGGCGCCGCGGGCGCTGGTGCGGCGCTCCAGAGCGGCCGAGAGGATCGCGAGGACGAGGGCGGCCGCGGCGAGGACGGCGCCGACCCAGTTGGGGGCGGTGTAGCCGAAGCCGGCCGCGATGACGATGCCGCCGAGCCAGGCGGACAGCGCGTTGCCGAGGTTGAAGGCGCCGATGTTCACGGCCGAGGCCAGCGTCGGGGCGCCGTGTGCCTGGTCGAGGACCCGCTTCTGGAGCGGCGGCACGGTGGCGAAGCCCAGGGCGCCGATGAGGGCGATGGTGACGGCCGCCGCGATCTTGTTGTGGGCGGTGACCGTGAAGAGCGCGAGCACGACTGCCAGGGAGCCCAGCGAGACGTACAGCATGGGCATCAGGGCGCGGTCGGCGAACTTGCCACCGACGAGGTTGCCGCCGACCATGCCGAGGCCGAAGAGGACGAGCAGCCAGGTGACGGAGCCGTCGGCGAAGCCGGCGACGTGGGTCATCATCGGCGCGATGTAGGTGATGGCCGCGAAGACGCCGCCGAAGCCGAGGACGGTCATCGCCATGGCGAGCAGGACCTGGGTGTTCTTGAAGGCGGCCAGTTCGTGCCGGAGCCGTACGCCCTCGGGCTTGGGCAAGTCGGGCACGAGCTTGGCGATACCGGCCAGGCCGATCACACCGAGGCCCGCGACGATGGCGAAGGTGACCCGCCAGCCGACGGACTGCCCGACGAGGGTGCCCAGCGGGACGCCGACGACGTTGGCGACGGTCAGTCCGGTGAACATCATCGCGATGGCTCCGGCCTTCTTGTCCGGGGCGACCAGTTCGGCCGCGACGACCGAGCCAATGCCGAAGAAAGCACCGTGGGCGAGCGAGGCGACCACGCGGCCGATCAGCATCACGGAGAAGCTGGGGGCGACGGCGGAGAGCAGGTTGCCGAGGATGAACAGGCCCATCAGCAGCATCAGCATCCGCTTGCGGGGGACCTTGGTGCCGAGCACGGTCATCAGCGGGGCGCCGATCACCACACCCAGCGCGTAGCCGGTGACCAGCAGTCCCGCGGTGGGGATGGAGACCCCGAAGTCACCCGCGACCTGGGGCAGCAAGCCCATGATCACGAACTCGGTCGTTCCGATTCCGAAGGCCCCGATCGCGAGGGCCAGAAGCGCGAGAGGCATGTGGAGGTACCCTTCCCAGAAGATTGCAGGAGCGCCTTACGTGCGTTCACAATAGTTGCAGACGCGGGCTATATGCAAGCGCGGACTATTTCATCTGTGCTCTATCCTGGGTTCAGCTGCTCCGGGACGGAGGAAACGCCAATGACAGCGACGGACCCCGCACTCACCGCCCTCGCCCAGGGCTGGTGCGCCCTCTCCTTGCTGCACGGGAGGATCGAGGCGCACATCGAGCGCGCCCTGCAGGCCAAGCACGACCTGAGCATGCGCGAGTACTCCTTGCTCGACGTGCTCAGCCGGCAGCACGACGGTGACGGGGGGCATCTGCAGATGCGACAGGTCGCCGACGCGGTCGTCCTCAGCCAGAGCGCCACCACCCGACTGGTCACCCGCCTCGAGGACCGCGGTCTGCTCGCCCGCTACCTGTGCCCGACCGACCGCCGGGGCATCTACACGAACGTCTCCGAGGCCGGCCTCGCGCTGCTCGAAGAGGCCCGCCCGACCAACGACACCGCCCTGCGCGAGGCACTCGACGCGGCGGCCACGAACCCCGAACTCGCGCCACTGGTCCGGGTCGTGGAGTCCATGAACGTGCCCGCATAGGCCCGTCCCGCACCGCACGCACGTCTCCACCTACACCTCTACCTAAGGTGGAGGCATGGGAGATCTTGAGATACGAGCCGCAGTCACCGAGGACGTCCCCGCCATCGTCGGCATGCTCGCCGACGACCCCCTGGGTTCCCAACGCGAGTCACCGGACGACCTGACGCCCTACCTGGCAGCGCTGGACCGCCTCGCCGCCGACCCGAACCAGCACCTCGTCGTCGCCGTGCGCGAAGGCCGCGTCGTCGGCACCCTCCAGCTCACGATCATTCCCGGACTGTCCCGCAAGGGCTCCACACGCTCGATCATCGAGGCCGTACGCATCCACGCGGACGAGCGGGGCAGCGGCCTGGGTACACAGCTCATCGAGTGGGCGATCGCAGAATCGCGCCGCCAGGACTGCCAGTTGGTCCAGCTGACCTCCGATGTCACGCGCACCGACGCCCACAGGTTCTACGAGCGCCTCGGCTTCACCGCCTCGCATGTGGGCTTCAAGCTCCCCCTCTGAAGACCTCCCCCCGAGGAGAGCGCAGCGGTCCCGCAGACAGCAGGAGGCGCCATGTTTCACGTGAAACATGGCGCCTCCTCAACTGCGTTAGCTAGCGGATTCCCCGCCATCCCTCCGGGTCCACCCCACCCGGCACAGAAGCGCTCTCGTCGTACGGCTGACGCGTGAAGACGAACGATCCGAGGTCCAGGTGACTCAGGGACCCGTCCGGGCGCCGAACGGGTCGTAGGAGCTCTCCGGCGTAGTAACCCTCCAATCCGGTCCACGTTCCGTCACCGTTGGCCTGGAATCGCGAGCGGCGCCCGTTGCCGACCAGCGGCGCCAGCGAGGCCCCGCCGTCAGCGGTCAGCCGTAGGGCGAAACCGTGTGTGCCCCAGTACCACTGACCCGCCAACTCCAGCGCCTCGAGGTCGACTTCGGGCATCGGGCGCCAGGGTTCGGGGATCCTCGGCTCGGCCTCGGCGACGATCCGGACGAGATCGACGGCCACCGATGCCACCAGCGGCCCGGAGGTGCAGTTGGCCAGTACCACCGCCGAGACGTCGTCCGCGAGGCTGATGGTGAGGCTCGCCAGGAAACCGGGCAGCGATCCGCCGTGGCCGATGAGCAGCCGACCGTCGCGGCGCTGGACCTGCAGACCGAGACCGTAGGTGGAACCGTCCATGACGTCGGCAGCCTCCGCCGGTGCCGCCGGGGTCCGCATCTCCAGCACGGACTCCGCACTCAGGACCCGGTCGTCCCCATGGGCCAGGAACACGGCGAACCGCGCCAAGTCGCCTGTGGTGGACCAGAGTTGACCGGCCGACGCCATAAGACCGAGGTCCTCGGCGGGTTCCGGCAACAGTGCGTCGGCCCAGGGATGCACCGCCCAGCCACCCGCGTGCGGTGCCTGCGGCTGAGCACTCGTGCGGTCGAGGCCCAGGGGTTCGAGCACTTCCCGCCGGAGTACGTCCTCCCAGGGGGCACCGCGCAGCTCCTCGACGAGGGCGCCCAACAGTGTGTAGCCGGGGTTCGAATAGTGGAACCGGCGGCCGACCGGATGCAGCAGCGGCTGTTCGCCCAGCACATCGTGGAGCTCCGGACGCAGGGAACCCGGCGTCCGCTCCCACCACGGCGCGGGCGATTCGGCCGCCAACCCACTGGTGTGCGCGAGCAGTTGGGCGATGGTCGCCTCCCCCGCACCGGTGCCCGGCAGATGCTTCTCCAGCGGATCACCGAGGTCGAGGACACCCTCGTCGCGCAGCCGCAGGACCAGGACGGCGATGAACGTCTTGGTGATCGAACCGATCCTGTACTGCACGTTCTCGTCCGGCCCGTGCCCGTCCACCGAAGTCCGCGCGCCGTGCCACACAGCGCGTCCGCCCCGCACCACCGCCGCGACCAGCGACGGCGCCCGCCCCTCGGCCTGGGCCACGGCGATGCGGTGCAACAACGCCCGGCGGGTACCGGGAAGCAAGTCGTCCTGAGATGTCGTCATGCCCCCAGTCCATCCGGCGGGACGGCCGTACGTCGAGCACATTTCTCGGGACACGGCACCGGGTCTGCCGTCTACAACCGCCTGGTCAGGTCTGCGCCATGTCCACGAAGCGCGAGTAGTGGCCCTGGAAGGCGACGGTGATCGTCGCCGTCGGGCCGTTACGGTGCTTGCCGACGATGATGTCGGCCTCGCCCGCGCGCGGGGACTCCTTCTCGTACGCGTCCTCGCGGTGCAGCAGGATGACCATGTCGGCGTCCTGCTCGATGGAGCCGGACTCACGCAGGTCGGACACCATCGGCTTCTTGTCCGTGCGCTGCTCGGGACCACGGTTCAGCTGCGAGAGCGCGATCACCGGGACCTCCAGCTCCTTCGCCAGCAGCTTGAGGTTTCGGGACATGTCCGAGACCTCCTGCTGACGGCTCTCCTGGCGCTTGGAGCCACCGGCCTGCATCAGCTGCAGATAGTCGATGATCACCAGCTTGATGTCGCTGCGCTGCTTGAGCCGACGGCACTTCGCGCGGATCTCCATCATCGACAGGTTCGGGGAGTCGTCGATGTAGAGCGGCGCGGACGACACCTCGGGCATCCGTCGCGCCAGTCGCGTCCAGTCCTCGTCGGTCATGGTGCCGGAGCGCATGTGGTGCAGGGCGACGCGGGCCTCGGCGGACAGCAGACGCATCGCGATCTCGTTGCGCCCCATTTCGAGGGAGAAGATGACGCTCGGGAGGTTGTTCTTGATCGACGCCGCGCGAGCGAAGTCGAGCGCGAGTGTGGACTTACCCATGGCGGGACGGGCCGCGATGACGATCATCTGGCCCGGGTGCAGCCCGTTGGTGAGCGAGTCGAGGTCGGTGAACCCGGTGGGCACACCGGTCATCTCTCCGCTGCGTGAGCCGATCGCCTCGATCTCGTCGAGCGCGCCCTCCATGATGTCGCCGAGCGGAAGGTAGTCCTCGCTGGTCCGCTGCTCGGTGACCGCGTAGATCTCGGCCTGGGCCCGGTTGACGATCTCGTCGACGTCGTCGTCGGCCGCGTATCCCATCTGGGTGATGCGGGTACCCGCCTCGACCAGGCGGCGCAGGACGGCGCGCTCGTGGACGATCTCCGCGTAGTACTCGGCGTTCGCCGCCGTGGGCACGGTCTGGACGAGGGTGTGCAGATACGATGCGCCGCCGACCTTGTTGATCTCACCGCGCTTGGTGAGTTCGGCGGCGATGGTGATCGGGTCGGCCGGCTCGCCCTTGGCGTAGACGTCGAGGATTGCCTGGTAGATCGTCTCGTGCGCGGGCTTGTAGAAGTCGTGGCCCTTGAGGACCTCGACGACGTCGGCGATGGCGTCCTTGGACAGGAGCATGCCGCCGAGCACGGACTGCTCGGCATCGAGATCCTGCGGCGGTACGCGTTCGAAGGCCGAACCCGCGCCTTCCCACTCGCCGCCCTCCCTGCCGCGGTCGTGCTGTTCGTCCCGGCCGCGGCCTCCGTCACCTCGTCGTCGGGAAGCGGGCAGACGATCACTGGGACCGCTCTCGGCCCACGGGTCGTCCAAGGGCTCGGAAATACTCACCGAGCCACCTCCTCCCGTCCGTCGAGCGGACCTCGCCGTGCCCCTTATTTCTACGGCACGGCACTGACAAATGAAGCGCCCAACTCCGGTACGGGCGCGTCGGTTTTGTGATGGTTCTCGGTCCGACGGACGGGGCGGGTACCGGTCCACCGTAGGCCTGTGGGCACCGTCAGCCAATCTGGTTATCCACAGGCCATGTGGACGACGGCCCGGATGCTGTGGAGAACCCGCCAAAACCTGTGCACGACCCGGTGGACAGGCCTGTGAACAAGACCTCCCCACTTCTGCCGTAACCGATCTGACCTGCATCTTTCCCATCCACCGGCTGTGCAGAAGAAAAACTTTCCACATCGGACCAAGATCGCTTCGAACAGTGCACGAGAGGACACGAGGCGAGATCAGAGGTAAGGGTCACAAAGCAATTGCATCTCTTACCTGTGGACGATTAGATTAGTGCTCATGACACAGGCTCCCGCGGCCACCAGGGCCACCCGACGACAGCACGACCGAGAGATCGTCATGCTGGCCGTCCCGGCCTTCGGCGCACTCGTCGCCGAGCCCCTTTTCGTCATGGCCGACAGCGCGATCGTCGGCCACCTCGGCACGGCACAACTCGCCGGACTCGGAGTGGCGTCCGCCCTCCTGACGACAGCCGTGAGCGTCTTCGTCTTCCTCGCCTACGCCACCACGGCGGCCGTCGCCCGACGCGTCGGCGCGGGCGATCTCCAGGCCGCCATCCGCCAGGGCATGGACGGCATCTGGCTCGCTCTGCTGATCGGCGCCACCGTCATAGCCGTCGTCCTCCCCTCGGCACCCGCCCTCATCGATCTCTTCGGCGCCTCGGACACCGCCGCCCCCTACGCGACGACCTATCTGCGGATCTCCTCCCTCGGCATCCCGGCCATGCTGATCGTCCTGGCCGCCACCGGAGTCCTCCGCGGACTGCAGAACACCAAGACACCGCTGTATGTCGCCGTCTCAGGCTTCGTCGCCAACGGCGTCCTCAACGTAGGACTCGTCTACGGCGCCGGCCTCGGCATCGCCGGTTCCGCCTGGGGCACCGTCATCGCCCAGTGGGGCATGGCTGCCGTGTATCTCGTCGTGGTCGTCCGCGGAGCCCGCCGACACGGTGCCTCCCTCCGTCCGGACACCGCAGGGATACGAGCCTCGGCCCAGGCCGGCGCACCTCTCCTCGTCCGCACGCTCTCCCTGAGAGCGATCCTCCTGATCGCCACGGCCGTCGCGGCCCGCCTCGGGGACGCCGACATCGCCGCACACCAGATCATCCTGTCCCTGTGGTCCCTGCTGGCCTTCGCACTCGACGCCATAGCCATCGCAGGCCAGGCCATCATTGGCCGCTACCTCGGCGCGGACGATCCAACGGGTGCCCGAGCAGCATGCCGTCGCATGGTGCAGTGGGGGATCGCCGTCGGAGTGGTACTCGGTCTCCTGGTGATCCTGTCCCGCCCGCTCTTCCTCCCTCTGTTCACCAGCGACCCCACCGTCAAGGACACCGCCCTGCCCGCCTTGATCATGGTGGCGCTCTCCCAGCCGATCTGCGGTGTCGTCTACGTCTTGGACGGCGTACTGATGGGCGCGGGAGACGGGCCGTACCTCGCCGGGGCGATGTTGGTGACCCTGGCCGTCTTCGCACCGGCGGCGCTGCTCGTACCGACCTTCGGAGGCGGCCTGACCGCAGTCTGGGGAGCGATGACCCTGATGATGACGGTGCGCATGCTGACCCTCCTGCTGCGCGCCCGCTCAGGCCGCTGGGTCGTCACAGGCGCGACCCGCTGACCGTTTCACGTGAAACACCGCGCACTGCCATGTTTCACGTGAAACATGAGTGCCGTAGAGCCGTCCGGAACGCACCACGCGGACCATGTCCCGCGCGTCCCGGACACAGCGCACAGGCCGTGTCTCACAGTCCCGGACACAGCAGAGGGGCCGCACCCCAACGGGTGCGGCCCCTCTCTCAGCTGTGCCGAGTGCAGCGATCAGGCTGCGATGACCTCGATGTTGACCTTGGCGGCAACCTCGGGGTGCAGACGCACGGACGTCTCGTGGGCGCCCAGGGTCTTGATCGGGGCAGACAGCTCGATGCGGCGCTTGTCGACCTCGGGGCCACCGGAAGCCTTGATCGCCGAAGCGATGTCGGCCGGGGTGACGGAACCGAAGAGACGACCGGCGTCGCCGGAGCGGACGGCCAGACGGACCTTGACACCCTCGAGCTGGGCCTTCACGGAGTTGGCCTGCTCGATGGTCTGGATCTCGTGGATCTTGCGAGCGCGACGGATCTGCTCGACGTCCTTCTCGCCACCCTTGGTCCAGCGGATAGCGAACTTCCGCGGGATCAGGTAGTTGCGAGCGTAACCGTCCTTGACGTCGACGACGTCGCCCGCGGCACCGAGGCCGGAGACCTCGTGGGTGAGGATGATCTTCATTAGTCGGTCACCCTTCCCTTATCGCGCGGTGGAGGTGTAGGGCAGCAGCGCCATCTCACGGCTGTTCTTCACAGCCGTGGCGACGTCACGCTGATGCTGCGTGCAGTTGCCGGTCACGCGGCGGGCACGGATCTTGCCGCGGTCGGAAATGAACTTCCGCAGCATGTTCGTGTCCTTGTAGTCCACGTACTGGACCTTGTCCTTGCAGAATGCGCAGACCTTCTTCTTCGGCTTGCGCACAGGCGGCTTCGCCATGGTGTATCTCCTGTGTGATCAAGAAGTGTGGGTACGACCCACCCTCGGCCCGAGGGTCTAGAAGGGGGGTTCGTCCGAGTAGCCGCCACCGCCGCCACCGCTGGCGCCGCCGGAGTTTCCACCCCAGCCACCGCCACCGCCGCCGCCCTGGTTTCCACCGGCAGGAGTGCCGGTGGCCCACGGGTCGTCGGCGGGAGCGCCGCCGGCCGGCTGACCGCCGCCGGAGTTTCCACCCCAGCCGCCGCCACCCTGGCCGCCACCACCGCCACCGCCGAAGCCGCCGCCCTGGCCACCGCGAGCGCCACCGGCGGTCTTGGTGACCTTGGCCGTGGCACTGCGCAGGCTGGCGCCGACTTCTTCGACGTCCAGTTCGTAGACCGTGCGCTTGACGCCCTCACGGTCCTCGTAGGACCGCTGCTTCAGCCGGCCCTGCACGATGACGCGCATGCCTCGCTGGAGCGATTCGGCGACGTTCTCCGCCGCCTGACGCCAGACCGAGCAGGTGAGGAAGAGGCTTTCGCCGTCCTTCCACTCGTTCGTCTGGCGGTCGAAGGTGCGGGGAGTGGACGCGACACGGAACTTCGCGACCGCCGCACCGGACGGGGTGAAGCGCAGCTCGGGGTCGTCGACAAGATTGCCGACGACCGTGATGACGGTCTCGCCTGCCATGGGGGAACCTCTCGGCGGGTTTGCTGCTGGCTGCTTGGTGCTGCTACTCGAATCCCGAGATCAGCTGAGCTAGATGCTCAGTGGGTCTCGGGGCGGAGGACCTTGGTCCGGAGGACCGACTCGTTCAGGTTCATCTGGCGGTCGAGCTCCTTGACGACCGCAGGCTCGGCCTGCAGGTCGATGACCGAGTAGATGCCCTCGGGCTTCTTCTTGATCTCGTACGAGAGACGACGACGGCCCCAGGTGTCGACCTTCTCGACCTTTCCGTTGCCCTCACGGACGACGGAGAGGAAGTTCTCGATCAGGGGGGAGACAGCGCGCTCCTCCAGATCGGGGTCGAGGATGACCATCACCTCGTAGTGACGCATGTGGAACCCACCTCCTTTGGACTCAGCGGCCACGGTCGATCCGTGGCAGGAGGGTTGTGATGCGTAAGCAACAGTGTGTGCCAGTAAAACAGCCGCCACTGACATCGGGTGTCCCTCGCGGGAATTCCGAGTCGTGACATGGGCAGACACCAGTGCAGAGGGTACAGAGTACCCGCACACCGGCTTCCGGTTGAAATCCGGTGTCGGAGAGCGTCAATCTGTACACATCGGGTGCGTCCGGCGCGACGATGCGCCGCCTTCCGCAGGAGGTGCCACATGGCACAGGCATTGCGACCCAACACCGCCGGTTCTCTCTTCGCCACAGACGGCAAGCCCCATCCGCTCCAGGACACGCTGCTCGCGGTGACCGTGGTGCTCGGGCTGACCGCGTTCATCACGGGGTTCTTCCACAACCTGCATCTGCTCAGCTCGTGGGCGGGTCTGGTGGGCATCCTCGCCGGCGCCTACGGGCAGTGGATCTCCGAGACGACGAGGGAGCGCTTCGGCCTGATCCTGGGTCTCGGTGCCGCGGGTGTCGGATTCTTCCTCGGCATGGCACACGGCGGCCTCTTCGGCGGCGTCATCAGCTGACGGCCCGGACGCCGCAGTCCGAACTCCGCGTAAAACAGCACGGAACGCCTTGGCGGCCAACAGGCCGAGGCGAAGGTTGCATACGCCCAGTCGGGGCGCTCGTAAGGCGCAGTAGGCTTCGGCGCGAGAGCCGGAGCCCCTGTACCCATGGGGACACCCCAGCCCGAGGAGCGCCCCGAATGAGCCTGACCCTGAGGACCATCAGCCGTGAGCAGCATCTGGCATTCATCCAGAGCCTGCCCTCGGCGAGCCACATGCAGGTCCCGGCATGGGCTGATGTGAAGGCGGAGTGGCGCTCCGAGAGCCTCGGCTGGTTCGACGAGAAGACCGGCGAGCTGGTCGGCGCGGGGCTGGTCCTCTACCGCCAACTCCCCAAGATCAAGCGGTACTTGGCCTATCTGCCCGAGGGCCCGGTCATCAACTGGTTCGCGCCGAATCTGGACGACTGGATCCAGCCGATGCTGGCCCACCTCAAGCACCAGGGCGCCTTCTCGGTGAAGATGGGCCCGCCGGTCATCATCCGGCGCTGGGAGGCCACCTCCATCAAGGCCGGCATCCAGAACCCGGACGTGAAGCGCCTGCGCGACATCGAGGCCGACTTCATCGAACCGCGAGCCTTCGAGGTGGCCGACAAGCTGCGCCGTATGGGCTGGCAGCAGGGTGAGGACGGCGGCGCCGGATTCGGCGACGTCCAGCCGCGCTACGTCTACCAGGTGCCGCTGGCGAATCGCTCCCTCGAAGAAGTCCACAAGAACTTCAACCAGCTGTGGCGCCGCAACATCAAGAAGGCCGAGAAGGCCGGTGTCGAGGTCGTCCAGGGCGGTTACCACGACCTCGAGGAATGGCAGCGGCTGTACGAGATCACGGCCGTGCGCGACCACTTCCGGCCCCGCCCGCTGTCGTACTTCCAGCGCATGTGGACGGCCCTCAACACCGAGGACCCCAACCGGATGCGGCTGTACTTCGCCCGGCACGACGGCGTGAACCTGTCGGCTGCGACGATGCTCGTGGTCGGCGGACACGTCTGGTACTCCTACGGCGCCTCCGACAACATCGGGCGCGAGGTCCGGCCCTCGAACGCAATGCAGTGGCGGATGCTGCGCGACGCCTACGCGCTCGGCGCCACCGTCTACGACCTGCGCGGCATCTCCGACTCGCTGGACGAGACCGACCACCTCTTCGGTCTGATCCAGTTCAAGGTGGGCACCGGCGGGCAGGCCGCCGAGTACCTCGGCGAGTGGGACTTCCCGCTCAACAAGCTGCTCCACAAGGCGCTCGACATCTACATGTCGCGCCGCTGACCTCACGGTCCTCGCTTCGATAACGTCGACAGCTCTCATACTTCTGGTACACCGCAGCCACCCGAAAGGTTCCAGGTCCGGCCATGGCGCTCACGCTCTCCGTCGACACCGCGCGCTGGCGGGCGCATCACAAGCACGTAGCCCAGCAGTTCCCCGGGCTCGTCCCGGTCTGCAAGGGCAACGGCTACGGCTTCGGGCACGAGCGACTGGCGGAGGAGGCGACGCGGCTCGGCGCGGACGTCCTCGCCGTCGGCACGACGTACGAGGCCGCCCGGATCAAGGACTGGTTCGGCGGTGACCTGCTGGTGCTGACGCCGTACCGCCGCGGCGAGGAGCCCGTTCCGCTGCCGGACCGGGTCATCCGCTCGGTGTCGTCCATCGACGGCGTGTACGGCCTCGTGGGCGCCCGTGTGGTCATCGAGGTGATGTCCTCGATGAAGCGTCACGGCGTCAGCGAGCAGGAACTCCCGCAGCTGCACTCGGCCATAGAGAACGTGCGCCTGGAGGGCTTCGCCATCCACCTCCCGCTGGACCGCACCGACGGCTCGGACGCCGTCGAGGAGGTCATCGGCTGGATGGACCGGCTGCGGGCGGCCCGGCTGCCGTTGCACACGATGTTCGTCAGCCACCTCAAGGCCGAGGAACTGGCCCGGCTGCAGCAGCAGTTCCCGCAGACCCGCTTCCGGGCCCGGATCGGCACCCGGCTGTGGCTGGGGGACCACGAGGCGACCGAGTACCGCGGGGCGGTCCTGGACGTCACCCGGGTCTCCAAGGGCGACCGCTTCGGCTACCGGCAGCAGAAGGCGGCCTCGGACGGCTATCTGGTGGTCGTAGCGGGCGGTACGTCGCACGGGGTGGGCCTGGAGGCCCCCAAGGCGCTGCACGGCGTCATGCCGCGCGCCAAGGGCGTCGCCCGCGCCGGCCTCGCCACGGTGAACCGGAACCTCTCTCCGTTCGTCTGGGACGGCAAGCAGCGCTGGTTCGCCGAGCCGCCGCACATGCAGGTCTCGATCCTGTTCGTACCGGTGGAGGCGGCCGAGCCGAAGGTGGGCGAGGAACTGGTGGCCCATCTGCGGCACACCACCACGCAGTTCGACCGCATCGTGGATCGCTGAGCCGCTCCAGGACAGCCGAAAGGCCGTACACGGAACCTCCCGTGTACGGCCTTTTCGCGTGGTCGCGCCTCTTTCGCGGGCTCTCTCCGCGCCCTGTTCGCTCAGAGCGAACGGTCGGCCGGCCCCTCGCTGCCCCACTCCACCTGCGGTCCGTCGAAGGGGGCCGCGTGCCGCCCGGGACGGGCCGCGGCCCCGAAGACGAAGACGTCCTCCGCCCTGTCGAGCACCCCGCCCGAGGGGTCGTCGTCGCCCGCCAGGCGCACCACGTCCCGCTCCGGCATGAGGATGTCCCGCACGATCACGGCGCACAGGTAGAGCGTGCCCAGGATGTGCAGGCCGATGGCCCAGTGGTAGCCGTCGGTCGGCAGGCCCTTGTGGGCATCTCCGCTGGTCGTGTACGCGAGGTACATCCAGATCCCCAGGAAGTACGCCACCTCGCACGCCTGCCAGATCAGGAAGTCCCGCCACTTCGGCCGGGCCAGCACCGCCAGGGGGACCAGCCACAGCACGTACTGCGGCGAGTAGACCTTGTTGGTCACGATGAACGCCGCGACGATCAGGAAGGCCAGCTGGGCGAAGCGCGGCCGGCGCGGAGCGGTCATCGTGAGTGCCGCGATCCCTCCGCAGCACAGCAGCATCAGCAGCGTGGCGAACGTGTTGACGGTGTCGGTGCTCAGCGGATCGGTGGACTTCTGGGCCAGGATCAGCCAGAACGACCCGAAGTCGACGCCCCGTTCCTGGCTGAACGTGTAGAACTTCGACCAGCCGTCGAAGGCGAAGAGCATCACCGGCAGGTTGACCGCCAGCCAGGCGACGGCAGTTCCTCCGAGCGCCTTCCCGAAGTCCCGCCACTTGCCCGCGCGCCAGCACAGCAGGAACAGCGGGCCGAGGAGGAAGACGGGATACAGCTTGGCGGCCGTGGCAAGGCCCAACAGGACGCCGAACGCGAGGGAACGGCCCCGAGACCACATCAGCATCGCCGCGGCCGTCAGAGCGACAGCCAGCAGGTCCCAGTTGATGGTGGCGGTCAGCGCGAAGGCGGGTGCCAGGGCGACCAGCAGACCGTCCCACGGCCGACGGGCGTGCGTGCGGCTGACGCAGACGACGATGACGGCCGCGCAGACCATCAGCATTCCGGCGTTGACCATCCAGTACCACTGTTCCTGGTGCTGGATGCTGCCGCTGCCCGGCGTGAGCCAGGCGGCCACCTCCATGAACACACCGGTCAGCACCGGGTATTCGAGGTACTGCATGTCGCCGGGCAGCTTGTCGAAGTACGGCACGAGACCGTCGGCGAAACCGCGCCCCTGATACAGGTGCGGGATGTCCGAGTAGCAGGCGTGCGTGTACTGCGAGCTGGCCCCGAAGAACCAACCGCTGTTGTAGCAGGGCGCCTTCTGGACCAGGCCGAGGGCGAACATGCCGATCGCCACCAGCGCGACGACCCGCACGGGAGTCCACCAGGACGTCCCCAGGAGAGCGCGCCGGCCGATGGGGCCACCGATCAGTTCACTCCCGGCGGCGGCGACCTGGTCGTCCTTGGTCGGCCGTACCGGGTCCGGCTCGTGCACGCTCGTGGGCGTCAGTTCTGCACTGGGCATGGGGCACATCCTGCCGTACGGACCTAGGTGTACGCCGAGGGCCGCCGCACCTCGTGGATGCGGCGGCCCCCGTTTCACGTGAAACATCCGATGAAGGGTGTTTCACGTGAAACACCCTTCACGAGCGATATGGCAGCTAACCGGTCGAGCCTCCGAAGAGGCCTCCGTTGTCGCCGCCTCTGCTGGTGCCACTGGATTCCGTGGCGGTGGCCGTGTCCGTCGGCGTGGACGTCGTACCTCCGTCGGTGCCACCGTCATCGCTGCACTGCCAGCTGAACTTGCAGGACTCGGTGGCCGAAGGTGTCGAACTCGGCGTCTCGCTCGGAGTCTCGCTCGGAGTCTCGCTGGGCGTCTCACTCGGCGTCACCACGGGCGTCGGAGTGGGAGTCGGAGCGCCGTCCTCGTTCGACACCTTGTCGATCTTGGTGGCGTCCGGGAAGCCGGGGTCGGACTTCCCCTTCAGCGCGGCCTCCATGTATTCGGTCCACACCGCTGTCGGGATGTCGCCACCGTGGATGGACGCGACGCCTGCCGTGCCGTTCATGGACAGCAGTTGGGCGTCCTTGGGGTTCTCCCTGAACATCGCGATCGACGTCGAGAGCTGCTGGGTGTAGCCGACGAACCAGGCCGACTTGTTGCTGTCGGTGGTACCGGTCTTGCCGGCCGCCGAGCGGCCCAGAGCCTTCGCGTTCTCGGCCGTACCGTTCTGGATGACGTTCTCCAGGGTGTTCGTGACGTTGTTCGCCACGTTCTCCGGCATCGCCTGCTTCACAGCCGGCTGGGTGAAACCCTCCACCGGCTGTCCGCCCTCCTTCACGGCCGTCACCGAGTACGGGTCCGCCTGCTTGCCGGACGCGGCGAACGTCGCGTACGCGTCGGCCATCCGGATCGCGCTGGGGGTCGAGGTACCGATGGCGAAGGACGGGTTCAGCGTGGCGAAACTGTCGTCCAGTATCCCGGACGCCTTGGCCACGTCCCGGACCTTCGAGTTCCCCACATCCATGCCCAACTGCACGAACGGCGTGTTGATGGACTGCTCCATCGCCTTGCGCAGGGAGATGTAACCCCAGGGGTAGTTGCTCTCGTTGTTCTGGTAGAAGATCGAACCGTCCTTGTTCAGGACATTCGTGCCGTCCTGGTTTCTGACCTTGAGATGGTCGTCGCCGTTGTACTTGCTGAGCGGCGAGATACCGACGCCGTCGGTCTTGTACGTGCCGTACTCCATGGCGGCGGCGAGCACGAACGGCTTCCAGGTCGATCCCACGGGGACACCCGAGGTGTCGGCGTTGTTGGTGAAGTGGCCGTTCTCGTAGCCGTCACCGCCGTAGAGGGCGACGATCGCTCCGTCCTTGGGCACCACCGAGGCCGCGCCGAACTGGACGTACTTGTCCAGGCTGCGCTTCTTCGGATCGATGCGCTCCTTCTGGATCTTCTTCACGGCCGCGCTCAGCTCGTTGACCTTGTCCTTCTGGAAGGTCGTGTAGATCTGGTAGCCGCCCTTGTCGAACTCGGTCTGCGAGATGTTCGAGTGGTTCAGGACGTACTTCTTGGCCGTGTCCACCAGGTAGCTGATCTGGCCGGTCATGCCCTTGGTCGCCTTCAAGCCCTGGGGCGTGGGGTACTTTTTGATGGCTTCCTGGTACTCGGCGTCCGTGATGTGTTTGTCGTTGTGCATCTGCTCAAGGATCCAGCTCCAGCGGGCCTCGGAGCGCTTGAGGTTGTCAGCGGCAGTCGCCGCGGGGTCGATGTTCGTGGCGCCGATCGGGTCGTAGTAGGTCGGACCCTTCAGCAGTGCTGCGAGGAAGGCGCACTGCGACGGCTTGAGATCCACCGCGTCCACGCCGTAGTAGGTCTGCGCGGCGGCCTGTATGCCGTAGGCGCCACGGCCGTAGTACGAGGTGTTCAGGTAGCCCTGCAGCACCTGCTGCTTGCTGAGTGACGTCCCCACCTTGATGGAGATGAACATCTCCTTGAACTTACGGGTGACCGTCTGTTCCTGGCTCAGGTAGGTGTTCTTGACGAACTGCTGGGTGATCGTCGAACCACCCTGCGTCTGACCGCCCTTGGCCATGTTGGCCAGGGCTCGGGCGATCCCCATGGGGTCGACGCCCGAGTCCGTGTAGAAGCTCTTGTTCTCGGCCGAGATCACCGACCACTGCATGGCCTGGGGGATCTGGGCGATGGTGATGTTCTGGCGGTTCGCCCCGGTGCCCGTGGCGACCATCTGAGTATGGTCGGCCCAGTAGTAGACGTTGTTCTGCGACTTGGCCGCGTCGTTCTCACTGGGGATGCCGACCATCGCGTACCCGACGCCGACCGCGGCCACCAGGCTGCCGAAGAAGAACAGGCACAGGCCGGAGACAAGCCTCCAGGAGGGCATCCAGCGGCGCCATCCGTACTTGTCGAAGCGCGGATAGTCGATGATCCGCTTCTTGCCGGGCGCGGGAGCGCGACCTCTGCCCCGACCGGGCCCGTTCGGGCCGCCGGGACCTTGACCGGCGGGCTCTCTGCGACGGCCGCCGCCTCTCTGGGCAGCCTTGCGTGCTTCGGCGCGGCTGCCGAACTGGCGCTCTTCACCCCCCGGCTCGGCGGGGTTCGACCCATAGGAGTCGGAGGGAGACCCGGTGGTGGCGCCTCGCGGTGCCGCGCGGCGGCCGGAGGTAGGTCCGGACTGGCCGCGTCGGGCCGCGGCACGTCCGCCTCCCTGCGGCTGCGGCGGTTTGCGACGGTGCTCGCTCATCGAACGATTACTCCTCGGGCAGGCGCATCCGTGCGCGCCTGGAAACGGCGGCTGGTTTCCGGTCCCCCCGAAGTACGGATGTGGTCGGTTCTGCATTCATCCGTACCGCACCGGGGACGTTGACGCCCCCACGCGTCACTTGGTTCCCGGTGGTGTGCATGCCGCACAGACTACGCACCGTCAAAACCTGCTTAGCCCCGAAGTTCACCCCAAATCAGGCAACTTGATTCCAACGAATCAGTGATGTGACGCCGCTCACCATCTCCCCACTTGTCGCATCCGGAAGGCCGTTCTATCGTCTGGATGTATCGAGTCGATACATCAGCTCGGCATAAAGACCGTCACGGTCGGCCCGCGGACAGGAAGGAGGCGACGATGAGCAGACGCTCCGGCATCCTCGAGTTCGCCATCCTCGGCCTGCTCCGCGAATCCCCGATGCACGGCTACGAGCTGCGCAAACGACTCAACACCTCACTGGGTGTGTTCCGTGCGTTCAGCTACGGGACGCTCTACCCCTGCCTCAAGACGCTGGTCGCCAACGGCTGGTTGATCGAGGAGACGGGGAACACCCCCGAGGACGCCCTTACCGCCACCCTCGCGGGACGTCGCGCCAAGATCGTCTACCGGTTGACGGCGGAAGGTAAGGAGCACTTCGAGGAGCTGCTCTCGCAGACGGGGCCCGACGCGTACGAGGACGAACATTTCGCCGCTCGTTTCGCCTTCTTCGGGCAGACGTCACGCGACGTACGCATGCGCGTACTGGAAGGTCGCCGCAGCCGGCTGGAGGAGCGTCTCGACAAGATGCGCACCTCCCTGGCGCGGACCCGGGAGCGCCTCGACGACTACACGCTTGAGCTGCAGCGCCACGGAATGGAGTCCGTGGAGCGCGAAGTGCGCTGGCTGAACGAGCTCATCGAGAGCGAGCGTGCCGGACGGGACCTGAAGGGTCCCGCCTCCGGAGGCTCCGCTCAGCAGGACAGCACATCTGGGGAGTCGGGCGGCCTGCCCCGGCTCGGGGGCGCCACCCCCGGGCCGGATCCGTCCGACGAAACCACCACATGAGGTCCAGTCAGGGCCTCACCTCGCACACACAGGGAGCAACCGGAATGGGTTCGGTTCGCGTAGCCATCGTCGGCGTGGGCAACTGCGCCGCGTCACTGGTTCAGGGCGTCGAGTACTACAAGGACGCCGACCCGGCGGCCAAGGTGCCCGGCCTGATGCACGTCCAGTTCGGCGAGTACCACGTCGGTGACGTCGAGTTCGTCGCCGCGTTCGACGTCGACGCGAAGAAGGTCGGCCTCGACCTCTCCGACGCCATCGGTGCCAGTGAGAACAACACCATCAAGATCTGCGACGTCCCGAACAAGGGCGTCACGGTCCAGCGCGGTCACACCCTCGACGGCCTGGGCAAGTACTACCGCATGACGATCGAGGAGTCGGACGAGACCCCGGTCGACGTGGTCCAGATCCTCAAGGACAAGCAGGTCGACGTCCTGATCTGCTACCTGCCCGTCGGTTCCGAGGACGCGGCGAAGTTCTACGCCCAGTGCGCCATCGACGCCAAGGTCGCCTTCGTCAACGCCCTCCCGGTCTTCATCGCCGGCACCAAGGAGTGGGCCGACAAGTTCACCGAGGCTGGTGTCCCGATCGTCGGCGACGACATCAAGTCGCAGGTCGGCGCCACCATCACGCACCGTGTGATGGCGAAGCTGTTCGAGGACCGCGGTGTCCGTCTCGAGCGCACCATGCAGCTCAACGTCGGCGGCAACATGGACTTCAAGAACATGCTGGAGCGCGACCGCCTCGAGTCCAAGAAGATCTCGAAGACGCAGGCCGTCACCTCGCAGATCCCGGACCGCGACCTGGGCGAGAAGAACGTCCACATCGGCCCGTCGGACTACGTCCAGTGGCTCGACGACCGCAAGTGGGCCTACGTCCGCCTCGAGGGCCGCGCCTTCGGCGACGTCCCGCTGAACCTGGAGTACAAGCTCGAGGTCTGGGACTCCCCGAACTCCGCGGGTGTCATCATCGACGCCCTGCGCGCCGCGAAGATCGCCAAGGACCGCGGCATCGGCGGCCCGATCCTCTCCGCGTCGAGCTACTTCATGAAGTCCCCGCCGGTCCAGTACTTCGACGACGAGGCGTACGCCAACGTCGAGAAGTTCATCAAGGGCGAGGTCGAGCGCTAGGACCCGCCGGTTCGGTCGTCGAGGGTCCCCGGGCATTGCGCCCGGGGACCCTCCTCGTATGTGAGGCTGTGCCCATGGCCGTCGTCCGTGACCTGCGCATCCTCCTGCGCTTCCAGGGCTTCCGCCGCCTGCTCGCCGTACGCCTGCTCTCCCAGGGCGCGGACGGCGTCTACCAGGTCGCACTCGCCGCCTACGTCGTCTTCTCCCCGGAGAAACAGACCTCGGCCGCCGCGATCGCCTCCGCGATGGCCGTCCTGCTCCTCCCGTACTCCCTCATCGGCCCCTTCGCCGGCGTCCTCCTGGACCGCTGGCGCCGCCGCCAGGTCTTCCTCTACGGCAACCTGCTGCGCGCCCTGCTGGCCGCACTGACCGCCGTCCTGATGCTGAGTCACGTCCCGGACTGGCTCTTCTACGTCTCCGCCCTGTGCGTCACCGCCGTCAACCGCTTCGTCCTCGCTGGCCTGTCCGCCGCCCTTCCGCGCGTGGTCGACGACGAACGCCTGGTCGTCGCCAACTCCCTTTCCCCCACGGCCGGAACACTGGCGGCGACGCTGGGCGGCGGCCTCGCCTTCCTCGTCCGGCTGCTGGTCGCGGACACCGACGCCGCGGTGGTACTGCTGGGAGCGGCCCTCTACCTGTGCGCGGCCCTCACGTCCCTGCGCATGGCCCCCGAACTCCTCGGCCCCGACCGCGCGTTGACCCAGCCCCGACTGGCCACAGCACTCGCCGGCACCGCCCGGGACCTGACGGCGGCGGTACGCCATCTCGCCGCGCCTCAGCGCAGGGAAGCGGTCTGGGCTCTCGCCGCGATGACCCTGATGCGCTTCTGCTACGGCGCCCTGACCGTCCTGCTGCTGATGCTCTGCCGCTACGCCCTCTCCTCGACCCCGGACGACGGACTGCGCCTGCTGGGGCTGGCGTTGGGGGTGTCCGGCGCCGGCTTCTTCGTGGCGGCCGTGGTGACACCCTGGGCCGCCGGACGACTCGGACCCGGCCGCTGGATCGCCGTGTGCGCCGCGGGCGCCGCCCTCCTGGAACCGGCGCTCGGCCTCCCCTTCGCCACCGCCCCCATGCTGGCGGCGGCCTTCGTCCTGGGCCTGACCACACAAGGCGCGAAGATCGCCACGGACACGATCGTGCAGTTCTCGGTCGACGACGGCTTCCGCGGCCGCATCTTCTCCGTCTACGACGTCCTGTTCAACGTCGCCTTCGTCGGCGCCGCCGCGATGGCCGCCCTGATGCTTCCCCCTGACGGGCGCTCAGCGGTGCTGGTGCTCACCGTGGCCGTCGTCTACGGAGCAGTTGCTGTGACTATGGCCCACTTTGAGCGCCGGACAGTGTCACATCACTGATACGGAGCCGCTCCGGGCCGCGGCAGTGTCAGTGGGGGCAGGTAACTTACGGGCGTCTTATTTCGCATCATGCCGCACGCCAGACCAAGGGTCATGCCGTGCCATGCGTCCACGTTCCAGGGGGACCCCAGTGACTACTCCGCCGCCTCAGAGCCCGAACCCATACGCCCAGGGCCCGAATCCCTACGCCCAGGACCAGCAGCCCTACGGCCAGCCTCAGACTCCGGCACCGTACCCGCCGCAGGCCCAGGCGCAGGCGCCCTACCCGCCGCAGGCCCAGGCCCCGTACCCGCCTCAGGGCGGCTACCCGCAGCAGCCCGGCCAGCCCGGGTTCCCGCCCCAGGGCGGGGCCCCGTACGCTCCGGTCCCCCCGCAGCCGAAGCGTAAGTTCAGCCCCAAGATGATCCGCATCGGCGTCATCGTCCTGATCGCTGCCGGCGCGGCCATCTTCAGCTTCATATCGAGCCAGGACGACGCCGACACCGCCAAGGTCGGCGACTGCATGCACCGTGGCAGCACCAGCGACACCAACCCGGACCTGGAGGTCGTGAAGTGCAGCGACTCGAAGGCCCAGTACACGGTGCTTGCCAAGATCAGCGGCAAGTACTCCGAGTCGGAAGCCGACGCCAAGTGCGCCGCGGCCGCCAAGGACTTCCAGTACTCGTACACCGAGAGCGGTGACGGCAGTAACTTCCTGCTCTGCCTGAAGGACTACTCGAAGAAGTAGAGAAGACGCGACGAGGGGCGGCGTTTCACGTGAAACACCGCCCCCGATGCTGTCCGGGGTCATGTTTCACGTGAAACATGACCCCGTTCCACGGCCTCAGCCCTCCGCGGCCCACCACTCCTTGAGTGCGGCCACCGCCGCCTCATGCTCCATCGGCCCGTTCTCCAGCCTCAGTTCCAGCAGGAACTTGTACGCACGGCCGATGACCGGCCCGGGTGTGACGCCCAGGATCTCCATGATCTGGTTGCCGTCGAGGTCGGGACGGATCGAGTCCAGCTCCTCCTGCTCCTGCAGCTGGGCGATGCGTTCCTCCAGACCGTCGTACGCACGGGACAGCGCGGCGGCCCTGCGCTTGTTCCGTGTGGTGCAGTCCGAGCGGGTCAGCTTGTGGAGGCGGTCGAGAAGCGGGCCGGCGTCACGGACATAGCGGCGGACGGCCGAGTCGGTCCACTCGCCGGTGCCGTAGCCGTGGAAACGCAGGTGGAGTTCGACGAGTCGGGAGACGTCCTTCACCAGATCGTTGGAGTACTTGAGCGCCAGCATGCGCTTCTTGGTCATCTTCGCGCCGACCACCTCGTGGTGGTGGAACGAGACCCGACCGTCGTTCTCGAAGCGGCGGGTGCGCGGCTTGCCGATGTCGTGCAGCAGGGCGGCGAGGCGGAGGGTGAGGTCGGGACCGTTCTCCTCCAGTTCGATCGCCTGCTCCAGAACGATCAGCGTGTGTTCGTAGACGTCCTTGTGCCGGTGGTGCTCGTCGCTCTCCAGGCGGAGGGCGGGAAGCTCGGGCAGGACGTGGTCGGCGAGTCCGGTGTCGACCAGCAGGGCCAGCCCCTTGCGCGGGTGCGCGGAGAGGATCAGCTTGTTCAGCTCGTCCCGCACCCGCTCGGCCGAGACGATCTCGATCCGCCCGGACATCTCCGTCATCGCCGCGACGACCTCGGGAGCGACCTCGAAGTCGAGCTGCGCGGCGAAGCGAGCCGCCCGCATCATCCGCAGGGGGTCGTCGGAGAAGGACGCCTCGGGAGTGCCCGGGGTCCGCAGCACCCGGGCCGCGAGGTCGCCGAGACCGCCGTGTGGGTCGATGAACGCCTTCTCCGGGAGCGCGACAGCCATCGCGTTCACCGTGAAGTCACGGCGGACGAGGTCTTCCTCGATCGAGTCGCCGTACGACACCTCGGGCTTGCGCGAGGTGCGGTCGTACGCCTCGGACCGATACGTAGTGACCTCGATCTGGTAGCCGTCCTTCTGCGCCCCCACCGTGCCGAAGGCGATCCCGACCTCCCACACGGCGTCCGCCCACGGCCGGACGATCTTCAGTACGTCCTCGGGGCGAGCGTCCGTCGTGAAGTCCAGGTCGTTGCCGAGCCGCTCGAGCAGCGCGTCCCGGACCGAGCCGCCGACCAGGGCGAGAGAGAACCCGGCCTCCTGGAAACGGCGGGCGAGGTCGTCGGCGACGGGAGCCACCCGCAGCAGCTCGCTCACCGCGCGGTGCTGCACCTGGCTCAGGGCACTGGGGTTGTCTTCGTTGGCGTTCGGCACAACAGAAAAGGGTACGTGGCCCCGGCCGCCGCGAGCGCCTCCATTAAATGTGCACGGACACGTCCCCTGATACCCGTGCAAGCGCTGCTCTTGCGACGTACGAGAGCGCTCCCCTTTATATGGGCACATACAGGACGGTCCGCCGCTGTTCCCCGATCTTGTCGAGCAGTCCGCGGCACTTCCCCTCAGCGCGCATCGTTACCATGCGTGGACGCACATTGCGACGACCACTGACGATGACGAGGGACGGGCGAGCGCGTGGCCGAGGCGGCAGACTTCCAGGGGACGAGTCCCTCACCTGCCCGCCGGTGGCTGCGGCGCACCGGCGCACTGCTCGCCGGGGCGCCTCTGCTGGCCGGCCTCCTCCAGCTGTCCGCCGCCGCGCCCGCCGGTGCGGCCGAGCAGACGTCCGCGAAGGCCGCCTCCGGCTCGCAGACGGTCTCCATCTCCCTGGACACGCTCAGCCCCAGCATCCCCACGGACGGGGACACGCTGACCGTCTCCGGGACGGTGACCAACAACGGCAAACAGGCGGTCACCGACGCGCACGTCGGCCTGCGCCTGGGCCAGGCGCTGAGCACCCGTTCGGCGATCGACACCGTCGCCAAGCGCACCGACTTCATCCAGGGCGTCGACGGCTCGGAGGTCGGCGACAAGTACACCGAGCAGTTCTCCAAGCTCACTCCGGGCGTCGCCGAGCCCTTCACCCTCTCCGTGCCCGTCGACAAGCTGGACCTCGGTGACGACGGCGTCTACCCGCTCGGGGTCTCGCTCTCCGGCCAGACCTCGGCGCAGCCGTGGGAACAGGTGCTGGGCATCCAGCGGACGTTCCTGCCGTGGCAGCCCGACGAGGCGGACACGAAGACGAAGACGACGTATCTCTGGCCGCTCGTCTCCGGCATCCACATGACGGCGCAGACGGGTTCCAACGAGCAACAGACGCCGGTCTTCCGCAACGACGACCTCGCCAAGGAGATCGCCCCGGGCGGTCGCCTCGACCAGATGCTGTCGCTGGGCAAGGATCTCGACGTCACCTGGGTGATCGACCCGGACCTGCTGGCCTCTGTCGATGCGATGACCAGCAGTTACAAAATCCAGGGGGACGGCGACACCACGACGACGGGTACCCACCAGGCGGTCGCCAAGGCATGGCTCGCCGAGCTGCAGACGGCGGTCGCCGACAAGGAGGTCGTCGCCCTCCCCTTCGCCGACCCGGACCTGGCGTCCCTCGCCCACAACGGCACCAGCGTCACCGGCTCGCTGAGCCACCTCAAGGACGCCACGGACGTCGCCGCGAGCACCGTGGAGACGGTGCTGCACGTGACGCCGAACACGGACTTCGCGTGGCCGGTGAACGGCGCCGTGGACCCGTCGATCATCAAGGTCGCGACCTCGGCCGGCGCCGACAAGGTGATCGCCCGCAGCGACAGCCTCCAAGAGACCGGCGGCCTGTCGTACACGCCCTCCGCGGCCCGCCCCATCGGCGGCGGTACGACGGCGGTGGTCGCGGACGCACGGCTCTCGACTGCGTTCCAGGGCGACCTGACGAAGGCCGGGGACGCCACGCTCGCCGAGCAGCAGTTCCTCGCCCAGAGCCTGGCGCTGGACCTGCAGACGGACAAGCAGCGCAGCATCGTCGTCGCCCCGCAGCGGATGCCGACCGGGAGCCAGGCCCAGACGATGGCCGAGGCGCTGACGACCCTCCAGGGCAGCACCTGGACCGAGTCGCAGGATCTCGCCGCGGCGGCCAAGGCCAAGCCCGACCCGAGCGCCACGACGAAGATCCCGTCGTCCTCCTCGTACCCCTCCTCCCTGCGCAGGCAGGAGCTGCCGAAGGCGGCCTTCGAGCAGATCGCGGCGACCCAGGACAGGCTCGACAACTTCCGGGTGATCCTCACCGACGAGTCCCGGGTCGTGACCCCGTTCGGGCGGGCCATGAACCGTGAGATGTCCACGTCGTGGCGGGGACAGGCGGGCGAGGCCGCGAACTTCCGCCAGAGCGTGCTGAACTATCTCGACGACCTCACCAACCAGGTGAAGCTGATCGACAAGTCCGAGACCAAGCTCTCGGGCCGCAGCGCCACGATCCCCGTGACCGTGCAGAACAACCTGGTGCAGGGCGTCCAACACCTGGTGCTGCGCCTCACCTCGACGAGCCCCACGCGCCTGAAGATCGGCGGCAACGCCTACACGCAGCAGCGGGTCACGGTCAACGGCGGGCACAGCCAGTCCGTGAAGTTCACCACCTCGGCCAACGCCAACGGCAAGGTGACCGTGATCGCGCAGCTGTACACGGAGGACGGCCAGGAGTACGGCCAGGCCGTCAGCTTCGACGTGAAGGTCACCGAGGTCACGGCCACCGTCATGCTGGTCATCGGCGGCGGTGTCCTGCTGCTCGTCCTCGCCGGCTTCCGGATGTACACCCACCGCAAGCGCGCCGTCGCCCGCCAATCCGAAGAGGGTCCCGACGGACCCGACGACGGGGCGGCCGAAGAACCCGGCGGCCCGGAGAACCCCGAAGGCCCCCCGGACCGTCTCCAGGAGGAGTCCGGCGCTCCGTCCCGGGCAGACGACCCGGCGGAGCACCCGAGTGACCCGACACCGGACACCGCACCGGAAAGCGCCGACCCGTCCGGCACGGGTGAGAGAGTGGACCGTTGAGCGATGTCGTGGCCGGTGGGCCCGGGGACGATGAGGTGGGGTAACCATGAACGCGCCGTACGACGGTGACCGCGGTCAGGGCGCGGGCGGCTCGGGCTACCCCGAGAGCCCGCCGCCCGAACACGGCCAGGTGCCGCCGCAGCCCCCCGCGGACATGTACCTCCAGGACGCCTACGACCAGGACCCCTACCGGGCGCAGGACCTCTCCGCCCAGGACCCGGTCGCCGAGGCGCTCTACGACCGCGCCGCGCACCCCCCGCCACCTCCGGGCACGTACCAGCCGCAGCCCCCGCTCTACGCGCAGCCGCCCCAGTCCCCGTACGCCCCCGACCCCCGCGTCTGGGCCCAGACCCCGGCACCCGAGCCGGAGGGTCCGACCCAGTACCTGCCGTACGGCGACGACGCCCGCACGACCCAGTTCGTGGGCGTGGACGACCTCGTGACCGGGGCCGGCGAGGAGCACCACGAGCCGGACGCCTTCGCGCATCTCTTCCGCGACCAGGGTCAGGGCGGCGGACGTCCGCAGATGGATTCCCCGGCGGTACCCGGCCCGTCCCCGGCGCCGATGTCCGACGCCACGATGCAGCTCACTCCCACGGCACCGGCGCCCGCGGCCGCTCCCAAGAAGAGCGGGAAGGCCACCGGCCTGCTGAAGTCGAGCGCCGTGATGGCGGCGGGCACGATGGTCTCCCGCCTGACCGGCTTCGTCCGCTCGGCGCTGATCGTCTCGGCGCTGGGCGTCGGCATGCTCGGCGACACCTTCCAGGTCGCCTACCAGCTGCCCACGATGATCTACATCCTGACCGTGGGCGGCGGCCTGAACTCCGTCTTCGTGCCGCAGCTCGTGCGCGCCATGAAGGAGGACGAGGACGGCGGTGAGGCGTTCGCCAACCGGCTGCTGACCCTCGTCATGGTGGCCTTGGGCGCGCTCACCGCGGTGGCGGTCTTCGCGGCGCCCCTCCTGATCCGCCTGCTGTCCGACTCGGTGGCCAGCGACCCGGCGGCCAACGAGGTGGGTGTCACCTTCGTCCGCTACTTCCTGCCCTCGATCTTCTTCATGGGCGTCCACGTCGTGATGGGCCAGATCCTGAACGCGCGCGGCAAGTTCGGCGCGATGATGTGGACCCCGGTCCTCAACAACATCGTCATCATCGTGACGCTCGGCATGTTCATCTGGGTGTACGGCACCTCCGCGAACTCCGGCATGAAGGTCACGAACATCCCGCCGGAGGGCCAGCGGCTGCTCGGCATCGGTGTGCTGCTCGGCCTGGTCGTCCAGTCGCTCGCGATGATCCCGTATCTGCGGGAGACCGGGTTCCGTCTGCGGCTGCGCTTCGACTGGCGCGGCCACGGCCTCGGCAAGGCCGCGACACTCGCCAAGTGGACCGTCCTCTTCGTCCTCGCCAACCAGGCCGGCGCGATCGTCGTGTCCCAGCTGTCCACCGCTGCGGGCAAGGCCTCGCCCGTCGACGGCACCGGCTTCGCCGCCTACGCCAACGCACAGCTCATCTGGGGCCTGCCGCAGGCGATCATCACCGTCTCCCTGATGGCCGCCCTGCTGCCGCGCATCTCGCGCTCGGCGGCGGAGGACGACGGAGGCGCCGTCCGCGACGACATCTCCCAGGGGCTGCGCACGACCGCCGTGGCGATCGTGCCGATCGCCTTCGGCCTGCTCGCCCTCGGCATCCCGATGTGCACCCTGATCTTCGGCTCCTCGGGGACGAACTCGGCGACCAACATGGGCTTCATGCTGATGGCCTTCGCCCTCGGCCTGATCCCGTACTCGGTTCAGTACGTCGTCCTGCGTGCCTTCTACGCCTACGAGGACACCCGGACGCCCTTCTACAACACCGTCATCGTGGCCGCGGTCAACGCGGGCGCCTCGGCGGTCTGTTACTACGTCCTCCCGGCCCGCTGGGCCGTGGTGGGCATGGCGGCCTCGTACGGCCTCGCGTACGCGACCGGTGTCGGTGTCGCCTGGAACCGGCTGCGCAAGCGGCTGAACGGCGACCTGGACGGCGCTCGCGTCATGCGGACGTACGCTCGCCTCAGCATCGCCTCCGTGCCGGCCGCACTGCTCAGTGGTGCGGCTTGCTACGGGATCGGTCATACGCTCGGCCAGGGGGTCGTCGGCTCGTTCGCCGCCCTCGTGGTCGGCGGTGCCGTACTGCTCGGAATCTTCTACGTCGCGGCCCGCCGCATGCGCATCGAGGAGCTCAACTCCCTCGTGGGCATGGTGCGCGGGCGCTTGGGACGTTGAGGCGGGGGCACACGCACAACCATCGTCCGCCGCTGTGTGTCGTGCATAGCGGCAGACTGTGGGCACAATTGGTTTCGGCGTCGGACAGCGTGCAACGGATGGGGAGGCAGGAGCGACGGTGGCGGAACGGAGCACGGCTGCCGTCGACGTGGCAGACAACAGCGGCGACGAGCCGCTGACCGCCAAGGCGGACCAGGCCACGGCCGACGGGGTGGCCCAGAACCCGGAGCGGGACACGGAGAGCGACAAGGCACAGGGGAGCGGCGGGATCGAGGAAACCGAGAAGGCCTCGCCTCCCGAACTGCACAGCGGTCACAAGCTCGCCAGACGCTATCGCCTCGAAGAGTGCGTCACCCGTCTGGACGGCTTCAGCAGTTGGCGCGCGGTGGACGAGAAACTCCGCCGTGCCGTCGGCGTCCACATCCTGCCCGCGGACCATGCGCGGGCACGTTCCGTGCTGGCCGCGGCCCGTTCCTCGGCGCTGCTGGGCGATCCACGCTTCGTCCAGGTCCTGGACGCCGTGGAGGAGAACGACCTCGTCTACGTCGTCCACGAATGGCTGCCCGACGCCACGGAACTGACGGCGCTTCTGGCCCCCGGCCCGCTGGAGGTGCACGACGCCTACCAGATGGTCAGTCAGATCGCCTCGGCCATGGCCGCCGCGCACCGCGAGGGCCTCGCCCATCTGCGCCTGAACCCGAACGCGGTGCTGCGCACCTCGTCCGGCCAGTGGCGCATCCGCGGCCTTGCCGTCAACGCCGCGCTGCGCGGCATCAGTTCGGACACCCCGCAGCGCACGGACACGGAGGCGATCGGCGCCCTGCTGTACGCGGCGCTCACCCAGCGCTGGCCGTACGAGAGCGACGCCTACGGCCTGTCCGGGCTGCCCAAGGGCGTCGGTCTCATCGCCCCCGACCAGGTGCGCGCCGGTGTCCACCGCGGTCTGTCGGAGCTCGCCATGCGCGCGCTCGCCAACGACGGTGCTACGGCCTCCCGGCACGAGTCGGCGTGCACCACGCCGGAGGAACTGGTGAAGGCGATCGGCGAGATGCCCCGCATCCGCCCGCCGGAGCCCTCGTTCACCGCACCGCCCGAGTACCAGCGCACGACGTACCAGCAGGGCACGTACGGCCGTCCGTCGCCGCCCGGTGCCACCCAGGTTCTGCCGACCCCGCCGCCCCCGCTGCAGAGCCGCACCGGCAAGGCCCTCAAGTGGGCCGTGTCCGCGCTGCTGATCGCCGCACTGGGCCTGGGCAGCTGGCAGCTCGCGGACGCCCTCATGGACCAGGGCAACAAGTCCGAGGACACCAAGCAGACCCAGACGACGGACGGGAACGACAAGAGCGGCGACAAGACCAAGCCGGTCAAGACGTTCGCGATCCAGGGCGCCAAGGAGTTCGTGGCGAAGGGCGACGCCCAGCACCCGAACGACGTCGACAAGACCTACGACGGCGACAAGTCCACGTACTGGAGGACCTCCAGCTTCATAGGGGGCCCGGTGCTCGCGCCGTACAAGCCGGGCGTGGGCATCGTCTACGACCTCGGTTCGGTCCAGGACGTCTCCACGGCGACCATAGGGCTCTACTACGGCGGCGATCACACGACGGTGAAGCTCTACGCGACCAACTCGCTGTCGCCCTCCTCGCTTGACTCCATGACACAACTCGGCACCGTCACGACGACCGGTACCAGTGCCACGGTGAAGGTCACCAAACACGTGAGGAGCCGGTACGTTCTTGTCTGGCTCACCGCTCTGCCGCACGCGGACAGCGACCAGTACAGCGACGCCGGCTACAAGCAGGCCATCACCGACGTGAAGTTCACGGGCTGACGTCTCACCGGAGGGGGAGGGGGTCCGATGGCGGAAGGCGCCGGATACGACGGAACGAGCGATCAGGATCTGCTCGCCCGCCATGTCGAAGGCGACCCGGACGCCTTCGGTGAGCTCGTACGGCGGCACCGGGACCGGCTCTGGGCCGTGGCCCTGCGCACGCTGGGAGACCGCGAGGAGGCCGCTGACGCGGTCCAGGACGCCCTTGTCTCCGCCTACCGGGCCGCCCACACCTTCCGCGGCCAGTCGGCCGTCACGACCTGGCTGCACCGCATCACGGTGAACGCCTGTCTGGACCGCGCCCGCAAGGCGGCCTCCAGGAAGACGTCTCCGGTCGACGACACGGAGCGCCTGGAACAGCTCCTGGAACCGCACGAGTCGGCCTCGGCTCCCGCGGAGCGCAACGACCTGCACCGCCAACTGCTGGAAGCCCTGGGCACCCTCCCGCCCGACCAGCGCGCCGCCCTCGTCCTCGTGGACATGCAGGGCTACCCCGTCGCGGAGGCCGCCCGCATGCTCGATGTGCCGACCGGCACGGTGAAGAGCCGCTGCGCCCGCGGAAGAGCCAGACTGCTGCCGCTGCTCACCCATCTACGGCCGGAAAGAGCCGGTGACGGCAAGGAACCGGGCGCTGGACGGAACCGGGCGCAGGGGACATCCGTCCCACCGGCAGCGGGACCTCGCGACGGAGGTCCCAAGGATGCAGGGCCGAGCGATTCAGCTGCTGTGAAGGGCGGAGGTGGGCGAGCGTGACATCCACGACAGACACGGCCGGGCACCCGGACGTCGCGGAGATCTCCGACCTCACCGAGGGCCTTCTCCCGCCGTCCAGGGGAGCCGAGGTACGACGGCATCTGGACGAGTGCGAACTCTGTGCGGACGTCCACGACTCGCTAGAGGAGATCCGGGGTCTGCTGGGCAGCATGCCCGGCCCGCCGCGTATGCCCGCCGAGGTCGCGGGCCGTATCGACGCAGCCCTCGCGGCGGAGGCGCTGCTGGGCTCCACCGCCCCCGAGGCCCTGGCCGCGCCAACATTGGTGAGCGCGTCCCGAGCCACATCGGACGAGGACAGCGAGGCGCATGTTTCACGTGAAACATCGCTGACGTCGGACCGCCCGTCAGGACACGGACACGCAGCGACCGGTCCCGGACGCAAGGATCGTAAGGAACGCAAGGAGCGGACTCGCGGCGGACGTCGCGGGCGGATCGTCCTGGGAGCCGTGTTCACCGCGGCCGTACTGGGAGCCGGCTCTCTGTTCATCCAGTCGCTGGGCGACCACACGTCGTCCGACACCGCTCAGGGGAACGCGACCAGCTCTGCGGACACCTTCTCCAAGGGGAAGCTGGAGAGCGAGGTCTCGGGTCTCCTCTCCACCAAGTCGTCCACGAGTCAGGGCGCCAACAGTCAGAAGCCCTGGAACGTCGCGTCCGACCCCGGCGGCGCGGAGTCTTCCACCAAGACTCCCAAGACCCTGATCGAACCGTCCGGCTCCATCCCGGACTGCATCCGGCAGGGCGTCGACCGTGGCAACACCGATGTCCTCGCTTTCAAGAAGGGCACCTACAACGGGACCGCCGCCTATCTCGTGGTGCTCCCCGACGCTTCCGACAACAGCCGCGTCACGGCCTACGTCGTCGACGCGGCCTGCGTGAGCCGCCAGACATCCACTCCTGGCAAGGTCCTTCTGACCCGGTCGTTCCCGCATTCCTGACTCCGGACTTCTACGCTCCACCCACCGTGGCGATTCCCTGCCGCGTGCTGTCTCCGTGTGCCCGGACACAGCGGGAATGCTGGCCCCGTAGGATCCGTTGGGTGGTGTGGAGGCTCTGACAGGGGCTCCCGCCGGTCGTACTGACGCAGTCCAGAGACGAGGAACCAAGCCGTGAGCGACGTCCGAAACGTGATCATCATCGGCTCCGGGCCCGCCGGCTACACGGCGGCGCTCTACACCGCGCGCGCGTCGCTGAAGCCGCTGGTGTTCGAAGGTGCCGTCACCGCTGGTGGCGCGCTGATGAACACCACCGAGGTCGAGAACTTCCCGGGCTTCCAGGACGGCGTCATGGGCCCCGAGCTCATGGACAACATGCGCGCCCAGGCCGAGCGCTTCGGCGCTGAGCTGATCCCGGACGACGTGGTCTCCGTCGACCTGACCGGTGAGGTCAAGACCGTCACGGACACCTCGGGCACCGTGCACCGGGCGAAGGCCGTCATCGTCACCACCGGCTCTCAGCACCGCAAGCTGGGCCTGCGGAACGAGGACGCGCTGTCCGGCCGGGGTGTCTCCTGGTGTGCCACCTGTGACGGGTTCTTCTTCAAGGACCAGGACATCGCCGTCATCGGCGGCGGCGACACGGCGATGGAGGAGGCGACCTTCCTCTCCCGCTTCGCCAAGTCCGTGACGATCGTCCACCGCCGGGACAGCCTGCGCGCCTCCAAGGCGATGCAGGAGCGCGCCTTCGCCGACCCGAAGATCAAGTTCGTCTGGGACAGCGAGGTCGCCGAGATCGAGGGCGACCCCAAGCTCGCCGGCCTCAAGCTGCGCAACCTGAAGACCGGGGAACTCTCGGACCTGGCGGTGACGGGCCTGTTCATCGCGATCGGCCACGACCCCCGCACGGAGCTCTTCAAGGGCCAGCTCGACCTGGACGGGGAGGGCTACCTGAAGGTCGAGGCGCCCTCGACTCGCACCAACCTGACCGGTGTCTTCGGCGCCGGTGACGTCGTCGACCACACCTACCGCCAGGCGATCACCGCAGCCGGTACCGGCTGCTCCGCCGCTCTGGACACCGAGCACTTCCTTGCCGCCCTCGCGGACAAGGAGCAGGCGGAGCCCGCGAAGACCACCGTCTGACCCCCATCCTCCCCACCGCACGATCAAGTTAAGGAGCCCGCCGTGGCCGGCACTCTGAAGAATGTGACCGACGATTCCTTCGACGAGGACGTCCTCAAGAGCGACAAGCCCGTCCTGGTGGACTTCTGGGCTTCCTGGTGCGGCCCGTGCCGCCAGATCGCTCCGTCCCTCGAAGCCATCGCGGCCGAACACGGCGACCAGATCGAGATCGTCAAGCTCAACATCGACGAGAACCCGGCTACGGCCGCCCGGTACGGCGTCATGTCCATCCCGACCCTGAACGTCTACCAGGGCGGCGAGGTCGCCAAGACCATCGTCGGCGCCAAGCCGAAGGCCGCGATCCTTCGCGACCTCGACGAGTTCATCGCCGCGAAGTGATGTTTCACGTGAAACCGTGTTTCACGTGAAACATGAAGGGGCCGACTCTCCGGAGTCGGCCCCTTCGCTTTAGAGCGGTCGAAGCGCTGGTTCCTTCTGCACGGCTCCCAGCAACCGGTCGAGCGCCATCTCCACGTCTTCCTTCCAGGAGAGCGTCGTACGCAGCTCCAGCCTCAGCCGTGGATAGGTGGGATGCTGACGGACCGTCTTGAAGCCCACAGCGAGCAGATGATCGGCGGGCAGGACGCAGGCGGCCTCTTTCGCGCGGGCATCGCCGAAGGCCTCGATCGCTTTGAAGCCCCGCCGCAGCAGATCCTTGGCCACTGTCTGCACCATGACCCGTCCCAGTCCCTGCCCCTGGTAGCCCGGCATGATGAACGACGTCATCAGTTGCACGGCGTCCGGTGAGACGGGGCTCGTGGGAAACGCCGTCGAGCGGGGGACATAGGCAGGGGGTGCGTAGAGGACGAAGCCCACTGGCACGTCATCGACGTAGACGACGCGCCCGCAGGAGCCCCAGTCCAGGAGGACGGCGGAGATCCAGGCTTCCTTCTCCAGGGCCGCCGTGTCCGTCTTTACCGCGGCTTGCCCTCTGACGGGGTCCAGCTCCCAGAAGACGCACGACTGACAACGGTTGGGAATGTCCGGGAGGTTGTCCAGCGTGAGCGGTACGAGCCGACGCCCCATGAAGGCTGATCCTCGCTTCCTTCGCCCGCAGCGTCACGGGCGGCTGTCAGAGCGCTGCGTTCCCTGAGCAGACTGCCGACGAACCCGCCGACCGCCCCCAGGCCCAGACCCGCGCTCACCAGTCCGGTGCGGCTCACCGTTCGCATGGCCCCCGCCTCCCCTAAGAGGTGCTGCCAGGTGGATGCGCCATACCCCAACGCATCGTATCGATGATGCGATTGCATCGATACCGACAGAAAGCAAAGAGCGGGCCGCGTTCCGGTACACACCGGACACGGCCCGCTCTGCTGGTCGGACGGACAGAATCCCCGCCGTCGGCCGGACGGCTCAGGCCTCGTCCTCCGCGTCGTCATCCAGCAGACTCCGCTGCAGGACCGGCCCCTCACCCGGAGCCAGCGAACCGAGGATCCGCTCAAGGTCCTCCATCGAGGCAAACTCGACAGTGATCTTCCCCTTCTTCTGGCCCAGGTCGACCTTCACCCGGGTCTCGAAGCGATCCGAGAGGCGCGTGGCGAGATCGGACAGCGCCGGGGAGACCAGGGCGCCGGCCCGCGGCCCCTTGGAACGCTGAGCCGTCTGGGGCCGCGAACCCATCAGGGTCACGATCTCCTCGACGGCCCGCACCGAGAGCCCCTCTGCCACGATCCGGTGGGCCAGCCGGTCCTGCTCCTCCGAGTCGTCCACGGAGAGCAGCGCCCGGGCGTGGCCGGCGGAGAGGACTCCGGCGGCGACACGGCGCTGGACCGACGGCGAGAGCTTCAGCAGCCTCAGGGTGTTGGAGACCTGCGGACGCGAACGCCCGATGCGGTCCGCCAACTGGTCGTGCGTGCAGTTGAAGTCCTTGAGCAACTGGTCGTACGCAGCCGCCTCTTCGAGCGGGTTCAGCTGGGCGCGGTGCAGGTTCTCCAGGAGCGCGTCCAGGAGAAGCTTCTCGTCGTCCGTGGCCCGCACGATCGCCGGGATCGCCTCCAGGCCAGCCTCACGGCAGGCCCGCCAACGCCGCTCGCCCATGATGAGCTCGTAGCTCGTCGGGCCGACCTGCCGTACGACGACGGGCTGGAGAAGGCCGACCTCCTTGATGGAGGTGACGAGCTCTTGCAGCGCGTCCTCGTCGAAGACCTCACGCGGCTGGCGCGAGTTCGGCGTGATGGAGTCGAGGGGCAGCTCGGCGAAGTGGGCACCGATGGGAGGCGCGAACGTCTCCACAGCGCCGTTCGACGACGGCTCCTCCATGTCGTAGGAGACCGGCGGCAGCGTGGTGACCTTCGCCGCGGCCACTCCCCGGTCGCCGGTGATGACCGGAACAGCCGTCGGGGACGCGGAACCCATGGCAGCCGGAGCCACCGTCTTCTCCCCGGTCGGGGCTGCGGGGATCAGTGCGCCGAGCCCACGGCCCAAACCCCTCCGTCGCTCGCTCACTGGATGCCCTCCACCATGCTCTGGTCGCTCTGAGCGCCGATGTGCGCATGCGGTGCGTCGTAGCTGACGCCCACACCCTTCAGCGCGATTTCCCTTGCTGCCTCAAAGTAGGAGAGGGCACCGCTCGATCCGGGATCGTAGGTCAGTACCGTCTGCCCATAACTCGGCGCCTCGGAGATACGGACCGAGCGGGGAATGCTCGTCCGCAGCACCTCGTCGCCGAAGTGACTGCGCACCTCGTCCGCGACCTGGGACGCGAGACGCGTCCGGCCGTCGTACATGGTGAGCAGGATGGTCGACACATGCAGGTTGGGGTTGAGGTGCCCCCGAACCAGGTCGACGTTGCGCAGCAACTGTCCGAGGCCTTCCAGCGCGTAGTACTCGCACTGGATCGGGATGAGGACCTCCGCGCCGGCGACCAACGCGTTGACCGTCAGCAGGCCGAGCGAGGGCGGACAGTCGATGAGGATGTAGTCCAGCGGCTGCTCGTAGGCCTGGATCGCCCGCTGCAGTCTGCTCTCACGTGCCACCAGGGACACCAGCTCGATCTCCGCACCGGCGAGATCGATCGTGGCAGGGGCACAGAAGAGACCCTCGACATCGAGGACCGGCTGCACGACTTCGGAGAGAGGCCTGCTGTCGACCAACACGTCATAGATGGAAGGGACTTCCGCGTGGTGGTCGATCCCCAGTGCTGTGGACGCATTGCCCTGTGGGTCGAGGTCGACCACCAGAACACGGGCGCCGTGCAGTGCCAGCGAAGCGGCAAGATTGACGGTCGTCGTCGTCTTGCCCACCCCGCCCTTCTGGTTGGCGACGACCATGATGCGGGTCTGCTCAGGACGTGGCAGACCCTCGCCGGCACGGCCTAGGGCTTCCACCGCCAGTTGGGCAGCACGACCGATGGGAGTGTCGTCCATAGGGGGCGGTGTTTCACGTGAAACATCCTCCCCCATCGACTCGGTACGGGGACCGGGGACCGGATCGGTCATCGGTCCCGCGATGTTGGCGTCGGACCGCAAGGATTCACTCTCCTCGACTTCAGGCTCGCAATGAACAGAGCCTCCCATGTCTTCAGGGTCGTGAACCAGTGAGGCCTGTTGTTCTGTGGAGAATTCCACCTCTGTGGACAACTCCGTGCCCTCTCCGAGTGATCCGAGAGGCTTCCGGTCGCGGGGTTCGGCCGCAGCGCGGGTGCGGCCGATGATGCCGTGCAGCAGTGAGCGACGTTTCACGTGAAACACGATGCACAGCCGCCGAGGCCGAACTGTCGGCGACACTCCGGCATGCGTAGTTTTGGCAGCTTGTGTGGAGTAAGTCTCAACGACGCCGACGGGTACGCCCCGTGCGAGCCGCCTTGGCCCGCTTGGCCGCGAAACGAACCCCGCCGGGGCTCTCTCCGACCTCTACACGCACTACCGTGGACAGCGGATCGACGATGCCTTCGCCGACGTGCAGGATGGACGTCTCCACGGCTCCGAGCTTGCTGAGTACGGTCGCCGCGCTCTTGAGTTCCTCCTCCGCCGTGTCCCCCTTGAGGGCGAGCATCTCGCCGTAGGGACGCAGCAGCGGGATGCCCCAAGTGGCCAGGCGCTCCAGCGGAGCCACCGCCCGGGCCGTCACCACGTGGACCGGCTGCAGTGTGCCCATGACCTCCTCGGCACGCCCGCGCACGACGGTGACGTGGTCGAGGCCGAGGAGTTCCACGACCTCGGTGAGGAACGTCGTACGGCGGAGGAGCGGTTCGAGGAGGGTGATCTTGATGTCCTCGCGGACCAGGGCCAGGGGAATGCCCGGGAGGCCGGCGCCGGAGCCGACATCGCACACGGTCACACCGTCGGGCACGACCTCCGAGAGGACCGCGCAGTTCAGCAGGTGCCGCTCCCACAGGCGGGGCACCTCACGTGGGCCGATCAGGCCGCGCTGCACGCCCGCGTCGGCGAGCAGCTCGGCGTACCGGACCGCATCCTCGAAGCGATCGCCGAACACCTCGCGCGCCTGCTCGGGCGCGGGGGGAAGCTCCGCTGCCTCCGTCACGGGGGACCGTCCTTCCGTACCGCAAAAGCGCATTGGGCGCTGACCACCAGGACCACCAGAACTACAGGACTATCAGGCTGACAAAGTTCGGCCCCGTCTGCTCAACAGACGGGGCCGGTAAACGCGGGGACCGATCAGGCGGGAAGCACGACGACGAAGCGCTGCGGCTCCTCGCCCTCCGACTCGCTGCGCAGTCCCGCGGCCTTGACCGCGTCGTGCACGACCTTGCGCTCGAACGGGGTCATCGGGTTCAGCTTCACCGGCTCGCCGGTGTTCTTCACGTCGGCCGCGGCCTTGGCGCCCAGCTCGGAGAGCTCGGTGCGCTTCTTGGCGCGGTAGCCCGCGATGTCCAGCATCAGCCGGCTGCGGTCCCCGGTCTCCCGGTGCACGGCCAGGCGGGTGAGCTCCTGGAGTGCTTCCAGCACCTCACCGTCACGGCCGACGAGCTTCTGGAGGTCGCGGCCGCTGCTGTCGCTGATGATCGAGACAGCGGCGCGGTCGGCCTCGACATCCATGTCGATGTCGCCGTCGAGATCGGCGATGTCCAGCAGACCCTCGAGGTAGTCCGCCGCGATCTCGCCCTCCTGCTCCAGGCGGGACAGGGTGTCTGCACCCTCAGCAGCGGCGGAGGTGGTGCCTTCCGTCACGGGATGGACTCCTTCTTTACTTCTTGGACGGGGACTTGGGCCGCTGCGGACCCTTGCGCTGTCCGGACTGGGCCTTGCTGCGGGTACCGCCGGCGGGCTTCGGGGCGGGCTTCTTCGCGGCGGTGGCGGGCTTGGCGTCCTCGGGTTCGTCCGACTTGGTCAGCGAGGTCTTCGGCTCGTCGGCGTCATCGGCATCGTGTTCGGCGCTGTCGTCGGCCGCCTTCGCGGCGGCGGACTGGCGCTGGGCCTTGGTCTGCCGCTTGGGCTGCTGACGCCGTGGAGTGGCCGTGGTCGGCGTACCGTCCTCGGTCTCCACAGCCGTGCTCTCGCCCTTCACCACGGTGCCGTCGGGCTGGGCCACGAGGCCCACCTTGGTGAGGCTGTTGATGAACTTGCGCTCGAACTCGTTGCGGTCACGGCCCTTGGAGACGATCGCCTTGACGATGGCCTTCTCACCCCGGCTGCGCGTCTTCTCGTGGTGCGTGACGTGCTTGGTCAGGCGCTCCAGGTAAGCGGCCTGGGCCTTCGAACCCGGGGTCGGGTTGTTGTGAATGACGTACATCTGCTGGCCCATGGTCCACACGTTGGTGGTCAGCCAGTAGACGAGAACACCGACGGGGAAGTTGATGCCGAAGATGGCGAACATGACCGGGAAGACGTACATCAGCATCTTCTGCTGCTGCATGAACGGGGTCTTCACCGTGGTGTCGACGTTCTTCGTCATCAGCTGGCGCTGCGTGTAGAACTGCGACGCCGACATCATCACGATCATGACCGCGGTGACCACACGGACGTCGGTCAGCGTGGCGCCGAGCGCCTCGACCTTGCTGCTGCCGTCCGTGAACTTCGCGGCGAGCGGGGCACCGAAGATGTGCGCCTTACGCGCGCTGGCGAGCAGCGAGTCGTTGATGACGCCGATCGTCGTGCCCGTCGCGATGCCGTTGAGCACGTGGTACAGGGCGAAGAAGAACGGGGACTGCGCCAGGATGGGAAGGCACGAGGAGAGCGGGTTGGTACCCGACTCCTTGTACAGCTTCATCATCTCTTCGGACTGACGCTGCTTGTCGTTCTTGTAGCGTTCCTGGATCTTCTTCATCTCGGGCTGCAGGGTCTGCATGGCCCGGGTCGCCTTGATCTGCTTCACGAAGAGCGGGATCAGACAGATGCGGATCAGGATCACCAGGGACACGATGGACAGGCCCCAGGCCCAGCCCGTGTCGGGACCGAAAACCTTCCCGTACACCGAGTGGAACTGGACGATGACCCAAGAAACGGGTGTCGTGATGAAGCTGAAAAGACTGGCAATCGTGTCCACTAATCATGCTCCTTGGGCATGGGACGGTGTCTCTGCGGCCGGGCTCGAAGGACTCAGCCCTTCAGTGGCCGTTTCGGCGGCGGAGGTCCCGCCCTTGCGTGCGCGCCATGCGCCCCGCAGCATCTCGTGCCACCGCGGGCGCTTGCGCGGTGGGACATGGTCCACACCGCCGAGCGACCACGGATTGCAGCGCAGGATGCGCCAGGCCGTGAGCGCTGTGCCCTTGATCGCGCCGTGCCGGTCTATGGCCGTGTAGCCGTAGTGGGAGCACGACGGGTAGTACTTGCAGACCGGCCCGAGCAAGGGACTGATCGTCCACTGGTACAGCTTGATCAGCGCCAGTAGTGGGTACTTCATCGCGCGCCCCCTCCCAGCAGCCGCTGAACGGCGGCATCCAGGTCTTGGGCCAGCTGTGCATGGTCGGCGTCGCCCGCTCCGGGCAGCGCTCGTACGACTACCAGGCTACCGGGGGGAAACAGGGCGACTCGCTCGCGCATCAGATGGCGAAGTCTGCGCTTCACCTTGTTGCGCACCACGGCGCCGCCCACCGCCTTGCTGACGACGAAACCCGCACGCGTCGGGGGAGCGCTCTCCCCTGGCGCGTGCGGGTCCGTGGCACCGCTACGAAAGTGGACGACGAGAAGCGGGCGGCCGGCCCGGCGACCCCGTCGTACCGCGGTCGCGAAGTCTTCGCGCCGCCTCAGCCGATGCTCGGTAGGCAGCACGACGTCATGACCTGATCGGGATCAGGCGGACAGGCTGGCGCGACCCTTGCCACGACGGTTCGCGAGAATCGCGCGACCGGCACGGGTACGCATCCGCAGGCGGAAGCCGTGGGTCTTGGCCCGGCGACGGTTGTTCGGCTGGAAGGTGCGCTTGCTCACGAGGGGGCTCCAGAAATAAATCGGTGGTGGCGGGTGCCGTCCTGGCTGTCACCGTGCGCCCACGAGTAGCTCGCAGTAACGCCCGAGTGCACCGCTTCCCGATCACCTCGAAGCGATCTGTGCCCATCGGAGGCAGGCGGCAGCAGCCATCGACAACTCGACCTGGTCACGGTACGCGGGGCTACGCCATCCGGTCAAACCAGCGGTCACGAGGAGACACTATCCACAGGCTGGGGACAACAACTTGAACCGCACCCGTCGCCCTGACTACCGTGGCTGGACTCCGATTCGTTCCTTTGTCCCCCGCCCCACACCTTTTTCCCGAGCGCCCCACCCGATGTACATCCCGTCCCGTCCGCGAACCACACGTTCGTGGGACCCGTGAGAGAGCGTGCCCTGTGGCTGACGTACCTGCCGATCTTGCCGCAGTGTGGCCACGAGTGCTGGAGCAACTTCTCGGTGAGGGGCGTGGGCAGGGTGTCGAGACCAAGGACGAGCACTGGATCCGGCGCTGCCAACCCCTGGCACTCGTCGCCGACACCGCCTTGCTCGCCGTACCGAACGAATTTGCGAAAGGCGTGCTCGAAGGCCGCCTCGCCCCGATCGTCAGCGAGACGCTGAGCCGCGAGTGCGGCCGCCCGATCCGCATCGCGATCACCGTCGACGACTCCGCCGGCGAGCCCCCCGGCCCGCCGGCACCCCCCGCCCAGCCCCAGCGGCGCTACGAGGAACCCGAGCAGAGCCGGGACCCCTACGAGGGCGGCTACGGCCGTCACCGCGCCGAGCCGCTCCCGGGCGGCCCCGGCGACCAGCTGCCCACCGCCCGCCCCGCCTACCCGTCGGAGTACCAGCGCCCCGAGCCGGGCGCCTGGCCGCGTCCGTCGCAGGACGACTACGGCTGGCAGCAGCAGCGGCTCGGCTTCCCGGAGCGGGACCCGTACGCGTCGCCGCCGCAGGATCAGTACGGGCCCCCCTCCCAGGACCAGTACGGTCCGCCGTCCCAGGACCGGGACCGGGACCGGGACCAGTACGGGGCGCCGGCGAAGGACAAGTACGGCCCGGCCCAGGACTCGTACCAGTCGCAGCAGGACCAGTACGCGCCGCCGGCGCAGGAGTACCGCCCGCAGCCGATGGAGCGTCCGTCGTACGAGCAGCAGCGCGCGGAGTACGAACAGTCGCGGGCCGAGTACGAGAAGTCCCGGGAGCAGTACAACCAGCGTGACGCGCGCCGCGACCTGTCCGACTCGCACTCGGCGTCCAACTCCGGTCATGTGCACCGCAGCGGACCGGGACCGCTGGGCTCGAAGCCCGCGCCGGCGGCCGGTCCGGGTGAGCCGACCGCGCGCCTCAACCCGAAGTACCTTTTCGACACGTTCGTCATCGGTGCCTCGAACCGGTTCGCGCACGCGGCGGCGGTCGCCGTCGCCGAGGCGCCCGCGAAGGCGTACAACCCCCTTTTCATCTATGGGGAGTCGGGGCTCGGCAAGACGCACCTGCTGCACGCGATCGGGCACTACGCGCGGAGCCTGTACCCCGGCACGCGCGTGCGGTACGTCAGCTCCGAGGAGTTCACCAACGAGTTCATCAACTCGATCCGCGACGGCAAGGGCGACAGCTTCCGCAAGCGGTACCGCGAGATGGACATCCTTCTTGTCGACGACATCCAGTTCCTCGCGGACAAGGAGTCGACGCAGGAGGAGTTCTTCCACACGTTCAACACGCTCCACAACGCGAACAAGCAGATCGTGCTCTCCAGCGACCGGCCGCCCAAGCAGCTGGTCACGCTGGAGGACCGGCTGCGGAACCGTTTCGAGTGGGGACTGATCACCGACGTCCAGCCGCCCGAGCTGGAGACGCGTATCGCCATCCTTCGTAAGAAGGCTGTGCAGGAGCAGCTCAACGCCCCGCCGGAGGTCCTGGAGTTCATCGCCTCCCGCATCTCGCGCAACATCCGCGAGCTGGAGGGGGCGCTGATCCGGGTGACGGCGTTCGCGTCGCTCAACCGGCAGCCGGTCGACCTCGGTCTCACCGAGATCGTCCTGAAGGACCTGATCCCGGGCGGCGAGGACTCCACACCGGAGATCACCGCGACGGCGATCATGGGAGCGACCGCCGACTACTTCGGCATCACGGTCGAGGACCTGTGCGGCAGTTCGCGCGGCCGCCAGCTGGTCACGGCCCGGCAGATCGCCATGTACGTCTGCCGCGAACTGACCGACCTCTCCCTCCCGAAGATCGGCGCGCAGTTCGGCGGCCGCGACCACACCACGGTCATGCACGCCGACCGCAAGATCCGCGCCCTGATGGCCGAGCGCCGCTCGATCTACAACCAGGTCACCGAACTGACCAACCGCATCAAGAACGGCTGACAGCCGCGGAGTTACGGCACCAGAGCTACGGCACCGAGGGCGCCCCGGGATCTTTCCCGGGGCGCCTTTTGCCGTGCCGGGAGGCGGTCGGGACGGCGCCCTGAGACGACGCCGGGAGGCGCTTCGGCGGGCGCCGGAAGAGGGCGGAAAGAGGTGGACGGCAGCGCCGCAGGGGCGCCGGAGGCACGCCGAGAAAAGCATCCCGGAGGAGGCGGGCGGAGGTGTCAGTGGCGTCCGGTGACGATCCACGGACGTTTCCGGACCCGATTCGGAGCCTCTTCGAAGCCGTTCCCCAGGGTTCCGGAGCCGCCCTGAAGCCCCTCCGAAGCGGTCCGCAGCCGATTCTCAGCCCGCCCGAAGCACGTTCGGAGCGCATCCAGAGCCGATCCGGCAGCCGTTCGCCGTCGTTTCAAACCCACGGACCAAGCCCCCGCTGTTCGAATACCCGCCGGGTTACGGCCGTCCTCCACAGATTCGGTGACTTTCTTCCGTCCACATCCTGGGGACTGTGAAGTTGTCCAGATCGTGTCCACAGGCGCCGCGGGTGAGGGACGATCAGACCAGGTCAGGTGCTTGTGGATTCGTGGACAAAAGATATCCACAGGCTGTGGACGGATCCTTGATCCCCAGCCTGTGGATCAAGTTGTCCACCGACAACCCACAGGCTGGGGCCGGTTGTCCCCAGCGATCACCAGCTTCTCCACACCGCTGTCCACTGTTCGGCAACGCAACGCGCCACCTCACCGTGTCGAGTGAAAGGCGTCACACGAAGGTGCCGGGTTGGGCTGTGGGAAAGGCGGGTAAAGCTGGGGACGGCGCTGGGGAGAAGTGGCCCTCGGCTGTGCATGGGGTGTGCAGAACTTTCCGTTCTCCACAGAAACCCGAGGTTGTCCACCGGCGTCGCCCACAGGGTCGGTGGACAAAATTCCCGCCCTGACCTGCGAAAACGGGGTTATCCACGGTATCCACAGCCCCTACTACTACTAGCAACTAGAGAGAGCTAGGAATCCGTTTCGAAGTGGGGCCTGTGCACAACTTGCCCTTCGTCGTCCGACAGCCGCTCGTCACGACTTGACCCCGACGGGCACCTACTGTCAGTGCTGTGCGTCAGACTGTTCCCCGATGTCCTTCCCCTCACAGGGACCGACGACACCGAGACAGATGACGAAGCCAGGCAGGCCGAGAAGCGCCGGCAACAGCAGGAGGCGGCAACAGTGAAGATCCGGGTGGAACGCGACGTACTCGCGGAGGCAGTGGCCTGGGCGGCACGCAGCCTCCCGGCCCGTCCGCCGGCGCCGGTCCTCGCCGGCCTCCTGCTGAAGTCGGAGGAGGGGCAGCTGAGCCTGTCCAGCTTCGACTACGAGGTCTCCGCGCGCGTGTCGGTCGACGCCGAGGTCGAGGAGGAGGGCACGGTCCTCGTCTCCGGCCGGCTGCTCGCCGACATCTGCCGCGCCCTCCCCAACCGGCCGGTCGAGATTTCCACAGACGGTGTACGGGCGACGGTGGTCTGCGGCTCCTCCCGCTTCACCCTGCACACACTGCCTGTGGAGGAGTACCCGGCGCTGCCCCAGATGCCGGGCGCGACCGGCACCGTCCCCGGCGAGGTGTTCGCCTCGGCGGCCGCCCAGGTGGCCATCGCCGCCGGCCGTGACGACACGCTGCCCGTCCTCACCGGTGTGCGCATCGAGATCGAGGGCGACACGGTGACGCTGGCGTCCACCGACCGCTACCGCTTCGCGGTCCGCGAGTTCCTGTGGAAGCCGGAGAACCCGGAGGCGTCCGCGGTCGCCCTGGTGCCCGCCAAGACGCTCCTGGACACCGCCAAGGCCCTCACGAGCGGCGACAGCGTCATCCTGGCGCTGTCCGGCTCCGGTGCGGGCGAGGGCCTCATCGGCTTCGAGGGTGCCGGTCGCCGTACGACGACCCGCCTCCTGGAGGGCGACCTCCCGAAGTACCGCTCGCTGTTCCCGACGGAGTTCAACTCCATCGCCGTGATCGAGACCGCCCCCTTCGTGGAGGCCGTCAAGCGCGTGGCCCTGGTCGCCGAGCGCAACACCCCGGTGCGGCTGAGCTTCGAGCAGGGCGTGCTGATCCTGGAGGCCGGTTCCAGCGACGACGCACAGGCTGTGGAGCGCGTCGACGCGAACCTCGAGGGTGACGACGTGTCGATCGCCTTCAACCCGACGTTCCTGCTGGACGGCCTGAGCGCGATCGACTCCCCGGTCGCCCAGCTCTCCTTCACGACCTCCACCAAGCCGGCCCTGCTCAGCGGCAAGCCGGCCCTGGACGCCGAGGCGGACGAGGCCTACAAGTACCTGATCATGCCGGTCCGCCTGAGCGGCTGATCCATACCGACGCGAACACCGCAGGTCGGGGCATACGGCTCGGTACTTCTGAGCGCGTATGCCCACAGGTGTGCATGACCGTCCGGGTTTAGGCTCGGACACAGGTACGCAAGTGCCTTCATGCCACGTCGCACCTTAAGGAACAACTGATGGAGCTCGGTCTCGTCGGCCTCGGCAAGATGGGCGGCAACATGCGCGAGCGCATCCGCCGCGCAGGCCACACCGTCATCGGATACGACCGCAACCCGGACCTCGCCGATGTCCACAGCCTGGGAGAGCTTGTGGGCAAGCTCAAGGGCCCGCGCGTGGTGTGGGTGATGGTCCCGGCCGGCGCCCCGACCCAGGCGACCGTCGACGAGCTGGCCGATCTCCTGGAGCCCGGCGACGTCGTCGTGGACGGCGGCAACTCCCGCTGGACGGACGACGAGAAGCACGCCGAGGAGCTGGGTGCCAAGGGCATCGGCTTCGTCGACGCGGGCGTCTCAGGCGGCGTCTGGGGCCTCCAGAACGGCTACGCCCTGATGGTCGGCGGCGACGCCGAGGACATCGCCAAGGTCCAGCCCGTCTTCGACGCGCTCAAGCCCGAGGGCGAGTTCGGCTTCGTCCACGCCGGCAAGGTCGGCGCGGGCCACTTCTCGAAGATGGTCCACAACGGCATCGAGTACGCCATGATGCAGGCCTACGCCGAGGGCTGGGAGCTGCTGGAGAAGGTCGACTCGGTGACGGACGTCCGCGAGGTCTTCCGCTCCTGGCAGGAGGGCACGGTCATCCGCTCCTGGCTGCTCGACCTGGCCGTCAATGCCCTTGACGGCGACGAGCACTTGGACAAGCTCAAGGGCTACGCCGAGGACTCCGGCGAGGGCCGCTGGACCGTCGAGGCGGCCATCGACAACGCCGTGCCGCTGCCCGCGATCACGGCCTCCCTCTTCGCGCGGTTCGCGTCGCGCCAGGAGGACTCGCCGCAGATGAAGATGATCGCGGCGCTGCGCAACCAGTTCGGCGGCCACGCGGTCGAGACGAAGTAGTCCACAACGACGAGGTAATCCACAGATCGGCAGATCCACAGGCCGCGGCCCGTGGATCCACAACCTGGGGGAGGTCGGCGAACGACCATGCACGTCACGCATCTGTCGCTGGCCGACTTCCGCTCGTACGCCGGGGTCGACGTCCCGCTCGACCCCGGCGTCACCGCGTTCGTGGGGCCCAACGGGCAGGGCAAGACCAACCTCGTCGAGGCCATCGGCTACCTCGCCACCTTGGGCAGTCACCGCGTCTCCTCCGACGCCCCCCTCGTCCGCATGGGCGCCGAGCGCGCGATCATCCGGGCGCAGGTCAGACAGGGCGAGCGGCAGCAGCTGGTCGAGCTGGAGCTGAACCCCGGCCGCGCCAACCGCGCCCGCATCAACCGGTCCTCGCAGGTCAGGCCCCGTGACGTGCTGGGCATCGTACGGACCGTGCTGTTCGCGCCCGAGGATCTCGCCCTGGTGAAGGGGGATCCCGGGGAGCGGCGGCGGTTCCTGGACGAGCTGATCACCGCGCGGTCGCCGCGCATGGCCGGGGTCCGTTCCGACTACGAGCGGGTGCTCAAGCAGCGCAACACCCTGCTGAAGTCGGCCGCGTTGGCGCGGCGGCACGGCGGGCGGTCGATGGACCTGTCCACGCTCGACGTGTGGGATCAGCATCTCGCGCGCGTGGGCGCCGAGTTGCTCGCCCAGCGGCTCGATCTGATCGCCGCGGTCCAGCCCCTCGCCGACAAGGCGTACGAGCAACTCGCCCCCGGGGGCGGCCCGGTGGCCCTGGAGTACAAGCCGTCGGCGCCCGGTGAGGCACACACGCGTGAAGACCTCTACGAGCAGTTGATGGCGGCGATCGCGGAGGCGCGCAAGCAGGAGATCGAGCGGGGCGTCACCCTAGTAGGACCCCATCGGGACGATTTGGTTCTCAAACTCGGTCAGCTGCCCGCCAAGGGATACGCCTCGCACGGGGAGTCCTGGTCGTACGCGCTGGCGTTGCGGCTCGCGTCGTACGACCTGCTCCGGGGTGAGGGCAACGAGCCGGTGCTCGTCCTTGACGATGTGTTCGCCGAGCTGGACACGCGGCGGCGGGAGCGGCTGGCCGAGCTGGTGGCGCCCGGTGAGCAGGTGCTGGTGACGGCGGCGGTCGACGACGACGTACCGCATGTCCTGGCGGGGACGCGGTACAGCGTGGCGGAGGGGGCGGTGGAGCGCGTATGACGACCGATCAGCCCGCGGCCGGGGATCCCGCGCCCAAGAAGGCCGCCGAGCCCTCCGGCGTCGACCTCGCGCGCGTGGCGTTGCGCGCCGCGAAGGAACAGGCACGCGCGCGTGGGGACGCGGCGCAGCAGAAGAAGCAGGCGCGGCGCGGCGGCCTGCGCTCCGGCGCGCGCGCCGACGGCCGCGACCCGATGGCCCTCGGTGCTGCGATCAACCGGCTGCTGAACGAGCGCGGCTGGGAGACGCCGGCCGCGGTGGGCGGTGTGATGGGCCGCTGGCCGCAGATCGTCGGCGAGGACCTGGCCAATCACTGCGTCCCGGAGAAGTACGACGAGGACGAGCGGGTCCTGGTCGTGCGCTGCGACTCGACGGCCTGGGCGACGAACCTGCGCTTGCTCGCCCCGCAGCTGGTGGCCCGGCTGAACGAGGACCTGGGGCACGGCACGGTGAAGCTCCTCAAGGTGAACGGCCCCGGTGGGCCGCCCCGCCGCTACGGTCCCCTGCGCGCTCCTGGCAGCACGGGTCCCGGCGACACCTATGGGTGACTGACATCACAGCGTGGGCTCCGGCGGGTGAACGGACGCGGTTGCGAATACCGACCTGACCCTTGAGTAGCAAAGGGTTGACACCCGGAAGCGCTGAGTGCCTCCGTGAGCCTCTTTGAGCCCCGTTCCGCATATGGGGAGTCGGGAGAGACCGGTTGAGGGCGGCACATGAGGACTCAGGTACCGGCAAACCCCCATCCATGTCGGCGCTACCGGTAGACTGGAAGCAATCCCGCCCCACTTGTGGGACACACACCGAGCAACGCTGACTAAGGCTTACCAACGCAACACGCCGCAGCCGCTCCGGCCAACCGCCGGGTGCCTGGCTTGTGCTGTGCCAGAAAGGGCGCTTCGTGGCCGATTCCGGCAACCCCAACGAGAACATCCCGTCCACCGACGCCGGCGCCAACGGCGGGGCTCACACCTCGAACGGCGAGGTCACCGCCTCGTACGACGCCAGCGCCATCACCGTCCTCGAGGGTCTGGACGCGGTCCGCAAGCGACCCGGTATGTACATCGGCTCGACCGGCGAGCGCGGCCTGCACCACCTCGTGCAGGAAGTCGTCGACAACTCCGTCGACGAGGCGCTGGCCGGGCACGCGGACACGATCGACGTCACGATCCTTCACGACGGCGGCGTCCGCGTCATCGACAACGGCCGAGGCATCCCGGTGGGCATCGTCCCGTCCGAGGGCAAGCCGGCCGTCGAGGTCGTGCTGACGGTGCTGCACGCGGGCGGCAAGTTCGGGGGCGGCGGTTACGCGGTCTCCGGCGGTCTGCACGGCGTGGGCGTGTCCGTGGTGAACGCGCTGTCCAGCAAGGTCGCCGTCGAGGTCAGGACCGACGGTTACCGCTGGACGCAGGACTACAAGCTGGGCGTGCCGACCGCCCCGCTCGCGCAGCACGAGGCCACGGATGAGACCGGCACCTCGGTCACCTTCTGGGCCGACCCGGACATCTTCGAGACCACCGAGTACTCCTTCGAGACGCTGTCGCGGCGCTTCCAGGAGATGGCGTTCCTCAACAAGGGTTTGACGATCAAACTCACTGACGAGCGCGAGCTGGCGAAGGCCACGGCCGGTGCCGACGAGGCGGGTGCGGACGAGAAGGACGACGTCAAGACCGTCACGTACCACTACGAGGGCGGCATCGTCGACTACGTGACGTACCTCAACTCCCGCAAGGGGGACGTGGTGCACCCGACCGTCATCGACCTGGAGGCGGAGGACAAGGACAAGAGCCTGTCCCTCGAGGTCGCGATGCAGTGGAACAGCGGTTACAGCGAGGGCGTGTACTCCTTCGCCAACATCATCCACACGCATGAGGGCGGCACGCACGAAGAGGGCTTCCGGGCCGCGCTGACGTCGCTGATCAACAAGTACGCGCGCGACAAGAAGCTGCTCCGCGAGAAGGACGACAACCTCACGGGCGACGACATCCGCGAGGGTCTGACCGCGATCATCTCGGTGAAGCTGGCCGAGCCGCAGTTCGAGGGCCAGACGAAGACCAAGCTCGGCAACACCGAAGCGAAGACCTTCGTACAGAAGGCGGTCTACGAGCACCTCAACGACTGGCTCGACCGCAACCCGAACGAGGCCTCGGACATCATCCGCAAGGGCATCCAGGCGGCCACCGCGCGCGTGGCGGCCCGCAAGGCCCGTGACCTCACCCGTCGCAAGGGTCTGCTGGAGACGGCTTCGCTGCCGGGCAAGCTGTCCGACTGCCAGTCGAACGACCCCACCAAGTGCGAGATCTTCATCGTCGAGGGTGACTCCGCCGGCGGCTCGGCCAAGTCCGGCCGGAACCCGCAGTACCAGGCGATCCTCCCGATCCGAGGAAAGATCCTCAACGTCGAGAAGGCCAGGATCGACAAGATCCTGCAGAACCAGGAGATCCAGGCACTGATCTCCGCCTTCGGCACCGGAGTCCACGAGGACTTCGACATCGCCAGGCTGCGCTATCACAAGATCATCCTGATGGCGGACGCCGACGTCGACGGTCAGCACATCTCCACCCTGCTGCTGACCTTCCTGTTCCGCTTCATGCGGCCGCTGGTCGAGGCCGGGCACGTGTTCCTGTCGCGTCCCCCGCTGTACAAGATCAAGTGGGGCCGTGACGACTTCGAGTACGCGTACTCGGACCGCGAGCGCGACGCCCTGATCGAGCTGGGCCGGCAGAGCGGCAAGCGCATCAAGGAAGACTCGATCCAGCGCTTCAAGGGTCTCGGCGAGATGAACGCCGAGGAGCTGCGCATCACCACGATGGACCAGGAGCACCGCGTGCTCGGCCAGGTCACCCTGGACGACGCCGCGCAGGCCGACGACCTGTTCTCGGTCCTCATGGGCGAGGACGTCGAGGCACGCCGCCAGTTCATCCAGCGCAACGCCAAGGACGTCCGCTTCCTCGACATCTGAGTCGGTCTCAGCTGACCGCATCAGGAAGGATCTTCACCAGCAATGGCCGACGAGAACACTCCCAGTACGCCTGAAGAGGGCGTCATCGCCCAGCGCGTCGAGCCCGTAGGGCTCGAGACGGAGATGCAGCGCTCGTACCTCGACTACGCGATGTCCGTCATCGTGTCGCGAGCCCTGCCCGACGTCCGTGACGGCCTCAAGCCCGTCCACCGCCGCGTCCTGTACGCCATGTACGACGGCGGCTACCGGCCCGAGAAGGGCTTCTACAAGTGCGCCCGTGTCGTCGGCGACGTCATGGGCAACTACCACCCGCACGGCGACTCCTCGATCTACGACGCGCTGGTCCGCCTCGCGCAGCCGTGGTCGATGCGGATGCCGCTGGTGGACTCGAACGGCAACTTCGGCTCCCCGGGCAACGACCCCGCCGCCGCCATGCGCTACACCGAGTGCAAGCTGGCGCCGCTGTCCATGGAGATGGTCCGTGACATCGACGAGGAAACTGTCGACTTCACGGACAACTACGACGGCCGCTCCCAGGAGCCGACCGTCCTGCCGGCCCGCTTCCCGAACCTGCTGATCAACGGCTCGGCGGGCATCGCGGTCGGTATGGCCACCAACATCCCGCCGCACAACCTCCGCGAGGTCGCGGCGGGCGCCCAGTGGTGCCTGGAGAACCCCGAGGCCTCGCACGAGGAGCTGCTGGACGCGCTGATCGAGCGCATCAAGGGCCCCGACTTCCCGACCGGCGCCCTCGTCGTCGGCCGTAAGGGCATCGAAGAGGCGTACCGCACCGGGCGCGGCTCGATCACCATGCGCGCGGTCGTCGAGGTCGAGGAGATCCAGAACCGCCAGTGCCTGGTGGTCACCGAACTCCCCTACCAGACCAACCCCGACAACCTCGCGCAGAAGATCGCCGACCTGGTGAAGGACGGCAAGGTCGGCGGCATCGCGGACGTCCGCGACGAGACGTCGTCCCGTACCGGCCAGCGCCTCGTCATCGTCCTGAAGAGGGACGCGGTCGCCAAGGTCGTACTGAACAACCTCTACAAGCACACCGATCTGCAGTCGAACTTCAGCGCCAACATGCTGGCCCTGGTCGACGGTGTGCCGAGGACCCTCTCCCTGGACGCGTTCATCCGGCACTGGGTGGCGCACCAGATCGAGGTCATCGTCCGCCGGACGAAGTTCCGGCTGCGCAAGGCCGAGGAGCGGGCGCACATCCTGCGCGGCCTCCTGAAGGCCCTGGACGCCATCGACGAGGTCATCGCGCTGATCCGGCGCAGCGACACCGTCGACATCGCGCGCACGGGCCTGATGGAGCTCCTGACGATCGACGAGATCCAGGCGAACGCCATCCTGGAGATGCAGCTCCGCCGACTGGCCGCCCTGGAGCGCCAGAAGATCATCCAGGAGCACGACGAACTCCAGGCGAAGATCACCGAGTACAACGCGATCCTGGCCTCCCCGGTCCGCCAGCGCGGCATCGTCAGCGAGGAACTCGCCGCGATCGTCGAGAAGTTCGGCGACGACCGCAAGACGATGCTGGTGCCCTTCGACGGCGACATGTCCATGGAGGACCTGATCGCCGAAGAGGACATCGTCGTCACCATCTCGCGCGGCGGCTACGTCAAGCGCACCAAGGCCGACGACTACCGCTCCCAGAAGCGCGGCGGCAAGGGCGTCCGCGGCACGAAGCTCAAGGAAGACGACATCGTCGACCACTTCTTCGTGTCGACGACCCACCACTGGCTGCTGTTCTTCACCAACAAGGGCCGCGTCTACCGCGCGAAGGCGTACGAACTCCCCGACGCCGGGCGCGACGCGCGCGGGCAGCACGTCGCGAACCTGCTCGCCTTCCAGCCGGACGAGGCGATCGCGGAGATCCTCGCGATCCGTGACTACGAAGCGGCGCCCTACCTGGTCCTCGCCACCAAGGGAGGCTTGGTGAAGAAGACGCCTCTGAAGGATTACGATTCGCCCCGCTCCGGCGGTGTCATCGCGATCAACCTCCGTGAGACGGAGGACGGTTCCGACGACGAACTGATCGGTGCCGAACTCGTCTCGTCCGAGGACGATCTGCTGCTGATCAGCAAGAAGGCACAGTCGATCCGGTTCACCGCCACGGACGACGCGCTGCGCCCCATGGGGCGTGCCACCTCCGGTGTCAAGGGCATGAGTTTCCGCGAGGGCGACCAACTTCTCTCGATGAATGTTGTTCGACCCGGTACGTTCGTGTTCACTGCCACAGACGGCGGGTACGCGAAGCGCACCGCCGTCGACGAGTACCGCGTCCAGGGTCGCGGCGGCCTGGGTATCAAGGCCGCCAAGATCGTCGAGGACCGCGGTTCTCTCGTCGGCGCGCTGGTGGTCGAGGAGACCGACGAGATCCTCGCCATCACGCTGTCCGGCGGTGTGATTCGTACGCGAGTCAACGAGGTCAGGGAGACGGGCCGTGACACCATGGGCGTCCAACTGATCAACCTGGGCAAGCGCGATGCCGTCGTCGGTATCGCTCGTAACGCCGAGGCGGGACCCGAGGCGGAGGAAGTCGTCGGCGACGAAGCCGTCGACGAGACCACCGAGGGTGTCGCGACCACCGGCACGGACGAGGGTGACGCACCCTCGGACGAGTAGCACGAGGAGAGAGTCATCGTGAGCGGAGCCACGGGCGCCGGATCGACCGGTACGGACACGGACGGCGGCGGCCGTGGCTCCGCCGCGAACGCGACAGATCCGCACACGACCCAACTGCGGGCGATCGACGTGAAGAAGACGGACGCGCACTCGCCCGACTCGCATGGATCCCAGGGGGGAACTGTGACGGACACCCGAGGTCCGCAGACCCAGCAGCAGTCGGCTGGGGCGGGCCCGGCCGCGCCGGGCGCCAAGGCTCCGGCCCAGGGCCAGGCGCCCGCCCAGCCCACCGCGCAGCCGGCGGGGTCCCCGCTGCCGGGTTCGCCCCTTCCGGGCGAGCGTCAGCCGCAGCAGGCCGCGGGGCCGTACCACCCGCCGCAGGCCTACCCGACCCAGTCGCCCGCCGCCCAGAGCGGTGCTGTACGGCGTCCGCGCACGGGCGCGCGTACGGCCCCGCGTACCCGTAAGGCGCGGCTGCGGGTGGCCAAGGCCGACCCGTGGTCGGTGATGAAGGTCAGCTTCCTGCTCTCCATCGCGCTGGGCATCTGCACGGTCGTGGCGTCCGCGGTGCTGTGGATGGTCATGGACGCGATGGGGGTCTTCTCGACGGTCGGCGGCACGATCTCGGAGGCGACCGGCTCGAACGAGTCGAACGGCTTCGACCTGCAGTCCTTCCTGTCCCTCCCGCACGTCCTGACGTTCTCGGGGATCATCGCGGTCATCGACGTCGTCCTGGCCACGGCCCTCGCGACGCTCGGCGCGTTCATCTACAACCTCTCCGCCGGCTTCGTCGGCGGCATCGAGCTGACGCTCGCCGAGGACGAGTGAGCGGGCGGACGACAGGCGCACGAGAAGCCGGGTGAACGCGGGTTGAAACCCCTCTCGACGGTCCTGTGACTATCGATTTTGGGACTGCCCATGTCGTGCGCTAATCTTCAGGAGTCAGCGCGCGGGACACACTCCGCAGAGCGCGGCGGGGCTATAGCTCAGTTGGTTAGAGCGCATCCCTGATAAGGATGAGGCCACAGGTTCAAATCCTGTTAGCCCCACTAGTTCGAAGACCCCCAACCGGTTGCGGTTGGGGGTTTTTGGCGTCCACGGGCAGCACGATCAGGCCCAGCGTAATTTCGGTTGCCGTGCCCTCCTGGTGGCCGGTGATACTCGCCCATGAGCAGATTCGCCGAGGTCGTCGTGTTGGCCAGCGACGCGGAAAACATCATGAAACCGCTGACCGAGCGGGACGAAAGCCGCCCGTGGACGGGGCAGTTCACCGACATCGGCCACGGCATGTTCGGCGGCTGGGCCATCCAGTTCGTGCGGCGGAGCCGATGGGTCGGGCTCCTGGAGCACCTTGAGTCTCTGCCCTGGCCTTCGCCGCACACCGTTCAGGTCCTGATCCACGATGAGGAGGACGACTGCTTCGGCCTGTGGATGATCCATGACGGCCGGCTTGTGGAAGTGCCGCTGCCGCGCACCCGGCGGGACTTCTGGACCAATCACTACACAGGGGTGGTCGATCCGGACTGCCCCGGGATTCTGGTCCGCACGGACGGGCCGTTCGGTGGGGCCGGGGAAGGATGAGCCGCAGGCACGCCAGAAGACCCCCGGCCACTGTGGGCCAGGGGTTTTCGGGGTCCTCTGTGTTGTCTCTGAAGCTTTGTACGCAAGTTCGCCGCTGTGTCAGAGAGGGCGGACGGTCGGGCAAGTCGGGCGGGTTGAGCAAGTCAGGTAAGGCCAGGGAGACTCGCGGGCCAGATTGTCGGCGCGCAGGTCGGTGCTGGAGGGGCCTGAGGCAGTACTGGTCGGGCCTGAGGTAGTGCTGAAGGGGCCCGGGGTGGTGCTGGAGGGACTCGGGTCAGCGCTGGAGCGGGGCCGCCGGCTCGGCCTGGGCCGGTTCGGCCGCGTCAGCGGTCTCCGTCATCTCGTCCGTGTCCGTCGGAGGGCGGTGGCGGCAGCTCGGGGACTTGCCGTGGGCCTCGGCGCGGATGCGCTGCTTCATCGTGGGGGGCAGTGACCTGGTGAAGGACCAGGGGGAGATCGCCGGTGCCGTCGTCTCGGCGACCGCGCTGGTGCTCGCCGCCTCGGTCCGCTGAGTCGCGGCGGCGACCGTCGCGGTGACCGTGATGAGTCCGAGCGCCGTGCACAGTGCCAGGAAGCCGGTGACGAAGGCGTTCCACAACTTCATGACCTTGATCTGGGCCATGGCCCCTCACTTTCAGGTTGGGCGATTTGCGTACTTTCCTCATGATGTGTATGGGGGCCGCGAAGTGGTGGACCGACGCCCATGGCGCGTCGATGTTCTGATGAACACCACTCGGATGGGTGCAAGAGGCCGGAAAAGGGCCGAAGATACGCGAAAGACGGGCGAAGTAACCGTCCGTGGGGATGTGATCACCCTCAGATCGGAGCGGCCGCGTCCGCTCCTACTGCGCTGTACCGGGCGGGAGTTGACCCCGGACGCAGGTCACTGATCGGTCTCGGTCGGTGTGTATAGTCGGGCGACAGAGGTCCCCTACGTCAAGGAAAGACGAGGTCGCGCGGTGAAGAAGCTTCTCCTGGTCGCACTGGCCGCCATCGGCGGGCTCCTCGTGTACCGCCAGATCCAGGCGGATCGCGCCGAGCAGGACCTGTGGACGGAGGCGACCGACTCCGTGCCCACGGGTTCCTGAGTACCGAGAACCAGTTCTGATCAAGCCCCGGCCGCCTGGCGGTCGGGGCTTTGTGTTGCGCCCCCGCCCTGGTGCGGGTACGGCCGCCACGACCCCGGCGTTTCGGACACTCGTCCGCATTGCCGGGATGCCACGCGCGCGTGCGGGGCAGGATGGGCCACGTCCGGAGCAACGACGAGGGGTGGCGCGTGATGGGGCGGCGTACGGCGTGGTGGCGGACGACGGGGGCACAGGGCGGCCGTACGCCCGTCGCCGGGGCCGTACGACGTGTCGTGGTCCTCGCCGCCGTCCTGTGCGCGACGGCCGCCCTCACGGACCGGCCCGCCATGGCGGCCGGGTCGTCCAGTTCCTACGGCTACGACAAGGGCGACCGGGTCGTCGACGGAGCGACCGGTACCGCTGACGCCAAAGAGCTGGAGCCCGGTGCGACGTACAGGAGTTCCCTCTCGAAGGGGGCTCGTGTCTATTACGGCCTTGATCTCGACGCCACGTCGAACGTCTATGTCTCCGTGACCGCCGTGCCTCCGGCGGGCACCACCGTCGCCGCCACCGACGGCATCAAGGTGTCGATGCGGAACGCCAAGGACACCGGCTGCACGTACCGGAGCGCCACCTTCGGGGCAGGCCGGAGTCCCCATCCGGTGGCCGCCTGGGCGGTGCGGGAGGCGGGCAAGGCGCTGTGCAAGGGGAGCGGCAGGTACTACGTGCTCGTCGAGCGCGTCGACGCGTCGGACTCCTCGTCGGACACCTGGGGGCTGGAACTCACCGCGGTGTCGGAACCCTCGCTCGCCCAGGCCGGCGCGACCGACGCGCCCCAGACCTGGGACTCCGCGTCGCCCGAGGCCGTCACGGGGGAGGCCCGGCGCCGTGCGGGCGGTTCGGGCTTCGCCGGGGCGGTCGCCGTCGGGCAGGGCGCGTGGCGGGACGACATCGGACCCGGCCGGACCCTCTTCTACAAGGTCCCGGTGGACTGGGGCCAACAGCTGTCCGTCACGGCCGAGTTGGGCGCTTCTGACGGCGGCAGCGGCTATGTGAACCGTGCTCTGGACCTGGCGCTCTACAACCCCGTGCGCGCCTCCGTCGACGAGGCCGGCCTCGGCTACCGGGGCAGCGAGAGGTCCGTGGCACTGGAGCCCCTGCCGCCCGTCGAGTACCGCAACCGCTACTCCGTGGTCGACCACGAGAACGGGATGCGCTTCGCCGGGTCGTACTACCTCGTCGTGCACCTCGACGCGCAACTGGCCGACGATTTCGGCCAGGGACCGTTCCCGGTGACCCTGCGCGTGCGCGTCGCCGGTACGGCGCACGGCGGTCCCGGGTACGCGGGGCGGCCCGACCCCCGGAACATCTTCGACGTCACCACACAGGACCGCGCTGCGGCCGTGACGGGGAGCGCCGGGGGAGGCGGCGACGCCGCGATGAAGGTGCTCGCGGTGGCCGGGATCGGCGCGGGCACCGCGCTGCTGGCCACGCTCGGCGTGTGGACGGTGTCGGCCCGGCGCCGGGACCGGGCCTCGACGGCGGCCCTGTAACCGCCCCGCCTCGCCCTCTCCACGATTCAGATCTGAGTCAGCGCCCAGAACCCCACCGCATAGCAGGCCAGCGCGAGCAGCAGCACCGGGATCGCCACCTTCGCGGGCGGCCCGGGCCGCCGCCGGGCCCGCCTGCCGCGGTGCTGCGGAACCGGCGGCGCCGACGGTGGAACCTGCGGGACCTGAGCGGTGTATGAAGCAGTAGAGGGATCAGCACGCGGCTGGGGGGAGGACAGGACATGCGTGAGGTCGTGAGGGGAGGAGTGCTGGGGGGAGGAGTACATGGGCGGCTGGTACTGGCCGCCCTGATGGGCCTCGGCTGTCTGATGCGCCTGGTCCGCGTGGTCGGCCTGGCCCGCCTGGTGTCCGTACGGCGCCTGCGGGGGCGGCAGATGGAAGCTGCCGGTGTCCGACATCGGGAACGGGGACGGAGTCGGAGTCAGGGGCGGGGAAGCCGGCGGGGCCGGAGTCGGGGTGGGAGCTGGGCCGGCAGTCGGGGCCGGGGTCGGCCGGGAGACGATGCCGTGCCGCGGATCCACGGGTACGGAGTCGGTGCCGGGCCAGGCCGAGTCGGGACCCGAGCCGCTGACACTGCCGATACCGGTGTCCAGGTCGTTCTCGGGTTCGGGGGACCCGCCCGACGAGGGAGTCGTCGTCGACCCCGTGTCCACCCCGGAAGCCCGCTTCAGCGGACCCTCGGGCGCGAACTCCGAAGGCAGCGGCCCGATTTGGTCGAAGATCTCGATCAGCTCGTCGTCGGGCCCGGGCTCGGGCAGCAGCTCCGCGGCCGCGGCGAGCGCCTTGCGTGCCCCTGTGGCGGTGCGGAAGCGGGCCTGCGGATCGGGCTGCAGCAGCATCGCCACGACCTGCCACAGCGCCTCGGGGATGCCCTTGGGCGCCCCCGGAGTCCCATGCTCCGCGAAGTACTGCACCAGCGCCTTGGAGTCCGGCTTGGCCCCCTCCAGCAGATACAGCGCCACCAGTCCTACGGCGAACAGGTCGGCGGGGAAGTCCGGTTCGGCGCCCATCATCTGCTCGGGCGCGAGGTAACCCGGCGTCCCCACCACGAGGTTGGTCTCCGTCAGGCGTGCCTCGCCCAGCCGCATCGCGATGCCGAAGTCGGACAGACGCAGACGGGGGCGGGCCGTGCCGGTGGCTTCGAGGAGCAGGTTGGCGGGCTTGATGTCCCGGTGCACGACACCTTCCGCGTGCACCGCGGCGAGACCGGAGAGGAGCTGGTCGAGCAGCGTGCAGACGAACGCGGGGGGCAGGGGACCGTAGTCCCCGATGAGATGGACGAGCGAGCCGCCGGCCACCAGGTCCATGGTGAACAGGACCTTGTCGTCGTCGGCGGCCCAGCTGGCAGGCGCGAGCACATGGGGGTGGTCGATCCGCAGCGCCTGTTCCCGGACGAAGCGCAGCAGGGAGTGCGCGTCGCTCTGCTGCAGGACCTTGGCGGCCACATAGCGGCGCCGCCGGTGGTCCCAGGCGCGCCAGACCGCGCCGACACCGCCGCGCCCGATCGGGTCGACCAGTTCGTACCGGCCGGCGAAGACCTCACCCATGGCTGTGCGTCGCTCCTCCCCCTTCGGCTACCTCCGTTGCTTCCCCCGAGACGAGCGATACGACTCCCCCTCGTGGCAGTTCCTCATGGCACTCCCACTCCCTCGCGGCTGTTCCGCACGTGCTCCCGGTGAGCGGCACGACCCCCTCGTGCTTTTCACCGGCCGCGTGCCCGGCTGCCGAACCCCCGATCGGCGGCCGGGCCGTAAGGCTCAGCTCTGGTGGGACTGGTAGTGCGCGACCGCGTCGGAGGTGCGGCCGGCGCCGTACACCCGGAGGAACTCTGCCAGTTCGGGGTGGGTCGGGGCGAGGGTGTCCGCCGCGTCGATGATGTCGCCCGCGGCGGCCACCGAGCGCAGCAGCGACTGGATCTCGCGGACGACCCGCTTGACCGTGGGCGCTCCCGAACTGCTCGTCGTGGTCGTGGTGTTGCTGAGCACCGAGCCCCCCTGGGACTTCTTGATCTCGTCCATGCGCTCGGTCGCCTCGGCCGCGCTCACGCTGCCGTCCGCGACCTGTCCCGCCAGGTCCTGCAGCAACTGCACCCGCTGGACCACCGCGGGATTGCCGATCTTCGCCCGCTGACCGCTCATCAGCTGGGACAACATCGGCGCGGACAGTCCCAACACCCCCGCGAGACGAGCCTGGTTGAGCCCAAGATCGTCGATGAGCTTACGGAAGAGCGCCCCCAAAGGCTCCCCGTACCAATTCCGCTGCAGCTCCCGCGCTCTGGCGGTGGCTTCCTGCTGTGCGGCGTCCATTGCGTCTCCCCATCGCTTCCCCAAAACCGCGGTTCGCTCTAGCGAACCACGCCGAGCATCTTACGGAGAGTGGTCGTTCACCGGGACCCCCAAATTTTTGCGAGATACCCGGGGTGACCCGGTACGCTGGTCTCCGAAGCTCGCCGGTGTGTGGTTCTGCCGGTCGGACGCTTCTCTAGCGGGGCCTTAGCTCAGTTGGTAGAGCGCTGTCTTTGCATGGCAGATGTCAGGGGTTCGACTCCCCTAGGCTCCACATCCCGCACCGGCCGGTCGCCCTCAGTGGCGTCCGGCCGGTGTTTCTTTGTGCCCTAGAGGTGACGTGCGTCACGTAAAGGGCGACTCTTCGTTGCAGTTGTTTGCGCAAATATCGGCGCCGGGTGGAGTCTGCAGGGCGTCGTGCCGGCCGTCGGCGCGATGTGGGGATGATGTGCCCGCGTGTGCGGGAGGTGTGTGAGCTGGTGTGAATGCGGACGCGTAATCGAGGGTGTGCGGTCCGTTAAGGGAGTCTGTGTGCTGCTTGTACACCTGGGGCGTTGCAAACGTCATCGCGGCAACTTGCGTAAATCAAGAAGTCGGGGGGTTCGTCGAGGCCGGTGATGGGCCGCGACTGTTCCACGTGAAACCCCGGGACTGTTCCACGTGAAACATCGCTGCGGGGCAGGAGACCCTCAAGTCTCCTGCCCCGCAGCGATGTTGAAAGTGCGTCGGACGTCAGCGGTGTTCGTCGTTCTCGACGGCTTCGTCCTCGGCCTGCTTGGCCTCGACCTCGGGGTCGAGCACGGCCTCGGGGCTGCCGTCCACCGAAGTGAGGTGTCCCGTCTCGGGCACCTCGGTCGCGGCGGGCGGCTCGACCAGCCAGTCGGGGTTGGCCTGCTTGTCCCACCACTTCCAGGCGGCGAAAGCACCGCCCGCCAGGATGCCCAGAACGGCCAGCCCCTTCGCGAGCCGGCCGGCCCTCGCCCGCCGCTCGTGCTTGCGGACCAGCTTCTGGATCTCCTTGGGCGAGACCTGTCCGCGCAGCGCGGCGAACGCGGCCGCACCGCGGGCGGCGGCCTCGTCCTTGACCGGGCCCGCGGCGGCGACCGCCTGCTCGATCCTCGGCCGTGAGTACTCGGCGGCCTGCTGGGCAGCCTTGCGGGTACGGACGGCGGCTTCCTGGGCGGCCTGGTCGACCTTCGGCGGTACATGAGTGCGGGCCTGCTCAAGGCGCGGCACGACATGGGCGCCGTACTGGACGCGGGCCTGGTCTGCGGCCAGCGACACCTTGGGCGCGAGTCGTACGCGTGCCTCATGGGCGTAGTACGAGGCCCTGTCCTTGGCCGTGTCGGCGTAGGGCGCCACCACTTCCGCGGCGTGCAGCACGCTGTCCTTCGCCGATCCGGTCGCGGAGCGCACGCTGTCGATGCGGGTCACGAGTTCCTCCTCCTCGGTGGCGTACGGTTCTTCGTCTATCCACCCAATTACGGATCATGCCTGTCAGAGAGCGACGAGGCATGTGAGGGCGGGCATCCGGGTCACGATCACGTGCAATAACGGATGAATACGCGGGAACGGGGGGTTGTCGTCGACAATGCCACGGATCCCGGTGCCGTGCCCCTGTCCCGGACCCACTCGGCCGGATTTCCGCAAGCGGATCCTGTGGAAATGCCCCGAGAGAAGGCCGTCGGGCGACGGGGTGCAGCGAGCGTGCGAGGATCTGGGAGTCACAGGAAGACAACGGAAGGCAGACCGTGGCCGAGCAGCTCTACGCCACCCTCAGGACCAGCCTCGGCGACATCGAAGTCCGGCTGCTGCCGAACCACGCGCCCAAGACGGTCAAGAACTTCGTCGAACTCGCCACGGGTGAGCGGGAGTGGACCAACCCCACCACCGGTGAGAAGGCCGCGGCCAAGCTCTACGACGGTACGGTCTTCCACCGGGTGATCAAGGGCTTCATGATTCAGGGCGGGGACCCGCTGGGCAACGGCACGGGCGGCCCGGGCTACCAGTTCGAGGACGAGTTCCACCCGGACCTGCGTTTCGACAAGCCCTATCTGCTGGCCATGGCCAACGCCGGGCCGGGCACCAACGGCTCGCAGTTCTTCGTCACCGTCTCCCCGACGGCCTGGCTGACCCGCAAGCACACCATCTTCGGTGAGGTCACCGACGCGGCGAGCCAGAAAGTCGTGGACACCATCGCGGCCGCCGACACCAACCCGCGCACCGACCGTCCGGTGAAGGACGTCATCATCGAGTCGGTCGTCGTCGAGACCCGCTAGGGCCGGACAGGTCCCAGGGCTGTACGGGCCCCGGGTCCCAGGGTTGACACCAGTACTTACCGCCGGGAACCAAACGCCCCGTTCATCCGTAAGGATGGGCGGGGCGGTGCATTGCGTACGAAGGATTGAGGGGACCCCATGGACCAGGCGCCAGGCAGCCCGACGGGCCCGGAGGAGCAGCGGCCCCCGGACGGCCAGAGTCTGCCGGTCTGTTATCGCCACCCGGACCGGGAGACCGGCGTCCGCTGCACCCGTTGCGAGAAGCCGATCTGCCCCGAGTGCATGGTCAGCGCGTCCGTCGGTTTCCAGTGCCCCGAGTGCGTCCGCGGCGGCTCCGGTACCGGGCACGCCCCGACCGCGGCCCAGCCCCGGACGATCGCCGGTGGCACGGTGGTGGCGGATCCCCGGCTCGTCACCAAGATCCTGATCGGTCTCTGCGTCGCCGCGTATCTGGTCCAGCGGGTGGTGGGCGACCGCTTCACCGAGCATTTCGAACTTCTCGGCCAGGCCTACGTCCCGCTCTTCGGCTCCGTCGAGGGCGTCGCCGAGGGCCAGCCGTACCGGCTGCTGACCGCGATGTTCCTGCACGCCAGCCCGATCCACATCATCTTCAACATGATGAGCCTGTGGTGGATCGGCGGGCCCCTGGAGGCGGCCCTCGGCCGCGCCCGCTATCTCGCCCTGTACTTCGTCTCGGGCCTCGCGGGCAGCGCGCTCACCTACCTCCTCGCCGCCCCGAACTCGCCCTCGCTCGGTGCCTCCGGTGCCATCTTCGGGCTCTTCGGCGCTACCGCGGTCCTGATGCGCCGGCTCCGGTACGACATGCGGCCGGTCATCGCCCTGCTGGTGATCAACCTGATCTTCACCTTCGGCTGGGGCAACATCGCCTGGCAGGCCCACATCGGTGGCCTCGTCGCCGGTGTGATCACCGGGTACGCGATGGTGCACGCCCCGCGGGAGCGCCGGGCTCTGATCCAGTACGGCACCTGTGCGGTCGTACTGGTCGTCGCCGTGGTGTTGACGCTGATCAGGACGGCTCAGCTCAGCTGATATCAAACCGTTGTCCACAGTGCGTGGCGGATCTTGTGCATACCGTGGAGAACAGCTGTGCCCCCTGTCACTGACCCGTGTTTATGCAGGTCAGGCAGGGGGCGAACAGGCTTGCGGTTGCCGGTGTGTCAGTCACACCAGCGTCAACACCCGGTGGGTTATCCACAGATCGTCGTTCTTTTTCCCCAGGCCTGCTGTGGATACTTCTCTGGCCTGTGGATAACTCAGCGGAAAGTCGTGGGCAGAGCTGCGTTCACCGGGTGGTGGCCGCAGCTTCGACCGCTGCTCGCGCCGCTACTTCCACTGCGTGGAGACGCCGAACCCGGCGGCGATGAAGCCGAAGCCCACCACGATGTTCCAGTTGTCCAGGCTGTCGATGGGCATGGAGCCGTCGGTGACGTAGAAGACGACGATCCATGCCAGCCCGATGACGAACATGGCCAGCATGACCGGAGCGACCCAGGCACGGCTGTTCAACTTGATGGCGGTCGCCGCTTTCGCCGGCGGCGGCGTGTAGTCGGCCTTCTTGCGGATACGTGACTTCGGCACGAGGGTCTCTCCTGTCGATGCGCTGCGTGGCCGCGCAGGGAACTGGGGCGGGCTCCGGGGCAGCGTACAAGGGGACACTGAGTGCTCCCCCGGGCGTCCGTTAGCGTAGTGCTTCCGCGGCGCCGAAGGAGATAAGGGTACGTTGAGCAATTCTGCCGACTCCCCCGGGACGGGTACCAGTCCCGCCCGTATCCGCCGTTTCCGTCCCGTGCGGATTCTCACGGTGGCCGTCTTCGCCCTCGCGGGGCTCATCTTCTTCACCAGTTTCAACACGGCCAAGGGCACCAACATCCGCACGGACGCCTCTTTGCTGAAGCTGTCCGACCTGATCCAGAACCGCAGCCAGAAGAACGGCCGGCTGAACGACGCCAACGGAGTCCTGCGCGACGAGGTCGACTCCCTCCGCAAGGAGGACGACACCAGCACCGGGGCCGACGACAAGAAGCTCACGGCCCTGGAGAAGACCGCGGGCGCGCAGCAGCTCAAGGGCAAGGCCCTCACCGTCACCCTCAACGACGCCCCGCCCAACGCTACCGCCAAGCTCCCCGGCTACCCCGAGCCGCAGCCCGACTACCTGGTCATCCACCAGCAGGACCTCCAGGCCGTCGTGAACGCCCTCTGGCAGGGCGGCGCCAAGGGCATCAAGGTCATGGACCAGCGGCTGATCGCGACCAGCGCCGTGCGCTGCGTGGGCAACACCCTGATCCTCCAGGGCCGGGTCTACTCACCGCCGTACAAGATCACGGCCGTCGGGGACCCGGGGAAGCTGCAGGCGGCGCTGACGGCGTCCAAGGCGATCCAGAACTACAAGGTGTACGTCGACGTCTACGGGCTCGGCTGGAAAGTGACCGACGACGGGACGGTGACTCTTCCCGGGTACTCGGGCACAGTGGATCTGCACTACGCGAAGCCAGTGGAGTAAGCGGCCGTACGGGAGCTGCCGGTGCGCGTGATCGTCAGGAGCGTCAGCGAACTCTGCATCACCGTGGGCACCCTGATCGTCCTCTTCGTGGTCTACGTGCTGTTCTGGACCGGCGTGAAGGCCGACCGCACGATGAGCGACCAGGTCGAGCAGTTACAGAACCAGTGGTCGCTGCAGACCGCGCACCCGAAGGCGTCCCCCGCGCCCGCCGCCTCGGCCGCTCCGGCGAGACCGGTCGCGTACAAGGACGGCAAGCCTTTCGCGATCATGTACATCCCGCGGCTTGGTTTCACGTGGAACAAGCCGGTCCTCGAGGACACCTCCGTGAACACCCTGAAGAAGGGGCTCGGGCACTACGCCGGCACCGCGCAGTTGGGGCAGGTCGGGAACTTCGCGGTGGCGGGGCACAGGCGGACGTACGGCAACCCCTTCGTGAACTTTCCGGAGCTGCGGGTGGGCGACGCGGTGGTGCTGACGGACGGGACCACCTGGTTCACGTATCGGATCGACAAAGGGCCTTACAAAACAGTGCCCACCGACATTGAGGTGATCGATCCTGTGCCACGTAAGTCCGGGTACACGGCCTCGGGCCGCTATCTCACGCTGACCACGTGCGATCCGGAGTGGGGGCACAGCCACCGGCTGATCGTCTGGGCCCATCTCGACTCCACACAGCCTGTGGAGGCCGGGAGACCAGCCGCGCTGCGCCGTTAGTCTGGTGACGTACGGCGTGAGTCTGGTGCCGTGGCGCGACGGAAGGGACGGCATGTACGGCTGGATCTGGCGGCATCTGCCGGGCAACGTGTGGGTCAAGGCGCTCATCTCGCTCGTCCTTGCCCTGGCCGTGGTCTACATCCTGTTCCAGTACGTCTTCCCGTGGGCCGAACCGCTGCTGCCCTTCAACGATGTGACGGTGGACAACCAGTGAGCGCACGGATTCTCGTCGTCGACAACTACGACAGCTTCGTCTTCAACCTGGTCCAGTACCTGTACCAGCTGGGCGCCGAGTGCGAGGTGCTGCGCAACGACGAGGTGTCGACGGCGCACGCCCAGGACGGCTTCGACGGCGTCCTCCTCTCGCCCGGCCCCGGCACCCCCGAGGAGGCCGGCGTCTGCATCGAGATGGTGCGGCACTGCGCCTCGACCGGGGTCCCCGTCTTCGGCGTCTGCCTCGGCATGCAGTCGATGCAGGTGGCCTACGGCGGTGTAGTGGACCGCGCCCCCGAACTGCTGCACGGCAAGACCTCGCTCGTCGAGCACGAGGGCAAGGGCGTCTTCGCCGGACTGCCCTCGCCCTTCACGGCGACCCGCTACCACTCGCTGGCGGCCGAGCCGGGCACGGTCCCGGCCGAACTGGAAGTCACCGCGAGAACGCACGACGGCATCATCATGGGCCTGCGCCACCGCGAACTGCCCGTCGAGGGCGTCCAGTTCCACCCGGAGTCGGTGCTCACCGAGCACGGCCACCGGATGCTGGCCAACTGGCTGGTGGAGTGCGGCGACCAGGGGGCCGTGGCGAGGTCGGTGGGGCTCGCCCCGGTGGTGGGCAGGGCCACGGCGTGACCGCGCTGCGCCCCGAGCGCGAGTCCGAGGCCGCGTACGGGGAGCAGGCGTACGCGGAGCAGGGCGGCGGGTTCGACCAGTGGCACGGCGCGCGGGCGCAGGGTGCGCCCGGGGTGCCGTACGGTCCGATCGACGAAGAGACCGTCGCGCTGCGGCTTTCGGACCTCCCGCAGGAGGGGGCGGGCCACGGCCGGTCCATATCGGCGTCTGACGCCCCATCCGCCTCCTCCGCCACAGGAACCCCCACGGGCGGGCGTGCGGCCCGCAGAAAGGCCGCCAAGGGGCGGCACGGGCGTCATGGGGGCGCCGGGGCGGCGGAGGAGACCGCCGAGGCCTCCACGGCGTCGGAATCGGCAGCGGCTCCGTCCGGCTCCGGCGCGCCCCTCTCGCGGGTCGAGGCGCGGCGGCGGCAGCGGGCGAACAAGCCGGGTGCCGCGGTCGTCGCGAGCCGGGCGATCGGCGAGGTGTTCATCACCACCGGCGTGCTGATGCTGCTGTTCGTCACCTATCAGCTGTGGTGGACGAACGTACGGGCGCACGCGCAGGCCGGCAGCGAGGCGAGCCAGCTGCAGAACGACTGGGCGAGCGGGAAGCGCGCGCCGGGAGAGTTCTCGCCGGGGCAGGGCTTCGCCATCCTGCACATCCCCAAGCTGGACGTCGTGGCGCCGATCGCCGAGGGCGTCAGCAACAAGAAGGTGCTCGACAAGGGGATGGTCGGGCACTACAGCGAGGGCGCCCTCAAGACCGCGATGCCGGACGCGAAGACCGGCAACTTCGCCCTCGCCGCGCACCGCAACACCCATGGCGAACCGTTCCGGTACATCAACCAGCTCAAGCCGGGCGACGAGGTCGTGGTGGAGACCCAGGACACCTACTACGTCTACAAGATGACGAAGACGCTGCCCGTGACGTCGCCGAGCAACACCAGTGTCATCGACCCCATCCCCAAGGGCTCGGGCTTCACCACGCCCGGCCGCTACATCACGCTGACGACCTGTACGCCGGAGTTCACCAGCAAGTACCGGCTGATCGTCTGGGGCAAGATGGTCGAGGTACGGCCGCGCAGCAAGGGCAAGCCGGATGCGCTCATCGAGTAAGGGCAGATGAACGTGGCAGCGACCACCGACGACACCGAAGAGCAGACCGACACGCCCGCGCCCCCACCGGACCGCCCCCGCGGCTCCGGCCCGGTCGCGACGGCGGTCAGCGTCTTCGGTGAACTCCTCATCACGGCGGGCCTGATCCTCGGCCTGTTCGTCGTCTACTCCCTGTGGTGGACGAACGTCGTCGCCGACCGCACGGCCGACAAACAGGGCGACAAGGTCCGCAACAACTGGTCCAAGGACAAGGACACCGGCCCCGGGGCCCTCGACACCAAGGACGGCATCGGCTTCCTGCACGTGCCCGCCATGAAGAACGGCGAGGTGCTGGTCGAGAAGGGCACCGAGACGAGCGTTCTGAACGACGGCGTCGCCGGCTACTACACGGACCCCATCAAGGCCGCCCTCCCGACCACCGGCAAGAACGGCAACTTCACCCTCGCCGCCCACCGCGACGGCCACGGCGCCAAGTTCCACAACATCGACAAGCTCAAGAAGGGCGACCCGATCGTCTTCGAGACGAAGGACAAGTGGTACGTCTACAAGGTCTACGACATCCTTCCCGAGACCTCGAAGTACAACGTCAAGACCCTCGCCCAGATCCCCGCGGAGTCCGGCAAGAAGAAGCCCGGCCACTACATCACGCTGACGACCTGCACGCCGGTGTACACGTCCCGGTACCGGTACGTGGTGTGGGGCGAACTGGTCCGCGTCGACAAGGTGGACAGCGCGCGGACACCGCCGAAGGAACTGCGCTGAGACCGCTGCCGGTTCGCTGACACGACGGAGCCCCGGCACCCTTCTCAGGGTGCCGGGGCTCCGTCATGCCGTGCCGGTGCCGCTATCCGGAGTTGCCCCCGAAGAAGCCGCCGCCACCGTTGTTGTTGCCGTTGCCGGTGCCCACGCTGGTCAGGGTGATCTGCGTGTTGCCGGGGTCGTTCACCTGGTTGCCCGAGCCCGGGTCCTGCTGGGTCACGATCGCGTTGTCGCCCTGATCGCTGTTGTCGGCGAACTGGATGTTGGTGAAGCCGTTCTGCTGCAGGATCTGCTTGGCGTTCGCCACCGTCTGGCCGACCACGTTCGGGACCTGGGTCTGGGAGACCTTGCCGATCTGGATGTTGACCGACGAGTTCTTGTCGACCTGCGTCCCGGCCGTGGGCGAGGTCGCGACGACCTTGCCGTTCAGGTTCGTGTCGGTGGTCGCCACCTCGGTGCAGTTGCCGACGAGGTTGTTCTGCTGCATCTGCGCCTTGGCGTCGTCACAGCTCTTGGCGCTGACGTCCGGGACCGTGGACTTCTCCTCGGCCTTGGCGACGGTCAGGGTGATCGTGGTGCCCTTCTGGACCTCGGTGCCGAGGACGGGGTCCTGCTCCAGGACCGTGCCGGGGTCCTCGCCGGACACCTTCTCCTTCTTCTCCACCTTGAACTGGTACTTGTCGCCCGTGAGCGTCGAGGAGGCGTCGTCGAAGCTCTGGCCCACGACACTCGGTACGACGACCTTCGGCGCCCCGGTCGAGACGACCAGGTTGATGGTGTCGCCCTTGTTGACGTTGGTGTTCGCCTTCGGGTCCTGTGAGCAGACGCTGCCCTTCGGCGCGTTCTCGCAGGCCTTGCGGGTGGGTTCCGCCAGCTTCAGGCCGGAGTTGACGGCCATGGTCTGCGCGGTGGCGTAGGTCTGGCCGACGAAGTTCGGAGCCCCGAACGGCTTGTCCGCGCCCCCGCTGCCGCTGAACGCCCACTTCCCGATCAGGATCGCGCCCACCAGCACCAGGACCGCCGCCACGACCAGCAGGATCGTCGAGGTGTTCGACTTCTTCTTCTGCTGGCGGCGCCGGTCGGGGCGGTCGTCGTAGCCGAAGCCGCCGTCGTCCGGGTTCATGGGGGGCAGCATCGTCGTGGCGCCGGCGTCGGAGCGCAGGGCCGTCGTCGCGTGGTCGTCGCCGTAGCCGCCGTAGCCGACCGAACCCATCGCCGCCGTCGCCGCGACCGGCTGGCCGTCGAGGCAGGCCTCGATGTCCATGCGCATCTCGTCGGCGGACTGGTAGCGGTAGTTGGGGTCCTTGGTGAGCGCCTTCAGGACGATGGCGTCCATCTCCGGCGTGATCTCCGCGTCGAAGACGCTCGGCGGCTGCGGCTCCTCGCGTACGTGCTGGTACGCCACCGCCACCGGGGAGTCGCCCACGAAGGGCGGCCGTACCGTCAGCAGCTCGTAGAGGAGGCAGCCCGTCGAGTAGAGGTCCGAGCGGGCGTCGACCTGCTCGCCCTTCGCCTGCTCCGGGGAGAGGTACTGGGCGGTGCCGATCACCGCGGACGTCTGCGTCATCGTCATGCCGGAGTCGCCCATCGCGCGGGCGATGCCGAAGTCCATCACCTTGACCTGGCCGGTGCGCGTCAGCATGACGTTGGCCGGCTTGATGTCGCGGTGGACGATGCCGTTGCGGTGCGAGTACTCCAGCGCCTGGAGGATGCCGATGGTCATCTCCATGGCCCGCTCCGGCAGCAGCTTGCGACCGCTGTGGAGCAGCTCACGGAGCGTGGAGCCGTCGACGTACTCCATGACGATGTACGGGATCGAGACCCCGTCGACGTAGTCCTCGCCCGTGTCGTAGACCGCGACGATCGCGGGATGGTTGAGCGAGGCGGCCGACTGGGCCTCCCGGCGGAACCGGGCCTGGAAGGAAGGGTCGCGCGCAAGGTCGACGCGCAGCGTCTTCACCGCCACCGTGCGGCCGAGGCGTGTGTCATGGGCGAGGTAGACCTCCGCCATGCCACCACGGCCGAGCACCTGGCCCAGCTCGTACCGGCCGCCGAGGCGACGCGGCTCTTCCATAGTTCCCTACCAGCCCTCTCCGTCGGTCCCGACCCGCACGGATGTGCGGTCGGAGGCTAGCCGTCCGGGCCTACCGTACCCGGCTGGCTTTGTGTGACCTGGCCAAGCCCGTCACCCGATACAGGACCGGTATCGCAACGTGCACCGATGTGAAGGGGACGTGAGCGGAGTCACTTCTTGCTGTCGATGACGGCCTCCATCACGCTCTTCGCGATCGGGGCCGCGAGGCCGCCGCCGGAGATGTCGTCACGGTTGGCCTTGTCGTCCTCGATGACCACGGCCACGGCGACCGGCGAGCTGCCGTCGGCGTTCTTGGCGTAGGAGAGGAACCAGGCGTACGGGTTCTCGCTGTTGTTCTCGCCGTGCTGGGCGGTACCGGTCTTGCCGCCGACGGTCACGCCCGGGATCTTGGCGCTGGTGCCGGTGCCCTTCTCGACGACCGTCTCCATCATCGACTGCAGGATCTGCGCGTTCTTCGACGACAGCGGCTGGCTGAGCTCTTCCGGCTCGGTCTGCGCGATGGTGTCGACGCCCGACGACTGGAGCTTGTCGACCATGTACGGCTTCATCAGCTTGCCGTCGTTGGCGACCGCGGAGGCGACCATGGCCATCTGCAGCGGGGTCGCGGCGGTGTTGTACTGGCCGATCGAGGAGAGCGCGGTCTGCGACTGGTTCATGTTGTCGGAGAAGACCGAGGAGCTGGAGCGGATCGGCGTGAACTGCTCGGTGTCGAAGCCGAACTTCTTCGCCTCGGCCAGCATCTTGGCGTTGCCGAGGTCGGCGCCGACCTTGCCGAAGACGGTGTTGCAGGAGTACTGCAGCGCGACGCGCAGGGTCGCGTTCCTGCAGGGGATGTTGCCCTCGTTCTTCAGCTGGGTCGTGGTGCCCGGCATGACCCACGGCAGCGGCGAGTTCGTGGCCTCGTCGGCCGAGGAGTACAGGTTGTTCTCCAGCGCCGCGGACGCGGTGACGACCTTGAAGGTGGAGCCCGGCGGGTAGGTCTCGCGCAGCGCCCGGTTCAGCATCGGGTCGTCCGGGTCGTACTTCTTCTGGAGCTTCTGCCAGGCCTTGGCGTCCGTGGTGGTGGAGTTGCCCGCGAACGTCGAGGGGTCGTACGACGGGTAGGACGCCAGCGCCAGGATCTTGCCGGTGGACGGGTCGAGGGCGACGACCGCGCCCTTGCCGCCCTGCTTCTGCAGCCCGCTCCACGCGGCCTTCTGCGCGGCCTCGTTGAGGGTGGTGACGACATTGCCGCCGGACTTCGTCTTGCCCGTGATCATGTCGAGGGTGTTGCGGAAGAAGAGCCGGTCGTCGGTGCCGGAGAGGATGCCGTCCTCGATGGACTCCAGCTGGTTGGCGCCGAAGGCCTGCGAGGCGTATCCCGTGACCGGCGCCCACATCGCGCCGTTCTTGTACGTGCGCTTGTACTTCAGGTCGTTCAGGCCGCTGGTGCTGGTCTCCGTGGAGCCGGTGATCGGGCTGCCGTCGACGATGATGTCGCCGCGCGGGGTGGAGTAGCGCGCGATGGTGACACGGCGGTTGTTCGGGTCGTCCTTGAGGCTGTCGGCCTTGACGTACTGGAGCCAGTTGTCGCGCAGCAACAGCGTCAGGACCAGGAGGCCGCAGAAGAGCGCGATCCGGCGCAGGGGCTTGTTCATGACGGGCGGACCACCTGGGTCATCTCGGCGTCGGGGCTGGGGGCCGGCGCGGGGGCCGGGCGGCGGGCGGTGTCGCTGATGCGGATCAGGATGCCGATCAGCGCCCAGTTGGCGATGACGGAGGAACCGCCGTACGCCACGAAGGGCATCGTCATACCGGTCAGCGGGATCAGGCCCATCACGCCGCCCGCGACGACGAAGACCTGCAGGGCCATGCCACCGGAGAGGCCGACGGCCAGGAGCTTGCCGAAGGGGTCGCGCGCGGCGAGGGCGGTGCGGACACCGCGCTCCACGATCAGGCCGTAGATGAGCAGGATCGCCATGATGCCGGCGAGGCCCAGTTCCTCGCCGAAGGTGGCGAGGATGAAGTCGGAGTTGGCGGCGAACCGGATGAGGTCGGAGTGACCCTGGCCGAGACCGGTGCCCAGCGTGCCGCCGGAGCCGAAGGCCCACAGGGCCTCCATCGACTGCGCGGAGTGGCCGAGGACGGTCTTGCTGAGCGTGTACTCCTTCATCGGGTTGAGCCAGGCCTGGACGCGCTGCTGGACGTGCGACTCGAAGCTGGCCACGCCGACGGCGCCGGCCGCGGACATCAGCAGACCGAAGACGATCCAGCTGGTCCGCTCGGTGGCGACGTACAGCATGATGATGAACATGCCGAAGAACAGCAGCGAGGTTCCGAGGTCGGTCTCGAAGACCAGGATCAGGATCGAGATGAACCAGACGACCAGGATCGGGCCGAGGTCGCGGCCGCGCGGCAGGTAGAGGCCCATGAAGCGGCGGCTGGCCAGCGCGAGCGCGTCGCGCTTCACCATCAGGTAGCCGGCGAAGAAGATCGCGAGCACGATCTTCGCGAACTCACCGGGCTGGATGGAGAATCCGCCGACCGAGATCCAGATCTTCGCGCCGTAGATGTTGGCGCCGAGGCCCGGCACCAGCGGCAGCAGCAGCAGGACGAGCGCGCCGACCATGGAGATGTACGTGTAGCGCTGCAGGGCGCGGTGGTCCTTGAGGAAGATCAGGACGACGGCGAACAGTCCGATGCCCATCGCGGTGTACAGCAGCTGCCGGGGCGCCGCGTTGCCCGCCTGGTTGATGGACTGCAGCAGCTTCGACTGGTCGAGCCGCCAGATGATGACGAGTCCCATGCCGTTCAGCAGCGTCGCCAGCGGCAGGAGCAGCGGGTCCGCGTACGGCGCGAACTTGCGTACGGCCAGGTGCGCGACGCCGGCCAGCAGGCCGAGGCCCAGGCCGTAGCTCAGCAGCCCGGACGGCACCTGGTCGTTGATGGCCAGGCCCACGTTGGCGTAGGCGAAGACCGGGATGGCGACGGCGAAGATCAGGAGCGCCAGCTCGGTGTTGCGCCGGCTCGGTGCGCCGATGGAGCCGATCGTGGACGTGTGGTGCGACGGCGTGTTGGTAGAACTGCTCATCGTGTGACGGGGCCTCTCACGGCTTGCCTATTACTTGCTGCACTGCGAGACGACCTGCTGCTCTTCCTCCGAAAGGCTGGGACCGGGGCTGGGAGTCGCAGACGGGGTCGGGGACGGGGACGTCGAAGTCGTGGTCGAAGGAGACGGCTTCGGCGTGGCCTTGGACGTGAGCGAGGTGCTGGTGGTTCCCGTGGTGTTACCGGGCTTGCTGGCGGCACTCTCCCGCTCGGACTCCTTCTTGCACGCGGAGGCCTGCACGGCGAGGTCGTCGATCTTCTTCTGGGCGTCCTGGAGACCGCCCTCGGCGATCGTCGCCTTGACCTGCTTCTGCTGGTAGGGCGGGAGGTACTTGAGTTCGATGTCGGGGTGGTCCTTCTCCACCTTCGACAGCGAGACCCAGGCGAGATCCTGGCTGATGCCCCGGTACAGGGCGACGTGTTCGCCGTTGGCGCCGACGAAGTACTGCGTCTGCGTCCAGCGCCAGCCGCCGTAGAGGCCGCCGCCGATGACCGCGAGCGCGAGCACGGTGTAGAAGGATCTCTTGAACCACTTGCGGCCCTTGGAGGGCTTCACGAAGTCGTCGTCGGTGTAGTCGCCGAAGCTGCCCTCGGGGACGTAGCCGGTGGTGTCGCCGGAGCCGGGCGGGCCGAACTCGCCGCCCCCGCCGTTCTGCCCGGGCACCTGGCGGCCGAGGCCGGAGGCGCGGCCCGCCGGGGTCTGCATGATGGTGTTGTCGTGCTGGTGGAGCTGGTTCTCGGCGACCGCGCCGACGATGACCGGGGTGTCCGACAGCTGCGCGGCGAGGGTGTCGCCGGTGTCGAGGTCCAGGACGTCGGCGATGATCACCGTGATGTTGTCGGGGCCGCCGCCGCGCAGGGCGAGCTGGATCAGCTCCTGCACGGTCTCCTGGGGGCCCTGGTAGCTGGCGAGGGTGTCTTCCATCGTCTGGTGGGAGACGACGCCCGACAGCCCGTCGGAACAGATCAAGTACCGGTCGCCGGCGCGGACTTCACGGATCGACAGGTCCGGCTCGACGTGGTCGCCACTGCCGAGCGCGCGCATGAGCAGGGCGCGCTGCGGGTGGGTGGTGGCCTCTTCCTCGGTGATCCGGCCCTCGTCGACCAGCCGCTGCACCCAGGTGTGGTCCTGGGTGATCTGGGTCAGCACGCCGTCGCGCAGCAGGTACGCGCGCGAGTCGCCGACATGGACGAGGCCGAGCCGCTGCCCGGTCCACAGCAGGGCGGTGAGCGTGGTGCCCATGCCCTCCAGCTGGGGATCCTCCTCGACCATCATCCGCAGCTGGTCGTTGGCCCGCTGCACGGCGGTGCCGAGCGAGGTGAGGATGTCGGAGCCCGGCACGTCGTCGTCGAGCGAGACGATGGTCGAGATCACCTCGGAGGAGGCGACCTCACCGGCGGCCTGGCCGCCCATCCCGTCGGCGATCGCGAGGAGACGTGGACCGGCGTAGCCGGAGTCCTCGTTGCCCTCGCGGATCATGCCTTTGTGCGATCCGGCGGCGAAGCGCAGTGACAGACTCATGCGCACCTCGCCCGTCGGCTCCGGGTACATCCGCACGGTGCCCACCCTCCGGTCGGGAGCGCGCCGGGGTCCGCCAGGCGGTCCGCCGCTGCGTGCTCGCTCCGCTCGCTCATTTTCGTACTACTTCCGCAGCTCGATGACGGTCTTGCCGATGCGGATCGGCGCGCCCAGCGGAATCGGTGTGGGGGTCGTCAGCCGGGACCGGTCCAGGTACGTGCCGTTCGTGGATCCGAGGTCCTCGACGATCCACTGGCCGTCGCGGTCCGGGTAGATCCTGGCATGACGGCTGGACGCGTAGTCGTCGTCCAGCACGATCGTCGAATCGTGCGCCCGGCCCAGGGTGATGGTCTGGCCCTGGAGGGCGACGGTGGTGCCGGTGAGGATTCCCTCACTGACGACGAGTTTGGTGGGGGCGTTACGGCCCCGCCGGCCGCCCCCGCTCGGCTGCTGCTGGCGCTGCTGCGGAGGCGCCGCCTGCCGGGCGGCCTGCTGCTGCGGTCGTCCGGCTTCCCGTCGCGAGCCGCGCTGTGTGACACGCGTTCCGAACAGGTCGCTGCGGATGACCTGCACGGCCACGATCACGAACAGCCACAGTACGGCCAGGAAACCCAGCCGCATGACCGTGAGGGTCAGCTCTGACATTGCCCCCGCTTCACCCTTCGGCTTGCCGGTAAATGATGGTGGTGCTGCCCACGACGATCCGCGAGCCGTCGCGGAGCGTAGCGCGGGTGGTGTGCTGCCCGTCCACCACGATGCCGTTGGTGGACCCGAGATCCTGGATCGTCGAGGGCGTTCCGGTCCGGATCTCACAGTGCCGGCGGGATACGCCGGGGTCGTCGATCCGCACGTCGGCTTCGGTGCTGCGGCCCATCACCAACGTCGCGCGGGAGATCTGATGGCGGGCGCCGTTGATCTCCACCCAGTACCGCATCCGTGCGCCGGCCGCCGGGGCGGCGGGCGCGGGCTGGAGGTACGGCGCCGAGCCGCGGCCGCCGGGCGGCGGTGCGGCCGGCATGGGCGGCGGGGCGCTCGCGGGCGCGGCGGCGGGCGGATAGCCGTACCCGCCGGCCCGGCCCGCCGCCGGCGGTGCCGCCGGAGCGGGGGTGCCGGGAGCCTGCTGGTTGGTGGAGGAGGCGAGCGTACGGCTGCGTACCCGGTACAGACCGGTGTCGAGGTCGTCCGCCTTCTCCAGGTGGACCTTGATGGGTCCCATGAAGGTGTAGCGCTGCTGCTTGGCGTAGTCGCGCACCATGCCGGCGAGCTCGTCACCGAGCTGGCCGGAGTAGGGGCTGAGCCGCTCGAAGTCCGGCGTGCTCAGCTCCACGATGAAGTCGTTGGGTACGACGGTCCGGTCGCGGTTCCAGATCGTCGCGTTGTTGTCGCACTCCCGCTGGAGCGCGCCGGCGATCTCGACGGGCTGGACCTCGGACTTGAACACCTTGGCGAAGGTGCCGTTGACCAGACCTTCGAGGCGTTGCTCGAACTTCTTCAGGACTCCCATGGGGCACCTCCTCCGTCGTTGCCGCACTGGCTGTCGTACCGACCGCCGTGCCGGCTGCCGTGGTGTCTGTCGCGGTGTCTGTAGTGGTGATTGTCGTGCTGACTGCCTTGGTACTGCTTACTGATCGTATCCACGCGCCGGTAAATCGGCTGGTTCCCCCTTGTCGGCCCGGTCGAACTCCTTCTGCCACTACTCCCTGGCAGTACTCCCGTCAGTACTCCTGCCCAGGATCGTAGAGGGGGCCGCAGACAAGTGTCCCGCACCTGACTGTGGACCTTGGCCGCCTCCTGGGGAGATGGCGGTTACCGGTACGAGGTTGATACGTGAACCGGTCCACGTTGATACGTGTGTTGATACGTGGCGGGGGGTGGGGGGCGTTCGGAGGGGGAG
>NZ_JNXE01000039.1 GCF_000716605.1 Streptomyces sp. NRRL F-525 | reverse complement strand
GCCCACCCCCAACCCCCAGGGGCGCGGGGAACTGCGCGACCAGCCCCCACCCACCAGCTCCCCGCATACGACCTCAGCCCCCCACCCCCTCCTCGGCCCTTCTCAACACGCGTCCCACCGTGAGGTTTCCCCTTACGGGAACCACGTGTTCATCGACACCGGACGGGAGATCGTCAAGCTGGCCCACCTGCGGCCCGGTTCACTGACGGTGAGCCTGGGGGACGTGGTGCGCGTGGGCCAACTCGTAGGAGAGACAGGCAATTCCGGCAACACGACCGAGCCGCACCTCCACCTGCACGCGGAGCGTGACGGGGTCGGCCTGGACCTGCGGTTCACCGACGTTCCGGGGCGGCTGTACCGGGGGAGGGTGATCCGTACCTTTCCGTGAGCACAGGCATCCTTGACAGCGTCCGTACTGTTTCGCGACGTTTGGGCCCTGCCGAACTGTTCGTGTCTCGTCGTACCTTGGGATACGTAGGCAGGACGCGGACGACGCGTCGTGGGGGAAATGTGGGGGGACGGTCGCCCATGCGATCCATGCGATCCGCCGGCAAGGCGGACATCACGATCCACAGACCGGAGGAGCTCACCACCACGCTCCGCCAGGCCTGGCACAAGGCGATGGACGAGTCGCCGGACTACGCGAACCCTTTCCTGGCACCGGAGTTCGCGGACGGCGTCGGCCGCCACCGCGGCGGCGCGCAGGTGGCGGTGCTGCACGAGGGCGGGGAGCCGGTCGGCTTCTTCCCGTACGAGCGCAACCCCGTCGGCGTCGGCCGGGCCATCGGCCTGGGTCTCTCCGACTGCCAGGCCCTGGTGCACCGGCCGGGTGTCACCTGGGACGTCCAGCAACTCCTGCGGGCCTGCGGGCTTTCGGTCTTCGAGTTCGACCATCTCGTCGAGGAACAGCAGCCGTTCGGGCGCCACGTCACCGGCACCTTCGCGTCCCCGGTGATCGACCTCAAGGACGGCGACGGCGAGATCCCCTACGCCGAGTGGCTGCGCGGCGCGTACCCGGGCATCGCCAAGACGACCCTGAAGAAGGAACGCCGCCTCGGCCGCGACCTCGGCGAGCTGCGCTTCGTCTACGACGACCGCGACCCCGAGGTGCTGCACACGCTGATGCGCTGGAAGTCGGCCCAGTACCGCAGGACCGGCCGCATGGACCGCTTCGCGCGCCCGTGGATCGTAGACCTGGTGGACCACCTGTTCCGCGTCCGCGAGGAACACTTCACCGGCGTCCTGTCGGTCCTCTACGCCGGTGACCGCCCCGTCGCCGCCCACTTCGGCCCGACGTCCCGCACGCTGTTCGCCGCCTGGTTCACGGCGTACGACCCCGAACTCCGGTACTACTCACCGGGGTTGATCATGCATCTGCGGATGGCCGAGGAGGCAGGGCGGCACGGCGTGCGCCTGATGGACCTGGGGCGCGGCGACAAGGAGTGGAAGGACTGGCTCAAGACCCGCGAACTGCGCGTCGGCGAGGGCTTCGCCACCCGCCCGCACCCGGTCGCGGCGGCCCACCGCCTGTGGCGCCGCCCGGTCCGCGGCCTGCGCAACACGGTCCTGGCCCACCAGTCCCTGCGCGACCCGGCCGACCGCCTCCTCAAGACGGTGGGCACGCTGCGCACGACGGGCAAGGTGCCGCTGAAGAAGTGACGATGCGGCAACACGTCGGCTCAGGGGCCCTGGACCGGAAGGTCGGGGGCCCCTTCCGCGCTCCCGGGGCCTGCCCCGTCACCTGTACGACAGGCGCTCGTGGTAGACAACGCCGATGATGGTCAGGGCTGTTGTGCCCGGCCCGCGGGCGACCGCGCGACAAAAGGAAGGGGCAACCCGTGCTTCTGAAGACCTTCCGCTGGTCGTTCGCGGTCACCGCGCTCGGCCTGGCCCTGGGAGTCTGGTACGGCGGCTGGACGGCGTTCGGGGTCATCGCGATCCTGGCCGTCCTGGAGATCTCGCTGTCCTTCGACAACGCGGTGGTCAACGCCGGGATCCTGAAGAAGATGTCGGCCTTCTGGCAGAGGATCTTCCTCACGGTGGGCGTCCTGATCGCGGTCTTCGGCATGCGCCTCGCGTTCCCGGTGGTGATCGTCGCGGTCACGGCGAAGCTCAATCCGTACGACGCGGTCAACCTGGCCCTGACCGACAAGGACCGCTACGAACAGCTGGTCACCGACGCCCACCCGGCGATCGCGGCCTTCGGCGGCATGTTCCTGCTGATGATCTTCCTCGACTTCATCTTCGAGGACCGCGACATCAAGTGGCTGGGCTGGCTGGAACGTCCCCTCGCCAAGCTCGGCAAGGTCGACATGCTGTCGGTCTGCATCGCCCTGATCGTCCTCCTGATCACCTCGATGACCTTCGCGACCCACGCCCACCAGCACGGCGGCGCCCACGCGGACAAGGCCCGACTACGTCTACCTGGAGCACGGCGCGCACTACGCGATCGGCGCCCTGGCCGTGATCCTCATGGTCACCATCCAGTACCAGATCAACGAGGTCATCACGGGGCTGGTCGGCGTCGTACTGATCGGTTGGTCGTTCTGGTCGTCGGTGCGGCGGAACCGGGCGCTGGCGGAGCGGGAGGGGGCCGCGGAGGCCGTGGACACGGCGAGGGTTCCCTAGAGAGCCGGCTGCCGCTCGCTCGGTACTCGCTCCCCGGACCGGTGAATCACCGTAATCCAGTGATGTCCCGTCACTGGGCCGGCGGCGAGTCTGGACGTGTCGCGGTGGGTCACCGAGGTACCGGGGTGCCCGGGGTGTGGGTGGTCGCCGTGGCGTCGTCAGGGGTCGGCGCTCGTTCGTGGGCGGGTGGGCGTCGGCCGGTCGTACGGCCGAGGAGATGTGGCATGGCTTTGGACAACGAGCAGATCGTCCGGCAGGCGTACGAGGTCGCCGAGAAGATGGACATGGCCGCGTGGGCGGCGGCGTTCACCGAGGACGGCACGTTCACCGACTCGTCCATCGGTGTCACCTGGAAGGGGCCCGCCGAACTCCCCACGCAGGTCGAGAACTATCACCGGGCCTTCCCGGACATGCACCGCGAGCTGTTCCGCTTCTACAGCACCGGGAACATCGTGGTGGTGCAGCTGGCGCTGCAGGGGACGCATCTCGGGCCGCTGCACCTGCCCGCCGGGACGCTGCCGGCGACCGGCAGGCGGATCGACGCGCCGTGCTGCGACGTCTTCGAGCTGGTCGACGGCAGGATCAAGCGGTTCGACTGCTACCCCGAAGGCACGATCATCCTCACCCAGCTCGGCGTGATCGGAAATCTCGGCGCCGCGCTGCAGCAGTGACCGGCGTCCGCCGCCCCGTGACGGCCCCATCAACGAGCGGAGGACCACATGCGAGCGGCCGTAGTCCGCGAGCCCGGCGCCACCCCCGTCCTCGAACAGTTCGCCGATCCGCGGCCCGGCCCCGGCGTCTCGGTCGGCACCCTGCTCGTGGCGGCCCTGAACCCCCTGGACCTGGCGTTCGTGAACGGCCGGTTCCCGCTACGGCCCCTGCGGCCGCCGTGTGTCGCCGGGTACGAGGGGGTCGTGCAGCTCGCCGACGGCAGCCGGCGGTAGGTGACGGCCCCGCCGTCGCCGTACGGCACCCTGGCCGAGTCGGTACCTGTCCCGGACACGGACGGGTTTCCCGTTCCGGCCGGTCTTGATCCCGCTCTCGCCGCCGCCCTCGGGATCGCCGGCCTCGCCGGGTGGATCGCGCTCGACCATCGTGCTCGCCGGTCGGCGAGACGCGGACATGTCCGCCGGACATCTGCCGGGACTCAGCGGAGATGCGATGCCGCGGAAACGCCAGAGGCCCTCCCGTCCACCGGACGGAAGGGCCTCCGAACAAGCACCACGTGAACACGCACTGCGCTGTGCCCTCGGCAGGATTCGAACCTGCGACACCGGCTTTAGGAGAGCCGTGCTCTATCCCCTGAGCTACGAAGGCGGGACGGATCGCCCCGGAAGGCGGTCCAGGACAGGGTAGCGGATTTGGGGAGGCGGTTCGGTGGGGAGGGCACGGCAGGGACGGCCGCCGGGCTCAGGACGCCGACACCCGCGTGAAGCGGCCCGCCACCCGCACGTCCGCCTCGATCGCGGCCGCCGTCGCCGTCAGCTCGGGGAGGATGTCGCGGACGTACTCCTCGACCGTGCGGCGGGCCACGTGGGTCGGTGTGTTCAGCGCGGCGACCACCCGGCCCGTACGGTCGCGGACCGGTACGGCGATCGAACGCAGCCCGGCCTCCAGCTCCTCGTCGACCAGGGCGTACCCCTGCGAACGGACCGTGTCCAGCTCCGCCGCCAGCGCCACCGGGTCGGTCAGCGTGCGAGGGGTCAGGGGGCGCAGCTCGTGTTCCCTCGGCGGCGCGTCCGCCAGCAGCACCCGGCCCAGCGCCGTCGCGTACGCCGGCAGCCGCGTCCCGACCGCGATGTTCACGCTCATCACCCGGCTCGTGGCGACCCGGGCCGTGTACTGGATCTCGTCGCCGACGAGGATCGCGAGGGACGCCGACTCGTGGATGCGGGAGGCGAGGGCGGTGAGGTGGGGGAGCGCCAGCTCGGGGAGGGTCGTACGGGACAGGGGCGGGAAGCCGAGGGACAGCACCCGGGGTGTGAGGGCGAAACGGCGGTCGCCTGACGGAGCCACCAGCCCCAGGTGCTCGTACGTGATCAACGCTCTCCGGGCCGTCGCCCGCGCCAGCCCCGTCGCCTGGGCGACCTCCGTGAGGGTCAGTTCGGCGCGGCCCTCCCCGAACGCCGTCAGGACCGTCAGCCCGCGGGCCAGGGACTCGACGAACTCCCGGCCGAGCTCCTGCTTGGACGCTCCCGTCCAGGTCGCGAGCCCGGAGGGGGCGGCGACGGACTCGCCCCGCGGAGCCTCGCGCAGGTCCGCCGCCAGGTCCTCCTCCATCGTCCGCACGGCCGAACGCAGCCTGGGCAGAAGGGAGTTGCGCAGGTCGTCCGCCGTGTGCCGGCTCGTATGGCTCACGACGCTCGCCACGCACGCGATCCCGCCGGTACGCGGGTCCCGCACGGGCACGGACACCGCCACCAGCCCCGGTTCGATCAACTGGTCGTCCAACGCCCAGCCGTCCTGGCGCACTTGTACGGCCCGCCGCTCGAAGTCGGGCCCCGGGGAGGACCGTTGGGGAACGGCCGGGAAGCCCTCGTCCCTCGGGTCCGCCGCCCGGCGCTCCCGCCAGCGCCGCCACTCCTGGTCCGTCCACTCCGTCGCGAACAGCGGTCCCGGCGCGGTGCGTTCGGCCGGGAGGAGGTCGCCGATGCGGAAGCTGAGGGACATCGCGCGGCGGCGGGTGGCCTGGTGGATGAAACGGATGCCGTCCCGGTCGGCGACCGCGAGCGACACCGACTCGTCCAGCTCGTCGGCGAGGGCGTCCGCGCGGGCGTCCAGGACGGAGGGCAGGCGCAGGGCGGCGAGGTAGGCGTTGCCCAGTTCCATCACCCGAGGGGTGAGAACGGCGTCCCGGCCGTCGAGACGGACGTATCCCATGCGGGCGAGCGTCGCGGTGATCCGGTCGACCGTGGAACGGGCCAGCCCGGTGGCCCGTTCGAGCCCGCTGAGGCTCAACACCCCACCCGCGTCGGTCAGTTGACGCACCACCGCGACCCCCCGGATCAACGGCGCGACCGCCTCGGCGGGCACGGCTGCGGTGCGATCGTCCATCGTGGTCTCTGCGGGCATCGATTCTCCGGTACGGCGATCTCGGCAGCCCTACGGTAAGCCCGAGGCCCCTGAACCCGGGGTCACCCTCCGGCCAACCCCAGCTTCCGCAGCTCCTGGCCCAGCACCGGAGCCAGCGCCCCCGCGTAGCTCTCCGCCAGGTGGCTCTCGTCGCGGTAGACGAACGTGTCGTCGACGGCCACGGGGCAGCGGCCCGAGCGGGGGCACAGCCAGGGCTCGGGGTCGATCACGGTGGCGCCGGCGCGGTGGGCGGCCCGGCGGTTGGCCTCGCGGAGGGCGGGGTCCTTGATCGCGTCGCGCTGGTCCGGCTCGCACTTCTCCAGGTTGAGGGGGTGGGCCGCGGCGCACTCGACGGGATCGCCGATCGGCCACGGGGTGTCGAGCAGGACGGCCACGTGGTCGGCGGCGCGGGTCAGGCGGTCGTAGACGCGCTCGTAGCCCGCCGTCCAGTCCCGCTGCGGGTTCTTCATCGGTTTCAGCGGGGTGGCCACCTCGGAGGAGGAGGCCAGGACCAGCATCGGGTGCAGCCGGGCGATCCGCGCGAGCGCGTCCTTCCGCCAGGTGTCGCACGAGGTGTACGGGCCATGGCCGTTGACGGTCGTGATGTCGGCGGTCTTGCAGGACGACTTGGTCAGTGAGACCAGTTTCCAGCCGTATCGGCGGCTCAGCCGTTCCAGCGCCGGGAACCACTGGGCGGCATGGGAGTCGCCGTACAGGACGACGACCTTGGGCGCGGTGGGGTCGCCGTAGACGCAGGCGGGGGAGCGGGTGCCGGTGTAGTCGACGTGGCAGTTGTCGCGGTAGACGGCGGAGCGCTTCTTCTTGATGTCGGCGAGCTGTGGTGTCAGGTTGCGCGGGAGCGCGGTTGTGGGGGTGGAGAGGAGCGTGACCAGGCGGGACTCCGGGTTCGGTGCCCTCGTCAGGGTCTCGGTCAGGCTGGGGGCGCGGGCCGTGGAGCTGATCGGTGGCGGGAAGGACGTCGAGACGAGGGCGACGGAGACGACGGTCGCGGACAGGCCGAGGCCGAGGGCCACCGCCGTCGTCGGTCTGCGGCGCAGCGCCGCGCTGAACCGGACCGGGTTCTCCACCAGGCGCAGGCTCGCCCAGGCCAGGAGCAGGGCGGCCGCGCAGAGGGCGAGGTTCAGCCGGAGTCCGGCGGGGCGGCCCAGGGCCGCGGGGCCGATCATCAGCAGCGGCCAGTGCCAGAGGTACCAGCCGTACGACAGGTCGCCCAGCCGAGCCAGGGGGCGCAGCCCGATCGCCCCCGACGGGGCACGGCAGCCGCCCGCGATCACCAGGGCCGCGCCGAGCACCGGCAGCAGCGCGAAGTGGCCTGGGAACGGGGTGTCGGCGCCGTACAGGACCGCCGCCGCGCCGATGCCCGCCAGCCCCAACCACGTGCCGGAAACGGCCAGTTGACGGGGGACGCGCTCCAACGCCCCCGCACCGAAGGCCAGTAGGGCGCCGACGCCCAGCTCCCACAGCCGGGTGTGCGGGCCGAAGTACGCCCAGGACGGGGAGGTTTGGGTCGCCCGGACACCCAGGACGTACGACACCACGCACAGCGCGCCCAACGGCAGCGCTCGCAGCCACCGGCGTCGGAGCACCTTCCAGCTCACCAGCAGGAGGACCGGCCACAGGAGGTAGAACTGCTCCTCCACGGACAGCGACCACAGATGCTGGAAGGGCGACGGCGAGCTTCCCTCGCGGAGATAGTCGGTGCCCGACCGGGCCAGGTCGACGTTCACGAAGTACAGGGCGCCGGCCAGCGCGTCGTGCATGAACTCGGCGTAGCGGATCTTCGAGGCGAAGAGCCGGCAGCCGGCGATGGTGGCCAGTGACACCAGGGTCGCCAGCGGGAGGATGCGCAGGGCGCGGCGGGCGTAGAAGCGCCGCAGGGAGAGTGATCCGGTGCGGTCGGCCTCGCGGAGCAGGCCCGAGGTGATGAGGAAGCCGGAGATCACGAAGAAGACGTCGACCCCGACGTAGCCGCCCGCGATGTACGGGATCCCTGCGTGCGCCAGCACCACGAGCGTGACGGCCAGCCCCCGCAGCCCCTGGATGTCGGGCCGGAGCGGCGGCTTCGGCGGAGGGCCGGGGCGGCCGGGTCCGTACGGCGGTGATCCGCCGGGGCGTCGGGCCGGCGCCGCGTGGCGCGGTGGACCGGCGGTCGTGGGAGTGTGCGTCATGCCTGGAACTGTCCGTAGGACAGGGGGAGTTCGAGTGACCCGCGCCACACCCCTCCCCGGATCCAGGGAGGGGCTGGTGCGGTCGTGATGTGACGCGGATCACCGCAGCGCGGTCCCGGCGGCGGACAGGGAAGGGTGTGGAGAACTCACTGCGTGCCCGTGTGCGAGCCGGGGATCCGGACGCGTTCAGGCACCTCTTCGACGAGCACGCCGCCGTGGTCCACCGGCACGCCGTCCGGATGACCGGCGACTGGGGCACGGCTGACGACATCGTCTCGCTGACCTTCCTGGAGGCGTGGCGCCTGCGCGAGCGCGTGCTTCCCGGTGAGGACAGCCTGCGCCCGTGGCTGCTGGGCATCGCGACGAACGTCACGCGCAACACCGCCCGGGCGGCGCGCAGACACCAGGCCGCGCTCAGCAGGATCCCGCCCCCCGACCCCGTGCCGGACTTCGCCGACGAGGTGACCCGGCGCCTGGCCGACACCGAGGAACTGGCCGCCGCACAAAGGGCGTTGAGCACGATGCGGCGCGGCGAGCGCGAGGTGTTCACGCTCTGCGTGTGGGAGGGCCTGGACGCCGCCACGGCCGCCGAGGCCCTGGGCGTGGCCGTCGGCACCGTACGGGCCCGGCTCTCCCGCGCGAGAAAGCGCCTGCGCAAGCTCACCGAACTCGAACTCCGGCGCGAGAACGGCACGTTGAGGAACAGCGAAGTGCAACGCCCGGCCGCGGCCGGACAGTCACCGGGTAGCCGCCACCAGGCGGCTCGGTCCACGCAGGAGACGAAGCGATGAACACCAACCCGCTACGACGCGATCAGCCGCTCGACCACCACGAGTTGGCCGAGCTGCTGCCCGCGCCCGGCCGTCCGGTGCTCGCTCAGGACCGCCACGGCGTACTGAGGGAACACCTGATGGAACACATCACCCGCGAGCACGAGACCATCCACGAGCAGTCCGCTACGACGACCACCTCGCGTCCGTCCCCCGCCCGCCGGCGCCTCGTTCTCGTCGCCGCGCCGCTGGCCCTGGCCGCCGTGGTGGGCCTGGGTGTGGTGGCGGTCGACAGCGCGCAGGACGGCAAGCGCGGTACGACCGCCGCCGACCAGCAGAAGGCCACGCGACTGCTGGACCGGATCGCCCTCGCGGCGGCCGACCGCCCTGTGGTCACGGCCCGCGACGACCAGTACATCTACACCAAGTCCCAAGGATCGGCGGCCGAGTTGGGCGTCGACTTCAGCAGTGCCGAGGAACTCGCCCAGCACAAGGGGACGTTCACGCCGAAGCCGTACAACGGGGCCGTCCGGCAGGAGCAGTGGAACTCCGTGGACGGCAAGCGGGACGGTCTGCGCAAGGGCGTGGCGGTCGCCGACCCCTCCCAGAAGATGACGATGGACATGAAGGGGACCGGATACCTGACCTTCCACCAGCTCCAGGACCTGCCCACCGACCCCGACGCGCTGCTGAAGAAGTTCTCCGGGGACGCCGGGAACGTAACGGCGGCCCGCCGCACGGAAGTCGTGGTCGAGAACCTCGGCGCCGTCATCGACGAGGCCACCCTGCTCCCCGACCTCAGTGCCGCGATCTACCGTGCCGCCGCCAAGCTCCCGGGGGTGACCGTGGTCGACCACGTCAAGGACGCGGCGGGCCGCGAGGGCGTCGGCCTCACGTTCAAGGGCGCCCCGAAGGGCTACGCCTGGGTCTTCGACTCGTCGAGTCTCGTCTACCTCGGCACAACCGACGCCGCTCTCCTGGGAGTTGGCGTCACCGACAGGACGGGTGAGGTGCCGGCCGGCTGATCCTGAGTGAGCCGCCAGAGGGGGGCGTCCGCCCCGGCAGACGCCCCCCTACCGCGTCCGTGTCACCGTCACCCGGTAGTTCCCCGCCGCGTCCGCCCCCGTGACCGAGACCCGGATCCCCCTCGTCGGGTCGTTGAAGCTCTCGCCCGCCGTGAACGGCGCGTCCGACAGCTCGGCCTGCACGTTCGGGCTCCGGGTGCAGCCGCCGCTGTCCCGGTGGGCGTCGTAGACCTTCACCGGGCCCATCCCCGTGTCCACGTCCGCCTCTACCTTGTAGATGAGGATGCCGGGGCGGCACACCGCCTCGTCGTTGCCCTCGCGGGTGCGCAGCTCCAGGGCGTAGCCCGTGCGGCGGGTGAGCGGGACGAAGACCAGGCGGGTGCCGTCGGTGCCGGGGTGTTCCAGCGGGGTCAGGGTGTACTCCGAAGTGCCTCTGGTCATCGCGCAGTTGACCTGGGACGGGTCCAGCCAGCCGAGTTTCCACTTGTGCCAGCCGAGGAAGTCGTTGTCGGCGCCCCAGTCCTCGCTCATGATGTCCCAGTGGCCGACCGCGCCCCCGCCCTCCTGGGTGTAGAGGTCGGGCAGGCCGAAGACATGGCCGTTCTCGTGCGGGAGGACGCGGTAGCCGGTCTGGGAGTACGAGCCGGAACCGTCGTCCTGGCGGGAGTAGACGAAGGACGCGTTCGAGACCGGGACGCCGTCGGCCACAGGGGCTTCCGTGTTGCCCGCGAACGTCACCGACAGGACCGTGTCCAGGGCGGAGGGGCCCGCGTTCGGGGTGACCAGGACGTTCAGGAGGTCGTACTGGCGGAAGTCCACCGTCGGGTCGGCCGCGGCCACGATGTCCTGGACGAGCTGCCGGTACCCGGGGTCGAAGGGCGCGCCGCGCTCTATGCCGTAGGACCGGAAGGGCTTGGGCATGCGGAGCCAGTGGGGGACCGGGGTCTCGGGGCGGTAGTCGAGGCGGCCGTAGGAGCTGGTGGCGAACCACTGCTGGGTCTTGGGGAAGAACTCGCGGTACCGGTCCATCGCGGTGCCCTCGCCGGGGGCGTCGGAGAAGTCGACCATCAGGGTCAGGGCGTGGACCGTGCCGGTGGAGCGGGAGTAGCCGCCCGGGGTGGGGATGCCCTCGGACATCTGGACGTCCAGGGGGCCGTTGATCATGCAGGAGCCGAGTGCGGAGGTGCGGGCGAGCGCGACCGGGCCCGCCGCCGTCGTGGCGCCCGGGGTGAGGTGTCCGGTACCGGCCGAGGTGCTGACCGCGAGGGTCAGGACGGTCACGGACGCGAGGGCGGCCACGCGGCGCGGGCGTATCCGACGGCTGGGCTGCATGCAGGGACCCTTCGCGCCAACGGCAGCCGCCGGTCTCCGGCTGCACCCTTTCGATCACCCTGTGTCGTGAGGTGCGAGGGCGCGCGCTGGAGGAGACCGACCGTGTGTTTCTCGCTGGTAGGGGGCCGAACGGGCAGCCCCGCGGAGGTGCCGGACGGAGATCCGAACCGGGATCTCGGCGATTGTGACTCAGGTCACATAATAAGAATCGCGGAGGTGGAAATAACCGGGGAGCGTCTCCCCGTTTAGCCATGTGTCCGAGCGAAACGGGGAGTGCTTCCCCGGATCGCCTCAGCAGTCCAAGACCTTCAGGAGCACGCCGTGACGACCGCGACCCCCGTACAGCGAAAGGTGACCCGGCCCCGTGCCGACGCTTTGCGCAACCGGGAGCGGATCGTCACCGCCGCCCGCGAGATGTTCGTCGAGTTCGGCCCCGATGTGCCGCTCGACGAGATCGCCCGCCGGGCCGGCGTCGGCAACGCCACGCTCTACCGGAACTTCCCGGACCGTGACGCCCTCGTCCGCGAGGTCGTCGTCTCGGTCATGGACCGCACATCGGAGGCCGCCGAGCAGGCGCTCGACGAGACCGGCGACGCCTTCGCCGCTCTGGAGCGCTTCGTGCACGTCTCCGCGGACGAGCGGATCAGCGCGCTGTGCCCGATGATCTCCACCACCTTCGACCAGTTCCACCCGGACCTGGAAGCCGCGCGCAAGCGGGTCGAGGAGCTCATCGACGAGGTGATGGAAAGGGCCAGGAGGGCCGGGCAGCTCCGGTCCGACGTGGGAGTCGGCGATCTGATGGTCGCCGTGGCCCAGCTCAGCCGGCCCCCGGCCGGTACCGGCTGCCTCAGCGCCGACCGCTTCGTACACCGACACCTGCAGCTGTTCCTGGACGGACTGCGGGCCCCGGCCCGCTCGGTCCTGCCCGGCACCGCCGCGACCATGGAGGATCTCCGGCAGCCCTGACCGATTAGTTCAGCGCTTCACCTCAGTCCCAACTCCGATACCAAGCTTCCCGGCAGGCGCCGACGAACCGGCGACAAGCCGTCCCCGAAGACACCTTTTTCCGTCACGAAGTCCCGAAGTGGGTACCACCATGTCTGAAACTGCTCGAAGCGCCCCAGGCGCTCTCGACAAGGCCTCCGAGGCCGCCGAGCACGAAGCCCATTCCAACCGCTGGAAGGCGCTCGCGTTCATCGCGCTGGCCCAGCTGATGGTCGTGCTGGACGCGACCATCGTGAACATCGCCCTCCCGTCCGCCCAGACCGACCTGGGCATCTCCGACGGCAACCGGCAGTGGGTCGTCACGGCCTACGCCCTCGCCTTCGGTGGACTCCTCCTCTTCGGCGGCCGCATAGCCGACCTCTGGGGCCGCAAGCGCGCCTTCGTCGTCGGTCTGACCGGCTTCGCCGCCGCGTCCGCGCTCGGCGGTGTCGCCACCACCGGCGCGATGATGTTCGGCGCCCGTGCCCTCCAGGGCGCGTTCGGTGCCCTGCTCGCGCCCGCCGCGCTCTCCCTGCTCGCCGTGATGTTCACCGACGCCAAGGAGCGCGCCAAGGCGTTCGGCATCTACGGCGCGATCGCCGGTGGCGGCGGCGCCGTCGGCTTCATCCTCGGCGGTGTGCTGACCGAGTACCTGGACTGGCGCTGGACGTTCTTCGTGAACATCCCGTTCGCGATCGTCGCCGCGCTCGGCGCGTACTTCGTCATCCGCGAGCCGGCCGGCGGCCGCAACCGCAACCCGCTCGACATCCCCGGCGTGCTCCTGTCGACCCTCGGCCTGGTGTCCCTGGTCTACGGCTTCACCCGCGCCGAGTCGAACGGCTGGGGCGACTCCTCCACCATCGCGCTGTTCATCGCGTCGGCGGTCCTGCTGGTCTCGTTCGTCATCGTCGAGTCCAGGGTCAAGGCCCCGCTGCTGCCCCTGCGCGTGATCACCGACCGCAACCGCGGCGGTATCTACCTCTCGCTCGGCATCGCCATCATCGCGATGTTCGGCACGTTCCTCTTCCTCACCTACTACCTGCAGGTCGTGAAGGGCTTCTCGCCCATCAAGACCGGCTTCGCCTTCATGCCGATGATCGTCGGCATGATGGTCGGCTCGACCCAGATCGGCACCCGGCTGATGACCCGCCTGCCGGCCCGTCTGCTGATGGGCCCCGGCTTCCTGGTCGCCGCGGTCGGCATGCTCCTGATGACGCAGCTGGAGATCGGCTCGTCGTACGCCTCGATCATCCTGCCCGCGATGCTGCTGCTCGGTCTCGGCATGGGTACGGCGTTCATGCCGGCCATGTCCCTGGCCACCCTGGGCGTCGAGCCCCGGGACGCGGGTGTCGCCTCCGCGATGGTCAACACCTCGCAGCAGGTGGGCGGCGCGATCGGTACGGCCCTGCTGAACACGATCGCCGCGTCCGCGACGACCGCGTACATCAAGGACCACATCGCCGGTGCGGGCGCCTCCAAGACCCAGCAGCAGCTCGTCGCGCTGCAGGGCCAGGTGCACGGCTACACCAACGCCATCTGGTTCGCCGTCGGCATGCTGGTGACGGCCGCGGTCATCGTCTCGGTCCTCGTCAACGCGGGCAAGCAGGGTTCCGACCCGGTCGCCTCCGGTGACGACGTCGAGGACGAGTTCAAGATCCCGGTCGTCGCCCACTGACGACGCCCGGCCGGTCGTACCCCCTTCGCACCATCCGTGCCTACGGGGAAGGGGACGCCCCGTAGGTACGACTCCCAGGAACTGCCCTGGTTCTCCGTTGAGTTGAGCGGCTCAGCGGAGCCAGGGCAGATCCGCGCCCGCTTCGTTCGGCTGAAGTCCCTCGGCGACGATCTCCATGATCTCGCCGAGGGACTTCTGCTGTTCCGGGGTGAGCCGCTCGAACAGCGCCTGCCGTACGGCGGTCACATGGCCCGGCGCGGTCCGGCTGAGCACGCCGTAGCCCTCGTCGGTCAGCACCGCGAACTGGCCGCGCTTGTCGGAGGGGCAGTCCTCGCGGCGCACCCACCCGTTCTTCTCCAGGCGCGCGATCGCGTGCGAGAGGCGGGAGCGGGTGATCTTCGCGTTCATGGCCAGCTCGGTCATCCGCAGCCGGCGGCGCGGGGCCTCGGCGAGCTGCACGAGCAGGCCGTAGTAGATGTGCGGCATGCCCGCGTCGCGCTGGAGCTGGCGGTCCAGATGGTCCTCCAGGAGGGTGCTGGCGTGCATGTAGAAACGCCAGACGCGCTGCTCCTCGGCGGTGAGCCAGCGGGGTTCGTCGGAGGGTGCCGTCTCGTCAGCGGGTGCGGGTGCCGTGTTCATGCACTCCACTGTACGAGAGCTCTCCTTGAAGGTTAAACAAACGGGGCGTAAGCTCTGACGGAGGAAGTTTGAGAGTTCAAGCATCCAGTCGAGCACACAGTCCGAACCTGGGGAGTGACCGTCATGTCCACCGCCGCACCGGAGCGCATGCCCGCCCTCTATCTCAGCCACGGCGCCCCGCCCCTCGCGGACGACCCGATCTGGCCCGGCGAACTCGCCGCCTGGTCCGCCGACCTCCCCCGCCCCAAGGCGATCCTCATGGTCTCCGCCCACTGGGAGGAGGCCCCGCTCGCCCTCGGCGCGGTCGACCCGGTCCCCCTGGTCTACGACTTCTGGGGCTTCCCCGAGCACTACTACCAGGTCCGCTACGACGCCCCGGGCGCCCCCGAACTCGCCGAGTCCGTACGGAAGTTGCTGCGCGCCCCGGGCATCCCGGTCCAGGACGTCCCGGACCGCGGCCTCGACCACGGGGCGTACGTCCCGCTCGTCGAGATGTTCCCGGCCGCCGACATCCCGGTCCTCCAGGTGTCGATGCCGACCCTCGACCCGGCGAAGCTGATGGACATCGGCCGCAAGCTCGCCCCGCTGCGCGACGAGGGCGTCCTGATCGTCGGCTCCGGCTTCTTCACCCACAACCTCGCCGCCCTGCGCCACACCGGCGGGGGCGTGCCCACCTGGTCCTCCGAGTTCGACGACTGGGGCAGGCGGGCGCTGGAGTCCCGCGACTGGGACGGCCTGCTGGACTTCCTCCACAAGGCACCGGCCGGGCGCTACGCCCATCCGCGCACCGAGCACTTCGCCCCGCTGTTCGTCGCCATGGGCGCGGCGGAGGCGGCCGGTGAGCTGGACGCGCGGGAGTCGGTGAACCCGTCCGTGATCGACGGGTTCTGGATGGGGATGGCGAAGCGGTCGGTGCAGTTCGGCTGAAGCCTTTACAGCTCCTTCTCGTACCAGGCGACATCCCAGTAGCGGCCGAACTTGCGGCCCACCTCCCCGTAGGTGCCGACGTACCGGAACCCGAAGCGTTCATGCAGCCGCGTGGACGCTTCGTTGGGCTGGGCGATGCCCGCGTACGCCCGGTGCACGTCCTCGTCCGCCAGGGACTCGAACAGGGCCTTGTAGAGCAGCGTGCCGATGCCTCGGCCGCCCGCGTCGGGGGCGAGGTAGATGGTGACCTCGACCGAGGTCGAATAGGCGGGCTTCGCCCGGTAAGGGCTGGATGTGGCGTAGCCGAGGATTCGCTGTGAGTTTCCTTGGAAGGTCCCGTCGACGGCAACCTTCAGGCGGTATGGCCCGTCTTCAGGGTGGGAGAGCAGCCAGGGGCGGCGCTCCTCCGGCGCGAAGGGGACGGTGTCGAAGGTGATCGGGGTCTCGCGTACGTAGTGGTTGTAGATGTCCGTGAGGGCGTCGAGGTCACTCTCGACTCCTGGCCTGACCTGCACCTCTGTATGTTCCGACGGCATCGTTACCCCCTTGTGGCCGGACAGGGTACTGCAAGATCAGAAAAATAGGGGAGCGGGTTGGGAATTCTGTCCGGATTCCAGTCGTTGTTTCCATCAGATGCAGGGCACACGAGAAGAGTGCCAGGGCATCGAAGAAAGAACCTGACGAACACCTGCTGACCCACCATCGCAAGGGAGCACGCATGGCAACCCGTGCCGTCGCCCGTCGTAAGTCCGCCTCCGGCGAGACCTCCGGCGTGGCGCGCAGTGTTCGCGCCCATGGCGGCGAGATCGCCGACCGCGACCTGGTCGGCATGTATCTCGACGAAATCGCGCGCACACCGCTGCTCGACGCCGCCAAGGAAGTCGAGCTTTCGCAGACCATCGAAGCGGGCGTGTTCGCGCGCCAGGTCCTCGACGGCGAGGAGAAGTCCCAGGCGGACGCCTCCCGCGCCGAGCTGGAGGCCCTGGTCGCCGAAGGGGAGCGTGCCAAGGACGTCTTCATCCGTTCCAACCTCCGCCTGGTCGTGGCCGTGGCCCGCCGTTACCCCCGTAGCGGCCTGCCCCTGCTGGACCTGATCCAGGAGGGCAACGCGGGGCTGGTGCGCGCGGTCGAGAAGTTCGACTACCGCAAGGGCTTCAAGTTCTCGACGTACGCGACCTGGTGGATCCGCCAGGCCATCACCCGCTCCATCGCCGACCAGTCCCGGACCATCCGCCTGCCCGTCCACCTCGTGGAGGAGCTGGGCCGGATCCGCCGGGTGCAGCGCGAGTTCAACCGGAAGAACGGGCGGGAGCCCGAACACACGGAGATCGCGGCCGAGTTGGACACCACCCCGGAGCGCGTGACGAACGTCCTGGACTGGGCCCGCGACCCGGTGTCGCTGAACATGTCGGTGGACGACGACGGAGACACGCAGTTCGGTGACCTCCTGGAGGACACGTCGGCGGTCTCGCCCGAGCAGTCCGTCATGACCCTGCTGCGCAGCGAGGAACTGGACGACCTGATCGGCCGCCTCGACCAGCGCACGGCCTCCATCATCAAGATGCGGTACGGCATGGAGGACGGCCGGGAGCGCACGCTCACCGAGGTCGGCAAGGAGCACGGCCTGACGCGCGAGCGCATCCGCCAGATCGAGAAGCACGCACTGCTGGAACTGAAGAAGCTGGCCAGCCAGACCGGCTTCGACGCGGCGGCCTGAGCCTCCGGACTCCGGCCCGGTGGACGCGGGGGCGCGTACGCACGAGGTGCGCGCCGGACCGCGTACGCGGGGTGGCGGGAGGCCGCGCGAACATGGCTGTGTAACGCCGCTTCAACCTGCTGGGCCCTGGGAACAAGACTTCAGGGCCCAGGAGTTCGGGTCCGGGGCCACGCCCCGAGATCCGCTGAGCCAAGTCCCGACGCACCACCCCCCCCCGGCGCCGGGACTCTCCCGAACCGGGCTTCGGCGCCTGTCCCCCCAGGCGCCGGGGCCCGGTTCTTCTCGTCCGCGGGACGCGCGGGGTGTCGGCACACTGGGACGGCGGGGCACCCCGTACCTGAACTCCGGGGTGGCCCGCCGAATGGCAGATTGTGCCACAGCGGCATAGCCTGCCGGTGTGAGCAGCCCCACCCCGGCACCGGATTCCGGCCCTACTTCCCCCTCCGGCCCCTCTGCCCCCTCCGCACCGCTCTCGCTGACCGAGCGGCGCAAGGCCGAGACCCGGATGGAGATCGCCCGGGCCGCCGCCGGACTCTTCGTGAGACACGGGCTGCGGGCCACCCGCGCCGAGGACATCGCCCAGAGCGCGGGCATCGCCCCCCGCACGTTCTACCGCTACTTCGCCACCAAGGAAGAGGCCGTCGCCCCGCTCTACGCGGCCGGCGCCCAGCGCTGGGTGGAGGCGGTCCGCGCGGCCCCGGCCGCACTGTCGGTGCCGGAGGCCCTGGAACACGGGGTCCGCTACACGCTGACCCCCGGGGTGGGCGTCTCCGTCAACTCCTGGACCTGGGTCCGCACGTTGATCGCCATGGCCGAATCCAGCCCCGCCCTGCGCCGGGTCTGGGCGGAGGTCTACCAGGCTTCGGAACGCACCCTGGGCGAGATCCTCGCGCAACGCCTCACCGTGGAACGCCTTCCCGAGGGCGACGGCTCCGACGCCGACCCGGCTCCGTCCGTGCCGTCCCCCGAGCTGCGCTTCGCCGCCGCCGTGGCAAGTGCCGCCGTACGCACGGCTGTTGAGGGGTGGGCGTCGGGGGAGACGCACGGGGGCGCGAGTGCCGGGGCGAGTGCGGTGGCGGGGCCGGTGGAGCTGGCGCTGCGGAATCTGCGGGCGCTGCGGGACTTTCCCTGGGGGGAGTTGGGGGCGGGCCGGGGCACGGTGTGAGCTACGCCCACGCGCCCTCCGAGGCTCACGCCTGCGCACCCACCGAGGCTCACACCCGCGCCTCGCCCGCACTCCCCGCCCGGCTCAACCGTTCCCCCAACTCCCTTACGCATCGCACCAGTTCATCCGGCTCGTGCACCGTGAACTCGCATCCCAGCACGGCCAGCCGTACGGCCAGCCAGTCCACCGCGTCGCCGGTCGTGGCGCGCAGGCGGCAGCTGTGCTCGCCGAGCGGTTCCGGGGCGCCGAGCCAGGCCGGGATGCGGGCCGCGACGACCTCGGCGGGGGCGGCGAAGGTGACGGCGTACTCGTAGGTCTCCTGACGCTGGTGCATCGACTGCCGCAGATACTCCGCCGCGCTTCCGGTCGGCAGCTCGCGCGGGGTGAACCGGGCCCCGGTGGCGAAGGGCCGGCTCACCCGGTCGACCCGGAACGTCCGCCAGTCCTCGCGGTCGAGGTCGTAGGCGACGAGATACCAGCGGCGGCCGGTCGAGACGAGGCGGTACGGCTCCGTCCGGCGACGGGACCCGGTGCCGTCCTTGGTGCGGTAGGCGAAGCGCAGCCGTTCCTTGCCGGCGATCGTCGAGGCGATGACGGTCAGCGTCTCGGGGGCGATGCTCGCGCCGTCGCCGCTGGTCAGCGGGGTCGTGGCGGCCTGGAGGGTGGCGACCCGGTGCCGCAGCCGCGAGGGCAGTACCTGTTCCAGCTTCGCCAGCGCCCGTACGGAGGCCTCGTCCACGCCCTCCAGCGCGTGCCCGGCGCCCGCGCGCAGGCCGACCGCGATCGCCACCGCCTCCTCGTCGTCCAGTACCAGCGGGGGCATCGCCTTGCCCGCGACGAGCCGGTAGCCGCCGTCGGAGCCGAGCGTCGCCTGCACGGGGTAGCCGAGTTCGCGGAGCCGGTCGATGTCCCGGCGGACCGTGCGGCGGGAGACCCCGAGCCGGTCGGCCAGCTCGCCGCCGGGCCACTCGCGGGGCGTCTGGAGGAGCGAGAGGAGTTGGAGGAGCCGGGCCGGGGTGTCGGTGGTCATGAGTTCCCCGTCGTCGTCATGGGTTCTCCGTCGTCGTCATGAGTTCGAGGATGCCGTAGAACTAGGACACGATCTGACCTAATGGGGCCATAGCTTCAAGCCATGACCTCCACCGAAACGCTTGTCGACAGCCCGACGGACTTGGCGGACCCCGCACGTACGGGTGACCGGCGTCGCTGGTTCGCCCTCGCGATCGTGATGACCGCGGCCTTCATGGACCTCGTCGACGTCACGATCGTCAATGTCGCGATCCCGTCGATCCAGCGGGACGCGGGCGCCTCCTTCAGCCAGATCCAGTGGATTACGGCCGGTTACGCGCTCGCCTTCGCCGCCGGGCTGATCACCGGCGGGCGGCTGGGTGACATCCACGGCCGCAAGCGGCTGTTCCTCGTCGGCATCGGCGGCTTCACGCTCGCCTCGGCGCTGTGCGGCTTCGCCGCGAACCCGGAGATGCTGGTCGCCTCGCGCATCCTCCAGGGCGGGATGGCGGCGATGATGGTGCCGCAGGTGCTGTCGATCGTGCACGCGACCTTCCCGGCGCACGAACGGGGCAAGGTGTTCGGGCTGTTCGGCGCGATCGTCGGGCTCGGGGCCGTCTCCGGTCCGCTGCTCGGCGCGCTGCTCACCGAGTGGAATCTGTTCGGTCTTGAGTGGCGCCCGATCTTTCTGATCAACCTGCCCGTCGGTATCGCGGGCCTGATCCTCGGCAGCCGTTTCATCACGGAGTCCAAGGCGCCGCGCGCGCTGAAGCTGGACCTCGTCGGCGTCGCCCTGGTCACCCTCGGCCTGCTGATGCTGCTCTATCCGCTCACCCGGGGCGACGAACTGGGCTGGCCCGCCTGGGGGTTCGTGTCGATGTCCGGCTCGATCGGGGTCTTCTCCGCGCTGGTGGCGTACGAGCGCCGGAAGGCGGCGCGGGACGGTTCGCCGCTCGTCGAGCTGTCGTTGTTCGAGGTGAAGAGCTTCGCGGCCGGTATCGCCGTACAGACGGTCTTCGGCATCGGGCTCGGCATCTTCTTCCTGGTGTGGACGCTGTACATGCAGATCGGGCTGGGCTGGAGCCCGCTGCGGGCCGGGCTGACCGGCGTGCCGTTCTCGATCGCGGTCTCGGTGGCGGCCGGGATGTCCGTGCAGAAGCTGGTGCCGCGGCTCGGCGGACGCAATGTGCTCCAGACCGGCGCGCTGGTGATGGTCGTGGGCGTACTGCTCTACCTCTGGGAGGCGAACCGGTACCAACTGGCCATCGCCTCCTGGCAGATGGCGCTCCCGCTGGTCGTGATGGGCGCCGGTATGGGTCTGATCTTCGCCCCGCTGACCGACACGATCCTCTCCGAGGTGCCGCGCGAGCACGCGGGTTCGGCGTCCGGGCTCATCAACACCGTTCAGCAGATGGGCAACGCGCTGGGGCTGGGGTTGGTGTCGGTGGTCTTCTTCGGCTCGATCGGGGACCGGCTGACCCCGGCCGAGGTGGGTCCCGCGTTCGTCAACGCCTTCCAGAACGCGCTGGGTTGGGTGGCCGCGGTGATGGGCGCGATCTTCCTGCTGATGTTCGCGTTGCCGGGGCGGGCGGCGGGGCGTGTGGCGGGGGAGACGGCCAAGGAGGCGGCACCGAGCGGGAGTTGACGCCGTTCGGCAACGCAGGAGAGCGCCCCGTCCCGAGGTCGTACCCGGGGCGGGGCGCTCGGTGCAACCGGTCGGACATTGGCGTACGCCGGTGCGCGGGGGGAGGCGTACGCCGGGCAGATCCGACGGCGTGGGCGGTGCCGGATGTCACGCCGCGTAGTGAAGAGGTCGCTTACGAGGGAACGCTCCGGCTTCGCGGCGGCACGTGTGCCCAACCCGGCGGGCCCGCAAGGAAATTGACAGAGTGAGAGATGGTGATGGGATGGGTGGGGCGGAGCGGGACTCGGACGCTGATGCCTGTATCCATTAGTCGATATTTTGCTGTGTGCTGTGGTGAACCCTGAATTCCCCGGTGATAATCCGTTCCCCGTGTTGCTGCGCGGTATTTCTTTTCGAATCGGACTGCCTCTCGGAAGGGAATTGCCGAGGTGTCGGGTGGTCGGTTCTTCGGGTGCGCCGGCGGCCGATCGGGCCGTTGGTCCGGTGGGGCGTGTTGGCGGAATCTGTTAGTTCTTGATCGATGGCTGTCATTTGCGGGTGCTGTCACGCGGCTGCAGGGATGGTAACGGTCCCGCCTTCATGTCTGCAAAAGGGATAAAGAGTGCAGTCGGGTGGGATATTCCGACGGCGTGTACGGGAGGATGTGCTGTCGGTGACAGCTTCGGGACGGCGGTTGGCCCTGGCCGTCCCGTGCCGGAGCGGCCTTGTCGCCTGATGGGGAGTGACCCAAAGGCCGGTCGTGGTGTTTACTGGGCAGCGGTCTGATCCCTGACGGGTCCGGGCCTTTCCGGGAGGTCCTGGGGGTGGTGCCCCAGGGCCTCTCGTCTTTGCCGCCGGTTTGTGTGGGCGTCATATGTCGCTCACCGGAGAAGTGTCCCGACGTACCTCGGAGAGGGCGCGGGCTGCGATGGTAACCGGTTTGGTAATTGCGAAATTGGTGGTCACTTTTCCGTCCGGATTACGTGTGATCTTCTGTGGCGAAGCCCCGCCGTGAGGGGTTTCGAGCCATGATCACTATTCGTCGCGGTACCTTCGGAATCGCGACTGGCTCTTCTCTCGCAACGAGCGGTACCGTTCTGTCTCGCTCAACTGTTTCCCCCCGGCCTCACCACCCGGGCGTTGCCGCACCTCCCGGAGAGGGAGGCCGGACCCGTCACCCGTGACCCCGCCGACCGGCGGGGCCGCAGAGCTTCAACAGAACAGAGAAAGGGACCCAGACCCCCATGCGTACCGTGACACATCGTCACCATCGCGCGCCTCGCGGCGCGTACGCCGGGACACGCGCCGCCGCGGCCTTCGGAGCCGGCGAGTGAGGACACTCGCGACCGACGACACCGCACGGCCGATCGACTTCCTCGAGGGCTGCGAGAACAAGCCCCGGGGAAGCTTCCTGCGGTGTCTGGACAGGGAGGACTGGCGCGCCCTGCTGGAGGCCGGCCTGTGCAGCCGCGGCTTCGCGCGGGACGAGCACCTGCCGATCGGACCGGACGACCGGAACGTCTACATCATCTGGGACGGCGTCGTACGCCAGGACCGCTTCCCGCTCGGCGAGGGGGAGCACGTCCCCACCGTCACGCGGTTCCGGGGCCGCGGCCAGCTGATCGGCGAGGCCAAGCTCGTCACCCCCGGCTCCGCCGTCCTCACCAAGTGCCTGGCCGAGACGGTGGCCATCCCCTGCCGCGCCCAGTACTTCAACGCCCTGCTGGGCAAGTGGCCCGAGATCCGACTCGCCCTCCTGCGCAGCCTCGAAGAGCGCAACCGCAGCGACGAACTCGTCTACACCATGGCCACCAGGCCACCCCTGGAGCGCGTCAGCAGGCTCCTGGCGCACCTCGCCGACACCGTGGGTTCCCCCGGCCCGAGGGCAGGCTCCACCCACATCGTCGGCCCGGGCCAGAAGGACCTCGCCGCGGCCCTCCAACTCGCCGTCTCCACCACCGAGAACGCGATCCGGACCCTGCGGTACCACGGGATCATCGAAGCCCGGTACCGCCGGTTCGTCGTGCACGACGTCGACGCGCTGCGCCACCTCGCCGTCGGGAACTGACACCGCCCGGCGTGCCGGACCCCCACTCCGGCGCTCCGGCTCCTCTGCCGCTCACGCTCCGCCCCCGAACGGATCACCGCATGATGACCAGCACCACCACGCTGGCGATCGGCACCAGTGCCGGCACCCTCCTCCTGACCGCCACCTCCGCCCTCGTCATGGGTCTGTTCGCCGGGTTGTCCCACCGGCACCAGAGGCAGTTCTTCGCCTGGACGCGGAAGATCCGCCGCAAGGACGAGACGAACACCGACCTCGACAAGCCGGCCGAATGGCTCGGTGACCTCTACAAGGCCCAGTGCGGCCTCACCCGGAAGCCCTGCGTCGCCGACGACTTCGCGGAGATCTCCTCGATCGGCAACATGATCGAGGGAGTCACCGACCACACCGAGGCCGTCCGCCTCGAACTGGCGAAGGTGGTCGAGTGCGTGCGGGGCTATGTCGCCACCGCCCTGCCCGAGCCCGGCCCCGTCACGCGCATCACCGTTCCGTACCACCGGGCCCAGCTCATCCTCGCCATGCGGCAGGAGGCCGCCCGGGGTGAACTGGTGCGCGCCGTCCTCGCCGCCCAGAAGAGGATCAAGGACCTGCGCCACAGCTGACCGCACACCGCACCTCTCCCCAAAAGGCACCGCAAGGCGCCCCCGATAAAGATCGCTCTGCCCGTTCATGTCCACCTAATGCCCGAACCTGTTTACTTTCCGGAAATCCGGGCGTAGCCTCCCAGCGAAACCACAAGTTCGGGCAAAGGTCGGAGGCGAACGGACATGTACGCACCGGAGCGGCAGCAGGAGATCCTCCGGCTGGCCCGTGACGGCGGCCGGGTGGACGTGGTGTCGCTGGCCGAGGAGTTCCAGGTCACGGCGGAGACGATCCGCCGGGATCTGAAGGCCCTCGACCGCGCGGGACTCGTCCGCCGGGTGCACGGCGGTGCCATACCCGCCGGGCGGCTGGACTTCGAGCCGGACCTCGCCGAGCGCGAGTCGACGGCGGCCGACGAGAAGGACCGGATCGCCAAGGCGGCCCTCGCCGAGCTGCCCACGCAGGGCACGGTGATCCTCGACGCCGGTACGACGATCGCCCGCCTCGCGGGCATCATCCCGCTGGAGGCCGAGCTCACCGTCGTCACCCACTCGCTGCCCATCGCGGCCCGCCTCGCGGACCACCCGGGCATGCAGCTCCACCTCGTCGGGGGGCGCGTGCGGCACCGTACGCGCGCCGCCGTGGACGCCTGGGCGCTGCGGGCGTACGGCGAGATCCGCGCCGACGTCGTGTTCGTCGCGGCCAACGGCTTCTCCGCCGGACACGGGCTGACCACCCCCGACCTCGCCGAGGCCGCGGTCAAGCGCGCGGCGATGACCGCCGCCCGCCGCGTGGTGCTGCTCGCCGACTCCGCCAAGCACGGCCAGGAGCACTTCGCCCGCTTCGGCGCCCTGAGCGACGTGGACCTGCTGATCACCGACAGCGGGCTGAGCCCAGAAGACGCCACCGCCATGGAGCGCGGCGGCATGGAAGTAGTGCGCGCATGATCCTCACCGTCACCCCGAACCCGTCCCTCGACCGCACCTACGAGGTCCCTTCGCTGGACCGCGGCGAGGTCATACGGGCCACCGGCGAGCGCATGGACCCGGGCGGCAAGGGCGTCAACGTCTCCCGCGCGGTAGCCGCCGCGGGCCGCCGTACGGTCGCCGTCCTGCCGTTGGGCGGAGCGCCGGGCGCGCTGGTCGCGGATCTGCTCGACGCGCAGGGCATCGAGGTCGCGCCGGTCCCGGTCGCCGGGGCCACCCGCTCGAACATCGCGCTGGCCGAGGCGGACGGCGTCCTCACGAAGATCAACGCACCCGGGCCCGAACTGACCGCAGCCGAACAGGAGTTGCTCCTGGAGACGGTCCGGCAGCAGTCGCGTGACGCCGACTGGATCGCCTGCTGCGGCAGCCTCCCGCGCGGCCTCGCGCCGTCCTGGTACGCCGAGTTGGTCGCCCGCGCGCACGCCGTCGGCGTCCGGATCGCCCTCGACACCTCCGGCCCCGCGCTCATCGAGGCGCTGCGCGAACGCCCGGACGTGGTGAAGCCCAACGCCGAGGAACTCGCGCAGGCCGTCTCCCGCCCGCTCGCCACCGTCGGCGACGCGGTCAAAGCCGCTGAAGAACTGCGGGAGTTGGGCGCGGGTGCCGTCCTCGCCAGCCTCGGGGCCGACGGGCAGCTGCTCGTGGACGGCTCCGGTGCCTGGTTCGGCAGCGCGCGCGTCGACGTCGTACGGAGCAATGTCGGCGCGGGGGACTCCTCGCTGGCCGGCTTCCTGATCGCCGGCGGCCACGGCCCGGAGGCCCTGGCCTCGGCCGTCGCCCACGGCGCCGCCGCCGTCCAGCTCCCCGGCAGCGTGATGCCCACCCCGGCCGATCTCGACCCGGCCGCGGTGACGGTCACGGCGGACGTCCCGGTGGACCGCGTCCTGACGGAGCCGGTGACATGAGCGCCTCCAGGGTCGTCATGACCGCTCACCGGTACGCCCCGTTACCGGCCACCCTCCCCTCCCCGAAGTCCCGCTGTACCCCCGTCCCCACCCCCGCCCACGGCAGTTGCCGGGCGATACGCGTGCGAAGGAGCCCGCGATGAGCGAGATGATCACCGCGGACCTGGTCGACCTCGACCTGTCCGCCGATACCAAAGAGGCGGCGGCACGTGCCCTCGCCGAGCGCATGGTCGCCCAGGGCCGGGTCACCGACCTGGAGGGCTTCCTCGCCGACGTGGCCGCCCGCGAGGCGCAGATGCCGACCGGCCTGGACGGCGGCATCGGCATCCCGCACTGCCGCAGCGAGTACGTCACCGAGCCGTCGCTCGCCTTCGGCCGCAGCGCCGAGGGCGTCGACTTCGGTGCCCCCGACGGCCCCGCGGACCTGATCTTCCTGATCGCCGCGCCCGCCGGGGCCGACGACGCCCACCTGACGATCCTCTCCGCGCTGGCCCGGCAGCTCATGAACGCCGAGTTCACGTCCGCGCTGCGGTCCGTGGGCGACGCGGAGAGCGCGGCGGCCCTGATCCGCGGCGACGAACCCGAGGGCGGCACAGACTCCGCCGCGACGCCGGTGGCGGCCTCCGCCGGCGCCGCGGCGGGCAGTTCCACGGCTTCTACGGCCGCTGCGGACACGGGCGCCGACGCGCAGCCGTTCCGTATCGTCGCCGTCACCTCCTGCCCGACCGGCATCGCGCACACCTACATGGCGGCCGAGGCGCTGGAGAACGCGGGCCGGGACGCCGGTGTCGAACTCGTCGTCGAGCCGCAGGGCTCGGCCGGTTTCACCCGGCTCGACCCGGCGGTGATCGCGGCGGCGGACGCCGTGATCTTCGCCCACGACGTGCCCGTACGGGAGAAGGAGCGCTTCGCCGGCAAGCCGACCGTCGACGTCGGCGTCAAGGCGGGCATCAACCGTCCCGCCGAGCTGATCACCGAGGTCCGCGGCAAGGCGGAGCGCGGCGAGGTCAGCGGCGGATCCGCGCCGACCCCGGTCGAGCGCGGCGGCGAGGCGGGCGAGGGCTACGGCTCGATGCTGCGCAAGTGGCTGATGTCCGGCGTCAGTTACATGGTCCCGTTCGTCGCCGCGGGCGGTCTGCTGATCGCCCTCGGCTTCGCGATCGGCGGCTACGAGATCAAGTCGGCGCCCTCGGTCATGGACCACTTCGTGTGGACGCAGACCGACAGCTGGGCCGCGCTGATGTTCCAGATCGGCGCCGTCGCCTTCGGCTTCCTGGTCCCGGTGCTGGCGGGTTACATCGCCTACGGCATGGCGGACCGGCCGGGTCTGGTGCCCGGATTCGTCGGCGGCATGATCGCCTCCACCATCAACGCGGGCTTCCTCGGCGGTCTTGCCGCCGGTCTGATCGCCGGTGGTGTGGTGCTGGCGATCCAGAAGGTGAAGATCCCCAAGGCGGTGCGCGGGATCATGCCGGTGGTGGTGATCCCGCTGATCTCCACGGCGATCGTCGGGTTCCTGATGTTCGTGGTCATCGGGAAACCGATCGCCTCGGCGCAGAAGGGCATGACCGACTGGCTCAACGGCCTCAGCGGCTCGAACGCGATCCTGCTGGGCGCCCTGCTCGGCCTGATGATGTGCTTCGACCTCGGCGGCCCGGTCAACAAGGTCGCGTACACCTTCGCCACTGCGGGCATCGCGGTCTCCAGCCCGAGCGACTCGGCGATGAAGATCATGGCCGCGGTGATGGCGGCCGGCATGGTCCCGCCGCTGGCGATGGCCCTGGCGACGACCGTGCGCGGCAAGCTCTTCACCGAGACCGAGCGCGAGAACGGCAAGGCCGCCTGGGTCCTGGGCGCCTCCTTCATCTCCGAGGGCGCGATCCCGTTCGCGGCGGCCGACCCGCTGCGGGTCATCCCGTCCGCGATGGTGGGCGGCGCGATCACCGGCTCCCTGTCGATGGCGTTCGGCGCGACCCTGCGGGCCCCGCACGGCGGCATCTTCGTGGTCCCGCTGATCGGCCACGCGTTCCTCTACCTGATCGCCATCGCGGTCGGCATGTGCGTCAGCGCGGCCCTGGTCGTCGTACTGAAGGGCATGCGCAAGTCGCCTGCCGGCAGCGCGGCCCCCGGAGCGCCGGAGGACATATCCGCTCCTGCGGCGGACACGAAGCAGCCGGTCGCCGCCTAGCCTCTTTCCGGCCTCCGTCTGGGCTCTTTTGGGCCACCGTGAGGTGTTCACGGCAACTGCGAGATACGTCACGGTCCGGGACCACGGTCCCGGACCGTGGTGTCTACTGGAACGCATGCCTGAGCACGTCTCGATCCTCCAGCTGACCGGTGTGGCCGTTCTCGCCCTGGCGACCGTCGCCTGGGTGTTCGGCCTGACGCGCGTCCTGCGCCGCTCCCTCGCGGAGCCCACCGTGTGGCACGCGGCCCACCCGCTGCACGGTCTCCCGAACCAGCGTCACACCGCTCCGCACGTGGAGTCCGTCGAACTGACCCCGGCGGAGCGGGACGCCTTCGCGGGTCTGGTACGACAGCTCAGCGACGGGCGTTGACTCGGCGGCGGGCTTTGAACGGCCCGGCTCGGGGCTGCTAGGAGACCTGCGCCGCCCGGCGCTCCATCGCGTCGCGGGCCGCGTCCTCGCTGGCGTACACCTCGCACATGTGACGGCCGTCCGGTGTCGCCGTGTGCTCGACCTCCCAGAGGGAGATCTCCGCGCCGTCCTGCAGCAGGAACGCGTGCTCGTAGAGCGAGAAGCAGAGCGCCGCGCGGCCCGCTCGGAACGGGCGGCCGAAGGCCTGCGTGATCTGGTGCGCGAACGCCGTCTCCAGCAGCGCGGCCGTCTCGCCGTCCGGCCGGTCCACGTTCTCCGCCCGGCGCAATAAACGGCGCGCGTGGTCCGCGGAGTCGTCCGCCAGATACGTGTGCCGGGGCTCCGGGAACGGCGCCAGCTGCACCATCACCGGCAGTTCGAAGTCCGGGGGCTCCGGTGTGTCCGGCGGCAGCGGCAGCCGCGCGGTCGCGATGCGCAGCTCCTCCTCGTCGACGTACACCTCGTGCTGAGTGTCTCTGCCCAGCACGGTGTTGTGGACGAGCTCCCACAGGGTGAGCGCGGAACCGTCGGCGAGCAGCCATGTGTGCCGGTACGTCTCCCGGTGCAGGCCGGCGCTGTGGTGCGCGGAGTGCAGCGAACTGTCGTGCGCCAGCGCGCAGTCGAGACGCCCTATCGTCTCGTCCGGCAGCTCGAAGGAGTTCAGGGCACGGCCGAGGAGTCGCGCGAGATGCTCTTGCGGAGACTCGGGCGACTCGGGTTGTTCGTACGCTGCCGTGTCGTACGGAACGCTCAAGGCTTCTCCCGGCGTTGCTGCATGTCACCTTGTGGGTGCATACCGTAGCCCCTCGGTCGGACATCATGTCCGGGAACCGAGAAAACGTATGCCCGGAAAACGCGCGGGCCGCGCGAGATGTTCCCGCGCGGCCCGAAGTTCCGTCAAAACCCGCCGGTCAGGCAGCACTTCCGGCGGTCCACTCGCTCCACGCCATGTTCCAGCCGTTGAGCCCGTTGTCCGGGGCGACCGTCTTGTCGGGGGAGTTCTTCACGACCACGACATCGCCGATGAGCGAGTTGTCGTAGAACCAGGCGGCGTTCGTCGCGCCCTGCGCGCCCTGTACGTCCGCGAGCCCGACACAGCCGTGGCTGGTGCCCGTCTGGCCGAAGGGCGGGTTGGACTTGTTGTACCAGTAGTTGCCGTGGATGAACGTTCCCGACGAGGTCAGGCGCATCGCGTGCGGCACGTCCGGGATGTCGTACTCCCCGCCCAGGCCGACCGTCTGGCTGTTCATCCGGGTCTGGGTGAACTTCTCGGAGATCACCATCTGCCCGTTGTACGTGGTGTGTTCGGGGCTGCCGGAGGAGATCGGCAGGGACTTGAGGGTCTGGCCGTCGCGTACGACCGTCATGGTCTGCGTGTTGACGTCCACGGTGGAGACCTGCGAGCGGCCGACGTTGAACGTCACGGTCTTCTTCTGCACGCCGTAGACGCCGTTCGCGCCCTGCACGCCGTCCAGGTCGATCTTCATCGTGACCTTGGAACCGGCCTTCCAGTAGTCCTGCGGCCGGAAGTCGAGCCGCTGCGCCCCGAACCAGTGGCCCACGACCTGCTGGCCGGTGCTGGACGTGACCGTGATGTGCGACTGCACGGCCTTCTTGTCGCTGATCACCTTGTCGAAGTTGAACGACACCGGCATCCCGACACCGACCGTCGTCCCGTTGTCCGGGGTGTACGTCCCGATGAAGCTGTTGCTCGAAGTGACGGTGGTGAAGATGGAGTTGGCGGCGGCGGTCTTGCCGCTGGAGTCCTTCGCGGTCGCCGATATCTGGTACTTGGTGCCGCGCTCCAACTGCTCCTTCGGCTTCCAGCTCGCGCCGTTCGCGGCGATCGCGCCGTCCACGGCCTCCCCCGAACCGGAGACCGTCATCTTCACGTCGGTCAGCGTGCCGTCGCTGACCTTTACGCCGGTGGAGTTGATGGACGCGTTCGTCGCGCCGTCCTTGGCGGAGATGGTGATCTTCGCGGTGGACGTCTTGGCGGTCGTGTTGCCGCCGCCCTTGCCGTCGGTGTTGGCGTCCGCGCTGGCGTTGCCACCACACGCGCTGAGGGTGAGGGTGCCGACCACCAGGGCGGCGATGGCCCCCAGTACGCGCCGCGCTGCTATGTCCGGCGTTGTCACGGGCTGCTCCAGGTTCGTGTGGTGTGCGTGATACGTGATCCGCTGCGTTGCGTGGACAAAGAGGGGGCGTGTGGCTGTACGGGTTCCCTGCGTTCCTCATGGGCGCCGTCCGGTGACAGAACCGGGACATACGCGGGGCGGGGGGCCAGGCAGGCGTCCCCTCTGGAGGCCGGGGGTAAAAGTAACCACTGTCGTGGTGCTTGACTGGTTAGAGGAGATCCCAACCTCCAGAGGGGTGGCTACCGTCTCCCGTACAGCTCCTCGTACGACGGCCATGTCCCGCCGGGTCCGTCCACTGGCTCGGCGGCGCGTACCGCGCGCACGATCGCCCGGGTCACGACGTCCGCGCCGGCCGCGAGAACGGCGTTGAGGGCGAGGGGGTTCTCGGCGTCCAGGGGGCGGGTGCCGGTGGCGAGGGTGAAGACCGTGTCGCCGTCGTTCAGGAGGTGCACCGGGCGTACGGCGCGCGCGATGCCGTCGTGGGCCGTGCCAGCCAGCTTCTGGGCCTGGGCCTTGGTGAGTTGGGCGTCCGTGGCCACCACCGCGAGCGTGGTGTTCAGCGGGGGAGGCGCGTTCTTGGCGGCTGCCTCGGCGAGGCGCAGCCGCGCGGCCTCGTGGACGTGCGGCTCGGGATACTCCACCCTCCCCCCGAACAACTCCCCGTACAGCACGCCCGTTTCGGGGTCCGTCGCCGAACCCGCCGCGTTGGCCACCACCAGCGCCGCCACCGTGATTCCCGAGTCCAGCACCATGCTCGCGGTCCCGATCCCGCCCTTCAACGGTCCGAGCGCCGCCCCCGTACCGGCGCCCACACACCCCTCGCGCACCCGCACCCCGGGGCCGCTGATCGCGGCGGCCTCGACCGCCGTCCGCCCGGTGGCCGCGTCCGGCCTGGCCCGGAAGGCGCCGCCCCGCCCCAGGTCGAAGACACAGGCCGCGGGTACCACGGGTACGACGTGCGACGGATCGGCGCCGACCCGCACCCCGCGCCCCTGCTCCTCCAGCCAGGCCATCACCCCGGACGCGGCGTCGAGCCCGTACGCGCTGCCGCCGGTCAGCACGATCGCGTCGACCCGTTGCACCAGGTTGCGCGGATCGAGCGCGTCGGTCTCCTTGGTGCCGGGTCCGCCGCCCCGCACATCCACGGCGGCCACCGCTCCGCCCTCCGGCGCGAGCACGACCGTGGTCCCGGTGAGCCAACCGTCCCCCGACCGCGTCGCATGCCCCACCCGCACCCCGGCCACATCCGTCAACGCGTCAACTGTCATGCGCGCCAGTCTCGCCCAGCCCCCTGCCGATCCGGGGACCATCGGAGCTGTCCACGCCGGTGCCCCGGGGATGGTCAGCCCGCCTTCGGCCCCTGTTCCCGTCCCGGTCGGCTGAGCTTCGACGACTGTTCCGGTGCCGGTCAGCCCGCCGTCGCCGTCGCCTCGGTTCCGCTCTCCTCGGCGGCAGCCGTCCGTGCCGTCAACGTCACCCCGACCGCCACCGTCAGTGCCGACACCAGCCCCGCCGCCAGTACCGCCCACTGGCCCAGGAACGTGCAGCAGAGCACCAGCAACGCGGCCACGGGGAGCACCAGTTGCTGGGTGACGCCCACCTTGTAGTGGCGGGCGTGGAGCGCCCAGACGGTGAGCAGGTACAGCGCTGTCGGCAGGGTCACCGCTGCGGAGGCCGCCGGTGTGGAGATGTGGGCCTTGCCGACCGCCTGTGTGACCGCCACCTCCAGGCCCGCGCCGATCGTGGCCGCCGACGCGAAGATCAGGTAGTGACCGTAACCCCACAGGAACGCCTGCTGGTTGGAGCGAAGGTGCCCGTGGATCGGCACCACGAAGTAGATCCACCAGGCGGCGAACACGATCAGCAGTCCGCCGGCCGCGATGGGCAGCAGCTCGCCCAGCGCGTCGTTCTCGTCCACCCCGGACTTCACGGCGACCGTCGCCGCCGCGATCGTCTCGCCCAGCACGATGATCGTGAACAGCCCGTACCGCTCGGAGATGTGGTGCGGATGCCAGGGCGTCGTGAAGTCCTTCTCGGCGTAGAGGGGGACGCACAGCTCCGCGATCACCATCACGAGGAACACCCATGCCCGGGCGGGTTCCGGCGCGACCACCAGCCCGGCCCAGCCGACCAAGCACAGCAGCACGCCGCCCGCGTACCGCACCGCCATGGTTCTCTCCGGGCCCTCCGCGTCCTTCGCGGCCCGCAGCCACTGTGTGGCCATCGCCAGCCGCATGATCACGTAGCCGAGCCAGACGACCAGGTAGTCGTGCTGCTCGAAGGCCCGCGAGACCCCGGCCGCGAGGACCAGGACGCCGGCGATCTGCACCAGGGTGACGACCCGGTAGAGCACGTCGTCGTTGTCGTACGCCGAGGCGAACCAGGAGAAGTTCATCCAGGCCCACCAGATCGAGAAGAACTGCATCGCGTAGTTCAGGACGCCCTCGCCCGCGTGCCCCTCCGCGACGGCGTGCGCCAGCTGGACGCCCGCCTGCGCGATGGCCACGACGAAACACAGGTCGAAGAAGAGCTCCAGCGGCGAGGCGACCCGGTGCGGCTCGTCCCGGCCCCGGGCGGTGAGCGGGCGCAGGGGGCGTAGGGGGCGCTGGGGGCTGTGCGTCTCGGACGTCATGGGGCCAAGCACAGCAGATAACGTCGGCCGGGGGCCGTACCCTGGACGCATGAGTACCGTCCCCGCACCCGAGCCGCGCGATCCGAAGCCCGCGCTGGTCTTCGACGACCCGTTGAGCCGGCCGTCCTCGGACGACACGGACCGCGGGTGGGGCGAGCGGCCCGAGGGTGACAGCGCGGCCGACCTGAAGCGCTTCCTCGACGAGAAGCCGCCCCACCACATCTGAGCCGTCGGTTACGGCTCCCGGTGTCCCTCGCCGCGCTGCGCGACGAGCGCGTCGCGGATCTCCTTGAGGACCTCCAGCTCGGTGATCTCGATGACCTCCTGCGTGCCCTCCTTGGCCTTGCGCTGGGCCTCCGCCCGGGCCAGGTACTTCGACATCGGCAGGACCATCAGGAAGTAGACGACCGCCGCGGTGATCACGAAGCTGAGGGCGGCTCCCAGGACGGAACCCCACATCAGCTGGATGCCCTTGTCGCCCGAGCAACTGCTGCTCAGGCACGAGCTGTAGGTGTCCAGGTTCTGTGTGCCGATCGCCCCGACGAGCGGGTTGATGATCCCCTTCACCACCGAGTTGACGATGTTCGTGAAGGCGGCGCCGATGACGACCGCGACTGCCAGATCGACGACGTTCCCGCGCATCAGGAAGGCCTTGAAGCCCTGCCAGACGCCCGGTTCCTTCTTCTTCTCGCTCAACTCGGAGCCTCTTCTCGCACGCGCAGGGGGTGGAACCGACAGCTCCGCAACCTACGTCAAGGCCCGGCCGCCCTGTCCAATTCAGTAACTCGAACGAGGGACTTGACAGCAAGTCGCCGAGACACCGAAAGGCATGGTTCACCTCACGGACCACCCCACGGACGAACCGGCCGATCAGCACATCGTCACCGCCAACCGTGCCGTGGCGCTCGCGCCGGCCAGCCGTGCCGCCGTCGAGCGTGGCACCGACAGCACCACCAACGCCCCGCCGCCGTCCGCCACTTCGAGCGGCTCGGGCACCTTCGTCACCCGCGCCCCGCGCGCGACCACGTGAGCGTCACCGCCCGCCGCCGACTCCTCGGCGGCGATCACATCGACCCGGTCACCGGCCCGCAGCAGCCGGACCGTACCGGCGTCGGCGATCCGCACCGGCGCCGACACCCACTCGACCGCCCGGCGCTGCCGTACCGGATCGGCCACCGGGTGCCCCCGAGGCCGCTCGCTGTGCCGTGCCTCGGACGCCTCACGCGGGCCCGCCGCGACAAGTGCGGCCGCGGTCAGCGCCAGCCCCGCGGCCACCGCCCGCCTCCGGTGCCGTAGCAGCCGGCGCAGTCGACAGCGGCCGCCGCGCACCCGCACCGGCGCGAAGTGCGGCACCTCGCACGTGGGCGGGGCGTCGGTGCCCAGCGGGCGCGGGAAGGAATCCGTACCCGACGGGCCCGTGAAGGAGGGGAAGGAGGGAGGGGAGAGGGACATGGGAACCACCACCTGTGACGAGGGATCGGCTTGCGGTCCCCACGATGAGGCCTCGCGCCGATGCCTGCCGGAGCCCGTGTGTTACCCGCCGGTTGTGGACAACTCCCTCACCCGAACGGGGAGTTCCGTATCCCCGGCCCCTCTCCGCATCCCCAGCCGCCGCGGTTACGGCAGCTCGAAGCCCGGGTCCATCCCGCCCAGCGCGTTCGCGCACAGGCAGTCCCGCGCCCCGGTCTCCGGCAGCGCGGCCACTGTGTCGAACAGCACGCCCCGCAGCCGGTCCACGTTGGCCGCGAACACCCGCAGCACCTCGTCGTGGGAGACGCCCTCGCCGGTCTCGGCGCCCGCGTCGAGGTCGGTGACGAGGGTCAACGAGGAGTAGCAGAGCTCCAGTTCACGCGCGAGCGCCGCCTCGGGATGGCCGGTCATGCCGACCACCGACCAGCCCTGCGCCTGGTGCCACAGCGACTCGGCGCGGGTCGAGAAACGCGGGCCCTCGATCACCACGAGCGTGCCGCCGTCCACCGGTTCCCAGTCCCGCCCGCGCGCCGCCTTCAGCGCGGCCGCCCGGCCGGTCGGGCAGTAGGGGTCGGCCAGCGACACGTGCACCACGTTCGGCACCGCGCCGCCGGGCAGCGGGAGTCCGTCGAAGTACGTGCCCGTCCGGGACTTCGTCCGGTCCACCAGCTGGTCCGGCACCAGCAGCGTGCCCGGCCCGTACTCGGGGCGCAGCCCGCCCACCGCGCACGGGCCGAGGACCTGGCGCACGCCGACGGAGCGCAACGCCCAGAGGTTGGCCCGGTAGTTGATGCGGTGCGGCGGCAGATGGTGGCCGCGCCCGTGCCGGGGCAGGAACGCGACCCGCCGGCCGGCGATCTCGCCGAGGAAGAGGGAGTCGCTGGGGGGTCCGTAGGGGGTGTCCACCTCGATCTCGGTCACGTCGTCGAGGAACGAGTAGAAGCCGGAGCCGCCGATTACGCCGATCTCTGCGTTCGCCATGGCCAGCACCCTAGCCGCCGCCGAAAAGCCACAGGAACGGATGCGGGAACCGGCTCCGGAAACACCGAAGACCCTGTCGTCGTACGACGACAGGGTCCCGCGGAGAAGTCCTACGCGGCGGAGCTGTTACTGCTGGACGAGGAGCCCGAGCTCGACGACTTCGAGTCTGATGAGGACGACGAGGTCGAGGGGGCGGACGGCTTCGAGTCCGAGGACGTCGACGGCTTCGGGGTGGCCGGCGAGCTGCTCGACGAGGAGCCGCGGCTGTCGTTCCGGTAGAAGCCGGAGCCCTTGAAGACAATGCCGACCGCGGAGTACACCTTCTTCAGGCGGCCACCGCAATTGGGGCACTCGGTCAGCGCGTCGTCGGTGAACTTCTGGACCGCTTCAAGGCCCTCGCCGCACTCGGTGCACTGGTACTGGTAGGTCGGCACTGTTGTCTTCCTCCTGGCACTCTCACTCAATGAGTGCTAACGAGCGTCCATAGTGACGTATTCCCGGGGATCAGTCCACTGCCACCGGCACGCGGTGACCGACGCCACGTGCCACGGTGCGGCTGCGGGGCCGGGTCGCGAGCCGTGACCGGAGGGCCACCAGGGTCCCCAGGGCGAGCACCGTACCGGCCATCGGGACCAGGAAACCGGCGCCGCCCCACAGGCGGTCCTCCAGCTGTCCGGCGACCGTGACGGCGGCGGCCTGGCCGAGGGCGACCGCGCCGGTCAGCCAGGTGAAGGCCTCGGTGCGGGCGCCGGCCGGGACGAGCCCCTCGACCAGGGTGTAGCCGGTGATCAGGGCGGGCGCGATGCACATGCCGACCAGGAGGCCGACGCCGGCCAGCAGCAGCACCGAGTGCGCGGTCCACAGGGCGGACGCGGTCAGCGCGAGCGCCGCGTAGCCGACCAGGAGGCGGCGCTGCGGGGCGACCTTCCAGGCGACGGCACCGCAGACGAGCCCGGAGAGCATGTTGCCTGCCGCGAACGTGCCGTAGAGGACGCCGTTCAGACCGGGTTCGCCGATCGACTCGGTGAAGGCGGCCAGGGAGACCTGCATGCCGCCGAAGACGGAACCGATGCCCAGGAAGGTCACGATCAGCACGCGCACCCCGGGGATGCCCAGTGCGGAAACGTGCTCCACGCGTGCGTGCCCGGCGAGCGCCACCTTGGGCTGGGTGCTCTTCTGGGCGGCGAACAGCAGACCGCCGATCAGCGTGAGCCCCGCCTCCGTGACCAGACCCGCGGCCGGGGTCACGGCGGTGCACAGGGCGGTCGCCAGCAACGGGCCGAAGACGAAGGTCAGTTCGTCCGTGACGGACTCGAAGGCGGCCGCCGTGCTCAGCAGCGGGGAGTCCTGGAGCTTCACGCCCCAGCGGGCGCGCACCATGGGCCCGATCTGCGGCACCGAGGCGCCGGTCGGCACGGCCGCCACGAACAGCGCCCACAGGGGCGCGTGGCCGAGCGCGAGGGCCGTGAACGTCAGGCCAGACAGGGTGTGCACCAGGACGCCGGGAAGCAGGACGGCCCGCTGTCCGTGGCGGTCGGCCAGCCGTCCGCTGTAGGGCGCGAACAGGGCCATGGAGACGCCGGTGACGGCCGCGGCGGCGCCTGCCGCGCCGTAGGAGCCGGTGGTGTGCTGCACGAGCAGCACGATGGAGATGGTGAGCATCGCGAACGGCTGGCGTGCCGCGAAGCCGGGGAGCAGGAACGTCCAGGCGCCGCGCGTGCGCAGCAGCTGCCCGTATCCGGGGCGGGATCCCGTCCCGGAGGTGACCGTGGATGCCACGGCCCGTGCCTTTCTGCCACCTGGTAGCGCGCCCTGTGCGGGGGGCGCCGAGAGCTGTCCTCTTGCGCGGAACTGCGGTGGATACCGGTGCCCACGCGGAGAGGGATTCGGCCGCCATACGGTCGCGCCAGCACTGCTTCAGGCAGAGTTGGTTCGATCAGAATGTGCCTTCATCGTACAGGTGATGAGGCCCGGTGAGCCTGTGAAAACGGGCACCACGCGTGCGTTCACCTGCGATTGGCGAACGTGTGAACCGTACGAAACATGCCCTTAACGACCGGCGCCGGTGGTGTCCGTGCCCAGCCACCCCGCCAGCTTGCCGCCGTGACCCACCGCGCGCAGCCGCTGCTCGGCGGCGTCCCGGACGGGGTCCGTGGCGACCACGAGGAGCTCGTCCCCGCGTCGCAGGACCGTCGAGGGCAGCGGGACAAACGATTTTCCGTCGCGTACGACGAGGGTGACCGCGGCCCCGGCCGGCAGCCTCAGTTCGTTGACCTCGACGCCGTGCATCTTCGACTCCTCGGGGATCGCTACGGACAGCAGATGCCCGCGCAGCCGCTCCAGGGGAGCCGATTCGATGCCGAGGTCGGCGGCCTCCGGGCCTTCGCCCAGCTTCAGCTTGCGCGCCAGCCAGGGCAGCGTCGGTCCCTGGACGAGGGTGTAGACGACCACCAGGACGAAGACGATGTTGAAGATGCGGCGGCTGCCCTCGACGCCGTTCACCATGGGGATCGTCGCCAGGATGATGGGCACGGCGCCGCGCAGCCCGGCCCAGGACATGAGGGTCTGCTCCTGCCAGGGCACCCGGAACGGCGTGAGGCTCACCACCACGCTGAGCGGGCGGGCCACCATCGTCAGCACCAGGCCGATGAGGAGCGCGGGCCAGACGTCGTCCCCCAGCTCGTGCGGGGTGACCAGCAGGCCGAGCAGGACGAACATGCCGATCTGCGCGATCCAGCCGAGCCCCTCGGCGAAACCGCGCGTGGCGGGCCAGTGGGGCAGCTTGGCGTTGCCGAGCATCATCGAGGCGAGATAGACCGCCAGGAAGCCGCTGCCGTGCGCCAGGGCGCCCGCCGCGTACGCGGTGACCGCGATCGCCATGACGGCGATCGGGTAGAGACCGGAGGCGGGCAGCGCCACGTGCCGCATCCCCCAGGAGCCGAGCCAGCCCACCGCGATGCCCATGGCCGCGCCGATGGCCAGCTCCAGGGCTATCTCGGCCACCAGCAGGTACCAGTGCTCGACCGGACCGGCCGTGGAGAAGGCGACGACCAGGATGACCACCGGGGCGTCGTTGAAGCCGGACTCGGCCTCCAGCGTGCCCGTCACGCGCGCGGGGAGGGGGATCCTGCGCAGCACCGAGAAGACCGCCGCCGCGTCCGTCGAGGACACCACCGCCCCGATGATGAACGCCTGCCGCCAGTCCAGACCGACCAGATAGTGCGCGCCCGCCGCCGTGACGCCGACGCTCACCGCCACCCCCGCCAGCGCCAGCGTGGCCGCGGAGGACAGGACCGGCCTGACCTCCTTCCACTTCGTGCCGAGGCCGCCCTCGGCCAGGATCACGACCAGGGCCGCGTACCCGATGACCTGGGTCAGCTCGGCGTTGTCGAAGTGGATGTCGCCGACGCCGTCCTGGCCCATGGCGACGCCGATCCCCAGGTACACGAGCAGGCTGGGGAGCCCGCTGCGCGAGGAGATCCGGACCGCCGCGACGGCGACGAGCAGGACGAGCGAGCAGACGAGCAGCAGCTGGTCGAGGTGGTGGACAGTCAGTGGCCTTCCCTTCCTCGGCTGACGCGCGTACAGAGCGGCAGCACATGTACAGGGGACGCGACGCCGCGGCGCCATGCGTCCAAGTACTTCGTTACCTTACCTAACTCTTGACGCTTTCTTGACACTTCGCGAGGCAAGATCGAACGCCCGTCCGCGCCGGTACCCGACTCCGCGTCAAGTCGCTCGGGACCCTGCGCCTATGGTTGCTCCAGCGCTCAGTCAAAAGCACAGCCCGCCCTGCCGCTCGCGTTAGGACAGCAAGGACAGCGATGCCCCCCAACACCACCGCCTCATCGGGTCATAAGCCCGGCAAGTCCGGCAGGAAAAAGGGGCGCAAAGCCCGTCTACTGGTGCTTGTTCTGGTAATGGCCATCATCGGGGGCATCGTCTACGGCGCGTACTGGTCCGTCAGCACGGTCCGCGCCTCCCTCCCGCAGACCACGGGTTCGATCACGCTCGACGGCCTCTCCGGACCCGTCGACGTCAAGCGTGACAGCTACGGCATCCCGCAGATCTACGCGTCCTCCGACGCGGACCTGTTCATGGCGCAGGGCTACGTCCAGGCGCAGGACCGGTTCTACGAGATGGACGTGCGGCGGCACATGACCGCCGGGCGGCTGTCCGAGATGTTCGGCAAGGGCCAGGTCAAGAACGACGAGTTCCTGCGCACCCTGGGCTGGGACCGGGTGGCTCAGAAGGAGTACGACACCAAGCTGTCGGCCTCCACGAAGAAGTACCTCCAGGCGTACGCCAAGGGAGTCAACGCCTACCTCCAGGGCAAGGACGGCAAGGACATCTCCCTGGAGTACGCGGCCCTCGGCTTCAGGAACGACTACAAGCCCCAGAAGTGGACCCCGGTCGACTCGGTCGCGTGGCTCAAGGCGATGGCCTGGGACCTGCGCGGCAACATGAAGGACGAGATCGACCGCGCCCTGATGACCAGCCGCCTCGGCCCCCAGCAGATCGCGGACCTGTACCCGGAGTACCCGTACAGCCGCAACCAGCCGATCGTCACCGAGGGCGAGTACGACGAGTACACCAAGACCTTCGACGGCGGCGACAGCTCCTCCAGCACGTCCACGAGCGGCACGACGGGCTCGACGTCGTCCTCGTCCGGATCGGCCCTCACGAGCCAGCTGGCGGGCCTCTCGAACGTCCTGGACGACCTCCCGACGGCCGTCGGCGTGAACGGCCAGGGCATCGGCTCCAACTCCTGGGTCGTCGCCGGGAAGAACACCATCACCGGCAAGCCCCTCCTGGCCAACGACCCGCACCTGGAAGCCTCGCTGCCGTCCGTCTGGTACCAGATGGGCCTGCACTGCCGCGCGATCTCCAGCAAGTGCCAGTACGACGTCAGCGGCTACACCTTCGCGGGCATGCCCGGCGTCGTCATCGGCCACAACCAGAACATCGCCTGGGGCATGACCAACTCCGGGGTCGACGTCACCGACCTCTACCTGGAGAAGCTCTCCGGCGACGGCTACCTGTCCGACGGCACGACGAAGCCCTTCACGACCCGCACGGAGACCATCAAGGTCGCCGGCGGCGCCTCCAAGAAGATCGTCGTCCGGGAGACCAACAACGGCCCGCTGCTGTCCGACCGCAACGACGAACTCGTGAACGTCGGCAAGAAGGCCACCGTCGACGCCGCGGCCCCCGACAGAGGCGACGGCTACGGCATCGCCCTGCGCTGGACCGCCGAGGACCCGGGCACCACCATGGACGCAGTCTTCGCCATCGACAAGGCGTCCGACTGGAGCGAGTTCCGCTCCGCGTCCGCGAAGTTCGACGTGCCCTCGCAGAACCTCGTCTACGCCGACACCAAGAACCACATCGGCTACACCCTGCCCGGCAGGATCCCGATCCGCGGCAAGGGCGACGGCTCGCTGCCCGTGCCCGGCTGGGACTCCAAGTACGACTGGACCGGCTACATCCCGCAGGCCGCCCTGCCGTACGAGTACGACCCCAAGCGCGGCTACATCGTCACCGCCAACCAGGCGGTGATCGACAAGGACAAGTACCCGTACACCCTCACCACGGACTGGGGCTACGGCACCCGCAGCCAGCGCATCACCGATCTGATCCAGTCGAAGATCGACGGCGGCGGCAAGATCTCCACCGACGACATGCGGCAGATGCAGCTCGACGACAGCAGCGAGATCGCCAAGCTGCTCGTGCCCAAGCTGCTGAAGATCGACGAGCCCGACGCCGACGTGCGCGAGGCCCAGAAGCTCCTGGAGGGCTGGGACTACACCCAGGACGCCGACTCGGCGGCTGCCGCCTACTTCAACTCGGTCTGGCGCAACATCCTCAAGCTCGCCTTCGGCAACAAGCTGCCCAAGGAGCTTCGGGTCGAGGGGCAGTGCCTGTTCGTCTCGCCGGTCGACACCACGGGTCCCGCCGACGAGGACAACAAGAAGGTGCGCGAGTGCGGCGAGCGTGACGCCGACGAGGCCCAGCCGGACGGCGGCGACCGCTGGTTCGAGGTCGTCCGCAAGCTCATGGACGACCCCACCAACGCCTGGTGGAAGACCCCCGCGTCGGGCAACCGCCCCGGGGCGAGCAACATGAACCAGCTGTTCAAGCGCGCCATGATCGACGCCCGCTGGGAGCTGACCGCCAAGCTCGGCAAGGACATCGACACCTGGAGCTGGGGCCGGCTGCACCGCCTGTTCCTGAAGAACCAGACCCTGGGCACCGACGGCCCCGCCATCGTCCAGTACATCCTCAACCGCGGCCCCTGGAAGCTCAGCGGCGGCGAGGCCACGGTCAACGCGACCGGCTGGAACGCGGCGGGCGGCTACGAGGTCGTCTGGGTGCCGTCGATGCGCATGGTGGTCAACCTGGACGACTTCGACAAGTCCAAGTGGATCAACCTCACCGGAGCCTCCGGACACGCCTTCAGCGCGCACTACACCGACCAGACCGGCAAATGGGTCGACGGTGAGCTGCTGCCGTGGTCGTTCTCGTCCAAGGCGGTCGACGGCAGCACGAGCGACACCCTGGTGCTCAAACCGTGAGTCGTTGAACAACCGGACAAACGGAAATGGCCCTCCACGCGTGCGTGGAGGGCCATTTCGCTTCCCGTTCAGTTCGCCGCGAACCGCCGCACACCCGAGGGCGTCACCACCGCCCGCACCGGCCGGTCGTGCGCCTCCGCGGGCACCTTCCCGACGACCTCGGAGTCGTACAGCAGCACCACCAGCGCGGGATGCGCGCCCGCCCGCTCCAGCCGCGCCAGCACGCGGTCGTACGACCCCCCGCCGCGCCCCAGGCGCATCCCGCGCCCGTCGACCGCGAGGCCGGGCAGCAGGACGACGTCGGCGGCGGTCACGGCGTCCGGGCCGAGTCGCTCCCCGGAGGGCTCCAACAGGGCCATCTTTCCGCCGTGTCGGACCCGCGCGAGCGAGCCCTTGCCGTCGTAGGCGCCCCAGTCGAGGTCGTTGTCCGGGAGGAGCGCGGGGAGGAGGACGTCGACGTCCCGCGCGCGGAGTGCGTCCAGGAGCGCGAGCGTTCCGGGTTCGCTCCCGACGGAGACGTACGCCGCGACAGTGCGCGCGTGCGCCAACTCGGGCAGTTCCAGGGCGCGGTCGGCGAGCGCGACGCCGGCCTCCCGCACGTCATCGGCCGTCAACCTGTTCCTCACCGTGAGGAACTCTCGTCGCAACATTCGCTTGTCAGGCTCGGCTTGACGTCCTAGGTGCCGCACAGGTTCCACCCGTACCCTCCTAATGTGCTCATATGAGAGCGTTTTAACCGGAGCCACAGATTCTGCACAAAGGCACCGGATAAGGTTCGGGCATGACTCAGTCGCACCCCAGGATCAGCAAGGCTGTCATCCCCGCAGCCGGTCTCGGCACCAGGTTCCTGCCGGCCACGAAGGCAACTCCCAAGGAGATGCTGCCGGTCGTGGACAAGCCCGCGATCCAGTACGTGGTCGAAGAGGCCGCGTCGGCTGGGCTCGACGACGTCCTCATGATCACCGGACGCAACAAGCGTCCCCTGGAGGACCACTTCGACCGCAACTACGAGCTCGAATCCGCCCTCCAGAAGAAGGGTGACGCGAGCCGGCTCGCCAAGGTCCAGGAGTCCAGCGACCTCGCGACCATGCACTACGTCCGCCAGGGCGACCCCAAGGGCCTCGGCCACGCCGTCCTGTGCGCCGCCCCGCACGTCGGCCACGAGCCCTTCGCCGTCCTCCTCGGGGATGACCTGATCGACCCCCGTGACCCCCTGCTCGCGCGCATGGTCGAGGTCCAGGAGCAGCACGGCGGCAGCGTCGTCGCCCTCATGGAGGTCGCCCCCGAGCAGATCCACCTCTACGGCTGCGCTGCCGTGGAAGCCACCGCGGACGACGACGTCGTCAAGGTGACCGGCCTGGTCGAGAAGCCGGACGCGGCCGACGCCCCGTCGAACTACGCGATCATCGGCCGCTACGTCCTCGACCCCCACATCTTCGACATACTGCGCAAGACCGAGCCGGGCCGCGGCGGCGAGATCCAACTCACCGACGCCCTCCAGCAGTTGGCCACCGACGAGAAGGTCGGCGGCCCCGTGCACGGCGTGGTCTTCAAGGGCCGCCGCTATGACACCGGCGACCGGGGCGACTATCTGCGTGCCATTGTCAGACTCGCGTGCGAACGTGAAGACCTGGGGCCGGACTTCCGGGCCTGGCTTCGCAGTTACGTAGCCGAGGAGATGTAGCAACGTTGAGCACCGCCGCGACCCGCACCGCAGGGCCCGACCACCTCTGGACGGTGGACGAGCACCTGGAGGACATCCTCGCGACCGTCCGCCCCCTGGAACCCATCGAGCTGCAACTGCTCGACGCCCAGGGCTGCGTCCTGGTCGAGGACATCACGGTGCCGGTCTCGCTCCCGCCCTTCGATAACAGCTCGATGGACGGGTACGCGGTGCGGGTCACGGACGTCGCGGGCGCGAGCGAGGAGTTCCCGGCCGTCCTGACGGTGATCGGCGACGTCGCGGCGGGCCACGCCGAGCCGCTCCGCGTGGGCCCGGGGGAGACCGCCCGCATCATGACCGGCGCCCCGCTTCCGCCCGGCGCCGAGGCCGTCGTCCCCGTGGAGTGGACCGACGGAGGCCTCGGCGACGGCCCGGTCACCGGCATGCGGGCCCGCAGCCAGGCCCCCGAGGCCGCCACCGGGCACGTGCACGTGTACCGCTCGGCGGAGGCACGCGCGCACGTACGCGCGAAGGGCAGCGACGTGAAGGCGGGGGACCGCGCCCTGGACGCCGGCACCGTCCTCGGCCCGCCGCAGATCGCCCTGCTCGCCGCGATCGGCCGCGGCACGGTCCGCGTGCGCCCCCGCCCGCGCGTGGTCGTCATGTCCACCGGCAGCGAACTCGTCCAGCCCGACGAGCAGTTGGCCGACGGCCAGATCTACGACTCCAACAGCTTCGCCCTCACCGCCGCCGCCCGCGACGCCGGAGCCATCGCCTACCGGGTCGGCGCCGTCGCCGACGACGCCGAGACCCTCCGCGACACCATCGAGGACCAGCTCGTCCGCGCCGACCTCATGGTCACCACCGGCGGCGTGAGCGTCGGGGCGTACGACGTCGTCAAGGAGGCGCTGTCCTCCGTGGGCGACGAGGACGAGGAGGGCGCCGGGATCGACTTCCGCAAGCTCGCCATGCAGCCCGGCAAACCCCAGGGCTTCGGCTCCATCGGCCTCGACCACATCCCGCTGCTGGCCCTCCCCGGCAACCCGGTGTCGTCGTACGTCTCCTTCGAGCTGTTCGTCCGGCCCGCGATCCGCGCCCTGATGGGTCTGGAGGACGTCCACCGCCCCAGGACCCGGGCCACCCTCACCACGGACAAGGCGCTGACCTCCCCGAAGGGGCGCAGACAGTTCCTGCGCGGGACGTACGCCGACGGCGAGGTCACCCCCGTAGGGGGCGCCGGATCGCACCTGGTCGCGGCCCTCGCGCTCGCCGACGCGCTGATCGTCGTCCCCGAGGACGTCGAGTCCGTGGAACCCGGCACCGAGGTCGAAGTGGTCCTGCTCCGCTGAGTACTGCTGGTTGGCGGTACCGTGTCGCGCACAACACGCCCGGACCGGGAGCGCCACACAGCATGACTGAGCCTTTCCAGGGGGACACCCCTGGACCCCTTGCGCACGACCGACTGACGCACATCGACGACGCGGGCGCCGCCCGGATGGTCGACGTGTCCGGCAAGGACGTGACCGCGCGCACCGCCACCGCCAGCGGACGCGTCCTCGTCTCGCCCCGCGTGGTCGAACTGCTGCGCGGCGAGGGCGTCCCCAAGGGCGACGCCCTGGCCACCGCGCGCATCGCCGGGATCATGGGCGCCAAACGCACCCCGGACCTCATCCCGCTCTGCCACCCGTTGTCGGTGTCGGGTGTGAAACTGGATCTGTCGGTCGCGGACGACGCCGTACGGATCCGGGCCACCGTGAAGACGACGGACCGCACGGGCGTCGAGATGGAGGCGCTCACCGCGGTCTCCGTCGCCGCGCTCACCGTGATCGACATGGTCAAGGCGGTCGACAAGGGAGCGGTCATCACGGACGTGCGCGTGGAGGAGAAGACGGGCGGCAAGTCGGGCGACTGGAGCCGGACATGACGCCCGACGGCACCCTGCCCGCGCGGTACCGCGCCCTGGTGGTCACCGCCTCCAACCGCGCCGCCTCCGGCGTCTACGAGGACAAGGGCGGCCCCCTGATCGCCGACGGCCTGAAGGGCTTCGGCTTCGCGGTCGAAGGCCCGCGGGTGGTCCCCGACGGCGACCCGGTGGAGGCCGCGCTGCGGGCCGCCGTAGAAGCCGGTTACGACGCCGTCGTCACCACCGGCGGTACCGGCATCTCGCCCACCGACCGCACCCCCGAGGCGACCCGGGCGGTCATCGACTACGAGGTGCCGGGCATCGCCGAGGCCATTCGGGCGTACGGACGGGAGAAGGTGCCGACCGCGGCGCTCTCCCGGGGCCTGGCCGGAGTCGCCGGGCGCACACTGATCGTCAACCTGCCGGGGTCCACCGGCGGGGTGAGGGACGGCCTCGCCGTCCTGGAGCCCCTGCTGGCGCACGCCGTCGACCAGATCCGAGGCGGCGATCACACCAGACCCGCCGACACCAGTGGGGGTGCGAGCTGAACAGCCCATCCTGGCCTGCCGTGCTGGTGGACGGCGACATCGTCCTGAGGCCGATAAAACTGCGCGACCAGCGGGCCTGGCGCGAGGTCAACCGGCGCAACCGGGACTGGCTGCGCCCCTGGGAGGCGACGATTCCGCCGCCCACCCCCAGCGGGCCGATCGCGCACCGGCCGACGTACCGGCAGATGGTCCGGCATCTCCGCTCCGAGGCGAACTCGGGCCGGATGCTGCCGTTCGTCATCGAATACCAGGGGCGCCTGGTCGGGCAGTTGACGGTCGCCGGGATCACCTGGGGCTCCATGTGCTCGGGCCACATCGGCTACTGGGTGGACGAGTCGGTGGCCGGCCGCGGAGTGATGCCGACGTCCGTGGCGCTTGTCGTGGACCACTGTTTCCGTGCCGTGGGACTGCACCGCATCGAGGTCTGCATTCGCCCGGAGAACGGCCCCAGCCGCCGGGTCGTCGAGAAACTCGGATTCCGTGAGGAGGGGCTCAGGCCCCGTTATCTCCACATCGACGGCGCCTGGCGCGACCACCTCGTCTTCGCGCTCACCGCGGAAGAGGTGCCCGAGGGGTTGCTGGCCCGCTGGCAGCGGGCACGCTCCCGGAGCACCCCGCACGACAATCCCGCATAACCCGGAGGCGTGGAGGAGCGGGGGCGTGGGGGCGTGGAGGCGGGAAGTCCCGGACGTCCCGGAAATGGAATACGTGTTCGAAAGTGATCGACGGATGACCGTCTTCGGGCAATGAATTCGCCAACTCGGCGGCCTGTTGATCGCATCCATCACAAAAAAAGCTCGAAATATCAGCCAGATCGTGCGACACACCGGCTCAATTGGCAGATGGCCTCACGCAAACCCCTCTACCGTGTGAGGCGTGAGCAGCAGCGGCCTCATCTACGCAGTCATTGTCGGGGCCTGGGCCGCCTACTTGGTGCCGATGTGGCTCCGTAGGCAGGACGAGCTGAACGAGGCCCGTCCGACGGAACGCTTCAGCACCGCCATCCGGCTGCTGTCCGGACGGGCGGGAATGGAGCGCCGGTACGCCAAGGACCTGCGGGCGCGCTCCACCGAGGAGGAGGAGCCCAGCGCCGTCGTGCCGGACGCCGTCACCGACTCGGTGGACGTCCGGGCCTTCGCCATGCCCCCGGCCCGTCCCCAGGTACACGCGCCCGTCCGGCAGCAGAGCCAGGAACGGCCGGAAGCGGCGCGAGAACCGGAGCGTGGGGCGGTCCGTGAATCGGAGCGTGCTGCGGCACGGGAAACAGAGCGCGCGGCGGCGCGGGAGTCGGCGCGCGAACCCGAGCGCGAGCCGGTCCGTGAACCGGCGCGTGAGCAGGCGCACAAGTCGGCACCGCACCAAGCCTCCGTGCCGGTCCAGGCACCCAAGTCCGGACCCGCGCCCGCCTCCGCGCCTGCGTCTGCGCGCAAGCGCGTCCCGGTAGCGCGGCGTTCGCCCGCCGAGGAGGCCGCGGCGGCGCGCGCCCGGCGGGTGAAGGTGCTCGCGCGCCGCAGACGTACCACCGTGATGCTCTTCCTCGCCTTCACGCTCGGCGCGATCGTCGCGGCGGTCGGCGGGCTCGCCCTGCTCTGGGCGCCCGGCGTACCGGCGGTGCTCCTCAGCGGATACATCGCCTACCTGCGCACCCAGGAACGCCGCCGCTTCGCCTACCAGATGGACCGGCGCAGGGCCGAGGTCGCCGCGCAGCGACTGAGGGAGCGTCAGCCGCGCAGGCGCGCGTCCGTGGACGCCGGGATCGACGACGCCGAGGAGGGTCCGGAGCCGGAGACGGACCCCGGGCTGTCCGCGCTCGCCGCCGACCGCCGCGCCCTCGTCGAGCAGACCGACCACGCCGAGTGGGTCGACCAGCAGCGTGAGCGGCAGCGCCGGCCGGGCCAGGGCGACAGCTGGGACCCGGTACCGGTACCGCTGCCGACGTACGTCACCGCGCCGGTCGCGCCGCGCGCCACGTCCGACGTGGACCTCGGGGCGCCGGACGCGTGGAGCTCGGCCCGCTCCAGCTCCGTGGCGCCGGAGCAGGAGGCGCAGGGTGGGGGGCGGGACGAGCGCGGTGCCCGCGATGCCCAGGACACCCGGGATGCTCGGGATGCTCTGGACGAGGACGCGGAGGACCCGTCGGAGGACAGGTCGACGGTGGACGGCCGTACCGATGCCCGCCGCGCCGCCTCCGCCCGGCGCGCCCGCGAGCGGGGCCGTACGCCCCTGTTCGATCAGTACGAGGACGGCGAACGGCCCCGCGCGGCCAACGAGTGACCAGGCAAGGAACCGATTTCCAAGCACCCTGACGGGGATGCTAGAGTTTCACTCGTTGCAAGGGCCTGTGGCGCAGTCTGGTAGCGCACCTCGTTCGCATCGAGGGGGTCTGGGGTTCAAATCCCCACAGGTCCACCGCAGCTCAGAGCCCCAGTCGGAGTGATCCGGCTGGGGCTCTTTTGCGTCGTACAGCAGCGAAGTACAGCAACTACTTTGGATCTTGCTTCCCAAGGTGCTTGCCCAGCTTGCGAAGCGCCCGCCGTGTCGACTCCGAGGGCACGTGCGTGTAGACCTCCATCGTGACCGCGATCTTGCTGTGCCGGAGGATCTGCATCGCGACGCGAGGGTGCACGTCGAGCGCGGCCAGGAGCGAGCCGCACGTGTGCCGGGTGTCGTGCAGCCGGATACGGCGGACGCCCGCGCGGGACGAGCGATCGGTGAACCGGCGGTTGAAGTTGCGCGGTTCGAACGGCGTACCGTAGCGCGTGGTGAACACGAAGTCGGAGTCACTCCACAGTTCGCCGGCGGCTTGCTTCGCCAACTCCCTTTCCTGCCAGTGGAGTTGGAGCGCAGTCACGCAGATCTGCGGCAGCGGCAGCGTGGCCGTGGACGACTCGGTCTTGGTCTCGTCATGCACGAGGCGCCGGTTGATCCGCTGTAGCTGCATCTCCACCGTGACCTCCCCGGCGTCCAGGTTCACGCTCTTCCAGGTGAGGCCCAGCACTTCGCCCCGCCGGAAGCCCAGAACCAGGATGAGCACGTACGCCGCGTACAGCGAATCATGAGCAGCGCTGGCCGCTTCGAGGAACTGCCGAGCCTCTTCCACCGACCACGGATGGCGCTTCACCTTGCGCGCCGACCGCACCTTGACCAGGCCCGCAACGTTCTTCGAGATCAGCTCTTCCGTCATCGCGTTGGTCAGCGCCGACCGCAGAACGGCGCGCGCGTCCTGCACCGTACGGCGCGACGGGATGCGCTCGCAGCAGTCGCCGGCGGCACAGCAACGAGGCTTGTCCCGCTTCGCGTCGAGGCCCTGAGCGCAGCACTGGCACTGATCCAACAGGTCGTTGACCCAGCTCCGGACGTCCCGCACGGTGAGCTTGTCGAGCCGCTTCGAACCGAGTCCCGGCGCGATGTAGAGGCGGACGTGCATGGCGTAGGTCTCGGCCGTCTTGGGCTTCAGGTCAGGCTCCACGACCTCCCGGAGCCACCGCGCGAGGTACTGCGCCAGCGTCGGTGTGGAGGTGGCCACCGGCCCTTTCTGGGCCTCAGCGTGCAACTTGATCCACTTCTCGTGGACCTCTTCCCGGGTCTTGCCATAGACGTACTTCCGCTTGCGGTTGCCTTCGGGAGTGGTGACCCAGGCGTATGCGGCAAAGCTGTTCTTGTACGGGTAGATCGAGCCTTCGCCGTTGCCACGCTTGCCGCTCATGCCGACCACCTCTGCTCGGCTTCCTGGGCGAGACGTTCGACGTACTCATCCACCCATCGGGGCAGGATGCGGCGGTTGCGTCCGTCCTTGAGCGAATGGATCTCACCAGTCAGTACGAGCATCTTGGTCTTGGACAGGCCGTAGCCGAGCATCTCGGCGACTTCGGCCGTGGTGTACCACTTGCGCGTGATCACAGTCGCGGTCATGCTGCGGCTTCCTCCCATTTGAGTTGGTCTTGCAGGGCTTCGCGGGCGGTCTCGCGGTTCAGCTCGATGTCCCGGCGGATGTTGGCGGCGAGCCAGGACTCGCCGGGGGTGTAGCCGTGGCCGGCGTAGGTCCAGTGGGCGAGGGTGAGCGTGGTTGCCTCCGGGTGGTCGTCGGGGTCGGGCAGGCCGAGGGCTTCGCGGTGTTGGGCTGCGCGGTAGTCGGCACGGACCTGTCGCAGGGCGCCCAAGGTGGTCGAGTAGCTGCGGGACTTGGTGGAGAAGTGGCCGCGGAAGCCGAGCATGTGGGCCCAGTCGCGGAGCTTTCGGTCCGGGTAGAGCGCGTGCAGGTCGAGGCAGGCTTCGATCAGCCGGCTCGGGTGGTCGGGCACGCCGAGCAGCACGAGGGCTTCCTTGTTGCCAATCCGGCGGTCGACCGTGCCCGTGGTCTCGGCCGCTTTGGTGGCGTACTTGGCGACGTAGGAGGCGACCGCCTGTTCGGTGATCTCCTCGCCGTGGCCGAATGCGCCAATCGGCTGGACGTCGAGTTGCGTGCCCCAGCGCAGCGTGCGGGCCGGTTGGTCCCCGGCGGGGTCGACGTCGACCTGGACGCGGGCAGCGGCGGCCCGGATCGCGTTGTCGAGCAGGTCGAGGGTGGCCCAGGCCGGGGGTGGGCTGTCGGGTCCGTCCGGTCCGTCGAAGCGGATTACGGCGTGGAAGTGGACGGCTCCGCGCTTCTGGTATTCGGCGACCTTGCCGAAGGCCACGCGGGACTGAGCGTGTGCGTCCTTCTGGGTGAGGCCGGCGCGCTTGGCGATCTCGCGGCGGAGGTAGATCGTGAAGTAGCGCCACAGGTCGGAGGCGTGGTTGTTCCACAGCACCGCGCCCGCGTAGTCGTACGTCGCCGGGTCGAGCGGGGTGCCGAGTTCGGGCGCCTCCTCGCCGTGGCGTTGGCCGCAGCGGCAGGGCCGCTTGCCGGGGCGGTTGTGGACGGGGCCGAACGAGGGCGCCGTGAGGGTGGCGAAGACGCGGGGATGGTCGCGGATCGTGTGTGGGGTGCCCTTGGCGGGATCGCCGACGAGGCCGGCGCGGATGAGGTGGTAGGTGTCGCCGGCGTAGGTCCAGGCGCAGGCAGGGCAGCGCGAGGCACGGCGGTTGCCGCACGCGATCCGGAGCATGCCGCCGGGCTCGTGCTCGGTCGTGTAGGCGTAGAGCACGGTCTTGGTGGTCGGGTCGATGGTCTTGGTGGCGCCGGCGAGGCGGATCGGGTCGGAGCAGCCGCCCGTGCGGCGGATCTGGTCTTGCCAGCGGTCGAAGTGGGCCGAGCCGGCCACCCTCAGCACGTCGCTGAGGGTGGCCGGGTCGAGTCCCGCCAAGGTGGCGGTGTCAGTCACAGGCTCACCGACCCTTGCGGTGAGCGGGCCCGTGGTGGGCGGTGTAGTCCTCGACCAGGGCCGTGACGTCGGTGTCGCCGTTGGCGTGGTCCTCGGCACCGCAGCCGCCGCACACGTAGTCGCCCTGCGAGCTGCTGTAGCGGGTGCCGGCCTTGACGCGCAGGCCGGGGCTGTCCTCGGTCGGGGTGAGGTCAGCGGGAAGCTTGCGGAACATCGCGGTCACCGTCGCCACCCCCGCTTCTGCGGGGTGCTGGCCGAAGGTGCGGCCGGGGTGGTGGTGTTGCCCTTGGGCTTGGACGGCTCGGGGCGGGACTGGTCGAGCTTCGCGTGTGCCTTGGCGACGCTGCGGGCGCGGTCGGCGTTCGAGTCGAGCGGGTTGCCGGTGTCGCGGGGCAGTCGGTCACGGAAGATACCCATTACGCGGTCACCCACCGATCCGGACGAGGGCCGGCACGGCAGCGGTGTGGCCGGTGCCGTCGCAGGCGGGGCAGGTGACGCGGAGCAGGACGCGGGAGCCGTCGCGGGTGCGGGTGCCGGTGGTGATGCTGACGACGGGGAAGCCGTCGCAGTGGTGGCAGACCGGACGGTTCGGGAAACGAACAGGCATGATGAGTGGAGCCCTTTCAGGTCGGAAGATCGGGAAGTGGTCGAGCCGTCCGGGGCGGCACTGACTTGGCGGTTGAGGCCGCCCCGGAGGGTGCTACTTGTCCTTGCTGCTGCGGCTGATCGTGTAGCTGATCCCGCCGCTCGCGGAGATGACCGCGACCGCAGCCGCAGCGATGACCTGGACGACGAACGCGATCACCAGGAGCACGGCGATCGAGCCGGCGACGATGACCAGGGTCAGGACGATCGGGCCCGTGTAGGAGCGCGGGGCTTCCTGCACGATCACGACCTTGCGCAGGTCGGTGCCGGGCGGGATCTGCCGGTAGACGTCTGCCGGGATGTGTCCGGCGCGCCACTGGTCTTCGGGTAACTGCATCGGACCGTCCTCCCTGGTCAGGTGCACTTGTGGGTGCCGGCGGCGAGTTCGGCGGCGGAGCGGTCGCTGTGCTCGGTCGAGAAGCCGCAGTCCGGTGCGGTGCACGCGGCGGTGTGCTTGGTCTGGCCCCGGCCGTTGTTGAAGGAGCCGACCTTGACGGGGCCGATACGGATCACGTTGAAGAAGCGGTTCGGGCGGGACATGGATGAACCTCCTTAGGAATCAGGCGAGTTGGGCGACGATCGCGCCGGCGAGGTCTTCGGGAACGCCGAGCCGGGCGCGCAGGGTGGCGGTGTCGATCGCGCTACCGGTGCGGGTGCGGTGCTCGGTTGCGATCTTGCGGGCGTGATCGACCAGCGCCGGGGGCACGGCCAAGGCCGCCTTCGGCAGAGCAGGTGCGGGCTCCGGTGTAGCGATCTCCGGCGCCGGTACGGGGTCGGGCGTTTCGGGGCGGTCGATCACCGGCGCGGGCCGGGGCTCCGGTGCCGGGGCGGTGACCGACGGTGCGTGAGCAAGCAAGGTCCCGCCGAGAAAGGCGAGCGCGGGCCAGCCGGCGACGAGGATGCGCAGCCAGGCCGGAACGTGGTCGAGGTCGAGGAGTCCAGCGGTCGCGACATTCGCGCCGAGCGAGGCGGTCAGGGCGATCACGAACCAGGTCCAGGCCGCGCGGTCGCGGCGGGCGGTACGCAGTCGACGCCAAGCGGCGACCATCAGCAGGTCGACCGAGACCGGGTAAGCCCAGGCCTTCCAGCCGGACTGATGCGCTGCTTCCGCCAGGTCGTGCAGGTGCGCGAACGAGAGGGCACCGGCGATGACGGCTTGGATCAGGACTGCGTCCAGACGGACCGAGCGGACCATGAACGGCACCTCCCTTCAGGTGAGTTGGGCCAGAGGGCGGGCGGGGAGCGGTGTCCGGCCGCCCGGCCCCGGCGAGTTCAGTCGTCGGCGGGGATCTCGCCGGCACCCAGGCAGCCCAGGCAGATGCCCGTCTGCTGTCCGACCGCCCGACGCTTGCGGCCGACCAGGACCGTGCGGGAGACCTCACCGGTGCCCTTGCAGGGCGGACACGGCTTGACCTTGGGCTTCACGGTCTTGCGCGGAGCCATGAGCGTTCCCCTTCCGGATTTGGGCATGGCGCGGGTAGGGACTTGGCGCGAGGCGGTCACGCCGACCGTGGAACGAGGGGGGCTATCCGGTGACCGGCTAGGGCTGCACCAGCGGCGGCACGGCCGGCATCGGCGGGACGGAGAGCTGCCCGACCGGCCGGAACGGAGCCAGGAACGGCAGCTCCGGGGTGAGGTGGGCGAACTCGCGGCACACGGCCGCTGTCTCGCCGGGGGTCGTCTCCGGGGTGCGGATGCGGGACCAGCCGCCGGAGGTGTCGCCGGCCACCGCGACCCCGGGACGGTCCGGGGCGATCGCGGTCACGGCCATCACGGCATCCGGAGCGATGTCGCCCAGCCCCATGTCGGCCGTCTGCTTGTCATTGACACGGTGCACGACCCGGCCGGTGAGCTGAGCACGCAGCGCGGTCGCGCCCTTGCCCAGGTCGGAGCCGAAGCGCTGCCCGCACACCTCCAGGTAGACGCCGATCGCACGGGCCATCTGACCCAGCCGCACCAGGTTCATGACCGCGTGATCACGGGCCGCCTCATCCTTCTTCGAGGTCACGAAGAACAGCTCCGCGATCTCGTCGACCAGCACGACCAGCGGCACCGGCCGGACCTCGTCCGGCAGTTCCCACAGGTCCGAGACCCCGTACAGGGCAAGCAGATCGAAACGCTCCTCCATCTCCCCGACCAGCGCGTCAATCAGATCCCCGGCCGACTGAGGATCGGTGACCAACGCCGACAGGCGCGACGCATACCGGCCCAGTTCGACACCGCGCTTGCAGTCGATCCCGATCAGACCGACCGGCAACTGTGCCAGCCCCTTGATCAGGTTGCGCTGGTACATCGACTTCCCGGACTGGTTCGCGCCCAGCGTCAGGGCGTGAGGCACCTTGCGGTAGTCCCGCACGAACACGGTGCCGTCCTCCCGCAGGGCGACCGGAACGACCAGGTCACGCGGCTGAGCCTTGCGCGGCAGCTTGACCCGGCGCAGCACGTCCCACCCGGTCATCCGCAACTCCACATAGCCGGGCTTGGTCTCCCGCACGATCACCGACCGCACGCCCCACGCATGGCGCAGACGTTCGGAAGACGCGGCGAGATCGGCGGGCTCCAGGCCTGCCGGAAGCCGGAGAGTGACCCGCAGACCGGTCGAGGTACCCCGCACACGGCGGACCTTCGGCGGTACCGGCCGCACCTCGGCACGGGCCAGATTCCGCTTCACGAAGGCGCGGAAGCCGGACGGTTGCACCGTCAGCCCGCACACCTCCATCGTGTCCCGGTAGGTCCAGGTGAACCGGCCCCACGTGAGGGGCAGGCCCACCACCGACCAGTACACGCGCGGGGCCTTGTACTTGGCGTAGCCGAGGCCACCGGCGCCGGCCGCTATGGTCCCCGCCTCCAGCCAGGTCGCCAGGTCCGTCATGGTCAGGCCCCCGGCGTCACGGCGACAGCGCGGAACGAGATCCCGTGCCGCTTCTGCCCGTTGAACTCGTTCTCCCAGTCACGCGCCTTCAGCCCGACCACCCGCACCGGCGTACCCGGCATCAGGCCCTCGGGAATGCCCGTCTCGGGAATGGTGACCTGGTAGAGGTTGCCCTCCCCCTCGTCCGAGATCAGCAGACCCACCGTCGACAGGCCCGCACCGGTCTCCCGATCCATCGCCCGCTCCCCGGTCTGCTTGTTGGCGAGCTTCGGCGCCGGCGCGGTCGCCACGAACACCATGGCGGTCGAAACATCGATCTTGAAGGACGGCATACGTCACTCCTTGGTCGTGGCACGTTCCTACTGTGCCAACTGGCTTGAGCCACTTACTGGCTTAAGCCAGTTGAGCACACGCCGCCGCCAGGGTCAAGCAGGTGGCTTGAGCCAGTTGCTAGAGTGTGGTCATGACGTCCACCCGCCCGCCGACTCCGCAGCAGCCCAGCCGTCGCATCGCCGATGAACTCCGTCGTCAGATCGAGAGCGGAGACCTTCGCAGCGGCGACAAGTTGCCGTCAGAGCGGGCGTTGGCCGAGCAGTACGGTTCGGCCCGCAACACCGCGCGCGAGGCGATCCGTCTGCTTGCTGAGCAGGGGCTCGTCACGGCAAAGCACGGGAGCGGCGTGTTCGTGCGCGAGCCGCAGCGACTGTTCCGTTTCGGTAGTGATCGCTACTCGCTCAAGAACCGGGAAACGGGACTAACGCCGTTCCGGCTCGAAGCGAAGCGCCAAGGCAAGGTCGCGCGGATCGACGTCCCCTCGATCACCCGTGAGCAGCCGCCGGCGGACGTCGCGGAGCGCTTGAAGGTCTCTGCGGACGAGGAGAGCGTCGTACACCGTGAGAACCACTACTTCGCGGATGACGAACCGGTGCAGATCGTTTCGACGTACGTGCGATGGGACGAGGCTCAAGGCACTCTGCTGATGGAGGCGAAGACCGGCAAGGACGGCATCTACGGCCGCCTTGAAGATCTTGGCCACGTCATGACGCGCGTGCGGGATGAGATCAGCGCGAGGATGCCGACGCCGGAGGAGGCCGCCATCCTGAGCCTTCTGCCGGGAGTACCAGTCCTTGAGGTACTGCACACGAGCCTCGATCAAGACGGAGTGCCCTTCGAGGTGTCTCGCTACGTACATCGGGCGGACCAGACCGGATTGCTCTATGAACTACCCGTTGAGAGCTAGGAGTTGATAGTGAACGCTGCGGTCGTGCGCCCCTTCGAGAGCGCTGATCTGTCCGGAGCCGCTACGGCGTTGATCAAGGTCCATGAGACCGATGGGTACCCGGTCGAAGGAGTTGAGGACCCAGAGGCATGGGTCAGCTCAGACGATGTCCTCGCGGCATGGGTGGCCGAGATGGACGGGGCAGTCGTCGGACACGTAGCCGTCATGCGCCCACACGGCGAAGCCGCTGTCTCGATGTGGATCGAGCAGAGCGGCGACGACGAAGCTCATGTAGCCGTTCTGGGCCGGCTGTTCGTCGTTCAGGCCGCACGGCAGCACGCCACGGGCAGGCGCCTGACAGAGGCCGCGATGAGCTACGGCCGTCAGCATGATCTCCGCTTGGTGCTCGATGTCATGGCCAAGGATGCTCCCGCGATGCGCCTCTACGAACGGCTCGGCTGGCGCAAGATCGGCGAGACCACCCACCACTTTGGCGACGGAGAGAGCATCCCCGCCATCTGCTACGTCGCCCCGGGCGCCTGAGCTGTTACAGGTTTCTCTACCTCATCAAGCCCCGCCCGTTGGGCGGGGGAGGCTGGTCCCGCCCGCCACGGCCCGCAGCGTCCAACGAAGCCCTCAGCCGTCGCGCACCTTGAGATAACAGGACACGACAGCAACCGTAAGGTTCCTCAGCAATCCCACGCTTCACAGTCCCCTCAGGGCTTTCGCCTCAACCCCCTTGGGTCGCGGGCCCGCAGCGGCACGGGACAGGGGCGGGGGCTCTTGGCCCTTCGGCCATCCGGTCGCGCTGTCCCTATCGGCTTTCGACCGTCGCTGCGTTGATCACACACCCCCGGCCCGCACTGCGGGCCGGCGCGCGGCTCGGGGCTCGGGCCTTCGCTCCTGCCTTCGGCCCGCGCCGGCCCGGCCCCGGCCCCGCGCCACCTTCGATGCCCCGGGGTGATCACGCTTCACACTCCGATCCCGCCAAGGGCCGATGCACCGGACCGAGCCTGATTCCCACCCATGACCCACACCACCAGGCCCGACCTTGGGGGAAGACGGCATTGCCCACAGGTCCACTTGCATGATCCGGCACGGACCAACAGACGCTTTGACCCCACAAGCAGGTGCGCGACGGCTGAGGGCTTCGTTGGACGCTGCGGGCCGTGGCGGGAAGGACCGTGGCTGGCTGGGGAGGTCGCTCCGAGACTTTAAGGTCTGCTGACCTGCGGGGCCCCTCCGAGAGCAAGAAAGGGGGCCGAGTGCCTGCTTCGCACGGTGAGGATCAATGACCCTCTCCATTGGATCAAGTGTAATAGCCCCCTTTCATGCTCTCGCCCCACAGATCACCAGACCTCAAACTCTCTCCCCCGACCCGTGGGCGCGATCATCAAATGGGTGGTTTCACGTGAAACGTCGATTCGGATCAACTCTCTTGAATTCGGGGCGGGTTGGGATGGCTTCTGCGTGGTCGAAGTCGGTTCGGTGGTCAGCAGCACCCCACTCTGCCCGCTGCTTGATCCCTCACTTGATCCTCGTCAATTGCGCTCTCTCACACGCCCCTTGTGCTACTTCACTCCTTTTTAACCCGAAAGAACTCAGGGAAGGAGGAGGCTTGAAGGAGGCAATACATGTCAACATCAATGGCTGGCAATCTCGGCACAGGGTTCGCGACGAAGGCTGGGGAAGAGGCAGCCTCAGCGATCGCTGAGTGGATCAAGAAGCCGGAAAATCGGGCAGCCCTGAAGAACGGTGCGGCGACCGTGGGGGCGCCCCTTGCCATGGCCGGGAAGACAGCGGTGGCGCTCGTTGCGACGCCGGCAGGCGCACTGGTCGTAGGTGCCGTCGTCATATTGGCGATTGGAGCTGTGGTCATGATGGCGACCACTTCCTGAAGTTGCCCTCAGAGGTTGCCGTACAGCAGCGAAGTACAGCAACCGCGCCAACCTCAGGTGACCGCCCCGAGCGGTCAGCACCCTTCCGATCGGCCCGGAAGACCTCAGCGACCGTCCCGCCCGTAGTTCGCATCGAGGGGGTCTGGGGTTCAAATCCCCACAGGTCCACCGCAATGGCTGTCCTTGGGTTCGCTCAGGGGTAGTTGACGAAATCCCACCCGATCAGTGATCGGGTGGGATTTCGTCGTTTCTGGGGTCGGTTCGAGGCCATCGAGGTCGCCGGGGCGGACGGTGAGCGTTGGCCGCAGTCGTTCGGCTGTGGGATGGGGATGGGCGGTTTGGCTGCGGTGTGAGCGGCGGTGCCTCGGCGGTTGGTGCGGTCCAGGTCCACTGTGACCGGTCGCGACGCGGTTGGAGGGGCACGGAGTCGAAACGAGGGCAGGTCGCCGAAGGCGATGGCCCCAGCCGCGGGGCGGTGCCGCTGACGCCAGGGCTGCGCCACGGTCGCCTGGAAGCAGACTATCGACCCGTGCGAGCAGGAAGAGGCTGCGGCTCGTGGCCTCCGTCCCGGACGATCCCACCCGCACCGCCATTGCCCGGGTGCTCACCAACGCTGACCTCCTGATCGAATGCCACGACGACTTCTCGGTCACAGGTCCGTCAAGGGTCTCGCAGACCTCAGGCACTTCAAGGACGTCAAGGAAGTAATCGAAGCCGCATGACCCGGGAAGATCGGCAAACTCGGGGGGGCTTCAAGGATGGGAAGCCGCTCACGCGGGACGAGATGCGGAAAGTGGCGGCCTGATGAAAGAGTTCGGATTCAAGCGATACCACGCCAAGTAAGTCCAGGCGGAAGGCAGTTCAATGAATGAGATCTACGAGTCCGAGCTCGACTACCTGGTGCGATACGGAGACACGTCCGCTGTCTACTTCACCATTCTCTGGGACGCCGCCGAGACGGTGGCCGGGGACGGGAGCCCGGTTTCTGACGTGCAGGAAGCAGTCGTCGGGCTTGTTGGCGGCATGCTTGATCGCGGTATCCGGGTCGGCGACGTCAGCCCTCGTGAGGGGGAGGAAGTAATTCCCTGGGATCTCTCTCGTGAAGAGGTTCTCCACCGCATCGAGCGGGAGATGCAGATGCACGACGACCCGTCTGACTACATCAACATCTGTTGGTTCTCGACGCGGTGACACCCGCCCCGCGGAACAGTCGAAAATGGGAACTACTGGGAATGGCTTCCCTGAATCAGTGCCTGAGCGCGAGCGCCATCCATCCACGCTGGTTCACCGGCAACAACCTGGGTGACGTCACACCCAACGACTCACGCAAATCTTGAGATCTATCCGGAATTCGGAACCGTGGAAAGCCCATCACTCAGAGCCAGGCTCGGGTCGGGGCGGGTCGGATTCAGTCCGCTGGGAGTCCGAACCACCGTAGATGGACGGGGCGGGCCCCGGGTGATGCGTCTTCCGGGCCGTGGGCGAAGCGGGCCAGCAGGTCCAGGTAGGCGTCGTGGAAGGCGTCGAGTTCTTCCGCGGTGAGATGGCTGAGGCTCCGTGAGCCTCGCATCCAGCCCTTCGAGTTCGCCTGTTCCTCCATGAAGCGGCGGGCGAGTTCGACGTCCTCTTCCATCCTCATCCGGTCGAGCGTGCTCGCTACGGCACGTTCGCCGTCCGTCATCTCGTCCTGTGCGGGCCTGCGCACGTCCAGCCCGCGGACCGCTTGCCACCAGCGCTCGCGTCCGCCGGGACGGTCCGGGGCGTCCTCGATGAACCCGCCCTGCTCCAGCCGGCGCAGGTGGTAGCTGAGGGTGCCGGTGTTCTCGCCGAGGGCGGCGGCGAGGGTCGTCGAGGTCGCCGGTCCGTGGACGCCGAGGTGCCGCAGGATCCGCAGGCGCAGGGGATGGGCGAGTGCCTTCAAGGCGGCCGGGTCGCTGACCGTGCGGCGGGCGTCACCTGATTCGGGGGCCGGTTCCGGCTCGGAGTTCGGCTTGGGGGGCTCCTGCGATTCGCTCACGGCGGTAGCCTACAGCCGATCATCTGCAGACTTTTCTCTGCAGATCTTCCCATGCAGAGAAAAGTCTGCAATCCTGGCAGGAGACAGCCGCTCCTTCAAGCCCCTTCAACTCGATCCACTTGATCCACTCGACGCTGCATTCGGAGGTCGCCATGCTTCGTGTCCCTCGCACAGCCCGCCTCGTTCGACGTCTTGTCGTGTCGCTGGCCGCTCTGGCTCTGGGGGCGGGCGTCGCGGCGGGGCCGGCCCATGCGGCTGGGGCTACGGCCGTTGCGCGGGGCGCCGACTTCGGCGCGTGTCCGGCTCTCTCCGCGCTTCCCGAAGGCGCCGATCCCGCGGCCTGGCGCTGCGAAGCGATGACTGCCGTCGGGCATCTGACCCTCGGGCGCATAGATCAGTCGCTCGGCAGGGCGGCCATGGCGATCACCTTCGCGGAGGGCACCGTGAACGGTGAGTTCCGCCAGGTCTTCGGCGGGATGACGGCTGTTCCTGTGCGGGTGCGGGGCGCGTCGCTGGCGATCACGCCCCGGTACGCGGGCTACTTCGACTTCCAGTCGAACGACGAGCGGCGCGGAGAGCTGGACCTGACGTTCCGGCTCTCGGGGCCCGCCGTGCCGTCAGGGTGCTCCATCGGTACCGACGCGGATCCGATACGGCTGGTGCTCAAGGAGACCGAGGCGTCGACCGTCGTGTCGCAGGAGCCGTTGGTCGTTGCCTTCGGGGTGGCGGACAACCGGTTTGCGGCGCCCGGGACTTCGGGCTGTGGTCGGCTGGGGCCGGTGCTCGACAGGGTGCTCCGGCTGCCGTCCCCGGCCGGGGGGAACAGCCTCGGTCTGGACGCCCGGGTGTCCTTCCGCTCCTACGGTTCTACGGCCGAGATATCCCGGTGAGCTGCTCCGCGGGCCACGGGCACTGATCGACCCCGCCGAGGGAGGTGCAAGATCTCACAGCGCCTTCGCGAAGCACCGGCTCTCATCGTGGAAGCGGTAGTAGCCGAACTTCACGCAGGGCTCGTAGCCGCTGGACGTGTAGAGGGTGATGGCCTCCGGCTGCTTGGTGCCGGTCTCCAGGACCATGCGGGTGCGGCCGGCCGTGCGGGCGTCGTCCTCCAGGGCGGCCAGCATGCGGCGGGCGAGGCCCAGGCCGCGGGACTGTTCGATCACGTACATGCGCTTGAGTTCGGCGTCGCCGTCCTCGTTGCCCTCGCCGTTGGCGTCCTGGGCGCGCCAGCCGCCGGTGGCGACGGGGTCGTCGTGCTCGTCGTAGGCGATGAGGTACACGCCGTTCGGTGGGGTGAAGTCCGACGGGTCCAGGACCGTGGCGTCGCCGCCGTCGCCGTAGCGGTCGTGGTACTCCGCCTGGACCTGGTCGTTCAGCTTGACGGCGTCGGGGTGGTCGAACGGGACGGGGCGTATATTCATGCCGAGTATCGTACTTCTATGCGTAGGGAGGGTCTGCGAAGGTCTGGGTGGGGGAATCCGGACCCCGTCCAGTGTGCCGGTATTGTGCCCGGGTGCTGACTGTGACCTCTGTCAATGTGAACGGACTGCGAGCCGCCGCGAAGAAGGGCTTCGTGGAGTGGCTCGCGGAGACCTCCGCCGATGTGCTCTGCCTGCAGGAGGTGCGAGCCGAGCCGCAGCAGCTGCCGGAGCACGTCCGTACCCCCGAGGGCTGGCACGTCGTGCACGCCCCGGCCGCCGCCAAGGGCCGTGCGGGCGTCTCCCTCTACACCCGCCGCGAGCCGGACCGGGTTCAAGTCGGCTTCGGGTCGGCCGAGTTCGACGGGAGTGGTCGTTACGTCGAGGTCGACCTCCCCGGTGTCACGGTCGCCAGCCTCTATCTGCCCTCCGGTGAGGTCGGCACCGAGCGGCAGGACGAGAAGGTGCGCTTCATGGGCGAGTTCCTCGTCCATCTGAAGGGGCTGCGTGACCGGGCCGCCGCGGATGGACGCGAGGTCGTCGTCTGCGGTGACTGGAACATCGCCCACCAGCCCGCCGACCTCAAGAACTGGCGTGCCAACCAGAAGAGTTCCGGCTTCCTGCCCGAGGAGAGGGCATGGCTCAGCCAGGTCTTCGACGGGGAGGACGGGGCGTATGTCGATGTCGTGCGCGGCCTGCATCCGGATGTCGAGGGGCCGTACTCCTGGTGGTCCTACCGCGGGCGGGCGTTCGACAACGACAGCGGATGGCGCATCGACTATCACGTCTCGACGCCCGGCCTCGCCGCCAAGGCGGTCAAGGGATACGTGGAGCGCGCGGCCACGCACGACGAGCGCTGGTCGGACCACGCACCGGTGACGGTGGTCTACGACCTCTGATCGCGCTGCTGCAGCCGCCGGTCCATCGCCATCGACAGTTCCGCCTCTACGACGCTCTTCGCCAGCGGGCGCAGTCGTTGCAGGTCCTCTGCCGTGCGGCCCTCGGAGACGACCAGGTCGGTGAAGAGTTCGGCCAGGGCGTCCGTGTGTGCGCGGACGCGGCGGCCGGCGCTGAGGACGTCGGCGAGGGGGATGCCCTCGCGGACCAGGGCGGCCGTGACGTCGAGGAGGCGGCGGCTGATGTGGACGATCTCGCCGCCGTCGGTGCCGAGGTAGCCGAGTTCGAGCGAGGCGGCGAAGTTCTCCGGGGTCGCCTGGTCGCCGAAGTAGTCGGCGAGGGCCTCCGGGGTGAGCCGGACCGGGGTCTCCTCGGTGGGGGCGCCGAGGCCGAGCAACTCGCCCACGTTGCGGCCGTGGTCGAAGGCCTCGGCGAGTTCCGCGATGCCGTTGAGGGTGTGGCCGCGCTCCAGCAGCGCCGAGATGGTGCGCAGGCGGGCCAGGTGCGTCTCGTCGTACCAGGCGATACGGCCCTCCCGGCGCGGCGGGTGGATGAGTTTGCGCTCGCGGTAGAAGCGCAGGGTGCGCACCGTGATGCCGGCCTCCTCGGCCAGTTCCTCCATGCGGTACTCGCGCTTCTCCGCCGGTTCCGCCTTCTCCGCCTTCTCCGCCACGCCCGCACCCTACGTCGTACCCCGGGTAACTTTCGTCGTCCCGACCCCTACCCATGAGTACGAAGCTGCCCTACGCTCCGATTGCGCCAGTGTTCACTGGCGCGGTCGAGTGAGTCGTAGGGAAGGGCACGGGATGACCGAACGCGAGCATGTGCGGGTGGCGGTGATCGGGTCCGGGTTCGGCGGGCTGGGGGCCGCGGTGCGGCTGCGGCGCGAGGGCGTCACCGACTTCGTCGTGCTGGAGCGGGCCGACAGCGTGGGCGGGACCTGGCGGGACAACAGCTATCCCGGCTGCGCCTGCGACGTACCGTCCCATCTGTACTCGTTCTCCTTCGCGCCGAACGCGGACTGGCCGCGCACCTTCTCCGGGCAGGAGCACATCCGCGCGTACCTGGAGAACGTCGCGGACGTCTTCCGGATCCGGCCGCACATCCGCTTCAACTCCGAGGTCAAGAAGGCGACTTGGGATGCGGAACGGCTGCGGTGGGACATCGAGACCACCGGCGGCTCCTACTCCGCCGACCTCGTCGTCTCCGCCACCGGCCCGCTGTCCGACCCCAAGATCCCGGACATCCCGGGGCTCGACTCCTTCCCCGGCAAGGTCTTCCACTCCGCCCGCTGGGACCACGACTACGACCTGCGCGGCAAGCGCGTCGCCATGGTCGGCACCGGCGCCTCCGCGATCCAGATCGTGCCGGAGATCCAGCCCGACGTGGAGCGCCTCACCCTCTTCCAGCGCACCCCGCCCTGGGTGATGCCCCGCGTCGACCGCCCCATCAGCGGCGCCGAACGCGCCGTGCACCGCGCGCTGCCCTTCACCACCCAGGCCCGGCGCGGACTCCTGTGGGGCATAAGGGAGTTGCAGACCACGGCGTTCACCAAGCGGCCCAACGAGCTTGTCCTGGTGGAGCAGTTGGCCAAGAAGAACATGGCCCGTGCCATCAAGGACCCGGCCCTGCGCGCCAGACTCACCCCCGACTACCGCATCGGCTGCAAGCGGATCCTGCTCTCCCGCACCTACTATCCGGCTCTCGCGCAGCCCAATGTCGACGTCGTGGCAAGCGGGTTGAGCGAGGTCCGCGGTTCGACGGTCGTCGCGGCGGACGGAACTGAGGCCGAGGTCGACGCGATCGTCTTCGGTACTGGCTTCCACGTCACGGACATGCCGATCGCCCAACGGGTCGTCGGCGCGGACGGGCGCACCCTGGCCGAGGCGTGGCAGGGCGGAATGCAGGCGCTGCGCGGCTCCTCCGCGGCCGGGTTCCCGAACTGGATGACCGTCATCGGGCCCAACACCGGCCTCGGGACCTCCTCCATGATCTTTATCATCGAGTCGCAGCTGAACTATCTCGCCGACTACATACGGCAGTTGGACGTCCTGGGCGGCCGCGTCGCCCTCGACGCCCGGCCGAGCGCGGTGAGCGCGTGGAACCGGCGCGTGCAGGACCGTATGAGGCGCACGGTGTGGAACACGGGCGGCTGCACGAGCTGGTACATGGACGCCTCCGGCCGCAACACCACCATCTGGCCCGGCACCACGGCCGAATTCCGCAAGGCCACAAGGCGAGTTGATCTCACCGAGTACGAGGTGGTCCGGGCGAAAGCTGGAAGGAAGACGGAGGCGGCGACGGAGGCGGAGGTGGTGGACGCGTGAGCCGTCTGATGCACGTCTCGTCCGGGCCGTACGCCCCGCCCGTTCCCGCCCGCGAGCTCGCGGTCACCTCGGCCGACGGCTCCCGGCTGCACGTCGAGGTGCATGGACCCGAGGACGCGCCCGCCGTCGTCCTCGCGCACGGCTGGACCTGTTCCACGGCCTTCTGGGCCGCGCAGATACGGGACCTGGCCGCCGATCACCGCGTCATCGCCTACGACCAGCGGGGGCACGGGCGCAGTCCGGTGGCCGTCGCGCACAGTACCGACGCGCTCGCCGACGACCTGGAAGCCGTACTGGAGGAGACGCTCGCGCCCGGGGAGAAGGCCGTGGTCGCGGGGCACTCCATGGGCGGGATGGCCGTGCTGGCCGCCGCCGGGCGGGCCGGGTTCCGGGAGCACGCGGTGGCCGTTCTGCTGTGCAGTACGGGGAGTTCGCGGCTGGTCGACGAGTCGCTCGTGGTGCCGTTGCGGGCCGGGCGGATGCGGACCCGGCTGACCCGGAAGATACTGGGGACGCGGGCGCCGCTCGGGCCGGTCACGCCGACCGCGCGGCGGATCCTCAAGTACGGGACGATGGGCCCCGGTTCGGCCCCGCACATGGTCGAGGCGGTCGCGCGGATCGTGCACGCGTGTCCGCGGGCCGTGCGGTACGCGTGGTCCCGGGTGCTCGATTCACTCGATCTCGACCACGGCGTACGGGAGTTGGCGGTGCCGACGGCCGTCGTCGTCGGGTCGGCGGACCGGTTGACGCCGCCGGTGCACGCGCGGGCGTTGGTCGCCGCGCTGCCCAACTGCGTCGGGATCACCGAACTTCCCGGGCTCGGTCATATGACGCCCGTCGAGGCGCCGGAGCTGGTCGGCGCGAAGATTCGTGAACTGGTCGCCGTGTACGTGGAGTTCGATCAGGTGGAGGAGGGCGCATGAGCAGCAGGGTCAGCCTGGAGGGGCAGGTCGCGGTCGTGACCGGGGCCGCGCGGGGTGTCGGTGAGTTGCTCGCCCGCAAACTCTCCGCGCGCGGGGCCAAGTTGGCGCTCGTCGGGCTGGAACCGGACGCGCTGAAGCAGGTCTCCGAGCGGCTGCACACCGACAGCGATCACTGGTACGCCGATGTCACCGATCACGAGGCGATGGCCCGGGTCGCGGCGGAGGTGAAGGAGCGGTTCGGGAAGGTCGACATCGTCGTCGCCAACGCGGGGGTCGCGAGCGGGGGGCCGTTCGTCGACTCCGATCCGGTCGCCTGGCGGCGGGTGATCGAGGTCAATCTGATCGGGTCCGCCGTGACCGCGCGGGCGTTTCTGCCCGTGCTGATGGAGAGCCGGGGGTATCTGCTGCAGATCGCCTCGCTGGCGGCCATCACTCCGGCGCCGATGATGACCGCGTACTGCGCGTCCAAGTCGGGGGTCGAGGCGTATGCGCACAGCTTGCGGGCCGAGGTCGGTTACAAGGGCGTGCGGGTCGGGGTCGGGTATCTGTCGTGGACCGACACGGACATGGTGCGGGGGGCTGATCAGGACGCGGTCATGCGGGAGTTGAGGGAGCGGTTGCCCTGGCCGTCGAACAAGACGTATCCGCTCGGGCCGGCTGTGGATCGGATCGTGGCCGGCATCGAGCGGCGCTCCGGCCACGTGTACGGACAGTGGTGGCTGCGCGGGATGCAGTCGGTCCGGGGCTACCTGCCTTCGGTCATCGCGCTCGGCGGACAGCGCGAGATGCGGCGCTTCGAACCGCGCCTCCACACGGTGTCGAAGGGCCTCGTGGGGGCCGGGGGAGGCGGGGGGGGCGGGGGAAGCGCCGGGGGGTCACCGGGGCCGTGGGGCAGCGGGAGATGCGGCGGTTCGGGGCGCGGCTGGAGGGGATGCGGTCGGGGCTTGTGGGGGGGGGGGGGGCGGCGGACGAAGCGGCGCGGGACGCTGCGGGGGCTGCGGGGCGGGCTGCGGGGTTTGTCACGGAGGGTGACTGATCGAAATGCGGGGTTTGTCCTGGCGTGTGAATCTGGTCGAGGCCCCAACTGGGGGCCCCGCACATCCCCCCCCCATCAGTACGGGAGTGAACCCACATGGGTATGAAGGACCAGTTCCAGGACAAGGCCAAGGACCTCGCGGACAAGGCCAAGGAGCGTATGGATCAGGGTAAGGACCAGGCGCGGGATCGTGGGCAGCGGCCGGACGAGGATGTTGAGCGTACGGGGCAGGGGGCGCGGGAGCGTATGGATCGGGAGATGGACCAGGACTACGACGCGTAGTTGAGGTTCGTTTGCGTGGGGCGTCCTAGGTTTTCTGGGGCGTCCCACGTTTCGTTGTTGGGTGGCCGCCCGGTGGGGGCTGGGCGCGCAGTTCCCCGCGCCCCTAAGTACGTCACCCTTCCCTCTCTCAAGAACGCGGCGGCAACTTCGGTCTGCTGCGGTCCGGGACTGCTGAGTAGTCGGGTGGGGTTGCCGCTGGGTGGATGGCCAGTAGGTCCAGGGCCAGCTTGATCGCGTCGTCCAACTGCGCGTGTCTTCCCTCTGCCCAGTCCAATGGGGTGCGGAGGATTTCCAAGTCCGGGGTTACGCCTCGGTTTTCCACGGTCCAGCCGTATGCGTCGAACCAGGCGGCGTTCATGGGAACCGTGATCACCGTGCCGTCGCCGAGTTGGTGGCGGCCGGTCATGCCGACTACTCCGCCCCAGGTGCGTTGGCCCACCACTGGGCCGAGTTTCAGCAACTTGAACGCCGCCGTGATCATGTCGCCGTCCGACGAAGTCGCCTCGTCGGCCAGGGCAACCACCGGGCCCCTGGGGGCATTTGAGGCGTACGACACCGGTTGGGCGTTGCGGGTCAGGTCCCAGCCGAGGATCGTGCGGGTGAGTTTCTCGACGACCAGTTCGCTGATGTGGCCGCCCGCGTTGCCGCGTACGTCGACGATGAGGGCCGGGCGGGACACCTCCAGGCGCAGGTCGCGGTTGAACTGGGCCCAGCCGGAGCCGCCCATGTCGGGGATGTGGAGGTAGCCGCAGTGGCCGCCGCTCAACTCCCGTACCACGGCCCGGCGTTTGGCCACCCAGTCCTGGTAGCGGAGGGGGCGTTCGTCGATGAGGGGGACTACGGCTACTCGGCGGGCCCTGCCCTCTCCCTCCGCCGGGGTGAAGGTCAGCTCGACCGTTGTGCCGCCTGCTCCTGCCAACAGGGGGTAGGGGCCCATGAGTTCGTCCACCGGGCGGCCGTCCACGTGGGTCAGGATCGCGCCCTCCCGGATGCCGGTGCCGGCCAGGGGGGAGCGGGCCTTGGAGTCCGAGGACTCGCCGGGGAGGATGCGGGCGACCGTCCAACCGCCTTCCCTGCGGACGAAGTTGGCGCCCAGCAGGCCCTGGCGGCGCTGGTAGTGGGGCGGGCCCTCGTTGCGGCGGGACGCGGTGACGTAGGCGTGGGACGTGCCCAACTCGCCCAGGACTTCCCGGAGTAGGTCCGCGAAGTCGTCGGGGGAGGCGACTCGTTCGACCAGGGGGCGGTATTGGTCCAGTACCCCGGTCCAGTCGATGCCGCACATCTGTGGATCCCAGTAGTACGCGCGGATCAGGCGGCCCGCCTCCTCGTACGACTGGCGCCATTCGGCGGGTGGGTCCACCTCGTGGAGGATGCGGCGGAGGTCGATCCAGACCGTCGAGTCGCCGTCGCCGGACTCGGTGGAGGGGACCGCTCGTAGTTCGTCCTCGTCGACCACGACCAGGCGGGAGCCGTCGCCGCTCACCGCGAACCAGTCCAAGTGGTCTACGAGTTCGGACTTCTTCGCCTTGCTGATGTTGAAGTACTCGAGGGTCGGGCGGCCGCTGGTGTCGTCCGGGTTGGCGAAGGTCTCGCCCAGCGCGCCCGAGATCGGCCAGCGCAGCCAGACCAGGCCGCCGCCCGAAACCGGGTACAGCGCCGAGTACTTGGAGGCCGAGACCGGGAACGGGGTGACCCTGCTCTCCAGGCCTTCCACCTCTACCGTCACCGCGCCGTCCGCGCCCTCGTCGTCCTCCGCCGCGTCCAGGCCCCCGGCTGCCGGGCGGCCCTCCGGCGTCAGCGCGAAGGGGGAGGGCGTGGCCGAGGAGAGGGGGACGAGGTACGGACGGCAGCCGAGCGGGAAGGACAGGTCGCCGGTGTGGACGTCGTAGACCGGGTCGAAGCCGCGCCAGGAGAGGAAGGCGAGGTAGCGGCCGTCCCTGGTGAAGACCGGATTCTCGTCCTCGAAGCGGCCGTTGGTGACGTCGACGATCAAACGGTCCTTTATGCGCGCCATCTTGATCTGGCGGAGCGAGCGGCCGATGCCCGGGTGGGACCAGGTCAGCCAGGTGCCGTCGGGGGAGAAGGCGAGGTCGCGGACGGGGCCGTTGATGGAGCAGATCAGCTCCGTCACCTCGCCGTTGGAGTCCTCCGTGGCGTCCAGGAGCAGGAGGCGCCCGTCGTGGGCCGCGATCGCGAGGCGTTCGCCCGCCGTGTCCGACACCAGCTCCAGTACGCGGCCCACCTCGCCGGAGGCGAGTCGGCGGGGCTCGCGTTCGCCGGAGGCCCGGGGGAGGTAGGCGATCTCGATCGCGTCCTCGCCGTCCGCGTCCGTGACGTAGGCGACCTGTCCGCCGGAGCCGAGCATCTCGGGGAGGCGGACCCGTACGCCCGGGGTGTCGGTGATGGTGCGGGCGGGGCCGTCGCGGTGGGTGAGCCAGTACAGGCTGCCGCGTACGACGACGGCGCTCGCGCGGCCCGTCTCGTCGACCGAGATGCCGTCGACGTGCTGGGCGGCGGGGACTTGGTACGTACGGCGGCCCGCGCGCGGTCCGCTCAACCGCACGTCCAGCTTGCGCGGGGTCGACGTAGGGGACAGGTCGTCGACGAGCCACAGGTCGCCGGCGCACTGGTACACGACGCGGGTGCCGTCGCTGGCCGCGTGCCGGGCGTAGAAGGCGTCGTGGTCGGTGTGGCGGCGGAGGTCGGAGCCGTCGTAGGAACAGGAGTAGAGGTTGCCGATGCCCTCGTGGTCGGAGAGGAAGGCGATGCGGCCGTCGACGAACATGGGGGAGTGCAGGTGGCCCTCGAGGTCGGCGAGCAGGCGGCGGCCGTGCAGCCAGAGGCGGCCCATGGCGCCGCCGCGGTAGCGCTTCCAGGCGGCCGGTTCGTGGGGTGGGGTGCCCGTGAGGAGCAGGGTCCGGTGTTCGCCGTCGATGTCGGCGAGCTGGATGTCGGAGACCGGGCCCCAGGGGAGGCGGCCGCCGGGGTCGCCGTCGGTGGGGACCTTGTGGGCCCAGGTGAAGTACGAGAACGGTTCGCCGTGCGAGGCCACCGCGAGGATGTCGCCGTCCGGGGTCCAGCCGCAGACCTGGGTGTCCGCGCTGCCCCAGTAGGTGAGTCTGCGGCCCGGGCCGCCCTCGACCGGCGCGAGATGGATCTCCGGGACCAGGCTGCGCCAGCTCGTGTACGCGATGTGGCGGCCGTCGGGGGAGAAGCGGGGGTGACCCACCTTCGTACGGTCGACGGTGAGCCGCCAGGCGCGGCCCCTGCCGTCGAGAGGGGCCAGCCAGAGGTCGTCCTCGGCCACGAAGCTCAGGAGGTCGCCACTGAGGTGCGGCAGGCGCAGATAGCTCACCTCCCTATGCTTTTCCGCGGGACGGACCGGAGCAACTTATGAAAAATGGCCGGGGTGACTCAGCACACGTACGAAACGGTTTCGTTTCTTTGGTGAGTGCGCTACATTCATGACGTACGAAGCAGGTACGAAACCGTGTCGTTCGGATCCGGAGAGGTGAGTGGCATGACTGAAGTCGCAACGGCGCGTCGCAGTCGCATCACGCCCGAGCGTGAGGCCGAGTTGTACGCGGCCGTGCTCGACCTGCTCCGGGAGGTCGGCTACGACGCTCTCACCATGGACGCCGTGGCGGCCCGCACCAAGTCCAGCAAGGCGACGCTCTACCGCCAGTGGGGCGGCAAGGCCGAGCTGGTGGCGAAAGCGGTACGGCACAGCAAGCCGGGTCGGGCGACCGACATCGACACCGGAACACTCCGCGGCGACATGCACGCCATGGTGGACCGCGAGGACGACTGCCGGATCGAACAGAACTCCGCGCTGATGCGGGGTCTGGCCATGGCGACGCACAACAACCCGGACCTCCTCCAGGCGTTCCGGGAACTGCTCGTCGAACCGGAGATGGAAGAGTTCCGCCGGGTCACCCAGCGCGCCATCGACCGGGGCGAGGTCCGTGCGGACTGCCCCGCGCTGGAGTTCGTGGTGCACATGATGATCGGCGCCTTCGCCACCCGCACGGTGATCGAGGACCTGCCGCCGACCAAGGCCTATCTGACCTCGTACATCGACGCCGTGGTGCTCCCCGCACTCGGTGCACCCACCACCTGACACACCCAGCACGCCCACCTGACGTAACCGCTCACGTCGTCGGGCAGATCAACCGTGTCCCCAACCGGTCGATCACCCCTGCCCCGAAGAACCCCACGACCTGACCGGGAGTACGCCCTCGTGGCCACGTTCCTCTACAAAGTCGGCCGGCTCGCCTTCAGGCGACGGCACTACGTCGCCCTTCTATGGATAGCGCTGCTGACCCTCGCGGGAGTCGGCGCGGCCAGCGCCCCCGCGGCCGGCGCCTCCTCCTTCTCCGTACCGGGAACCGAGGCCCAGAAGGCCTTCGACCTGCTGGAACAGCGCTTCCCCGGGATGAGCGCCGACGGCGCCACCGCCCGGGTCGTCTTCAAGGCCCCGGCCGGTGAGAAGCTCGACTCCGGCGCGAACAAGGCCACCGTCGAGAAGACCGTCAAGGACCTCGGCGACGGCTCCGAGGTCGTCTCGGTCGCCGACCCCTTCAAGGGCAAGGCCGTCAGCAAGGACGGCACGATCGCCTACGCGTCCGTGAAGTACAAGGTCTCCGGCATGGAGCTGAAGGACGCGTCGAAGGACGCCCTGAAGGAGACCGCGCAGCAGGCACGGGCCTCCGGACTCACGGTCGAGGTCGGCGGTGACGCGCTCACCGCGACCCCCGAGACGGGCTCGACGGAGATCATCGGCATCGCGATAGCGGCCGTGGTCCTCGTCATCACCTTCGGCTCACTCCTGGCAGCCGGATTCCCGCTGCTCACCGCGCTGATCGGCGTAGGCATCGGCGTCTCGACGATCACGGCACTGGCGAACGCCCTCGACCTGGGCACCACCACCTCCACCCTCGCGATGATGATCGGCCTCGCGGTCGGCATCGACTACGCCCTGTTCATCGTCTCCCGCTACCGGGCGGAGCTGGCGGAGGGCCGCGAACGCGAGGAGGCGGCCGGACGAGCGGTCGGTACGGCGGGCTCGGCGGTGGTCTTCGCAGGCCTGACCGTCGTGATCGCCCTGGTCGGTCTGGCGGTCGTCAACATCCCGATGCTGACGAAGATGGGCGTGGCCGCGGCCGGAACGGTCGCGATAGCGGTCCTCATCGCACTCACCATGATCCCGGCACTGCTGGGCTACGCCGGCAAGAAGATCAAGCCGACCGGCCAGAAGAGCAAGCTCCTGGGCGGCGGACGGGCCAAGAGCGCCGAGAAGGCGTCCCGCCCGAACATGGGCACCCGCTGGGCGAGCTTCGTCGTACGGCGCCCGCTGGCGGTGCTGCTGCTCGGCGTGATCGGGCTCGGTGCGGCGGCGATCCCCGCGGCCTCGCTCGAACTGGGCCTGCCCGACGACGGTTCGCAGCCGACCTCCACCACCCAGCGCAGGGCGTACGACCTCCTGTCCGAGGGCTTCGGCCCCGGCTTCAACGGCCCGCTGATGGTCGTCGTCGACGCGAAGGACAGCAAGACCCCGAAGGCCGACGTCACCACGGTGACGGACAAGATCAAGGCCCTGAAGGACGTCACCACGGTCACCCCGGCGACCTTCAACAAGGACGGTGACACCGCGACGATCACCGTCGTCCCGGACTCCAAGCCGTCGTCCGTCACGACCGAGGACCTCGTCCACGGCATCCGTGACGCGGGCGCACAGGTCAAGTCGGACACCGACTCGTCGGTCCTGGTCACCGGTACGACGGCGATGAACATCGACGTCTCGCAGAAGCTGAACGACGCGCTGGTCCCGTACCTGATCCTGGTCGTGGGCCTGGCGTTCCTTCTCCTGATCGTGGTCTTCCGCTCGATCCTGGTCCCGCTGAAGGCGGCCCTCGGCTTCCTCCTGTCGGTCATGGCGGCGCTGGGCGCGGTGGTGGCGGTCTTCCAGTGGGGCTGGCTGTCGGGCCTGATGGGCGTGGAGGAAACCGGCCCGGTGATGTCGATGATGCCGATCTTCATGGTCGGCGTGGTCTTCGGACTGGCCATGGACTACGAGGTGTTCCTCGTGACCCGCATGCGCGAGGCCCACGTCCACGGCGAGAAGCCGAGCCAGGCGATCGTCACGGGCTTCAGGCACAGCGCCCGGGTGGTGACCGCCGCGGCCGTCATCATGATCGCGGTGTTCTCCGGCTTCATCAGCTCCAGCGAATCCATGATCAAGATGATCGGCTTCGGCCTGGCGATCGCCGTCTTCTTCGACGCGTTCGTGGTCCGCATGGCGATCGTCCCGGCGGTACTGGCGCTGCTCGGCCAGCGGGCATGGTGGCTGCCGAAGTGGCTGAACCGGATCCTGCCGAACGTGGACGTCGAGGGCGAGGGCCTGCGCAAGCTGGACTCCAAGGACTCCGACCCCGACGAGGACCGCGAGCTGGTACGCGCCTGATTGTTCGCTACGGCATCAGTGGACCCCGGCCCGTTCATTCGGCGCCGGGGTCTTCCCGTCACCCGGTGTGCAGCACCCGAAAACGCCCGGGTTCCGCCGGATCCCGGTCAACAACCTGAACCGGCGCCCAGGCCCACTGCCACACACCGATCCCCGGCACCCGGGAGAACGAGATCGCCCCGCGCGTACCTTCGACGGCGACACGCGGCCAGGACACGGTGGTGGCGGAACGCAGCGCATCGGCAAGCACGACGACGGCGTCGTACCCCTCAAAGGCAACGAACGAGGGCACGCCACCCAACCGCTCCCGCAGCGCTGCCTCGACACGCACCCCAAGTGCCCCGAGCCGATCAGGCAGATAACGCAGAAACGGAACCGAGGCACCGTCCTCCCCCAACACCCCACCCCACTCGCCGAATTCGGGCTGCCCGGCCGGAGCGCCGACCAACACCTCCCCGAGCCGCGGATCCCGCCGAACACACCTGACGATCGACACGGCCGGCTCCGGATACCCGACGAGAAGAAGCAGAGCCGTAGCGCGACTGTCCACGAGTTCCTGGCACAAGGCCTCCGGGCCGAGCGCACGCATGTCGAACTCGACGACCGAACCACCGCGCGGAACAAGGCAGTTCCGCAGGATCCGCGCCCCGGAAGCCCAGTACACACTCGGTTCGGCGGCGACAGCGACCCTCCGATGCCCGGCACCGAGCAGAAAGTCCGCGTAGACCCGCCACCCATGGGACTGAGCCGGAGCAATCCGAGCAACCAACTCGGAAGGCTCATCGGTCAGCGAGTCGATGACAGCCGACGAACACAGAAACGGCACCCCAAGCGCATCCGCCCTGGCGGCAACGGCACGAGCGACAACGCTGTGATACTCCCCGACCAGCGCCGCCACCCCCAGACCGGCCAGTTCGTCTACGGCCGCCACGGCCCTCTTGGGATCAGCGGCAGTGTCCCGAACCACCAACTCGAGAGGGGCCCCGGCGATCCCACCCCCCTCATTGACCTCCCGAACCCCCAACTCCAGCCCGGCGAGCAGGTGTTGCCCCGCCTCCACCCACCCGGGCCGAGTCAGCGGAACGAGCACGCCGATCCGAACGGCCGGTCGTGAAGCGGTGAGCGGTGGCGTACTCATGATGGTGCGTCTCCCGTTGATCGCAGGTTACGAGGGGTACGAGCTTGGCATCCGCCCACACCATCTTCCTCGGACGACCTGGAGGGACTTACGCACCCGCGTCCCGGCCGCTCGCTAACCTCCCGGGGTATGACCACTCTGTCCGAACGTCCCAACACCGCGTTGCTGTTGATCGACGTGCAGGTCGGCGTCGTTGCCGACGCGTATGCCCGTGACGCGGTCGTCGCCAACATCGCCGGACTCGTCGACAGGGCCCGCGAGGAATCCGTGCCGGTCGTCTGGATCCAGCACTTCGACGAGAACGTGCCCCAGGGCAGCGATGCCTGGCAGTACGTCCCCGAACTCACCCGCCGCGACCCGGAACCCCTCGTCCCCAAGAGCTACCCCGACTCCTTCGAGGGCACGTCCTTGGAGCAGGTACTGGCCGAGGCCGGGGTCGGACGCCTGGTCGTGGCCGGCGCATCCACCGACGCGTGCATCCGCTCCACGATCCATGGCGCCTTCGTGCGCGGCTACGACGTGACACTCGTCGCCGATGGCCACACCACGTCGGACTTGAGTCGGTGGGGTGCGCCGTCGCCGGAGCAGGTCATCGCTCACACGAATCTGTACTGGAAGTACCACGAGGCGCCGGGTCGTACCGCTGCTGTTGCCCAGGCAAAAGAAGTCACCTGGGCGTAGGGCCACTCGCTTCTTGGCTAGTGTCGGGCTTCCACGGCCCGAGTAAAGGGCGCTCCCTGCGGTCGCGTCGGCTACGCCGATTCCGCTCCGCTCCACCCTTGACTAGGGCCGCTCCAGCCCGTTTGAGAAGCGAGCGAGTGGCCCGGAGGGATGGGGGGCCAGGTAGGAATCCCCTTGTCTGTACTGTGTTGCTGGCCGGTGTGGAGGGACGCGCTCGCGTCTCGCCTGCACGCCGCCTCGGCTCAGCGGCCAACCCCCGGTGGGTGGTTGCTGGAAGCCGGGGGCAAACCTAACCACCCTCGCAACCTTTTACTGGTTAGGGATGGCCCCGGCTTCCAGAGGGGGAGGGGCCGGGGGCCGGGGGTGGGTGGGGCTGGGAAGTGTGACACTTCCGCTTCGACTGTCACACTTCCCAGCCCCACCCCTCCCCCCCCCCACTCACCGTTGGCCGCTAAGCCGGCCCGGCGTGCTGGCGAGACGCGAGCGCGCCCCGCTGTACCGGCCCGCAACGCAGTGCAGGTAGGGGCATAGGTACCTGGCCACCCATCCCTCGGGGCCGCCCGCTCGCTTCTGAAACGGGATTGCGGGAGACGAGTCAAGGGTGGAGCGCAGCGGAATCGGCGCAGCCGACGCGTAGCGCAGCGGAGCGCCCTTTACTCGGCTCCCGCAATCCCGACACTGACAAGAAGCGGGCGGCCCAACGGCCAGAACTCAGTCGCAGGCCCAGTACACCCACCATTACCGTGCCCCCATGACCTTGAACAACACCGAAGACGAAGACTCCGGCGCCAACCCTCGATTCGCCGACGCGCTACGGGAATTGGGGCTCGCGGACCTCCTCGGTCGTATTCGGCGCTTCCCGGACGCCACCCGTACCGCCGCCGAGGCCGCCGCCGCGATCGGGTGCGAGTTGAGCGAGATCTGCAAGTCCCTGATCTTCGCGGCGGATGGGGTTCCCGTGCTCGTGCTCATGGACGGGGCATCCCGCGTGGACGTCGAGCTGGTCCGGCGGGAGCTCGGGGTCGAGAAGGTCACGCGGGCCAAGGTGGACGTCGTACGGGAGACGACCGGGTATGCCATCGGGGGCGTGCCGCCGTTCGGACACCGTACGAAGACACGGGTGTTGGCCGATCGTTCGCTGCTCGCGCATGATGTCGTATGGGCCGCCGCGGGCAATCCGCATGCCGTGTTCCCCATGGAACCCAAGGAGCTTGTCGCGTACGCCGGTGCGACTCTGGTGGATGTGCGCGAGCAGTCCTCGTGACTCCGGAGGTCGCGGCCGCTGTTCTGCTCGCCGCTGTCACCCACGCCTGCTGGAACGCCCTCGCGCACCGCATCGAAGACAAGCTCGTCGGGTTCACGCTCATCGCGGGCGGCGGGATGGTCATCGGGCTGGCGCTCGTGCCGGTCACGGCGTTTCCGGCGGCCGGGGCGTGGCCGTATCTCGGGGCCTCCGCGCTCATCCATGTCGCGTACTACCTCCTGCTGATGAAGTCGTTCCGGCTGGGTGACTTCGGGCAGGCCTATCCGATCGCCCGCGGCACCGCGCCCCTCGTCGTGACCGTCCTCGCCGCCGTCTTCGCGCACGAGGTGCCCAACGGCTGGGCCGCCGCCGGTATCGCACTGTCCTGCGCGGGGCTGACCGGTGTCGCCCTGCGGGGCATGCGCGGGCAGCGGCCCAACTGGGCAGCGATCGGTGCCGCGTTGGCGACGGGCCTGTCCATCGCCGCGTACACCGTGGTCGACGGGCTCGGTGTTCGCGCCTCGGGCTCCTCGCTCGGGTACATCGCCTGGCTGATGGCGGTCCAGGGGTGGATGGTTCCCGCGTATGCCCTGTATCTGCGGGGTGGTCGTCAACTTGTCCCCGCGCTACGGCCGTTCGTCGGGGTCGGGTTTCTCGGTGCGGCTCTGTCCGTCGCCGCGTACGGACTGGTGCTGTGGGCCCAGACCCGCGCCGACCTCGCCCCCATCGCCGCCCTGCGCGAGTCGTCGATCATCGTCGGCGCGGCGATCGGCGCCGTGTTCTTCAAGGAGCGGTTCGGGGCGCCGCGTATCGCCGCCGCCGTACTGCTCGTGGCCGGGATCGGGTTGATGCTGAGGGCGGGTTGACCGTTCCTTCACCCGGCTTGCCGACTACTTGACGATCCGTTCCTCGCGCGTTCAGGCGACTGTCTGTGCGTGGGATGTGTGGTGTCCCTAGGGTTCCTGAGGATTCGGAAGAAGGGGCTCATGGAGAGACTCCACGCGGTCCGGGCCAGTGGGATCACCAGGTGTTTCGGTGAGGTCGTGGCACTCGACAGTGTCGACCTGGACGTGACACAGGGGCAGATCCACGGACTGGTCGGACCGAACGGCGCCGGGAAGACGACCCTGCTCGGCCTGCTGCTGGGGCTGGCTGTCGCCGACCGCGGCCGGCTGGAGATCCTGGGCACGCCGGTGGAGCGTGCGCTCGCCGTGCCGGACGGTGTCGCGGGGTTCGTGGACGCGCCCGGTCTGTATCCGTCGCTCACCGCCCGGCAGAACCTCGCCGCGTTGGCCGGCCTCCGGGGCGAGGACGCGCGGACCGCGGGGATCGACGACGTGCTCGACCAGGTCGGGCTCACCGATGTCGCCGACGACAAGGCCCGCGGCTTCTCCCTCGGCATGCGCCAGCGGCTCGGGCTCGCCGCCGCCCTGCTCACCAGACCCCGGCTGCTCGTACTCGACGAACCCGCCAACGGCCTTGACCCGGCCGGAAAGAGACACGTGCACCGCGTTCTCAACCGGCTCGCCGCGGAGGGCACGAGCGTGGTGCTCTCCAGTCATCACATGGACGACCTGGAGGCGTTGTGCGCCGAGGTCACCATCCTCGACACCGGGCGCGTGGTGTTCTCCGGGCCGCTGAACAAGCTCGCCGCCGAGAACCGTGAACTCGACTACCGGGTACGGACATCCGACCCGGACGCCGCACGTCGGCAGGCCGACGGTACGGCCGGGATACGGGTCCTCGACGGCGTCCAGCAGGACAGCGAGGTCCTCGTCGTGCGCGCCCTTGTGCCCGCTCTCGACGAACTCGTCGCGGGGCTGGTGCGGTCGGGGGTCGCGGTGCGTGAACTCGCCCCTGTCGTATCGCCACTTGAGGCCGCGTTCCTCGCCCTCACCGAGCGGCGGGAGGACGGCCGATGACCGCCACCGTCACCCGGGCCGCCGCCGTCACCGCCCGCGTCCCCGTCCCGCGCGCCTACCGCTTCGAACTGGTCAAGCTCGTCTCGCAGTGGCGGATCCGGCTGCTGGTACTGGCCTGTTGGGTCGCGCCCGCGCTCTTCGTCGCCGGGGTGAGCCAGCAGAGCACGCTGCCCTCCGACACGCTCTTCGGGCGCTGGATGCTCGCCACGGGGTGGGCCGGGCCGCTGGTGGTGCTGGGGTTCGCCGGCACCTGGGCGCTGCCGATCCTGACCTCGGTGGTCGCCGGTGACGTGTTCGCCGCCGAGGACCGGCTCGGCACCTGGCGCCATCTGCTGGTGGCGGTCCGCTCGCCCCGGCGGATCTTCGCGGCGAAGGCCCTCGCCAGTCTCACCGTCATCCTGATGCTGGTGGCGGGGCTGGTCGGTTCCAGCGTGGTCGGCGGGCTACTGGCCGTAGGGAACCGGCAGTTGGTCGGTCTCGACGGTCAGCTGCTGGCGCCGGGGGACGCCGCCGGCCGGGTGCTGCTCGCCTGGCTCTGCGCGCTCGCCCCGACCCTGGCCCTCGCCGCGATCGGACTCCTCGGATCGGTCGCGCTGGGACGGTCCCCGATGGGGCTGCTGCTGCCCCCGCTGGTCGCGCTCGCGATGCAGGTCGCCCAGATGCTGCCGCTGCCGGTGGCCGTCCGCCTCGCCCTGCCCGGTTACGCCTTCATCTCCTGGAACGGTCTGTTCACCAGTCCCGCCCAACTCGCCCCGCTCCTCATCGGCGTCGCGGTCAGCCTGGTGTGGGCCGCCCTCGCCACCGCACTGGCCTATCTCCTGTTCGTACGGCGGGACTTCACCAACCCGGCCTACGACGGGTCCGGGCGCCGCGCGCTCACCGTAGGCCTGCTGCCGCTCACCGCGCTGACCGCCCTCACCGTCGGAGTGGTCGCTGTGGCCACCCCCTCGACCGGTTCCGGGATCGGGCAGGACAAGGTCCAGCGGTCCCTCGCCACCGCCTTCGCCCACCTCTACCGGATGCAGACCGATCAACTCCACCGTCCCGCCGTCACCGAGGCGCAGCTGCGGACCTCGGCCGCCTGCACCAAGAGCGACGGGCAGGCCGCCCAGGAGGGACCCGGCAACGACTGGCGCTGTGTGGTGAGTTGGCACCTCCCCGGTGTCGCGGTCACGGGGACGGCTATCTACCAGCTCGACATCGGCCCGGACGGACGGTACGTGGCCGACGGCGACGGGCCGAAGGAAGTCAACGGCTACTTCCTGGTGCGGACTTCGACCGGGGACACCCCGAACCCGCTCTGGCAGTTCGACGGCAACGTCGACCTGCTCGACACCACCTCGAAGGGACAGGTCCATGCAGGTAACGCGGCAACGCCGGGTCAGTGAGAAGGAGCAGGTCAACCTCTTCGGCAGACGCGTCGGCCGCCGGGCCGTGCTGGTGACGGCCGGTATCGCCGTCGCCCTCGGTGTGACGGGCACCGCGGTCGCCTCGACGTACCGGTTCGGCACCCAGCAGGTCGGCCAGACCACCGCCGACGGCCAGGTCATCTCCAGCGACCAGTACATCAAGCCGTACGGCAGCCGTACCGTCGTCAACGACGGCAAGATCATGTCGTCGGCGGTCAGCCCGGACGGCAGCCACCTCGCGGCCTCCGTCACCGACGGGGACGCCTCCCTGATCGTCATGGACCTCGCGACCGGGCAGGTCGAGCAGAAGGTCGGCACCAACGCGGCGGACGGCCTGCGCATCAGCAGCGGCGCCGTCGGCCAGGAAGGCCCGACCTACTCGCCGGACGGCAAGCAGCTGTGGCTCGGACAGGCGAACGGCTACACGAAGTTCACGGTCGCCGCCGACGGCACCCTCTCCGCTCCGACTGCCGTCCCGATAGCGGCCGACGGCGCCAAGCAGGCCCTCGTCGGCGCGGCCGTGTTCTCGGCCGACGGCTCCACCGTGTACTCCGCGGTCAACGGCCAGAACAAGGTGGTCGCCATCGACACGGCGACCGGAACCGTCAAGCAGAGCTGGGCAGTTGGCAACGCCCCGCGCGGCATCGCCCTGGTCGGCGGCACGTTGTACGTCAGCAACGAGGGCGGCCGCCCCGCGAAGCCCGGCGACACCACCATCAACTCCTACGGTACCGACGTCGTCGCCAACCCGAAGACCGGCGCCAGCACCACCGGCACCGTCAGCGTCATCGACACGGCGGACCCGGCAGCCGCCGTAGGAACCATCGACGTAGGACTGCACCCGACCGCCGTGTACGCGAAGAACGGCGCGGTGTTCGTCACCAACACCGCCGACAACAGCGTCTCGGTCATCGACACCCGCAAGGGCAAGGTCGTGCAGACCATCGCCACCCAGCCGTGGCCCGAGGCGTCGGTCGGCTACGAGCCCAACGCCGTGACCCTCACCGGCGACGGCCGCCTGCTGGTGACGCTCGGCCGGGCCAACGCGGTCGCCGTCTACCGCTACACCTCCCCGCAGCAGCCCGCCCGCTACGTCGGCCTGCTCCCCACGGACTACTTCCCCTCGGAGATCACCACCGTCGGCAAGCAGATCGTCGTCACCAACACCCGTGGCGTGGACGCCCTCCGCCCCGACGCCGCCGGCCACAACACCCACGACACGACGTCGAGCCTCACGCAGTTCACGCTGCCGAGCGACCTCACCATCAGGTCGCAGACCGCCAAGGTCTTCCGGCAGAACGGCTGGACACCCGGCTCCGTCACCACCGCCAGGAACAAGAGCCACGCGAAGGCCGTCCCGGTCCCGGCCCGCATCGGCGACCCCTCGACGATCAAGCACGTCTTCCTGCTCGTGAAGGAGAACCGGACCTACGACCAGGTCTACGGCGACCTCCCGCAGGGCGACGGCGACGCCTCGCTCACCCAGTTCGGCGAGAACGTGACGCCCAACCAGCACGCGCTGGCCCAGCAGTTCGGGCTCTACGACAACTTCTACGACATCGGCACCAACTCCGCCGAGGGCCACAACTGGCTGATGCAGTCGGACAACCCGGAGTACACGGAGTCCTCGGCCGGTGAGTACACGCGCAGCTACGACACCGAGAACGACGTGCTGGGCCACCAGAAGTCCGGCTTCATCTGGACCGGCGCGCAGGCGGCCGGGAAGAGCGTCAAGGACTTCGGCGAGTTCCAGTCCCTGGAGACCAAGCCGGCCGGGGCGAACTGGCAGAACCTGTACTGCGACAGCAAGAACATGGCCGCGACGGGGGCCGGAACCGCCTACCCGATCAAGACGGGGTCGGCGATCCCCTCGCTCAACGACGTGTCGGTGCAGGGCTTCCCGCTGTTCGACCTCGACGTCCCGGACATCTACAAAGAGCAGATCTGGAAGCAGGACTTCGAGAAGAACGGCCCGGCGAACCTGAACATGTTCTGGTTCTCCAACGACCACACCGGCGGCCCGGCCAACGCCGCCGCCGAGGTCGCCGACAACGACCTCGCCGTCGGCCGGATGGTCGACGAGATCACCCACAGCAAGTTCTGGAAGGACTCGGCGATCTTCGTCGTCGAGGACGACTCCCAGGCCGGACTCGACCACGTCGACGGCCACCGCGCCCCGGTCCAGGTCATCAGCCCGTACGCCGAGCACGGCACGGTCGACAACCACTACTACTCGCAGATCACCATGGTCCGCACGGTCGAGCAGATCCTCGGGATCCACCCGATGAACCAGCTCGACAGCGCGGCCACCCCGATGTACGGGGCGTTCACGAAGAAGGCGGACGACACCCCGTTCACGGCGGTGCCCAACCGCACCTCGCTGACCCTCGGCGTGAGCCCCCAGCCGTCCTGCGGCTCGGACACCCCGGCGGCCCAGGACACCAAGGCGGCGGCAGCGCCGACGTCCGTCGCGGTGCCGCAGGCCGAGCAGAAGCTCGCCGCCCAGTGGAAGACCTGGGCCTCGCACCAGCGGCTGACCGGCCCGAACGCCGTGCCCGACTACGCCAACCCCACCCAGATGAACCGCTACACCTGGTACCAGACCCACGACTGGACCAAGCCGTACCCCGGCGACAAGAAGGTCTACGCCCCGAACGACGTGCCCGGCGCCTACCTCCCGTCGCCGGAGTCCGACGGCTGACAGGGGATGACGCCGGACAGGTCGTGGGCGCGGACGCTGTTGCGGTCCGTGGCCGAGCGGCCCAGCGCGTGGTGCGGCCACAGTCCGCCCGCCACGCGCCGGGCGCGCTCGCCCCACTCACGGGCCTCGGCGGCACCGGCCTTGTAGTGGTTGAGGGCGTAGCCGCCGGAGTGGATCCGCAGGAGGGAGAAACCGCCGGGGTAGTCCTTCGCGGCGGCGACCTCCTGCTGGACGACGTGCGGGGCGCGGTTCAGGACGGTTCTCTTGTTGCGGTGGGTGTGCCCCGCGTGGTGCAGGAAGACGCCCGGCGCCGAGACGTACGCGTCGACGATCGCGCGGGCCTGCTTCCGGTCGAGGCTCTGGCCCCGCGTCACCGGGAACACGGAGTCCCGTACGGTCAACGGATGGTGGCCGAAGACGAGGGTCGGCCGGTCCGGGTCCGACCTCAACTGCGCCTGGAACCAGGACAGTTGCTCGGCACCCAGCCCGCCCGCGTCGCCGCCGTTGCCCGCCTTGGCGTAGGTGTCGAGGCCGAGGACGCGCAGTCCGCCGAGGTCGTGCGCGAAGTAGCCGGGGGTGCCGGTGGTGGTGAACGTGTCGCCGAAGGGGTCGGCCCAGTGGGCCGGCGGGCGGTCGTGGTTGCCGCGTACGACGAAGTAGTCCCGGCCGAGCGTGCCGAAGCCGTCCAGGATGCGCCGCGCCGTGGCCACGTCCCGCGGCCCTCCGCCCGCCGAGAGGTCCCCGGCGGCCAGCAGCACGTCCGCGCCGCGCCGCCGGGCCTCCTCGACCAGGGCCCGGCTCATGATCTCCGGGTAGGCCGCGAGACCCGCCGCCTGCGATATCCCGCGCATGCCGGGGACGCCGGCGACCAGGCCCGCGGTGGTCTCGCCGAGGTGCAGGTCGTTGCAGAGGGCGATCGACAACAGGTGTCTGCCGGGCGGGGGTTGGGGCGTGGTGAAGGAGTACGTGCCGGTCCGCGAGCCCCCGAAACCGTGCCGGGAGGTGCCGACCGCGTTGCCGCGTACGTGGTGCAAGGGGGTCGGTACGGCGGGGACGCCCCGGGAGCGGGCCCGGTAGTAGTACGTCTGCCCGGGTTCCAGGCCGGTCAGCTCCACGTGGTGGTGCGCGGTGGGGCGCTCCTCGGAGGCGATGCGGTTCAGGTGGGCCGGGTGGGTGCCGTAGACGACCTCGCCCTCCGTGACCGCGGGGAGCAGGTGGCCGAGGCCGTCGTCCGTGCCCGGGATCCCGGTGTGCCAGGTGACGATGGCGTGGTCCTCGGTGAGCGTGACCAGTTCGAGGTGGACGGCCACCAGGGAACGGCCCCTGCCGCGCAGGGGAGCGGCACGCAGCAGGGCGGGGGCGAGGAGCGCGCCGGAGCGCAGGACGTCGTAGGGCGTGGGGAGGGCGGCGAGTGCCGCGAAGGGAGCGGAGAGACAGCAGCGCATACCTCTCTCCTGCCCGTCGGCCGTGAACGGCAGCGGTGGTGGCGGCTGCCGTGGTCCTACCAGTGTGCTACATGAGGGAGGCGCGCACGGCCCGCACCAGCGCCTGCGCCCTCGGGTCCGCCGTGACGCTCTTGCGGAAGCCGTTCGTGACATAGCCGAACGCGATGCCCGACTCCGGGTCCGCGAAGCCCAGCGCGCCGCCCCGGCCCGGGTGGCCGAAGGAGCCCTCCGAGAGGAGCGGCGACGCGCTGCCGTGCAGCATGTAGCCCAGGCCGAAACGGGTGCTGATCACGAGGACGCGGTCCGGGCCCGACGAGCGTTCCGTGCGGGCCAGTTCCGTCGTCTCCGGTGTGAACAGCCTTGTTCCGCCGTCCAGTTCGCCGATCAGCGACGCGTAGACACGGGCCAGTCCGTCCGCCGTCGCGATGCCGTTCGACGCGGGGAGTACGGCCGCCCGGTACGCCGGGTCGTTCTCGTCCGGCATCGGCGTGATCGCGCCGAACGCGCGCCGGGTGAGGGAGTCGGGGTTCGCGTACGCCTCGGAGACCGAGCGCTTGGGGCGGGTGCGGAGGACGCCTGTGTCCGATGTCACGGCCTCCAGTTGCGCGACCCGGCCCACCCGGCCCGCCTCGCTCGCCGGAAGGCCCACCCACACGTCCGCCCCGACCGGACCCGCGATCTCGTCCGCGATCCACTCGCCGATCGATCGTCCCGTCACCCGGCGTACCAGTTCAGCGGTGAGCCAGCTGTACGTCTGCGCGTGATAGCCGTGATCCGTGCCCGGTTCCCACACCGGCGCCTGCGCCGCGACCGCCTCAGCGGCCAGTACCGGATCGGCGGCCTGCACCGGGGTCAGCGGCCGGTCCAGCACCGGCACACCCGCGCGATGCGCGAGCAGATGCCACACGAGGGTCCGGTCCTTGCCCGCCGCCTTGTACTCCGGCCAGTACTCGCCCACCGGAGCGTCCAGGTCCAGCTCCCCGCGCTGCGCGAGCAGGAGCAGTGCGGCGGCCGCCACGCCCTTCGTCGCCGAGCGCACGATCTGGGCCGTGCCCCGCTCCCAGGGAGCGCTGCCGTCCACGTCCTTCGTGCCCGCCCAGAGGTCCACGACCCGGTGCCCGTGCCGGTATACCGTCACGGCCGCGCCCCGGTCCCCGCGCGCCTCGAAGTTCCCCACGAACGCATCCCTGACCGGCTCGAAGCCCTCGGCCACCAACCCGTTCACGTCCACGCCCGCGCTCCTCGTCCCGCCGTCCGTACTCTCTCTCAACCAAGCAGGATCGTGACGTCGATGTTCCCGCGGGTCGCGTTCGAGTACGGGCAGACCTCGTGCGCCGCGTCCACCAGCTTCGCCGCGATGTCCGGGTCGAGGATCGGCAGGGACACGCTCAGGGCGACCGCGAGGCCGTAGCCGCGCTGCTTGTTGGGGCCGATGCCGACCTTCGCGGCGACCGTCGAACCGATCAGGTCGAAGCCCGCCCTACGGCCGACCAGGACCAGCGCGTTGTGGAAGCAGGAGCTGTAGCCGGCCGCGAAGAGCTGCTCGGGGTTGGTGCCGTTGCCGTCGCCGCCCAGCGCCGGGGGCATCGCGACCTGGAGGGCGAGCTGGCCGTCCTGGCTGCTGACGAAACCGTCCCGGCCGCCGTGGGCGGTGGCCTCGGCGACGTACATGATCTTCGTCGGGCGGGTGTCGACAACTGTGTCAGTGGTGGCAGCTGTGTCGTCGGTCATGGCGGGACCTCCCCCAGGGACGGAAACACGAGAGCGCGCAACTACATCGTGCACAAGATACTGGTGAGTAGGTCGACCGTGTCCTTCAGGGGGTACGAACCATCGGTAACCCGAGGTCAGCGGGCCCGTTCCGCCGCCGCCTCCGCGCGCTCCGCCAGCCGCCACAGCTCCGCCCGCAGCCGCGAGACCTCCGGCATCTCCAGCTCCGTCGCCGCCAGCAGCGCACCCGGCACCAGGGCCGCGCGCTCCCTGAGGGCCGAACCCCGTTCCGTGCACGCGACCAGTACCGAGCGCTCGTCGTGCGCCGCGCGCTCCCGGTGGACCAGGCCCGCTGTCTCCAGGCGCTTCAGGAGCGGTGACACCGTGCCGTAGTCGAGGTGGAGCGCGGTCGCGAGGTCCTTGATCGGGGTCTCGCCGCGCTCCCACAGGACGAGGAGGACGAGGTACTGCGGGTAGGTCAGCTCCAGGTCCTCCAGGAGGGGGCGGTACGCGGCCGTCAGCGCCCGCTGGGCCGCGTACAGCGCGAAGCACAACTGCTCGTCGAGGAGCAGCGACCCGGCAGCGGCGTGATCCTTGTGCTCCTCGTTCGTCACGCGCCCATTGTCACGGACCGCGGGTCGAACCCGAAGGGCAACTCCAGGCGATGGGCGCGCATCAACGCGTCGTCGGAGAGCAGTTCACCGGTCTTCCCGTCCGCCGCGATCACACCCTCGCTCAGGATCAGCGCGCGCGGGCACAACTCCAGCGCGTAGGGCAGGTCGTGCGTGACCATGAGGGCCGTCACGTCCAACGACCGCAGGATGTCGGCCAGTTCGCGGCGGGAAGCGGGGTCGAGGTTGGAGGAGGGCTCGTCGAGGACGAGGATCTCCGGCTCCATCGCCAACACCGTGGCGACCGCGACTCGGCGCCGCTGCCCGAACGACAGGTGGTGCGGAGGCCGGTCCGCGAACTCCGCCATCCCCACCAACTCCAGTGCCGTACGCACCCGTTGCTCCAGCTCCGCGCCCTTCATCCCGGCCGCCGCCGGGCCGAACGCCACGTCCTCCCGGACCGTCGGCATGAAGAGTTGGTCGTCGGGATCCTGGAACACGATCCCGACCCGGCGCCTGATCTCCGCCATGTGCCGCTTGCCGACCGGGAGTCCGGCCACCGTCACCGTCCCGGCGCCGGCCGTGAGGATGCCGTTGAGGTGCAGCACGAGGGTGGTCTTGCCGGCGCCGTTCGGACCGAGCAGGGCGACGCGTTCGCCGCGCGCGACGGTGAAGTCGACGCCGAACAGGGCCTGTTGGCCGTCGGGGTAGGCGAAGGCGAGGCCGGAGACCTCCAGCGAAAGGGAATCGGTCACAGCGTCCATCCCAACAGGCATACGACGAGGGCGGCTGACGGCAGTGCGAGGGCGTACGACCACTGCGCCCGGGACGCGGTCACCTCGTCGATCACCGGCATCGAACCGGCGTAACCCCGGCTCACCATGGCCAGATGGACCCGCTCCCCGCGTTCGTAGGAGCGGATGAACAACGCGCCCGCCGACTTCGCGAGCACACCCCAGTGGCGGACACCCCGGGCCTCGAAACCCCGTGACTCGCGGGCGATCCGCATCCGCCGCATCTCGTCCGTGATGACATCGCCGTAGCGGATCATGAAGGACGCGATCTGGACGAGGAGGGGCGGGAGCTTCAACCGCTGCAGTCCCAGGAGGAGTTCGCGGAGTTCGGTGGTCGAGGCCAGGAGGACCGAGGCGGCCACGCCCAGCGTGCCCTTCGCCAGGACGTTCCACGCGCCCCAGAGACCGTTCACGCTCAACTGCACGCCCAGGACGGTGACTTGCTCGCCCTCCGCCACGAAGGGCATCAGCACCGCGAACGCCACGAACGGGATCTCGATCAGCAGGCGGCGGAGCAGGAAGCCCGCGGGGACTCGGGCCGTGTACGCGACGCCCGCGAGGAGGACGGCGTAGACGCCGAACGCCCACATCGCCTCGCGCGGGGTCGAGACCACGACCACCACGAAGGCGAAGGCGGCGGCCAGCTTGGTGTGCGGGGGCAGGCCGTGGACGGGGGAGTGGCCGTGCCGGTAGAGGCGGTGGGCGTGGCCCGCGCCCATGTCAGGCCACCTGCGAGGTGCTACGGCGCTTGCGGACCGCCCAGAAGACGCCGGTGCCCGCGACGACCGTGACGCCCACGCCGATCACGCCCGCGAGGCCCCCGGAGAGCCGGGCGTCGTCGACGTCCCGGACGCCGTAGTCGGCCAGCGGGGAGTCCGCCGAGGCGTGCTCCTTGGTCTGCCGGTCGATGCCCTGGTCGGCGGCCACCTTCTCCAGGCCGTCGGGGTTCGAGGAGGCGTAGAAGCTGACGAAACCGGCGAGGAGGAGGGACGCGGCGAGGCCGGTGATCCACAGTCTGCGGCGGGAGGCCCGAGGGGTGGCCGGTGCCAACGGAGCCTGCGCGTCCACGAGTTCGCCGTTCACGCGCAGCTTGAGGCGCTGCTCCAGACCGCGTGCGCCGTGGACCAGATCCGGGCGTACGGCGATCACGGCGCCCACCGTCAGCGCGGTGATCGCGGCCTCGCCGATGCCGATGAGGACGTGGACGCCGATCATCGCGGTGGCGACCTTGGCGAGGGAGACGTCCGTCGTGCCGCCGAGGGAGTAGAGGAGCGTGAAGACGAGGGCGGCCGCGGGGACCGAGAGCAGGGCCGCGAGGAACGACGCGGCGGTGATCGAGCGGCGGGTGCGGGGCAACACCTTCACCAGGCCGCGAAAGACCGCGTACGCCACGACCGTCGTCGTGATCGCCATGTCGGTGATGTTCACACCGAGCGCGGTCAGACCGCCGTCCGCGAACAGGATGCCCTGCATGAGCAGGACGACCGAGACGCAGAGCACGCCGGTGCAGGGGCCGACCAGGATCGCGGCCAGGGCGCCGCCCAGCAGGTGGCCGCTGGTGCCGGCCGCGACCGGGAAGTTGAGCATCTGCACGGCGAAGATGAACGCGGCGACCAGGCCCGCCAGCGGCGCCGTCCGCTCGTCGAGCTCGCGGCGCGCGCCGTGCAGGCTCACGGCGATGGCGGCCGCGGCGACCACACCGGTCGCGGCGGATACGGGGGCGTCTATGAATCCGTCAGGCACATGCACGGGATGATTTTAGATGGCTATTGCGACTGCTTTGCAAGAGCCAGAGAGTCTCATGCCGACATGTGAGATCTGTCGCCCCGGAGGGCGCTCCCGAGAAAATGTGCGACATTTGGGTAGTGGAAGCGGATGCATAGCTTTCACACAGGTCACTCAGCGTAAGGGGCCGCCCGATGTCCGTAGTCGAACAGTACGCGCGAGCCCATATCGTCACCGACGAGGACGTGGACCGGCTGGATGCTGACGCGGTCCCCGTCGTCCTGCGGTACGACCCCGAATCCGATCCCCGAGCCGTCCGTATCGGCCTGCCCGGACCGCACGAATGGACCTTCGACCGCGAGCTGCTGGAGCAGGGGCTGCGTTCCCCGGCCGGCAGCGGCGAGGTGCGGGTGTGGCCGTGCGGGCGGGTGCAGGCCGTGGTCGAGTTCCACTCCGAACAGGGCGTCTCCGTCGTCCAGTTCGAGACGAAGACGATCATGCGGTTCCTGCGGCGGACCTATATGGCCACCGCGCCGGTCGCGAGCTGAGCCGCACAGAGGATCAGCTGAGCCCCGGAGACGTTCAGGGGCTCAGCGGGCTCGGGCCGGGGGTCAGCCGCCGAGGCTGTCGCCCAGCTTGAGCAGGGCCGCCACGATCGGGCCCGCCGTGTCGCCGCCGTGGCCGCCCGCCTGGACGACGCCCGCGGCGACGAGGTCGCCCTTGTACGCGGTGAACCAGCCGTTGGGCTTCTTCTGGCCGTCGACCTCCGCCGAGCCGGTCTTCGCGCCGTAGTCCGGACCGAGCCCGGACATCGCCTCGGCCGCTGTGCCGTAGTCGGCCGTGTACTTCATGACCTCCTTCAGCTCGGCCTGCGTCGTCGACGACATCGTGCGCGAGGCCTTCGCGATCGTGCGGTTGTCGACCGTCGGGGAGACCAGGTACGGCTGGTGGAAGGTGCCCGTGTCGACGGTGGCGGCGACCGACGCCATGTTCAGCGGGTTCATGCGGACCCCGCCCTGGCCGATCAGCGAGGCGCCCATCTGCGCGCCGCTCTGCACCGGGACCGAGCCGTCGAAGGTGGGGACGCCGATGGCCCAGTTGTTCATGCCGAGGCCGTAGACCTGCTGGGCCTCCGTCGTCAGGTCGCTGTTGGACAGCTTGGGCGCGAAGTTGATGAAGGCGTTGTTGCAGGAGGCCCCGAAGGCCATCTTGAACGTGCCCTTCTTGATCTCCGAGTCGTCGTCGTTGTGGAAGGTCCAGCCCGCCAGCTTGTACGTCTTGGGGCAGGGGTGGGACGCGTCCGGGGTGATCAGGTTCTTCTCGAAGAGCATCGTCGACGTCACGATCTTCATCGTGGAACCGGGGGCGAGGGAGCCCTGGAAGGCCACGTTGAAGCCGTGCGAGGCGTTCGCGACGGCCAGGATCTCGCCGGTCGACGGGCGCATCATCACGACCGAGGAGTTCTTCTGCTTGTCGACCTGCTTCTCGGCCGCAGCCTGGAGGGTCGGGCTGAGCGTCGTCTTCACCTTGCCCGGGGTGCCCTTGCTCAGCTCGACGAGGGTCTTGTCGGACTGCTTGGACTTCTTGCCCCGGATCACCTGGAGCTCGATGCCCGCCTTGCCGCCGGCCTTCTTGCCGAACTTCTCCCGCAGACCGTCCAACACCGGCCCCAGGGACGGGTACTTGGCGACCGTCAGCTCGCCGCCGTCACGGTCGTAGGCCTTGATCGGCGGGGTGCCGGACTCGCCCGTGACCAGGGTGTCGCCGTCCGCGAGATCCGGGTGGACGACGGAGGCGTGCCACTGGACGTACGGCTTGCCGTCCTTCGCGCTGCGCACGACCGTGAGTGAACTCGCGTACGACATCGGCTTGTTGATGCCCTTGTACGACACCGTGCACTTCACGGAGAAGGGGACCTTGGCGCCGGTGCGGGTGCCCTCGGTGACGGTGATGCCCTTCATGTGGGCGTTCTTCGTGTACCCGGTGAGCAGGGCGGCGGCCGCCGTCGACTTGTCCGTCGTCGCGGCGGCCTGGGCGACCTTGCCCTGCTGCCAGTCGGCCAGGTACCGCTTCGCGGTGGTCTGGATCTCGGTCGCCGACAGCGGGCCCGTCTTGATCGCCTTGTGGTCGGCGGTGGTCGACGTGCGCGCCTCGGCCGAGGCCCCGCCGTCGTACAGCGCGTAGGCGCCGACGCCCGCGCCGACGACGGCCACGGCGATCACCCCGCCGACCACGGCGGGTCTCGCCTTGCGCTTCTCGGGTACGCGCCTTCGCTTGCCCCTGGTGCCCACAGTTCCCGATCCTCCGCGAATCCCTTTGGGCCCCCGTCGTTCTGGCCCTCAGCCCTCACACACCCCAACGACGGGGCACAGCCTAGAGTCCCGTCCTGTGCGGGTGAGTTCACTTTCCCCGCGGAGTGAGATCAGCCACCTGCCGCCAGTACCGCCCGGACGATCGGGCCGGCGGCGTCGATGCCGTGGCCGCCGTCCTGGGTCATGGCCGCCGCGGCCACGTCGTTGCGGTAACCGGTGAACCAGCTGTTGGACTTGGACTGGCCGTCCACCTCGGCGGACCCCGTCTTCGCGCCGATGCTGCCGCCGAGCCCGGCCATGATGCCGGCCGCGGTGCCGCTGGTCGCGGTGCGGTTCATCATCGACCGCAGCTGGGCCGACGTACTCGCCGACAGGCCCCGGGCGGTGGCCAGTTGGCGGTCGTCGAGGCTCTGCGCGACGAGCACCGGCTGGCGGAACGTGCCCGTCTTCGCGGTCGCCGTCACCGACGCCATGTTCAGCGGGCTCATCTGCACCTGGCCCTGGCCGATCAGGTTGGCCGCGGTGTCCGGGCCGCCGGACGCGGGGACCGAGCCGTCGAAGGACGGGATGCCGGTCTTCCAGTTGTCCCGGCCGAGCCCGAAGCGGTCCTCGGCCTCCTTGGTCAGCGAGTCCACCTTGACCGAGTCGGCGAACTTCACGAACGCCGTGTTGCAGGAGCGGGCGAAGCTGTCGGCGAGCGTCGCGTTCTCGTCCGGCGCGAGGCCCGTCAGGTTCTTGAAGGTCTGGCTCTGCCAGGTGGCGGTGGGCGGGCAGGGCGCCGCGCCGCTCATGCTGGTGATGTCGTTGTCGATGAGCGTGGCGGCACTGATGATCTTCATCGTCGAGCCGGGCGCCAACTTGCCCAGGAACGCGGCGTTGAAGCCGTCGTCGCGGTTGTTGGCGACCGCCAGGATCTGGCCGGTGCTCGGCTGCACGGCGGCGACGGAGGACTCCGAGTACTTCGTCACGGCCTTCTCGGCGGCGGCCTGCGCGCTCGCGCTGAGCGTCGTGCGCACCTTGCCGGCCTTGCCCTTCTCCAGGGTGACCAGCGTGGTGTCGGCCGAGTCCGCGGCGTCGTGCCGGATCGACAGCTCGATACCGGGCGTACCGCCCGCCTTGTCGCCGTACTTGGACCGCAGCTCGTCGAGGATCGGCCCCAGCGAGGGGTACTTCTCCTTGGTCAGCACGGTCCCGTTCCGGTCCACGGCCTCGATCGCCGGGCTCGCGGACTCCCCGGTGGCGAACGTGTCGCCGGTCTTCAACTCCGGGTGTATGACGGTCGGTTGCCAGTCGACGAGGGCCCGCCCGGTCGTCTCCCCGCGCACGACGGTCAGCTCGCTCCGGTAACTGAGCGGCTTGGATATGCCCTTGTACGACACCGTCGCCTTCACGGTGAACGGCACGGTGGCCCCGGTCGCCGTACCGGGCGTGATCTTCACCTTGGTGATGTGACCGGCCCCGCTGTACGACTCCAGAACGGTGTCGGCGGCGGCGTCGTTGTTCGTGTACGACGCGGCGGTCACCGCTTCCCCGCTCTCCCAGGCCGCGAAGAACTTCTTCGTCGTCTCCTGGACCTCACTGCCGCTGGGCGGCCCGGTCTTCTTGGCGGTTGCCCCACCGACCCCGGCCACCCCGTCCGAACCCCCCAGCGCGGACACGACGTTGAACGCCCCGTATCCCGCGCCGCCCACCATCACGGCGAACACACTGCCGATGACGGTGGCTTTTACCCCCTTGCGCATACCCCTGTCCCTCCCCGTTATCAGTCCTTCGACTGTAAGTGGCGTGGGGGAAAGCTGTGAGGGGTGTTGCCTTTTGTTGTCCTAACAGAGATCAGCTGACTGAATCCCGCCGCCCATCGGACCACGTATGTGAACGTACGGCGAACGGTGGGGGATACCGGGCAACCGGGGGCGAGGGTGGGGGGTCGGTCGTGGTGCCGGATCCACACCGGATCCGCAACTGGCCCACGGAGGCGGTGCGTTGATCTCTCGACCTGGCGGATACCGGGTGGTGCGGTGGGGGTCGTGCTGGCGCTGGTGCTGGCTCTGGGGGTCGCGGTGCGGGTCGCGGTGACCTCGGGGCCCGCGGCGTACAAGGGGCCGCCGGCGACGGCCGCGGTGCTCGGCAAGGTCGTCTACACGGCCGCCCGCCACCAGGCCAACCACGTGACCGTCACCGAGACGTCGGAGAGCGGCGGGAGCGTCGTCCACTACCTGATCGACGACGTGGTCCCGATCAGGCCGTCGGGGCCCGGCTGCGTCTCCCCGGACGCCGGGGACCGCACCAAGGTCGCCTGCACGATCGTGATCGAGGAGATGGCGACGGACCCCTACCCCACGCTCCTGCTGAACCTCGGCGACGCGGACGACTCCGCCGTCGTGCACAACGACATCCCCGCCGACGCCTATGCCTATCTCGGCTACAACGTGGTCCACCTCGGCGCGGGCAAGGACACCTGGACCGGCACCGCACGGGAGGCCCAGGCCGTCTACGGGGACAACGGCGACGACACCATCACGGTGCGGGCGGGCGAGTACGTCGAGGGCGGCAAGGGCGACGACACGATCCACGCCGAGGGAGACGGCGCCGGCGGAAGCGGCGGTCCCGGCGACGACGTCCTCGACGGCGGCGCGGGCAGCCAGTCCCTCTCCGGCGACCAGGGCGACGACACGCTCTACGGCGGCCCCGGCGACGACCGGCTGTACGGAGGCGTCGGCGCCGACACGCTCTACGGCAACAGCGGCGACGACACCCTCTACGGCGACAACCCCGAGGGCGGCAGATTCGACGGCGGCAAGGACAAGCTGTACGGCGGGCCCGGCACGGACCGGCTGGACGGGGGGCCCGCCGACGACGACGTCCATCAGGACTGACGGCGGGCTACACCCAGGTGTCCAGCCACATCCGCGACCGCCACTGGTCGATCGGGATCGCCGTCCCCGTGTAAAGCGGCCAGAAATAAATGAAGTTCCACGTGACCAGCAGGACCAGCACGCCCGCCCCCACCGCCCCCGCGACCCGGCGCGTGTCGCTGGACCCCGGTGGGCCGATGACCGCGCCGATCAGCATCGCGACCGCCAGGCACAGGAACGGGAGGAAGACGATCGAGTAGAAGAAGAAGATCGTGCGGTCCTGGTACATGAACCAGGGGAGGTAGCCGGCCGCCACGCCGCAGGCGATCGCGCCCGCGCGCCAGTCGCGGCGGAACGCCCAGCGCCACAGGACGTACAGGAGGGCGAAGCAGGCCGCCCACCAGAGGAGTGGGGTGCCGATGGCCAGGACCTCGCGGGCGCATTTTTCGCCCGCGCTTGCCGGGCAGCCGTCCGCGCCGGGGGAGGGGGACTCGTAGAAGTACGAGACCGGGCGGCCGTCGACCAGCCAGCTCCAGGGGTTGGACATGTACGTGTGCGGGGAGTGCAGGCCGACGTTGAACTCGTAGACCTCGTGCTCGTAGTGCCACAGGCTGCGCGCCCAGTCCGGCATGTAGTGGCTCCAGAAGCCGCCCTTGCCGTCGGTCGCCGCCCAGTTGCGGAAGTAGCCGCCGGTGCCGTTGGCCGGGGAGAGGATCCAGCCGAGCCAGGACAGGACGTAGACCGAGATCGCGACCGGGGCGGTGGAGATGAAGGCGAGGCCCACGTCGTGCTTGAGGACCGCGGCGTACGGCTTGCTCGCGCCCGCGACCTTGCGGGAGCCGACGTCCCAGAGCACGGCCATGATGACGAAGGCCGCCGCGTAGAACATGCCGTTCCACTTGGTGGCCATCGCGAGGCCGAGCGTCAGGCCGGCCATCCAGCGCCAGGGGCGCCAGCCGAGGGAGAGGGTGTCCGCGATGTGCGCGTCCGGGCGGACCCGGCCGTCCGCGTCGACCGGTAGCGCGGCCGCGAGTTTCGCCCGGGCCCTGTCCCGGTCCAGGAGCAGGCAGCCGAACGCCGCCACCACGAAGAACATCAGGACGCCGTCGAGCAGCGAGGTGCGGGCCATCACGAAGGCCAGGCCGTCGAGGGACATCATGACGCCCGCCACGCAGCCCAGGAACGTGGAGCGGAACAGGCGGCGGCCGATGCGGCACAGCATCAGGATGGCCAATGTGCCCAGCAGCGCTGTCATGAAGCGCCAGCCGAAGGGGTTGAAGCCGAAGATCAGCTCGCCGATGCCGATGACGTACTTGCCGACCGGCGGGTGCACGACGTAGGCCGCGTCGGTCGGGATGGGGATGTGACCGTTGTGCTGGAGGATCAGGTCGTTGGCGTTCTTGTCCCAGTTGACCTCGAAGCCGCGGTGGACCAGCGCCCACGCGTCCTTCGCGTAGTACGTCTCGTCGAATATCACCGCCTTGGGGCTGCCCAGGTGGTAGAAGCGCATCACGCCCGCCATGAGCGTGACCAGCAGCGGGCCGCCCCAGCCCGACCAGCGGTTGACGCGGTCGACGAGCGCAGGCGAGAAGCCGAGCGCCGCCCACAGGCGCGGGCTGGGCTCCGCGTACGGCGGCACCAGCCGGTCGCGTACGTCGCTTCTGGGTCCCGCCGTGTAGCCGAATCGGCGCAGCCGCTGCTGCCACGACGGCCGCTGGTCTAGCGGGGCCTGCCCTTGCCGGATGTCCGTGGAGGACGCGGTACTGGTCACCGCGCCATCGTAGGGAACAGGTCTGTGTGAGTCCCGCCTCTCTCCCCTGAGAGGATGGAAACGTGACAGTTGCTCCCGGAACTCTGGTCCTTGCCGGCACCCCCATCGGCGACATCGCGGACGCCCCGCCGCGGCTCGCCGAGGAGTTGGCGGGTGCCGATGTGGTCGCCGCCGAGGACACCCGGCGGCTGCGGCGGCTGACCCAGGCGCTCGGGGTGCAGCCCAAGGGGCGGGTCGTGTCGTACTTCGAGGGCAACGAGGCCGCCCGGACACCGGAGCTGGTCGAGGCGCTGCTCGGCGGTTCGCGCGTGCTCCTGGTCACCGATGCCGGGATGCCGTCCGTGTCCGACCCCGGGTACCGGCTCGTCGCCGCCGCCGTGGAGAAGGACATCAAGGTCACCGCCGTACCGGGACCGTCCGCCGTGCTCACCGCGCTCGCGCTGTCAGGGCTGCCGGTGGACCGGTTCTGCTTCGAGGGGTTCCTGCCGCGCAAGGCCGGCGAGCGGCTGTCGCGGCTGCGGGAGGTCGCCGGTGAGCGGCGCACCCTCGTCTACTTCGAGGCCCCGCACCGGCTCGACGACACCCTCGCCGCGATGGCCGAGGTGTTCGGCGCCGAGCGGCGGGCCGCCGTGTGCCGCGAGCTGACGAAGACGTACGAGGAGATCAAGCGCGGCCCGGTCGGCGAGCTGGCCGAGTGGGCGGCGGAGGGGGTCAGAGGGGAGATCACCGTCGTCGTCGAGGGCGCTCCCGCGAAGGCCGAGGAACTGGGCGCCGACGAGTTGGTACGGCGGGTTCGGGTGCGCGAGGAGGCGGGGGAGCGGCGTAAAGAGGCGATCGCCGCCGTGGCCGTCGAGGCAGGCGTTCCCAAGCGTGAGGTGTTCGATGCCGTGGTGGCGGCGAAGTCTGCGCAAAAACCCCTCTGAGCTTGTGCAAAAAACCCCTCTGACCTGCGGGAAAGGTTCCTCTGAGCGGGGCGCTGTTCCGATGAGCGCGCGCCCCATGGCGGGGCAAAGCGCGGTCACGAAATGCAAAGCCCGGACCGCCTTGCCGGGGTGATTCGACAAGGAAAGTCCAAATCGCCTCCAACAGTCGACAGGACTGATGCGTTCGCCCTGCCGGAGGCGTCCACTGGATGAAGGGACACACCCGTCCCTCGCCTCCAACGGGATTCCGGGGGGAATCCCCTCGCCGGAGGTATTTGTCCAGCGGAAAGCAAGCAGGAGCTGGCATGAGTGAGATCGCAGGGCAGACCGGCCTCCGTGGCCCCGCCACCGCCGTGGTCAACGAGTCGTACTCCTTCGCCTGCATGCGGTGCGGGCACGGCTGGGAGCAGTCGTACGAGATAGAGCACCACGTCGACACCGACGGCCACCAGTTCGTGATGTACGTGGCGGAGGGTCAGGTCGTGCCGTCACCGCTCAGCCGGCCCGCCTGCCTCAACTGCGACGGGCATGTCGTGCGGATCATGCGCGCGGGCCAGGTCTCGTCGGTACGGGAGGCCGCGCAGCGGCAGTACGCGCCGCCGCGGCCCCGGGCGGCGGCCACGGCCGAGGCGGCGGAGGACGGCGACGCCGCCGTGACCCCGCTGCCGGAGCACAGGGACCACCACTGGCACCTGTCCGACCTCCTCCACCCGTTCCACCGCAAGGCGAGCTGACCGGCTCCGACGACCGGGCGGGCATGCCCCTTTCGTAGGATCGGGGCATGCCTTCCTCCAGCGCCCGCGACCGCGACCGCGACGGCGAGAAGAACGCGGCGCCGCCGCTCCCGGAGCCCCTCCGGGTGGCCGTCGCCGACTCCCACACCCACCTCGACATGCAGTCCGGCACGGTGGACCAGGCGCTCGCCAAGGCCGCGTCGGTCGGCGTGACGACGGTCGTCCAGGTCGGCTGCGACCTGAAGGGCTCCCGCTGGGCCGCCGAGACGGCCGCCCGGTACGACGCCGTCCACGCGACGGTCGCCCTGCACCCGAACGAGGCCCCGCGCATAGTCCACGGCGACCCGGACGGCTGGTCCCGCCAGGGAGCGCGCGTACCCGGTGGCGACGCGGCTCTCGACGAAGCCCTCGCGGAGATCGACCGCCTCGCCGGACTCCCGCAGGTCAAGGGCGTCGGCGAGACCGGCCTCGACTACTTCCGCACCGGGCCCGAGGGCAAGGCGGCCCAGGAGCAGTCGTTCCGCGCGCACATCGAGATCGCCAAGCGGCACGGCAAGGCCCTGGTCATCCACGACCGCGACGCCCACGCCGACGTCCTGCGCGTCCTCAAGGAGGAAGGCGCCCCCGAGCGCACGGTCTTCCACTGCTACTCCGGCGACGCCGAGATGGCCGAACTCTGCGCCCGCGCCGGGTACTTCATGTCCTTCGCCGGCACCGTCACCTTCAAGAACGCCCAGAACCTGCGGGACGCGCTGGCGGTGGCCCCCCTGGAGCTGGTCCTGGTGGAGACGGACGCGCCCTTCCTGACCCCGGCCCCGTACCGCGGACGGCCCAACGCGCCCTATCTCATCCCGGTCACGGTGCGCGCGATGGCCGCCGTACGGGGCATCGAGGAGGACGAGCTGGCGACGGCGCTGGCGGCCAACACGGCCCGGGTGTTCGCCTATTGAGCCCTCGGGGCCGCACGGAACACATCCTCAGGACGTCATCGAACACAACTCTGGGTAGCCGCGCCGCTTTGGAGAGTGACGGTCACTCCGCTAGGTTCTGTTGGCCCGATCCGGACCCCCGTGGCCTTCTGGAGCGTGTCGGCGTGAGCAACTACGAGACCTACGAGACGTACGACCGCGGTGTGCGCGCCGACGCGTACACCGACGGGCCCACCGAGGTGTACGAGGACACGTACCGCCCCGCCTACGAGGCGTACGAACCCGTGTTCCCGCGCCAGGCGGGCACCGCCGAGCCGGAGAGCGAACCGGCGGCGCGGCACGGCCGGCGCCGAAGAGCCGACCGCCCGGACTCCGGCTCGGCGATGCGCAGGCTGGTCCCGCAGGCCCTGGTCGTCGCCTTCCTCGCCGGCGGTACCACCGCGTTCGTCGCCAAGGACAAGGCGATCGAGCTGAACGTCGACGGCAAGCCGCGCACCCTGCACACCTTCGCCGACGACGTCACCGAACTCCTCGCCCAGCAGGGCGTGGACGTAGGCGCGCACGACGTGGTCGCCCCCGGCCGCGACGCGCCCCTCGCCAGCGGCGACGAGGTCGCGGTCCGCTACGGCCGCCCAGTGCGGCTCACCATCGACGGCCACCGGCGCGAGGTGTGGACCACGGCCCGCACGGTCGACGGCGCCCTCGAACAACTCGGCGTACGGGCCGAGGGCGCCTACGTCTCCACCTCGCGCTCCCAGCCCATCGGCCGCGCCGGACTCGCCCTCGACGTCCGCACCGAACGCACCGTCACGATCATGGCCGACGGCCGCGCCCGCACGATCCGCACCAACGCGGCGACGGTCGGTGAGGCGGTCCAGGAGGCGGGCATCGGCCTCCACGGCGAGGACACCACCTCGGTTCCCCCGGCCAGCTTCCCGCGCGACGGCCAGACGATCACGGTCCTGCGGGTGACGGGCACGCGCGAGGTCCGCGAGGAGGCGATCCCCTTCAAGGTGGAACGCACGGACGACCCCACCCTGTTCAAGGGCACGGAGGTGGTGGAGCGGGCGGGCCAGCCGGGCCTGCGCCGGGTCACCTACACCCTCCGCACGGTCAACGGCGTCAAGGAGAAGCCCCGCCGAGTGGACGACCAGCTGGTCCGCGAACCTCGCTCACAGCTGGTGAAGGTGGGCTCGAAGCCGATGCCCACGTCGGTCCAGGGCGCCGACCAACTCAACTGGCACGGCCTGGCGACCTGCGAGTCCGGCGGCCGCCCCGGCGCGGTGGACCCCTCGGGCACCTACGGCGGCCTCTACCAGTTCGACACCCACACCTGGCACAGCCTGGGCGGGAGCGGTCGCCCGCAGGACGCGAGCGCGGAGGAGCAGACGTTGCGCGCGAAGAGGCTGTACGTGCGACGGGGTTCGAGCCCATGGCCGCACTGCGGAACAAGACTGCACGGCTGAGAGACAGGAGATAGGGGGTAGGGGGCGCAGCCCCCACCCCCTAGGGGCGCGGGGAACTGCGCGACCAGCCACGACGGCGCGGCAGCCGAAAACGGCCCCGTAACCTAGGAACGTGAGCAGCAACCCCGACGCCCTCCTGGGCCCCGCAGAAATCCGCGAACTGGCCGCCGCCCTGAACGTCCGCCCCACCAAACAACGCGGCCAGAACTTCGTGATCGACGCGAACACCGTCCGCCGCATCGTCCGCACCGCAGACGTCCGCCCCGACGACGTGGTGGTGGAGGTAGGCCCCGGCCTGGGCTCACTCACACTCGCCCTGCTCGAAGTGGCCGACCGCGTCACCGCCGTGGAGATCGACGACACCCTCGCAGGCGCACTCCCGGCGACGGTGGCGGCGCGGATGCCGGACCGGGCGGACCGCTTCGCCCTGGTGCACTCGGACGCGATGCAGGTGACGGAACTCCCCGGCCCGCCCCCGACCGCGCTGGTCGCCAACCTCCCCTACAACGTGGCCGTACCGGTCCTGCTCCACATGCTGGAACACTTCCCGACCATCGAACGCACCCTGGTGATGGTCCAGGCCGAGGTGGCCGACCGCCTGGCCGCACCGCCCGGTTCGAAGGTGTACGGCGTCCCGTCGGTGAAGGCGAACTGGTACGCCGAGGTCAAGCGGGCCGGTTCCATCGGCCGCACGGTCTTCTGGCCGGCCCCGAACGTGGACAGCGGCCTGGTGGCGCTGACCCGCAGGGCCGAGCCCCTGAAGACGACAGCCACCCGCCGCGAGGTCTTCGCCGTGGTCGACGCGGCCTTCGCCCAACGCCGCAAGACCCTGCGGGCGGCCCTCGCGGGCTGGGCGGGCTCGGCCGCGGCGGCGGAGACGGCACTGGTGGCGGCCGGGGTGTCGCCGCAGGCGCGCGGCGAGTCGCTCACGGTCGAGGAGTTCACCCGCATCGCGGAGAACAAGGTGGACGCCGAAGAGGTCCAGCACGAGGAGCCCGGCAAGTGAGTGTCACCGTCCGTGTCCCCGCGAAGGTCAACGTCCAGCTCGCGGTGGGGGCCGCGCGCCCCGACGGCTTCCACGACCTGGCGAACGTCTTCCTCGCCGTCGGCCTGTACGACGAGGTCACCGTGACCCCCGCCGACGAACTCCGGGTCACCTGCGCGGGCCCGGACGCGGCTCAAGTCCCCCTGGACCGTACGAACTTGGCGGCGCGGGCGGCCGTAGCACTGGCGGAGCGGTACGGGCGCGACCCCGCCGTGCACCTCCACATCGCCAAGGACATCCCCGTCGCCGGTGGCATGGCGGGCGGCAGTGCGGACGGGGCGGGCGCGCTGGTGGCGTGCGACGCGTTGTGGGGGACCGGGGCCTCGCGGGCCGAACTGCTCGACATCTGCGCGGAGTTGGGCAGCGATGTGCCGTTCAGTCTGGTCGGCGGAGCGGCGCTCGGCATCGGGCGCGGCGAGAAGCTGACCGTCCTGGAGACCGGCGGCACCTTCCACTGGGTGTTCGCGATGGCGGAGCGCGGGCTGTCCACTCCGGCCGTCTTCCGGGAGTTCGACCGCTTGGGCGAGGGCACCGACATCCCCGAGCCCGTCGCCTCGCAGCCGCTCCTCGACGCGCTCGCGAAGGGCGACCCGGACGCGCTCGCCGCCGCGGTCTCCAACGACCTTCAGCCCGCGGCCCTTTCGCTCTTCCCGGAACTGGCCGACACCCTCGCCGCGGGCCGCACCGCGGGCGCCCTCGCCGCGCTGGTCTCCGGCTCGGGCCCGACGACGGCGTTCCTCGTCCGCGACCCCGGTTCGGCGGCGAAGGCGGCGGAGGCGCTGGCCGCCTCCGGAACCTGCCGGACGGTCCGTACGGCGACGGGTCCGGCGGCGGGGGCGACCGTGATCGACCGACCTTCACACGAGGTCCACGGAACACCCGCCTGACCTGCAAAAATACGCGTGTTCGGTGTAATCCAAACCACATTGATTTAATGTTCACCAATCGACCCTGGGGTCCTTTTCGCGGCGTATGTCCCGCAGGTGCGGCTGGCATGATCAGCCAACCCCGGTCCTCGTTACCGGCGGTACTCCCTGCGCGCGCGGTCTCGCCGCGCCACGCCCGAGAGGAACCTCCCCATGGGCCACATGGATCACTTCAGCGCGGGCTGGGTCACCCCGGTCCTCTCCTACGCGATGGCCTGCGTCGGCGCCGCCCTCGGACTGCGCTGCACCGTAAGGGCACTTGAGGCGGACGGCGCCTCCAAACGGAACTGGCTGACCCTCGCCTCCGTCGCCATCGGCTCCGGCATCTGGACCATGCACTTCGTGGCGATGCTCGGCTTCAGCGTCGAAGGCACCCCCATCCGCTACGACGTCCCGCTCACCGTCCTGAGCCTGCTGATGTCCATCGGTGTGGTCGCCGCCGGCGTCTTCACCGCCGGCTACGGCCGCTCCCGCGTCACCTCGGTCGCCTTCGGCGGCATCGGCACCGGCCTCGGCGTCGCCGCCATGCACTACACCGGCATGGCCGCGCTCGACCTGCACGGCACGATCGACTACGACCCCCGGCTCGTCATCGCCTCCGTCGCGATCGCCGTCGTCGCCGCGACCGCCGCGCTCACCCTCACCCTGGTCGTCCGCGGCCCGGTCCTGGCCACCCTCGCCGCCCTCGTCATGGGGCTCGCGGTCAGCAGCATGCACTACACCGGCATGTACGCCGTGAGCGTCGCCCTCGCGCCCAGCGGCGCGGCCCTGTCCGGCGCCACCGCCACGGAGTTCATCTTCCCGCTCGCGGTCGTCCTCGGCTCGTTCCTCTTCCTGGCCTCCGCGTACGTAGCCCTCTCCCCGACCGGCAAGCGCCACGAGTCGGCCTTCGCCGCGGAGTTGCTCCGCGAGGTCGAACTAGCCACGGTCTGACCCGACTTCGACGGGGCCACGGCGGACCCACCTACCGCCACGACACCCCGGGACCGCCTTCAACCTGGCCCACCCCAACCTCCTAGGGGCGCGGGGAACTGCGCGCCCAGCCCCCACAGACCCGCACCCCGCACACAACCCCAACCACCCACCCCCACCCCGGCCCGCGTCACCCGCACCCCCGCCCGCCGATGCTGAGCGACGCCCCCCAGCCGATGCCGGGGCACAAACGCCCCAGGATCATCAGCGGCACCCAGCATCTCCGGCAACCGCTCCAACAACCACTC
>NZ_JNXE01000038.1 GCF_000716605.1 Streptomyces sp. NRRL F-525 | reverse complement strand
GGTGGGGGCGGCGGGCTGGGCCTGGGGCTGCGGCTGTTGGGGTTCCGGGGTGGGCGGGGCCGGCTGCGCGTAGGCGACGGGCGCGGGGGGCTGCTCCGCCGACATCGCGGGCGGGGTCGCAACGGGTGCCGGGGTGGCGCCGGGCGCCCCTGGACCTCGTACGGCTGCGCGGGCGGCGGCGGCGCCACCGCCGGGCGGGACGGGGGCGGCTGCGGGTCCCCCGTAGGCAGGGGTGTGGGCCTCGGGTCCGGGGACGTAGGCCATGGCGGGGGCGCCGCCACCGCCCGCGAAGTTGACGCCGCGCTCCAGGCGGTCGAGGCGGGCCATGACCGACTGCTCGTCGCCGTAGGCGGCGGGGAGCATGACGCGGGCGCAGATCAGCTCGAGTTGGAGGCGGGGGGAAGTCGCGCCGCGCATCTCGGTCAGGCCGGTGTTGACGAGGTCGGCGGCGCGGCTGAGTTCGGCGGCGCCGAAGGTGCCGGCCTGGGCCTGCATACGTTCGAGTACGTCGGTGGGGGCGTCGATGAGGCCCTTTTCGAGGGCGTCGGGGACGGCCGCGAGGATCACCAGGTCGCGGAGGCGCTCCAGGAGGTCGGCGACGAAGCGGCGCGGGTCGTTGCCGCCGTCGATGATGCGGTCGACGACCTCGAAGGCGGCGGCGCCGTCACCGGTGGCGAAGGCCTCGACGACGGAGTCGAGGAGCGAGGCGTCGGTGTAGCCGAGGAGGGAGGTGGCCATGGCGTATGTCACACCATCGGTACTCGCCCCCGCGAGCAACTGGTCCATGACGGACATGGAGTCACGCACGGAACCGGCGCCGGCGCGCACGACGAGGGGCAGGACGCCGTCCTCGACCGGGATGTTCTCCTGCCCGCAGACCTGCCCCAGATACTCGCGCAGGGTGCTGGGCGGCACGAGCCGGAATGGGTAGTGGTGGGTGCGCGACCGGATCGTCCCGATGACCTTCTCGGGTTCGGTGGTCGCGAAGATGAACTTGAGGTGCTCCGGCGGCTCTTCGACGACCTTGAGCAGCGCGTTGAAGCCGGCCGACGTGACCATGTGGGCCTCGTCGATGATGTAGATCTTGTAACGGCTGCTCGCGGGCCCGAAGAACGCCTTCTCGCGCAGCTCACGGGCGTCGTCCACACCACCGTGCGACGCGGCGTCGATCTCGATGACGTCGATGGAGCCGGGGCCGTTGCGCGCGAGGTCGCGGCAGGACAGGCACTCGCCGCAGGGGGTCGGGGTGGGGCCCTTCTCGCAGTTCAGACAGCGGGCCAGGATGCGCGCGCTCGTGGTCTTGCCGCAGCCCCGCGGCCCGCTGAACAGGTACGCGTGATTGACCCGGTTGTTCCGCAGCGCCTGCTGCAACGGGTCGGTGACATGTTCCTGCCCGATGACCTCGGCGAACGACTCCGGGCGGTAACGGCGGTAGAGCGCGAGAGACGACACGCGTACGAGGTTATAGGCGCCCACTGACAACGGGGGCCGCCGACAAGATCCACGGAGGCGCTCCCCGTCCACGGGGGCGCTTCCCACCCCGGGAACGCAAGCGCCCCCCACGCACCCGCCAGAGCCAACCTACCCTTGCTGCCTTCCGGCCCTGGGGGAGTTCAGTCAGATAGCGCCGCGTGAGGGGCTCCGCACAGGCTACAGGATCTGAGCGGGGGGAACGAGTTCGCGAGCACTCCTCAACGTCTTGTATTGTTTGCCGCGGAGGATTCGCCTAGTGGCCTAGGGCGCACGCTTGGAAAGCGTGTTGGGGGCAACCCCTCACGAGTTCGAATCTCGTATCCTCCGCCAGTGCCTCACCGGGCACGATGTCGAAGGGCCCCGCTGTTCGCAGCGGGGCCCTTCGTCGTTCGCCGTGGAGTTCTTCATGGACGTACGACAGGAGGCATGGCGTTCAGGACCGTTGAAGACACGCGGTGTTCCTCGCAGACAGCCCACCAGCTGTCGCCGCCCTTGCTCCGCACATGAACGCTCCATCTCGCTTCGCGTCCGCAAGGAGCGTTCCAAGCGCAATGCCGCTGATACGACTCCGTGCTGGGGGCATGATTCAACTGGTCCCATTCGATGGGTGGTTCGAGGAGTTCCACGAGACCAGTGAAGCGCGTTCCGGCGGTTCCCACAGGCAGATGCGTGCCGACGTCGGGAGTGCGCGGTGACTGGTTGGCACAGGTGCCGTACCCGCGCCTCCGGCACCCGGCGTCTCGCTCGTCACGCCCCCGGATTCCACCAGGCCGACACCCACCCCGGCGGCTCCTCCACAAAGGCCGTCTCCCCGCCGATCTGCCGCGTGTGGGCGCCCTGGGGATCGTCCGGGTCGTACGCCGGCCAACCGGGGGCGCCATCCGTGAGGAATGCCGTCCACGCGCCGATCAGGGTGTCGCGGGCAGCGCGGTGTTCCGGGGTGTCGATGTTCAGGAGGGCCAGTTGGTCGAAGGCGTAGAAGCGTTCGCAGCCGTGGAAGGCGCCGTAGTGGGGGCCCAGGGGTTCGGCGGCGAAGAGGTAGGTGTGGGCGGGGCCGCCTGCCTTGGTCTGGAGGTTGGCCAGGTGAGTTGCCCGGCGGCGGTATACGGCGTCGGAGAGGAAGCGGGTTCGTAGGTCGGAGAGGTTGTTGGAGTGGTTGTTGGGCTGGGCGTCCCGTGCTTCGTGGCTGCGGTACGCCTCCAGCAGGTCTCGCGGGTGTTGTACTCCCGCCAGTTCCATCTCGGCCAGCAAAGACCTTTCGTCCGAAGGGTGTTGGTAGTGCTCGCTGGCGTACAGGTACTGGAAGGTGCGGAACTCGTCCCGGTTGGCGCCGATGAGGAGGGGGATGTTGGTCGCCGCGCCCGCCGCGATGGACGTCGCCGGGTCCTCGGTGATGACCGTTCCGTCGTGGACCAGGCCCCAGGCTCGGCCGCCGGGGAGGTTGCGGGCGCCGAAGTCCTGGTCGATCACCGCGTGTTGGGCCTCGATGATGCGGGGCAGGGGGGCGGCTTGTAGCTCGCTCATCGTCTTGGCGGCGACCTGCTTCATGAGGTCTTCCGTGATGGCGGTGGAGATGTCCGGTGGGTAGAGGCGGCCGATGCTGCCGCTGTGGAGGATCGCCTTGTGGAAGGTGCCTCGGGCGGCGGGGTGGGCCAGCAGGGCGCCGATGGAGAAGGCGCCCGCCGAGTGGCCGGCGACGGTGATGTTGGCCGGGTCGCCGCCGAACGCGGCGATGTTGTCGTGGATCCAGTGCAGCGCGGCGGTCTGGTCCTGGAGGCCCAGGTTGGCGCTGGCCGTCCATTCCGCCGCGTCCGGGCCTGCCGGGTGGAGCCAACCCAGCGCGCCCACGCGGTAGTTGGGGGCCACCACCACCGCGCCGGTCAGGCGGGAGAGGGCCGCGCCGTCCGTCGTCGGCGGGGAGGCCGTGCCGAGTTCGAAGCCGCCGCCGTAGATCCACACCAACACCGGGCGCCTGCCTTCGAGTTCGGGCGTCCATACGTTCAAGTAGAGGCAGTCCTCGGAGGTTTCCCAGCCGCCGGGGCCGTCCGCGCCTCGCTGTGCGGGGCCTGCGCGGTACTCGGTCGCCTCGCGTACGCCCTCCCAGGGGGTGGGGAGTTGGGGTGGGCGCAGGCGGAGCGGGCCGATGGGCGGGGCGGCGAACGGGATGCCCGCGAACAGTGCCGCCGGGCCGTCGTCCGTACGGATTCCGCGCAGAATGCCGTGTGTGGTGTGGGCGCTGGGCGCGGCGGGGGGTTTCGTCGTCATCGGGTCAGTCCTTCGGAAAAGAGGCAGGGAAGGGGGCCGGTACGTCCATCTCCAACAGGCAGGCCGCGAGGCTCTTTCCGTGGGCGTCCAGGCGGAGGGAACGGGTGACGCCGCCGTCGAGAGCGCCGTGGAGGACGAACTTGAAGGCGTGGAGGGACGGGATCTCGTAGCGGTCGATCGGGCCCGGAGGGAGGTCGGGGAAGTGTGCGCGTATGCGGTCGGGGGTGAGGTGTGTGCGGAGGTGAGGGTAGTGCGCGGGATGGTAGGCGATGACCGAGATGTCGGCCGTGGAGCCCTTGTCGCCGGAGCGGGCGTGGGCCAGTTCATGGAGTTTCATGGCGTCGCCGCTCCCGCCACCGTCAGCTGAACTGCCGTGCTGGGCATGACCAGTTCGCGGGGCAGCAGGACCGAGGTGATGGCGATGTTCTCGCGGGTCTCGCGGGTGACGCCCGCGCCTCCGTAGGGGCCGTTCAGCCACAGGGACGCGACCTCTCTGCCAACCCGGCGTGCCTGGACGTGGGTTGGGGCGCGGGCTGCCACGCGTAGGCGAACCTCGGGCGGTTCTACGGCAGTTGCGTCGGCCCCTCTGTGTACCGCATCGACGCCGATCAGGTCGTAGCGCGCCTCCGTGACCCTCAACTCGGCTGCCGTCAGGCGTTGTTCTACGATCCGTGCCGCCTCGCGGGCCCGGGACACGGCGCCCGGGCCGGCGTAGGAGATCTCGCCGGTGGCGAGGAAGCCGTCGCGGTAGCCGACCGAGGTCTTGAGCGTGGTGGGGGGTTCGCGGCCGGTGATGCCGGTGACCGCGACCCGGTCCTCCGCGAGGTGGGTGAGGTGGGCGTGGGAGAAGTCGGCGGTGACGTCGGGGGTGAGGTAGGCGGCCGGGTCGTGGACCTCGTAGAGGAGTTGCTCGGTGACCGTGGCCGGGGTCAACTGGCCGCCCGAGCCCGGGACTTTGGTGACCGTGAAGGAGCCGTCCTCCGCTACCTCCGCGAGCGGGAAGCCGAGGCGGGCGAGGTCGGGGACGTCCTTGGTGCCGGGGTCGGCGTAGTAGCCGCCGGTGAGTTGGCCGGCGCATTCCAGGAGGTGGCCCACGGCGGTGCCGCGGGCCAGGAGGGGCCAGTCGGTCGGGGGCCAGCCGAACTCGTGCATCAGCGGGGCGAGGAAGAGCGACGGGTCCGCGACCCGGCCGGTGACGACCACGTCGGCGCCCTGGGCGAGGGCCTCGATGATGGGGGGCGCGCCGAGGTAGGCGTTCGCCGATACGACCGTTTCTCCGAGGTCGTTCGCCGTCGCTGACCCGTGCGGGCCGTCCAGGAGCGGGAGTTGGGCGCCCCTGACCAGGTGGAGTACGTCGTCGCCGGTGACCGTCGCGACGCGCAGGCCGTCGAGGCCCAGGCGGTGGGCCACCTCGGTGACGACCCGGGCGGCGGCGGTCGGGTTGGCCGCACCCATGTTGGTGATGATGCGGGTGCCCTGGCGGGCGCAGGGTTCGAGTACGGCTTCCATGCGCTCCTCCAGCCACTCGTTGTAGCCGGCGTCCGGGTCACGGAGGCGGTCCAACTGGGCCAGGGCGACGGTGCGTTCGGCCAGGCACTCGAAGACGAGGTAGTCGAGGCGGCCGTGTTCCGCGAGTTCCACGGCGGGGTCGATACGGTCGTCGGCGAAGCCCGCGCCGCAGCCGATGCGGATCCGTCGCCGGGGCTGTACCCGTGGTGCCGTCCCCGTGCGTGTGCCTGTCCGTGTCCGGCTCATGGGACCACTGTGGGTCCGTGGGGTGGGCCGGGGCAAAGATCGATTGCGTATTGATTCATGTGGTGTGCGCATGAATGTGTGGTGATCTGGTACTTCTACGGCATGGACGTCACCCTGCGGCAGATGGAACTGTTCCTCAGCGTCGCCGAAGCCGGGTCCTTCACCGGGGCCGCCGAGGAGGTGCTCCTCAGCCAGCCGGTGCTGAGCCGGACCGTCCAGCAGATCGAACACGCGGTCGGTGCGAAGCTCTTCGAGCGGACCACGCGGTCGCTGGCGCTCACCTCGGAGGGCACCGAGTTCCTCGGTATCGCCCGGGACATCCTCCGGACGTATCACCAGGGCATGGCACGGTTCGCGGCGATCCGGGCCGGGGAGCGGGCCACGGTGACGGTGGCCGCGCTGCCCTCGGTGGCCGCGGGGATGCTGCCCGGTGTCTTCCGGGCCGTGCTGGCCGAGCATCCCGGGATGCAGCTGCGGATCCTGGACGGGACCACGCGGGAGGTGATCGAGTACGTGCGTTCGGGGGCTGCGGAGTTGGCGATCGCGGAAGGCGGGAACGCGGATCCGCAGGTGCGCGGGCAACTCCTGTGCGAGGAACCGGTGTTGGCCGTGCTCCCGACCGGTCATCCGCTCGCCGAGCGGGCGGCGGTGACCTGGAACGACCTGGCCCAGCAGCCCTTCGTCGCCTTCACACCGTCCAGCAGTGTGCGGCGGCTCGCCGATCTGTCCTTCGAGCAGGCGGGGGTCCGGCCGACGAACGTCATCGAGACCCGGGAGGTGGGGACGGCGGCGGGGATGATCTCGGCGGGGCTCGGTGTCAGTGCCGTACCTCGGCTGGTGCTGCCGCTGATGGCATTCGGGCGGCTGGTGACACGGCCGCTGAACGACCCCGGTACGGTACGGAAGTTGGCGGTCTACACGCCGCGTACGCCCGTGCTGCCGGCGGCGTCCGCGTACTTCATGCACCGGCTTCTGCATACCGCGGGTGCTGAGCACGATGAGCGCCGAGACGAGGGGGAGAGACGTGCCTGAGGAACCCGGGGATGTCGTCGTCTACTGGCGGCCGATGTGCACGTACTGCATGAAGCTGCTCACCCAGCTCCTCTTCACCCGGCTCCGGTTCACCAAGGTCAACATCTGGCGGGACCCCGACGCGGCGGCGTTCGTCCGGTCCGTCGCGGACGGGAACGAGACCGTGCCGACGGTGACCGTGGCGGGGCGGGCGATGGTGAATCCGTCGAAGCGGGAGCTGTTGGACGCGGTGGCGGCTTACGCGCCTCACCTGTTGTCGAAGGGGAAGAGCGGCTGACCGTCCGGTTCCCGCATCGGCGCCTCGGACGCCTACTGCGCTTGTCCGCGCCGGAGTTGGATATCAGACATGCGCTTCACGTCGGCGAACCGGTCGTCCTGGCGAGTTCCGGCTGCCAGGTCGCTCAGGGCGTACGCCGTGTACGTGAACCCGTCCGTCGTGTGGAACTGGGCTCCCCAGTTGCCGTGGGTCACGGCGCTGACCCGCGACCAGGGCAGGCGTTGGGTGCCCCAGGGGTTCACCATGACGATCACGTCCGTCGTGAGTTCCAGGCGTACGCGCAGCAGCACCCACCAGGCGAAGAGCGCGAGACCCAGCGCGAAGGCGGTCGCTATGCCGGCGGAGTCCACGTTCTCCCTGTCCGGGTGAGAAAGCGCACCCCACCAGGCGGACAGCGCCCCGCACGCCGGGCCGACAGCCAGCAGATACCCCCCGAGCCGCCCGGACCGGCTGACCCGCCAGACACCGATGACACCGTCTCGTACACCGTCCACGGTACGAATGATGCCCGACCGGGGGCAGGGGCGTCGCTCTGTTCTCATCGCCTTGTTCGTTCTGCGGCTGGGCTACTTGGGTGGGGCGAGCGGGTCCCGGTCCGGGGGCTGCGGGGTGTTCCACCAGGCCGGTGGGGGTGGGATCGGGGTCCAGGTGGGGCCTCGGTGGGTCTGCCACCAGGTTTCTATCGTGTGGAACTTCTTCTCGAAGTGGCGGTCCCAGGAGAGGAATCCCGTGGTGGGCGCCCGGAGTTCGGTGCTGCGACCGTTCGCCTCGTGGAGGACGATCGTCCTGACGCCCATGGTCGACTGACGCTGGACGGCCTGGATGTCGGACCAGGGGATGGTTCGGCGGCGCACGTTGTGGACCACGGCCGCGGACGGGGTGAGGGTGATGCCGAAGCGGGCGGGGAGGAGGTTGCCCAGCACCAGCACGGCGACCCAGAACGCCACCACGCCCGGCACTCCGCCCGGCGGGGGGAACTCGGTCCCGGCTGTGGTGAAGAGGACGGTTGTCAGAACTGCCAGAGGCAGGAGGGGAGTTGTCCGTTGCCACACCGCCATGTGGATGCGCACCTCGGCCGGCTGCGGTCTCCCGCTCGGCGAACTGTCCATCACTGCCACCCCGTTGTCCTGTCGGCCCGTTGTGCTGTCGGCCCGTTGTGCTGCTGATCTGTTGAGCCGCTGTCCCGCCCGTTCCGCCCATTCCGCGCGGTCGTTCATTGTCGCTGTCGCCGCTGTGCTTGTCGTCAAAGAATTTTCCCGGGACGTGACAACCTCACTGGCCCGTGGCCCCGTTCCTCAGGCATGAAGTACTTCTCACCGTGCGCCGCGCCGGTGCCGGGTGGAGGTGGCCTGTGATCCGGACGTCCCCCGGACAGGGCGTCTCCGCTGATCCCGGTGGCGTCGTCGACGTCGGGCTCGACTTCGACGACTTCGCGCGCAGCCGGCAGGCGCATCTGCGGCGTACGGCTCATCTGCTGTGCGGGGACTGGCACTTGGCGGAGGACCTGACGCAGACGGCGCTGGCGAAGCTGTACGCGGTGTGGCGCCGGGTACGGCAGCTGGAGTCGCCGGACGGGTACGCGCGGCGGGTGCTGTACCGGACGTTCATCGACGAGACCCGGCGTCGGCGCTGGCGGGAGCGGCTGGGCGCGCACGAGGAGGATGTCATGGCTCCCGTCTCGGATCCGGATCTCCGGCTGACCCTGCTCGACGCGCTACGGCAACTGCCGCCCCGTGGAAGGGCGGTGCTGGTGCTGCGGTTCTGGGAGGACCAGAGCGTGGAGGCCACGGCGGCGGCGCTCGGGTGCAGCGTCGGCACGGTGAAGAGCCAGACCTCCCGGGGTCTCGGCACCCTGCGGCGCATCCTCGCCGACTCGGGCAAGGATCTCGGCAAGGACTTCGGACCGGGGAACACGGGGACCGGAACGGGCTATCTGCAGGCGGAGTGGTGAGCATGGACGGAAAGGCCGGTGACAACTACAACTTCACGGACCAGACGGGCCGTTCGGGACAGCCGGAGCGGTCGGAACAGTCGGGACAGCCGGAGCGGTCGGAACAGATGGACCGGACGGGCCCGATCGGCCAGCACGTGTACGAGTCCGCGCTCGCGGACGCCCTGGGCGGGCTGGGCTCCGGGGCCGAACCGCCCATGCCCGACCTGGTGCCGGGCGCCGTCGCGCGCGGTGTGCGGATCCGTCGGCGCCGGCGGGTCGGGGCGACGGTAAGTGCCGTCGTCATGGCGGGAGTTGTGGCCCTCGGCGGGCACGCGCTGCTCTCGCCCCGGCCGGAACCCGCGCCGACGCTCCCCGCCGTCCAGCCCTCGGCCTGGTCCCCGTCACTGGAGCTGGTGCGGTCGATCCTCTCCGCAGGGAAGGGCACCGGCACGACCGTCTCGGCCGAGCAGCCGCGCCAACCCCTGCGGCCCGGACGGTACTTCAGGATGACCACCGCCGACGGCGGCGTGAACGACCTCTATGTGAGCGTCGGCCGGACCGCCACGGACCCGTTGTACGCCCATCCGTCCCGGGCCTGCCTGGACAGCAACGGCCGGGTGCTCGCCTCCCCGTGGAACGGCCTGATCACCCGGTGCTCCCGGACCGAGCACGGTTCCGGCAGCCTGTTGTTCTACTACGTGGCCGACAGAACCCTGGCCGTCGGCGTCACCTATCTGACCGCGGGCGGCTGGACGGTGCAGGTGATCGCCGGTTCGCTCGACGAGGCCGCGGCCGGCCGGAGCGGCGGCGGCACCCCGCGGACCGGGCCACTCACCCAACTCGCCACCGATCCCCGGATCTTCGACGCCGTGAAGGCCGAGAAGACCGCGAAGGGGAACGGCGGCTGAGCCGGGACAGCACCGGCTGAGTTCAACACCCCAGTACCCACACCTTGATCAACCCTGAAGGAGTGCATGGCATGAGCATGCCTAAATTCGGCACGCCCAGAATACGGATGTCCGCCCTGGCCCTCGGCCTGGTCCCCCTCCTCGCCGCCTGCGGTGGCGGCTCCGACAGCAAGTCGGCGGCCGACAGCGGGAGTTCGGATTCGAGCGCGGCCACGACGACCGTCAACGGTGCGACCCAGCTCACCGTCCCCGACGGCGTGGACGACGCGACGAAGAAGCAGTACATCCAGGAGAACGCCATCGCGGTCTGCATGAAGAAGCAGGGCTTCACCTACACCCCGCACGTGGAGTCCTCGACCACGGCCGACACGTTCGCGGCGGTCGACGGGGAGGACTACGCGCGGGCGAAGCAGTTCCGGCAGAAGTACGGCTTCGGGTACTACGCAGGTGCCGTCTACCCGAACGACGCCAACGTCCCGTTCAGCAAGGCCGCGATGGCCAAGCGGACCGCGCCCCAGGACCAGGACGAGGACGGTCTGACCGACGCGCAGAAGAAGGCGTACGACGTCGCGCTGTCCGGTCCCCCGGCCAAGACCAAGGCGGACGAGAAGCTCGCCGGATGCTCCGAGGTGGGGCGGGTCGCGGCGAACGGACCGGCGCTCAGCGCGTCGGCCGAGAAGAACGCGGAGAAGGCCCGCGACGACCAGAACCACGCCAACGGCCTCGCGCTCAACGGTGACGCCCAACTCGTCCAGCTCGCCCAGCAGTTCGCGACCTGCCTGACCGGCCAGGGCATCTCGGTCAGCACCACCCAGCCGACCGGCATGGTCTCCATGGTCCGCCTCGACATCTCCCGCCAACTGCCGGAGAACTTCATGTCGTTGAGCAAGGACGCCGCGCTGCCCCTCCTCAACAAGGACATCGGCATCGCCATGAAGGACCTGGAGTGCGGCAAGAAGTTCCGCGCCGCCTACTTCCCCAAGGAGAAGGCCAAGCCCTACTACGGGGAGAACGGATGAGCCACCCGGAGGAAGCAGGCACGACCCGCGTCAGCAGCCGACTCGGCAGCGGGCGCAGGCGACTTGGGGCCGTCGTCTCGGCGGTCGTGCTGGTCGGGGCGGGCGGATGGTTCGCCGGTACGCAGGTGCAGTCGCCCGCGGACGCCGCCGCCTCGCACCAGGCGCCGAAGGCCGGACCGGTGACCGTCTCGGTCGTACGGCAGTCGCTCACCGCGAGCGTGGTGGCGACCGGGTCGGTCGAGTTCGCGTCACCGCGGCCCCTGTCGCTGGCCGGGCCGGTCGGCAGCGGGGCGGCCGCCGGAGCGGACGGCGAGGGTGCCGAACAGCGGGTCACCAAGGCGCCGGTGGCCGGGACGAAGATCAAGGAGGGCGACGTCCTGATGACGGTCAACGGCCGTCCGGTGTTCGCGCTCGGCGGTTCCGTACCCATGTACCGCGCCCTGGGGCCCGGCACTTCGGGCGACGATGTGACACAGCTTCAGAAAGCCCTGAAACGGCTCGGGTTCGACCCCGGCGGCACCGGCGGGACGTACGGACAGGGCACCGCCACCGCCGTCTCCGACTGGTACAAGAGCGAGGGGTACGACGCCCAGGAGCCGAGCCCCGCCGATCAGCAGCAGCTCGGCTCGCTCGAACAGGCCGTCTCCGCCGCGCAGGAGACGCTCCTCACCACCAACAGCGTTACCGGTACGGCTAGTTCGAGTGAGACCGGGTCGTCCAGCAGCCCCAACCCCCAGTCCAGCACGGACAAGCAGGTCCACGAGATCCAGGTCAAGTCCGCCCAGAAGGCACTGGACCTGGCGAACGGCGCGCTCAGCAGCTTCAAGGCCACCTACGGCACGAAGGTCCCGGCCGGCGAGGTCGTCTTCCTGCCCAAGCTGCCCGCGCGGCTGGACAAGGTGACCGTGAAGACCGGCGACACCCCGTCCGCGCAGATCGGTACGGTCACCAGCTCCGACGTGGTGGTGCAGGCGGCCGTCCCCGGCACCGACGCCCAGCTCCTGCGCCACGGCATGACCGCCCAACTCACCACGGCGGACGGCAAGTCGGCGCAGGGCACGGTGGACGTCGTGGCGGACGGTTCCGACTCCTCGTCGGATGCGGACACCTCCGCTACGGCCCCCTCCACCACCGACGACGCGAACTCCGCCGCCGACTCCACCGCCGCCGTCCAGGTGCGGATCACCGTCCCGGACCCCGGTCCGCTCGCCGGTGAGGCCGAGGCCGCCGTGAAGGTGACCATCAAGGTCGGCGCCTCGGACGGCAAGGTGCTCACGGTGCCGATGGCCGCGATCCACACCTCGTCCGACGGACGGGCCCGGGTCAAGGTCCAGCGCGGCGACGTCGTGAGCGACGTCCAGGTCACCGTCGGGCTCTCCGCCGCCGGGATCGTCGAAGTCAAGCCGGACGGGGGCGCGTTGAAGGCGGGCGAGAAGGTGGTGGTGGGCGAGTGATCGACACCTCGGCCGGTCCCGCGGTCGGCACCGCGCTCGACGCCGTCATCCAACTCATCGGTGTGGAACGGACGTTCCCCTCCGACCCGCCCGTGCACGCCCTGCGCGACGTCCACCTGACCGTACGGCGCGGCGAACACCTGGCCATCGTCGGGCCGTCGGGTTCGGGGAAGTCGACGCTGCTCAACACCCTCGGGCTGCTGGACCGGCCCACGGCGGGGTCGTATCTGCTGGACGGGGTGGAGACCACCGGGCTCGGCGACTTGGAGCGAACCTCCCTGCGGGGAAGCCGGATCGGGTTCGTGTTCCAGTCCTTCCACCTGCTGCCGTACCGGACGGTCGACGAGAACGTGATGCTGGCCGAGGCGTACCGCAGGCCGCGGCCCGAACGCGGGCGGGGCGGGCGGCTCGCGCGGGCCCATCAGGCGCTGGAGCAGGTGGGGTTGGGGCACCGGGTGGGTTTCCGCCCCGACCGGCTGTCCGGCGGTGAGCGTCAACGGGTCGCCATCGCACGGGCGTTGCTCAGCGATCCGGCGCTGCTGCTCTGCGACGAGCCGACCGGCAACCTGGACACCGAGAACACCCTCTCCGTGCTGGAACTCTTCGACGACCTGTGCGCCCAGGGCATGACCCTGGTCGTCATCACCCACGACGAGGCGGTCAGCCGCCGGGCGGGGCGATGCGTCCGCATCACCGACGGGCGCCTGGCCGAGGAGGTCAAGTGAGCGTCGTAGAAAGGGAGATGGAGGCGGCCGCGCGGGTGGAGCGGCCCTGGATGGATCCCCGGGATCTGTGGACGGAGGCGCTCGCCGGGGTGCTCGCGCGGCCGGTGCGGTCCGCGCTGACCACGCTCGGCACGGTCCTCGGGATCACCACGCTCGTCATCACCATCGGGGTCGCGTCCACCGCGGGCAACCAGATCGTCGGCCGCTTCGACGCGCTCACCGCGACCTCGGTGACCGTGACCGTGCCGGAGCCGCTGCCCGGTGCGGAGGACGCCGGGCCGTTGGTGCCCTGGTCGGGCACCGACGCCGTGGCCCGGCTGGCGGGGGTGGAGTCGGTGGCGGCGCTCGCCGACTCGGACGCGACCGACAGCGTGCTGGTGCGGGCCAACGACGTGACCGCGCCCGGCGATCTGTCCGGCCAGACCCTCGCCGTGGTCGCCGCCTCGGCGGGGCTGCCCGCGGCCGTGCACGGGCGGATGACCGCGGGACGGTTCTACGACGCCGGGGACATCGCCCGGCGCGACCACGTCGTCGTACTCGGCGACCAGGCGGCCCAACTCCTCGGTATCAAAAGGGTGGAGGACGCGCCGGCGGTCTTCTTCCGCGGGCAGTCGTACACCGTCATCGGCATCCTCGGCGGGATCCGGCGCGAGGCGCGGCTGTCCACCGCCGTGATGGTGCCGCCCACCACCGCGGCCGACCGGATCGGGCTGCGGAACATCACCCGCGTGCTGGTCGACACCGCGCTGGGGGCGGCGAAGCAGGTCGCGCGGCAGGCGCCGATCGCGCTCGCGCCCGGGCACCAGGACTCGCTCGCCGTCGTGGCACCGCCCGACCTCTCCAAGGCCCGGGCCGGCGTCCAGAACGACGCCAACAGCCTCTTCCTCGTCCTCGGCCTCGTCTCCCTCGTGGTCGGCGCGATCGGCATCGCCAACGTGACCCTGGTGACGGTGATGGAACGGGTCGGCGAGATCGGGCTACGGCGGTCCCTGGGCGCGTCACGGCGGCAGGTGGCCGGACAGTTCCTACTGGAGTCGACAACCATCGGGCTGCTGGGGGGAGTTGTGGGCGCGGCCCTGGGCATCGCGGTCGTGGTCTGCGTCGCCGTGTTCAAGGAGTGGACGCCGGTGCTCGACCTCCGGCTCGCGCTGGGTGCGCCGCTCGCCGGTGCCCTCGTCGGACTCCTCGCGGGGCTGTATCCGTCGCTGCGGGCCGCCCGCATGGAGCCGGTGGACGCGCTGCGTGCGCCGTCGTAGAAACCACGGCCGTAGAAATCACGTTCGGTTGAGGTGAGTTGTCGCCCAGAGTCCTCAACCCACCTTCACGGACAGCTCGGTTGAGCCCTTCAGCGGGAGGGTCACGGAGCGGAAGCCGTTGGCCGGGTCGCGGATGTAGTCGAGGTAGTCGGGTTCGGCGTTGTCGTTCATCACGAAGGCGCCGGTGCGGAGTTGGGGCGCGATGAGCTCCATCACCTGGCGGGCCAGCGTCGGGCCGCCGTCGCTGATCGGCCAGCCGTCGATGAGCGCGAAGTCGACGGGGCCGCCGAGATCGCGCAGCGTCTCCCGGGCGTCGCCGACGCGCAGGTCGACGTACTTGTCCAACTCGGCCTCGGCCAGGTTGCGTTGGGCGGTGGCCGCCTTCTCCGGCACGATCTCGGAGCCGATCACCGTCCCGCCGCCGTTGTCGCGCACGGCGGCGGCGAAGTAGATCGTGGACACGCCGACGGACGTGGCGAACTCGACGACCCTGGTCGCGGCGATCGCCCGGCAGAGCAGATAGATGAGATCGCCCTGATCGGCGTGGATCGAGAAGCCGATGTCGGCGTACGCGTGCGGATCGCGGGTGTCCGCGCCGCCGCGCGGGCCGCCGTTGGCGGGGCGCCGGCGTTCGGCCTGGAGCCGGTCCAGGACGGCTGTGACCGTGGGGTCCTGCAAGGGGCTGGGGGAATTCTGCGCGGGCATCGTCACTCCAGTTGTTGTATCGCCGATACGTTCCAGCCCTATCACGATATATCGATTGCTGTCGACGGCTCCCGTTGCGAGCGACCCGGGACCGGGGTGAGGTGGGCGAGGAAAGAGGGGCAACACAGGCAATTCAGGCACCGCAGAAGGAGTCCGTCGTGGTCGACCGGCGCAGGTTCATCGTGGGGTCCGGTGCCGTCGGCACCCTGGCCGTGCTCGGCGCGACGGCCGCGTGCACGGCGAAGGAGGCCGAGGGCGAGGCCGTGAGCGAGACGTCGTCGGCCGCCGGTCACATCCGGGGCGCCACCGCGATCACCAAGGTCTACGGCGACGGCCAGAAGCTCATCGCCGTGGCGGTCGAGTACGACACCGACATCACCGGTTCGGCCCTGTCGACGTCCACGTTCAAGGTGGCCGGCCGAACCGTCACCAAGGTCTACGCGAACCGTGAGCCCGACCTCGCCGCGCAGGGCAGGAACGGCCGCTACGTCATCGTCGAGATGTCGCCGGACGACAAGGCGGCGGCCCTGTGGGTGACCCAGCAGGGTTCCGGAAACGCGTCCAGCTCCTCACCCAGCACATCCCCGAAGGCGTCTTCGTCTCCTACGGCGTCCTCGTCGTCCGGCTCCGGTCAGGCCCCCGGTGGCGGCGGCCCGAAGGTCGGCGACAGCACCCCCGGCGGAACCATCGTCGCCGCGAAAGCCACGCTCACCCAGACCGGCACCGTCACCACCACCGGCGGCACGCGCTACCCCGCGAGTACTACGGGGCTGACGACCGACGCGGTGAAGAACCTGATCGTGGACGACTTCCGGCAGTTCACGTTCACCGACCCGGCGACCCAAAAGACCCTCAAGTACAACCTGTTCATCCCCAAGGGCTACGACCGCGACCACCACAAGAGCTACCCGCTGGTCCTGTTCATGCATGACGCGAGTGTCGTGAACGTGGCCACGGAAGGCCCCCTCGTCCAGGGCCTCGGCGCCGTGTGCTGGGCCAGCCCCGAGGACCAGGCCCGCCACGAGGCCTTCGTACTGGCCCCCGAGTACGACTCCGTCGTGATCGACGACACCTACAAACCGTCGCCGCTCTTCGACGCCACCGCCCATCTCGTCCAGGAACTCACCAAGAAGTACAACCTCGACGAGAAACGGCTCTACGCCACCGGTCAGTCGATGGGCGCGATGATGACGCTGGGCCTGAACATCAAGTACCCGGACCTGTTCGGGGCGTCGTTCGTCGTCGCCGGGCAGTGGCCGTCGGACCAGGCGAAGCCGTTGGCGAAAAAGAAACTCTGGATCGTCGTCTCGCAGGACGACGACAAGTCCTACTCCGGCGAGAACGCCATCACCAAGGTCGTCAAGGAGCAGGGGACGGCCGTAGGCACCGCGGTCTGGAACGGCCGGTCGACCGCGGCCCAGTTCGCCGCCGACGTGCGGAGCCTGAAGGCCCAGAAAGCGCCGGTCAACTACGCCTCCTTCAAGACCGGCACGGTCGTACCGGCCGGGTCGACGACCAGCGCGCACATGGCCACCTGGCAGGTCGCCTACACGATTCCCGGCATCCGGGAGTGGGTCATGGACCAGTCCCTCTGAGTTCGCTCTGAATTCGGCTCGTTCTCGCCGTAGAATTTCCGCCAGCGATAAAGCGGGTGGCGGCGAGAAGGGGAATAAAGGTCAACAATTCAGACTCAATGCGCCGCGTTATCTAAGATTGCACGACGCGAATAACCAACACCACCAGGAAACTTCTGCGTAACCTGTGAAAAGGGGTCTCCTTTCTCCTTTCGCTTCACAGATTGAGGCAGGACAGTGGCGCTCGGCAGCCCTGACAAACCTCGATCGAAGGAGCTCACCTTCATGGACAGGCGTAGGTTCATGGCCGGTACCGCGACCGCGACGGCCGGGGCCCTGACGGTGTTCGGCAGTGCGACTCCCAGCTCGGCGAGCGGGACGAGCGAGGTCGGCGGGACGGGTTCGGCGGATTCCGGCGGGGACCATGTGAAGGGCCTCACCGCCATCACCCAGGTCTTCGGCGCCGGGCAGAAGCTCGTCGCGGTGGCCGTCGAGTACGACCGGGACATCGACGGCCGGACGCTGTCGACCTCGACGTTCACCGTCACCGACCGCACGGTCACGAAGGTCTACACGAACCGCTCCGCCGACCTCACGGAGCGGTCGCGGAACGGCCGTTACGTCATCGTCGAGCTGTCGCCGGACGACACGGCGGCGGCCCTGTGGGTGACGGGACAGGGGTCCGGCACCCCGCCCACCGGCGGCGGGACCGGCGGGACCGGTGACTCCGGCGGCGGGGTCGGCGCGGGCGGCCCGCAGGTCGGCGACACCACCCCCGGCGGCACGATCGTCGCCGCGAAGGCCACGCTCACCCAGGCCGGCACGGTCACCACCACGCGCGGCAGGCAGTACGCCGCGAGTACCACGGCGCTGACGACGGACGCGGTGAAGAACCTGATCGTCGACGACTTCCAGCAGTTCACCTTCGCCGACCCCGCGACCGGCCAGACCCTGAAGTACAACCTCTTCGTCCCCAAGCACTACAACCCGCGCAAGAGCTACCCGTTGGTGCTGTTCATGCACGACGCGAGCGTGGTCAACGTCGCGACCGAGGGGCCGCTCGTGCAGGGCCTCGGCGCGGTGTGCTGGGCGAGCCCGGAGGACCAGGCCCGGCACGAGGCCTTCGTCCTCGCTCCCGAGTACGGCGCGGTCGTGATCGACGACAACTACGAACCGTCGACCCTCTTCGACGCCACCGCGAACCTCGTCGAGTCCGTCACGCAGCAGTACAGCATCGACCCCGACCGCCGTTACACGACCGGTCAGTCGATGGGCGCGATGATGTCCCTCGGCCTGAACATCAGGTACCCCGACCTCTTCGCGGCGGCGTTCATCGTGGCCGGGCAGTGGCCGGAGGCGCAGGCGGTACCGCTCGCCAAGAAGAACCTCTGGATCCTCGTCTCGGCCGACGACACCAAGGCGTACCCGGGTGAGCAGGCGATCACCGAGGTCATCCAGGAACAGGGCACGAAGGTCAGCACCGCGCTGTGGGACGGCCAGTCCACCGCCGCCGAGTTCGCGGCGGACGTCCGCACCATGAAGGCCCAGCGGACCCCGGTGAACTTCGCCGCGTTCAAGACCGGCACGACCGTACCGACCGGCTCGACCACCAGCGCGCACATGGGCACCTGGCAGATCGCGTACACGATCCCCGGCATCCGGGACTGGATCATGCGCCAGTCGCTGTAGCGGACGGACGCGCGGGGGCGGGTCCTCGCCGCGGCACTCGGCGGCATAGAGTGCTGCGGCAGATCCGACAGAACCGGCGGAACCGCCCGCCCGCCCGTGGAGGTAGATCGCGATGGAGACCCCGCCGCAGCTCACCGACGGACGGCTGTTCTCCTCGTGGCAGGCGGACGTCCCCGCGCTGCTGGTCGTCGTACTCCTCGGCGGCCTGTACGGCTGGGGCGTCCTGCGCCTGCGGCGGCGCGGCGAGGCCTGGCCGGTGGCGCGGACCGCCGCGTTCGCGCTGCTCGGCCTCGGCACGATCGTGGTCGCCACGATGTCGGCGCTCGCCGTCTACGACCGCGTCCTGTTCTGGCCCGCCGCCGTCCAGAACGTCCTCCTCGACCTGATCGCCCCGCTCGGCCTGGCCCTGGGCGATCCGCTACGGCTGGCCCTGCGCGCCCTGCCCGAACGCGCGGCGGCTCGCGCGCAGGGGGCGATGACCGGGCGAGTCGTACGACTGCTCACGTTCCCCTTGGTCAGTACGGCCCTGGTGCTCGCGACCGAGCTGACGATCTACTTCACGCCGTACTTCGAGACCGCGCTGGCCGACAACTGGCTGCACCAGCTGATGTATCTCCAACTGCTGCTCGCCGGGAGCCTGTTCGTCCTCCCGGTGCTCACCCGCGAGGAGGCGCTGCCCGCCTGGTGCACGCATCCGGTGCGGGCGGGGCTGGTGTTCGTCGACGGGATCATCGACGCGATCCCAGGCATCGTGGTGATGACCCACGGCACCCTGATCGCCGGCGCCTGGTACCTCAGCCACTCCCCGTCCTGGGCCCCCGACGTCCAGCACGACCAGCAGCTCGGCGGCGGCGCGATGGTCAGCATCGCCGAACTCGTCGCCCTCCCCTTCCTCCTCGCGATCCTCGTCCAGTGGGCGCGCACGGAGCGGGCCGAGACGGTGGCGTTGGACCGGCGGCTGGACGCGGAGCTGGAAGTGGTCCGGGCGACGCCCACAGAGACGAAAACGGGGACTTCTACTGAAACGGGGACTTCTACTGAAGGGCCCGATCTCGTACGCCCCTGGTGGGAGACCGAGAACAGCGAGGTCGCGGAGCGCATCCGGGGTCAGCGGTAGGCGTTCCTCACACCACGTCCAGGGCGTCCAACTCCCTTATGAGCCGGGCCCCTTCACGGATCATGATCTCCGGGTCGCGCAACGCGTTGGAGAGCAACGACATGCCCTGGTAGGCGCCGATCAGGGTCAGGGCGAGACCCTCGGGATCGACCGCGCCGAGCTGCCGGTACTGCTCCGCCACCCAGTCCACCAACCGCCGTATGACCTGGCCCGCGGCGAGATCGAGGCCGTCCTCGTAGCGCTTGTCCAGCTCTACGGCGAGCGTGCCCATGGGGCAGCCGTGGCGGGCCGCGGTGTCCTTCTGCTCGACCCAGCCGCCGATGAGGGCCTTGAGGCGTTCGCGCGGGTCGGGGAGGTGGTCGAGCTGTGCGGTCAGGGTCTCCAGGTTGCCGGTGTGCTCGGAGAGGGCCGCCTCGATCAGCTCGTCCTTGGTCTTGAAGTAGTAGTAGACGTTGCCCGTCGGGACGTCGGCGGCGCGGGCGATGTCGGCGATGGTCGTGCGCTCCACGCCCTGCTCGTGCAGGACCCGGGCGGTGGCGGTGGTCAGACGCTCCCGCTTGCCGCGCGGGGCGGGCCGGGAATCTTTTGAGTCAGTCACCTGACTAACTATAGACAAACTGCGGGTCGGTCGTGTTAGCGTCTTCTCGATGGAGTTAGTCAGCCAACTAACTCATACATGACGGGGGTGGCGAGATGATCGCGGTGACGGGTGCGACCGGGAACGTGGGGCGGGCGCTGGTGCGGCTGCTCGACAAGGAGGGCGTGCCGGTGACGGCCGTGGCCCGGCACATCGGCGAGGCCCAAGTGCCGCCCGGGGTAAGCACGGTGGCCGCCGACCTGGCCGAACCGGACGGCCTGCGGGGCGTGTTCGAGGGGGCCGAGGCGCTGTTCCTGCTGGTGGCGGGCGAGCGGCCGTACGACATTCTGGACGTGGCCAAGTCCGCCGGTGTCCGCAGGGTGGTGCTGCTGTCCTCGCAGGGGGCCGGGACCCGTCCGGAGGCGTACGCGCATCCGCGCCGATTCGAGGCCGCCGTACGGGAGTCGGGGCTCGACTGGACGATCCTGCGGTCGGGCGGGCTGGACAGCAACGCGTTCGCCTGGGCCGGGTCGATCCGGGCGGGACGGACCGCGGCGGCGCCCTTCGGTGACGTGGGGCTGCCCTTCGTGGACCCCGACGACGTGGCCGCGGTCGCTGCCGCCGCGCTGCTCACCCACGCTCACACAGGCGCGACCTACACCCTCACCGGCCCCGCGCCGACGACACCCCGCGCGCGGGCGGCGGCGATAGCGACCGCGCTCGGTGAGCCGGTGACCTTCGCGGAGCAAACGCGCGCGGAGGCCCACGAGTTGATGGCACGGTTCATGCCGTTGCCCGTGGTCGAGGGCACGTTGGCGCTGCTCGGCGAGCCGACCGAGGAGGAGCGGCGCGTGAGTCCCGACGTCGAGCGGGTGCTGGGGCGGGCGCCGGGCACGTTCGCGGGATGGGCCGAGCGGAACGTGGTGGCGTTCCGGTGACCACAACCCACTCCACCCGCGTCCTCGACTCGACCATGTCCCACCGGGAGTTGGGCAGCGGGGTGCCGATCGTGTTCCTGCACGGCAACCCGACCTCGTCCCACCTGTGGCGGAACGTCATGCCGGGTGTCGCTTCCGGGCGGCTGCTGGCACCCGACCTCATCGGCATGGGCGACTCGGGCAAGCCGGAGATCGCGTACTCCTTCGCCGACCACGCCCGGTACCTGGACGCCTGGTTCGAGGCGCTCGGGCTGCGGGACGTGGTGCTGGTCGGACACGACTGGGGTGGCGCCCTGGCCTTCGACCGGGCCGCGCGCCATCCGGACCGGGTGCGGGGCATCGCGTTCACCGAGACCATCGTCAAGCCGCTGAGCTGGGCCGAATTCCCCGAAGGGGGACGGGAGTTGTTCCGCGCGATCAAGACGGAGGGGGTCGGTGAGGCCATGATCCTCGACGAGAACGCCTTCATCGAGCAGGCACTCCCCGCCGCCTCCGCGACCCCGCTCGCCCCGGCCGACCTCGCGGTCTACCGCGAGCCGTACCCCACCCGCGAGAGCCGCCGCCCCCTCCTGCGCTGGGCGCGCTCGATGCCGCTGGGCGGCGAGCCCGCCGACGTCGTGACCAGGGTCGAGGCCTACGACCGGTGGCTGGCGGCCAGCCCGGAGGTACCCAAGCTGCTGCTCACGTTCGCGCCCGGAGCGGGGACGATGATGGACGAGGACACCATCGCCTGGTGCGCGGCGAACATCTCCGCCCTGGAGATCGAGCACTCGGACGCCGTCGCCGGCCATCACACACCGGAGGACCGGCCCGAGTTGATCGCGGCCGCGATATCGGGCTGGGTGGAGCGGCTCGGACTCACGCACGGTCACAGAACGATCACGACGAGGGACTCCCAGGTGAACGGGTAGCGGATCGGCGACAGAATGTGACCCTCCGTCAGGGGGACGGGGCTCAGGGGGGATGGTCAATGAGCGCTTACCGGTTCAATCCGCCGCCCGGCTGGCCCGTGCCGCCGCCGGGGTGGGCGCCGCCGCCGGAGTGGGTGCCCGACCCGACGTGGCCGACGCCTCCGGAGGGCTGGCAGTTGTGGGTGCCGGAGGGGGCTGTTCCCGGGACCGTCACGGCGGCCGCACCGGAGCCGGGCGCACCCGCCTCCCCCACCGCTCCCACCGCTCCCGCCGTACCCGCGCCCCGTAAAAGCGGCCTCTTCGGCCGTCGCCGGGCCGACGCCCTCTCCGAGGCCGACGAGTTGCGGGCCTGGATCACCCGGACGCAGGGGCTGGACGCCGTACAGGTGGCCGATCTGGTGCGGCGGACCGAGCTGGAGGCGGCCGAGTTGCGCGAGCGGCTCGGTGCCGAGGCCGCGGCGGAGGCGCAGGGGGTGTTGAAGGACGCCCGGGACACGGCGAAGGAGATCCTCGACGACGCGCGCCGGACGGCGAAGGAGACCGAGCGGACGCGCAAGGACGCCGACCGGCAGCGCAAGGAGGTGTTCGACGGGGAGCGGCGGCTCGCCGAGCTGCAGGCGCGGATCGTCGTCACCGACGAGACCGCGATGCTGCAGGAGGCCGGGGTCTACGCGTACCGGCACGCCCTGCACGACGCCATCGCCTACCGCAGCCGGCTCGACACCCTGCAGACCGAGATCAAGAACCTCGCCCGCACCGACCGGGCCGTGCTCGCGATCACGGGCTGGACGGTCAACGGCTCCACGCGCGAGGGCCAGAAGATGGTCCGCGACTTCTCCAAGCTGATGCTGCGCGCCTACAACGCCGAGGCCGACTACGCGGTGCGGACCATGCGCCCGCACCGGCTGCGCTCGCTCGTCGACCGGCTCTACAAGAGCCGCGAGACGATCGCCAAGCTCGGCGCCACCATGCACATCCGGATCAGCGACGAGTACCACAACGCGCGGGTGAGGGAGTTGGAGCTCACCGCCGACTTCCTGCAGAAGAAGGACGAGGAGAAGGAGGCCCAGCGCGAGGCCCGCGCCAAGGAGCGCGAGGAGGCGGCCGTGCAGCGCGAACTCGACCGCCAGCGGGAGAAGTTGAACAAGGAACTCGGCCACTACCAGGTGGCCCTCGACCGGCTCCGCGAGCGCGGTGACGAGGCGGCCGTCGCGGAGATGGAGGCCAAACTCGCCGAGATCGAGGGCGCGTTGCAGGACGTCGAGACCCGCGCGGCGAACATCCGCACCGGCTACGTCTACGTCATCTCGAACGTCGGCGCCTTCGGCGACCGCGTCGTGAAGATCGGCATGACCCGCAGGCTCGAACCCCTGGACCGGATCTACGAGTTGAGCGGCGCCGCGGTGCCGTTCCGCTTCGACGTCCACGCGCTGATCTTCAGCAAGGACGCGGTCGGCCTGGAGTCGGAACTCCACCGGCGGTTCGCCCCGCGCCGGGTGAACCAGGTGAACAGCCGCAAGGAGTTCTTCTACGCCACCCCGACCGAAGTACGGGACGCGCTACGGCCGTTCACCGGCCAGCACCTGATCGAGTTCACCGAGGAACCCCAGGCACTGGAGTGGCGGGCCAGCAAGCAGCCCGCCTGAACCGGCTAGCGCACGATCCGCACCTGCCGCGACACACTCACCTGGTCCACGTCGGACGTCCTGACCGTGACCTTCATCGTCCAGGTCCCGGCGATCGGCAGGTTGAGGGTGTTGGTCCCCCAATAGCCGCCCTCGTCCTTGACATTGGCGTCGAGGGGGCCGACCTTCTGGGCCGGGAGCGTGAAGGAGAGCCGGAGTTCGGGGACGGTGGCGAAACCGCCGTCGGGGCCGTAGACGACCGCCTCGACGGAGTTCTCGCCGACGCGTCCGGGGTCGAGGGTGATCTGCACCTTGCCGCCCGCGTTGCCGACACGGAAGGGGACGATGGTGACGGAGGCCGCCGGGATGCCGGCCGAAGTCGCCGTCTGCTGCGCGTCCGCCGCCGCGCGGCCGGGGAGGGTGTTGGTCAGCAGGGTCGTGATCACCAACACCACGACACCGACGCCGACTTCGAACAGCACCGAGCGGCGCAGACCGCGCCGGAAACGGTCCTGGGAGCCGTCGCCCCGGTCCGGAGAACCGTCGCCCCCGCCCTTGGAATCGGCACCGGAAGTCGAGGCACCCTCGCCCCCGGACGCCGCCGCCCCGTCCGCCCCCGTCCGCACCAACTCCGGTACCTGGAGCCGCACTTCCTCCCCCACCATCCGCCCCGTCCACCGCCGCGACCACCCCGCCACGGCGAGCAGCAGCGTCACCGCGCCGAGTTTCACGAGCAGGATGCGGCCGTACGACGTCTCGGTGAGGGCGTTCCAGGAGCCGAGGCCGCGCCAGGACTGGTAGACGCCGGTGACGACCAGGACGGTCACCGAGGCGAAGGCGAGGCGGGAGAAGCGGGCCACCGGGGCCGCGTCGAGGTCCGACGAGCGGTAGAGGACGGTGAGCAGGGCCGTCAGGCCGCCCAGCCACACCGACATCGCGAGCAGATGCAGCACCGCCGAGGTCATCGCCACCGGCACCTGGATCCCGGCGGAGGCGTGCTCGGCCGATGCCCAGGTCAGCGCCAGCCCGACCGCGAGGACGGCACCCGTCCCCAGGGCCACCCGTCCGAACCGCTCGCGCCCCCGAAGTCGTAGGAGGAATGCGGCTGTTGCGGCGAGGAGGAGGAGACGGGCCGCGAGTGCCAGGCCCGGGCGGGAAGTCAGCGTCTTCGGGATCGCGGAGGGTTCGAAGGCCGTGGCCAGGCTGGTGCCCGCTTCGTAGGGGGCGCGGAGGATCAGGAGGGCGAGCGTGGCCGCCAGGAGGGTCCACCAGCCCATCAGGATCGGCTTGTTGAGGACGGTGGGGTTCGGGGGGCGGCAGAGGGTGACGAAGGTTGCCGTGCCGATGAGGAGGGCCGCGGCTATGTACGCGAAGTAGCGGGCTATGTCGTACAGGCTGCCGGTCAGCGGGTCCTCGACCGGGGCCGTGCTGACCGGGGTGGTCGTGGCGGAGGGTTTGCCGATGGAGAAGGTGAAGGCGCCCGAGACCGGGTGGCTGTCGGCCGAGACTACGCGCCAGGCGACCGTGTAGGTGCCGGTGCCGAGCTTGGCCGGGAGGGTCACGCTCGCCGTGTCACCGGCGTCCTTCGCGTGGTGCGCGGAACTCGTCTTCACCCGCCGGTTGTCGGGGTCGTAGACGCGGAAGGAGTCGTCGAGGAGGGCGACGGACTCGGAGAAGGTGAGGGTGACGGTGCGGGGGGCGGACTTGAGGACGCTGCCGTCGGCGGGGTCGGTGGATTCGAGGGCGGCGTGCGCGGACGCGGTGCCCGCGGTGCCGAGGAGGAGCAGGACCAGCAGGGAGCCCAGCAGCACCAGCCCTTGAACTCCTCGCCGTCGGCCCCGTCCGCCGCCTCCTCCGTGTCCACAACCCTGTCCCTCATTCCGTCGTCGGCGCACGTCACATCTCCGTCTTCGGACTTGCAGGTCTGCGGTTATGTACGGGGGAAACACACGTCTCGCTCACCAGGTGGGCCGCGCCAACACTCCGCCGTCCACGACCAGGTCGTGCCCGGTGACCCAGGAGGCGAGACGGGACGCCAGGAACACACACGCGTCCCCGACATCCTCCGGCCGCCCCAGCCGCCCCGTCGGCGCCGCCGCCCGCCACCGCCGCACCCCGTCCGGCCACGCCTCCGCCAACCCCTCCCGGTCGATCAGACCGGGCGAGACCGTGTTGACGCGGATGCCGTACGGGCCGTACTCCAGGGCGGCGGACCGCGCGTGCATGACGACGGCGGCCTTGGACGCGGAGTAGTGCGCGTGGAGGGCGGCGGGGGCGCTCGCCTCGATGGAGGCGATGTGCGTCACCGTGCCACCGACACCGTGTTCCCTCATCACCTCGGCCGCCGCCTGTGTGCACGCGAAGACGCTGGTCAGGTTGGTGTCGACGACCGTCCGCCAGTCGGCCGCCGTCATCCCGGGCAGGGGCTGGGTGGGCTGGACGCCCGCGTTGTTGACCAGTGCCGTGAGCCGTCCACCGCTCCACTCGGCCGCCTCGCGGACCAGTCCGCGGCAGGCGTCCTCGTCGGCCAGATCGGCTTGCAGTACGAGGGCACGGGCGCCCAACTCCCGTACGCGATCCGCCACTTCACCGGCCGCCTCCACCGCCGTACGACAATGGAGTACGACCCCTGCCGCGCCCTCCTCCGCGAACCGCAGCGCGATCCCCCGGCCGATGCCGCCGCTCGCGCCCGTGACCAGGGCGAACCGGCCCTCCAGCAGGCGGCTCACGGGCGGCACAGCCCGGTGATGCGGGCGGCCTCAGAGGGGTAGCGGGCGGTCAACTCGCCCGCGTCGCCGTGCTCGTAGCCGTCGTAGGTGAAGCCGGGGGCCATCGTGCAGCCGAAGAACGACCACGCGCCGCCCGCCACCACCCGCGCCCCCATCCAGGTGCCGCCGGGCACGGTGAACTGGAGGTGCCGGCCGTGGAGCGGGTCCGGCCCGAGGACCGTCGTGCTCGACGTGCCGTCCGGGGCGAGGAGCAGGAGTTCCAGCGGGTCGCCGAGGTAGAAGTGCCAGACCTCGTCGGCGGGGAGACGGTGGAGCGCGGAGAAGTCGTCCGCCGTGAGCAGGGCGACGATCGCGGTGCCCTCCGGGCGGCCGTCGGGCCGCGCCGGGCCCGCCCACATCTGGCGGAACAGGCCGCCCTCGCGGGGGATCGGCTCCAGCCCGTAGTGGGCGACGAGGTCCTCTGGGGTCACTCCGGTCATTTCGGCAGGCTACGGGAAGGCCACCTCGCGAGGGAGAAACGCCAGTTGAGCGTGCTTTTCGGGGATGAAGACATCCGGTATGTCCACCTCCGGGAGGACGACCCTCGGGCCCGCCACGAACCCCTGGCGCAGGAAGCGCGCGATCGCCTTCTCGTTCCGTACGTCCGGGTCGACCACGATCCGGCGCCGGTCCAGACCGAGCAGGACGTAGGAGGCGAGAACGCCCATCAGCGTTGCCGACCAGCCGGGCCGGTCGCCGTCCGGTCCGGCTGGTGCGAGGAGGAGGTGGATGCCGATGTCTCCGGGTTCTACGGCGTAGCAGTCGCCGACGCGGTCGGCTGCGGGGTCGTAGGTCTGGAGGAGCCCGACGGGTTCGTCGTCCCTCGTGACCAGGTGGGCGTGGTGGCTGTCGAGGGTGTCCATGTGGGCGTAGATCTCGGTGACTTGGGCCTGGGTGAGGCCGTTCATGCCCCAGAACGCGGCGCGTTGCTCGCTGACCCAGCGGTGGATCGTCGGGGCGTCGGCGACGGGGTCGAGGGGGAGGACGCGGACGATGCCGAAACCGGTGATGTGTTGTGCGTGGACGGGTTGGCGGATGGGGGCGGTCTCTTCGTGGAGTTCGAGGCGGGTGAAGTCGGTGATCACCGGGACCAGATCTCCCTTGAGCCACAAGGGCAGTTGATCGCGGTGATGGGCTGAGCCGGCCACCCCTGACGCCCCCAACGGCACCACCCACAGGCTGTCCTCCCGCCGGGCCAGGTCCCACACGAAACGGGCCGCGGGGCCGCGCGCGCTGAGGTCGGTGAGCCCGGGGACCGAGGAGGTGCAGAGCACGCAGTCGTGGTCACCGGACAGGCCGGGAGCGGGAGTTGGGGCGGTCTCGCCCAACGCTCGCCAGGGGGTGAGGCGATGGGTGTCGCCCCACGTGCCGACCGGCTTCGCGGCGGCCTCCTCGACCGCCGCCCGTACGGTCTCCGGCCGGTCGATGCCGTACAACTCCCTTGCGCTCAGGAGGTGTTCGAGCGCGAAGGCAACACGCGGGAGCAGCGCGAGCCACGGCAGGAAGACCTCCGGGTACGCGGGTGGTTCGGCCAGCGCGGCGAAGGTGGGGTGGGCTGCGAGCCGTCGTACGACCGCGCCACGCACGGCGGCGTAGGCGGCGGCGTCGGTGCTGTCGGCGTCCATGCGGCGGTCCCAGGCGAGCAGCCGTTCGCGGAGTGCGGAGGCTTCGGGGGTGAGGTCGGTGAGTGCGGCGAGGTGGTCCAACAGGGGTGTGGCGGAACCGAGATGGGTGTCCATGTGGATCGCGGGCAGGTCGGCGGCTGACCACTTATCGCGCTCGGCGAGCAGTGCGGTGATGCGGTCGGCGCGGTGGTTCGGGGCGAACTCGACGCCGAGCGGGGTGGCGGGGCCGCGCTGGTTGGCCATGACGGCGATGCCGTCGTCGGTGAGTCCGGCGCGGGGCGGTTCGTGCCAGCCGTGCCACTCGTGGCCGGGTTCCCAGGCGGGGACGAGCCGGGTGCGGTTGGCGTCGGCGCGCAGCGGGACCTTGCCGGCGACCCGGTGCAGCGTTCCGCCTTCGGTGTCGGCGGCCTGGACGACGTTGACGGGTTCGGCCCAGTCGTCGAACGCCCGGTCCACGTCGGCGACTTGGCGGGCACGGAGGAGGGGGAGCAGGGAGGTGAAGCCGAGGTCTTCGGTGACGCGGGGCGGGTAGCGGAGGCTGACGGCGAGGGGTGGGGTGTGGAGCGAGGTGCTGATGCCTGCGTCGAGTCCTTCCGGCCCGCCGATGACGACCGGCCCGCGTTCGGTCTCGATGATCTCGACCTCGACGGGGTCCTCACCGGCCACGTCGATCGTCTCCGTGTGGCGGGCGGCGCGGCGCCAACTTCCGTCCGGGCCAAGGGCTTCGACGCCGGCGCCGGTGCGGCGGAGCCGTTCCCGGTACAGGTCCTGGTAGTCGGCCATCGCGTTGGTGATGGCCCAGGCGACCGTGCCGGTGTGCCCGAAGTGGGCGATACCCGGGACACCGGGCACGGTGAGCCCGACGACGTCGAACTCCGGGCAGGAGAGGTGTACTTGCTGGTAGACGCCGGGGTCTTCGATGAAGCGGTGCGGATCCCCGGCGAGCAGGGCCTGCCCGGTCGTGGTCCGTTCCCCGCTCACCAGCCAGCCGTTGCTGCCGGAGGTACCGGGGCCGTCGGTGGCGAACAGCCCAACCGCGTCGGGCCCGAGGTGCCGTATCGCCTCTTCGCGCCAGAGCTTGGCGGGGAAACCGGCGAAGAGGATGTGGGTGGCCAGCCAGATACCGAGGGGGGTCCAGGGGTTCCAACGGCCGCGTTCCAGGCCGGAGTCGGCGAACTCGGGAGCCGAAGTCCCCGCGGCCAAGCCCTCGTTGACCCCGTCGACATACGCCCGGACCCACCGCGCGGTCTCCGGGTCCCGCTTCTCCAGGGCCTCGAAACAACGCCTCGCCGTGTCGTCGAGCCGCACGCGCCGCGCGAAGAGGTCCCAGGGCAGGGCGCAGACGCCGAGGAAGGAGGCCGACGTGCCCTGGGCGCGGTGCCGTTCGACCTCGATCCGCCAGGCGCGGTCGAGGGCGGTGACACGGCCCTGGGCGCGGGCGAGCTCGTCGGCGCTGTCGGCGCGCAGGTGGGGGATCCCCCAGGTGTCGCGGTAGATCTGGGTCGTCACCCGGTGACCCCTCTGTTTCGAGGCTGATTTTTAGGTTAGCCTTGCCTAAGTTACTGGTGGGAAAGCGTACGCGAAGGGTGAAGAGACCATGGCGCAGGGGCGCGGTTGGGAGGGCGCGGTACTCAGGCTGCTGCGCGCGAAGGACTTCGAGTTCACGGTGACCCGGGCCGAGGACGTCACCCCGCGCTACCGCCGCCTCCGCCTCACCGACGGCGGCATGCTCGCGGCGACCGGCGTCCACCCGACGATGTGGGTCCGCCTCTGGTTCGACAACGCCGGCAAGCCCCACCAGCGGGCGTACACCCTGGTCGACCCCGACCCGGCGGCCGGCACGTTCGGCCTCGAATTCGCCCTGCACGAAGGATGCGCGAGCGACTGGGCACGGGGCGCGAAGCCCGGCGACACGATCGAGGCGACCGTCCAGGGCACGGGCTTCGAGACCCCCGACCCCGCCCCCTCCCACCTCTTCGCCATCGGCGACCCGGCGTCACTGCCCGCCATCAACTCCCTTCTGGGAACGGTCGGTTCGAAGGTCCCGGCGACAATCTGGTTCGAGGGCGACTCCGACAGCCTCCCCTTCCGCACCGACCCGTCCCTCCACGAGGTCCGCCACCACCCCCGGGGCCAACTGTCCGACCGGGTACGCGCGCAACTCCCCGACCTGCTGAAGGGCAGCACCGACCCGTACGTCTGGATCACCTGCGACACGTCTACGACGCGGGGGCTGTCGTCGTACGTCCGCAGGGAGTTGGGCGTGCGGCGGGAACGGGTGCACGCGCTGGGGTACTGGCGGGCGTCCTGAGGGCGGGGGGACCCTCTTCGCAAAAGTGTGACACTTCCGCGCGAAGTGACACACTTCTGGGGCTGTCCTCTCCCGGGGGACCGGGCGTCCCCGCGCACCACGATTCCGGAGTACAGACGTTCGTCTGCATAGCATGCGTGGGATGAGGACTTGGCGTGAGGCCCTGACGGAGAGATATCTGGCGGTCGAACGCGTAGCGGGAGCCGGGCGCCCACGGACCCGCCTCCAGAAGTGGGCTTCGCGGCATCCAGTACGCCTCGGTGTCTACATCGCTGCTCCCGTGACCATCGGAGGCCTGCTGATAGCCGAGAACCCCGGATCAGTGATGGTTGCGCTCATCGCCGGGCCCGTGTCGGGGGCCTTCTATGCCCTGATGGTCATCACGGACCAGCTCCTTCGAAGCCGCCTCAGGCGACGAATGGCACTCGGCAGCGAGGACTGACGCAGACGTGATCAGGGTCAGCAGGACGAGCGCATGAGTTCACCCTGACCGGTTGGACACCGGCCATCGACGCCACACCCGCCTCACATACGACCGTCACGCCCAGCCGAATTCACCAGCGCCGACACCCACGCCCGCGATGAACACGGCGAACCCCGAGTCCGAGAGCATCAGTGTCTGCCCCGAGGGGGCCTTGCTGTCGCGGAGCACTCGGCTTCCGTCGGGCAGGACGGCGACCTCGACACAGTTGGCGTTGTTTCCGGAGTACGACGACTTCGCCCACACCAGTGAGGTCAAAGCGGGTTGTGTGTTCGGCTTCATCGATCCTGCTCCATTTCGTGAAGAGCGTTCTGGATGAGCACGCGCGACTTGCTGACATTGGCTGCGGCCACGTTGAGCCGACGAAACAGCGTTGTGTACTTCTCTACGTCCGTCACGTCCTCGTAGTAGAGGCTGCTGGTGGGCGACTCGGTGTACACGACGTCAGTTTCCGTCGAAGTGGGGAAGCTCATGATGTTGAACGGCCCGAACAAGCAGGCGTTCATGGGGTCTTCGCGCGGCAGGACCTGAAGCTCGATGTTCCGCTCCCGGCTGTCGGCGATCAGGGACTTGAGCTGGCCGCTCATGACGTCCGTGCCGCCCACCCGGTGATAGAGGGTGCTCTCGGCGATGATGACCCAGAGTTGCAGCGGATTGTCTCCAGCCAGCAAGTTCTTGCGTTCCCGTCGGACATCGAGCTGCGCCGCGAGCATCTCCCGGGCGGCATCGGGTGCCTGGAGGTCGAAGAGCGCCTCTGTGTATTCGGGAGTCTGCAGCAGCCCCGGTACCAAGCTGGTCTCCACGCTGTAGATCTCCGAGGCGTCCGCCTCGACAGCGGCGTAGGTCAGGTAGGCCGGCTCAAGCACGTTGCTGTACTGATTCCACCAGCCCTTCTGCTTGGCCTCGCGGGCCAGTTTCTCGATGGCCGCGCGCTTGGGCGGATCGGTGACGTTGTACGCGTCCAACAGGGCCCGCAGATCAGGCAGTCGGACACCTGACAGGGCGTTCTCGATACGTCCGACTTTGGACTCCGCGGAGCCGAGCACCTTGGCGGCATCGACGTGCGTCAGCCCCGCAGCGATCCTCAACTCGCGCAGGGTACGCGCGAGTCGCTTCTGACGGAACGTCGGATGGTTGTTGGTGGGCACAGGTTGAGCCGCCTCTCCTCACTCCTTCTTGCAGGTCAAGTGTGCCGTGAGCTTCAAGGTGAGAGCAATAGGCATTCACATGTACTCAAAGTAGTGACTTGACACTTCATGGACTCTGCCCTGCATAGTACTTGCCGATGGCGACGTGACCGCGATCCCGTCCGAGGGGACCGAGTATGGCTGAACCCAGGTCTTTGCAGGTGCGATACAGGAGGTATCGCCCATCCGTGCCAGTCGCCCGCACCGGGGCCAAAACCCTGGCCAAGGAGTGGGGCTTACCGCGATACGCCGCTGACTTCCTAGAGTGGGTAGTCACCGAACTCGTGACCAACGCCGTAATCCATGGCCGCACAATGCGGGGAAGCCGCGTCCTGGTGGCCTACCAACTTTGCTGACGATCTGCTCCGCGTCGAAGTCCGCGACGCAGCCGACGGCATGCCATGCGTTGATCGCGGCCGGGGTCTACAGATCGTCGCCGCGCTCGCCGACGACTGGGGCGTGACCCCGAGGGTCATCGGAAAGAGCGTGTGGGCCGAGATCGGCGTTTCCGCGAAGCGAGGTCGGTATGGCTGGTGACACGAGGGGCGCTGACAACGTGCACCCCGTCCCCCTGCTCGCCGCCTCCCTCCGCCTGGTCGCCGTACCCACAGCCGTCGCCTGCTCCCGGATGTTCGTGCGGCACACGCTGAGCCGCTGGAACCTCCAGGACCAGCAGGAGAGCGCCACGCTCGTCATGAGCGAACTGGTCACCAACGCCGTCAAGGCAGGCGGCCTCACCGAACCCGACCCGAAGCCCTGGCAGATCAAGGCCGAGCACGTCATCGCCATACAACTCCGCGTTCTCGACGGGAGCTTGTTCGTCGAGGTGTGGGACCGGACGCCGGAGATGCCCGTACTCCAGCATCCGGGCGTCAACGCCACTAGCGGCCGAGGTCTGCTTCTCGTCGAGGCACTCGCCGAACAGTGGAACGTCTACGGCCCACCGGTGGGCGGCAAAGTCGTGTGGGCCGAGCTGCCCCTTGAACCGTCCGCGGAACCGCCCCCTCACGATCCCCCGCACAAACCACTCCTCCTGCCCCACGGCGTCCGCGCACCACAAGGACCCGTCGAGCTCCAAGCACGTCAAGCCCTGCTCGACCACCTGATGGTGACGACGTTGGAGCGGAGGCGAAGGTGACGCACCCGCCCACCGGCAGGCGTCCCCCGCCCGAACGCGCCATCATCGGGGTCATGGACGCAACCCTTCACCTCGCCCAGGACCCCGCCGCCGACGAACTCCTCGGCCGTTCCCCGCTCGCCGCGCTGGTGGGGATGCTGCTCGATCAGCAGGTGCCGATGGAGTGGGCGTTCAAGGGGCCGCGGACGATCGCCGACCGGCTCGGGGCCGCCGATCTGGACGCGCAGGAGATCGCCGCGCAGGACCCCGAGGCCTTCGCGGCGCTGCTCTCCGAGAAGCCGGCCGTGCACCGCTACCCGGGGTCCATGGCCAAGCGGATCCAGCAGCTCTGCCAGTACCTCGTCGAGCACTACGACGGGGACGCGAGCGGTGTCTGGGAGGGCGTCGGCACGGGTGCCGAGTTGCTCAAGCGCCTTGAGGAGCTGCCCGGGTTCGGGAAGCAGAAGGCGCAGATCTTCCTCGCCCTGCTCGGCAAGCAGCTCGGGGTCACGCCGAAGGGCTGGCGCGAGGCCGCCGGGGCGTACGGCGAGGCGAAGTCCTACCGTTCCGTCGCCGACATCACCGGCCCCGAGTCCCTGGCCAAGGTCCGCGCCCACAAACAGGAGATGAAGGCCGCGGCCAAGGCAGCGAAGGCGGCAGGCGGCAAGTAGCCCGGCCTCTACACCCCGCCCCACCCCGACCTCCCAGGGGCGCGGGGCCGTGTCGACATGCGGCTCCGCCGCGCGGGCCCCCACCCACCCGCACTCCACACACAACCAGCGCGCCCGACCACCCCGTCAGCCAGGTGGCCCGCCCCGGTGGCGCCCCGTAGGCCCCCGGTCAAAACATGGACCATGACCGAGGCACCGAGCGGCCCCTGGGGCCCGGAGTACGACGACCGCCGCGCCCACGCGCCACGCGACCCGCGGCCCCCGCAAGACGAGCCGGAATTCGAAGGGCCCCTCTTCGCCCTGTCCAAAGCCGCGTGGCAGGTGGTCCTGCTCACCGGCGTCGCGTCCCTCATCCTCGGCGTGCTGGTCCTCGTGTGGCCCGGCGCGTCCCTCTTCGCGGCCGGCATCCTCTTCGGCCTCTACCTGCTGGTCAGCGGCATCTTCCAGCTGGTCGCCGCCTTCGGCACACACCGGGCGACCTCGCTGCGCGTCCTCGCGTTCATCAGCGGCGCGCTGTCGATCGTGCTGGGCCTGTTCTGTTTCCGCGGGCCGATGCAGTCGATCCTGCTGCTCGCCCTGTGGATCGGCATCGGCTGGCTGATCCGGGGCATCACGCAGACCCTGGCCGCCATCCACGACCAGACGATGCCCGCCCGCGGCTGGCAGATCTTCCTCGGGATCGTCACCTTCATCGCCGGCATCGTGCTGATCGACTCCCCGTTCCGCTCGGTCGCCGTCCTCACCCTCGTCTGCGGCATCTGGCTGGTCGCGGTCGGCGTCGTCGAGATCGTCACCGCGATCCGGATGAGAAGCCACGCCAAGAAGGTGCCCCAGGCCCTGTGAGCCTCGTTGGTAGGCCGTGCGGGCGGTTTACGCGCCCGCCGCGATGAACGCCGTACGGCCGCTGGGAGATGACCTTCCATGAGCACGAGGGTGCGCCCCGCACACAACCTCCCCCGCAGCCGCGCCTGGCTGCGGGGCCTCGTGCTGCTGCTCGCCCTGCTGGTGCCCGGCACGCACGCCGAGATGCGCGCGATGCCCGTCGCGGTGGCGTCCGTAGAGACGACCGTCGAGTACGACGTCCTCGATACGGCCGCTGCCCTACGGCCCGTCTCCCTCACCGTCCACCGACCCGCCGCACCCCTGCGGCCCGCGCCCGCACCGGCGTCCCGGGCCTCCCGGGTGCGATCCTTCCCCGCGCCGCCCTCCCCGCCGTACACCCTCCGCGCCCTGCGCACCGTGGTCCTGCGCTGCTGACGGACCGACCTCCCCCCAGGTCAACCGTCACCACGACGCTAGGAACACAGCCATGCCCATCGACCCGTACGCGGTCCTGCGCGCCCTGCTGCGCGCGGAGGCCGTCCGCAACGCGCCCAAGCCGGAAGTCCGCCGGCCCGAGCCGCAGCGGCCCCCGGAGGAACAGGGGCGCTGAGCCAGTACGGCCCGGCGGGGGCTAGCGCTTCCGCCGGGCCGTGCCGAAGAGGGAGCGGGTGATCTCGCGGCCGATCTGGGTGCCGACAGAACGTGCCAGGGACTTGAACATCCCGCTGCCGACGACCTGTTGGACCATCGACTCGTCCTCCTTCGCCGGCTTGGAGGCCGCCTTCGCAGCTTCCTTGGGCTTCGGCGCCTCCGCCGTGAGCTTCTCGTACGCCGACTCCCGGTCCACAGCCTGTGCGTAACGGCCGTAGAGGGACGAGGACTTGACCGCCGCGTCGAGGGTCGCCGCGTCGATCGGGCCCATCAGGGACTCGGGGGCGCGGAGGCGGGTGACGGCGACGGGGGTCGGGGCGCCGTTCTCGCTCAGGACCGTGACGACCGCTTCGCCTGTGCCGAGGCCCGTGAGGATCTCCTCCAGGTCGTAGGAGGAGTTCGGGAAGGTCTTCACCGTGGCCTTCAGCGCCTTCTGGTCGTCGGGGGTGAAGGCGCGGAGCGCGTGCTGGACGCGGTTGCCGAGTTGGGCGAGGACGTCGCCGGGTACGTCCTTCGGGGTCTGCGTGACGAAGAAGACGCCGACCCCTTTCGAGCGAATGAGGCGGACGGTCTGCGTGATGGAGTCCAGGAAGGCTTTGGAGGCGTCGTTGAAGAGCAGATGCGCCTCGTCGAAGAAGAAGACGAGCTTCGGTTTGTCGGCGTCGCCGACCTCCGGGAGGTCGTGGAAGAGGTCGGCCAGCATCCACATCAGGAAGGTCGAGAAGAGCTGCGGTTTGTCCTGGACCGCCGGGAGTTCGAGGACGGAGACCATGCCCCGGCCGTCCGACGCCGTGCGCAGCAGCTCGCTCGTGTCGAAGTCGGGCTCACCGAAGAAGTCGGCCATGCCCTGTGCCTCGAAGGCGGTGAGGGAGCGCAGGATCACGCCGGCCGTGGCGGTGGAGAGGCCGCCGATGTTCTTCAGTTCCGGCTTGCCCTCGTCCGAGGTCAGGAAGGTGACGACCGCGCGCAGGTCCTTGAGGTCGATCAGCTCCAGGCCCTTGGTGTCGGCGTAGTGGAAGATCAGGCCGAGGGACTGCTCCTGGGTCTGGTTGAGCTGCAGGACCTTCGACAGCAGCACCGGGCCGAAGTCCGTGATCGTGGCCCGCACCGGGATGCCGTGGCCGATGCCGCAGAGGGCGTAGAACTCCGCCGGGAAGCCGGTCGCCGTCCACTGCTGCTTCACTTCCGCCGCCCGGCCCGCGACCTTGTCGTTCGTGACGCCGGGCGCCGAGATGCCTGACACATCGCCCTTCACATCCGCGAGGAACACCGGCACGCCCTGCGCCGAGAGCTGCTCGGCGATGAGCTGGAGGGTCTTGGTCTTGCCGGTGCCGGTGGCGCCGGCGACGAGGCCGTGGCGGTTGAGCATCGGGAGAGGGATGCGGATCTGCGCGTCGGGCAGACAGGCGCCGTCCCACAACAGGGCCCCCAGGTCGAGTGCAGGTCCTGTGAAGGCGTACCCGGCGGCGATCGTCTCGCTGTCACTCATATCAGACCTCTGTTCCCGTTTTGCCCGGCTTTACGGCATCTTTTCCAGCGTCGCACTCCGTCTCCATGGCTGCGCCCGGAACGTCATGACCGGTAGGCTTTCCGTGTGATCTTCAAGCGCATCGGAAACGGCCGGCCGTACCCCGACCACGGCCGGGAAAGCACCCGGCAGTGGGCGGATGTCGCGCCGCGCCCGGTCCGCCTCGATCAACTCGTGACGACCAAGGGCCAGCTCGACCTGGAAACGCTCCTCGCCGAGGACTCGACCTTCTACGGCGACCTCTTCGCGCACGTCGTGAAGTGGCAGGGCGACCTGTACCTGGAGGACGGCCTGCACCGCGCGGTCCGCGCCGCGCTGCAGCAGCGCCAGGTGCTCCACGCGCGCGTGCTCGAGCTCGACTGAGACGCCGGTCCACTAGTGCGTTGACCCTTTCGGGTTGGTCTCGGCGCTGTCGAATGATCATCTAGTAGGCATCGTCGCCCGGGCGCACTACGCTGCGCTCATGAGCATGCTGACTCCCCCAGGCATGGGCGGCCAGTACCGGATCACGGGGGACAAATACCCGCGTATGCGCCGTCCGCGGCGCCGCGGGAGGCTCGTCCTCATGGTGGTCGCGTCCGTCGCCGTACTGGGTGTGGGCGGGTGGGGCACGTTGCAGCTCATCGACGTCTTCACCGGTGGCGGCAAGCAGGCCGCGGCGGCCGGTCCCAAGGCCGCCTGCGCGACCAAGGCGAGCCCCTCGGCGAGTACGGGCGCAACCACGGACTCCGCTGTTCCGAAGCCCGCCCAGATCACCGTGAACGTCTACAACGCCACCCCCCGCAGCGGCCTCGCCAAGTCGACCGCCGACGAACTCAAGAAGCGCGGCTTCAAGATCGGTGACGTGGGCAACGCGTCCGCGCAGTGGGACAAGAAGGTCAAGGGCACCGGCGTCCTGCTCGGCCCCGCCTCCGCCCTCGACACCTCGCTGCCCGTCCTCGCCACCCAGCTCACCGGCGCCGAGCGCCGTACCGAGGCCACCCGCAAGGGCACCGCGGTCGACCTCGTCATCGGCACCGCCTTCAAGAACCTCACGGCGAAGGCGGCCGCCGACAAGGCCCTGGCCGCGCTCGCCGGACCCGAGCCGACGGCCAGCGCTTCACCGAAGAGCTGCTCGTAGGCGTACGGGAACGGCCGTAGCAGAACAGCCGTAGGAGAACGACCGTAGGAAGGGCGTACGAAAATCCCGTACGGCAGGTAAGAGCCGTACGGGAATCGGGTGTTGACCGCGTCCTACTCCGCCGCGCCGTACAGGCGGTCGCCCGCGTCGCCCAGGCCCGGGACGATGTAGCCGTGCTCGTTCAGGCGCTCGTCGACCGAGGCCGTCACGACCGTCACCGGGGTGCCCGCGAGTTCGCGCTCCATGACCTCGACGCCCTCGGGGGCGGCGAGCAGGACCACGGCCGTCACGTCGTCGGCGCCGCGCTTGATCAGCTCGCGGATCGCCGCGACCAGGGTGCCGCCGGTGGCCAGCATCGGGTCCAGGACGTACACCTGGCGGCCGGAGAGGTCCTCCGGCATGCGCGTGGCGTACGTGGAGGCCTGGAGGGTCTCCTCGTTGCGCACCATGCCCATGAAGCCCACCTCGGCGGAGGGCAGCAGGCGGACCATGCCGTCCAGCATGCCGAGGCCCGCCCGCAGGATCGGCACGACCAGGGGGCGCGGGTAGGACAGCTTGACGCCGGTGGTCGGGGAGACCGGCGTGACGATGTCGACCTGTTCGGTGCGCACGTCGCGCGTGGCCTCGTAGGCGAGCAGGGTGACCAGCTCGTCGGCGAGGCGGCGGAAGGTCGCGGAGTCGGTGCGCCGGTCGCGCAGCGTGGTGAGCTTGTGGGCGACCAGGGGGTGGTCGACGACGTGGAGACGCATGTCCACAACAGTAGCCGCCGCCGCGTCCCTGCTCGCGCTGGCATCAAACCGCCCGTCCGGGGGAAAGTGGGAGGGACGGAACGGGGTGGTGAACCGATGCCTGACCGTGAGTCCCACGAGGAACCGTCACAGCGGAACAGCAGCGAGACCGAGGCCGAGCGCAGGCGGCGCCGGGCCCAGTTCCTGCGCGAGCTGACCGAGGCGCGCGAGCTGCGCGACCGGGTCCAGCCCCGCCGCGCCAAGACCGCGCGGCTGCGCCACGCCATGCGTATGCGCACGTTCCGCTGGTAGTCGAGACCTGTCTCACAGCACTTTGTAAGGCCAACCGGGTGCGTGTGTACGGCGATCGCCGCGTACGATCCCGCTGGTGGTCGATCAAAACGGGCGGACACAGGGAGCCGAAGACGTCCCCTGAACGCCTTGTTTCTGCCACGATTCCGAGTGGGTGGGGCTCGGAGCACGAGCTCTCCCCGCCCGCAGCCTCAGCCGGGGGGACCCCCAACCGGCACACCTATGACCAGTGGGAGAGTCACGGTGTACTTCGCCGCACTGCTCGCGCGCACCGAAGACGGGTGGGAAGCGAGCGACACAGAGCTCGACGATGTCGAGAGCCTGTCGGATCTGGCCGAACTGGCCCGTGAAGCCTCGCCCGAGGACGACACGGTGCTGGTGCTCATCGAGCAGGAGGACGCCTGGTTCGGCGTCGTCCGCATCGACGGCGAGGACGACCCTCGGATCTACGTCTCGGACGCAGCTGCCGCAGCCCGCAGCTCGTACGGCGAGATCCTGCTCACCGACGAGCTGCTCGGACGGGATCCGGACGACGACGACGTCGTCGATCTGGACTCCCTCGACCTCGACGGCACCGAGGACGGTGACACCGAGGAGGAGGACGACGACGAGGACGGCACCTCCTCGGCCGAGGCCGTTCCGCACAGCCCGGTCGGTGACAGCCAGATCCTGGACGACCTGGGAGTCGGCGAGAAGGAGCTGCGTCTTCTGGACGCGGACGACGCGCTGAGCTCCATCGCCGAGGCCCTGGGGGCCTCGGAGGTCCTGGAGACCGTCCGCTGACCACAGCACGCACAGAAGGGCCTCGGGACCCGGTACGCGACCGCTGGCGGGCCGCGATGCGGCTCGCCCTGGACGAGGCCGGAGCGGCCGCCCGGGGCGGAGACGTCCCGGTCGGCGCGGTCGTGCTGTCCCCGGACGGTACGACCGTGCTCGCCACCGGGCACAACGAACGCGAGGCCACCGGCGATCCGACGGCGCACGCCGAGGTCCTCGCGATCAGACGGGCCGCCGCTCACCTGGGTGAGTGGCGGCTCTCGGGCTGCACACTCGTCGTCACCCTCGAACCCTGCACGATGTGCGCGGGCGCGCTGGTGCAGTCCCGGGTGGACCGGGTCGTCTACGGCGCCCGCGACGAGAAGGCGGGCGCGGCCGGCTCCCTCTTCGACGTCGTCCGCGACCGGCGCCTCAACCACCGCCCCGAGGTCATCGAGGGCGTCCTCGCGGACGAGTGCGCGCGACTGCTCACGGAGTTCTTCCGGGACCGGTAGCGGGATCAATGCCGGTGCTCGATTACCGATTTCAAACCACGCCCCACCTTGTTGTAAGGTCTCTCTCGGTAGCGTGTCCGAGCGGCCGAAGGAGCTCGCCTCGAAAGCGAGTGTGGCGCAAGTCACCGAGGGTTCAAATCCCTCCGCTACCGCAGGTAGATGAGGCGCCCGGTCCGTTGGACCGGGCGCCTCATCGGCTTCCGTCTCAGTTTCCGTCTCAGTTGGCTTCAGCAGCAGTCGCTGATCGAAAGTGACTGGCTTCAGGTCAAACACGTCGCACACATGTCGGTCGCGGCGGGTATGCACTGCCTGACCAAACGAGTGGAACCAGAGAGGGGAACCGTGGCCCGGTCGTTCACAGTAGATCGCAGCATCCTCAAGTGGATTGCGGGAGTCCTAGCGGGGGGCGCCGCAGTCGTCGCTGCGCCGCAGCTACTCGGAGCACTGGCGCCTGAGGGGACGAACTGGGGAAGGCTGAGCGACATCAGCCAGACTTACGGCACCCCGCTGTCCATAGCTGCCCTCATAGGAGTGGCGCTGTCGCTGGCCCATCAATCCCGTCAAACAGCCATCACGTATGCGGAAGCACAACGTGCTTCTCACCGGCAGCTTGTGATCATGTCGGTCGAAGACCCTGACCTGATGGTTTCCTGGGAACCGCCCCGGATCCCTGTGACAGCACTGGAAGCCAAACAGATCACGTTCACGAACCTGATCGTGAACAACTGGTCTACGGACTACGTCCTGAAGCGATCCAACGACGCCGTGCTACGTGTGGTCTGTCAGGCACACTTCCGAGGCGAGATAGCCCGAAAGCATTGGGAGAACGCCGGCGTGAGCTGGCGTGAGTACGCCGAAGCTCTCGAGAAGCCGCGGCTTCGTCAATTCGTCTCCGTGATGGATAGGGCCTATGCGGAGGCCGTCGCCTCAGGTCCTCCACTCCCTTCCAGTACCTACTTCACCTCTTAGTAGCGTCGGTGCCTGCGGTCAGCGCACCCTTGCCCGAAGGCACCGACACAACCTCAGGATCAGGTACTGCCCCCGTCGACTGCGCCGTCGGGCTTCCAGATGAGCCCGTCGACCTGTCTGGCGACGTCACTCCGGACTGAGTCGACCATGTGCTGATACCGCGCAGCCATGGCCGTGGCGGCGGTATGGCGAGCGTCGTGGAGGCGACCGTCCCGCACCTTCGCGTGGTCAAGCAACTCCTTCCAGTCGTCGTAGTCCGTACGGGGCGACGTGCCCCGACCGGTCTGCGCCGCGAAGAGCCAGCCCTCATCCATCCAGGCGTCCCCCGCCGCCGCGCGTTAGACCCCCTGCTTGGTCCGGTGGGTCCGCAACAGGTCGACGAGTTGTGCGGGCAGTCCGACCGCCCGCAGTCCCGCGCGGGACTTGGTATCGGCGGTCTCCGGGTTGGTCCGCTGACGCTGAGGGCAGTAACCCGGCTTCCTCCCGCAGGGGTCACCGCAGCCGCGGGTGTAGCGCGGCCAACGAGGGCTCCGCCGGGCCATGAGCACCCCGCGTTCAAGGTCCACGTCCGACCACTTGAGTCCGAGCACCTCGCCCTGGCGAAGTCCGAGGGCGAGCACCACGGCTCGGCGTGCGGAGTTCCGACGGGGCCTGCGGTACCCGAAACTCAGACTGACCGTTCCTGAAGCCTGCCGACGGCACCCGTATCGGCCCGCCGCCAGATGACTGGTCCGGCCTGGCTCATTGCCCGGCTCGCCTCCAGTGTTCCCCGTCAGGGCACGAGGCCGGTGAGGCTCATGTCGAGGTCGAACGGGGTGGAGATCTTCAGGCGGTTTCGGTGGATGCCGGTGGGCACGTAGGTACTGGTCATGAGATCGAGTTCGTAGGTGTGGACGGCGGGCGCTCCGCCCTCGTCCTCGATGCGCCAGAAGTGGGCGATCTTGGCCTGGGCGTACTTGAAGGGCTTCAGGGATCGGTCCCGGTCGGCTGATTCCTCCGAGACGACTTCGATGACGAGAGTGACGTCGTCGGGTGCGTACCAGGTGCGGTCGGGTTCATACGCAGCGGTGGTGACCAGGATGTCGGGCTCGGGACGACTCTTCTTGTCGAGGCGGACGGTCATCTCCCGCTCGACCTCGAACCCCGCGGGAGCCGCCTGACGCAGCGCGAACGTCATGTTCTCCACGAGCCGGGAGTGCCAGGACCGCTGCGGCGACATCATGAAGATCAGGGCTCCGTCGATCAGTTCGGTGTGCCGCGGTGCCTGGGGGAGGTGATCGAGGTCATCGGCTTCCCAGCCGCTGGGCCTGGGCGGGATCATCCAGTCGGGGAGTTCGGCGGTCACAGCTTCCTCCAAGCGCTGCGTAAGAAGCGATCAGGGGCCTTGATCCCGGATCACGGACACGGGCCATGTACCTGACCTCAGCGTAGTTGACACCCCTCCTCGGCGAGCGGCATGTAGTGCCTCGTCACGGGCGGGAGCCCCCGGACACGCAGCGCGTCAGGGCGTCTCCGGCCTCGACCCCGGTGATCAAGGACAGTCCCTCGGCTGAAGCCGGCTCGGTCAGGATTGCGCGACGGGACCCAACAGCCCTTCACCTGCGGGCCGTTGGGTCCCTGGTTGATCTCTGGTTGATCCCTGATTGATCCAAAAAGGGGCCGTGAAGGTTACACTCACCGCCGGCAACAGGGGGCCCACGGGCACGGAGTCACAGGGGAGGCCGCGATGGCGGTTAACGCCAAGAAGATCGTCGTCTACTTGCTCGTGGTCTTCGCGCTGTACGTGATCATCACGGACCCGTCCAAGGCGGCCGACTACGTCCAGATAGGCTTCGAGGGCATATCGGACGCCGCGAAGGCCATCGGCGACTTCATGACCTGGCTGGCCGACGGGGCGAAGTAGCCGACTACCCATCAGGAGCGCGCAGATGATCCGCCACCTCGTCCTCTTCAAGCTCGACGAGGATGTCGAGCGCGACGACCCGCGCGTCGTGGCCGGCGTCGAGGCCTTCCGCCCGCTCGGCGACCTGGTCGAGGAACTGCGCTTCTGGGAGCTGGGCTGGAACATCAGCGACCGCCCCATCGCCTACGACTTCGCGATCAACTCGGCGGTCGACGACCCCGACGCCCTGAAGCGGTACATCGAACACCCCGCGCACCAGGCCGGTGTCGCGCTGTGGCGCGAGTTCGCGACGTGGATCGTCGCCGACTACGAGTTCTGAGCCCACCCCCAACAGCCTTTTGCAGAGCCCCTTGCCGTCACGGCAAGGGGCTTTTGTTGCTCAACACGGCATAACACGGTATTAGGCGGTGCTTGCACACAGTGCACATGTCTTGTGATGCTATGACCGCTTTTGACGGATGAGTTGACCTATTGAAGAGGTGTGGCGTTGACCGTGTCGGCCAGTACAGCGCCGCCCCAGGACGAGGCGCCCGCCCAGCCCCCGGTGGCGGCCGCTCCGCCGCGCAGCCGCGGCGCGGACACCCGGGCCCTCACGCAGGTGCTCTTCGGCCAGCTCAAGGGGCTCCAGCCGGGCACGCCGGAGCACAACCGCGTGCGCGGGGCGCTCATCGAGGCGAACCTCCCGCTCGTGCGCTACGCCGCCGCCCGCTTCCGCTCCCGCAACGAGCCGATGGAGGACGTCGTCCAGGTCGGCACCATCGGTCTGATCAACGCCATCGACCGCTTCGACCCGGACCGGGGCGTGCAGTTCCCGACGTTCGCGATGCCGACCGTCATCGGCGAGATCAAGCGGTACTTCCGCGACAACGTCCGTACGGTCCATGTCCCGCGCCGGCTCCACGAGTTGTGGGTCCAGGTGAACGCGGCGACCGAGGACCTGACGACCGCCTTCGGGCGCACCCCGACCACCGGCGAGATCGCCGAGCGGCTGCGCATCGGCGAGGACGAGGTGCTGTCCTGCATCGAGGCCGGACGGTCGTACCACGCGACCTCCCTGGAGGCCGCCCAGGAGGGCGACGGACTGCCCGGCCTGCTCGACCGGCTCGGCTACGAGGACCCGGCCCTGGACGGCGTGGAACACCGCGACCTCGTCCGCCACCTCCTCGTCCAACTCCCCGAGCGGGAACAGCGGATCCTGCTGCTGCGCTACTACAGCAACCTCACCCAGTCGCAGATCAGCGCCGAGCTCGGCGTCTCCCAGATGCACGTCTCCCGGCTCCTCGCGCGCAGCTTCCAGCGGCTGCGCTCCGCGAACCGCATCGAGGCATAGCGGCCGCACAGAAAGCCACATCGGGGATCACTCGAAAGCCCGAGCGAACTGTCACCGGTACGAACGAATCGCTCATGGGGCCCTTTCCCGACAGTTCTGTGCTGAAAAGCCGTCAGACCCCCTGTTTCCAGGGCTGATTCGTGACAGACATGTCGACATGTCACTACAGCGTGTTGCCGACATGTGACATTCTGCGGGAAGCGCGTTTGCCGTGGCCCCGGCTCCGGTATTCAGGTGAAGGCACCGCTCCCCAGACGGGGGCGATCGCCGCGACCGTCCCGCGACCCAAAGGGGGTGGCATGTCCGCAGACCAGGGCAGCTCGAAGGTGCTCACGCTCACCAAGAGCGACGCTGAGCCCGCACTCGACGCCGTTACGGTCCTCGAGGCCGTACCCGCCGTACCGGCCCCGGCCCTCCCGACCACGGGAGCCATCGACACCCGCACCCTGTCCCGCTCCCTCTTCCTGCGGCTCGCCGCACTCGACGAGAACAGCCCCGAGCGCGGTTACGTCAGGGACACCCTCATCGAGCTCAACCTCCCGCTGGTGCGTTACGCCGCCGCGCGTTTCCGCTCCCGCAACGAGCCGATGGAGGACATCGTCCAGGTCGGCACGATCGGCCTGATCAAGGCGATCGACCGCTTCGACTGCGAACGCGGGGTGGAGTTCCCGACGTTCGCGATGCCGACGGTCGTGGGCGAGATCAAGCGCTTCTTCCGCGACACCTCGTGGTCGGTGCGTGTCCCGCGTCGCCTTCAGGAGCTGCGGCTGGCCCTCACGAAGGCCAGCGACGAGCTCTCCCAGAAGCTGGACCGGTCGCCCACCGTCCCGGAACTCGCCGTGGTCCTGGGCGTGTCCGAGGAGGACGTCGTCGACGGCCTCGCGGTGGGCAACGCGTACACGGCCTCCTCGCTCGACTCCCCGGCCCCCGAGGACGACGGCGGCGAGGGCTCGCTGGCGGACCGCCTCGGCTACGAGGACACGGCCCTGGAAGGCGTGGAGTACCGCGAGTCGCTCAAGCCGCTGCTCGCCAAACTCCCGCCCCGCGAGCGCCGGATCATCATGCTGCGCTTCTTCGCCAACATGACCCAGTCGCAGATCGGCGAGGAGGTCGGCATCTCCCAGATGCACGTCTCCCGGCTCCTCACGCGCACCCTCTCGACCCTCCGCGAGGGCCTGATCTCGGACTGACCCCCAAGAGGGTCCCGAGGGTTCCTATTTGACGGAGTGTCAGCCACCATGGCGCGATGCCCCGTTCGACATGGACAGCCGGCCGCCGAGGCGCCCTGTTGGGCGCGTCGGCGGCCGTCCTCTGCGCGACACTGACCGCGTGCGGAGACACCGGCGACGGCTACGTGGCGATCGGCCCACCCCGCCCACCCTCCGCCACGGCGGCCCGCCCGACCGGAAGCGTCACACTGGTGCCGCTGGACACCCCGACGCCACCCGAGGGCAGCAAGTCACCGCCCGGCGAGGCGACTTCAGCACCCGCCCCGGCTCCCTCTCCACCCACGGGCGCCAAGTCCGGCCGTAGCAGCGCGCCTTCGCCGTCCCCGACCCCGACTGCCGTTCCTACGACGGCTCCCGCCACCCCCGCGGCCCTCACCTGGGGCGACCCCGCACGCAAGGCCACCGACCACCGCTGGTGCGAGGACGTCACCCTGAGCTTCCGCAACTCCGGGGGTACGGCGGTGCGTTCGGGCACCGTGGCGTTCGGGACGCACATCATCGGGGCCCTGGGGATCGACTGGGCGACGATCGGGTCGACCGAGCGGCTTCCCGTGCCGATCCCGGCCCACGCGCGCGAGGACCACACCTGGACCGTGTGCGTCGACGCCTGGCGCGTGCCGTTGGGGATGCACATCGAGACGCGGGACGTGTCGGTGGAGTGGCACTAGGCCGTGTCCACGAAGTCCCGTCGCGCCCGAAGGGCGGGCCCCGCGGCGTCCGGTGCGTGCTCTCGGCGTGCCGGGCGTCGCGGGGCAGGCGGGACTTTGCGGACACGGCCTAGGTGGCACGGGCGCCCCAAAGGGGCGCGGGGAACTGCGCGACCAGCCACGACGGCGCCGCAGCGGACTGACGTCAGATCGCGGCTCCTACAGCGGAGCATCTCGTGCGCGACGAACACCGTACTGGTCGCGCGAGCCGAGGGCACGGTGACGCCGGGGCGCCCATCGAGACGCGGGATGTCCCGGTCACCTGGCGGCAGCGCGGTCGATAGGCTCCGCGGCATGGACGTTCAGGTGGAGATCGCGCGCGAGGCGACCGGTGAACTCGTGGACGCGTTCGGGCGGTTGCTGCCTCAGTTGTCCGCCACGGCCGAGACCCTCGACCGGGCCGCCGTCGAGCGGATGGTCTCGTGCGCGACGAACACCGTGCTGGTCGCGCGCGTCGAGGGCGCGATCGTCGGCACTCTCACGCTGGTGATGTCTCCCGTGCCGTCGGGGCTGCGCGGGCGCGTCGAGGACGTCGTCGTCGACAGCGCCGCCCGGGGGCGGGGGATCGCCGCGCTGCTCATCGAGCAGGCGCTGGGGATCGCCCGGGAGGCCGGGGCGCGGACCGTCGATCTGACCTCGCGGCCGGACCGCGCCGCGGCGAACCGGCTGTACGAACGACTCGGCTTCCGGGTCCGGGAGTCGACGGTCTACCGGTTCCCCATGGAACCGGACCGGTAGACCCCCACGTCGAGCGAAGCGGTTACATGAAGGCCAGGTAGGCCACCGCCGCCACGACCAGCACGGCGACGACGACGCCGACGATCAGGCCGACGCGGGGTCCGGCCGAGGCGGTGGGCGCGGCCTGGGGCCGGCCGCCCTGTGGGGTCTCGTCGACGAAGGCACGGAACATCTGGGTGCTGCCGGCGGGGTCGTAGTTGCCCTCGGGGCCCTGGGTGTTTGCCATGGGCCGAGACACTAGCGAATCCCCGGGTGACACCCAAGTGCGGGGCCTCGGACGTCCATTCCCACCTGCGGATTTACCTACCACAATGCTTGCCTTTGCCAACTTTTTATGCCACACTCGCCCGTTTTATTTGCCTGTAGCAACCAACCTCTCTTAGTCTCTTATGGTTGCCCCAAGCAACGAACATGGAACGAGCAGGGGAGGTGTGATGGCCGAGCGGACGCAGTACGAGGAGCTGATGCGTCAGTTCAGTGCCTTCGGTGCCGTACGCAGGGAGTTGGGGCGGATCATGCCGTCCGACTGTCCCGGCGGCTCCGCGGCCGTGCTGACCCTGCTCGACCGGTACGGCGACATGCGGATGAGCAAGCTCGCGGAGCTGCTCTCCGTCGACATGTCCGTGACCAGCCGCCATGTCGCGCACGTCGTCGACCGGGGCTGGATCGAACGGTCCCCCGACCCCGCCGACAAGCGCTCCCGCATCCTGCGCCTCACCCCCCGCGGCCGGGCCCAGGTGGACGAACTCTCCCGGCGGACCGCGCAGTTGCTCGCCGACCGGCTGAGCGACTGGAACGACGAGGAGGTCGGGCAGCTGATCCAGCTGATGGCCCGGCTGCGGGCGAGCTTCGGCGACTGCCGTACCGCCGCGCCTCCTCCGGTAGCCGCCGACACCCCCCACTCCCCCCACCACGAACTCGAACACACCACCCGTACACCCGCATAAGCACGGAAGAAAAGGAAGCCCATGGCAACGACCACACCAGCCGGTGTGCGGGCTCACGCCAAGCACGGAGGGGCCTCCCCCGCGGCCCCCGACGGCGCTCCGATGACACACCGGCAGATCATGGAGGCGCTCTCCGGGCTGCTGCTCGGCCTGTTCGCCGCGATCATCTCGTCGACGATCGTCACCAACGCCCTGCCGACCATCATCGGCAGTCTGGGCGGCGGCCAGGAGGCCTACACCTGGGTCGTCACCGCTGCCCTGCTCTCCATGACGGCCTCGGTGCCGCTGTGGGGCAAGATGGCCGACCTGGTCAGCAAGAAGGCCCTGGTCCAGATATCCCTGGTCATCTACATCATCGGCTCGGTCGTCGCCGGCCTCGCGCAGAACCCGGCGATGCTGATCGGCGCCCGTGTCATCCAGGGCCTCGGCGCCGGCGGTCTCTCCGCCCTCGTCCAGGTCGTGATGGCCGCGATGATCGCCCCGCGCGAGCGCGGCCGGTACTCCGGCTACACCGGTGCCACCTTCGCGGTCGCGACCGTCGGCGGTCCGCTGCTCGGCGGCGTGATCACCGACACCTCGTGGCTCGGCTGGCGCTACTGCCTCTTCGTCGGGATCCCCTTCGCGCTGATCGCGCTGATCGTCCTGCAGAAGACGCTGAACCTCCCGGTCGCCAAGCGGAAGGTCAAGGTCGACTGGACCGGCGCCTTCTTCATCACCGCGGCCGCCTCGCTGCTGCTGGTCTGGGTGACCTTCGCCGACGACAAGTACGACTGGCTGTCGTGGCAGACGTACACGATGGTGGGCGGCACCCTGGTGCTGGCGCTGCTGTTCGTGTTCACCGAGACGCGGGCGAGCGAGCCGATCATCCCGCTGCGCCTGTTCCGCAACCGCACCGTCTCGCTCGCCTCGCTGGCCTCGCTGTTCGTCGGTGTCGGCATGTACTCGGGCACGGTCTTCTTCTCCCAGTACTTCCAGCTGGCCCGCGACAAGTCGCCGACGATGTCCGGGGTCATGACGATCCCGATGATCGGCGGGCTGTTCGTCGCGTCGATGGTGTCCGGCCGCTTCATCACCAAGACCGGCCGCTGGAAGGGCTGGCTGGTCGCCGGCGGTCTCTTCCTCACCGCGGGCCTCGGCCTGCTCGGCCTGATGCGCTACGACACCCCGTACTGGGAACTGTCCATCTACATGGCCATGTTGGGCATCGGCGTCGGCACGATGATGCAGAACCTGGTCCTCTCCACGCAGAACCAGGTCACCCCGAAGGACCTCGGCGCCGCCTCCTCCACGGTGAGCTTCTTCCGCTCGCTCGGTGGCGCGGTCGGCGTCGGCGTGCTCGGTTCGGTCATGTCCGGCCGGATCACGCACTACGCCAAGGACACCGTCGCCTCCCTGGACCCGCAGTCGCAGGCCGCCGCCGCCAAGGCCGTCGGCAGCAGCGCGCTCCCCGACATGGACGCCCTGCCGAGCACGGTCCGCACCTGGCTGGAGAGCGCCTACGGCCACGGAATCGCCGACGTCTTCCTCTACGCGGCCCCCTTCGCGCTGATCGCCTTCATCGTCGTGATGTTCATCAAGGAGGTCCCGCTGCGGACCTCCGGCGGGCTGGCACAGGCCGCCGAGGAGGCCGTGGGCGTGCTGGACGCGGCCGAGTTCCCCGAACCCGCCGAGCAGAAGACGCCCAGCTGGGCCACTGAAGGAACCGAGCAACTCGCCGCCGTGTCAACGGTGGTGGGGGAGGAGACCGCACCCGTGACCGCATCCGACCCCATGTCAGATCCCGTGTCCGCTGGGATTCCGGTCCGCGGCTTCGTCCGGGGCGCCGAGAGCGCGCCCGTCCCGCAGTCCGCCGTCACCCTGATCTCCCTCGCGGGACGCCAGTTGGGCCGCTCGGTCACGCAGGCGGACGGCTCCTACGCGCTGGCCGCGCCGAGCGTCGGCTCGTACGTCCTGATCGCCTCCGCCGACGGCTTCCAGCCGCAGGCGTCCACGGTCGTCGTCAACGGCGCCGAACCGGTGTCGTACGACGTGCTGTTGAGCGGTACCAGCGGCCTGAACGGGCTCGTGCGGGCGGCCGAGACGGGGCTGCCCGTCAAGGACGCGATGGTCATCGTGACGGACGTGCGCGGCGACCTCCTCTCCAGCGGAATCACCGGTGAGCAGGGCGAGTTCGCGTTCGCCGAGCTGGTGCCGGGGGCCGTGACCGTCGCGGTGAACGCCGCCGGGTACCGGCCGCGCGCGCTGCCCGTCGAGGTCGGCGGCACCGGGGTCACCCGGGTCGAGATCGACCTCGACTCCGGCGCCCAGGTCCAGGGCGTCGTCCGCGCCCCGCACGGCCCGCTGGCCGACGCCCGCGTGACCCTCGTGGACGCGGCGGGCAACGTGGTCGGCACCGCCACGACCGGTTCGGACGGGGCGTACGCCTTCACCGACCTGAGCGGCGGCGAGTACACGGTGATCGCGACGGGCTACCCGCCGGTCGCGACCGCCCTCACGGTGAACGGCCGCGGAGCCGACGGCCACGACATCGAACTCGCCCACCCCGGCGAGTAGTTGACACCCCGGCCCGCGCAACGCGTCCCGAGCGGAGGCGCGTTGCGCGGGCCGGACCCCTTTGTAGGGCTGTACGGCAAGGAGTTAGAGGGACATGGGACTGACCGCGAAGATCCGTACCCGCGACGGATGGGCCGTGTCGCACGCGGTCGTCACGGTGACCGACATGACCGGGGCGCAGGTGCTGCGGGCCGAGGCGGACGCGGAGGGGGTCGTACGGGATCCGAATCCGATGGCGCCGGGGCCGTACACCGTGATCGTGACGGCCGTCGGGTACGCGCCCGCCGCCGCCACCGCGATCGTCACCGCGAGCGGGCGGGCCGAGGTCGGCACGGTGACGCTGGCGCGGCAGGGCGGTACGGAGCTGCCGCCGCCCGGGCCGTGGACGGTCGACCCCGCGCACTCCACGGTCGGCGCGGTCGCGCAGCACCTGGGCATCTCCAGCGTGCGGGGCCGTTTCACCGACTTCGCCGCCACGGTCGAGATCGCGCCGGACGACATCGCCAAGTCCCGGGTGGAGGCGGTCATTTCGGCCGCGTCCATCGACACCGGCAACGGCATGCGCGACGAGCACCTGCGCTCGGCGGACTTCCTGGACGTGGCCCGCTTCCCGGAGATCACCTACTCCTCGACGGGTCTGACCCCGGCCGGTTCGGACCGCTGGACGGTCTCCGGCGAGCTGACCCTCCACGGTGTCGTACGACCGGTCGACCTCGACCTCGCCTACCTCGGCACCGGAGCCGACCCCTGGGGCGGCACACGGGCGGCGTTCCGGGCGACCACGGAACTCCACCGCGAGGACTTCGCGATGAACTACAACCAGGTCGTCCAGGCGGGGATCGCGGCGATCGGTACGACGCTCAGGGTGGAGCTGGACGTCCAGGCGGTGCAGGGGGAGTCGCTGCCGCAGGCGTGACGGGGTGAGCTGCGCCTAGGCTGGCCGTATGGCTTCGAACATCGCGAGCAACACCTCCGTGTCCCTGGACGAGCTGCTGGACTTCGTACGGCCCCGGCACCGGGCGATCCTGCTGACCCGGCGGGCGGACGGCAGCCCGCAGGGTTCGCCGCTGACCTGCGGGGTCGACGACTCGGGGCGGATCGTCGTCTCGACCTACCCCGAGCGCGCCAAGACCCGCAACGCGAAGCGGGATCCGCGGGTCAGCCTGATCATCCTGAGCGACGAGTGGAACGGGCCGTGGGTCCAGATCGACGGCACGGCCGAGGTCATCGACTCGCCGGAGTCCGTGGAACCCCTCGTCGAGTACTTCCGGAACATCTCCGGGGAGCATCCGGACTGGGACGAGTACCGGGCGGCGATGGTGAAGCAGGGGAAGTCGATCGTGCGGGTCACTCCGGAGCGGTGGGGTCCGGTGGCGACGGGGGGCTTCCCGGCGCGGCTGGCCGAGAGCTGAGCGTGCGGGTCGTCGGGGGCTGAGGTGGTGCGCCGTCCCGCTTCACCATCGCCTCGATGCCCGCCACCAGCAGGTCCAGGGCGAAGGTGAAGTCCCGGTCCATCATCTCCTCGACCGTGTCGCCGCCCCGGGCCGCCATGAGTTGCCTGGACTCCTCCAGGACCTCGGCGGCCGTCGGGGCCTCGGTCACCGTGGTCATGGCCTGGCGGAAGTAGTCGTCGGGGGTCATGCCGGTGTCGGCGACCTGGGCGAAGAAGTGGCCCTCGATCGTGCCGTAGCCGTACACGAACTGGAAGACCGACACGATCGCCCCCGTCAGCCCGTGGTCCGGCAGCCCGGTGCGCCGGACCACGCGCTGGACGACGCGGGAGAACGCGAGGTAGTTCGGGCCGATGTTGAGGAAGGTGCCGACGAGCGGCGACAGCCAGGGGTGTCGGACCAGCAGGACCCTGTACTCCGTTGCCAGGGCGCGGAGTTGGTCCCGCCAGTCCTCGCCCTCGGCCCCCGCGTCGGGCAGCCGCAACTCGCCGAAGACGGCATCCAGGGCGAGTTCGAGGAGGTCGTCCTTGGAGTCCACGTACCAGTAGACGGACATCGCGGTCACGTTCAGCTCGGCCGCGAGCCGCCGCATGGAAAACTTGGCCAGGCCTTCGGCGTCCAGCAGCCGCACGGTTACCTCGGTGATGCGGGTGCGATCGAGGCCCGGTTGTCCCCCGCCGCCGCGCCCGCTCCGGCGCGTCTTCGTCTCGAGCCAGACACTGGTGCGCGCGGAACGCCCCGACGACGGCGATGTCTTGGCCATGACGCACCTTCCTCAAGATCCAGATCCCGGATCACTGTAATCAGGGGCGCGGGGAACTGCGCGACCAGCCACAACGCGCCCGCAGCCGCCAACGCGCCCCGCCACCCGAGCTACTGGGCGACCACCACCCCCGAGTCTGCCCGCTCCGCCCGCCACAACAACGCCGCGGCAAGCAACCCCCCGGCCAAAACAGCGACCGCCCCCACCAATTGACTGACCTCCAGCCCGGCAGAGAAGGAATCCGTCACCTTCTGCCGCTCCTCCGCCGAGGACGCCGCCGCCAACCCGACCGGCAGGGACACCGCCGCGAACCGAGAACTCAGCACCGCCCCCAACACCGCGACCCCCAACCCGTTCCCGAACTCCCCCAACGTGCCGTTGACCCCCGCCCCGACCCCCGCCTTCTCCGGCGGAATCGCACTCATGATCGCGTGAGCCATCGCCGGATTGGCGATCGCCGCCCCCGCCCCGATCAACACCAGCCCCACCAAGGTCCCCGCATACCCGCCGGACGCGAGCGACGCGATCGACACCAGCCCCGCCGACATCAACACCATGCCCAGCCCGATGGAAACCGGCATCCCCAGCCGCTTCGTCCACCTCGCCGCCAGCCCCGAGAAGTTGAGCGCGACGATCACCAGCGCGAGCGGCGCCGTACGGACACCCGCCTCCAACGGGCCGTAGCCGAGGACGAATTGGAGGTGCTGGGTGAGGAGGAAGAGGGAGCCGGCCATGCCGAAGGTGATCAGGACGACGCCCGTCACCGCGCCCGTGAAGCGGCGGTCGCGGAAGAAGTCCAGGTCGAGCATCGGGTACGGGACGCGGTTCTCCCAGTACGCGAAGGCGGCGAGGACGGCAACAGCCACCGCCGCGATCAACAGCACCCGGCCCGACGTCCACCCGTGCGCGGGCCCGGAGATGATCGCGTAGACCAGCGCGGCCATGCCGATGGTGGAGAGCAGGGCGCCGAGGAGGTCGGGGCGGTCGCCGCGTGGGTTCTTCGACTCGGGGACGAGGACGACCGCCGCTGCCAACGCCAGTGCCGCGACCGGGATGTTGATCAGGAAGATCGCGCCCCACCAGAAGTGGTTCAGCATGAAGCCGCCGAGGAGCGGGCCCGTCGCGAAACCGAGCGCGTTGACCGCGGCCCAGATGCCGATGGCCCGCGGCTGTTCCTCGGGGCTGAAGATCTGCATCACCACGGCGAGGGTGGTCGTGATGAGCAGCGCCCCGCCCACGCCCATGCCGGCCCTCGCGGCGATCAACTGGCCTGTGGACTGGGCGAGTCCGGCGACCAGCGAACCCACGCCGAACAGCACCAGTCCCGCGATCAGCATCTTCTTGCGGCCGTAACGGTCGGCCGCGCTGCCCGCCGTCAGGAGCAACCCCGACTGCACCAGCGAGTACGCGTTGATCATCCACTGGATGTCGGCGGTACCGGCGCCCAGTTCGCGGGTGAGCGAGGGGATCGCGACGTTCAGGACGGTGTTGTCGAGCAGCACGGTGAGCTGGGCGAGGCAGATGACGCCGAGGACGATCCAGCGCTTCGGGTAGGAGGTCGACATGCTGTACACCGTAGAACAGTTCCCATACGGCGTACAACGGAGATATGAGCAGGGGCGGCGACCGTGTGGTCACCGCCCCTGCTCAGTGGAGAACCGTCAGCCGGGTGTCAGCTGCTCGTCTTCTGGGTCAGGTCGTAGAAGGTGGCCGAACCGACCGTCACCTTCTTGTAGTTCTTCTCGACCCACGAGGAGATCTGCGAGGAGCTGCCCGTGCTGCTGCCGCCCATGCCCGTGCCGCCCGAGATGAAGTAGTGGATCTTGCCGTCCGCCACGTACTTCTTGAACTGGGCCAGCGTCGGCGACGGGTCGGTGCCGTTGAAGCCGCCGATCGCCATCACCGGGTCTCCGGTGGCGAGTTGGTAGCTCGCGGCGTTCTGGGAGCCGATGGACGCGGCGACCCAGGTGTACTTGCTCGCGTCCGTCTGGAGGAGCTTCTTGGCCGCCGAGGTGACCGTCGCGCCGTTCAGCAGGCCGCCGACGCCACCGCCGCCGCCCATGCCGCCGTCGCCGCCCATCTGGCCGCCGAAGCCTCCGCCCTGGTTCTGCGTGGTGCCGCCGCCACCGGGGGTGGTGCCGGTGCCGCCGCCAGGAGCTGTGCCCGTGCCACCGCCGGGCATCGTGCCCGTGCCGCCGCCGGGGAAGCCGCCGCCCTGGTTCTGGGTGGTGCCGCCGCCCTGCTGGCCGGGCATGGTGCCCGTGCCGCCGGTGCGGTTGCCGCCGCCGAAGCCGCCGCGACCGCCGCCGCCACCCGGACCGCCGCCCATCATGCTCGCGCCGGCCGGACCGGCCGTAGGAATCGAGCCGGTGTGGGCCGAGTTGACCGTCGACATGGTGTACGCCGCCGGGCCCGCGAGGCCCGCCACGATGCTCAAGCCGACTGCCGCGAGGGCGAGTTGGCGGCCGATCTTCGCGACGAAGATGAGGCCGAGCGCACCGGCGAGGGAGCCGAGGAGGACCAGCCACTTCAGCCAGGGCAGGTAGTCGGAGGTGCGGTTGAGGAGGACGTAGCCCCACACGCCGGCGGCAACTACCGCCGCGGCAAGGGTGATCGACGCCCAGATCTCGCCGCGCTTCTCCCAGAGGGAACCCGCGCCGATGCCGATCACGGCCGCGATGTAGGGGGCCAGCGCGATCGTGTAGTACTGGTGGAAGATGCCGGCCATGTAGCTGAAGACGACCAGGGTCGTGACCAGCGAGCCGCCCCACACGAGCATCGAACTGCGCCTGACCGACGTGCGGCCCAGCTTGCGCGTGGCCACCAGGCCCGCGACGAGGAGGATCAGCGCTGTGGGCAGCAGCCAGGAGATCTGGCTGCCGATCTCGTCGTTGAACATGCGGTTCCAGCCGGTGGCACCCCACATGCCGGTGCCGGTGCCGCCGCCTCCGCCGCCGACGCTGCCGGTCTCGTCGCCGCTGAGGCGGCCGAACCCGTTGTAGCCGAAGGTCAGTTCAAGGAAGCTGTTGTTCTGCGAGCCGCCGATGTAGGGGCGCGAGGACGCCGGCCACAGCTCGACGAGCGCCACCCACCAGCCGGCCGCGACAACCAACGCGCCGGTGGCCAGGCCCAGTTGGGCGAACCTCTTCTTCACGCTCACCGGTGCGCAGACCGCGTAGACGATGGCCAGCGGCGGGAGGATCAGGAAGGCCTGGAGGGTCTTGGAGAGGAACGCGAAGCCGATCGCGACTCCGGCCCAGACCAGCCACTTGGTGCGGCCGTCCTCCAGGGCCCGGACGACGAGGTAGCAGGCCGTCGCCATGAGCAACGCCAGTGCCGCGTCAGGGTTGTTGAAGCGGAACATCAGCGCGGCGACCGGGGTGAGCGCCAGCACGGCGCCCGCGATCAGACCGGCCTGCGGGCTGTGCCGACGGCGTACCGCCGCGTAGACGACCGCGACCGTGCCGACGCCCATGAGGACCTCGGGGACCAGGATCGCCCAGGAGTTGAGGCCGAAGATGCGGACCGAGATCTCCATCGGCCACAGGAACGCCGAGGGCTTGTCGACGGTGATCGCGTTGCCCGCGTCCAGCGAGCCGAACAGGAACGCCTTCCAGCTCTTGCTGCCGGCCTGGACCGCCGCCGAGTAGAAGGAGTTGGAGTAGCCGGACGCGCTCAGGTTGTAGAGGTAGAGCAGCGCCGTCGCCAGCAGCATGCCCCAGAACGCGGGGCGCGCCCAGCGCGGGTCCTCGGGCCGGCCGCGCCACAGCCGGCGGCCGAGCGGCTGCTTCGGCTCACCGGCGCCGGGGGCCGGCGTGTGCGACTCCACGACGACCGGCTCGCCTGCGGCCGTATCTCTGCCGGTGTCGCTGTCACCGGTAGTCGGCCCCCAGGAAGAGGGGCTGCCTCCTCCCGGGTAGGTCGTCTGATCGGTGTCGGTGGTCATCGGGGGTCCCTCGGATCGGTGTCGTGGGGACGCACCGGCTGCAACTGCATGGTCGCGTCCCTCCAGGTGCCGTCCGCGGCTTCACCGGCGCGGAACTGGGTGGTGTGCGGGGCGGTGTCGTACTCGCTCTGCTGGGGCAGCGGCTGGCGCTGGGGCAGCGGGGCGGCGTACGAACCGGGGTACTGCGGGTTCTGCGGGTGCTGCGGCGTCGTCGAATAGGTCGGCGACGAAGGGGAGTTGAGGGCTGCGGCCGTCTCCTCCTCGGTGCTGTCGTCGCGGTCCGGGAAGACCCAGGCGCGGAAGAGCAGGAAGCGCAGGACGGTCGCGGCGAGGTTGGCGGCCACCAGGACCGCGAGTTCGGTGGAGTGCGCGGGGTCGCTGCTGGCCGCGTTCAGCGCGGCGAGCGAACCACTGGTCAGCGCGAGGCCGATGGCGAAGACGACGAGGCCCTGCGCCTGGTGGCGGACGGCGCCGCCCCGGCCGCGGACCCCGAAGGTCAGCCGGCGGTTGGCGGCGGTGTTGGCGACCGCCGAGACCAGCAGCGCGAGCGCGTTGGCGACCTGGGAGCCGCCGAACTGCCGGAAGAGGCTGTAGAGGACCAGGTAGAAGAGGGTGGAGAGACCTCCGACCACGCAGAACCCGACGAGCTGGCGGGCCAGCCCCTTGGGCACGTCCTGGATGTCGCGGTCGCGCGGGTCGTCGCCGAAGGGCCGCGTGACGCGGTCGAGCGGCAGCGAACCGGAGGCCAGGGCCTTGCCCACGCGCCACACTCCCTTCAAGTCCTCGGTCGCCGTCTTGACGATGTGGACGGTCGAGTTCGGGTCGTCGACCCAGTCGACCGGCACCTCGTGGATACGGAGTCCGGCACGCTCGGCCAGCACCAGCATCTCGGTGTCGAAGAACCAGCCGGTGTCCTCGACGAGCGGCAGCAGCGCCTGGGCCACATCACGCCGGATCGCCTTGAATCCGCACTGGGCGTCCGAGAAGCGGGCCTGCAGCGAGCCGCGCAGGATCAGGTTGTAGGTCCGGCTGATGAACTCGCGCTTGGCGCCACGCACGACACGCGACGAGCGGGCCAGCCGGGATCCGATCGCCAGGTCGGAGTGACCCGAGATCAGCGGCGCCACCAGGGGGAGCAGCGCGTTGAGGTCGGTGGAGAGGTCGACGTCCATGTAGGCGAGGATCGGGGCGTCCGAGGCGGACCAGACGGTGCGCAGTGCTCGACCGCGCCCCTTCTGCTCCAGCCGGAAGGACTTGACCTCCGGGATCTCCGACTCCAGCCGCGCGGCCACCTGGGGGGTGGTGTCGATCGACGCGTTGTCCGCGATGGTGATGCGGAACGCGTACGGGAACGTGCGCTTGAGGTGCTCGTGCAGTCTGAGCACGCATGGCTGGAGGTCCTTCTCCTCGTTGTAGACGGGGATCACTACGTCCAGGACAGGCGTACCGGCGTCTCCGGCCGGGAGGTGCTCCCGCGCCGGCAGGGTGCCGGGAGAAGTGTCGGTTCGCATGGAACCGACTCTCCTCAAGCGCCCTGTTGCACCCATGTGGTGGCACTGTGCTGTGCCTGTGAGTGCGATTGCCAATTCGTTTCGGGGGCGGGCGCGGGCACGGCCGGTGCGAGCGCGGGCAGATGGACGGTGAACACCGTGCGTCCGGGAACGCTGTCCACGGTGACCGCGCCGCCGTGTGCGGTCGCGACCGCCTGCACGATGGCGAGGCCCAGACCCGTCGATCCCGTGGAGCGGGAACGGGCCGAGTCGCCGCGCGCGAACCGCTCGAAGACATGCGGCAGCAAATCGGGCGGGATGCCCTGGCCGTTGTCCTCCACGTCCACGCACATCCACGGGCCGCGTCTCTGCACCCGTGCCGTGATCGTCGTACCGGGTGGTGTGTGCTTGCGGGCGTTGCCCAGCAGGTTGATGAGCACCTGCTGGATACGGGCCGCGTCCGCCGACACGAGGGCCGGTTCGTCGGGCAGGTCGAGCCGCCAGTTGTGGTCCATGCCGGCCGCGCGCGAGTCGCTGATGGTGTCCACGACGAGCGGGATGAGGTCGGTCTGGTCGAACTGCAGCGGTCTGCCCGCGTCGAGCCGGGCAAGGAGCAGCAAGTCTTCTACGAGGAGGGTCATACGGCCCGCCTCGGACTCGATGCGGCCGAGGGCGTGCTTGGTGTCCGGGCCGGTCTGTTCGCGCCCGCGGCGCGTCAGTTCGGCGTAACCGCGGATCGACGCGAGGGGCGTCCGCAGCTCATGACTGGCGTCGGCCACGAACTGCCGTACCCGCATCTCGCTCTGCTGCCTTGCGTGCAGGGCGCCGTGGACGTGGTCCAGCATCCGGTTGAGCGCGGCACCGACCTGGCCGACCTCGGTGTGCGGGTCGGTCTCGGACTCGGGGACCCGTTCGTTGAGGGTGACTTCGCCGGTGTGGAGGGGGAGTTCGGAGACGCGGGTGGCGGTGGAGGCGACGCGGCGCAGGGGGCGGGTGGCCACGCCGACGAGGACGTAGCCGGCGATGCCCGCCGCCACCAGGCCGGCGGCGGTGACGCTGAGTTCGACGAGGATGAGGGTGTTGATGGTGTTGTCGACCGTGGAGGTCGGAACGGCGACGTAGTAGCTGCCGCTGTCCCCGCTCTTGTACTCGACGCGGAAGTCGCCGACTCCCGGGATCTCCACGGTGTGCTGCTTGTTGTCCTGGGGGACGGAACCGAGAGCGGCGAGCTGGGCCTTGGTGAGCGTCTTCGCGGTCATCTGATAGGTGCTCGCCGACTTCTCACCTCGGCGGGCATCGGTGATGGAGCCGTTCACGACCTTGGCCACGATGGTGCCCTGGGGCTGCGGCCCCTTGACGAAGTCGTCGAGCTTGGTCTGCTGCGCCTGCACCTGCCCCTTCTGCCCGCCGGGCGCGCCGAGACCGCCCTTGAGCTGCTGGGCGCCGCCGGGCGGCCCGAACGAACCGGACGCACGCGAGGCGGACTCGTTCAGCTGGCCGTTCAACTGCTCGTACAGATGCGACCGCAGCGCGAACGTCGTCACCGTACCGATCACCGCGCACACCACCGCGATCAGCGTCACGGACGCGACGACGAGCCGGGTCCGCAGGGTGCGCGGCTTACCCGCTCGTTTCTTCTGCGCACGCGGCCGTCGTCGCCCGCTCATGAGGCCGCGGGCTTGATCAGGTAACCGGCACCGCGCCGGGTGTGGATCATCGGCTCACGACCGGCGTCGATCTTGCGCCGGAGGTACGAGATGTAGAGCTCGACCACATTGGCCTGCCCACCGAAGTCGTACGACCACACACGGTCGAGGATCTGCGCCTTGCTGAGTACACGCCGGGGATTACGCATGAGGAAGCGCAACAGCTCGAACTCGGTCGCGGTGAGGTGGATGCCCTCCCCGGCCCGCGACACCTCGTGGCTGTCCTCGTCGAGGGTGAGGTCACCCACGATCAGCACGGAGTCCGAACGGCGGTCGGCGGCACCGGAGCGGCGGATCAGTCCGCGCAGCCGGGCGACGACCTCTTCGAGGCTGAAGGGCTTGGTGACGTAGTCGTCGCCGCCGGCGGTGAGCCCGGCGATACGGTCCTCGACGGCGTCCTTCGCCGTCAGGAACAGCACCGGGACGTCCGGCAGCTCTCTGCGCATCCGCCCGAGAACGGTCAGGCCGTCCATGTCCGGCAGCATCATGTCGAGGACGACTGCGTCGGGCCGGAACTCGCGCGCGGTCTGGATCGCGCCGGTCCCGTCACCCGCGCTGCGGATCTGCCAGCCCTCGTATCGGAGGGCCATGGACAGCAGCTCGGTGATCGACAGCTCGTCGTCCACCACAAGCACTCGGACGGGGCTCCCGTCCGGCCTCAGCAGTTCGGTGCGCCCCTGGGGCGAGGTCGTGGTCATAGTGGACACCTTGTCGGGGTCCTCTAAGAGCACGCTTTCTAGAGTCTGTGATTTTCCTGAGAAACTCACAGGCATCACTCAGGGAACACCTTGGAAGCGCTTGCCCAGCGCTCATCCAGGGGTCATGGAGCCGTGCATCGCGCCCGGACCCGCCCCTCTCTCCCCGGTATCTGCACGTTCTCCACGCATCACCCGTACCTGCGGGACTCTCAGCTCGTCCTCACCGTGCGAACAGCCGCGCCCCGTTGTCGTGGCAGACCGCGCGCAGCCAGTCGTCGCCGAGGTCCAGGCACTCCAGGGCGCGCAGTTGGTGCAGATAGGGATAGGGGATGTTCGGGAAGTCGCTGCCCAGCAGGACGCGGTCGCCGAGGGCGGCGAGGCGGGGGAGCGCGTGCGGCGGGAAGGGCGCGAGGCGTTCGCTGAAGTCCGTGAACGACATCGTCGTGTCCAGCCGCACTTCCCCGTACCGCTCGGCCAGGTCCAGGAAGTCCTCGTACTCCGGCATCCCCATGTGCGCGATCACCAGCCGCAGCCGGGGGTGCCGGGCCAGCACCCGCCCGACCGGCTCGGGCCCGGTGTGCTTGCCGGGCGCGGGCCCCGACCCGCAGTGGATCACCACGGGCGTCCCGCTCTCGGCGAGCAACCCCCAAGCGGGATCGAGGAGTTCGTCGGCGGGGTCGTACGCCCCGACCTGTACGTGCGCCTTGAACACGCGGGCCCCGGCGTCGAGGGCCTGCTGGACATAGCCCTCGACTCCCGGCTCGGGGAAGAGAGTCGAGGTGTGCAGACAGTCGGGGGTGCGGGCGGCGAAGTCGACGGCCCAGCCGTTCAGCCACTCGGCCATCCCGGGCTTGTGCGGATAGAGCATGGCGGTGAAAGCGCGTACCCCGAACTCCCTTATCAGCGCGACCCGTTCCGCCTCCTCCCTCCGGTAGGTGATCGGCCACTCCAGGGCTCCGCCGGTCGCGGGCCCGAGGGCGTCGAAGTAACTCCAGACCTTGCGGAGCACCCGCTCGGGCATGAAGTGCGTGTGCACGTCGATCAGCCCGGGGAGGCCCAGCCGCCGCCAGAAGGCCTGGACTTCGAGCGCTTCGGCCGCTCCGGCGGCTTCGGTCACTCCGGCGGCTTCCGGTGCTCCTGGTACTTCCGCTGCTCCTGGTACTTCCGCTGCTTCGGCATCCATGTCTTGATCCTCCCTATCGAACCGGGCCCTGCTCATCCACACGGAAGTCGGGTGTCCCCAGGAACACGTCGGCGGTCACCGGCCCATAGGCGATGTTGAATGTGTCCAGCCAGTACGACCAGTCCCGCACACCGGCCGCGCTGCTGAAGCGGTAGTTGAGCTGCCACCGGACCCACTGCCCCGGCACGAGCCGCACCGCCGGAGGTCTGCGCGGTCTGGGCGGCAGCTCGTGCATCACGCGGGGGAACACCCGCAACCGGCCGTCCACCCGGCGGAGTTCGGTGCTGACGTGCCTCAGCTCCGCCCGGCTGTCGCACGGTGAGAAGTCCTCCCACTCACGGATCTCGACGACATGGGCGAGCGGCGGCGCGTCGTCCGGCAAGGCGAACCCGACCGGCACCGCGTTCCTCCGGGCGGCGGCCTCACCGCCACGGGACCGCTTCGTCCAGGAGGTCCGGACCCACTGGACGGTGACGGGCACTTCCATACCGACTACCTCCCTGCCCCTTCCCCGCCGTCTCCCTGTCCGATGACGGCAGTCACCTCGGCCACGCCGCCGGAACCGGCATCAGAACAACCCCTCCTGCACCCCCGGCACCTCCCGCCTGAACTCCCGTACCGGCACGGTGAATCCACCCGTGTCACCTCCGGAGGAACCCGCGGGGATCAACTCCCACCCCGTCATCAGCCGGGTGTCCAGCACGACCACGCCCCGCCCGGTCGCGAGGTGGATGTCCGGCCCCGCCGCCGCGACGACCTCCCCGCTGACCACCCCGCCCGCGACCAACCCGCTCACCTCGCCGACGGGGGCCGGGAGTCCCGTGAGGCCGAAGGCGTCGACGTGGTCCACGGGGCGGTATGGCTCGCGGTGGAGCGACTCCGGCCATTCGCGCAGCGCGAGGGCGCGGACGTGCAGGTCGGCGATCTCGGCGGCCCGCTCCTCAGCCGACGTCGGCAGCGCGGAACGGACGGCGCGCTTCTCGGCGTAGGGGATCCGGTCCGGGACCCGCAGCGCGGCGCGCAGCAACTCCTCTGAACGCCGCGCCGCCATCAGCGGGCCGAGGCCCAGCCAGCTGAAGCAGACGGCGCCCTGTTCAAGCAGCCGCGCGGAGCCCCGCTCTTCGGCGGTGATGCCGACCTTGAGCAGGCCGGGGCCGAACCAGGCCAGGTATACGTGGTACGGCCGCGGGTCGTCCGCGATGGTGTCGGCGGCCACCGAGTGCGCCCGGTCCAGCCGCGCGCACTCCTCGCACCGCGCCCCCGTACTCCGCTCCGGCACCGCCGCCCGCACCGGACAGGCGTGCCCCCGCGCCCCCACACATGTCCGCCCGCCCCCTTCCGCGACCTCGAAGGCCACCCGCTTCCCCCGGGGCAACGGGCTCCCGCGCCCGCCGTCCCACTTCAGCTCGGGACCGTCCGCCGCCCACCGCAGCCCCGAGCACTTCCATGTCCGTGCCATCGCTCACGAGACTAGACGGCGGCACTGACATCGGCGTCAGCCTGCGGTTTCACCGGCCCGAGCGGACTCGCGCGGCACGACGGCGTACTCCTCGACCACCCGCCCCCGCCCCCGCCCCCGCCCGGCCAACCGGCACCCGACACACCCCGCATGCCCCGCCCGCGCCGACGGGTCCCGCACCCGCATCCCCCACTGCTCCCGGTCCCGCCGCCCGGGCGGCTTGCCCCACCCGGTGAGATGGAGCGCCCAGGTGACCAGCACGCTCACCACGACGATCCCCAGCCCGGCGCCGATCAGCAGGGCCGACACCGTGCACACCCCCACCCCCGCGACGGTCGACCCGACGGTCGCGATACCGAATCCGGTCCAGCCCGCGACCGTATGCCCCTCGTCATACTGATGTGCGCTCATGTGCGGCCTCCCTCGGAGCCCAGACGGACAGCAAGTCTCTCACCACCTAAGAAGTTTAGAGTAGAAACCTCTCACAAGCTAAGGCAATAACGATGCAAGCCAAGCCTCGCCCGACCGCCACCCCGGCCCAGGCGCTGGACGCGATGGACTCCCTCATCGCCACCGCCCAGCTCGGCCAGCACGAGATGGCCGAGCGGCTGGGCCTGAACGTCACCGATCTCCTCTGTTTCGGCTGCGTCCTCAAGGCCGGCGAGAACCTCCTCACGGCCGGCGACCTCGCCGAACACGCCCACGTCACGACCGGCGCGGTGACCGGCATCCTCAACCGCCTGGAGCGCGCCGGTTTCATCACCCGCGTCCCCGACCCGACCGACCGCCGCCGCGTCCGCGTGGCCTCGGTACCGGACGCGGTGACCCGGGTCGTCGCCCTCTACGGCCCCTACTACGACCGCCTCAACGCCCAGTTCGCCGACTACTCCCCCGCCGAGATCGCCGTACTGAACGACTGGTTCACGCGGACGTCGACGCTGGCGCAGGACTACATCGAGGAACTCCGGGCGCGGGACAGGGGGTAAACCCGACCCCCTTGGTACAGCCCGCTACACCAACGGTCCGGGAGACCGCTTCATCGTGCCCGGACCCGTACGACGGCATCGTTGACCTCAGCCGGTGACAGAGATCCGGCAGAGGCCCAACGGCCGTCGTACGGAGGGAAATCCCATGAAGTCGCTGCTCTCGCCGAAGCCGGGAACCGCGACCGGGACGACCCCCGCGGCCGCCGCCCCGGGCCCGTTCGCGTCCTTCGTGAGGTTCGTGGTGTGCGGCGGCGGGGTCGGGGTGCTGTCCAGCGCGGCGGTACCGATGCTGGCCGCGCTGATGCCGTGGGCGGCGGCGAACGCCCTGATCACGATCGCCTCGACGATCCTCTGCACCGAGCTGCACGCCCTGTTCACCTTCGGCACCGGCCGCCGCCCGGGCTGGCGCGAGCACTGGCAGTCGGCGGGTTCGGCCACGGCGGCCTACGCGGCGACGTCCGCGGCGATCCTGATCCTCCACACCGTCCAGCCCTCCCCGGGCATGCTCACCGAGCAGATCGTCTACCTCAGCGCCTCCGGCCTCGCGGGCATCGGCCGCTTCCTGGTCCTGCGCCTGTTCGTCTTCGCGGACCGCGCCCCGCGCACCACCACCATCACGATCCCGGTGGGCCCCTCCGCGTTCAGCGCGGCCGCGTAAGCACCCCCACGCACCAACGGAAATGCCCGTCCCCACCGTCCGACGAGAACAGGTCGTAGGTCGCCAGCGCGTACGCCCGCTGATAAAGGACGAGCGTGCCGGGCGAGTACCGGAACTCCTCGGCGAACAACCGGGTGAGCGTGACGGTATGCCGCTCCGCGTACGGCCCGTACATGTCCCATACGGCTGCTGCCACGGCGGCCTCGAAGGCCGGATCCCCGGCGGTCGTGAAGAACCCGAAGTCGAGTACGGCCACAGGGGCGCCGCTGTCATCGACGTGGACGTTGGGCGGCACGAGGTCCCCGTGCACGACACAGACCGGCCCACCGTCGGGAAGCGCCCGCAGGGATTCCACGGTCTCGCGCACGATGCCGGGGAGGCCGGGAACCCAAGCGGCGAGCAGACCCCCATGCCGCCGAACGGCACGCCGGACGAGGTCGGCGAGCGCGTCGGGAAACCGGGAGTGCCCCTCCCAGAGGGCCCGATCATCACCCTGCACGGTGAGCCGCCGCATGGCCTCGGTACCGGGCACGGCGGCCAGCCCGCGCACCACCGTCAGCAGGGCATCGGTCTCCCGCGCGGCCAACTCCGGTCCCGGCGCCACGACCGCCGAGTCGGCCCGCAGTGGGACACCGCCCAACTCCCGTTCGTAGGTGACCAGTACGCCCTCATGCTCCTCGACGCCGAGGATCTCCGGCGTGGCGAAGGCCAACGACGCCGAGTGCCCGGCGATGTCCGCGTACACCCGCCGCATCAGCTCCACCCCGCCCGGCCGCCGACCGCTCCACACCTTCCCGACGGCCCCGTCCCCGAGCCGGTAGACGGCACCCTCGACACCCGCGGCGAGCGGCTGGACCTGTCCGTGACCGCGCCCGGCGAAGTACCGCGTCCAGTGGGCGGTGTGATCTTGGCGGTGGGTGACCATGATGGAAGTGTGGACGAAACGCTCCCCAACAACCGCAACGACCCCGACGACCCCGACGACCCCGACGGCAGTGCCGGTGACGTCGACTACGGCACCATCGGCGCGGGGTACAGCAGTTATCGGCGGCCGGATCCGCGGATCGCGCGGGTTGTTCATCAGGCGCTCGGGGACGGCGTGGAGATGGTGGTGAACGTGGGGGCGGGGGCCGGGTCGTACGAACCGGGGCAGTTGCGGGTCACCGCCGTCGAGCCGTCGCGGGCGATGCGGGAGCAGCGGGGGCCGGGGCTGGTCAGGGCAGTTGACGCGGTGGCCGAGCAACTGCCGTTCGGTGATGGGGTGTTCGATGCGGCGATGACCACCTTCAGCGTGCATCAGTGGAGCGATCCCGCCGCCGGGCTGCGGGAGATGCGGCGGGTGGCCCGGGGACCTGTCGCCGTGCTGACCTGCGATCCGGCGCTGGTACGGGAGTTCTGGCTGTACGAGTACGCGCCCCTGGTGCTGGACACCGAGGCCCGGCGCTATCCGTCCGTCGAGGGGATCGCCGACGCCCTCGGAGGGACCGTCACCGTCACCCCCGTACCCATCCCCTCCGACTGCACGGACGGTTTCAACGAGGCCTACTTCGGGCGGCCGGAGAGTTTTCTCGATCCCGGTGCGGTTCAGGCCTGTTCGGCCTGGAGTTTTGTGGCGGAGGAGACGCGGGGGCAGTACGTCGGCAGCATCAAGGCCGCCTTGGAGGACGGGAGTTGGGACTCCCGGTACGGGGCGCTGCGGGACGCGGACGTCTACGAAGGGTCCCTGGTCCTCATCCGTGCGAACCCCTGAGGGTGGCGTCCTTCCCCGGGTGCGACTCCCGTTGGCGCCAACTCCCCGGCGGCTCCCCGTGGTTGCGGGTGAAGGCCGCCGCGAAGGCGTACGGCGAGGTGTAACCGACGGCGTGGGCGATGGCCGTGAGGGTGAGGTCGCCGGTGCGGAGGTGGTCGCGGGCCAGGGCCATCCGCCAGTCGGTGAGGTACTGCATCGGGGTCTGGCCGAGGGCGTCACGGAAGGTGCGGGCGAAGGCCGCCCTCGACAGGCCGCTGATCGCGGCGAGTTCGGGCACCGTCCAGGGGTGGCCGGCGTTCTCGTGGACGGCCTGGAGCGCCGCGTTCAGGCGGGGATCCGCACAAGCCCGGTACCAGCGGGGCGCGTTGGGGCTGCGCCGGAAGTCGTTGCGGATGGCGAGCACCAGGAGGACGTCCAGGAGCCGGTCCAGGACCGTGGGCCCGCCCGGTTCGCCCGGCGCCGGAGTCGCCAACTCGTGGGAGAGCAGCCCGATCACGTCCCGCAACGGATCCCCCACCGCCGCCGACAGCGTCAGCACCTGCGGCAGCGCCTCCAACAGCCCGGCACCGATGTCCCCCGAGAACCGGTACGCACCGCACAGGAACACCGTCGCCCGCGGATCCTCCGAACTCCCGTCCCGCGCATGCCTGTTCCGGAACTCCTCCGGCTCCAGGCACTCCGCGCCCGGCTCGTGCCCGATGTGGTGATCGGGGCCGCCGCGCACGAGCGTCACCTCACCCGGGACGAGTTCCACCGCACCACCGGGGTCGTCCAGCCACAGCCAGCCCCGCCCCCGTACGACGGTGTGCACGGCCAGCTGGATCGACCCGGCCAGCCGCAGTCCCCACGGCGGTTCGGCCACCGTCCGCGCGAAAACGGCACCGGAGGCGCGGGCCCGCGCGAGGCGGTCGTGCAGTATGTCCACCCGATCAGTATCCGTCGGGCGGCCCCGACAAGGACCTCTTCGAGCGTCTGACGTAACGAATCAAGCGATTCACGCATTGATCCGCTCCCGTCCCCCTCCCACGATGGAGTCATGACTGGATCACCCCCCACCGCCCTCGTCCTCGGCGGCACCGGCCGCACCGGCTCCCTCATGGCCCGGCAGCTCCCCGAACGAGGACTGCCCGCCCGCACCGCCGCCCGCCACGGCGCCGACGTCCTCTTCGACTGGGACGCCCCGGCCACCCACCCCGCCGCCCTCGACGGCGTCGACCGCCTCTACCTCGTCACCCCCGTCCTGCGGATCTCCTACGCCGACCAGGTGGCCGCGTTCCTCGACCTCGCCGTGGCCGCGGGGGTACGTCACGTCACCTACCTGAGCACCTACGGCGGCCAACTGGCGCCCCCGGACGTCGACATCAGGGCCGTGGAGGAGGATCTCGCCGCCCGGGACACCCTCACGCACGCGATCCTGCGGCCCGCGTGGGTGATGCAGAACTTCAGCGACGCGCACCTGCCGGTCGTCGACGGTGTGATCACGGTGCCGACCGGCGGCCGTAGGGAAGCCTTCGTCGACGCGGGCGACATCGCCGCCGTCGCGGTGGAGACGCTCCTCGACCCCGAGGGCCATCACGGGGCTCGGTACGCGCCGACCGGACCGCAGGCGCTCACCGTCGCCGAGGTGGCCGACGCCATCGCCGCCGTGAGCGGCCGGCCCGTCCGGCATCAGGACATCGACCCGGAGGTGTGGATCGGGGGTGCGGTCGCGGCCGGGGTCGTCCCCGCCGACTACGCGGTGATGCTGCGCTGGCTGACCGGGGCGATCGTCTCCGGGAACGGTTCCAGGCCCAACGACGACATCGAGAAGGTCACCGGCCGGGCGCCGACCGCCTTCGCCGACTTCGCGCGGCGCGACGCCGGTGCCTGGGCATCCCCGGCGGTGGTGAAGTGACCGAGGACATGGGCGAGTTCGCGGCGCTCGACCCGTTCTTCCGGATCGTCCGGGAAGGGCTCGCGGGGCTCGTCGACGGCGATGACTTCTTCGGGCTGCTGGCCGAGGACGTGGTCGTCGAGTACGTCGTGTCCGTGCCCGGCTACCCGCGCCGGGTCGAGGGACGCGGGGCGGTGGCGGACCTGTATCGCGGCTACGGCGAGGTCATGCTGCTGCACAGCGCGGACGGACTGGCCGTCCACCGGGACCCACGGACGTCCGTGGTCGTCCTCGAGTACGCGGTGCACGGACGGGCTGTCCGCACCGGGCGGGTCTACGACAACCACTTCGTCTCCGTGCTCATCGTCAAGGACCGGAAGGTGACGCACTGGCGCGACTATCTGGACCCCGTCGCCGTGTTCCGGGCCACGGGGTGGCCCGCCGAGGGTCGCTGAAAGACCGCCGCAGAAAGCGGGCGGAAGCGGAAGAAGGCAGCGGAAAGCGAGGCACATGGCTCGCTGCCGACTGACGGGGCTTCGCCGGACCCGGCCGTGGAAACCTGGCCCGCCATGGCCGGGGAGAACCGGCCCGTCGTGGCCGTGGAAGCCCGGCCCGCCTTGACTAGCCCGCCCTGCGGAAAACCTCGTCCATGTCCGAGAAGGATGCTTGCCCGTCGTCGAGCAGCAGCGTCTCGTCCTCCCCGAAGTCCGGGGCCTGGAAGGGGTTCGTCGCCGGAGGGGGCGATCCCGCGCTGGACTGGCGGGACGCCCCTTCCGGGGCGGAGAACAGCGAGGTCAGTTCGATGAGAGGTCTCCCGTTCGTTACAGGCCGCTAGGACCTGGTGTGCCGTGAACCGGGCACAGCGGTCCTACAGCTTGCTCATCTTGGAGTACGGGCTCAGGATGCGCTCCTGGACCGACCCGAAGTCGACGAGCACCGCGATTCCGTCCTCGATGCCGATGACCCGGCCGAGGCCGTACATGTCGTGTGTGACCTGGTCGCCCACGGCGAACTGCTTGGGTGCCGCCGCGGCCGGGGCCTTGAAGGGACTGGTGGGCAAATAGCGCTTCGGTGCAGCTGGCTTTGTCATTGACTCCAGTATGGGCCTAGACACGCCACTCGCTGAGGCCGTCCACATCGCTTGTTCATCACAGATCGGGCACTCGGGAACCACTTCGAGGCCCCGGACGTACCCCTCACGCCCCTGACCTGGCCCTTCCCGGACCCGCACCGGAACCACCAGAATCCGCCACCGGCCTTCGAAACAACGGACGCCGGGGCATACGCGCCAGGGACAGCACGAGGGACACACGCGAGAAGCCCCGGATCGCTCCGGGGCCTCTCGTCAGATGTGCACTCGGCAGGATTCGAACCTGCAACCTTCTGATCCGTAGTCAGATGCTCTATCCGTTAAGCTACGAGTGCTTGTTTTCTCTTGTTTTCCTTCGTCGTTCCCGGCCCTTCCGGCCCGCTCGCGGCGACAGGAAGAACATTACATGACTGCCGCCGCCATGTGAAATCCGTTAGCCATACCCCTTGTGAGCTGCGAAAACGGCCTTGCGGAGGGGTTCCGGGAACGACCGAAGCCCCGGTCGCTCGGACCGGGGCTTCGACGAGGTGCGGAGGCGGAGGGATTTGAACCCTCGATGGGATTTGCGTCCCAAACCGCATTAGCAGTGCGGCGCCATAGACCGGACTAGGCGACGCCTCCAGCACAACCACCCGCGCGAGCGCGGAAGGTGCGTGCAGATGATGACACAGACGAGCGCGGTGTCACCAATCGCCTCCCACGGTACTAGGCAGGCGGCCCGCAGGGCAAAGCCGTTGATGCCGGCCGCCGTGTCCGCAACATCCGGGGGCTGCGGGCGTTAGTCAGGTCATGTTGCAGGTCAACCGTCTCCTCGTGATCGCCGCCGCGTCCGCCGCCACCGTCGGCTCGCTGGCCGCCGTGCCCGCCACCGCGTCCCCCGGCACCCTCCGCACCCTCGCGCCACCGCCCGTCCGCGACGAGGACCGCTCCGGCGGCGACCACCTCACCGTCACCGTCCGGCACACGGGCACCGCGGCCGACGGCACGCACGACCTGTACTGCCACCCCGGCGGCGGCACCCACCCGGACGTGACCGGCGCCTGCGAGGCCGTCGGCCGCAACACCCAGTGGGGGAAGGACCCCTTCGCCCCGGTGCCCCCGGACAGCATGTGCACGATGATCTACGGCGGCCCCGCCACCGCCCATGTCACCGGCACCTGGGCCGGCCGCCCGGTCGACGCGACGTACGACCGCGGCAACGGCTGCGAGATCTCCCGCTGGAACGCGATGGTCCCGCTGCTGCCCGACCTCGGCGCCCGCCGCTAGGGACAGGCGGAGGCCGCTGAAGACACCGGGGAACGGTGGCCGGTTAGCGCTCGGTCACACGTTCTACGTCACTTCACCGTGCGACCTCCCTCTCATCTCACTCCGCGAGCACAAGGACTGCCCTTAGACTCCCTCGCGTGACACGTCGCGGGCAGGTTGGCAAGATGGCCTCCGCGGTCGGCAAGGTGCGGTAACAGGGAGGAAGCGTCTCGTGAGCAGCAGGCCATCCCGAGGCGCTGCTCGCCTCGCAGCCATACTCGACGCGCTCCCGGACGCGTTGGTCCTGGTCAACGCCAACGGGACCGTCGTCAACGCGAACACCATCGCGCTGGAGGCCTTCGAGGCGCCGGGCACCGCGCTCGTCGGGCGCGGACTGCTGGACCTGCTGCCGGAGTTCGACTCCCGGCTCATCCCGGGTTCCATGCGCCGCCCCGACTCGATGGACCCCCGCGGCCGGACCAAGCCCACCCGCATGACCGCCCGCCGCACCGACGGCTCCGAGTTCCCCGTCGAGGTCACCAGCGCCAACCTCGAAGACGGCCAGCAGGCCTACGACGGCTACGGCTACACCTCCGACGAGCTCCTGATGCTCGTCGTGCGCGACCTCTCCGGGACCGTGGACACCGAGGCCGAGCTGGCCCGTTCGCAGCGGCAGACCGAGATGATCCTGCGCGCGGCCGCCGAGGGCGTCGTAGGAACGGACACGGACGGGCGGGTCGTGCTCGTCAATCCGGCCGCCGCGCAGATCCTCGGGTACCGCGCCAGCGACCTGGGCGGCAAGGAACTGCACACCCTCGTCCTGCACTCGCGGGCGGACGGGTCGCCCTTCCCGTACGCGGAGTCGCCGCTCGCCGACACCCTGCGGTCCGGGCGCAAGCACCGGGTGCGCGGGCAGGTGCTGTTCGCGAAGAACGGGGACCGGGTCTCCGTCGACCTCACCACCGCGCCCGTGCGCGACGGCGATCAACTCGTCGGCGCCGTGATGACGTTCACCGACCGGAGGCCCTACGACTCGCTCGCCGAGGAGAAGGACGCCGCCGACAAGCTGCACCGGGACGAGCTGGAGCGGCTCGACGAGGAGCACGCCTCCGAGCTGACCTCGCTGCGCCAGAAGCACATCACCGAGCTGGAAGAGCTTCAGGAACGGCACGAGGAGGAACTCGCCGCGAACGAGGAGCGGTACGCCGCGCTCGGGGAGCGGGAGAAGGACCGGTTCGAGGAGCTGGCCGGACGGCACGAGCAACTTCTCACGCTGCTCGGACGGTCGTTGCGCGGACCTCTCGACGAACTGCGCCGCGAACTGGCCGCGTTGGCCGCCGATGACGCGGGGCAGTTGTGGCCCGAGGCGAATCAGGTTCTCCATCATCTGTCGGCCGGGTACTCGCGCATCACGCAGCTCATCGACAACGTGCTCGGGTACCAGCGGCTGGAGACCGGCGACGGGGAGCTCAACCGTACGAAGGTGATGCTGGACGCGGTGGTCGCGGCCGGTGTCGACGGGGCCGTAGAACTGATCGGGCCCGGGCGGGTGCAGTTCGCCGTGCACGCGCCGCCCATCGAGGCCGAGGTCGACCCGGTGCTCCTCGCGACCGCGCTCGCGCATCTCGTCGCGGATGTCGCGGGGGTCGACGCGACCGGCAACTCGCCTGTGTCGGCGGGCGGTTACATGGACAACACGGTCGTCGTGGCGGCGGCGCAGCGCGGTGAGGTCGTACGGATCGAGGTGCGCGGGCCGTACGCCGGGGGAGACCCGGTGCACGAGCCGATCGTGCGGGGGATCGTGCGGGCGCACGGTGGGGTGCTGCAGACGCATGACGTACCCGGGATGAGCGGCAGCGCGTATGTGCTGGAGGTGCCCATCGGGGGCGGGGCCGGTGCCGTCGCGGCTCCGGCCGCTACCGGTGGCGGCGCCGAACTCGCCCTGGCCGAGCCCGCGTCGGGCAGCAACGGGCGGCGGCGGGCCCGGCGGTCCTCCGTGGACGCGTTCCTGGAGAGCGAGGTGCCGGGGGCCGATGACACGGGTGGTGCTGGTGGCTCCGGCGGCTCCGGTGGCTCCGGTGGTGAAGCCGCGGTGCCTACCGGGCGGCGCAGGAGGCGGGCGGGCGATGAGTCGGCCGCTGCGGAGGCCGGCGGTGACGGGGCGTCCAGCGGTACCGGGCGGCGGCGTGGGCGGGCGGCCGAGGGTGCGGCCGGGGACGACTCTGAAGGTGTGTCCGGGGGTGTCTCCGAGGGCGCTGTGATGACGGCGGCGGAGCATGCCGCCGGGACCGCGGCCTCGGGTACGGGGCTGGGTGGCACCGTGTCGCCTCGCGGTGTGCCTGTGGGTGGTGAGCGGCAGGCGTTGCCGGCCGCCGCGTTGCCCGCGGGCGGCTCCGCCGATGACTCCGGTGGTGCTGACAACTCCGGTGGCGAGGACGGGCAGCCGACCGGGCGTCGGCGGCGGGCCCTGGCTGCCGCGGCCGAGCGGGCCGCCGCGCAGGAGGCGGGGGCGCGGACCGTGTTCGCGTTGCCGCCGGCCGAGGCCGATCGGACGCCGGACGTTTCTGCGGCTACGGCCGCGCAGGCGCCGGGAGTTGCGCAGGCTCCGGGGGTTCCGGTTGCGCCCGGGCAGGTTCCCGGGGGTGTTCCTGGTGGGCATCCCGGTGATGACGGGCGGCACGATGCCGTTCCGGTCGATCAGGGTGACGATCACACTCCGCCTCAGCCTCATCCCGCGAGCGCGCCAACTGGGCGGCGGCGTCGGGCTGTTGCTCAGCCGCAGCCTCAACAGCAGGCGCAGGGTGGGGAGTCGGTGCCCGTGCAGGCCGGGGCCCCGGTTCAGGCCGGTGTCGAGGTGCAGGGGCAGGGGCAACCCGGTGCGGTGGTTCCGGCGCAGGGGACGGCCGGGCAGGGGGTTCCGGCTCGGGTCGGTGCCGGGCAGCAACAGGGTTTGGCGCAGGCGGGAGTTGGGCAGCCCGGTGCCGCTGTGCAGCTTGCCCCCGCGCAGGGGCTTCCCGGCCCGGGGCAGGCTCCGGTGGGGCAGCCGTTGCCGGCCGAGGCGGTTCCCGGGCAGGGGATTCCGGCTCAGGGGAACCCCGGGCAGCCGGTTGCGCCGCAGGGGATCCAGGGGCAGGGGCATCCCGGCCAGCCTGTCTCGCCTCAGGGGATCCCGGGGCAGGCAGCCCCCGGTCAGCCGATTCCGCCGCAGGGGATTCCTGGTCAGGCCGTGCCCGCGCAAGGGCTTCCGGCTCAGGGGAACCAGGGGCAACCCGTCTCCCCGCACGGCATTCCCGGTCAAGTCGCCCCCGTTCAGGGGCAGTCCGGTGAGCCGGTGCCGCCGCAGGCGCTGCCCGCCGCGGCTCCGGCACCCGTAGCGGCGAACGGCGCCGAGACCGCCGTAGCGCCGAACGCGGCCCCGAACCCGCAGCCGAACACGCCCGCACCTGGGACTCCCGTACCCGCGCAGGCGCGTGCCGCTCAGCCGCTTCCCGCTGAAGCCGCCGCGCCCATTGACCCCAACTCCACTCAGGGGCGGGCGATCAGTGTGCGGACGTTGGGGCAGGGGGTGCCGTTCACGCGGCAGGCCGCTCAGGTGCAGGTGCCCGTCGCCACGCCTACGCCTCCGCCGCATCAATCGGGCGGTCGGCGACGGAAGTTGGGGACTCGGCCCGAAACCGCCGCCGGGGTGGCCGAGCAGAGTGAGCGGGCTCAGCCCTCCATGGCCGGGCAGTCCCGGCTCGCGCAGATGACCGAGGGCGCCGGACGGTCGTACGCCATAGGGGCACCGGACGAGAACGCGGCCGAGGGGCCGGAGCCGTTGGACGGGCCGGGCGGTGCCGTTGAGATCGCGGATACGCCCAGGCCGCAGCCGCTCGACGACGAGTTGCCGCCCGAGCCGCTCGACAATCCGCGTCGGCTGCTCGTGTGGCCCGCGCCGGACGTGACGACGACGCAGGCGCTGAGCGACCGCGGGTACCGGCCCGTCATCGTGCATTCGCGCGAGGAGGTCGACGCGCAGATCGCCGCGTTCCCGGCGGCGCTGTTCGTGGACCCGTTGACCGGGCCGATCACGCGGACCGCACTCCAGTCGTTGCGGCAGGCGGCGGTGGCCGCCGAGGTGCCGGTGCTGGTCACGGCCGGGCTGGGGCAGGCCACGCGTGAGGCGGCCTACGGTGCCGATCCCGCCGTTCTGCTGAAGGCGCTCGCGCCGCGGGACAGTGAGCAGCATCCGCCGCGGGTGCTGCTGATCGAGGAGCACGCGGAGATCGCGCTGGCGCTGACGGCGACGCTGGAGCGGCGCGGGATGCAGGTGGCCCGGGCCGCGAGCGATGCCGACGCGGTGACGTTGGCGGGGCAGCTGCGGCCGAATCTGGTGGTCATGGACCTGTTGCAGGTGCACAAGCGGCGGGCCGGGATCGTCGACTGGCTGCGCGCGAACGGGCAGCTCAACCGCACCCCGCTCGTCGTGTACACGGCCGCGGTGGACCAGGCGGATCTGCCTCGGCTGGCGTCGGGTGAGACGGTGCTCTTCCTCGCCGAGCGGTCGACGAGTACGGAGGTCCAGTCGCGGATCGTCGACCTGTTGGCGCGGATCGGGACCAACTAGCCCTCAACTGACCGGTGGGGGCGGCTACTTGGCGACCAGTCGCCGTGCCGCCTCCTTGATCGACTCGCGGAGCCGATCCCGGTCGGTGTCGTCCGCGCCCACCAGGACGCGGCGCATCTGCGGTACGACGACACCCCAGTTGGCCATCGCGACCAACAGGAAGAGGAGGTCGCGGGCCGGGATCACGTCGCTCACGACACCCCGGTCCTGGCCGTCCTGGAGCGCGGCGACCTTGAACGCGTAGTGCTGCTGGCGCTCGGCCTCGTCGGGCAGTTCGGCGGTGCCGTACTCCAGGCCCTCCCAGAAGAGGAGGCGCAGGACTTCGGGGTGGGCCGCGTGGTAGTCCATGAGCCGGTCGATCCAGCCCTCGATGTCGTCGGGGTCGACGGGGAGCTGGACGGCCAGGTCGAGCATGGACCTGCCGAGGACCTGCGTGAACAGTTCCGCCTTGTTGCCGAAGTAGGCGTAGATCAGCTGCTTGTTGGCCTTCGCCTCGGACGCGATGCGGTCGATGCGCGCGCCCGCGATGCCGTGCCGCGCGAACTCGGCGACCGCCGCCTCGAAGATCCGGGCCTTGGTGGCCTCGGGGTCTCTGACTCCCATGGGGCCAGGGTACTCGGGGGGCGGCGGTAACCAACTATTTGGTTGACAGGGAATTACGGGGCGCCGCATGCTGTTCCAGCTGCCAACCAACCAGTTAGTTGTTAGAGCCCGCCCGCATGTGAATTCCTGGGCCTGAAGGAGTGCCACCGCTCATGTCCTCGGCAACCATCGCGCAGACGTCGGTCGCGAGGCCGGTCCCCACGGCCGCCGACCGCCTCTTCCTCGTCCTCATCGCCGTCTGTACCGCCGTGACGGCCGCGAACATCTATCTCGCGGGCCCGCTGCTCCCCCTCATCGCGCACGACTTCGGCTCGACCCCGTCCGCCGTGGCGTGGATCGCGTCGGTCGCGCAGTTCGGCTACGCCACCGGCCTCCTCTTCTTCGCCCCGCTCGGCGACCGCGTGAACCGGCGCCCCCTGGTCGCCGCGCTCTCCGTGGCCACGACGGCGGCCCTGCTCGTCGGCGCGGCGGCCCCCGGCACGGCCGCCCTCGCGGTCGCCGTGTTCGTCGCGGCGGCGGCAACCGTCGTACCGCAACTCCTCGTACCGCTGGTCGCCGAACGCGCCCCCGCCCACCACCGCGCCCGCCATGTCGCGGCGGTCATAGCGGGCCTGTTCACCGGCATCGTGGCGGCGCGCGTGGTGGGCAGCCTGGTCGGCCAGGCCTACGGCTGGCGGGTCGTGTTCATCGGCTCGGCGGGACTCACTCTTCTCCTCGGCCTCGCCACCGCGTACGTCCTCCCGTCCGAGAAGCGCCGCGGCTCCGGCCCGCTGTTCGCCGGCCTCGCCGCCCTGCCCGGCCTGGTCCGCAGCTCGCCCGACCTGTGGCGCGCGTGCCTGCGGCAGGCGGGGATGTTCGGTGCGTGGAGCGCCCTCTGGACGACGCTCGCCCTCCTCCTGACGGGCACGACGAGCGGTTCCTACGGCTTCTCGACCGCGACCGCCGGGCTGTTCGGGCTCTTCGGGCTGGCGGCCAGCGCGGTGGCTCCGCTCGCGGGCGGGTTCGTCGACCGGTTCGGCGCGGGGAAGGTCGTACGGTCCGCGTATGTGCTCGCGGCGGTGTCCGTGCCGCTGTTCTGGCTCGGCGGGCACGTCCTGTGGGCCCTGTTCGTCGCCGCGATCGCGATCCACGCGGCCCTGGTCGCCTCCCACGTCGCCAACCAGACCCTCGCCCTCACCACCACCTCCACCCCGGCGACCGCCAACACGGCGTACGTCGTCGCCGGCTTCACGGGCGGCGCGCTCGCCTCGTCGCTCGCGGGGCCGGCGTTCAGCCACTGGGGCTGGGGCGGGGTGTGTGTGGTGGCGGGGGTGTGGCTGGTGATCGGGTGGGGTGCGACAGCTGTGCGGCGGTGCGTGGGGCGCTCGGCGCCGGGGGGGGTATAGCGCGAAAGTGTGACACTCGATGGGAAAGTGTCACACTTCCGCGGGGAGGGTGCGCTCCGACGGGGACGAACGGAAGCGGCACCGCTCCAGTTCGAAGACCCGTCATCGCGGGTGCGCGTCAGAGCTTGGTGACGTCCAGGTCACCGGCGGCGTACCGCTTGCGCAGCACCTTCTTGTCGAACTTGCCGACGCTCGTCTTCGGGACGGACTCGATGATCGTCCAGCGTTCCGGGAGCTGCCACTTGGCGATCTTGCAGATGTCGGAGGCGAGGAAGGCGCGCAGGGACTCGAAGTCGGCGGTGGAGCCCTCCTTCAACACGACTGTGGCGAGCGGGCGTTCGCCCCACTTCTCGTCCGGTACGGCGACCACGGCGGCCTCGGTGACGTCCGGGTGGGACATCAGGGCGTTCTCCAGGTCGACGGAGGAGATCCACTCGCCGCCGGACTTGATGACGTCCTTGGCGCGGTCGGTGAGGGTGAGGAAACCGTCGGGCGAGATCGTGCCTACGTCACCCGTCTTGAGCCAGCCGTCCTCGCTGAACTTGTCGGCGGGGCGCAGGGGTTCGGCGTCCGGGCCGTTGTAGTACGCGCCGGCGATCCACGGGCCGCGTACCTCCAGCTCGCCCGCGGACTCGCCGTCCCAGGGGAGCCGTTCGCCGCCGGGACCGGAGAGGCGGGCCTCGACGCTCGCCGGGAAGCGGCCCTGCGTCAGCCGGTACTCGAACTCCCGGTCCGTACCGACCGCCTCGGCCGGCGGGCGCGAGACCGTGCCGAGCGGGGACGTCTCCGTCATGCCCCAGGCGTGGCAGACCCGCATGCCCAGCTTGTCGAAGGCCGCCATGAGCGCGGGCGGGCAGGCCGAACCGCCGATGGTGACCTGGGTGAGGGACGAGACATCGCGGGGCTTGGCGGTCAGTTCGGCGAGCAGGCCCTGCCAGATGGTGGGGACGGCGGCCGCGTGCGTGGGGCGCTGGCTCTCGATCATCTCGGCGAGCGGGGCGGGCTGCAGGAAGCGGTCCGGCATCAGCATGTTCACGCCGGTCATGAAGGTGGCGTGCGGCAACCCCCATGCGTTGACGTGGAATTGGGGCACGACGACGAGAGAGGTGTCCTGGTCGGTGAGTCCCATCGACTGGGTCATGTTGACCTGCATGGAGTGCAGGTAGATCGAACGGTGGCTGAAGATGACCCCCTTGGGGTCGCCCGTCGTGCCGGAGGTGTAACACATCGCGGCGGCCTCGCGTTCGTCCAGCTCGGGCCAGTCGTACGTGGTCGGCTTGCCGGCGATGAGGTCCTCGTACTCGTGCACGCGCGCGTGGGCGCCGTCGAGGGGCGTGCGGTCGCCGGGGCCGGAGACGACGATGTGCTCGACCGTCGGCAGCTCGGGCAGCAGGGGCGCGAGCAGCGGGATCAGCGAACCGTTGACGATCACCACCCGGTCCGCCGCGTGGTTGACGATCCACTCCAACTGGCCTGGAGGAAGGCGGAGGTTGAGGGTGTGGAGCACCGCGCCCATGGCGGGGATCGCGAAGTAGGCCTCGACGTGTTCGGCGTTGTTCCACATCAGCGTGGCCGTGCGCTCGCCGTCCACCACGCCCAGGTCCTCGCGCAGCGCGTGCGCCAGCTGGGCCGAGCGGGCACCGACCTCCGCGAAGGAACGGCGCTGCGGCTCTCCCTCACCGGTCCAGCTGATCACCTGCGATGTTCCGTGGACCGTCGACCCGTGGGTCAGGATCCTGGAGATCAGCAGCGGTACGTCCTGCATGGTGCTCAGCACGGCGTCCTCCCGGGGCGACATTGCCTACGCGGTAGTAAGGGATGCGCTGATTCTGCTCACATACCGCACGGTATGTCACTAGGGGCGGGTGATCGATCACGTCACCTTGCCACGCGGGCGGTTCCATGGCCGGCCTCTAGCGGGCGAGAACCAGCTCCGGGTCCTCGCGCAGCTTGCCGAGCGCCCGCGACACCGCCGACTTCACCGTGCCCACGGACACCCCGAGCACCTCGGCCGTCTGGACCTCGCTGAGGTCCTCGTAGTACCTGAGGACGACCATCGCCCGCTGCCGCTCCGGCAGCTTCGCGATCGCCCGCCACATCGCGTCGTGCAGCGCCTGCTGCTCGGCCGGGTCCTCCGCGCCGCCGACCGCCTCCGGCTCGGGCAGCTCGTCGCACGCGAACTCGTCGACCTTGCGCTTGCGCCACTGCGAGGTCCGCGTGTTCAGCAGCGCGCGGCGGACATAACCGTCCAGCGCGCGGTGGTCCTCGATCCGCTCCCAGGCGACATACGTCTTGGTCAGCGCGGTCTGCAACAGGTCCTCGGCGTCACATGCGTTCGCGGTCAGCGACCGCGCGGTGCGCAGCAGCACGGGCTGCCTGGCCCTCATGTACGACGAGAACGAGGGGTACGTGAGCGCCTGGGCCCGAGCCGGGGCAGGGTCCTGGGTCTGGGTCCCGGTATGGGACTGAGGTTGGGATGGGGGTTGAGCCTGGGTCTGCGTGGCCCGCGCGGCGGGCCGGGTGACTGTCCGCGCGGCAGGCCGTGCGGCCGGCCTGGGTGCGGGCCGGGTGGCAGGCCTGGTGGCGGCTCCGGCGGCGGCCCGTGCGGCGGCGTTCGACGCGCTGGTGCAGACTGCTGTGGTCATGGCTCCACGCTATGAGTGACCCCCACTCCTGCGGATCGGCCGCAGGTCCCGAAGCGGACTCCGCCTCAGGTTGTAGGGGTGGGGCTGGCTCCACCTCCTGAAGGTGGACGAGCGGCCGACATGTACTGCGGGTTTACCCCTGGGGGCTCACCCGTCCGAAGTACGGGCGGTGGGGGTGGTGGGGGCGGCCCGTTGTGACGGCTGGGGTCGTGACGATGGCCGGGGTTTCCGGAGGCGCGAGGTCGGCAGACGCTGCCGCGAAGGCGGCCTAGGTCGCAGGCTCCGCGAAGCCCGTGAGCACCAGCCCCGATGTCGGCACCCCCGTCCCCGCCGTCACCAGGACCCGCCCGGCACCCGGTATCTGGTTCACGGCAGTGCCCCGCACCTGGCGGACGCCCTCTGCGATCCCGTTCATCCCGTGCAGATACGCCTCCCCCAGCTGTCCCCCATGGGTGTTGATCGGCAGCCGTTCCTCGGCCACGAAGTCCACCGCCTCCCCCTTCCCGCAGAACCCGAACTCCTCCAACTGCATCAGCACGAACGGCGTGAAGTGGTCGTACAAGATCGCCACGTCCAGGTCCTGGGGACCCAGCCCCGCCGTCCGCCACAACTGCCGCGCGACCACACCCATCTCCGGCAGTCCGGTCAGATCGTCGCGGTAGAAACTGGTCATCTGCTCCTGCGCCCGCCCGGCCCCCTGCGCCGCCGCGGCGATGACGGCGGGCGGACGCGGCAGGTCGCGGGCCCGCTCCACCGACGTGACGACGATCGCCTGGGCCCCGTCCGTCTCCTGGCAGCAGTCCAGCAACCGCAGCGGCTCCACGATCCACCGCGACGCCGCGTGCTCGGCGAGCGTGATCGGTCTGCCGTGGAAGTACGCCGCCGGGTTCGTCGCCGCGTACTTGCGGTCCACCACCGCCACCTGCCCGAACACCTCCGGGGTGAGGCCGTACGTGTGCAGATACCGCTGCGCCGCCATCGCCACCCACGACGCCGGCGTGAGCAGCCCGAACGGCAGCGCCCAGCCGAGCGCCGCGCCCTCCGCCGACGGCTCCCGGTGCGTCACCCCCGAGCCGAATCTGCGCCCCGACCTCTCGTTGAAGGCGCGGTAGCAGACCACCACCTCCGCGATCCCCGCCGCCACCGCCAGCGCCGCCTGCTGCACGGTCGCGCAGGCCGCGCCACCGCCGTAGTGGACCCGGGAGAAGAAGGACAGCTCACCGATCCCGCAGGCCTGGGCCACGGTGATCTCCGGGTTGGTGTCCATCGTGAACGTGACCATCCCGTCCACGTCCGCCGGCGTCAGCCCCGCGTCGTCCAACGCGGCCCGCACCGCCTCCACCGCCAGCCGCAGCTCACTGCGCCCCGAGTCCTTGGAGAACTCCGTCGCCCCGATCCCGACGATCGCCGCCTGCCCACCGAGGGTGTCGCGGGTACGGGTGCTCATGTCCCGTCCTCCTTCGACACGGTCGGTACGGTCACCGTCACCGTGCCGGTCACATGCCTGCCTATGCCGTTCGCCCCGAGCACGCGCACGGTCGCGGTGTCGCCGTCCGTCTCCTCTATCCGCCCCGTCAACACCATCGTGTCCCCCGGGTAGTTGGGCGCACCGAGCCGTATGGCCACCTTGCGGAGAACCGCTCCCGGTCCGAAGTGGTCCGTGATGTAGCGGCCGACCAGTCCGTTCGTCGTCAGGATGTTCATGAAGATGTCGGGGGAGCCCTTCTGCCGTGCCGCCTCCGCGTCGTGGTGCACGTCCTGGTAGTCCCGGGAGGCAACGGCACCGGCGACGATCAGGGTCCGGGTGATCTCGATCTCCAGCGGCGGCAACTCCTCACCTGGCCTCATGGCCGCACCTCCTCGCTCACGATCAACTCCCCCAGTTCTTGCAGCACTTCAGCCCCGCCGCCCAGATACGCGTCCAACTGCCGGCCCCAGAGGAAGTGCCGGTGCACCGGATGGTCCAGGTCCGCTCCCGCCCCGCCGTGCAGGTGCTGCCCCGTGTGCACGACACGCTGGCCCGCCTCGGACGCCCACCAGGCGGCGGTCAGCGCGTGCGTGGCGTACGGCAGCCCCGCGTCCCGTCGCCAGGCCGCCTCGTACGCCGTCACGCGTATCGCCTCGATGTCCATGTGCGCGTCCGCCGCCCGGAGTTGAACCCCCTGCCGCGTCGCCAGCGGACGCCCGAACTGCTCCCGGGTGTTCACATGCGACACGGCCCGAGCGAGCGAACCGGCACCCACCCCGGCCTGCAACCCGGCGAAGGCGGTACGGGCGGTGGCCAGGACGTCGGTGTAGGGGGAGGGAGTTGGGGGACGGGACAGGGGCTCCTCGCCCTGGGCGCCGAGGTGAACTCCCGCCGCCCCGAGCCATTCCGCCGATGCCCCGTCCAGCGTCAGTCGCCCCGCCGACCAAGGTGCCGTCAGCTCGACCGCCTCGACGCGCACGGCATCCGTGACCGGGGTCAGCCACAACTCGCGCCGGTCGTCGGCGACCAGAACATGCGTGGCATCACGCAGCCAGGGGACGACAGGAACCACCCCGCTCAACTCGCCCTGCGCGGAGGCCCGTACACCCCCCTGCGCCGGAAACGCCCCGCACACCACCACCGACCCGTCCCCGATCCCCGGCAACAACCGCTCCCGCTGCTCGGGCGAACCGTGGGCCGCCACCGCCAGCAGCCCGTACACGCAGGTCGACGCGAAGGGCACCTGGGCCGTCGTCCGACCCTGTTCCTCCAGGAGCAGTACGAGGCCGAGCAGGCCCAACTCCTCGACGGCGCCGACCAGTCCGGCCGCGCACAGGGCCTTCCACAGCTCGGGATCGCTGTCCGTCCCGGCCGCCGTGAGCCGCTCGGGTGTCGCGAGGTCGCCGAAGATCCGGGCGGCCAGATCACGGGCCGCCGCCTGCTCCTCCGTGGGCGTGAAGTCCATGTCAGCCCACCCCGCCCTCTCGGCCTTCCTGAGCCCGGAAGACGGGGAGCACCAACGGAGCGTCCGCACCGTCGTCGTACCGCCGGAATTCGAGCCGTACCGGCAGCCCGATGCGGACCTTGTCGAACGGCAGCCCCACCACGTTGCTCACGATCCGCACGCCCTCGGCGAGTTCGATCAGTCCGACCGCGTACGGCGGATCGAAGGCGGGGAAGGGCGGGTGGTGCATCACCACGTACGAGTAGACCGTGCCCTCGCCGCTCGCCTCGACCGTGTCCCAGTCCAGGCCTCCACAGGCGTTGCAGCCCGGCAGCCAGGGGTGGCGCAGGGTCCCGCAGCTCGTGCAGCGCTGGATGAGGAGTTGATGGCGCTCCACGCCCTCCCAGAATCCGGCGTTGTCCCGGTTGACGACGGGCCGGGGCCGCCGCGAACGAGCCCCCTTCTCCTCCCGTTTACCCTCCTCCTTCCGGCGGGCGGGGGCGTACTTGAGGATGCGGAAGCGGTGGGTGCCGACGAGGTCCGGTCCCACCCGGACGTCCATGCGTGTCGTGACGAAGTACCCCGTGCCCAGCTTCGTCGTCTTGCGGTCCGACACCGACTCGATCACCGCGTCGAACGTGACCTCGTCGCCCGGCCGCAGGGGCCGTAGATACTCCTGCTCGCAGTCCGTGGCGACCACCGAGGTGCAGCCCGCCGCGTCGAGGAGGTCGAACAGCTCGTCGTAGGCGCCCGCGCGTCCTGTGTGGCCGGAGAGGCCGCCCATCGTCCATGCCTGGAGCATGGTGGGCGGGGCGACCGCGTCCGGGCCCGTGTACGCGGGACTGGTGTCGCCCATCGCCTCGCACCAGTGCCTGATCATCGGCTCGTTGACAGGGTCCTTGCCCCTGCCCGCGACGGCGGCCGGGCGCCCCTCGTACGTCTTGAGCCGCGCCCCCAGCTCGTCGACCACCACTGTGCTCACCTCCGCCCCCTCGTCATCCCGAGCCGCATCGTCGCGACGATCTCCCGCTGCACCTCGCTCACCCCGCCCCCGAACGTGTTGATCTGTGCCGCCCTGTTCAACCGCTCCAGCTCGCCGTCCCCGAACGCGCCCGGCGAGCCCGAACGCACCAGCCCTGCCAGTCCCGCCGGTCCGTCCGCCCCGGCGATGTGCTGACATATTCGGTACACCGCCACCGTCGATTCGGTTCCCACGACTTTCACGCCGCTCGCGTCGCCGGGCGCCAGCCGGCCCGCCCCGACATCGCCCACCAAACGCCAGTTGAGCAGGCGCGTTGCCGCCAGCCGGGCATGTGCCTCGGCCAGCTGGGACCGCACCCACGGCTCGTCAACCCGGCGCCGCCCCGTCACCGGATCGGGCGTGCGGGCGGCGGTGAGCACGGCGGCGTAGAACTCCTCGGCCTGCATTCCGGTCGCGGCGAGGGCGACCCGCTCGTGGTTGAGCTGGTTGGTGATGAGGGACCAGCCCTCGTTCTCCGCGCCGACGAGGTTGCCCGCCGGGACGCGGACCCCGTCGTAGTACGTGGCCGTCGTCCGCTGCCCGCCGACCGTCTCGATCGGGGTCCACGAGAAGCCGGGGGCGTCGGTCGGGACGAGGACGATGGAGATGCCGCGGTGCTTGGGCGCCTCGGGTTCGGTGCGGCAGGCGAGCCAGATCCAGTCGGCGTTGTGGGCGTTGGAGGTGAAGATCTTCTGCCCGTCGATCAGCCAGCCCCGCTCGTCGCGTACCGCGCGCGTGCGCAGGGACGCGAGGTCCGTGCCGGCCGAGGGTTCGCTGTAGCCGATCGCGAAGACGAGTTCCCCGCGCAGGATGCCCGGCAGGAGCGCGGCCTTCTGTTCCTCGCTGCCGTACTTCATGAGGGTCGGTCCGACGGTGTTCAGGGTGACCATCGACACGGGCGCGCCCGCGCGGTAGGCCTCGTCGAAGAACACGAACTGCTCGTCCGCGCCCCGCCCCCGACCGCCGTACTCGACCGGCCAGCCGAGCCCGAGCCAGCCGTCGCCTCCGATGCGGCGCAGGAGAGCCCGCTGCCCCTGGGGGTCGTCCGCGCGGGGTGGTCCGTCCGGCATCAACGCGGCGAAGTACGCACGGAGTTCGGCGCGCAACCGCCGCTGGCGTTCGGTGGGGGCGAGGTGCACGACGGCGGACCTCCGGGGCGTCGTAGTCGTCGTAGTCGTAGCTGTCCTGGTCGTACGGACGAGGGTTTCTGACTGTCCGTCAGATGCCGTGCACTGTCAAGGTCGTTCCCCTACAGGCGCCCCACCAGGGACCCACCGGCGGGCACGCACGCGTGGAGCACGAAAAACGCCTGCGCGGCGGTGCCGAAGCACCACCGCGCAGACGCGTTACGACCCCAGAGAGCACACCTCACACACCCCCGCGCATCCCCACGCGGAAGTGGGGCGCGGCTACCAGAAGTTGGCGAAGTTGACGGCGACGTTCGAGTTTCCCTGGTTGATGGCGGTGAACGCGGATCCGTTGACCTGGGCGGTGTTGCTCTGGTTCGAGGCCCCCGAGCCGACCGCCTGCTGCTGTGTGGTGGACGAGTTGCCCTTGTTGTCGTGCCCGACCCCGCTGCCGCTGACGGTCGCCACACCCGCGTTCGATCCGTTGCCCGCGATGGCGCCGTTGTCCGCCGCCGCGACGCCGGTGAAGAGGGCGGCTGCCAGCGGGAGGGCGGAGACGGCGGCGATGACGCGGGCGGTACGGATGCTTGCCATGTTGTTCCTCCAGAACAGGGTGCGTACCGGCTCCGTAGCCGAACGCACATGAACTACGGCTTCAAGTACTGCTTCCGCCAAGGCAGTTGGCCAACCGCCTCGGTGTTGTGCACGACGTCGCGGAACCAGAGTTGCCCACCGAATCCCCGGCGAACCAGATCGGAAGCGGTTATTCCCCCTGAAGCGTGATGACAAGTCGATAAACCCCTTCACCTACCTTCAAGCCGCAGTTCGGGGCAGTACGGACACTCCACCCCCAGGCGCCCCAAGGGGCGAAGCGTTCCGCCAGATTTCCGGCCAATCCGCCCGGCCCGGCGAGTCGCCGCCTCCCCCTCTTCCCTTTTTCGAACACTCGTACGAACATGGAGGCATGGCCACCACCGACCGGCAGGCCACGACGCTGGCCCTCGCACACGCCCTGTCAGCCGCCGAACGCGGACTGGCCGTGATCCCCCTGTCCCGCACCAAACTCCCGGCCCTGCGCTCACCGCACCGCGACGACCCGCTGCCCCCGGCGGGCGAAGCGGGCACGTCGGACCCCGTGAGCCCGCGCTGCCACGGCGAATGCGGCCGCCTCGGCCACGGGGTGTACGACGCCTCGACCGACCCGGCGCGTATCCGCGAACTGTTCGCCGCCGCGCCCTGGGCCACCGGCTACGGCATCGCGTGCGGACTGCCCCCACACCACCTGATCGGCATCGACCTCGACACCAAGTCCGGCACGGACTCCTCGTCCGCCCTGCGCGAACTGGCCCTCCGCCACCTGTTCACGATCCCCGAGACCGTCGTCGTCCTGACCCCCAGCGGCGGCCGCCACCTCTGGCTCACCGGCCCGCCCGACGTGGTCGTCCCCAACTCCGCGGGCCGGCTCGCCCCCGGCATCGACATCCGCGGCGCCGGCGGCTACCTGGTGGGCCCGGGTTCCCGCACGGACCACGGCCTCTACGGCGCCGCCCCGGCCACCGCCCACCTGGCCCCCGCGCCCTGCCCGCCGTCCCTCCTGCGCCTGCTCCTCCCCCCACCCCGCACGAACCACCCCACCCCCACCTCGACCGGCCAACACGGCCAGGGCCTGGTCCAGTTCGTCCTCGCCGCCCACGAAGGCCAACGCAACACCCGCCTCTTCTGGGCGGCCTGCCGCGCCTACGAGAACGACATCGGGCCCGCGCTGGTCGAACCCCTGGTCGAGGCGGCCCTGGGCACGGGGCTGACGGAACGGGAAGCGCGGGCGACGATCGCGTCGGCGGCTCGGATGACGGGGCATCGGCCTTGAGGGCGGGGGTGTTTCCGTGCCGGCCGGCGTCGACCTGGGTGGAGCCGAGCAGGCGCGGCCCACAGGGCGTCAAGGTCGTTCGTACAGTGGCGGGTTGAGGTGGGAGTTCGAGGCCCTCTGTAGCGTGACGGCATGGATGAACCTCGGATCAGGGTGTACGGCTCAGCCACCGAAATCACCGTTGCGGGCAACGCCGCTGGGCTGCTGGACCTGGCCGAGCGGCTCGTGGGTCTCGCCGATCCAGAGCTCCGGAACGGCTACCACGAGCACCTGGAGGGCGGCATCAACCTCGAAGAGGGCTCGATCAGCCTGATCCTGGCGCGCGACGAGGACCTGTAGGACCGACCACGAGCGGCCCCCGACCGATGTACCCGGTCGGGGGCCGCTCGTCCGTCTGCGGTGGGTGTGGGATTTGAACCCACGGTGACATCGCTGCCACGACGGTTTTCAAGACCTTTTGGCGATCAAGGGCGCCAGGGCCTCCCATGCAGGTCAGACGGGTATTAGCACGCCTGCTGAGCCGTCGTCATCGTCTTCGTGCCCGCTACGTGCCCCTTGGTCGTCGTCATGCCCGTCGAGCCAGGAGTCAGCCGCTTCCGCGACCTGATCGTCGCGACCGGCGACCGGCCGGGCGTAGTGCCTCGTGGTGACGCTCGCGTTCGAGTGGCCGAGCCGGTGAGCGGCGGTCATCACACCGTACTGGTCGGCGACCCATGTTCCGTGTGAGGCCCGGAGATCGTGCGGGGTCACGTCGGTCAGTCCGGCCGCCGCAACCGCAGGGTCGAAGTACGCCTTGCGCCACTGGTTGTAGCGCAGAGGCTTACCGCCTGGCGTCACGAAGAGAAGCGCGTCTTCCCCGCCGGGCAGTGTCTCCAGGTGCCGGCCGAGTCGCTTCGCCAGCGAGGAACCGATCCTCAGGACCCGCTTCTGATGGGACTTGGGGGTGTCGAAGACCAAGGCGCCGTTGGCCTCCGCCAGGTTCTCGTCAACCATCACCAGGCCGCCGGAGACGTCGATGTCCCCCCGCCTCAGGGCGAACGCTTCACCGACCCGCAGGCCTGCGTATGCGAGGAGGGCGATCAGCAGGTCATGCGGCTTGGCCGCGCTCCGGACCATCCGCGAGGCTTCGAGCGGAGTCAGGATGTGCGGTTCGGTCTGTGGCATCCTCGGCAACTTCACGCCCCGGCACGGTGTCTGGGGGATCATGTCGTTGTCGACGGCCGACCGCATGATCTGCGACAGGACCCGGTATGCCTGCCTGATCCGGGACGCGCTGAGCCCTTTGGTCCTCATGCCACCGACCCACTCGGCAACCGTGATCGGCCGGAGGTTGGACAGCTCCTGATCACCGAGTGCCGGAACAATCAGCGAGTTGATCAGGGACCGGTACGTCGCCTGCGTCTTGTGCTTCAGCTGGGGAGAGACGGCGGCGAGCCAACGAGCCGACCAGTCGCGTACGGTCGTCTGCCCCTCGGCCGGATCGAGCCAGCGCCCCTCTTCGATCTCGATGCGCTTCCGCATGAGCCAGCGGTCAGCGTCGGTCGCGGTCGCGAAGGTCCGGTCCGCCGGACGCAGCAGACCGTCAGGACCCGGGTAGCGAGCTTGGAACCGGCCGGACGGCAGCTTGCGGACGCGGCCGAAGTTCCGACGGGACTTGCGCTTGCCCGCCATCAGGCAGCCCTCCTGAAACCGGTGGGCCGCAGGACGATCGGCTCCACGGTGTTCGCGCTCACGAAGTCCTCCACAGCGCTCTCAGGGATGCGGACGTGTCGACCGACCTTGACGAAGGTGATGCGGCGCTCCTCGATGAGACGGCGAGGAAAGCGGACACCGGTGCCGAGTTGCTCGGCGACCTGGTCGACGGTGAGGAGTCGTTCCATCGTCACCACTCCCCCTCGTCAGCCAGCGCTGCGAGTGCCTCGCGGGCGGTTTCGCGGTTGTGCTGGAGGTCACGGGCGATGGTGGCGGCGAGAGCGGATTCGCCCGGGGTGTGGCCGTGGCCGCCGTACTGCCAGTCGGCGAGGACGAGGACAGTGTCCGGCTCGCGGTCGTCGAGGCCGAGGGCTGCGTGTTCCTGGGCTGCACGGAAGTCTGCGCGTACCTGGCGGAGTTCACCGAGGGTGGTGGAGTAGCGGCGGGACTTGGAGGAGAAGTGGCCGCGGAAGCCGAGCATGTGCGCCCAGGCCCAGAGGCGGCGGTCGGGGTAGAGCGGATCGAGCCGCTTGCAGGCCTCGATGAGACGGCGGGTGTGCTCGGGGAGGTCGTGGCGGTCGAGTTCGGAGAGTTCGCCGATACGGCGATCGAGGGTGCCGGTGTTCTCAGCGGCTTTGGTGGCGTACTTGGCGACGTAGGAGGCAACCGCCTGCTCGGTGATGTCGGAGCCGTCGCCGAACGCCTTCACGGGGCGGATGTCGAGCTGGGTGCCCCAGCGGAAGGTACGGGCGGGCTCATCCTCGGCGGCCGGGACGGAGACCGATGTGTAGGAGTGCGAGGTGGCAGCCCGGATCGCGTCGTCGAGCAACTGCACGGTGGCCCAGGCCGGGGGTGGGGTGTCCGGTCCTTCCGGTCCGTCGACACGGATGACGGCGTGGAAGTGCAGGGCGCCGCGCTTCTGGAACTCGGCCACCTTGCCGTAGGAGACGCGGGCGGCTTCCTTCAGTTCGCGCTGCGACATGCCGGCGCGGGCGGCGATCTCTCGGCGCAGGCGGTTGGTAAAGCGCTGCCAGAGCTGTCCGGCGTGATTGTTGAAGAGGACGGCGCTCTCGTAGTCGTAGGTGGCCGGGTCGAGGGCGTTGCCGAGTGCAGGGTCGTTGGCCAGGTGGAGGGTGCCGCAGCGGCAGCGCCCGGTGTCGGGACGGTTGTGGACGGCGCCGAAGGAAGGGGCGGTGAGGGTGGCGAAGACGCGGGGGTGATCGCGGACGGTGGCGGGGATGTCGCGGCGGTCGTCTCCTGCGAGTCCGGCGCGGATGAGGTGGTAGGTGTCACCCGCATAGGTCCAGGCGCAGGAGGGGCAGCGGGAGGCGCGGCGGTTGCCGCATGCGAGGCGGAGCCGTCGGCCGGGCTCGGTATCGGTGGAGTAGTGGTGCAGGGTTTCACCGGTCGTCCTGTCCTTGGTGATCGTCCAGCCGGTGAGGTGGATGGGGTCGGCGCAGCCGCCGGTGCGGCGGATCTGTTCGTGCCAGCGGTCGTAGTCGTCGGCCGAAGCCACCCTCAGCAGGTCGCCGAGGGTGACCGGGTCGCGCAGCAGGTCAGGCACGGGCGCCCTCCCGGTTGCTGCGGGTGCGACGAGTGCTGTGGTAGGTGGTGCCAGTGCCCTGGCAGGCCGGGCAGTGCGCGGTGATCGTGCGCAGGTGACCGCGGGCGTTGCGGCCCCCGAGGGTGATGGCGGTGGATGCGAAGCCGTCGCAATTGGGGCATATCCGGGGCGACGGAGTGTGGTCGTGCGTCATGCTGGTGGTTCCTCCGGGTCTTCGGGTTCGGCAGGGGCAGGGCTCCCGGGCGGCGGATGCTTGGCGGTTGAGGCCGCCCGGGAGCCGGTCAGTGCCGCTTGGCTTCGCTGGTGATGAGCGAGCGGACGACCAGGGCGCAGATGGCGACCGAGGCGCCGGTGACGGCGACCGCGAGGAGCATCGAGACCAGAACCGCGCCAACGACCAGGACCACGGCCGCGCCACCGCCGACCAGGGCGACGACGGCGCCGGGGGTGAGCTGGACGGTCGGCCGGGCGGACACCACAGCCGGGACCGGGGCGAACGGCGCGGGGGTAATGACCTGCTGAGGAATGACGGCGCTCGGCTCGACGACGGCGAGCGGGGTGACGAGCCCGGTCGGCTGAGGCATGGTCGGGATCTTCGGGTGGAACATCGGCGGAACTCCCTTCTAGGGCGGGTTACTTGACGACGATGGCGATGACCGGGGCGAGGATGCTGTCTGCGATGAGGTAGCCGCCCAGGAGCAGCACCAGGACCAGCCAGAGCGGCGGGCGGAAGAGCTTGCAGCCGAGATAGCCGACGACGGCGAGGGCGAACCAGAGGGGGACGTCCATGGGTGGTGGCCTCCTAGCCGATGCGGCAGCGGTGGGTGCGGGCGGCGAGCTGAGCGGCACTCTGGCTCGTGTAGTCGGAGGACCAGCCGCAGCTGTCGTTGGTGCACACCGCGGCATGCTTGGTGTGGCCGTTACGGTCGCGGTGGGTGCCGATCTGCACGGGTCCGATGCGCATAACGGAGTGGAAGTGGTCGCGGGCAGGCATGTCAGTCGCTCTCCGTTCGGGTGGTCACCGGGTCGGGGAAGCTGGCGCGGATACCAGCGGCAGTGGCCGGGTCGGCGGTGCGCCGGGCGGCTTCCTCGGCGAGCAGGTGGGCCAGGTAGGGCCGATCGGCGGCAGTCATCTCGCGGGCACCGCCGAGGTAGTCGGCCACTGTCAGATCAGCGGGGTCACGAGTCATCGGTTGTGCTTCCTTCCGGGTTCAGGCGAGCTGGGCGGCGATGGCGTGCGCGAGTTGGGGCGGGACGCCGAGTCGGGCGCGCAGGGTGTCGGTGTCGATCGGCGATCCGGTCCGGGCACGGTGGTCGGCGGCGACCTTGCGGGCGTGGTCGACCAGCGCGGCCGGGACTGGCACAGCTAGGGCAGCAGGCGCAGCCGTGGCCGGTTTCGCCGCTGGGACGGGTTCGGCAGGCGGGGGTGCGGGGGTGTCCTTGGTCTCGTCCAGCGCGGCCGGGATGGATTCCGGCTCGGGCGAGGCGACCGGCTCGGGTTCAACTGGGGTGGCCGGCACTTCGGGCGCCGGGTGGTCGCCAGTGGAATGGGCGAGGAGCGTGCCGCCCATGAAGGCCAGGGCAGGCCAGGCGGCGACGAGGATGCTCAGCCAGGCCGGTACGTGGTGGAGGTCGAGGAGTCCGGCGGTGGAGACGTTGGCCCCGAGGGAAGCCACCAGCGCAATCAGGAACCAGCACCAGGCCAGCCGGGACGGGCCGTTCGAGCGCAGCCGCCGCCAAGAGGCGACGAGGAGCAGATCAACGCTGATCGGGTAGGCCCACGCTTTCCAGCCGTCTTGCCCGGCAGCGGCGGCGAGGTCGTGCAGGTGGGCGAAGGACAGGGCCCCGGCGATGACGGCTTGGACGAGGACGGCGTCCACGCGGAACGCGGGGCGGGCCATCACCAGCCGCCGGGGTGGTCGGTGCCGTCGGTGGGGTCGTAGTCGGGCGGGAAAGTACCGAGCAGCGGCTCAGGCAATGACGCGGCGAGGGACGGGGCCACCGATTCGACGAAGTCATGGTCAGCGCCGAACTCGTCGGCGTAGAGGGCGAGTTGACCCAGCAGGAGCACGGTGCGGGCGAAGTCCTCGCAGTCGGGGCACATGACGTGCTCTCCCTTCAGCAGGCATGGGGCGGGTAGGGACCCGGCGCGATGCGGTCGCGCCGACCGGGGAGCGAGAGAGGCTCAGGCAGTGGCGGGGGCTGTCTTGGACAGCGGCACCCGGGCCGAGGGCAACGGGGCGACCGCGGGGCGGAAAGCCGCCAGGGCGGGCAGGTCCGGGGTGCGCTCGGCGTTCCTGTTGCAGATGTTCACGGCCTCACGCAGCGAGGTGTGCGGGGCGCGGATACGGGCCCAGCCGCCGGAAGAGTCACCGGTGACGGCGATGCCGGGGGTGTCGGTGGGGATCTGGATGGCGGCGAGGACTGCGTCCGGGGAGATGTCCCCGAAGGCCATGTTGGCGGAGGCTTCGTCGTTGACGCGGTGTGCGGTGCGGCCGGTGAGCTGGGCGCGGAGCATCGTGATGCCCTTGCCGAGTTCGGAGCCGAAGCGCTGCCCGCAGATCTCCAGGTAGATGCCGGCGGCACGGCCGAGTTGGGCCAGGCGGACAAGGGCGGTGATGATCCGGTCGCGCCGCTTCTCCTCGTCCTTGGTGGCGAACAGGGCGAGTTCGGCCACCTCGTCGACCAGGACCACGACCGGCACCGGGCGCACATCGGCGGGCAAGTCCCAGATGTCGGCGGCGATCTCCGCGTCCGGCACGTCGACGGTGATCCGCTGGTTGGCCCGGATCAGCTGATAGACGCCCTCCATGTGCGTGACGAGCGCTTCCAGCAGGTTGAGGGCGGTGTCCGGGTTGTCGGCGAGCGCGGAGAACCGGCGTGCCAGCGGGAAGAGTTCGACTCCCTGCTTGCAGTCGATGCCCACCAAGGCGACATCCAGCGGGGCCAGCCCGGCGACCAAGTTGCGCTGATAGACGGACTTCCCGGACTCCGTGGCGCCCAAGGTGAGCCCGTGCGGTACGGCCCGGTAGTCGCGGTAGTGCACCGCGCCGTCCTCGCGCAGGGCGACCGGGACCCGCATCGGGCGCGTCTCGGTCCGGGCAGGCATCTGCACCCGCTTGAGGACGTCGTAGCCCGTCATCCGCACCTCGACGACCCCCGAGCGCAACTCACGCGAGGTGACGCCGTACAGGCCGAAGGAGTGGCGCAGCCGGTCGGAGGCCGCCGCGACGTCGAAGGCGTCCTGTCCGGGACGGAGCTTCAGCCGCAGCACCAGGCCGGTGCGGGTCGGGCGCAGTCGAAGGATGCGCGGTGGACGGGATTCGGGCACGGGCCGGTTGGCGATTCGGGCCAGGGCCAGGCGCCAGCGGGAGGGCGGGACCGTGAGGCCGCAAGCGTCCATGACGGAGGCGTAGCGGAGCAGGACCCGCAGGGTGGCGAGGGTGACCCCGAAGGTCAGCCAGTACCAGGCGGGGCGCCGCCACCGCAGGAGACCTGCGGCAGCGACGACCAGCACCAGAGCGACCATGAACCAGGTCGTGATCAGGCAGCCTCAGCCTGCGAAGCCGCAGCGACGAGCGAGGTCACGGCCACGGCGCGGAAGGCGATGCCGTGCCGCTTCTGGCCGTTGAACTCGTTCTCCCACGCCGAGGCGACGAGGCCGGTCAAGGCCACCGGGGTGCCCATGGTCAGCTCCTCGGAGACGCCGGGCTGCGGCACGGCGAGCTTGAGGATCTCTACCTCGTCCGGCGTGGAGAACATGACCTCCACGGTCATCAGCGTGACGCCGTCCTTGTCCACGGCGATCTCACCGGTTCGGCGGTCCTTGACCTTGGGCTGCGGAGTCTTGGCAACCATCACAGTCGCGGCGGACGTGTCGACGGGAATCTGACGCATTATGGGAGTCCCTTCAGGGGCGGGAGCGACGTACTTGCTTGGCGGTTGGTCGCCGCTCCCGAATGTCGATGGATGCCGCAGCAAAGCCGCGGAGTGTTCACGCTTCCTACTGGTGCGCACCAGTAGGTTGCATCTGGTGCGCACCAGATGTCAAGCATCGTTGCTGGTCCGGCGCTTCAACTCGCCTGACTGCGACAGTTCTAGGAAAGCGCGCTCATCAACAAGCCGGTAGACAACAGGGGTTAACAGCAGGCTGGTTAACCCCTGCCGACCTGCGCCGATGTGAGGCATGCTGCTGTTACGGTCAACACCCCTACCCGGAGCGGCAGTACGCGATGAGTGGACTCAAGGCAGCAAGGACGGCGCGGGAATGGTCGCAAGAACGTCTTGTGCGGGAGATCGAGGGGCATGCGCGTCAGCACATGCTCACTGTCGCCTCCACGGCGAGTTTGCGGGTGTACGTCTCGGAATGGGAGAACGAGCGGCGTACGATCTCCAGCCGCTACGCCAAGATTCTCCGTGCCCTGCTGGGGATCACAGATGACGAACTGACGGGCCGGCCAAAGTCACCGTCGGCGTTCGCGGCGGCCGACGGGTACGACGAGCTGATATCTCGGATCGATGAGGCACGGAACGTCAGCCTGACCATGGTCAAGACGTTCATGGACCAAACCGAGCTGCTCCGGACCATCGATCGGCAGATGGGCGCCGCCAGTCTGGTCGACCAGATGACTGGCCACCTGACGCGGTTGGAAGAAGCCCTCACCTTCGCAGTCCTCCCGGAGACTCGTCGCCCGGTCGCTCTGGCTCTGGCCGGCGCGGCAACGTTGGCAGCCTGGCAGGCTCTGGATGTCGGAGCCGTCGAACGAGCCTGGCGCCACTACGAGTTGGGCAAGCGCGCTGCGCAAGAGGCCGACGAGCCCATGTATCTCGCGCACGCCACCGCCGAGCAGGCATTCGTGCTCTGCGACGCCGGGCGTCCCGAGACTGCGGTACAGCTGGTCCGAGATGCCCAGCGTCTTGGTGGGAAGGCGAAGTCTCCGCGGCTCACAGCTTGGCTGTACGCGGCCGAGGCGGAAATCTGCGCCCGAGCTGGACTCCAGGACGACTGTCAGCGGGCACTTGAACATGCGGCTCGGCACTTGCCCGCCGGGGAGCAAGCCCGAGATCCGGACATGCTGAGCATCTTCCTCAATGAGGGCCACCTCACCAGGTGGCGCGGAAACGCTCTCGCCCTGATCGGCGACCCCGAGGCAGTGGACAGCCTGTACACCGCTCTGGATACGACTGATCCCACGTTCATCAGGGCAACGGCCGGACTGCGCTGCGATCTGGCCCAGGCCCACTTGGCGCGCGGCGAGTACGACCAGGCGCAAGAGCACCTGCGGAACGCAAAGTTGATCGCGAGCCGGACCAAATCAGTGCGTCACAGACGGCGGATCGAGCAGCTCACACAGCAGTTGTAGGCGAGGTGCTGGCACCCCGTGAAGCGAGCACATGAAGGAGGCCGACGAGGGTGCCCGAGCCCATCAACTCACCGCGAGCCATCAGCCCAGGAACATCGGACAGAGGCACCCAGGCAATGTGCCCGGCTTCCTCCAGATCGGTCGGTTCACCGACGAGCTTCGCTCCCTGACCGACGAAGATCTCGTGCGGCGAGTCGACCATGCCGACCATGGGCTGATAAGTGACCACGTGCTCAAGGGAGTTCGGACGCCAGCCCGTCTCTTCCTCGACCTCACGCAAGGCGGTCTGAAGGGGTTCCTCCCCCTCGTCGACGATGCCACCGGGCAGTTCCCAGCCGAACGAGTCAGGGACGAAGCGGTACCGCCACATCATGAGCACCCGGTCCTGTTCGTCGAGGACCGCGGCAATGGCCACGTGGTGAAGCTTGACGAGGTGGTGCTCAAAGCGCTCTACGCCGGGCGGTTCCACGTCGACGAGGCTCAGCTTCACCCATCGGTTGTCGTACAACGTCCGCTCACCGTGGATCTGCCACGGCTCGACATCCGCCGGCGCTTCAATGGTCACTGACCGGTCGGGCACCCGGTAGGAGCTACGGCCGTGCACCTCAACGACGCCCTCAGCAACGAGCTTTGCCAACACCTGACGCAGAGCCGTACGGCCGATCTCCAGCTCTTCCGACAGGGTGCGCTCGGACGGGAGCTTGGAACCTGGCGAGTACTTGCCCGTAGCGATCCACTCGCGAATCGTGCGGTAGACCCGCTCGGACTTGGGTCCCATCCGGTGAGCACTCTCCTGCCGTCGTTGGGTGTTCGTTGGGTGCAGCTACGCAAGCGTAGCGGCGTGCCTACTGACGTGAGTAGGTCTCGAACATCCAAGACGATCAATCAGAGCGCGGTAGAACTTTCCCTACTTCATCAAGGCGGCTCGCTCCGCTCCCCGCGCGCGGCCCGACCCCCGGCCGGGCCTGCGCTCCTGTCTCCGCCCCGCTCCAGCCCGGCCGGCGCCCGGGCCGCGCTCATGGCAATCAGTCGCCTGATGCCAAAGATGGGGCATGCCGTTGCTGGGGCGGTCAGCTCCGCGGCTTTACGGAGCTGCTTTGGCGCGAGTGATCATGGCCCCAACGTCGTGCTTTAACAGGCCGGTCCACAGACTGCCCGATGCACCGGAAGGTTACGGAGCCATGATCACTCGCGCCAAAGCAGCTCCCGGCCAAAGTCGCTACACCGACCTCACGCTCAAGTTACCCGCCAGAAACAGCCAACTCCAGACGTCACCTCGCTCTATGATCTCCCCAGTGCTTGCACTCTTCTGACTTACAAGGGTTGGGTAAATCAATGACGAATCCTAATGCGCCGGAAAATAGCGACACCTTCCTCTGCCGGATTGGAACTATTTTCCTCCTCTCTCCAGAAAAGAAGGAATTCGACGAATACGCTAACGATCTGAAAGGAGCCCTCCAGGACGATCCGAGAGTGCAGTGGGTCAAGCAGCCAAGGTTGAACACAGATTTCTGTAGCCATCTCGCTGTCTATCCGAATTCTGAAAACTCTAATTCGAATGCAGTTATGCACGGCTCCGACGCTCTGCGGGCCGTGCAGCTTGATCGCCCACTTCTATTTAAGATCGTGGTGCCGATAAAGAACCAACCGAAACATCATCACGCGGACGATATCCCGACGGATACTTATTGGATCGCCTGGGATGGCGTCGTCGTTATGGTGCTCTGGCGCCACGAGGCGACGAGCATCCCGCAGTCGGGTGGGCAAATTGTGATGCAGGTGCTTGAGCAAGCTTGCGAAGCAATCGGACTTGGGGCGTTCAATCAGGCGTGCTCTCCCGCGTGCACGAATGTCTTCATGCACTCTGATCTCATCGTGAGGCAATTGGAAGACGCAAATGACTGCAAGGTCGAGAGCGTAGACCGGACCACAGTAAACATCACAGCCCCCGTAAGTGATGAGCCAGAAGGCGTTCTTTTTGATCTCTTCTACACTTTCGGGCGCACGTCACTTATTTTCGCCCGACAAAAGAATTTGGGGCGGCGGATCATCGACCTAGAAGCTGAGGCATGGGGGCGAGCTTCCCACCTGCTGTCGCACTACTCTGCCCACGTTGAAGCATCTGCGGCCCCAATTCGCAAACGGATCAAAATGCGCTGGGGTAACCGTGGGTGGCGTAGAGAGGTCCGATCCCTTTCTGCCCAGACATGGGTATGCATGACTGGAATCGAAGTCATGATGCGTAGGTGGAGCGAGCTCAAGAACGATTTCTCAGACGAAGTCTCCGAGGGATCCTCTATGCCAATTTTTGAGATGGACTACTCGGACGAAGTAAAGGTGATCGAGTCTATCGACCTTTCACGACTGGAGAGTGTCAGCAACCAGGTAGAATCACGCCTGGACAATCGCCTAATTTCTTTCGCTACAGCAGGTGGTGCAATTTCGGGTGCTATTACAGGTGCGCTGGTAACGCTGTTGGGGGGATGATAACCGGGTATTCCCCGTCGGACGGGCGCTGATACCGCGGCAATGGGCTACCCGTGGGCTGGGCTGACCCAGCCCGCTATCTGTAACGTTCTGACCGGCCGTTTCCTTTCGGACCGAGTTGAGGGGCACAGCAGCCCAAGGCACCGTCCTCACCCAAGTTACTTCGGGACGAAGAAGTCATCGCCCGACGGCCCACCATCCCGCCTCTGGCGGTGCGGCTTGCTCTCACGGACATTATCGGGCAGCGTGGCTGAGGCCCAGTGGTGGTTGCTCTGACACGCGCGCCTGATCGTTCGACGACCCACCATCGTGGTTGACGTTCGTCGGCTGAGGCTCAGACGTCCAAGGTCCAGGGCCCGGCAGTTCGGGGACGACGAGGACAACAGGCGTGCCATTCGCGTGCCAGAACCTGCGGGGACTCACGGGGATCAACGGGGAGTTGACCACAGACCGCCATGGGCCGGAGCCCAGTTCCACCGCAGGTCAGTACGGTAATAGCGCCCAGAAGACTGCGGCTTCCCAAGCTGATGTCCCAGGCAACCCGACGATGTACTGGCGTCCCGTATTTCAACTCGGGCGCAAGCCAGCTGCCTTGGCCACCGCGTTCACGAAGCGCATATCCCACGAAGTGAGAAGTGTCGTCAGTTGCAGATACAGCGGGTCATGGCCCTGCGCCTTCAGGGCAAGGTTCTTCCCCTCTAGCCACACCTGTGTGACTTGAACAACAGGGATCCGAACGTCGTCCTGGCCTGCCCGATGCACGACGATCGCTCTCTCATCGCAGGCCACCCAGCCGTTCGCGATAGACCGCCGCGGTGCTACCAGAGGACCGAGTCTCGCCGAACGAGTTGCTGACGCCGCAGGGCGTGGCGATGTGGCGCCCTGCTTCTGCTTCCGCTTGACGGACGTACTCGCCGACGTCACGGACACCCCGCCGGCTCGAAGCGTCGTTGTTCTCCGACCCTTGCTGTTCAAGGTCACTCGGCCGTTCTTGCCACCCATGCTGACACTTGAAGACTTGGTGCCGAGCCGGACCCGGACACCGCCCCCCAGATTGATCGATGTGCTCACGCCTCTTCGCCTAGCCATGGCACCCCCCGTTGATCCGTAGATGAGTGAACAAATCGTGACACCCGTGTTAGGGATCCATGAGGGTATTACCAAGTCGTGACCTGGCGAGTACTGCCCACCACGAGCACATGCCGCTCGACCGACGCCGCACCCGCCCGTCTCAGTTTCCGTCTCATTCAGTCCGGTTCACTACCGTTCAGACGAGACCACAAGACCGGTGGAACAGCGAGCCGGACCGCCCATGAACCCAGATGAACGCCCTTGCACGGAGCCCCAAGGGACACCACCACAGTTGGAAAGCGTGTTGCTGGTCAGCCCTGTCGCTGCTTGCGTGTCTGGACGGCTGATCAACGGCTGCGCATGGTCCGGTCGTCAATTTCCCGGTGGGTGGGTTCCGGTGGCGTGGTAGGTGCAACCATGGGTGGTTTCAGGTGTGTTGACCGGTTCGGACGGGGGTGGGGTATGGCGGTGCTGCGGTGGGTGGTGGCGGTGGTGGCCTCGGTGGCGGCGTTCTTTGTCGTGGCTGTGCCGTGGGCAGTGCTGTCTTCGGGTGGGCATGACCCGTGGGAGGTGATCGGCCCGGTCGGTGGTGTGGTTGCGGCCGGGGTGCTGGCCGCGCTGGGCTGGTGGGCCTCCCAGGCCAGCGCACCCGCCGGCGGTGGGGCGGAGCGCATAGTGCGGCAGTCGGCACGCGCGAAGGGGAACATCAGGCAGACCGCGGGAAGCGACGGTGCGGCCGGCAGGGCCGGGCGTCGTCCGATGCGGGAGAGCATCCGTCAGAAGGGGCGTGGCGGCGGTGACGTCGACCAGGTCGGCGGGGACCGGGCCTGAGGGGGCCGGCGGTGGTTGAGCGTTCGGGGCGGCGGCGCACGGGTCAGCAGGCGCGGACGCAGGGTGATGTCACGCAGGTGGCGGGGGACATGCACGTGTATCCGCCGCCGGTGCCGGGCCCGTTGGTGCAGTGGCCGGTGTGGGTGGGGAATGTGCCGCGGCTCGCCGCGGCGTTTCAGCCGCGTACGGCGGTATGGGACCAGGCTGGTGAGGCGCGGCGTGAGGGCCGTGACGTGGTGCTGTCCGGGGCGGGCGGCGTGGGCAAGAGCCAGCTGGCGGCGTCCCTGGCACGGCAGCTGCGCGACCAGGAGCACACCACGGGTGCCGGTCTGGACGTACTGGTGTGGGTGAGAGCCACCAGCCCGGACCAGATCATCACCGCGTACGCGGAAGCAGCCGGGCAACTACATCTTTCCGGAGCCGAGCCGGAGGACGAAGGCGCGGCGGCACGGCTGTTCATGCAGTGGCTGGCGGCGACACGGCAACGCTGGCTGGTGGTCCTCGACGACCTCACCGACCCCGCCCTCCTTGAGGGATGGTGGCCGGACAGCGGTGCGGGTAACGGCTGGGTCCTGGCCACCACCCGGCGCGAGGATGCCCAGCTCTCCGGCCAGGGCCGGACCCTGATCCGGCTCGGCCTCTACACGCGGGACGAGGCGGGCGCCTATCTGCGCCGCCGGCTCACCGACGCCGGACACGGCCACCTCCACGACCCCGGCCTGGCGGGCGAGCTGGCAGACGAACTCGGTGATCTGCCTCTCGCTCTCGGCCACGCTGCCGCCTACCTCATCAACACCCGGCGCACGATGCCCGACTACCTCAGCCTGCTGCGCGACGCCAGCGGTCGGCTGGGTGATCTGCTCCCGCCCAGCGCCGACACCGAGGGCTACGGACGACCCGTCACCGCCTCGCTGCTGATCTCCCTGGACGCGGTCGAGCAGGCCGACACCACCCATCTGGCCCGCCCCCTGCTGCAGGTTGCCTCCCTCATGGACCCCCTCGGCCACCCCGCCACCGCATGGACCACTCCCGCAGCCCTCGGCTATCTGCGCACCGCACGCCCACCACAGCGCCGCCGGCTGCGCCGCCACCACCCGGACGTCACCGAAGACGAGGTGCGCAGTGCGCTGGAATGCCTGCGCACCTATGCCCTGATCACCCAGGACACCGCCACCGCCCCCATCCGTCTGCACGCCCTGACCGCCCGCGCGGTGCGGGAAACCATCCCGTCCGGCCTGCTCCCGGCCACGGCCCGTACCGCAGCCGACGCGATCTTGAGCCTGTGGCCCCGCCACGACCACGAGCAACGGGAACTGGCCGCCGCCCTGCGCGCCAACACGGTCCATCTCGACGAGCTCACCCGCCCGGCCCTGTGGCAGCCCCAAACCCACCCGTGCATCTACCAGGTCAGCGACAGCCTCACGGATGCGGGGCTCTACCAGCAGGCCATCGCATACGACGAGAGAACCGCTCGCCACAGCAACGACATCCACGGCCCCGACCACCCCGACACCCTCTCCGCCCGCAACAACCTCGCCGTCTCCTACGGCGATGCCGGCCGCGTCCAGGACGCCCTCAACCTGCGCGAGCGGGTCCTGGCCGACCGGGAGCGCATCCTGGGCGACGACCACCCCAACACCCTCACCGCCCGCCACAACCTGGCCATCTCCTACAGCGATGCCGGCCGCGTCCAGGACGCCCTCGACCTGCGCGAGCGGGTCCTGGCCGACCGGGAGCGCATCCTGGGCAACGACCACCCCAACACCCTCACCGCCCGCAACAACCTCGCCGCCTCCTACAGCAATGCCGGCCGCGTCCAGGACGCCCTCGACCTGTGCGAGCGGGTCCTGGCCGACTACGAGCGCATCCTGGGCGACGACCACCCCGACACACTCGACGCCCGCCACAACCTGGCCGCCTCCTACAGCAATACCGGCCGCGTCCAGGACGCCCTCAACCTGTGCGAGCGGGTCCTGGCCGACCGGGAGCGCATCCTGGGCGACGACCACCCCGACACACTCGACGCCCGCAACAACCTGGCCATCTCCTACAGCGATGCCGGCCGCGTCCGTCCAGGACGCCCTCGACCTGCGCGAGCGGGTCCTGGCCGACTACGAGCGCATCCTGGGCGACGACCACCCCAACACCCTCACCGCCCGCCACAACCTGGCCATCTCCTACAGCGATGCCGGCCGCGTCCAGGACGCCCTAAACCTGCGCGAGCGGGTCCTGGCCGACTACGAGCGCATCCTGGGCGACGACCACCCCAACACCCTCACCGCCCGCCACAACCTCGCCCACGCCCGTGATGCGGCGGCAGCTGTACAGCAACCGGATACAGCAACCCCAGCAACCGTCTCCGACCTTCAATCCCCTTCAGTCGCTCCCGAGTAACCGGTATGCCCCTCTCTGACCGATCTCTACAGAGCTATGGATCAGAAGGTTGCGGCCGCAGCCACTCACTACGGCCGCACCACAAGTGCACCAGATCGAGCGGGGAACGGCGGGAACCACGGTGAAAGCCGCCGAGTCCGACAGAGCGGCAGCCCGACTGTTCACCCTGGTCAGCGCCCGAACTGGCCTCGAATGCCCGCAGCTTCTCAAGTTGAGGATCTTGCAAGTGTGAGTGCAGCATGGTCCGGTTCAGCCTGCGGAGCTTGCTCTGGCCAACGGCACAACCTGTGCAACGTGGCTGAGGCCGTCGGTGGTGCAGCGAGACACACGCGCGCCTGGTCCGTCGACGCGCTCGCCCTCGTGGCTGACTTTCGTCGGCTCAGGCAGGAAGGGAGCCCGGAACCGTGTCCGAAGCTCCCTTCTTCCCAACGCATGGCTACCGTCCAGAAGCCACTGTCAAGAGTCGAACAGCGGTTCCCCCTCAGGGCATTCAGATGTCGCTGTCTGGCGCCCGCGGCTCGTCGCGACACGCAGCACGTCTCGCAGGGCTCCGGCCAACTGGGCTGCGAGAAGGCTCAGTTGTCCCCGATCCGCGGTCCGGTCATCGAGTACTTGAGGTGCATGCTCCAACAGCTCCGATGCCATTCCGAGTTGCACCGCCTCGATGTGGTCCGCCATGCGGGAGATGTAGCCGTCCTGGTCGTTAGTGCTCAGGTAGCACGGCTTACCCTCCGGCCCTACCCAGGGGAGAAGCCTCAGTTCGTTCTGTTCCGTCATCCCTGCTTCTGCCTCTCGGTGATCTCGATATCGGATGCCGCCTGGCGCCCAGTCGCTCATTGCGCCACCGCCGCAGGCCCGGCCTGGCCGGACGCCGAGTGGCACGGGCAGTCGCAGGCCTCGTAGATCACGGGCAGGTCGACCGGTGCCGAAGCCGGAGAGGACTCAGCGCAAGCGTGGTGCGTGCGGATGCGGCAGGAGGTCGAGCGGTAGGGCGCAGCCGTGGCGTCCGGGCTATGGGTGTGCCGTCGAGAGGGCATCAGCGGACCGCCAGGGAAGCCGACCACGCATCGGCCAGCAGAGGGGAAGCAACGGCAACCGCCCGGTGCCGTCGCACGCGCCCTTCCAAATCCAGCACGTACGGGCGGACGAACGCGACATCCTCGCCCGCGAGCGAGTAGCGATGACTCGCGCAGTCAAGTCCCCGCCTCAAGAGGACTGTTGGCTCGTCCGTGGGCGCGGACAGGGCCAGAGCAATGGGCGGCGGAGAGGGCGTTAAGGGGCGGCGGTGCCTGCCCTTGGTGAAGTACCGCGCCCTGGTGTGGGAGACGGCACGGCGGATACGGTTGAACACGCTGAATCAGCTCCTATCGCTGATGGCTCGGTCCCCCGACATCGCCCGTCTTGGGGACCGTTTTTCGTACGACCGCCCATAAGGTGCGGGCGTTCAAGCTGGTGGCGAGGAGCCCGAACCGATCGGCCTCGGCCACCACTTCCAGGACCTCCCGCCATGACTCGGCGGAGAGCGATTCCGGCACCTCCGCTTCGACCGACGTGTGCAAGGCGTGCTCCTCCAGGCGCGCGGGGAGCCCGATGGCGGACAGCCGGGCGGCGAGGGCCGCCGCGCTAACTCCCGAAGCGGGCACAGGCAGCCTCCGTCACCAGCGATCACCTTGAGTGAAGCTAGTTAACTAGATTAGAGCTAGTGGACTAGATTTTCCATATGCCTGAGCAGCCGCCTTATCTCCGCATCGCCGACGAACTCCGGCGGCGGATCGCGGAGCATGTGTGGGAGCCGGGGGACCGTCTCCCCTCTCGCTCCCAGATCGGCCAGGAGTGCGGCGTGGGCGAGAACGTGGTGCGCCGGGCTCAGGAGCTGCTGATCTCCCAAGGCGTGCTGGAGGGCCGCGCGGGATCAGGCACGTACGTCGCTGAACCCCGGCGGCGGGTGCGGATGGTTCGTTCATCGGCGCGCGAGCAGCCCCAGGAGTCGCCGTTCCGCGCGGACATGAAGGCGCTGGGCAGGCAGGGCGACTGGGAGAGCCGGACCGACGCCAAGGTGCCGGCGCCCGCGGAGATCGCAGCCCGGCTCGGCGTCGCCGAAGGCGATCTGTGCGTCCGGACGACGTACGAGTTCCTCGCGGACGGCAGGCCAGTGCAACTGTCGACGAGTTGGGAGCCGTACGACCTCACCGCCGGCACTCTCGTCGTACTCCCCGAAGGCGGGCCTCACGCGGGAACGGGCGTGGTCAACCGCATGGCTGCGATCGGAGTCACCGTCAGCCATGCCGTGGAGCAACCAGAGCCGCGACAGGCCACGGCCGAGGAGGCGTCACTTCTCGGGATTCAGAAGGCCGCACTCCTCACGCACATCCGGAGGACGTACTACAGCGACGAAGGCCGTCCCGTGGAGACCGCCGACATCGTGGTGCCCGTTGCTCACTGCGAGATCGTCTACGAGATTCCGATCAACCGTTAGTGGGCGGTCGGTGACCGCCTGCTGGATCTTGGAATGCCGTGCCCGAGGCGTGCCCCTTCCGTGCCCGATCGAGCGGGGAAACACGGGGAACGGCGGTGCCGAGCGGGTAGCGGACATGGCAACGGCCCCCGACCGTATTGCCTGGTCAGGGGCCGTTCACCTGCGGTGGGTGTGGGATTTGAACCCACGGTGACATCGCTGCCACGACGGTTTTCAAGACCGTTCCCTTAGGCCGCTCGGGCAACCCACCTGCGCACGCGCCCACCAGGGACGGAGCGGGTACAGCGTACCGGGCCCGGGGGTCGTGCGGGGTCCGTGGTCCGGGTTCGCCGGGCGGGCGGGGCTACTCCGGTGCCGCGCCCGAGAAGTCGTACACGGCCCAGTCGGTGATGCGGACATACCCGAGGCGTCGGTAGAGGGCGTTGCTGGTCGGGTTGCCCGGGTCCGTGAAGAGGACGACCTCCTTGGCGCCCGTGGCCAGCGCGGCTCTGGTCACCTCGGTCGTCACCGCGGCGGCGTAGCCGTGGCCGCGGAGGTGGGGTGGGGTGTAGACGGGGTCCACGCGGACCATCCCGCCGATCTTCGCGGTCGAGCCGGCGATGGAGACCGGGGTGCCGTCCGGGGTCTCCCAGAACGTGAAGTGCTTGTCCGCGAAGCGGGTGTCCGCCCAGGAGGCGGGGAGGATCTCGTCCACGGCGGCGGCGAACTCGTGGCACCAGTGGACGACTTGGGCATGGTCCTCCTCGCCCGCGACCCGGGCGCGGCCCTCCGGGAACGGCTCCGGAGGCGTGAGGGTGCCGAGTCGGTACAGGTGGAGCCGGACGCGGAGTTTCGATGTGGCGCCCGTGCGCCGCTGCCATGCCTGCGCGAACACGGTGGCGGTCTCCTCGTCGGCGGTGACGTAGGGAACGGCGTGCCCGAGGTCCACCAGGCGGGCGGCGAGGGTGTCGGCCTGCCCGGGGGTGAGGGAGGTGGGTGCCAGGCCGCGGGAGGGGAGGCGGTAGAAGGTGGCGTCGACCTCGCCCGCTCGCTCCAGTCGGCCGAACAGGGGGACCCCGCCGCCGTATTCGGCCGAACCGTGCGTGCGCAGTCTCTCCATCGTCGTCAACGCCGTGGTGTGCGGCGCGGGGCGCGAGCGCAGGAACTCCCCGCCTCCGGCGAGGAAGTCGTCCAGGTCTTCGGTGAGGTGCCAGTCGTCCGATCGCATGGTTCATGATTTCGCGCGGCACTGGCCCACGTCCGTGGTTCCCCGGAACAGGGGGCGCCGCCCGGCAGGCGCCCCCTCCGCACGCCTCTACGGCCGCTGCATCACCCGGTCCACCACGGCGCTCGCGGCGATGTACGTCCACTGCTCGTACCTCGTCCCGCCCACCGTGCGCCGATCGTGCATGCCGAGGTACCGGTACGTCTTCGGGTCGAAGACCAGGACCGGGCCGCCCTTCGCCCAGGGGGTCCCGGCGGGGCCCACGTACTGGATGCCGATGCCCACGCGGCCGTCGGCGTCCTTCTGGTGGGGCAGGACCTTGATGCCGGGGACGGTGGCCAGCGCCTCGTAGGCCGCGGCGCGCAGCCCCTTCGGCAGGACCGGGGCGCGGAGCAGGCCGGAGACGAAGACCTGGGTCATCGGCCAGTCGGCGGCCCTCATCGGCTTGCTGTAGTCCGGCTTTCCGCCCATGTCCCGCAAGGTGATCACCAACTTGCGCGGATCGGTGGGCAGTTGTTCGAGCTCGGTCCACTTGGTCGGCGGCCAGGTGCCCTGGCCCGGAACGAACACCGGGACCCACTGCTTGCGGCCCAACTCGCTGACGTAGGACTTCTTGGAGCCGTCGACCGAGTTCCAGCTCTCGTCGACGTACGTCCGGGTCCGGCCGCCCTTGGCCGGGGTCTCCTTGACGATCTCCTTGGTGTAGATGAACTGGTCGTCGCGCGGGGCGATCGGCTTCTCCAGGCGGCGTTCCTCGGCCGCCGCGCCGTGCAGCACGGTGGCCGCGCTCACCGGCTCGGTGCGCGGGGAGGACTCGTTGGCGACCAGCACGGTCGTGGTGATCGCCGCTGCCGCGACGCCCGCCACCGCCATCCGCAGCACCGGACGGCGCCGTACGGTCGCGGGGGCGAGGGTGGTGGGCGTGAGCATCGCCTGGTGGAGGCGGAAGAGGGCACGCGCGCGTGCGGGGTCCGTGAGCGGGGGCGTGTCCGCGTCCCACTCCCTCAGGAGCTGGAGTTCGTTCCTCGGTTCACTCATCGTCGGATTCCTCTCGGAAGGCTGTCGGGTCGGATCCGCCCAATGCGTCGCGAAGTTTTCTGCGGGCCCTGTGCAGCCGTGACCGGACCGTCCCCACCGGTACCTCCAGGGCGCGGGCGACCTCCTCGTAGCCGAGGTCGGCCCACGCGACCAGCAGCAGCACGTCCCGGTGCCGGGCGGGCAACCGGGCCATCGCCAGGGCCAGTTCGCCCCGTACGGCCTGTGCGCTGACCTTCGCGGCCACGCGGTCGGCGACCGGGTCCTGCGAACCGTCGGCGCGGGCGGCCGACGGCAGCCGGCCGATCGCCTTCAGCCGTCGGGCCTCGGCGCGCCGGTGCCGGCCTACGAGGTTGGTCGCGATGCCGAACAACCACGGGCGGGCGTCGGCCAGTTCCGTGTTGTACCGGAAGCGCTGCTGGAACGCGGTGGTGAACGTCTCCGCCATCAGGTCCTCGGCGACCTCCGTACCGAGCCTGCGCGCCGCGTAACGGTGCACCGAGTCGGCGTGGCGGTCGAAGAGCACGGCGAATGCCTCGGGCTCGTCCCACGACCGTTCGATCACCGAGGCGTCACTGTCCTGCCCCACCCTGACGCCTGGTCCGACGGTCATCGGGGCTCCTCTCGTCCATGCGAACACGCTGATGAAGACTGGGCTTTCACCCGTACTTCGCCGCAGGGAGGAATCCGGTTCCCTCGTGGTGCACGCACGCGTGGAGGGCACAAAACGATCGGGCCGGGCGAGGAAAGTCCTCGCCCGGCCCGCCGGTTGATCTTCTGGCGCTACGGCAGCCGCATCAGCTGTCGCCGACCCTCGACCCGAGGGTCAGGTCGGTCGTGTGCTCCGTACCACCGCGCTTGTACGTGATCTTGACCTTGTCGCCCGGCTTGTGGGTCCAGATCTCGCCGATGAGGGTCGGGCCGCTGTCGATCACCGAGTCGTCGAGCTTGGTGATGACGTCACCGGCCTTGAGGCCCGCCTTGGCCGCGGGGCCGCCCGCCTCCACCGAGGAGGCGCCGCTGACGCCCTCGGCGGTGATCGTCGCGCCGGCGGTGCTGTCCTCCAGGGAGACGGAGGCGCCGATCTTGGCGTACACAGGCTTGCCGGTCTTGATCAGCTGCTGGGCCACGTACTTCGCCTGGTTGATCGGGATGGCGAAGCCCAGGCCGATCGAACCGGACTGGCTGGTGGACCCGAGGCCGCCGCTGCTGGTCGACTGGATCGCGGAGTTGATGCCGATGACCGAGCCCTGCGCGTCGAGCAGCGGGCCGCCCGAGTTGCCGGGGTTGATCGAGGCGTCGGTCTGCAGGGCGCTCATGTACGACGCCTTGCTGGTGGAGCTGCCGTCGCTGGAGGCCACCGGGCGGTTCTTGGCGCTGATGATGCCCGTGGTCACCGTGTTCGACAGGCCGAAGGGGGCGCCGATGGCGATCGTCTCGTCGCCGACGGCCACCTTGTCCGAGTCGCCGAGGGCGAGCGGCTTGAGGTTGCTGGGGGCGTTCTTGAGCTTGATGACCGCGACGTCGTAGCCCTGGGCGTGGCCGACGATCTCGGCGTTGTACTTCTTGCCGTCCGGGAAGGTCGCCGTGAGCTTGCCGCCGTCGACCGCGTCGGCGACGACGTGGTTGTTGGTGACGATGTGGCCCTGGGTGTCGAACACGAAGCCCGTGCCCGTGCCGCCCTCGCCGCTGGTGCTCTCGGCCTCGATGGTGACCGTGCTGGGCAGGGACTTGGCGGCGACGCCCGCGATGGTGCCCGGGTCGCGCTTCACGGAGGCGCTGCTGCCGGTGTCGGCGGAGACGGTGGTGGAGTTGCTGTTGTCGTCGTGGTCCTTGGCCAGGGTGTAGCCGAGGCCACCGCCCAGGCCGCCGGCGACCAGCGCGGCGATCAGCACGGCGGCGATCAGGCCGCCGCGTCCGCCACCGGGCTTCTTCGGCGCGGGCTGCTGCTGGTACGGCGTGCCCCAGCCGCCACCGGCTCCGGCGCCGTCCCCTCCGTAGCCGTCGCCCCCGTATCCGCCGACGCCCTCGCCGCCGTACGCGCCCGCGCCCGCGCCGCTGTCGGCGTACGACGGGGTGGCGGGCGGCGGGGGCGGCCAGGCGGCGTCGGGAGCGGATCCCGTGCCCTGCTGGGGCGCTCCGGCGTACGCCGGAGCGGGGCCCGCGTACGGCGTGTCCTGCGGGGCGCCCGGAGGCACCGGCGGGAGCTGCGTGGTGGGCGCGCCCCCCTCGGCCGCGGCCGCCTGCGGGGAAGCTGCGGGAGATTCCACCGGCACAGGAGGTGCAGACGGGGCCGGGGGTACCTCAGTGCCCTCGTTCTCGGTGCTCACAGCTCTTCTCCTCGGTCCACGGCTGTTGTTCTCGGAAGCATGCGGTCACACTCTTCACGCTTGTCGATCGGTCCGGCGCGAAACAGCTGTGCATGTGCTTTTGTATGCCGTCAGCTTTTCCCACCGGCCGTCAGAGCACCATAAGCGGTGCCTGTGCGTTCATGGCGAACCTTTATAAGGGACCTGTCGGGCTAAAGCGGCATAGCTCCTACGAGCCGTCCACGACCCTTCGGTTCCACGCCTTCCCCGTCGCGGTGGCACCATGACGCGGTGACCCTCGCACGGCAGCACCGGATCCAAGTCGTCGCCCACCGCGGAGCCTCCGAGGAGGCCCCCGAGCACACTCTCGCCGCCTACAAGAAGGCGATCGAGGACGGTGCGGACGCCCTCGAATGCGATGTACGGCTGACCGCCGACGGCCATCTCGTCTGCGTCCACGACCGCCGCGTCAACCGCACGTCGAACGGGCGCGGGGCGGTCTCGGCACTGGAGCTCGCCGACCTGGCCACTCTCGACTTCGGGTCCTGGAAGGGCCGCGACTCCCGGACGACGCGGGACGAGGAGCCCGACTGGGAACACCTCCCGGAAGACCGCGAGGACACCTCCGTGCTCACCCTGGAGCGACTGCTCGAACTCGTCGCGGACGCGGGCCGGCGGGTGGAGCTGGCCATCGAGACGAAGCATCCGACGCGCTGGGCGGGCCAGGTCGAGGAACGGCTGCTGGTCCTCCTGAAGCGCTTCGGCCTGGACGCCCCGGCCTCCGCCGCCGACTCCCCGGTACGGGTCATGAGCTTCTCGGCGCGCTCGCTGCACCGGGTGCGAGCGGCCTCCCCGACGCTGCCGACGGTGTACCTGCTGCAGTTCCTCTCGCCCCGCCTGCGGGACGGTCGACTTCCGGCCGGTGTCCGGATCGCAGGCCCCTCGATCCGGATCGTGCGTAATCACCCTGCGTATATCGAGCGGCTGAAAAACGCCGGTCACCAGGTGCACGTGTGGACGGTCAACGAGCCCGAGGACGTCGATCTCTGCGTTGACCTGGGCATTGACGCCATCATCACCAACCGGCCGGGGGCCGTTCTGAGCCAGCTCGGCCGCGGGTAGCAAACAACCTCATAAAGACCGCCAAACACCCCTTGACCCGGCCACCCCACCTGCACCATCCTCCGAACCCGGCCACACCGTCGAAAACAAGCCACTCGATTACAGGGAGTGCACCGGCGCGTTCGGTCCGTGTTCGATCGTTGCGAATGCGTCACTGAACGTGGATTGGCCGGTTTCCGGTTCAGGCCAATGGGGCATCCACACCGTGGCGTGGGGCGAAGGAGGTCTCGGGGGTGGCGTTGGTGGTGGCACAGGAGGTGCCCACGTCGTCGAGCATGGCCGTGTCCCATGGCCCTGCGGGCGTGGGGGAAGCAAGACATCGCATGCGCGACCAGCTGCGCACGGGCGGTGTGTCGGAAACGGTCATCGACGATGCCGTACTGATCCTCTCCGAACTTCTGAGCAACGCGTGCAAGCACGGCAGGCCCCTGGGCGACGCCCTGGCCGGTGACGGCGACGTCCGGTGCGCCTGGCGCGTGGACACGGGCGGCCGGCTCACGGTCGAGGTGACGGACGGCGGCGGCCCGACCCGCCCGGCCCCGGCCACCCCGTCGGTGACGGCCCACGGCGGACGCGGGCTGAACATCATCACCGCCCTGGCCGACGACTGGGGTGTCCGGGACGACACCCGGGGCGAGGTCACCGTATGGGTCGTCGTGCAGGACGACGTCCATGATCCGGACGCCGGGCACCGACGCGACGACTTCGCTACGCGCGTCACGGCTCCTACGGTGTCGGCGATCCCCCGGCTGGAGTTCGCGGACGCGTTCGACGACCTGGACTGAGCGGTCGGCCCGTACCCGTCCACGTCGCCCGCGCCGTCCACAGGCCGCCGTCCACACCCGCCGGGTTGTCCACAGGCTCCCGTCGGTCATGGCGTGAACGGCTAGGCTCCCGCCCGTACGAGACGAGCCGTAACCGGGAGACACCCACGATGGCCAAGAAGCGCCCCCAGACCACGGCCAGGCGGCCGCAGCTCAGCGACGGAGAGGTCGCGGTCGTCGGTGCCCGCGAGCCCTGCCCCTGCGGCAGCGGCCGCCGCTACAAGGCCTGCCACGGCCGGGCCGCCGCGCACGCGGTGACCGAGCTGGTGCAGCGCCCCTTCGAGGGGCTGCCCGGCGAGGGCGACTGGGTGGCGCTGCGCGAGCTGGTGCCCGCGGCCACGGTCGCGCTGCCCCTGAAGGGCGGTCTCCCCGAAGGAGTCCCGTCGGTCACGCTCGCCACGGTGCTGCCGATGGCCTGGCCGGCCCTGCGCCGGGACGACGGCTCGGTGCTGCTCGGCCTGCAGAACGACACGGCCTCCGGCGACATCAGCCGCGACCTCGCCGACACCCTCCAGCGCGCGCTGGCCGCCGAGCCGGGCACCCCGGTGCAGGCCCGCCGCGCCCCCGCCGAGGGTCCGCGACTGCAGGATCTGCTCGACCCGGAAGGCACGTTCGAGCCAGTTGTGCACCCGGGCTTCGAGTTCTGGGTCCCGGAGGCGGAGAACGCGGCGCCGGAGGTGACCGCCTCCCTGGAGCGCGCCAACGCCGCCGCCATCCCGACCGTGAAGCTCCAGGGCGTGGACGCCGCGTACTGGTGCGAGACCCCGGACAAGAACCATCTGCGCTGGGTCATGCCGTACCCGGAGGAGCAGCTTCTGGACGGACTCGCCCGGCTGCACGCGGCGGGCCGCTCCGGTCTCGGTGAGGGCACCCGTCTCGTGGGGTCCTTCCGTGCTCACGGGCTGACCGTGCCGGTCTGGGACCTGCCGAGCGGTATGGGCGCGGACGACATCGAGAAGCCGGCCGCCGAGTTCGCCGAGCGCCTCACCGCCGCGCTGGCCACGGAGGCCCCGCTCACCGCGGACGAGCGCCGCGCGCGGGGCGGCCTCACCAACCGGCAGGTCACGCTGAGCTGACACCCGGAAGGGAGCAGGGGTTCGACTGAACGGCCGTTCAGTCGCAACAGGCCTGTTCACTCCGGTGACTCCTGTCACAACTCCCCGTTGTGAAAGGGAAGTCGGTGTCCGAATAGCCGAGATCGAATTTGCGAACCGCCGATCTCTTGTTACCGTTCGAGTAGCCCGGTTGCTGGTGCATCCCCCGTCGCCAGCAACCGGGTCTTTTCATGCCCGGGTCGCGTGTACGGAACGATGTCGTCCGTCAACTCGCCGTAGGCGCCGAGGAGTTGCTCCCCGAGCGCAGCAACAGCGGCCCGCTCCCGTTCCGCCCCGCGAACTCCGCCACGGCCGTGTAGGCCGCCAGCTCGCCCCGTGTCCGCTCCCGGGGTGTCTCGCACAGCGCGGGCTCGTCCTCGGCCGCCACGGCGCAGTGCATCTGCACGGTGCGGTCCGCCGGACCCATGAGGCTCAGCACCGCGTCCAGGTCGTCGCCGGTGGCGTTCCGGTAGTAGGTGCGCGCCCAGGTGTCCTCACCCTGCGTCATGACACAGGTCTGCGCCTCGATGCCGTCGGGGGAGGAGAGCTCGGGTCCGCAGCGCGCCGCCGTCGCCAGACCCAGGCCGAGCGTCAGCGGGGAGCGGGCGGGCGAGGGCGCGACGGAGGGCGCCTTGGCGTCGCTGCCAGAGGCGCCGGAGGAGTCGTCCGAGGAACCGAGGGAGAGGGACCGTACGACCGCGTGACCCTCGTCGCGTACGGGTCCCGCGGACGCCACGGCCAGCGGCAGCGCGACCGCGCACACCGCGACGCCCGCGAGGGCGAGCAGACGAACCATTCGGGGGTCTGGGGGTCGTCCCCCGGAATGACGGCGCATACAGCGGAAGATAACGACCAACTACGGGCGCCATGTCCCGCGCACGCCCGACACCCCTACAACTCGGGCGCGCTCACACCCGTACGAGTGAGGGCCTCGACCACGGCGTCCACCACGGCCTCGACGTCGGGTACCCAGGGCGAGGACGAGCCGGGCAGTGGTGCGCGCTCCCAGCGGATCTGGCCCTGGCCGGTCTCGGAGGGGGGCAGGGCGAGGTAGCCGCCCTCGCCGTGGAAGCGGAGCGAGCCGGGGACGTGGTCCTTGGCGTACAGCAGCTCGCCCAGCTGCTCCAGGGAGTACGGCTTGACGAGCAGCGACCAGCGGGTCGGCGCGGCGACGACCGGGCCCAGGCGCATGCCCTGGCGGTCGAGCGCGGCGAGGGCCCGGGAGGCCGCGGGTGCGGGCAGGCTGACCGCGCAGGGAGCCTTGTCGCCGGTGGCGAGGACGATCGGGGCGGCGGGCCGGTTGCCCCACCACCAGCGCACCATCCGGGCGTCGGTGGTGGCCGCGAGGAGGCCGGGATCGAAGGGGTGTGCGCCGGGGACCGTGCAGTCGGGGTCCGGACAGCCGCAACGGGCCCGGCCCTGAGGGTCCGGTGCCACGCCCGGGAGTACGGGCCATTGCCATTCTGTCGCGAAGGTCAGGGCCGCGCTGAGCATCTCAGACCTCCTGCTGTCTCGCCTGGACAGGAGCCTGCGTCGCTTTCCGAGGATCTCGCGCATGAGCGCTCGTTCCTTTCCGTTGCACCGCTGGCAACACCGAGGACCACATCACACCATGTGTCGATCACTTCACTGTGCGTACCTGTTGGCGCATCACACCCCTGCCTTCGGCAAGGGGAACCCGTGCGTGCTTGAAAAGCATGGGCGTGGCGATTGGGGGTGGCGAAGTCTGGCGTTTTGCCGTCCCGCGTAGTTCTCTCCGCCTCCGCCACGGGAGGATGGGGCACGATCGTCGGTGGTTAAGACGCCCGGGTCCTTCACCAGGTTCCGGGTGGCCCCCAGCCACCCCTGGCCTTCTCCGAGTACGTACCCATCACGACCGCTGTGACGCTCCGTCGAGCAAACCCAGTCGACCGCAATGGACCGTCCCCTGATGCAGTTTTAAGCCAACTTTGCCAATCCGCAAGGGGAGAGCGAAATAGCACCCGTAAACCCATGGACACCAGGAATCCCGGCAGGACAATGCTGGACATCCCCTCACGAGTGCGTGTACATGTGGAGACACTGCCAGCGGCGCAGAATGACATGGGGGTTTGCGATGCTTTTGAGCAATACGCACCGGTCGGAAAGCCGGACGCCATGAACGCCCCGCACCCTTCGAAAGTGGCTGGAATCGATTCAACGGTTCCCTCGCCCGCACACACTGTCGCGCCCGCGCCTGCCGCCACCGATACCCCGCCGGGCCCCTCCTCGAACACGCAGAACACGCCAGAAACCGCACCGAACGCGCCAGGTGCCCTGCTCCAGGACCGGCTCGCGGGCTGGGTGTCCGATCTCACGACCCTCCATGAACTCACGGAGCGGCTGGCACGCACGGACGCACTCGACGAAGCACTCCAGGAGCTGCTGCGCGCCGGAGCCGCCCTGGTGGGCGCCCGCCGCGGCCTCGTCGTCCTGGAACCCGGCGACGGCCTGGGCCCCGTCACCACCATCGGCCTCGGCCTCGCCCGCTCCGACCTCGGGCACATCGAGACGGTCCCGCGCGGGTCGATGTCCTATGGCCAGATCCTCGACGGCGCTCCAGGGGGTGAGGGTGGCGAGATCGTCCACCCCGACCTGTTCGCCGAGGACGCCCTCGACCCGCGCCACCGCGAGGTCGCCGTACGCCTGGGCTACGCGGCCAGTTACGCGCTCCCCCTGGCGACCGACGCGGCCGGGCGGCTCGGCGCCGCCGTGTGGCTCTACGACGAGCCCGCCGAGCCGGTCGAGCGGCAGCGCCACCTCGTCGGCCTGTACGCCCGGTACGCCACCGAGCACCTGGCCCGCGTCCTCGAAGTCGAGCGCACGCGCGCGTGCATGACGACCATCGCCGAGGAGCTGCTGCCGTCCCGGCTCCCCCGCGTGGCCGGTGTGCAGCTCGCCGCGCTGCACCGCACGGGTCCGCGCGGCGGCGGCGACTGGTACGACGCGCTGCCGCTGCCCGATGCCGCGCTCGGCCTCGCGGTCGGTTCGGTGACCGGCTCCGGGCCGAGCGCGATCGCCGCGATGGGCCGGCTGCGCGCGTCCCTGCGGGCGTACGCGGTGATGGAGGGCGAGGACCCGGTCGCGGTCCTGTCCGACCTCGAACTGCTCCTCAGGCTCACCGAGCCCGCCCGCTCGGCCACCGCCCTGTTCGCCTACTGCGAGCCCGCGCTGCGCAAGATCACCCTGGCCGGCGCCGGACACAGCCCGCCCCTCCTGGTCGGCGAGCGGCGCACGGAGTTCGTGGAGACCTCCGTGTCCGCGCCGCTCGGCATGCTGGCCTGCTGGGAGGCGCCGAGCGTGGAACTGGAGGCGGAGGCCGGCGAGACGGTGCTGCTCTACACGGACGGGCTGCTGCACCGCACCGGCGACCCCATGGACCGCGCCTTCGCCCGCCTGCACGCGGCGGCCGCGAGCGTCCCCAAGGCGCTGCGCGAGGACCCGGCCGCGATCGCCGACCACGTCCTGCGGACGGTCCTGCCGGACGGCCTCGACACGGCCGACAGCGACGAGGACGTCGTCCTCCTGGCGGCTCGCTTCGAGTAGTCGCCGGACAGCCATGTGTAACAGGCCATACGGCCCTGGGCCCCCTTCCGTACGACCGTACGATGGACGGGGTCCAGTGCCGTATCTAGGAGGATGACCGTGGCCGACGAGCTCACCCCGGAGACCCCGGAGACTGAGTCTGAGGAGCCTGAAGAGCCCATCAAGAAGCGGAAGAACGGTCTGTACCCGGGCGTGTCCGACGAGCTCGCAGACAGCATGAAGTCCGGCTGGGCCGACACCGAGCTGCACGATCTGCAGCCGGTCGAGCAGGTGGAGCACACCGCCCGCCGCCGTGCCGCGCTCTCCGCGCGCTTCCCGGGCGAGCGCCTGGTGATCCCCGCGGGCAACCTGAAGGTCCGCTCGAACGACACCGAGTACCCCTTCCGGGCGTCGGTCGAGTACGCGTACCTGACGGGCAACCTCACCGAGGACGGCGTCCTCGTCCTGGAGCCCAGCACCGAGGGCCACAAGGCGACGATCTACCTCCTGCCGCGCTCCGACCGCGAGAACGGCGAGTTCTGGCTCTCCGGCCAGGGCGAGCTGTGGGTCGGCCGCCGCCACTCCCTCACCGAGGCCGAGCGGCTCTACGGCATCCCCGCCTCCGACGTCCGCGAACTGCCCGCCGCCCTGCGCGAGGCCACCGGCCCCGTCCGCGTGGTCCGCAGCTACGACGCCGGCATCGAGGCCGCGCTGACCGACAAGGTCACCGCCGAGCGCGACGAGGAACTGCGGGTCTTCCTCTCCGAAGCGCGCCTGGTCAAGGACGAGTTCGAGGTCGCCGAGCTGCAGAAGGCCGTCGACTCGACGGTCCGCGGTTTCGAGGACGTCGTGCGCGTGCTCGACAAGGCCGAGGCCACCAGCGAGCGCTACATCGAGGGCACGTTCTTCCTCCGCGCGCGCGTGGAGGGCAACGACGTCGGCTACGGCTCGATCTGCGCCGCGGGCCCGCACGCCACCACCCTGCACTGGGTGCGCAACGACGGCCCGGTCCGCTCCGGCGACCTGCTCCTCCTGGACGCCGGCGTCGAGACGCACACCCTGTACACCGCCGACATCACCCGCACGCTACCCATCAACGGCCGCTTCACCGAGATCCAGAAGCAGGTCTACGACGCCGTGTACGAGGCCCAGGAGGCCGGTATCGCGGCGGTGCAGCCGGGCGGCAAGTACCGCGACTTCCACGACGCGGCGCAGCGCGTGCTGGCCGAGAAGATCGTCGAGTGGGGTCTTGTCGAGGGTCCCGTGGAGCGCGTCCTGGAACTGGGCCTCCAGCGCCGGTGGACGCTGCACGGCACGGGTCACATGCTCGGCATGGACGTCCACGACTGCGCCGCCGCGCGGACCGAGACGTACGTCGAGGGCACCCTGGAGCCCGGCATGGTCCTCACGGTGGAGCCCGGCCTGTACTTCCAGGCGGACGACCTCACCGTCCCCGAGGAGTACCGCGGCATCGGCGTCCGCATCGAGGACGACATCCTGGTGACCGAGGACGGCAACCGGAACCTGTCGGACGGCCTGCCCCGCACCTCGGCCGAGGTCGAGGGCTGGATGGCGTCCCTCAAGGGCTGACAGTTGACGGCTGCCACCTGATACAAGACTGATGGCCGGGCACACCTGCTGTGCCCGGCCATTCGTGTGCCGATCGTGTGCCCAGGGGAGGGCATTTTTCATGAACGCGCCTAGGGGGAGGGCTTTTTCGTGAACGACTTCTGGTCCGGCGTCGGGGTCGACCTGCATCTGGAACCCGACTCCGAGGGAGGCCGCCGGGTCGGCCTCGAACGCGCGCTCCGCGACGCCGTACGGGACGGCCGTCTGTCCCCCGGGACCCGCCTCCCGGCGACCCGCCGCCTCGCGACCGAACTCGGCGTATCCCGGGGCACCGCGAAGGCGGCCTACGACCAGCTCGTCGCCGAGGGCTACCTGACCGCGCGCCAGGGCTCCGGCACCGAGGTCGCGCGGCTGCCCTCCGTCGACGCGGAGGCACCGGGCGCGGCGGCACGCGCGCGTGTACCCCGTTACGACCTGCGGCCCGGGAGCCCCGACGTCGGCATGTTCCCGGCGGCGGCCTGGCTGCGCTCGCTGCGCCGCGCGATCGCGACGGCACCCTCCTTGGCGTACGACTACGGCGATCCGCGCGGTCGCGTCGAACTGCGCACCGCGCTGTCGGGGTACCTGGGGCGGGCGCGCGGGGTGATCGCGCCCCCGGAGCGGATCGTGATCACGTCCGGGTACGTGCAGGGACTCGCGCTCCTCACGCGCGTGCTGGACGCGACGGCGGGCCGGGGTGTCGCCGAGGTCGCGATGGAGGACCCGGGGCTGCCGTTCCACCGGGAGGTGGTCCGGCACAACGGAGGGCGCGTGGTGCCCGTCCGGGTCGACGAACGGGGCGCCCGCGCCGAGGAGTTGGGGAACGCGGCGGCCGTGGTGGTGACCCCGGCCCACCAGTACCCGACGGGCGTGACCCTGCACCCGGAGCGCAGACGGGCGCTGACCGACTGGGCACGCGCGCGTGGCGGCCTGATCGTCGAGGACGACTACGACGGGGAGTTCCGCTACGACCGGCAGCCCGTGGGCGCGCTCCAGGGGATGGCGCCGGGCCAGGTCGTGTACCTGGGGACCGCGTCCAAGACCCTCGGGCCCGCGCTGCGGCTCGGCTGGATGGTGCTGCCGCCGCACCTGGTCGACGCGGTCGCCGACGCCAAGCTGCACAGCGACCACCACACCGAGACCATCGGCCAGCTGGCACTCGCCGAACTGATCGACAGCCACGCCTACGACCGTCACGTGCGCGCGTGCCGACTGCGCTACCGGCGCCGCCGCGACCAGCTCCTCGGCCGGCTGGGGGCGCACGCAAACGTTTACGGCATCGCGGCCGGGCTGCACGCGCTGGTGGAGGTCGACGACGAGGAGGCGGTGCTCGCGCGGGCCGAGAAGGAGGGGCTCGCGGTGGGACGGCTGGGTGAGCACTGGCATGCGGCGGGCTCGGACGAGGGGCGGCCGCAGGGGCTGGTGGTCGGGTACGGGACGCCTCGCGAGCGGGTGTACCCGGAGGCCTTGGACGCGTTGGGAAGAGTACTGGAAGGGTCCTGAATTGGACCAACAAAAGAAGCATCCATTGGGCCTCTCCACAGGCCCACCGAGCTTCTAACGTCGTACCCATGACGAACTCACTCGTCCCGCCCGCGGGCCCGCAACGCACCCTCGCACTCGCCCAGTTGACCAACTCGGTCGGCGACGGCGCCTACTACGTGACCTCGGCGCTGTACTTCACCCACGTCGTCGGGCTCGCCCCCGCGCGCGTGGGCCTCGGGCTCACCCTCGCGTGGGCCGTCGGTTCGCTGGTCGGGGTGCCCCTGGGGCGGCTGGCCGACCGGCGCGGGCCGCGGGGTACGGCGGTGCTGCTGGCGCTGGCGACGGGGCTCGCGGTGGCGTCCTTCCTCGTCGTCCGGGGATTCGTGCCGTTCGTGATCGCCGCGTGTGCCTACGCCTCGGCGCAGTCGGGGCTCGCGGCGGCCCGGCAGGCGCTGCTGGCGGGGCTGGTGTCCGCCGGGGAGCGGACCGGGCTGCTGGCCCACCTCCAGTCGACGCTGAACGCCGGTCTCGCGGTCGGCGCGGGTCTCGGCGGGCTCGCGCTGCGGGCGGGGACGCGGTCGGCGTACCTCGGGGTGTTCGCGCTGGACGCGCTGAGCTTCCTGGTGTGCGCGGGGCTGCTGGTGCGGCTGCCGTCGGTGCGGGGCGTCCAGGTGCGGAAGGCGGGCGGGCTCGGAGTGCTGCGGGACCGGCCGTACGTCGTCGTCACGCTGCTCAACACCGTGCTGCTGCTGCGGATGCCGTTGCTCAGCCTCGGGCTGCCGCTGTGGATCGCGGAGCGGACGGACGCGCCGACCTGGCTGGTGTCCGCGCTGTTCGTGCTCAACACCGGGGCGGTGATGGTCTTCCAGGTGCGCATGGCCCGTGGGATCACGGGGCTCGCGTCGGCCACGCGCGCGGTGCGGCGGTCCGGCTGGATCATGCTGGCGGCCTGCGCGGTGTTCGCACTGTCGGCGGGCGCGTCGCCGTGGGTGGCCGTAGGGGCGCTGGTTCTCGGAGCGGTGCTCCAAGTGGCCGCCGAGATGGGGCAGTCGGCGGGTTCCTGGCAGCTCTCCTTCGACCTGGCCCCGGCCGACCGGGTGGGCGAGTACCAGGGCTTCTTCGGCACCGGCGTCACCGTCGCCAGGACGATGGGCCCCCTGGTGCTCACGTCCCTCCTCCTGGAGTGGGGGACGCCGGGCTGGCTGCTGCTGGGCGGGGCGACGGTCGTGGCGTCGTACGCGATGGGGCCGGCGGCGCGGCGGGCGGCGGGTGCGGGGCGTGCGGCGGACGATGGCGAGGCGGGCGCGGTGAACAGGCAGTCCGCACTGGCGAGTTGACCGGCACCGGTCCGATCAGGCGGCCAGTGCTGGTGAGTTGACCGGTAAGGAGTCCAGGAACAGCGCGCCCGCCAGGAGCCCCGCGCTTCCGCGAGGGCTCCACGCGCGTGCGTGCAGGTCGGTGTCGAAGGCGGTCAGGGCCGCCGCGCCCGCCGCCGTCGCCGTACCGCCCGCTTCCAGGACACCGCGAGCCCCTGCCTGGACGTGCCGCAGGCCGAACGGGCCGACGGTGTGCAGGAGTTCGGTGTCCTGGAGGGTGGACATCACCGTGAGCAGGGCGTCGAGGCGAGCCTGTGTCTCCGTAGCCCCGGCCGCACGGACCGCCGCGAGGGTGTCCAACGCCCGCCGTACGTGCGGGAATCCGGCCTTCGCCTCGCCCCGCGCACCGGCCGCGCCGTACTTCGCCGAGATGGACGAGCCGCGCGAGGGTCTGCGCGGGGCGCGTCGGTCGGGGTGGGCGGCGATGCGCTTCGCGGTCGCGGCGACGTCCTCGGCTCCGGCACGGGGGTCCAGGGCGGCCGCCGCGACCAGCAGGCCCAGTGCCCACAGGGCGCCCCGGTGGCCGCCGCCCGCGAGCGCGACGGAGTGCTCCGTGCAGCGGCCGATCGCGCCGAGTTCCGCGCGGAGCACGGGAGTTGGCTCGCCAGTGCGGCGGGCGGACGCCGCCATCGCCGCGAGGCCGGGTGCCAGCGCCTTGGCGGACCAGCGCAGGGCGCGATGGTCCACGCGGGTCGTACGGGCGGCCAGGTCGCGCGGGTCGGGCAGGCCCGGCTTGGGAGCCAGCGCCAGTTGCCCGGTGAGCGCGTCCACGGCGGCCCGCGCCAGTGCCTCGTCCTCGCGGCTCTGCATCGTCGTACCTTACGAGGAGGCGGAGGCCGAAGGGGAGGGGCTGTCGCGGGGCGGCGCCGGCGCCGGACGAGCCCTCACACCGCCATCAGCGGCGCGTCCTTCCGCCACTTCAGGATCTTGTCGAAGCTCACCACCGCGCCGCCCACGCCCGGCTTGTTGCCGATGTGGACGTGGTCGGCGAGTTCCTGGATGAGGCACAGGCCGCGGCCGTTCTCGGCCTCGCTCGGGGCCGGGCGGACGGACTGGGTGCGGGCGAAACCGGGGCCGGAGTCCGCGACTTCGATACGACACTTCTCGCCGTCGAGGTACGCGGTGACCCGGTACGCCTCCGTCGGCGCGCCGTGCGCGGTGTCGCCGCCGTGCTCGACGGCGTTGGCGCACGCCTCGCTCAGGGCGACGGAGAGGTCGTAGGAGATGTCCGGGTCGACGCCCGCGGTCTCCATCGTGCCGAGAAACAGTCGCCGGGCGAGTGGCACGCTCGCGGCCTCGCGCCTCAGATGGAGTGACCACCAGATGCTCATGCTCCAGCCTCCCGGCCGCGGCTCGACATAGTGATACCTATTGCCGCCAGTGCCCCTGTGTAAGCACGGAGTTGACGTGATGCCGCCCATATGGGCGATGCGTCCCAAACGTAATTGGTGTATCCGGAGGTAGCTCACGCCGGAGAGTGATCTTTGTGACCTACGACACACTATGGCCCCGATGTTGCGGACCTGCCGTATAGCGGCGATAAGGCCGGTGCGATGATGAGCCCGCCATGACTGCCCCCCACCCACGTACGGCGCGCTCCGGAGGTGAACTCCGGGTCCTGAGGGCCGCGGTGTTCGCCGCGGTCTGTGTCGTGCTGGCCGCGGCCGGTCACGCGATCGCCTCCTGCGCCACCGTTCCGCTGTGGACCCTGGGCGCGGGCTTCCTCGCCACCTTCCTCGTCGTGGCCCCGCTCGCCGGGCGCGCGCGCTCGCTGCCGGGGATCGTGGTGCCGCTCGCGGTCGGACAGACCGTGCTGCACACGCTGTTCGGACTCGGGCAGACGGCCACCACCACATCGGCCGACTCCCTCTCGACCTCTCTCTCGACCTCCGACGCCACGCTCGTCGCGCGCGCCGCGCATCTCCTGTGCGGGACCACCGCCACGGCGATCAGCCCGGCGCAGGCCCACCAGATCCTCACCGACGCGCGCCTGCTGCCGGCCTCGGGCTCGATGAGTGCGATGAGCGGCATGGGGTCGATGCATCACCCGGCGGACGCCATGTCCACCTCCGCCGCCTCCTCGATGTCGCTGTTCCCGTCCCTGTCGATGCTGCTCGGTCACGTCCTCGCGGCGCTCGCCGCGGGCTGGCTGCTGCGGCGCGGGGACCTGGCGCTGCTGCGCCTGATGGAACTGTCGGCGCACGGAGTCGCCGAAGGGGCGCTCGTACGGTCCCTGCGCGGGGCCCTCGCCCTGGTGCGCGCCCTGCGGGCCGGGCTGCCGGGGGCGCCCGAGGCGGGCCCGCGTCCGCTTCGTAGCGCCCTGTTCGCGCCGCCCGCGCCGCACACCACCGCGCTCCAGCACTCGGTGATCCGGCGCGGTCCGCCGGCCGCCGCCCCCCACACCCTCGCCGCCTGACGCGACGCGACCACCGACCCGCACTCCCTTCTTGTGCGTGGAGAGGCCGCCGTCGTGCGGCACACGCGCGTGCCCGTGTTCTGCAGCCGGGAAACCCCGGTGCACCTGGGACACCACGCGCCCCTCTTCACCACCGGAACTCACTCGAACTCGAAGTGGAGTGCTCCTTTCATGAAGGCTTCTCGTATCGCCGCCGCCGTCGGTGTCGCCGGTTCGGCCGTGCTCGTGCTGTCCTCCCCCGCCTTCGCGCACGTCTCCGTGCAGCCGGAGGGCGCGGCCGTCAAGGGCGGCTACGCGGTCGTCGACTTCAAGGTCCCGAACGAGCGTGACGACGCCTCGACCACCAAGCTGGAGGTGAACTTCCCGACCGACCACCCGCTGGCCTCCGTGATGCCGGAGCCGATCAGCGGCTGGACCGTGAAGGTCACCAGGTCGAAGCTGGCCAAGCCGGCCGAGATGCACGGCGAGACGATCACCGAGGCCGTCACCAAGGTCACCTGGACCGCGACCGGCAAGGGCGTCGAGCCCGGCTACTTCCAGAAGTTCCCGGTCTCCGTCGGCATGCTGCCCACGGACGCCGACCAGCTCGTCTTCAAGGCGCTCCAGACGTACTCCGACAAGCAGGTCGTGCGCTGGATCGAGGTGCAGAAGGACGGCGAGGAGGAGCCCGAGAACCCGGCTCCCACCCTCACCCTGACCTCCGCCTCTGCCTCCGGCGCGACCGCCGAGGACGCCTCCAAGAAGACCGAGACCACCGCCGCCGACTCCACCTCGTCGTCCGCCGACTCCTCCGACACCACCGCCCGCGTCCTCGGCGTGGTCGGCATCGCCGTCGGCGCGGCGGGCGTGGCGTACGGCGTTCTCGCCGGCCGACGGCGTACGACCGTCTGAGGCCCGTCCGCTCATGGCGCGCACAGGGGTCCGTGCGACTCTTGCGTACGACCCCGGTGCGCGCCGGAGCTCTCACAACTGGGACATTTCTCTATGCGCAAGAAGACGTTCGCGGCGGCCGTTCTGCTCGCCGCCGCCACCCTGACGCTCTCCGCCTGCGGCAGCGGCGACGACGGCACCAGCCCCGTCTCCGTGGTCTCCGAGGACACCGCGACCCAGGCCGCCACCGTGCTCGACACCCCGTTCGAGAAGCCGGACCTGGTCCTCACGGACACGCACGGCAAGAAGTACGACTTCCGGGCGGAGTCCAAGGGCCGGCCGACGCTGATCTACTTCGGCTACACCCACTGCCCCGACATCTGCCCGCTGACGATGAACAACATCGCCGTCGCCAAGAAGGCGCTGCCCAAGGCCGAGCAGGACAAGCTGCTGGTCGTGTTCGTGACGACCGACCCGGCCCGCGACACCCCCTCCGAGCTCGGCAAGTGGCTCAAGGGCATCGACACCCAGTTCGTCGGCCTGACCGGCGACTTCGCCACCATCCAGGCCGGCGCCCGCTCCATCGGCATCTCCATCGAGCCGACCTCGAAGGACAAGAACGGCAAGCTGGTCTCCGTCCACGGCACCCAGGTCGTCGCGTTCTCCCCGAAGACCAACGGCGGCTATCTGCTCTACGGCCAGGACACCACCGTCGACGACTACACCAAGGACCTCCCGAAGATCATCAAGGGGGAGAATCCGTGAGGCGGTTCGCGGCGCCCGTCGCGGTGCTGACCGGCGCGCTGGTCCTCACCGGCTGCGGCGGCTCGGACGACGCGAAGGCCCAGCTCTCCGTCAGCTCCGCCTATATGCCCCAGCCGGTCTCGGACATGGCCGCGGGCTTCCTGGACATCGCCAACAAGGGCGGCGCCAAGGACGAGTTGACCTCCGTCACCAGCGACCTCGGCCCGGTCTCCGTGCACGAGACCGTCGGCCAGGCGATGGAGGAGGTGAAGTCCCTCGATGTGCCCGCACACGGTCAACTCGTGTTCAAGAGCGGGGGCAACCACCTGATGTTCGACAAGCTGAAGCACACGCTGAAGCAGGGCGACAGCGTGACCGTGAAGCTGCACTTTGCCAAGTCCGGCCCTCTCACGGTTGAGATGCCCGTGAAGTCGGCGACGTACAACCCCACGACCGGGCACTGAGGGAGGGACCCCACCTTGAAGACGACCATCACCCCCCGCGTCCGCAATCTGGTGCTGCTGCTCCTGGCCGTCACCGGCATGCTCTTCGCCGGGGCGGGTACCGCCTCCGCGCACGCCGCGCTGACCGGCAGCGACCCCAGTTCGGGGGTGGTGGTCGACAAGGCGCCGACGCAGATCTCGCTCACCTTCTCCGAGAAGGTCTCGACGAACGACGACTCGCTGCGCGTCCTCGACCCGAAGGGCAAACGCGTCGACGTCGGCAAACCGTCCAACATCAGCGGGACGACCTACGCCACCCAGGTGCGCAGCGGACTGCCCGACGGCACGTACACGGTGGCCTGGCAGGTCGTGTCGGCCGACAGCCACCCCGTCGGCGGCGCCTTCACCTTCTCGATCGGCTCCCCCTCGAAGACCACCGTCTCCGCGTCGGCCGAGCAGGACGTCGGCGGCGGACTCGTCGGCGGGCTGTACGGCTTCGGGCGCTACATGTCGTACGCCGGCTTCATCGTCATGGTCGGCGGCGCCGCCTTCATCCTGGCCTGCTGGCAGCGCGGCGCCGGAGTGCGCGCCCTGCAGCGGCTGGTGGTCTCCGGCTGGGTCTCGCTGACCGCTGCCACGCTCTGGCTGCTGCTCCTGCGCGGCTCGTACTCGACCACCGGCAAGGTCGGCGACATCTTCGACCTGAACCTCCTCGGCCAGGTTCTCCAGACCAAGACCGGCGCGGCCCTCGTCTCCCGGCTCCTTCTCCTCGCCGCCGCCGCGCTGTTCATCGCCGTGCTCTTCGGTGCGTACGACAAGCGGGAGGACGAGGAGAAGCGGGACCTCACCTTCGGCCTCTCGATCGGCGGCGGTGTGGTGGCCGCCGGGCTCGCGGCGAGCTGGGCGCTGGCCGAGCACGCCTCGACCGGGCTGCAGCCGGGCATCGCGATGCCCGTCGACGTCGTCCACCTGCTGGCCGTCGCCATCTGGCTCGGCGGCCTCGCCGCCCTCCTCGTCGCGCTCTACCGGGCACCCGCCGACAACCTGGTCGGGCGGACCGCCGTACAGAACTTCTCGCGCATCGCCTTCGGCAGCGTCCTCGCACTCGTCGCGACCGGCGTCTACCAGTCCTGGCGCCAGCTCGGCTCCTGGTCGGCGTTCACCGACACCGGCTACGGCCAGCTGCTGCTCGTGAAGATCGGCCTCGTGGCGCTGCTCGTCGGCATCGCGTCGATCTCGCGGCGCTGGACGGCACGGCTGGCGGAGACGGCCGAGGCGACCGCGACAACCGTCGAGGAACGCGCGCCGGAGAAGGAGAAGGCGCACGCCAGCGCGTCCACGACGACTGCCGACTCCAGCGCTACGGCGTCTGCCGCGGCCAGTGCTTCCAGCGCTACGACCTCGACCAAGGCCGGTGTCTCCAGCGCCACCGCGTCCGCCGAGGCCGACTCCGATGTGACCGATGTGGCCGCGTCCGCCAAGGGCGCCGATTCGGATGCGGGCGACTCCAAGCGCGCCGCCCAACTCGCCCGTCAGCAGGCCGCCGTGGACTCCACCCGGCAGAAGCGACTGCGGGACGCCGACCCGATCCGCTTCGGGCTGCGCCGGTCCGTGCTCGCCGAGGCCGCCGTCGCCGTCGTCGTCCTCGCCGTCACCACGGCCCTGACGGCCACCGAACCGGGCCGCACGGAGGAGGACGCCAAGGCGGCCAAGTCCTCGTCCTCGTCCTCTTCTTCGTCGTCCGCCGGTGCTCTGACCCTGGACATGTCGTTCGACACCGGAGGCACGGACGGCAAGGGCGTCATACGGCTCGACCTCGACCCCGCGCGCGTGGGCGGCAACGAGATGCACGTCTATGTGCAGCGCCCCAACGGCCGGGCCTTCGACGTCCCCGAGGTGAAGGTCGCCTTCACCCTGGCCGCGAAGAAGATCGGCCCGCTGCCCGTGACGCCCGACCGCATCACCACCGGGCACTGGGCCGCGAACGGAATCCAGATCCCCATGGCGGGCGACTGGAAGATCTCGGTGACCGTGCGGACCTCCGACATCGACCAGACGACCGTCGACAAGAACGCGCAGATCGGCTGAACCACGCCATGCCTGACCAGTCCATTCCCGAGGCCCGGACCGTAGAGGCACCTCCCGGGGAGGCCGTTTCCGAAAACGCCTCCCCCAGGGAGGGCATTTCCCGCCGACGGCTCCTCGGTACGGCCGGTGCCACCGGGCTCGTGCTCGGTGCGGCGGGCGGGGCCGTGGGGTACGCGTCCGCGCCCGCCGGGGCCACACCGCTGACCTCGCTGGGCGAGGTCATGGCAATGTTTCACGGGAAACATCAGCCGGGCATCACCGAGGGCCTCCAGGCGCGCGGCCACCTCGTCGCCTTCGACCTGGCGGCGGGCGCCAGCCGCAAGGAGGCGGCGGCCCTGCTGCGCCGCTGGTCGACGACCGCCCAGCGGCTGATGGCGGGCGAGGCGGCGGCACAGGACGACACGGATGTCGCCCGGGACGCGGGACCCTCGTCGCTGACGATCACCTTCGGCTTCGGCAACTCCTTCTTCTCCCGTACGGGACTGGAGAAGCAGCGGCCCGTCTCCCTCGACCCGCTCCCCGACTTCTCCTCCGACCACCTCGACAAGGCACGCAGCAACGGCGACCTGTGGGTGCAGATCGGCGCCGATGACGCGCTGGTCGCCTTCCACGCCCTGCGCACGATCCAGAAGGACGCGGGCAGCGCGGCCAAGGTCCGCTGGCAGATGAACGGCTTCAACCGGACGCCGGGTGCCACGGCCCACAAGATGACGGCCCGCAACCTGATGGGCCAGCTCGACGGCACCCGCAACCCCAAGCCGGCCGAGTCCGACTTCGACAAGCGGATCTTCGTGCCGGCGACCGGTTCGACCGACCCGGCCTGGATGGCGAACGGCTCCTACGCCGTCGTACGCCGGATCCGCATGCTCCTCGACGACTGGGAGAAGCTCTCGACCGGCGCCCAGGAGAACGTGATCGGGCGCCGCAAGTCCAATGGGGCCGCGCTGTCCGGGGGCGGCGAGACGACCGCGATGGACCTGGAGAAGACCGACGCGAAGGGCGCCCTGGTCGTCCCCATCAACGCGCACGCCCGGATCGCGCGGCCCGACCAGAACGGGGGCGCGGCGATGCTGCGGCGCCCCTTCTCTTACCACGACGGCATCGCCGCGGACGGCACTCCGGACGCCGGGCTCCTCTTCGTGTGCTGGCAGGCGGACCCGTTGCGCGGCTTCGTCACCGTGCAGCGGAAACTCGACCGCGGGGATGCCCTGTCGACGTACATCCGGCACGAGGCGAGCGGTCTGTTCGCGGTGCCGGGCGGGGCGGCGGAGGGCGAGTACGTGGGGCAGCGGCTGCTGGAGGGGTGAGGCCGTCGCCCTCACGGGTGGCTGGGCCAGGAAGCGGACACCGCGTTCCGCAAGGCCCATTAGGGTGAGGTCATGCCAGCCAGCTACGCGTATCTCGGCCCTGAGGGCACCTTCACCGAAGTCGCCCTGCGGACGCTTCCCGAGGCGGCCACCCGGGAGCTGATCCCGTACGTGTCGGTGCAGTCCGCGCTGGACGCGGTGCGCACCGGCGAGGCCGAGGCCGCGTTCGTGCCGATCGAGAACTCCGTCGAGGGTGGCATCACCACCACCCTGGACGAGTTGGTCGCGGGCGCGCCGCTGATGATCTACCGCGAGGTGCTGCTGTCGATCACCTTCGCGCTGCTGGTCAGGCCGGGCACCAAGCTCTCCGACATCAAGACGGTCTCCGCGCACCCCGCCGCCCAGCCGCAGGTCCGCAATTGGATGAAGGCGAACCTCCCGGACGCCCTGTGGGAGTCGGCGGCCTCGAACGCGGACGCCGCCCGGCTGGTCCAGGAGGGCCGCTACGACGCCGCGTTCGCCGGTGAGTTCGCGGCCGCCCGGTACGGTCTCGAGGCGCTGGAGACCGAGATCCACGACGCGGAGAACGCGCAGACCCGGTTCGTCCTGGTGGGCAGGCCCGCCCGCCCGGCCGCCCCGACCGGCGCGGACAAGACGTCGGTCGTGATCTGGCAGCGTGACGACCACCCCGGCGGGCTGCGCGATCTGCTGGGCGAGTTCGCCACCCGGGGCATCAACCTCATGCTGCTGCAGTCCCGCCCGACCGGAGCCGGCATCGGCAACTACTGCTTCTGCATCGACGCCGAGGGACACATCTCCGACCGCCGGGTCGCCGAGGCCTTGGCCGGGCTCAAGCGGATCTGTCTCCAGGTGCGCTTCCTCGGTTCGTACCCGCGCGCGGACGTCGGCGTGGACGGGGTGCGGCCGCTCTTCCCGGCGACCTCGGACGAGGATTTCCTGGCCGCGGCCGACTGGGTCGCGCACTGCCAGGACGGCCGTTTCTGACCGGTGGGACCTGTGTAGCGTCCCGGTACTACCTGCGTATCTTCGTTATCCACAGAAGTTATCCACAGGTCCGCTTCTCGACCTGGGGACAAGTCGACAACGAAGTGCGATCCAGTCGACAAATCTCCCTACAGGCCGTCTGCTCGTCCACCGGGGCGTAGGTCACTCTTCGTCCACCTGTTTCCTTCGAGCAATCCTATGGAGCGACGCATTTCCACCCGAAAGTGGGTGGGAGGTGCGTTTGGGACAGGAATTGCCCGTCGCGCGAAACGCTTTGGAAATGATCATTTCCGATGTCCACAGATCTTTCGCACACCCTGTGGATAACTCTTCCGGGATGTGGATTCCTGTGGACAACCGCGCCCTCAAGTCCCGTTTCCCACAAGGGATTCGGGTCAACAGGCCGCCTCGCGCCTGCCCCGTTCCAGGGAGCGGGACGCCTTTTCATTGACCCGCGTCGACATGCGGGAACACTCTGCGCAATTACCGCATAACTGGATGTAAGCCGCAGTTCAGAATGCTGAGTCGTGAGCCGGAACCCGGCACCGGTAGCCTGTTCCGCGTGATTGACCTTCGCCTGCTCCGTGAGGACCCCGACCGTGTGCGCGCGTCCCAGCGCGCCCGTGGAGAGGACGTCGCGCTCGTCGACGCTCTCCTGTCCGCCGACGAGCGGCGCAGGTCGTCCGGCGTCCGCTTCGACGAGCTGCGCTCCGAGCAGAAGGCGCTCGGCAAGCTCATCCCCAAGGCCTCCGGCGACGAGAAGGCCGAGCTGCTCAAGAAGACGGGCCAGCTCGCCGCCGACGTCAAGGCGGCCGACGCCGAGCAGCACGAGGCGGACGAGGAGACCAAGCGCCTCGCGCTCCAGCTCGGCAACCTCGTGCACCCCGACGTGCCCGTGGGCGGCGAGGAGGACTTCGTCGTCCTGGAGACGCACGGCACGATCCGCGACTTCGCCGCCGAGGGCTTCGAGCCCAAGGACCACCTGGAGCTCGGCGAGGCGCTGGGCGCCATCGACGTCGAGCGCGGCGCCAAGGTCTCCGGCTCGCGCTTCTACTACCTCACGGGCGTCGGCGCGCTGCTTGAGCTCGCCCTCGTCAACGCGGCGATCGCCCAGGCCACGGAGGCCGGCTTCATCCCGATGCTGACCCCGGCGCTGGTCCGCCCGCGCGCCATGGAGGGCACGGGCTTCCTCGGCCAGGCCGCGGAGAACGTGTACCACCTGGAGAAGGACGACTTCTACCTGGTCGGCACCTCCGAGGTCCCCCTCGCCGCCTACCACATGGACGAGATCCTCGACGCGGAGAAGCTGCCGCTGCGCTACGCGGGCTTCTCCCCGTGCTTCCGCCGCGAGGCCGGCACGTACGGCAAGGACACGCGCGGCATCTTCCGCGTGCACCAGTTCGACAAGGTCGAGATGTTCTCGTACGTCCTCCCCGAGGACGCGGAGAACGAGCACCAGCGGCTCCTGGACTGGGAGAAGCAGTGGCTGTCCGCCCTCGAACTGCCCTTCCAGGTCATCGACGTGGCCTCGGGCGACCTGGGTTCGTCGGCGTCCCGCAAGTTCGACTGCGAGGCGTGGATCCCCACCCAGGGCAAGTACCGCGAGCTGACCTCGGCCTCCAACTGCGACAGCTTCCAGGCCCGCCGGCTGTCCGTGCGGCTGCGCGACGGCAAGAAGGTCCAGCCGCTGGCCACGCTCAACGGCACGCTGTGCGCCGTACCGCGCACGATCGTGGCGATCCTGGAGAACCACCAGCTGCCCGACGGTTCCGTGCGCGTGCCCGAGGTGCTGCGTCCGTACCTGGGCGGCCGTGAGGTCCTGACGCCGGTCGCCAAGTGACCGCCGGCTTCCCCTACCGGCTGATCGCGACCGACCTCGACGGAACGCTCCTGCGCTCCGACGAGTCGGTCTCGCCGCGCACCCGTGCCGCCCTCGCGGCGGCGGCGGAGGCCGGCGCCGCGCACATCGTGGTGACGGGCCGCGGGGTCCCCTGGACCCGGCACATCCTCGACGACCTCGGCTACGACGGCCTCGCGGTCTGCGGCCAGGGCGCGCAGGTCTACGACGCCGGGGAGCACCGCCTGCTGACGTCGGTCACCCTGGACCGCCAACTGGCCGGGGTGGCACTCGCCAAGATCGAGGCGGAGGTCGGCCCGCTGTACTTGGCGGCGAGCCGGGACGGCCTGGACGGGGAGGTGCTGGTCGGCGACGGGTACGCGGTCACGGGCTCGCTGCCGTCGACTCCCCTCTCGGACGTGTCCGAGCTGTGGGCCGCGCCGCTGAACAAGATCTACATCCAGCACCCGACGCTCACGGACGACCAGCTCGCCGAGGCGGCCGGCAGGGCCGCGGGCGGCTTCGTCTCGGTCGCGATGGCCGGCGCGGGCATCGTCGAACTCCTCCCGCTCGGCCTCTCCAAGGCCACGGGCCTGTCCATCGCGGCACGCCGCCTGGGTCTGAAGTCCGCCGACACGATCGCCTTCGGCGACATGCCGAACGACATCGCGATGTTCGCCTGGGCGTCCCACAGCGTGGCGATGGCCAACGCGCATGAGGAGCTCAGGGCGGTGGCGGACGAGGTGACGTCGTCGAACGAGGACGACGGGATCGCGGTGGTGCTGGAGCGACTGCTGGGTTGAGGTCGTCGTATGGCTGCGGGTCCGGTGGGGGCTGGTCGCGCAGTTCCCCGCGCCCCTTTTGGGGCGCCTGCCTGAGCCCCGTTAATTCGGTGGCGTCCAACTCGGCCTACAGGCACAGTTGTTGTGTCGACGCCGGATCAGCCGGCGCCACTGACTGGGAGAGGAGCTGGACGATGTCGATGCACGACAGGACGTCCAACTCCCTTCAGGGCAGCCCGCGGCGGTCTCCGGAGTAGTTACCCTCCGTCGAGTCGCCCACCACGGGGAGCTGCCCGGGGCGGCCGCTTCGAGCACGCGACTCATTATCGCGTGGGCCGCCCTCCCGGAGGATTGGCCGAGTGGTAAGGCACGGGCTTGCTAAGCCCTGGTCGGGCTGGAAAGCCCGCGCACGTTCGATCCGTGCATCCTCCGCCAGATGTCGAGTACTAAGACCCGGGGTACGTGGTCCCACCCAAGGGGCGCGGGGAACTGCGCGACCAGCCCCCACTCGCCCGCAGCCAACGAACTACGCATCCGGCCAGAACCCCTACCGCCGCCGCCACTTCCGCCGCCGAGCCTTACTGAAGAACCACCCGGCAGGCGGCTCGTCGGAACGCCAAGGCTGCGGCTCCGGAGACTCCGCACGCCAGCGCGCCGCAAGCATCCGCGCCCGGGCCGACGGCTCGGCCGTCTCGGCGGACCGTATGAAGTCGTCGTCCAGGACCAGCTTGTCCCAGCCGTCGCCGGACTCCGCCTGTCCGCCGCCGTACGTCGCCTCTCCGGCCATCCCCGTTCCTCCCAGCCGTGCGTCCACGTTTGTCCAGTGTGCCCGGACAGAGATGAAGCCCCCGTCAAGATCAGGACCTGTCATTCCTCGCCGGCGAGCTTCAGCGAGCGCAGCTTCTGTCCGGCGTACCAGGTGGCTCCGGCGGTGACCGCGACGAGGAACACCGTGGCCGTGGTCAGTCCGACGTCCGAGGTGACCAGGTCGCCGCCGGCCACCTTGTGGGCGACGGCCAGGGACCACTGCTGGACGCTGAGCGTGCGGGCGCCGGCGACCAGGGAGCCGAACAGGGCTTCCCAGACGAGGGCGTAGACGAGTCCGAAGACGACCGCGTGCCGGGAGACCGTGCCGAGCAGCAGGAAGAGTGCCGCGTAGGCGATGGACGCGACGAGGGCGGCCACCGTGTAGGCGACGGCGATCTGCTGGCCGTTGCCGTTGAGGATGAGGCCCGCGATCAGCATGGGGACCGCCGAGAACACCATGGTGACGGCGACCGCGACGATCAGCTTGGTGAAGATGATCGTGGGCCGCTTCAGCGGCTTGGACAGCAGGTACACCACCGAGCCGTCGTCGATCTCCGGACCGATCGCGCCGGTGCCCGCGATGACACCGATGATCGGCACCATCGTGGCGAGCCCGAGCCCGCCCAGGACGTCGACCGCGGTCTGGTCGTCGGCGCCGGTGAGGGAACGCACCACCACGGAGATCAGGATCAGCAGCATGGGCAGGGCGCCCAGGATGAGGGCCCGGCGCCGGCCGAGCAGGGCCCGGTAGGTGAGTCGGGCGACTGTGGGGTCGTACATCTCTTGGCCTCCTACGCCGCGACGAGATACGAGAAGACGGACTCGAGGGACTCGTCGGACGGCGAGACCGTGAGCAGCCGGATGCCGTGGTCCTTGGCCACCCGGGGCAGCAGGACCGTGAACCGGCCGAAGTCGACGGCCTGGATGCGCAGCGCACCTTCGGCCAGGTCGACCTCGATGCCGGACGTCGACGGGTCGGCGATCAGCGCGGCCGCGAGGGCGCGGTCGTCGCTGGAGCGGACCAGGTAGCGGTGCGGGCGGTCGGTCATCAGGCGGCGGATCTTGCGGAAGTCGCCGCTGGCCGCGTGCCGTCCGGCCACCACCACCTCGATGTGCCAGGCCAGTTGCTCGACCTCTTCGAGGATGTGGGACGAGAACAGCACCGTGCGGCCCTCGTCGCCCATCCGCCGCAGCAGGTCCATGAGCTGCATGCGCTGGCGCGGGTCCATGCCGTTGAAGGGCTCGTCGAGCAGGAGCAGCGAGGGGTCGTGGACCAGGGCGGACGCCATCTTCACGCGCTGGCGCATGCCCTTGGAGTACGTCGAGATCTTGCGGTCCTGCGCGTACTCCATCTCGACCGTGGCCAGCGCCTTCTGGGCCGCTTTGGCGCCGAGACCGTGCAACTCCGCGTTGGCCACGACGAATTCGCGCCCCGTAAGGAAGTCGTACATCGCCTCACGCTCGGGGACGATGCCGATGTGCTTGTAGATCTGTTCGTTGCGCCAGACCTGCTGGCCGTCCAGGGTGACGGTGCCGGTGGAGGGGGCGAGGAAGCCGCCCATCATGTTGATGAGGGTGGACTTGCCGGCGCCGTTCGGGCCGAGGAGTCCGGTGACGCCGGGGCCGACGTTCATGGTGATGTCGTTGACGGCGACCACGTTGCCGAACCAGCGGGAGACGTGGTCGATGGAGAGCGTGGTCACAGGCCCACCTTCCGGTAGCGGCGGATCAGGAGGCCGTAGGTCGCGGCGATGAGGCCCAGGACGGCGAGGACGTAGACCACACCTTGCGCGTGGCTGGGACCGACGCCTCCGGGGGACGCCGAACTCGCGCCCAGGAACGCCGACTGGAGACCGTCGATGAGGGTGACGGGCGAGAAGAGGCCGATCCAGGGGATGGCGCCCGTGGAGTTCTGCGCGTCGGCGATCGCCTGGAGGGTGGAGACCGCGCCGGAGGAGATGGTCAGTACGGCGATGATGGCCGCGATGCCGAAGCCGCGGCGCGGGGTGACGGCGGCGATGACCAGGCCGATGCCGGCGAAGAGCAGTGAGAGGAGGGTCACGGAGACGAGTGCCTGGGCGAAGCCCTTGGTCTGGTCGGCGAAGTCCAGCTTGGCCAGCAGGGCGCCTACGTAGAGCACGATCAGCGGGGCCCCGGTGAGGATGAGCATGGCCGAGGCCAGGGCCGCGAACTTGGCCCTTACGTAGTCGGCGGTCTCGATCGGCCGCGAGAAGTACAGCGGCACGGTCTTGAAGCGCAGGTCGCGCGAGACCGACTGGGGTGCCTGCGAGGCTACGTAGAGGCCGATGACGGCCTGCATGATGATCGCGTAGCGCGTGTAGTCGACGGGCAGGTCCTTGGCCTTCGTGGCGACCGCGACGGCCACCATGATGGCCGCGGGCACGCACATGACCACGAACAGCAGCATCGGCAGCACCTTGGACTTCACCGAACGGCCGAGGCCGTACGAGCCGCGCAGGGACTGCGAGTAGAGGGAGCGGCGGGCGTACGCGCGGCCCAGGCGGGGGCCGTCGTAGTGGCGGTAGCCGATGTTGTGGATGCGGGTCTGGTCGCCCGGCTGGGGGACCAGGGGCTGGTCAATTGCCATGGCCTACGGCCTCCTTCCGCTCTGCGTCGTGGTCGGTGCCCGTGTCGGCGTCGGTGAAGACCTCGGAGATGTGGTGCCTGCGCTGTTCCATGCGCACCAGGCCCAGGCCGAGGTCCGCGATCACGTCCCGGACCACGTCGTACGTCTCCTCGCCCGTGGCCGTCAGGAGGAGGACGTGGCCGGCGCCCGGGAGGCCGCTGCCGTCGTGCGTGTCCACCCCGCGCGCGTGGAGCGCGTCGCGCACCGCGCGGGTGCCGTCCGGGTGCTCGTCGGTGTCGGTGACCTCGATCGCCAGGGTGGTCGTGATCTGGGTGAAGTCGGTGGTGGAGCTGGACCGCAGGAGCTTGCCGCCGTCGACCACGATCACGTGGTCGCAGGTGCGCTCCAGCTCGCCGAGCAGGTGCGAGGTCACCAGCACCGAGATGCCGAAGTCCGTGTGGATGCGGCGGATGAGGCCGAGCATCTCGTCGCGGCCGACCGGGTCGAGGCCGTTGGTCGGCTCGTCCAGGAAGACCAGCTGCGGGTCGTGGACGAGGGCCTGCGCGAGCTTGACGCGCTGCTTCATGCCCGTCGAGTAGCCGCCGATGGGGCGGTAGCGCTCCTCGTACAGACCGACATGGCGCAGGGTGTCCGCGGTGCGCTCTCGGGCCGCGGTGGGCGGCAGGCCGGACATGCGCGCCATGTGGACGACGAACTCGGTGGCCGAGACGTCGGGCGGCAGACAGTCGTGCTCCGGCATGTACCCGACGCGCTCGCGGATGTCGGCACCCTTGGTGGCGACATCGAGGCCGAGCACTTCGGCTCGGCCCTCGGAGGCGGGGGACAGACCCAGCAGGATCTTGATCAAGGTGGACTTGCCGGCTCCGTTGGCACCGACGAGCCCCGTCACACCGGGTCCGACGTCCACGGAGAGCCGGTCAAGCGCGGTCACCCGTGGGAACCGCTTGCTCAGGCTTTCGGTCGCGATCACAGTCACGTCTACGAAGGTAGTGACGCGGGCCACTGCGGTCGTCACCCCGCAGAGCTGTACTCACGTCAGACTCCAGACGTACGGGTCCGTAGGGGATGCCCCTACTTGAGGGCTACGCGACCGGCCCTCGCGGTTGTCCACAGGTAGAGATCACGCCTATTGACGCAGCCTCTAACAACTGTCACATTCACGAGTGTCAAGTTACGAGCACGTACCGCAGTCGGTGTGGACAGGTGGGGCGGTGGCATGACTACGGCGGTGACACGCGAACTCTCCGCGGAACTGCGGGGGTTCAGGGAGGTCCAGCGGCTGGCGTACGAGTGCGCCGAGGCCGTCGCGGCCCGGCTGGAGCCCGGGGTGAGCGAGCGCGACGCGGCGCGGATGCAGCGGTCGTGGCTGCGCGCTCGGGGTGTGAGCGACTGGTTCCATCTGCCCTTCGCCTGGTTCGGCGACCGCACGGCGTTCACGAACTTCCGGGTGCCGCTGCAGTTCTTCCCCACGGGCCGCGGTCTTGAGCCCGGGATGCCGTTCATCCTGGACATGGCCCCCGTGTACAAGGGCTACACGGCCGACATCGGCTACTCGGGCTCCCTGGGCGCCAACCCGGTGCAGGCCAGGCTGATGGCCGACCTGGAGGCGCACCGCGAGCTGCTCCTGCGGGAGGTGCGCGAGCGGCGCCCGCTGCGCGAGATCTACGAGGACGTGGACCGCCTCATGGTCCGCCAGGGCTACGCCAACCGGCACCGCGCGTACCCCTTCGGCGTGATCGCGCACAAGGTCGACCGGGTCGCCGAACGCCCTTGGTCCCCCAGGCTGTTCGGGTTCGGCACGCAGTCCCTGAAGGGCCTGGCGAGCGACGCGCTGCACGGCCACCGCGACGGCTGGTCCCCGCTCTGGTCGCCGTACCGCTTCTCCGACCACCCCCCGCACCCGGGCCTGTGGGCGGTCGAACCGCATCTCGGATTCCGGGGCACGGGCGCCAAGTTCGAGGAGATCCTGGTCGTCACCGACTCCAGGGACCCCGAACAGAGCGCCTTCTGGCTCGACGACGATCTGCCGCACGTGCGGCGCTGGGCGGAGGACAAGTGACGCTTGAGGGTGCGCGCGAGCGCTGGGTGCGGACGGGTGGAGTCGAGCTGTGCGTGGCCGAGTTGGGGGACCCCTCGCGCCCCACGGTCGTCCTGGTGCACGGCTACCCCGACACCAAGGAGGTGTGGTCCGAGGTCGCGTCCCGCCTCGCGGACCGCTTCCACGTCGTCCTCTACGACGTCCGGGGCCACGGCCGGTCGACGGCACCGGAGCCGCTGCGGGGCGGGTTCACCCTGGAGAAGCTCACGGACGACTTCCTGGCGGTCGCGAACGCGGTCAGCCCGGACCGGCCGGTGCACCTCGTGGGGCACGACTGGGGCTCGGTGCAGTCCTGGGAGTTCGTCACCGTCGAGCAGACGGTGGGCCGGATCGCCTCCTTCACATCGATGTCCGGGCCGTCCCTCGACCACTTCGGGCACTGGATCAACAAGCGCCTGACCCGGCCCACCCCGCGCCGCGTCGGCCAACTCCTCGGCCAGGGCGCCAAGTCCTGGTACGTGTACCTGCTGCACACGCCCGTGCTGCCCGAACTCGCCTGGCGCGGCCCCCTGGGCAGGCGCTGGCCGAAGATCCTGGAGCGCGTCGAGAAGGTCCCCCGCGGCGACTACCCGACCTCGTCGCTCCCCACGGACGCGGCCCACGGCGCCTGGCTGTACCGCGACAACGTCCGCGCCCGGCTGCGCAGGCCGCGCACGGACGCGTACGCGCACGCGCCCGTGCAGCTCATCACACCCCTGGGGGACGCGTTTCTCTCCGAGAAGCTCTACGACGAACTGGAGTTGTGGGCGCCTGGGGCGGTGCGCCACACGCTGCCCGCCAAGCACTGGATCCCGCGCACCAGGCCCGATCAACTGGCGTCCTGGATCACGGAGTTCGTGACCACTCATGAGGGCGAGCGGCCCAGGCCGACACCGGCGACCGGCAAGTACGTGGAGCGGTTCGGCGGCCAGCTCGTGCTGGTCACGGGCGCGGGCAGCGGCATCGGGCGGGCCACGGCGTTCGCGTTCGCCGAGTCCGGCGCGCGCGTGGTGGCCGTGGACCGGGACACCGAAAGTGCCGCCCGCACCGCCGAGTTGGCGCGGCTGATCGGCGCCCCCGAGGCCTGGGCGGAGACGGTCGACGTCTCCGACGAGCAGGCCATGGAGAAGCTCGCCGCGAAGGTCGCCGCCGAGTACGGCGTGGTGGACGTGCTCGTGAACAACGCCGGAATCGGACTCTCCGGTTCCTTCTTCGACACCACCCCGGAGGACTGGAAGAAGGTCCTCGACGTCAACCTGTGGGGCGTGATCCACGGCTGCCGCCTCTTCGGGAAACAGATGGCCGACCGCGGCCAGGGCGGCCACATCGTCAACACCGCGTCGGCGGCGGCCTTCCAGCCCTCCAAGGCGCTCCCCGCGTACAGCACCTCCAAGGCGGCCGTGCTGATGCTCAGCGAGTGCCTGCGCGCGGAACTCTCCGGGCAGGGGATCGGCGTCTCGGCGATATGCCCCGGCCTCGTCAACACCAACATCACCTCGACCGCGCACTTCGCCGGGGTCGACGCCGCCGAGGAGAAACGGCGCCAGAAGAAGTCGGCGCGGCTCTACGGGATGCGCAACTACCCGCCGGAGAAGGTCGCCGACGCGATCCTGCGGGCCGTCGTCCGCAACGAGGCCGTCGTGCCCGTCACCCCGGAGGCGCGCGGCGCCCACCTCATGTCCCGGTTCGCCCCGCGCGCGTTGCGGGCGATGGCCCGCCTGGAGCCGCCGCTGTGACCTCCGAGAGCGAGCGGCACGCGATCGCCCCGCGCCGGGTCTCCTTCGACTGGTCGCGCACACCCCTGCACTGGATACCGGACGAGCCGACCGCCACCCACGTCATCAACGTGCTGCACCTGCTGCTACCGGCGGGGGAGCGGTGGTTCGTGAAGGTCTTCAAGGAGGGCCTGCCGCTGGTCAGGGACCCCGAACTCCTCGCGGACGTCAAGGGGTTCATGGGCCAGGAGGCCACCCACAGCGTCCAGCACGCGCACGTGCTGGACCATCTCGCGGCCCAGCGGCTCGACACGGCGGACTTCACCCGGCACGTCGACTTCCTCTTCGAACGGCTCCTCGGCGAACGCCCGCCGTTCGGCGCGCCGTTGCCCGAGCGGGAGTGGCTGCGCTTCCGGCTGGCGGTCGTCGCGGCGATCGAGCAGTTCACGGCGGTGCTGGGCGACTGGATCCTGGCCGCCGATGCCCTCGACCGGTCCGGCGCCGACGCGATCATGCTCGACCTGCTGCGCTGGCACGGCGCCGAGGAGGTCGAACACCGCGCGGTCGCCTACGACATGTTCCAGCACTGCGGCGGCCGCGGCCTCCCCCGCTACGCCCGCCGCGTCGCCGGCATGGCGGTGACGGCCCCCGTGATGCTCTCCCTGTGGGCCTGGGGCACGGCCTACCTGATCCGCCACGACCCCCAGCTCGCCGGCCGCGTCCGCTACTCGCTCACCGCACACAACAGGGCCGTACGCAAAGGCCTGTTGCCCACCTGGCGCTCCCTCGGCGCGGCCGTACCCCGCTATCTGCGCCGCTCCTACCATCCGTCGCGGGAGGGGTCGTTGAACCGGGCGGTGGAGTACCTGAAGCGCTCGCCGGCGGCACGGGCGGGGGCCGCGTGAGGTCCGGGGCGGGCGGACACGGGGCGAGGGGAGCGGTCGGCTCCCGCGAGGCCGCCTACCGCATCGAGGACCTCGCGCATCTCAGCGGCGCCACCGTCCGCACCATCCGTGCCTACCAGGACCGCGGCCTGCTCCCCCGCCCCGAGCGGCGCGGCCGGGCCAACGTGTACGCCGACGTCCATCTCGCCCGGCTCCGGCAGATCGCGGACCTCCTCGACCGCGGCTACGGCCTGGCGTCCATCAAGGAGTTGCTGGACGCCTGGGACGCGGGCCGGGGCCTGGGCGGGGTGCTCGGGCTGGCCGCCGAGGTCGACGGGCCGTGGACGGACGAGGAGGCCGTCCGGATCTCGCGCGCCGAGCTGGAGCAGCGCTTCGGCGGCAGCCCGGACGACGCGGCCGTCGCCGAGGCCGTCGAACTCGGCGTACTGGAGCCGGTCCCCGGAGACACCGACTCCTTCCTCGTCCCGAGTCCCCAAGAGCTGGCGGTGGCCGTCGAGTTGTACGCCTCCGGGGTGCCGCTGCCCGCGATCTCCTCCCACCTGCGGGAGTTGAGGTTCCAGGTGGAGCACATCGCCTCCCGTTTCCTGGAGTTCACCACCGAGCACGTCTTCGCCCGCTACCTCGACGGATCGCACCGCCCGACCGACGCCGACGCGACCGAGGCGGCCTCGCTCGTACGACGACTGCGCCCGCTCGCGCAGCAGACCGTGGACGCCGAACTCGCCCGCGCGATGCGGCTGTTCGCCAACCGGTCGCTGCGCCGGCACCTCGGTGCGGCGGAGTCTTCCCGGCCCGTGTCCTCGTCACGTTCCGTGGCGGTGCCCGAGACGACAATGCGGGCCGTGGAGGGGTTGGTTGGGGCGGAGAAGGCGGGCGAGTTCATCGCGTTGGCGGCCGAACGGGAGCTGCGGGCAAGGGCGTTGGATGCGCTCATGCCAAGGGGTGTGCCCCCAGCTGATCTTGACGAACAGGGGTGACATGACAGGGAGTTGTCCACAGAAACGCCAATTCCCCTGTGGATAACTACAGTTGGTTGTGGATCAAACATCGGCCACAAAATAAAATGCGTGATCCACGTCTCTCCCGTCATGCTGACCGGATGGATGAAAGACGCACCGTGAAGGTGTCGAAGTACCTCTCCAAGCATCTGCGCCACCAGCCCGAGCGGATCGGGCTCACTCTCGACGAGGCCGGCTGGGTCGAGATCGACACGCTGATCGCCGCCTGTGCCGCACATGGATTCCGGTTCAGCCGCGAGGAACTCGACCAGGTGGTGGCCACGAACGACAAGCGCCGCTTCGCGATCGAGGGCACCCGGATCCGCGCCAGCCAGGGCCACAGCATCGAGGTCGACCTCGGACTGCCTCCGGCCACCCCGCCGCCGTACCTCTTCCACGGCACGGTCGCCCGCAACCTGGACGCGATCCGGGCCGAGGGGCTGCGGCCCATGAACCGCCACGCCGTACACCTCTCCGCCGACCGGGAGACGGCGACCCGTGTGGGCGCCCGCCGCGGCCGGCCCGTCGTGCTCTCCGTGGACGCGGGCGCGATGCACAAGGACGGCCATGTGTTCCGGGTCAGCGAGAACGGGGTCTGGCTCACGGAGGCGGTGCCCGTGCGGTATCTGCGGTTCCCCGCGCCTCACTGACCCCGTACGACCCGAGGCGTACCGCCCCCGGTATGGCCTCGGCGGCACCACCCTCGGCATGATCAGTGGTATGGACCACTTCCACAGCACCGAGGCCGCCGTCACCGCCCTCCGCGACATCGCGTCCGAGTACGCGCGGGAGATCGAGGTCACCCACGACATCGGCGCCGACCAGACCTCCCGCCGCACCTCCGCGGGCTTCGGCGTCACCACCGACCCGGACGGTTCGCTCCCGCACGAGGCCTTCGCCGAGTTCGGCGGACTGCCCCGGGTGAGCGTGCGGCTCTATCCCGAGGACGACGCGCTGATCACGGTCGAGGGCATCGACTGCCCCGACATTGCCCGCGACGACGTCCCCGCCTTCCTCCGCTCGGTCTTCGACGGCCGCGCCTACGTCAAGTCCCGCCGTTTCCCGCCCAGTTGCAACCTGGTCGTCCCGCTGCCCGGCGACCGGACGCACAAGGAGTGGATCTCGATGATCGTCCTCACGCCGTGGCTGAACAGCCGCATACGGTGACGGTTTCACGTGAAACACGGACAGCCGCATAGCCTGGGAATCATGAGCCTGCGCCTGAGCACCGTGATCCTCCCGTACCGCCGCTGGAACGAGGGGAGCCGCGAGTCCTGGCAGCGCGCGGAGCAGCTCGGCTTCCACACCGGCTTCACCTACGACCACCTGTCCTGGCGCACCTTCCGGGACGGCCCGTGGTTCGGTGCCGTACCGACGCTGACCGCCGCCGCGGCCGTGACCGAGCGGATGCGGCTGGGCACCCTCGTCACCTCGCCGAATTTCCGGCACCCGGTGACCCTCGCCAAGGAACTCATCTCGCTGGACGACGTCTCCGACGGGCGGGTCACCCTGGGCATCGGCGCGGGCGGCACCGGCTTCGACGCCACCGCGCTCGGCCAGGAGCCGTGGACCCCGCGTGAGCGTGCCGACCGGCTCGGGGAGTTCGTTCCGCTGCTGGACCGGCTGCTCACCGAGGACTCCGTGTCGTACAAGGGGGACTTCTACTCGGCGCACGAGGCGCGCAACATCCCGGGCTGTGTGCAGCGGCCCCGGCTGCCCTTCGCGGTGGCCGCCACTGGTCCTCGTGGGCTGAAGCTCGCCGCCCGGTACGGCCAGGCGTGGGTGACCACCGGCGACCCCAAGCTGTTCGAGAACGGCACCCCTGAGCAGTCGGTTCACGCCATTCGCGGGCAGGTCGACAGGCTGGCCGACGCCTGCGCTGCGATCGGCCGGGACGCGGCCGGGATCGACAAGATCCTGCTCACCGGTTTCACCCCGGACCGCGGCCGTCCGCTGGAGTCCCTCGGCGCCTTCGTCGATTTCGCGGGCCGGCACCAGGAACTGGGCTTCACCGACATCGTGATCCACTGGCCCATCCCGGACTCCGACTTCGCCGCGGACGAGAAGGTCTTCGAGCAGATCGCCATGGAGGCTCCGACCCAGCTCCGCTGAGCCGGCACCACGGTTTGGCCGGGACCGTGGAGTGCAACAGCCCTGGTAGGGGCGGTATCCACTCACCTGTGCACTCTCCCGCACAGCCGTGCGGGCATATGCGGGAGAATGGCCCGGTGACCTCAGCTACTCGACAGCCCGAGACCCCGGCCTCCGCCGTCCCGCCACGGCTGATCGCCACCGACCTGGACGGCACTCTGCTGCGCGACGACAAGTCGGTGTCCCCCCGCACGGTGGCGGCTCTTGCGGCGGCCGAGGAGGCGGGTATCGAGGTCTTCTTCGTCACCGGCCGGCCGGCCCGCTGGATGGACGTCGTCAGCGACCACGTCCACGGCCACGGCCTGGCGATCTGCGGCAACGGCGCCGCCGTGGTCGACCTGCACGGCGGCCCCGGCGCCCACCGCTTCGTGAAGGTCCGCGAACTGGCCCGGGAGAACGCCCTCGACGCCGTACGCCTGGTCCGCGAGGCCGCGCCGGGCACGGTGTACGCGATCGAGCTGACATACGGCTTCTACCAGGAGCAGGCGTATCCGAAGCTGCACATGGAGATACCGGACAGCCTCGCCACCGCCGAGAAACTCCTCGCGCCGGACGCCCCGGGGGCCGACGAACCGGTGCTGAAGATCCTCGCGTTCCACCCCGAGCTGGACCCGGACGTCTTCCTGAACGTCGCCCGCCTCGCCCTCGGCGACCGCGCCAACGTCACCCGCTCCAGCCCCAGCGCCCTGCTGGAGATCAGCGGGCCCGGCGTCTCCAAGGCCAGCACCCTCGCCCTGTGCTGTGCGGAACGCGGTATCGCACCCGAGGAGGTCGTCGCCTTCGGAGACATGCCGAACGACGTCGAGATGCTCACCTGGGCGGGACAGTCGTACGCGATGGGCAACGCGCACCCGGACGTGCTCGCCGCGGCCTCCGGGCGGACCGTCGACAACAACGAGGACGGTGTGGCGGTCGTGATCGAGCGGATGCTGGCGGTACGGCGGTAAGAGCCGTTGGCCTGGGGCACGGTCCTTACTTGGAGGCTCAGCCGATCTGTACGCCCCGCTGTGCCAGCCAGGGCAGTGGGTCGACCGCCGATCCCATGTCCGGGGTGACCCGTACCTCGAAGTGCAGGTGCGGGCCGGTGGAGTTGCCGGTCGTGCCGGACTGGGCGATCCACTGGCCGGTGGTCACCCGGTCCCCCTGGTCGACGGTGACGGCGGCGAGGTGGGCGTACTGCGTGTAGTAGCCGCCCGGGTGCTCGATGACGATCTCGATGCCGAAGGCGCCTCCGCAGGACACCCGTACCACCCGGCCCGCTCCGGCCGCGCGCACCGGCGTGCCGATGAGCACCGCGAAGTCCTGGCCGGTGTGCCGGTTCGCCCAGCGGGAGCCGCCGCTGCCGAAGCCCGCGGACAGTTCGACGGTCTCCACCGGCGCGACCCACGGGTCGGTGACCCGGTTCGGCGGCTGGTCGAGGCGGACGGCGCCCCGGCAATTGCCCGCCGCGACCGAGGCGTCCGCCTGACCCTGCAACTGGCCGCGTGCCTCGTCGAGTTTCCGCTGGATGCCCTGTTTCAGCTCGGCGAGTTCGGCGTTCCGCTTCTCCAGCGTCCGCCAGGCCGACGCGGCCTTCGCCTCGTCGCCGGCGAGCCGTGCCTCGGCCCGGTGGCTCCTGCCGATCGCGTTGCCGACGGCGAGATCCGCCTGGGAGAAGACATGCTGATCGCGCATCAGATCCTCGGGGCTGTCCGCGAGGAGGATCCGGGCGGCCATCGGGATACCGCCGCCACTGCGGTACTGGGCGCGGGCGATCCGCCCCAGGTCCTCGTGCAGCCGCGCGATCTCCCGCCGTTCACGGTCCAGTTGCCCCTCGACCTGCTGGGCACGGGCCCGTTGCGCGTCGGCCTCCTGCCGCCCCGCCTCGTACCGCTGCGCCGCGACCGCCGCGTCCTGGTACAGCCGCGCCACCTCCGCGCTGGCACCGGCGGCGGTGCGGGTGTCGTCGTCACCGGGACGGGCCGCCAGAACGGCGAGCGCGCACAACAGCACCGGAACGAGCAGCGGATGACGGCGAGATGAGCGCATGTCAGCGATCGTGACCCGCGCGGCGGGCGAGGGCCCTGTTCAAGTCGTACGCATGGGGGACACGTTGCTGCGAACGGCTCAGGGGGAGCCACGGCGGGCAGCTGCCTGACAGGACTCGGCGGAAGCCACACTGGACGGGTGCCTGACCGGGCTCGGGGGGGAGTCACACCGGACGGGTGTCTGACAGAGCTCAGCGGGAGTCACGGCGGACAGAATCCCGGCAAGGCTCGGTGGGAGTCACGCCGGACTAGGTCCCGGCGGGCTCGGCGGGAGACACCGCGGACAAAGTCCCGGCAGAGCTCAGCCGAAGCCACACCGAAGGGGTGCTTCACAGAGCTCAGCGGGAGACACCGCGGACAGAATCCCGGCAAGGCCCGGCAGAAGCCGCACCGGACGAGTGTCTGACAGGGCCAGCGGGAGTCACGCCAGACACGATCCCGGCCGGGGCTCGGCGGAAGCCGCACCGGACAAGGCCCCGCCAGGGCTCAGTGCGGCGCCTCCCACACCACCGTCGTACCGCCGCCGTCCTCGCCGATGCCCGGTCCGTACCAGCTGTCGCCGCCCAGGGATTCGGCCCGGCGCTTGAGGTTCTTCAGGCCGCTGCGGCGGCCGCCCGCGGGGATGCCGATGCCGTCGTCCGCGACGGTGAGCCGCACGCCGGGTCGGCCGTCCGGCAGGGGCGCGGTCGCGTCGACGACGACCTCGATGCGAGCGGCCTCCGCGTGGCGGAACGCGTTGGAGAGGGCCTCGCGCAGAGCCGCGATGAGGTTCTTGCCGGTGGGGTCGCCGACCGTCGTGTCGATCGCGCCGACGAAACGGTGACCGGGCTTGAAGCCGAGCGGCACGGCCGCCATGTTGATCTCCCGCAGCACCCGCGTGCGCAGCCCCGAGGGCGCCTCGGCGGGGCCCTGCTGGAGCGCGAAGATCGCGGTGCGGATCTCCTGGATGGTGACGTCGAGTTCGTCGACGGCGTTGGCCACACCGTGCCGCACCTCGGGGACGAGCGACCCGCGCTGGGCGCTCTCCAGCATCATCCCGGTGGCGAACAGCCGTTGGATGACCAGGTCGTGCAGGTCACGGGCGATCCGGTCGCGGTCCTCGAACACCGCGAGCCGCTCCCGGTCGCGCTGCGCCTCGGCCATCATCAGCGCGAGCGCGGCCTGCGAGGCGAACTGGATCGCGAGGGTGCGCTCGGCCTCCGTGAACGGCCGCTCGCCCTGCGCGCGCGGCGTGACCAGGGCCCCCAGGACACGCCCGCCGCTCTGCAGGGGCAGCGCCATGATCGGCCCGTACGCACGCGCGAGGGCGCTGAGCATACGGGGATCGGTGGCCGCGTCCGCCACGAACACCGGCCGCCCGTCGAGGAGTTGCGCGATGATCTCGCTGTCCGGCGCGACGACCCTGCCGAGTTGGTCCGACGGCTGTTCCGAGGACACGGCGACGATCTCCATGCCGCCCTCGACCGCGGGCAGCAGCACGATCCCCGCCGCCGAACCGGAGAGCCGGCGGGCCCGTTCCGCGACGACCTGCAGCGCCTCCTCGGCGTCCCCGCCGGACAGCAGGGCGGTCGTGACGGCCACCGACCCGTCGATCCATCGCTCACGCTGCTTGGCGGCCTCGTACAGCCGGGCGTTGCCGATGGCGATACCGGCCTCGGTCGCCAGCACCCGGACCATGCTGACGTCGTAGTCGTTGAAGGGGTCCCCGCCGCGCTTCTCGCCCAGATAGAGGTTGCCGAAGACCTCCCCCGAGACGCGGATGGGAACGCCGAGGAAGGCACGCATCCGCGGATGGTGCTCGGGGAACCCCCAGGACCGCGGATCCTCGGTCACATCCACCAGCCGCACCGGCTCCGACTCCCGGATGAGCGCGCCGAGCAGGCCCGCGTGCCCGTCGGGAAACCGCCCGATCCGCCGCGCGGTCCCCGCGTCGACCCCGTGGAAGACGAAGTCGGCGAGCGCGTCGCCGTCCTCGTCGACGACACCGAGTCCCGCGTACCGGGCGTCCGTCAGCGTGGCCGCCGCCTCGCAGATCCGCTCCAGCGTGGAGTGCAGTTCGAGCCCGCTGCCCACAGACCGCATGGCCTCCAGCAACTGCGGGACGCGGGCGGCCAGTTCGGCCGACAGTCCCGGGGCGGACGACGGGGGACCGGAACGCGCGGCGGCTGACATACTCCGAGCCTAATTAGTCCCCTTTGTCACGGAAAGTCGAGAGGCTCGGCCACCGAACCCCCTACCCGGCCGCCACCAACAGCTCCGACTCCGCCTCCCGCTCCGCCATCCCCCGCAACGGCCCCTCCACCGACGCCAGTCCGGCGAACGGACCCCGCTGCACCACCCGCCCCTCGTCCAGCACGATCACCTCGTCCACGTCCTCCAGACCCGCGAGCCGGTGCGTGATGAGCAGTGTCGTACGGCCTTCCGTGGCGGCCAGCAGATCGGCGGTGAGCGCGTCGGCGGTCGCCAGGTCCAGGTGTTCGGCGGGCTCGTCGAGCACGAGGACCGGGAAGTCGGCGAGCAGCGCACGGGCGAGCGCCAGCCGCTGCCGCTGCCCTCCGGACAGCCGCGCCCCGTGCTCACCGACCAGCGTGTCGAGACCCTCGGGCAGCCCGTCGGCCCAGTCGAGCAGCCGGGCCCGCTCCAGCGCGGCCCGCAGTTCGTCCTCGGTCGCGTCCTTCCTCGCGAGCAGCAGGTTCTCGCGCACCGAGCTGTCGAAGAGGTGCGCGTCCTGCGCACACAGCCCGACGAGCCGTCGTACGTCGTCACCGTCCAGGGCGTACGCGTCCACACCGGCCAGCGTGTACGAACCCGCGTCCGCGTCCAGGAAGCGCAGCAGCACCTGCGCCAGCGTCGTCTTGCCGGACCCGGAGGTGCCGACAACGGCGACCCGGCGCCCCTTCTCCAACGTCAGGTCGAGCCCGGCAAGCGCGTCCCGGTCCTGCCCGGTGTGCCGGGCGGCCAGTCCCTGGACGATGAGCGGGAAGGGCGTCGAAGGCGCCTGCCGAGGCTGCTCCGGTTCCCGTACGGGATCGGGGGCGTCCAGCACCTCGTATACGCGCTCGGCGCTCTTGCGGACCCGCTGCCGGTACTGCACGGCGAGGGGCAGTCCGAGGACGGCCTCGAAGGCGGCGAGCGGGGTGAGGACGACGACCGCCGTCAACACACCGCTGAGCCGTCCCGCCGCGACGGCCTGGGCGGCGACGAGTGCGGTGGCGGCGAAGGTCAGGCCCGAGATCAGCGCGGTGAGGCCGTCGCCGAGGGCGGTGGCGGTGGCGGCGCGGGAGGCGATCCGGGTGAGGTCGCCATCGGCACGCTTGGCCTCCGCCGTACGGGCGGGCAGGGCTCCGGCGACCGTCAACTCGGCGGTGCCGGTGAGCAGTTCGGTCACGCGGGTGGCGAGCGCACCGCGGGCGGGGGCCAGTCGCCGTTCGGCACGGCGGGCCACGGCGCCGGTGACGAGGGGGACGCCGACGCCGGCCGCGACGAGGCCGACCGCGAGGACGGCACCGGCCTCGGGCAGCAGCCAGGCCGTGAAGCCGACCGTCGTGGCGGACACGGCTACCGCGACCCCGGCGGGCAGCAGCCAGCGCAGCCAGTAGTCCTGGAGCGCGTCCACGTCGGCGACGAGCCGGGACAGCAGATCGCCCCGGCGGGTGTCGCGCAGCCCGGCGGGCGCGAGCCGTTCGAGGCGCCGGTAGACGGCGACCCGGGTGTCGGCCAGCATGCGCAGCACCGCGTCGTGCGACACGAGCCGCTCCGCGTACCGGAACACGGCTCGCCCGATCCCGAAGGTCCGGGTCGCCGTCACGGCCACCATCAGATAGAGCACGGGCGGCTGCTGCGAGGCCCGCGAGATCAGCCACCCCGAGGTGCCCATGAGCCCAACGGCACTGCCCAGCGCGAGACTTCCGAGCAGCAGCGCCAGGACGAGACGCCCACGCCGGGCACCGGACATGGCACGGACGCGGGCGAGGACACCACCCTTGTGCGGCGCGAGCCGGGTCTCGGTTTCGTCGGGGGCGGCAGAACTCACCTTGATTTCCTGGGCAGTCCGCGTCTCGGGGGTCACCGACCCGGTTTCCGCCCGCACCGCGGTCACACCCTCCGTAACCCGCACCACCCGGTCGGCCACCGCCAGCAGGGCCGGCCGATGCACCACGAGCAGGACGGTCCGGCCGACCGCCAACCGCCGTACCGCCTCGACCACTTCGGCCTCGGTCGCTCCGTCCAACGCGGCCGTCGGTTCGTCGAGGAGCAGGACGGGCCGGTCGGCGAGGAAGGCCCGGGCGAGCGCGAGCCGCTGCCGCTGCCCGGCGGACAGCCCGGCCCCGTCCTCGCCGAGCACACTCCCGATGCCCTCGGGCAGCGCGTCCACGAAGTCCAGGGCACCGGCATCGGCCAACGCCCGCCGTACGGCGGTGTCGTCGGCGTCGGGGCGGGCGAGCCGGACGTTCTCGGCGATCGTCCCGGCGTAGAGCTGCGGGCGTTGCGGGACCCAGGCGATCCGGGACCGCCACCGCTCCAGGTCGACGTCGGCGAGATCGACTCCCCCGACGCGCACCCGGCCCTCGGTGGGCCGCACGAACCCCAACAGGGCGTTCAGCAAAGTGGACTTGCCCGAGCCGCTCGGGCCGACGAGGGCGACCGTCTCTCCGGGGTCCACGGCGAAGGACGCGTCCGACACGGCGTCCGCGGACCGCCCGGGGTACCGGACCGTCACGCCCTCGAAAGCCAGGGCGTCCGACGACACCTCTGCGGTGCCCGTGGCCGGTACCGGTGTCTCCAGTACCGCGAAGATCTCCTCGGCGGCGGCGAGGCCCTCCGCCGCCGCGTGGTACTGCGCGCCGACCTGGCGGAGGGGCAGGTACGCCTCGGGCGCCAGGACGAGGACGACGAGACCGACGTAGAGGTCCATGTCGCCGTGGACGAGGCGCATGCCGATCGTCACGGCGACCAGGGCGACGGAGAGGGTGGCGAGGAGTTCCAGGGCGAAGGAGGAGACGAAGGCGATGCGCAGGGTCCGCATGGTCGCCTGGCGGTACTCGCCCGTGATGCGGCGGATCGACTCGGCCTGTGCCTTGGCCCGGCCGAACACCTTCAGGGTCGGCAGGCCGGCGACCACGTCCAGGAAGTGCCCGGAAAGCCGCGACAGCAGCTGCCACTGCCGGTCCATCCGGGACTGCGTGGCCCAGCCGATCATCACCATGAAGAGCGGGATGAGCGGCAGCGTGCCGACGATGATCGTCGCCGACACCCAGTCCTCGGTGACGATCCGGGCCAGCACCGCGACCGGGACGACGATCGCGAGGCCCAACTGCGGGAGGTAGCGCGAGAAGTAGTCGTCGAGGGCGTCGACACCTCGGGTGGCGAGGGCGACCAGCGAACCGGTCCGCTGCCCGCTCAGCCAGCTGGGGCCCAGCTCCACGGAACGCTCCAGCAGCCGTCGCCGTAGCTCCGACTTCACGGCGGCGCTGGCACGGTGGGCGGCGAGTTCGGTGAGCCAGGAGACGAGGGCGCGACCGGCGGCGACCGCCGCCAACAGCAGCAGGGGAGTGCCGAGTTCACCGACGGACATCCGGTGCTGGAAGGCACCGACCACGACCTCGGCGATGAGCATCGCCTGGGCGATGACCAGCAACGCGCCGACAGCGCCCAGGCCGACGACCGCCATCAGGAAGAGGCGGGTGGCGCGGGCGTAGCGGAGCAGACGTGGGTCGATCGGTTTCACGTGAAACACACCCTCTTCTCAAGGGGTCCCAACAGGGCATGTTTCACGTGAAACATGCCCTGCGTTGGACTCAACGCTTGGACTCAGTGCGCGGCTTCGGCGATGTGCTGCGTGCCGATCCGCTTGCGGAACACCCAGTACGTCCAGCTCTGGTAGAGCAGCACGATCGGCGTGGCGATCCCCGCGCACCAGGTCATGATCTTCAGGGTGTACGGGCTCGACGAGGCGTTGGTGACCGTGAGACTCCAGTCCGGGTTGAGCGAGGACGGCATGACGTTCGGGAAGAGCGACAGGAAGAGCATCGCGACGGCCGCCACGATGGTGACCCCGGAGAACGCGAACGACCAGCCCTCACGCCCGACTTGGATCGCCCCCAGCGCCGCGACGAGTGCGACGACGGCCACGATCAGCGCGACCAGACTCTTGCCGTCACCGCTGTCGACCTGGGTCCAGATCAGGAAGGCCAGCGCCAACAGGGCGGTGACGAGACCGACTTGAAGGGCCAGCTTCCGCGCCCGGGCCCGGATGTCCCCGACCGTCTTGAGGGCCGTGAACACCGCGCCGTGGAAGGTGAAGAGCGTCAGCGTGACCAGCCCGCCGAGGATCGAGTACGGGTTGAGCAGGTCCCAGAAGTTGCCGGCGTACTCGAAGTTCTTGTCGATCTTCACGCCCCGGACGATGTTGCCGAAGGCCACGCCCCACAGGAACGCGGGGAGAATCGAGGTCCAGAAGATCGCGGTCTCCCAGTTGCGCTGCCAGTTCTCCTCGGGCCGCTTCGCCCGGTACTCGAAGGCGACGCCCCGGACGATCAGGCAGACCAGGATGATCAGCAGGGCGAGGTAGAAGCCGGAGAAGAGGGTGGCGTACCACTCGGGGAAGGCGGCGAAGGTCGCGCCGCCGGCCGAGAGGAGCCAGACCTCGTTGCCGTCCCAGACCGGGCCGATCGTGTTGATCAGCACCCGCTTCTCGGTGCGGTTCCGGGCGAGCAGCTTGGTGAGGATGCCGACCCCGAAGTCGAAGCCCTCCAGGAAGAAGTAGCCGGTCCACAGGACGGCGATGAGGACGAACCAGACGTCGTGCAGTTCCATGACTGTGCAGCTCCCTCGGCCTAGTAGGAGAAGGCCATCGGCTTGTCGGCGTCCTGGGAGTCGCCGCCGATCTTCGTGGGCGGGTTGAGGTCGGCCTCGGTGAGTTCGGGCGGGCCGGCCTTGACGTACTTCGCGAGCAGCTTGACCTCGATGACGGCGAGGATCGCGTAGAGCGAGGTGAAGACGATCATCGAGGTGAGGACCTCGCCCTGGGAGACGCTGGGGGAGACCGCGTCACGGGTCTGGAAGAGGCCGTAGACGACCCAGGGCTGGCGGCCCATCTCGGTGAAGATCCAGCCCCAGGAGTTGGCGATCAGCGGGAAGCCGAGGGTCCAGATCGACACGAGCCAGTAGAGCTTGGTGAGTTTCGGGCCGAGGGCCTTGTTCTTGAAGAGGACCACGTTCGGCACCTCGTCCTCACCGACCCTCAGATGCTGGGCCAGCATGAACTTCTTGCGGGTCAGCCAGAGTCCGGCCAGGCCGATGACGAAGGACGCCATGCCGAAGCCGATCATCCAGCGGAACGCCCAGAAGGTGACGGGGATGATGGGCCGGTAGTCGCCGGGACCGTACTTGGCCTGCTCGGCCTTGTTGGTGTCGTTGATGCCGGGGACGTACGAGTTGAAGTCGTCGTCGGCGAGGAAGGACAGTATCCCGGGGATCGACAGCTCGACGGAGTTGTGGCCCTTGCTGACGTCGCCGTAGGCGAAGATCGAGAACGGCGCGGAGTTCTGGCCGTCCCACAGCGCCTCGGCGGCGGCCATCTTCATGGGCTGCTGCTTGAACATGACCTTGCCGAGGGTGTCGCCGCTGACGGCGGTGAGCAGGCCGGCGATGGCGACGGTGACCAGGCCCAGCCGCAGCGAGCTCTTCATCACCGCGATGTGCTTCTTGCGGAACAGGTGGAAGGCCGCGATGCCGACCATGAACGCGCCGCCGGTCAGGAAGGACGCGGAGAGCGTGTGGAAGGCCTGCGCGAGGGCGGTGTTCTGGGTCAGCACGTGCCAGAAGTCGGTGAGTTCGGCACGGCCCTTGGCCTTGTTGATCCGGTAACCGACGGGGTGCTGCATCCACGAGTTGGCCGCGAGGATGAAGTACGCCGACAGGATCGTGCCGATCGAGACCATCCAGATGCAGGCCAGGTGGATCCGCTTGGGCAGCTTGTCCCAGCCGAAGATCCACAGCCCGATGAAGGTGGACTCGAAGAAGAACGCGATCAGCGCCTCGAAGGCGAGCGGGGCACCGAAGATGTCACCGACGAACCGCGAGTAGGTGGACCAGTTCATGCCGAACTGGAACTCCTGGACGATGCCCGTGACGACGCCCATGGCGATGTTGATCAGGAAGAGCTTGCCCCAGAACTTGGTGGCCCTGAGGTACTTCTCCTTCTCCGTGCGCACCCATGCGGTCTGCAGCCCGGCCGTGAGAGCGGCGAGCGAGATCGTCAGAGGGATGAACAGGAAGTGGTAGACGGTGGTGATGCCGAACTGCCATCGCGCCAGTGTCTCCGGCGCCAGAGCCAATTCCACGTCGTCAGTCTCCTTACGTCGCCGTGGTACAGCGGCAGTTTGCCCCTTTTGTCGCACACATCATGGGACGAACCGGGACACGCTTGTGAACGCGTTCACATTCACAAGCTATTATGACGTACGGATTTTCGGCAGCGGAAGGGGGGTCCCGTTCGGAGGCCCATTACGAAGGGGGGTCACCGGTTGGCAACCCCCCTGACGTCACTCGTTACGAACCCTCACATCGGCGGCCGTGACCAACGACACCGCCGGCGACGGCTAGAGCTCCTTGCGGAACCCCTCCGCCACCTTCAGGAAGATGTCGTTCCCCTCGGTCTCCCCGATCGTGATCCGCACGCCCTCGCCCGCGAACGGCCTCACCACCACGCCGTGTTGCTCGCAGGCCGCCGCGAAGTCGAGGGTGCGCTCCCCCAGCCGTAGCCACACGAAGTTGGCCTGGGTCTCCGGGACCGTCCAGCCCTGGGCGCGCAGTGTGTCGGCCACGCGGGTGCGCTCGCCGACCAACGAGCCGACGCGGCCGAGCAGTTCGTCCTCGGCGCGCAGCGAGGCGATCGCCGCGTCCTGCGCGAGCTGGCTCACGCCGAAGGGCACGGCCGTCTTGCGCAGCGCCGCGGCCACCGGCTCGTGGGCGATCGCGAAACCGACCCGCAGCCCGGCGAGACCGTAGGCCTTGGAGAAGGTGCGCAGGACGCAGACGTTCGGCCGATCACGGTAGAGCTGCACGCCGTCCGGCACGTCCATGTCGCGGATGAACTCCCGGTACGCCTCGTCCAGGACGACGAGCACGTCGCCGGGCACGCGGTCCAGGAAGCGCTCCAGCTCGGCCCGCCGTACGACCGTGCCGGTGGGGTTGTTGGGGTTGCAGACGAAGATCAGCCGGGTGCGGTCGGTGACGGCGTCGGCCATCGCGTCCAGGTCGTGCACGTCGCCCGGGGTCAGCGGGACCTGCACGGCCGTGGCGCCGCTGACGCGCGTGATGATCGGGTACGCCTCGAAGGAGCGCCAGGCGTACATGACCTCGTCGCCGGGGCCGGCGGTCGCCTGGATCAGCTGCTGGGCGACGCCGACCGAGCCGGTGCCGGTGGCCAGGTGGGAGACGGGGACGCCGAACCGTTCCGCCAGCTCGTTCATCAGGCCGGTGCACGCCATGTCGGGGTACCGGTTGAAGTTCTGGGCGGCCGCGGTGACGCTCTCCATCACGCCGGGGAGCGGGGGGTACGGGTTCTCGTTGGAGGACAGCTTGTAGGCCACCGGACCATCCGCCGAGGCGGGCTTGCCCGGCTTGTAGGTGGGGATACCCTCCAGCTCGGCGCGCAGCTTCGGGCTCGTCTCGCTCACCGCAGTCCTCCTTGTGACCACCACCGGCACCACCGGCTATCAATACTGCTCACCTTATGAGGATTAGCCGCCGAGGCGTACAGGTCCGGCGCGGGCGAGCGACCTGGGGTGCCCCCGCGAGCAGCCTCGGGGGGTCTGCCAGGTCGCCGTCGGCATCACCCCACGCGTCACATCCACATCAGGGGCAACACCGCACGAAGGCGCACGAACCGGGGGCGCGCTGTACATATATCTATGCGCCGGTAGCTCGCGCCGTGGCGCGCATCCCTCGTGCAGGTGAGTTGAGACCTCTTCGAAACATGGGGGTCTTGGCAGGCCCATGCGCGCCGACAAGTCACGTAATGCCATCGCATCGTTTAACTGACTTTGTTTCTAAGGCAGTTGACGGCTTTTGACCTTGCAGAAACGTGCCTGTCAACGCGTGCATATGCGTCCGCACTACCCCACCGCATGAGCCCTACTATCGGCTCGCCATGACAGCAGCAGGGAAGCACCAGGTGAGCCGCGCGGAAACCTCTCGTCGAGGAAGCCGGCCGGGCCGGGCGGGAATCAGAGACGTGGCCGCCGCGGCCGGAGTCTCCATCACGACCGTCTCCGACGCCCTCAACGGCAAGGGCCGGCTCCCGGACGCCACCCGACGCCATGTCCGCGAAGTCGCCGACCGGCTGGGCTATCGGCCCTCAGCGGCGGCTCGCACACTCCGTACCGGCAAGTCGGGCCTCATCGGCCTGACCGTGACGACGTACGGGGATGAACCTTTCACCTTCACCGAGTTCGCGTACTTCGCCGAGATGGCGCGGGCCGCCACCTCGGCCGCGCTCGCCCGCGGCTACGCCCTCGTGATCCTCCCCGCGACCTCGCGCCACGACGTGTGGTCGAACGTCGCCCTGGACGGCACGGTCGTCATCGACCCGTCCGACCAGGACCCGGTGGTCAGCGAGCTCGTCCGGCAGGGTTTACCGGTCGTCTCCGACGGCCGCCCGGCCGGCTCGCTCCCGGTGACCGCCTGGGTCGACAACGATCACGAGGCCGCGGTCCTGGGCATCCTGGACCACCTGGCCGACGCCGGCGCCCGCCGGATCGGCCTGCTCACGGGGACCAGCACGGACACGTACACACACCTCTCGACCACCGCATACCTGCGTTGGTGCGAGCGGGTGGGCCAGGATCCGGTGTACGAGTCGTATCCGGCGCACGATCCGTGCGCGGGGGCCGTCGCCGCCGACCGTTTGCTCGCCCGGCCCGACCGGCCCGACGCGGTCTACGGCCTGTTCGACCCCAACGGCACGGATCTGCTGGCGGCGGCGCGTCGCTACGGCATGCGGGTGCCGGAGGACCTGCTGCTCGTGTGCTGCAGCGAGTCCACGGTGTACGCGAACACCGAGCCGCCGGTCACCACGCTGTCCCTGAAGCCGCGGCGGATCGGTACGGCGGTGGTGCAACTCCTCATCGACGCGATCGAGGGGGTCGAATCCGACCTGCCGATCGAGCAGGTGATACCGACGGAACTGATCGTGCGGACGTCGTCCCAGCGGCGTCCGCCGAGGACGACGGTGAGTCCGCCTCGGTCGCCTGAGGGGAAGTAGGGGGCCGGAGGGGGTGCCCGGGGGTGGGGTTGGTGCCGTCCGGGTGGGTGTGGGCTCGGACGGGGGTGCGGGGTGGGGGTGTCCGGGGTTGCATCGGGGGCCGTAGTCCCGGTCCGCTCCGGGCACTGTGGCGGGGTGACGCCGTACCAGGCGGGCTCGGAGCCTGGTTGGCGGTCGGGGCGGTGCCCGGACTTCCGCAGGGGGTGCCGTCGTCGTACGGAAGCGGCAGCCGGACTTGCTCCGGGTCCCCGTGGGGCTCAGTGCCGCCGGGCGCCCGGCATCGAGACTCCCCTCGGGTGCCGTGTGCGAGCGGAACGGGGCCGGGACTCCCACCCGTCACCCCGTCCACCCGAGGCACCGCCCGGAGTACGCGCACCGGGTGCCCCGAGCAAGGCCGGGACGATGCCGCCAGGCGTCACGAGGATGGCCGGAGCGGCACCGGGGACTCCCCGCGGCCCGCGGCCGTAGAGGCCCCCCTCAAGTGCCCGTGGCGGCCCGAGGCCGACAGGCCAGGCGGTTGAGGCCCACCAGAGCCCCCACGAGCCCGCAGCCGCCAACGCAACGGGAGCGGGTCGTGGCGGTACGGCGCAGCCCGCCGCGTACCCGGCACCAACCCCGCCCCACCCTGGTAGCAGACCGAAGGGCCCCGAGGCGGCGGGCTGGCCGTACCGCCACGACCCCGACCCCACCCACCAACCGCACTGCGGGCCCTCAGCCACCC
>NZ_JNXE01000037.1 GCF_000716605.1 Streptomyces sp. NRRL F-525 | reverse complement strand
ACCACGCCCCCCACTCCGTACTCGGCGCCCACCCGGTCCCCGGCGGCATAGCCTTCCGCGCGTTCCGGCCGTTCGCCCTCGGAGTCACAGTCGTAGCAGGCCAGTTGAAGGCCGAGCTGCACAACGACGGGGACGGATTCTTCTCCGGGCTGCTGCCGCTGCAAGGCGTGCCGGAGTACAAACTGCTCGTGGCCTACGACGGCGCCGTGCAAGAGGTCGAGGACGCCTACCGGTTCCTCCCCGCGCTCGGCGATCTGGATCTCCACCTGATCGGTGAGGGCCGGCACGAGGAGTTGTGGCAGGCGCTCGGGGCACGGACGATGACGCATCAGGGGGTCACCGGCACCCGCTTCACCGTGTGGGCACCGGACGCCCAGGGCGTGCGCCTCGCCGGCACCTTCAACTTCTGGGACGGAACGGGCGCCCCACTGCGCTCACTCGGCGGCACCGGTGTCTGGGAACTGTTCATGCCGGGCGTCGGCGAGGGCGAGCTGTACAAGTTCGAGATCACCCGGCCCGACGGTTCGAAGACGATGCGCGCCGACCCCATGGCCCGCCGCACCGAGGTCCCGCCCGCCACCTCCTCGATCGTCCACGCCTCGCACTACGAGTGGAACGACGCGGAGTGGCTCGCCCAGCGCGCCGAACTCCCCGCCCACAAAGCCCCCCTCTCCATCTACGAACTCCATCTCGCCTCCTGGCGCCCGGGCCTGACATACCGTCAACTCGCCGAGCAACTCCCCGCCTACGTCAAGGACTTGGGCTTCACCCACGTCGAGATGATGCCGGTGGCCGAGCACCCGTACGGCGGCTCCTGGGGTTACCAGGTCACCGGCTTCTACGCCCCCACCGCCCGCCTCGGCACCCCCGACGACTTCAAGTTCCTCGTCGACGCCCTGCACCAGGCCGGTATCGGCGTCCTGATGGACTGGGTCCCGGCCCACTTCCCGCGCGACGACTGGGCGTTGGCCGAGTTCGACGGCCGCCCCCTGTACGAGCACGAGGACCCGCTCCGGGCCGCGCACCCCGACTGGGGCACCCTGGAGTTCGACTTCGGCCGCCGCGAGGTGCGCAACTTCCTTGTGGCGAACGCCGTCTACTGGTGCGAGGAGTTCCACATCGACGGCCTGCGCGTGGACGCGGTCGCCTCGATGCTCTACCTCGACTACTCACGCGAACCGGGCCAGTGGACCCCGAACGAGCACGGCGGCCGCGAGAACCTCGACGCCGTCGCCTTCCTCCAGGAGATGAACGCGACGGTGTACCGCAGGGTGCCCGGTGTCGTGACGATCGCCGAGGAGTCCACCGCCTGGGACGGCGTTACCCGCGCCACGCACCACATCGGCCCCGGCGGATTCGGCGGCCTGGGCTTCGGGTTGAAGTGGAACATGGGCTGGATGCACGACTCGCTCGACTACATGTCGCACGAACCCGTCCACCGCAAGCACCACCACGGCGAGATGACGTTCTCGATGGTCTACGCCTACAGCGAGAACTACGTCCTCCCCATCTCCCACGACGAAGTGGTCCACGGCAAGCGCTCGTTGGTCTCCAAGATGCCCGGCGACTGGTGGCAACAACGCGCCAACCTCCGCGCCTACCTCGCCTTCATGTGGGCCCACCCCGGCAAGCAACTCCTCTTCATGGGCCAGGAGTTCGCCCAGGGCGCCGAGTGGTCGGAGACGAACGGCCCCGACTGGTGGCTCCTGGACCCCTCCTACGGCGCCGAGGCCGACCACCGAGGCGTACGCGACCTCGTCCGCGACCTCAACACGGTCTACCGCCACACCCCCGCCCTCTGGCAACTCGACACCGACCCGTCCGGCTTCCAGTGGATCACCGGAGACGCCGCCGAGGACAACGTCTTCGCCTTCCTCCGCTACGACACCGACGGCTCCCCCCTCCTCGCCGTCAGCAACCTCTCCCCCGTAGTCCGCCACGACTACCGCCTCGGCACCCCCGAAGACATCCCCGCCTGGCACGAAACCCTCAACACCGACACGGCCCGCTACGGCGGCAGCGACATCACCAACCCCGACCCCATCAAGCCAGAACCCCAACCGTGGCACGGCCGCCCGACGAGCATCCGAGTGACGTTGCCTCCCTTGGCGACGGTGTGGCTGAGGCCGGCATAACACCCACAACTCCACTTCCCGGCCGGCAACTTCACAGCGCTGGCCGGGACCTTTCAACCCAGGCCGGCAATATCCAGCCCGTCCGGCGTTTGAGGACGAGGCCCCTTCAGGGCCGATGGGGGTCTGGGGGCGCAGCCCCCAGGGACGCCCACCTTCACTACGCCCCCGCTTCCGCCAAGCTCAGCGGCAGCGCCCCCGTATGCAACACCCCCAACCGCTGCGTAGCCCGAGTCAACGCCACATACAGATCACTCGTCCCGTACCGCCCCGGCTCGACAACCAACACCGAGTCGAACTCCAGCCCCTTCGCCTGCCGAGGATCAAGCAGAACGACGCTCCGCGTCAGATCCGGCTCGGCCCCGGCCGTCACCCCGTCCAGCCGCGCCGCAAGCCGCCGATGCAGATCCCGAGGCGCGATCACCGCCAACCGCCCTTCCGCAGGGGCAAGTTCACCCACGGCCTTGGCAACAGCCCCCGGCAGATCGTCAGTCGCCCGCACCCAGGGCCGTACCCCAGTGGCCCGCACAGAACTCGGCGGCTCGAAGTCAGGATTCTCCGCGCGGACGACCGCCGCAGCGAGGTCCATGATCTCGGCGGGGGTGCGGTAGTTGACGCCGAGGCGGGTGTGGTCGTAGCGGTCCTCGACGTACGGGGCGAGGATCTCCGACCAGGAGCCGACGCCCGCCGCCTCCGCGGTCTGGGCCGGGTCACCGACCAGCGTCATCGACCGCGTGGGACTCCGCCGCATCAGCAACCGCCAGGCCATCGGGGAGAGTTCCTGCGCCTCGTCGACGATGATGTGCCCGAACGCCCAGGTCCGGTCGGCCGCCGCGCGCTCGGCGGCGCTGCGGTGGTCCTCCTCCTCGTGCCGCTCCGCGAAGCGCTCCGCGTCGATGATGTCGTGCGCCGACAGCACCTCGGACCCCTCCGGATCGCCCTCCTCCTTGTCCTCGAACTCGAACGTCCGGGAAGCGAAGGACACGTCCAACACCCCCTGCGCGAACGACACTTGCTCCTCCCTCTCCCGCTGAGCGCGGGCCAGCCGCACCCGGTCGTCCCGCCCGAGGAGCTCCGCCGCCTCGTCCAGCAGCGGTACGTCCGCCACGGTCCACTCCCGCGTCACCGGCCGCCGGATGGCATCCGCGTCGTCGTCGGAGACGTAGCCCACGGGGTCGGCGAGGAAGTCCGCGACGAGGTACTGCGGGGTCAGCCGCGGCCACAACTGGTCGATGGCGGCCCAGACTTCGGGGTTCTCGGCGAGTTCGTCGCGGATCTGGGTGATGTCGCTGGGGTCGAGGAGGTTGCTGCCGTCGAAGGGGTCGGTGCCGATGCGTTCGGCGAACAGTTCGGTGAGCGTGTTGAGGATGTGGCCCTCGAAGTGCTCCCGGGCCGCGTTGTGCGGGAGCCCGGCCTCGCGCGCGCGGTCGCGAGCGACCCGTACGAGACCGTCGTCGAGCATCAGGATCTCGCGGTCGTGCTCGATCGCGATCACCGGGTCGGGCAGCGACTGCCAGTCGCGTACGACGGCGGCGAGGACGTCGGCCATGTCGGCGCGGCCCTTCACCGCGGCCGCCGCCCTGCTGTCGGTCGCCGTCGCCTTCACGCCGGGGAACAGCTCGCCGACGGTCGCCAGCAGCACGCCGGTCTCGCCCAGCGACGGCAGCACCTCGCCGATGTAGCCGAGGAACGCGGGGTTCGGACCGACGATCAGGACGGCCCGCTTGGCGAGCAACTCCCGGTATTCGTAGAGGAGATACGCGGCCCGGTGCAGCGCGACGGCGGTCTTGCCGGTGCCGGGGCCGCCCTCGACGACGAGCACCCCGCGGTAGGGCGCGCGGATGATCTCGTCCTGCTCGGCCTGGATGGTCTGCACGATGTCGCTCATCCGGCCGGTGCGCGCGGAGTTGAGCGCGGCGAGCAGGACGGCGTCGCCGCTCGGGTCCTCGTGGCCGGTGCGGGTGGCGTCGCCGAGGTCGAGGATCTCGTCGTGCAGGGCGGTGACGCGGCGCCCGTCGGTGGTGAGGTGCCGACGGCGGCGCAGGTCCATCGGGGTGTGGCCGGTGGCCAGGTAGAAGGGGCGGGCGACGTCGGCCCGCCAGTCGATCAGGATCGGCGTGAGGTCGGCGTCGTCGGAGCGGATGCCGATACGGCCGATGTGGTGGGTGACGCCGGAGGTCAGGTCGATCCGGCCGAAGCAGAGCGAGCCGTCCACGGCGTTCAGCGCGGCGAGCAGCCCCGAGCGCTCGGCGACCAGGATGTCCCGCTCCAGCCGGGCCTGCATGGGCGTGTTGCCCTGCCCGAGCGCGTCCGTGACGGAGTCCTCGGTGGCGCCGCGCAGCGCGTCCACGCGTGCGTACAGACCGTCGATGAATTCCTGCTCACCGTGAATTTCATCGCTGTTTGACAATTCCACTCCCGGACATATATACTGTGCTCACTAAGCCTCTTTGCGACTCAATTCCCGTGAAGTCGCGAACCATTGAATATACGCAAAAGAATCCCCCGAGCGCAATTGCTCGGGGGATTCTTTCGTTCAAGGGCTCTTCAGGGGGTTCGGATCACATCGGCCAGTTCCTCCAGCAACCGGCGCTTGGGCCGGGCCCCCACCATGGCCTTCACCGGCTCACCGCCCTGGAAGACCATGAACGTGGGCATCGAGAGCACCTTGTAGGCGTTCGTGGTCTCCGGATTCTGGTCCACGTTCAACTGCACCACCTTGAGCCGGTCGCCCTCCTCGGCGGCGAGGGCGCGCAGCACCGGCCCCATCTGACGGCACGGCGGACACCAGTCCGCCGTGAACTCCACCAGCACCGGCAACTCGGCCCCGATCACCTCAGCCGCGAAATCCTCGTCCGTAACGTCCGTAACGCCGCTCACAGTTCCCGCCCTCCCAGTTCGCACAACGGCACCGGTTCCTCGACCGTCGCCAGCCGCACCCCGATCTCCGCGCGCACCGCCTGCAACTCCCCGATCAGGGAGTCGAGTTCGGCGAGCTTCCGCCGGTAGACGGCGAGCGAGGCCGGACACGAGTCCCCCTCGGGATGCCCGGCCCGCAGACACTCCACGAAGGGCCGCGTCTCCTCCAGGTCGAACCCGAAGTCCTGCAGGGTCCTGATCTGCCGGAGCAGCTTCAGATCCCCCTCGTCGTACGTCCGATACCCGTTGCCGCCCCGCCGCGCGGGCAGCAGCCCCCGCGCCTCGTAGTACCGCAGGGCCCGCGTCGTGGTCCCGGCCCGCGCGGCCAGCTCGCCGATTCGCATGCCTACGACGGTAGTCCTTGACGTGGGCGTCAAGGCAACGACGTCGGCATCAAGGAAACGACGCCGGCATCAGGGGAACGCCGGATCGTCCGCGCTCTCACCCTCCCCCGCCCCACGCACCCCGAGCAGCCGACGCGTCAACTGGTCCCGGTCGGAGAGGAGTTCGTCGAGCGCCGCCCGGAGGTCGGCCGGTTCCGTGCGCGCCGACTCCCGCTCGGCCGCGATCAGCACGGACCGTCGTACCAGTTCCTTCGTGAAGGACGCCGTCGTGCCCTCCGTGCGGGTCACCACCTCGGCGGCCACCGCCTCGTCGAGGTCCAGGCCGGTGCCGTAGAGGTCGAGGAGGCGGGCGCGGCCCGGGGCGTCGGGGAGGGGGATCTCCACGGCGAGGTCGACGCGGCCGGGGCGTTGGACGAGGGCCGGTTCGAGAAGGTCGGCGCGGTTGGTGGTGAGGAGGAAGGCGACGTCGGCGTCGTCGCCGAGGCCGTCCATCTCGTTCAGGATCTGGAAGAGCAGGGGCTGTTCGCCGCTGCCGTGGTCGCGGGCCTCGGCGATGAGGTCGCAGTCCTCCAGGACGACCAGCGCCGGCTGGAGCATGCGGGCCAGGGCGCAGGCGGGGCCGATCGCCTCGATGCTCGTGCCGGACAGGACGACGACCGTGAACTGCGGGAGGTGGGACAGGAGATAGCGGATCGTGTGGGTCTTGCCGGTGCCGGGCGGGCCGTAGAGGAGGAGGCCGCGGCGCAAGTGCTGGCCCGCGGCGCGGAGTTGCTCGCGGCGGCGGGCCACGCCGACGACCTGGCGCTCGACGCGCTCCAGCAGGCCCTCGGGGAGCACGATGTCCTCGCGGGTGAGAGTCGGGCGGCGGTGGAAGCGGAACGGGCCCAGGCCGTGGCCGAATTCGGAGCCCTCGAAGGAGAGGACCTGGCCGCGGAAGATGTTGTGCTCGCGGACGAGGACGTCGATCTCGGCGAGCAGCCGGTCCGCGAACTCCTTGTCCTGCGCGAGGACTTCGATGTCCACCGTGTTCCGCCCGTACTCGTCCCCCGGCCCGCGCAGCAGCACCGCGAACCGGTCCTCGCCCTCCGCGCCGAGGTAGAACCCGCAGGAGACACAGGCGAGTTCGGCGTCGGGCGAGACGGGGAGGTGGGCGTAGTCGACGGCCCCGATGGTGAACCGGTCGTGGCGGTCGGCGGCTTCGAGGATGTCGCCGAGGGTGAGGTCGGTGCGGTTCGACGCGCCGCGCATGCCGACGAGTTCGTAGGAGCGGCCCTCCCCGGCGAACCAGTGCTCCAGCGCGAGATGCACGTTCGGGAGGTCGTACGGCGGATACGCGGCCTTGACGACGGGCCGGTCGCCGGGGGCGGTGCCGAGGTGGGCGCGGAGGCGTTCGGTGAGGTTGCGGGCGGGGTCGTAGTCCTTGGACTTGGGGCGGGCGACCGCGGCGAGGAACTGGTAGAAGAGTTCGCTGATCTGCTGCAACGAGAGGGGCGAGGCCTCGCGTTCGGCGCCGTACCGGCGCTCGTACTCGGCCTCGCTCATGAACTCCACTCCGCCCGGTTCGCCCATGTCTGCCTCCGTAAAGCCCAGGTTCCGATGTTTCGGACCAGGGTGTCAGACCATGACTCCGGCCGACGTCTCCACCTCCAGCAGGGACGCGCTCTCCCGCTCCTCGTCGAAGGCCTTCCGACCGCCGCGCAGCCCGAACAGCCGCTTGGCCAGGGCGATGTAGAGGACAGCGAGTATGTTCAGGACGAGGGTGGCGATCTTCAACCAGCTGATGTGTTCGGTGAGTTCGTAGATCTCCAGCGGCAGGAACGCGGCGGTGGCGACCACCGTCAGATACTCCGCCCAGCGCTTGGCGTACCAGAGCCCGCCCGCCTCGACGAGTTCGATCAGCGCGTACGCCAGCAGCAGTACGGCGACCAGGACCAGCGTGGAGTGCTTGTAGCCGAAGGTCTTCTGGATGCTGCCGACGATCGGCGAGTGGTCGAGGTCGTAGTGGAAGTGCTTGAAGACGGGCCGGAAGACGTTGAGATAGTCGTCGAAGAGCTTGCGCACCGCGTCCTGGCTGTTGCTGAACTTCCACACGGCGGCGGCGACCAGCACGATGAACACCCCGCGCACGGCCCGCTCGATGGCGAGGAACCGCAGGATGAACAGGTCCCGCAGCACCTTCCCGCGCGGCACCAGGGGCGCGTGCTCGGCGGGTCCGGAGCCGTGCGGTTCGCCGAGGACGAAGTCGCCGCAGCGCAGACAGCGCCAGGCCTCCCCGAACCCGGTCTCGGCGCGCAGCCGTTCCCGCAGTGCCGTCTCGTCGGGCGCGTACGTCGCGTGCCCGTGGCGTGCGCAGTGCCGCCGGTCCCAGTCGATCTTCATGCCCATGGCCCCCGTGACTCCTACCCGACGTGAACGTGCCGTGCCGCGCCGGAGGTTTCCGGCACGGCACGGCACGCTAGTACATCCCTACTACGTCCCTGTAAGGACCGGGCGGCTGAGCGACGGGGGGACACCCAGCCGCCCGGAGTCCGTGGGCGTCCGGACCGTGTTCAGGTCGGCCCGGGCGCCACGCTTGAGCAGGAGCGCTCAGGCCTTGGCGAGTTCCTTCTCGCCGCCCTGCTCGGGTACGGCGTCGAGGTGGTCGTCGCCGTCCTTCTCGTCGAGCAACGTCTTCTCGTCGAAGGGGAGTTCACCGGCGAGGACCCGGTTGACGCGCTCCTTGTCGACCTCGCCGGTCCAGGTGCCGATGAGCAGCGTGGCGACGGCGTTGCCGGCGAAGTTGGTGACCGCGCGGGCCTCGCTCATGAAGCGGTCGATGCCGATGATCAGGCCGACACCGTCGACCAGGGCGGGCTTGTGCGACTGCAGACCGCTCGCCAGTACGGCGATACCGGAGCCGGAGACACCGGCCGCACCCTTCGAAGCGACCATCATGAAGAGCAGCAGGCCGATCTGCTGGCCGATGCTCATCGGCTGGTCCATCGCGTCGGCGATGAACAGCGAGGCCATCGTCAGGTAGATCATCGTGCCGTCGAGGTTGAAGGAGTAGCCGGTCGGCACGGTGATGCCGACGACCGGGCGGCTGACACCCAGGTGCTCCATCTTCGCGATGAGCCGCGGCAGCGCGGACTCGGAGGACGAGGTGGAGACGATCAGCAGGAACTCACGGCCGAGGTACTTCAGCAGCTGGAAGAGGTTGACCTTGGCGACCAGCTTGGTCAGCGTGCCGAGCACGACGACGATGAAGAGCGCACAGGTGATGTAGAAGCCGACCATGATCGTGCCCAGTGCTTTGAGCGCGTCCATGCCGGTCTCGCCGATGACGGCGGCCATGGCGCCGAAGGCACCGACGGGCGCGGCCCACATGATCATGCCGAGGATGCGGAAGACCAGCTTCTGGATGTACTCGACACCGCGCAGCACCGGCTCGCCCGTGCGGCCCATGGCCTGCAGCGCGAAGCCCGCGAGGAGCGCGATCAGCAGCGTCTGGAGGACCTGGCCCTCGGTGAACGCCGACACGAAGGTGGTCGGGATGATCCCGAGCAGGAAGTCGACCGGGCCCTCGGCGGCGGCCTGGGCCTGCGTGTGTCCGACGCCCTTGACGGCCTCGGTCAGGTGCATGCCGCTGCCCGGGTGGATGATGTTGCCGACGACCAGGCCGATGGCCAGCGCCACGAACGACATCGCGATGAAGTAGCCGAGCGCGAGCCCGCCGACCTTGCCGACCTGGGCGGCCTTCCGTACGGAACCGACGCCGAGCACGATCGTGCAGAAGATGATCGGCGAGATCATCATCTTGATCAGCGCGACGAAGCCGGTACCGAGCGGCTTGAGCTCCTCGGCGAAGCCCGGCGCGGCGAACCCGACGGCGATGCCGAGGGCGACCGCGACGATCACCGCGATGTAGAGGTAGTGGGTGCGGTCCCGCTTCACGGGCGGTGCTGCGGGTGCGGCAGGTGCGGGTGCGGGGGTGCTGGCCACGGCTGCCCTCCTTGACGACGTCGTCGGCATCATCCGGCGTGCGGCTCACGACCGGCGGAACCCGGGTGGCGAGTGCGGCTCACGTCCGGGGATTCATGGGTCTTACGGGTTCTACGGGTCCTACGGCGGTCCGCACCGATCCGATGCCCTGCGCGGCCTGGCCCGGGAGGCGGCTGCTTCCGGGGTTGCGGTGACTATCTCCCGGCTTGTGAGGGCGGTCACCCTTACGTTCATTTAGTTCGCGCTTAACAGGAGAGGCACACTGACGACATGCGCATCCCCCGCGTCCCCCGTCCCCGCAGCCTCGCCGGCCAGCTCTTCGGTATGCAGGCCGTGCTGATAGCGGTCGTCGTCGCCGGGTACGCGCTGTTCACCTACGTCAGCGACCGCAGCCAGGCCGAGGACGCGGCGGGCCGGCAGGCCATGGCGGTGGCGCGGTCGGTCGCGGACTCGCCGTCGGTGGTGGCGGCGATCGGTACGTCGAACCCGACCGCGCACCTGGAGTCGTACTCCCTGAAGGTCCAGCGGGACACCCAGGTCGACTTCATCACGATCATGAATCCGCAGGGCATCCGCTGGACCCACCCGGACCGGAAGCAGATCGGGAAGAAGTTCCTGGGCCACATCGGGCCCGCGCTGAAGGGCGACTCCTTCACGGAGACCTACACCGGCACCCTCGGCGCGTCCGTCCGCGCGGTCACCCCCGTCACGAGCGGCGGCAAGGTCATCGGCCTGGTCAGTGCCGGTATCCGGGTGGAGGCGATCACGCAGCGGGTACAGGACCAGGTCACGGCGCTGATCGGGGTGGCGGCCGGTGCCCTGGCACTGGGTGCCGTAGGGACGTACGTCGTCAACGCCCGCCTGCGCCGCCACACCCACGGCATGAACGCGACCGAGCTGAGTCACATGCACGACTACCACCAGGCCGCGCTGCACGCGGTGCGCGAAGGGCTGCTGATGCTCGACGGTCAATACCGGGTGGCGCTGATGAACGACGGCGGGCGGGAACTGCTCGGGGTGACAGGGGATGTGGTGGGCCGGTCGGTGGCGAACCTGGGCCTGCCCGCTCCGCTGACGGGCGCGCTGCTGTCGTCGGAGGAGCGAGTGGACGAGGTCCATCTGACGGCGTCCCGCGTGCTGGTGGTGAACACCTCGCCGGTGTCGGGCGGTGAGCGCAGGGGGACGGTGGTGACCCTGCGAGATGTGACCGAACTCCAGTCCTTGATGGGCGAGTTGGACTCCGAACGCGGCTTCACGCAGGCGCTGCGGTCGCAGGCCCACGAGGCGGCGAACCGCCTGCACACGGTCGTCTCGCTGATCGAGCTGGGACGCGCGGAGGAGGCGGTGGACTTCGCGACCGCCGAGTTGGAGCTGGCCCAGACGCTGACCGATCAGGTGGTCTCGGCGGTGAACGAGCCTGTGCTGGCTGCCCTGTTGCTGGGCAAGACGGCCCAATCCAACGAGCGGGGCGTGGAGTTGGTGGTGTCCGAGGACAGCAGCATGGACGACGGCCTGCTGCCGGATTCGCTGTCCGCGCGGGACTTGGTGACGATCCTCGGAAACCTGATCGACAACGCGGTGGACGCGGCGCAGGGGAGCCTGCGGGCGCGGGTGACGGTGACGGCGTACACGGAGGCGGAGGCGGGGGCGGACGGCTCCGCGCTGGTGCTGCGGGTCGCGGACACGGGGGCGGGGGTGGATCCGGCGCACGCGGAGGCGGTCTTCCAGCGCGGCTTCTCGACGAAGCCGGCGGGGCCGGGGGGTCGCGGGCTGGGGTTGGCGTTGGTGCGGCAGGCGGTGAACCGGCATGAGGGGACGTTGACGGTGGCTGAGGCGGAGGGGGGCGGGGCGGTGTTCGAGGTGCGGTTGCCTTTGTGGGGGGCGGGGGGCGACGACGACGGGGTGGGGGCGTCGGCATCGGCGTCTACGTCGACTCAGGGTTCGGTTTCGTCCCAGGGTTCTGTTTCCAAAGGTGGTACCTCGTGACTACGGCCGAACCGATCCGCGTCCTCATCGTCGAGGACGATCCCGTCGCCGCCGACGCACACGTCATGTACGTGGGCCGGGTGCCGGGGTTCGTCGCGGTGGGCAAGGCGCACACGGGGGCGGAGGCGCGGCGGGCGCTGGAGCGGACGCAGGTGGACCTGTTGCTGCTGGACCTGCACCTTCCGGACGCGCACGGGCTGCAACTCGCGCGGTCCTTGCGGGCGGCCGGCTACCACGCCGACGTCATCGCGGTGACGTCAGCGCGGGATCTGGCCGTGGTGCGGGAGGGGGTGTCGCTGGGAGTCGTGCAGTACGTGCTGAAGCCGTTCACGTTCGCCACGCTCCGGGACCGGTTGGTGCGGTACGCCGAGTTCCACGCGGCGGCGGGTGAGGCGAGCGGCCAGGACGAGGTCGACCGGGCGTTGGCTGCCTTGCGGGCGCCGTCGCCCGCGGCGTTGCCCAAAGGGTTGAGTGCGCCGACGCTGGAGAAGGTGACGGTCGCTCTGCGGGACTGCGGGGAGGGGCTTACGGCGGCGGGGGTTGCGGAGGCGGTGGGGATTTCTCGGATCACTGCTCGGCGGTATCTGGAGCATCTGGTGGAGGCGGGGCGGGCGGCGCGGAGTCCGCAGTACGGGACTGTGGGGCGGCCGGAGTTGCAGTATCGGTGGGTCAAGGGGTAGGCGGGCGGGGCGAGTTGAAGGGCCGCGCGTAACTGAGGACCTGGTGGCCGAGGCCGACGACGATGAGCGCCTCGGCCACGGACAGGACGAACAGGCCGGAGGACGTCCGCCCCGCGAACCAGTAGACGAGGAGACCGGCGAGCGGGACGACGCAGAACGCCAGCAGGTCGATCACGCACTGGATGACCTTGCGGGAACGGCGGCGGCTGTCGGAACGGTGGGCGGTCTCCCAGTCGAAGACCCCCTGGGCGTCGGTGAGTTCGGCGAGCCGGGGTCCCAGGTCGTCCCGTACGTACGTCCCGATCGCGGAGATCTTCTCGTCGTTCACGAGGTAGGTCCAGCCGAGCACGACACACACCGGCGGCAGCGCGAGCAGCATCTCGGGCTGCTTGGCCTGGGCCGCGGCGGCGATGACGGCGGCGACGACGGTGAGGGTGACGTAGAGGAGGTTGTCGCGGAATCCGATACGGGTCTTCTGCTCGTCCTTGACGGTCTGGTACTCGGCGAGGAGCAACTGGCCCACGGTGACGTCACGTTCCGGCATTGCCCTCGCCTCTCCCCCGGGTGGTGCCAACACAGCGTCTGCGCAGGCGACTTGGAAGTACCTTAAGGGAGTGTCTGAGATGCCTGAGTTGCAACCCACTGTCGCGGTGCTGACCGCGCTGCCGCTGGAGTACAAGGCCGTGCGGGGTCACCTTACGGACCTTCGCAAGCGCGAGCATCGCCGTGGCACCAGGGCCGAGGTGGGACGGTTGCCGGGTACGGGCTGGTCCGTCGCGCTGGTGGAGCTGGGTGAGGGAAACCTGACGGCCGCGGCACTCACCGAGCGGGTGATGGAGTGGCTGGAGCCCGAGGCGATGTTCTTCGTCGGAGTCGCCGGAGGGCTGAAGAGCGACATCGCGCTGGGGGATGTCGTGGTGGCGACCAAGGTGTACGCGGTGCACGGCGGCAAGGAGACTGCGGAGGGTTTCCATGTACGACCGGAAGCGTGGCGTGCTTCTCACCGGTTGGCCGCGGCGGCGCGGGACGCGCTGCGGGATGATCCTCGGGCGCATCTGAAGCCGATCGCGGCGGGGGATGTGGTGCTGGCGGCGGCGAAGTCCGCGCTGGCAGAACATCTGCGGAAGAACTACAACGACGCGGCCGCCATCGAGATGGAGGGGTCGGGGTTCGTGAGCGCCGTCGATCTCGCCGGTGGGGACGCGCTCGTGATTCGCGGGATCAGCGATCGAGCCGACGACGACAAGTCCCGTGTGGACGGGGCAGGTTGGCAGCCCAGGGCTGCGGCGAGTGCGGCTGCGGCGGTGGTGGCGGTGTTGCGGGAGCTACGGCCGTTCAGAGGGCGTGCGTCATCGGATGCACGCAGCGCCGAGGACCCTGAGGAGGGGCCCCATTCCGGGCCCGCGTACGGAGGGGACCACCTCGACTTTCGGGGTAGCACCTTCAACGGGCCGTTCGTCGCCAAGCAAGTGGGACGGCGGGACGGGGAAGGGTAGTTCAGGGCGCGGTTCTGTGCATGGGCCGGTGCCGGTTGCCACGGCCGCATTGCCTGCGGTGCCTGCGGGGTTCACCGGCCGGGACGAGGACTTGGCTCGGCTGTATCCCGTACTGGACCCGGCCGCGGAGTCCGAACTGCCGGTGGTGATCTGCGCGGTGTCCGGTCTTGGCGGGATCGGGAAGACGTCGTTGGCGTTGTGTGCGGCCCATCAGGCGGTCAGGGACGGGTGGTTTCCGGGCGGGACGTTGTTCGTCGACTTTCGGGGGTACGACGAGGATCCCGTTACGGCGGATCAGGCGGTGGTCGCGCTGTTGGACGGGATGGGGGTGCGGGGGGCGGATCTTCCGCAGACGGTGGCGGGGCAGTACGGGTTGTATCGGCGGCTGTTGGCCGGGGAGCAGCGGCCCATGTTGTTGCTGCTCGACAACGCCTCGGATCCCGGGCAGGTGATGCCGCTCGTGCCAGGGACGGATCATCATCGGGTGCTGGTCACCTCCCGGGACCGGCTCACCGAACTGGACGCTCAGCTGATCGACCTCGATGTGCTCAACGCGGAGGATGCCGCAGACCTCATCGACAGGTCCTTGCGGCTCAGCGACCGCGCCGACGATCGGGCGACGCGCGAACCGGAGGCGGTCTCGGAGCTCGCCACGCTCTGCGGCCGCCACCCGCTCGCTCTGAGGATCACCGCCGGCATGCTGCGTAAGCGCCGCCACCGTTCCGTCGTCTCCCTCGTGAACGAGTTGCGGGGTGCCGAGGACGTGACGGCGGCTGTGGGAATCCGTCCGGTCTTCGAAGCGGCGTACCGGCAACTGCCGTCTGAGCAAGCCAAATTGCTGCGTCTGCTCGCCTTGGCTCCGGCAACCGAAGTCGGCAGCGAAACGGCCGCTGCAATGGCGGACCTCGGCGTCGATCGGACGTTCCCCTTGCTCGAAGAGCTCGCGGCAGCCCACCTTGTGACGCCTGTTCCAGGAGGAGCGGACGTGCGGTGGCGGTTGCATGACCTGGTACGGGCGTTCGGGGTGGGTGTTGTCAAGGGGGATGCGGGGTTGTGGGAGGAGGGGGAGGCCGCGCGGGAGCGGGTGCTGGAGTTCTACCTCTGGTGGGCGGACGCGGCGGACGACCGCTTGCGGTGGCTGCCGGGGATGCCTGTGCCGGAACGCTTTGCGGATCGGGTGGGGGCGTTGGCGTGGTTTGACGGCGAGCGGGCAGGGCTGGTGGCGGCGGTGCAGTGGGCGCGGGAGGAGCGGTACGCGGACACGGCGGTGCGGCTGTCGCAGCGCCTGTCAGACTATCTGGACTGGCGGCGTTCTTTCGACGACAAGATCACGGTGTGCGGTGTCGCCCGGGAGGCCGCCCACCTCGCCGGTAACCAGGTGGGGGAGGCCACCGCGTGGAACAACCTCGGCAACGCGCTGAGGGAGACGGGCCAAGCGGAGGAGGCCATCGACGCCCACACCCGCGCCCGCGACCTGTTCCAGGCCATCGGGGACCGCCACCGCGAGGCCAGCACGTGGGACAACCTCGGCAACGCCCTGCAGGAGGCAGGCCAAGCGGAGGAGGCCGTCGACGCCCACACCCGCGCCCGCGACCTGTTCCAGGCCATCGGGGACCGCCTCCGTGAGGCCATCGCGTGGGGCAATCTCGGCATCGCCCTGCGGCAGGCGGGCCGGGCGGGGGAAGCCATCGACGCCCACACCCGCGCCCGCGATCTGTACCAGGCTGTCGGAGACCGCTACGGCGAAGCCATGGCGTGGAACAACCTCGGCGCTACCCTGCTGCGTGCCACGGGCCGTGTGGAAAAGGCAATTGAGGCGTACGAGAAGGCCCTGGAGGGCTACCGGGAGTTCGACGACTGGTACCGGGCAGGCCAGACCCTCTCCAACCTGGCCCGCGCCCACCAGCAAGCCGCCCGCCCCGCCGAAGCCCGCACCCACTACCTCCAGGCCGCCGACGCCTACACCCGAGCCAACGCCCCCGCCGAAGCCGCCGAAGCCCAATCCGACGCAGACGCATTGACCTGACTAGACCACTCCACTTACCTTCACCGGGCAGCCATCCGCCCAGGCCACAACGTAGTGAGCCCGTAGGAGGTCATGCCCGTGCGCCCCACCGCCGCCCGCCCCCACCGAACTGCCGTACTCACGCCGCTAGTTGCTCTCGCCCTCGCCGCGACCGCCCTCACCGCCTGCAGCAGCGGCTCCGGCAGCAGCCCCGACACAGTCAAGATCTCCTTCAAACAGTCGACGGACAACTCCATCAAGGTGATGGACACCTACCTCGCCGACATGAAGAAGCAGTTCGAGAAGCAGTACCCCGGCAAGAAGGTCGAGCTCGTCCCGATCAAGGCCCCGGACTCGGAGTACTACACCAAGCTCCAGCAGATGCTCCGCTCGCCGAAGACCGCCCCGGACCTGGTCTACGAGGACACGTTCCTCATCAACAGCGACATCACCTCCGGCTACCTCAAGCCCCTCGACTCGTACCTCAACAAGTGGCCGGACTGGAACCAGTTCATCGACACGGCGAAGTCCGCCGCCAAGGCCGAGGACGGCAAGACGTACGGCGTGCCGGACGGGACGGACACCCGAGGCCTCTGGTTCGACAAGGGGATCTTCAAGAAGGCGGGTCTGCCCGCGAATTGGCAGCCGAAGACGTGGGACGACGTCCTCGCCGCGGCCCGCACGATCAAGCAGAAGGTCCCTAACGTCACCCCGCTCAACGTCTACACGGGGAAACCTGCCGGCGAGGCCGCGACCATGCAGGGCTTCGAGATGCTGCTCTACGGCACCAACGACGGCTCCACGGACCCCCTTTACGACAAGTCGTCGAAGAAGTGGATCGCCGGCGGCCAGGGTTTCAAGGACGCGCTCTCCTTCGTGCACACGGTGTACAAGGAGAAGCTCGGCCCGGACGTGTCCGACGCCCTCGACCCCAACATCCAGACCTACGTGGCCGGTGAACTGCTCCCCAAGGGCAAACTCGGCATCGCGCTGGACGGATCGTGGCTGCCCCAGGCCTGGTTGAAGGGCAGCGGGCACGAATGGCCGGACTGGTCAAAGGAGTTGGGTCTCGCGTACATGCCGACGCAGAACGGCCAGGCGCCCGGCAAGGTGAGCATGTCCGGCGGCTGGACCTGGGCGATCCCCTCCAAGGCCGGCAACCCGGACCTCGCCTTCGACTTCATCAAGACGATGCAGACGAAGGCGAACGCGGAGAAGTGGTACATCGCCAACTCCGGTATCTCCGTGCGGAAGGACGTCGCCGCCGACCCCGCCTACGCGACCGCCCAGCCCGGCATCAAGTTCTTCACGGACCTGGTCGCGAGCACGCACTACCGTCCCGCCTACCCGGCGTACCCGAAGGTCTCCACCGCCATCCAGGAGGCGATGGAGGGCGTGACGACGGGTGACATGTCGGTGGACAAGGCGGCGAGTTCGTACGACGACGAGCTCAAGTCGGCCACGGACAACCAGGTCACCGAGAAATGAACGGCGGCGACCGCCGATGACGACAGCACCGCAGCACACGGGCCCGGGCGTGAGGGAAGTCCCCCCGGGCCCGGCGGCCCCGGAACCCCAACTCCCCACCTCCAAACGCCCGTTCACCCAAACCCTCACGCGCCTCCTCCCCCTCTCCCCCGCCGTGGTCCTCCTGCTCCTCTTCCTGGCCGTCCCGATCGGCTACTGCGCCTACATCGCCTTCACCAACCTCCAACTCACCGGTCAGGCCCACCCCTCCTTCGTAGGCTTCGCGAATTTCCGCACGGCCTTCAAGGACTCGGAATTCCTCAACGCCGTATGGCTGACACTGGTGTTCACGGTCCTGTCGTCCCTGATCGGCCAGAACACGATCGGCCTGGGCCTAGCGGCGCTGATGCAGCGCGCGTCGAAACCGGTGCGCACGCTCACGGGCGCGATCGTGATCACGGCATGGGTACTCCCGGAGGTCGTAGCGGGCTTCCTCCTCTACGCCTTCTTCCGCCGCGAGGGCACCCTGAACGCCATCCTGGACTGGCTCCATCTCCCGTCCCAGAACTGGCTGTTCACGCTTCCGATCCTGGCGGTGTCGTTCGCGAACGTGTGGCGGGGAACGGCCTTCTCGATGCTGGTGTACTCAGCCGCCCTGAACGAGATCCCCAAGGAGATAACGGAGGCGGCGGAGGTCGACGGCGCGAGCGGCTGGCGGCGGATGTGGCACATCACGCTGCCGATGATCCGCCGTTCGATCGGCACGAACCTGATGCTGAACACGCTGCAGACCCTGTCCGTCTTCGGCCTGATCTGGGTGATGACGCGAGGCGGCCCGGGAAACAAGAGCCAGACCCTCCCCCTCTACATGTACGAACAGGCCTTCCAGAACAGCATGATCGGCTACGCCACGGCGGTCGCGCTGCTCCTGCTCCTGGTCGGCTCGCTCTTCTCGGTGATCTACATGCGCCTGCTGCGAACGGAGGTCTGACCCATGGCACTCACCCTCTCCTCCCGCCGCACGAGCCGACGCCTGGCGGCGGACGCGGGGCTGCTGGTGGTCGCGGCGACGTTCGCGCTGCCGCTGCTCTGGGTGGTCCTGTCGTCCCTCGACGCCCACGCGGACCTCAAGGTGAAGGCCCCCGACGGCCTGACCCTGGACAACTTCCACGCGATCCTGAACTCGGACATCACCTTCACGCCCCTGCTCAACAGCCTGATCCTGTGCGGGTTCGGGACGCTGCTGACGGTGGTGTGCGCGGCGCTGGCGGCGTATCCGCTGTCCCGGTTCCGGTCGCGCCTGAACCGCCCGTTCCTCCTGACGATCCTCTTCGCGACGAGCCTTCCGATCACCGCGATCATGGTGCCGGTGTACGCGTTGTTCGTGCAGGTGAACCTCATCGACACCATGCAGGGCACGATCTTCTTCTTCGCCGCGTCCCAACTCCCGTTCGCCATCTGGCTGATGAAGAACTTCATGGACGGCGTACCGAAGGAGTTGGAGGAGGCTGCGTGGACCGACGGCGCGTCGTCACTTCAGTCGCTGGTGCGGATTGTTCTTCCGCTGATGGGGCCGGGGGTCGCGGTGGTGACCGTCTTCTCGTTCGTGATGATGTGGGGGAACTTCTTCGTTCCGTTCATGCTGCTGCTTACGCCGGATCAGATGCCGGCGAGCGTGAGCATCAATGAGTTCTTCGGGAACCGGGGGATGGTGGCTTATGGGCAGCTGGCCGCGTTTTCCGTTGTTTATTCGACGCCGGTGATTTTGTTGTATGTGCTGGTGGCGAGGCGGTTGGGTGGGGGGTTTGCTTTGGGTGGGGCGGTTAAGGGGTAATGGCGTTCGCCCAGGTGCGGGCTTCTGCTGCTTCGGTGGGGGCGTTGGCGCGGGTGTAGGCGTCGGCAGACTGGAGGTAGTGGGCGCGGGCCTCAGCGGGGCGAGCAGCGTGATGGTGGGCGAGGGCCAGGTTGAAGAGAGTCTGGCCCGTCCCGTACCAGTCCTCGAACTCCCGGAAGCCCTCCAGGGCCTTCTCGTACGCCTCAACTACTTCTTCCACACGGCCCACCTCCCACAGGGCGTTGCCGAGGTTGTTCCACGCAATGGCCCCGCGGAGCGGGTCCCCTACGACCTGGAACAGGTCGCGAGCGCGCGTGTGAGCATCGATGGCCTCCTCCGCCCGGCCCGCCTGCCGCAGGGCGCTACCGAGGTTGTCCCACGTGCTGGCCCCGCGGAGCCGGTCCCCGACAACCTGGAACAGGTCGCGAGCGCGCGTGTGAGCATCGATGGCCTCCTCCGCCCGGCCCGCCTGCCGCAGGGCGATGCCGACGTTGTCCCACGCGCTGGCCTCGCGGGGGCGGTCCCCGACGGCCTGGTGCAGGTCGCGAGCGCGCGCGTGGGCATCGATGGCCTCCTCCGCCCGGCCTGTCTCCCGCAGGGCCATGCCGAGGTTGTTCCACGCCCTGGCCTCCCCCGCCCGGCTACCGGCGCGGTGCGCGGCCTCCCGCGCGACAACGCAGACCGTGATCAGGTCGTCGAAAGAACGCCGCCAGTACAGATACTCCGCCAGATACTGCGACAGCCCTACCGCTGTGTCCGCGTACCGCTCCTCCAGCGCCCACTGCATCACTGCCACCAGACCCGCACGCTCCGCGTCCAGCCACGCCAACGCCGACGCCCGATCCATAAACCGCTCCGGCTCCGGCCTCCCCGACAGCCACCGCAACCGGCCATCCGCCGCCCTCGCCCACCGGCAGTAGAACTTCAGCACCCGCTCCCGCGCCGCCTCCCCCTCCTCCCACAACCCCGCATCCCCCTCAACCACACCCACCCCGAACACCCGCACCAAGTCATGCAACCGCCACCGCCACCGCCCACGCCCACTCCCCCGCTCAACAAGATGAGCACGGCACAACGCATCGAGCACACGCACTGGCGGCGTGTCCGCCCCGTCCAGCACAGCGACGACCTCGGCCGTCACCTCCGGCCCCGGAGCCAGAGCCAACAGCCGCAGCAACCGGGCCTGCTCAGCCGGCAGACGCCGGTACGACAGGTCAAAGGCGGCCCGCACACTGCGCTCACCGTCATCAAGGTGCTGGAGCCGGTCACCCGACTCGGCCAGTTCCGCCACGAGTTCGGCCACTGGCTTGTCCCGGTCGAGAACGAGCAAGGCAGCGGCGATCTGAAGCGCCAGGGGCAAGTACCCACACAGCAAGGCGAGTTCAGCAGCCGCCTCCCTCTCATTCGCCACCCTCGCATCATCCCGCGCGGCGATCCGCAACGCCCGGTCCAGAAGGTCGTACGCCTCTTCCGGACTCAGCTCCCCCAACGCCAGCAGCCGCGCCCCCAGTTGAGGCAACTTGCTCCGTGAGGTGGCAAGCAGCCGGTGCCGCACACCCCCCGGATGCAACGGACGCACCTGCTCCGCCGAGGACGCGTTGTCGGCCAGGACGAGCACCGCCCCCAACTCCCGCTCCCGCTCCGCAAGCACCGATCGATACAACGCAGCCCGCGCATCAACCCCGTTGGGAATGTGCTCCGGAGGCGTCCCCAGCGCCCTCAGCAGAGTCTCCAGCGCCTGTTCCGCCGTAAGGCGATCATCGTCGTACCCATGCAAGTTGACGAAGAGCACCCCACCCGGGAACCACCCGTTGCCACAGGCCGCATGCACCGCCTCCACCGCGAGCGCGGTCTTGCCGATACCGCCGAGCCCGGACACCGCAGCGACCAACACGGCACCCGGCGCTTCACCCCCATCCGGGTCGAACGCGCTGAGCAGTTCCCCGAGTTGGTCACGGCGACCGGTGAACCCAGCCGCCTTCGGAGGCAGGGCATCCAACGCGGTGGGCGCCGGCCCATGCCGGTGGTACTCCACCTTCTTCGCGGTGAACGGCCCTCTGAACTTCCCACCCCGGAAATCCTGGTGATCCCCGCCGTACTGCTCGCCCATCCTGCCGTCCCCGTGCCGCTGCCCCCGAATCGCGTGCCAACACGGTACGCCCACGGGCCCCCGCCAACCCCCCACCCAACCCCAGCTCCGGCCAGCCCACTTGGCAGTACCGTGAAGACGACTCCGACACATCGCCCACGGTCGCCGTCCTGACCGCAAGTCAGACAACGTGGAGCGATCTCGGTGAACAACTGCGCCCTCAGTCGGCACCACAGACGCCCAAGGCCCCGCACACCAGCGGGGCCTTCGTCATGTCACAGACCGTCTGATGCGCTAGTGACACAGAAGCCGGCACAGCCCAGTCCTTCCGACTGCTCACCGGCCGGGGCTTCGTCGTGTCAGCGTTCGCCGCTCGACGCCGGGGTAAAGGTGACCCCGCGAGATGTGCAGCGCCGGGCGGCGGACCTCAACATCACAAGACGGCCACACGCCCCCGCATCGCCCCACCCGGGGCGCCATGATGCACCCTCAGCATCAGCACGCCCCGGGGAGACCATGAACACCCGCACAGCCGCCTGCGCGGCCCTGCTCATCGCGGCCGCCACCGCCTGCAGCAGCAACACCAGCAGCGACGACAGCAAGGCGCCCACGACCGCCGCCAACCCCACCAGCGGGACCACCGCGACGGCGGTCGCCAAGCCCAAGGCTCTCTCCATCGGCGCCGGCCGCCACTGGTCGGACACCGACCTCGACGGCAGCCACATCAGCGCCACCACCAGCGTCATCAGCTACACCCAGCCCGCCAAGGTCGACCTCCCCGACGCGCTCGCCGACTTCCCCGACCCGACCTGGGCCATCCTCGAAGTCAAGGTCTGCGCCGACGCCACCAGCACCAACGTCATCGTCGCCCAGAGCCCGTGGGCCCTCGGCTACCCCGACGACACCCGGATCCAGGCACCCGGCGTCAGCGGCGCCGGCATCCCCAAGCCGGAGTACCCCGTCGAGGGCACCGCGGTACAGCCCGGCACCTGCCTGCGCGGCAAGATCACGTTCGGCATGGCGAAGGGCACCCGCCCCGACCGGATCATCTACGGCCCTGGCGGCCGCGACCCCGTCACCTGGACCGTGCCCAAGGCGTAGCCGAGCAGGCGCCCGTGGCCGGCAACCCACGCAACGGGCGCCTCCCTACCGCAGGTTGTGCGCCTGGCTCCGAGCCCAGCGCCTCCCGTACGCATGGTGCGGCCACAGCATCGGACACGAGCTGAACGCCAAGTCCCCATACGGCCAGGCTCAGGCGCATCGACAACGGCCGCCACAGCAGACGAGAACCCGGCCGGGGTCGGTGAACCATGCCGCCCCGAAGATCGAGTAGACCGCGCTCATCGAGTAGACCGCGTCCTACGTGTCACCGCACGAGGCGAGGTACTCCAGAACCTCACCGCACGCGAACCCGGCGCCACCCCACCGCTCGCTCACCGTCGTGACCATGATCGGCGAGAGGTCGACGCCCTGCGCGGGGGCCGACGTAGCGGAGAGGGCCAGGCGAGGGACGTCGAGCCAGTCGGCCCACGCCCCGCAGCCACCATTCCCTGCGCCAACTCCCCTCACAGCAACGTCAGTTCACCCCCGGGACCAAGTCAGCCCGAAGGAGTCCCCCCGAGGCCCGACACTCGACGTCGCGAAAGACGCCGTGCGCCCCCGAACCGCCAACCGCCGTACCCCGCCGCAGCCGACCGACGACTTTGCGCCACCCCCCACTTCCCCCCACACCCGATCACCACCCCCACCACAAACGCACTCCCCTTCGAACCCCGCCCACACACCCGACGCCGACCCGACGCCGACCGAGCACCCCCCGCCGGCCCCCAGCCCCCGCCACGCCAACCGAATGGCAAGGTAGAGCGGCATATTCACCCACCCGGCAGTCGCCACCAAGCACCCCCAGTCACCCCCAGGCCACCACTCACCGTCACCGATCACCCCCACCCCACCCGTGATGGATCTCCGCGGTCCGACCGAATCCGTACGTTCCTACAATCCGTAATCCTGGCCGAACAGACCGTAGTCACCGCACCCAGGCACCCCTAGCTTGTGGCCCGTGCGCCGACCCCCAGCTCAACCCAGCCAGTCCACGCCGCCGACACCGCCCACTCCGCCCTTCAACGCGCCCGCCGCCCACCGGCTCCGTACCGCGCTCAACATGGGCCCGGAACACGTCGCTTACGGCATGCGTGCCTCGTACGGGCTGCCGTATGTCACGCCTGACCTGGTCATCGCCTGGGAGCGGGGGCTCACCGCGCCCTCCGGGCCCGAACTCACCGCGCTCTCCGGCGTGTTGTGGTGTTCGCCGGCCGAACTCATCGGCAAGCCACGCACGCTGCGTGAGCATCGCCTCGCGCGCGGGCTCGCGCCGGAGGACGTCGCGCGGGCCGTCGGGCTCGAACTCCTCGCGTATCTGCGGATGGAGGAGCACGACCAGTGGCGCGGCACCGAGCGCCAGTCCTCCGCGCTCGCCGATCTCCTCGACCTCTCGCTGCCCGACTTCATCAGCGTCACCGGGCGCGACAGCAGGCTCGCCGAGTTGCTGCGCAGCGCGATGACCACGCGGTGGCAGGCGTACGTACGCCCGATCGGCAAGATCGTGCCCCTGGACCGGCGCCTCCTGGAGGACTCCCTCCAGGAGCTGCACGAGGACTACCAGGCGCAGATGGTCGCCACCCTGACCTGGGGCGGCGGCAACTCCGCCGTCGAGGCGGGCGAGGCCGGCCGTGACTTCCTCGACCAGATCATCAGCCGGTTCTGGTCGATGGTCGAGAGGAGTACGTACTGAGCACGCGGCCGCCGAGCAGCACCCGCCGGAAACTGACCCGCCCCGAACCCCCGGCCAGAAACGAACCGGCTAGAAAACCGACTCCGCCTCGTCCATCCGATCCTTCGGCACCGTCTTCAACTCGGTGACCGCCTCCGCCAACGGCACCATCACCACATCCGTCCCCCGCAGCGCCGTCATCCGCCCGAACTCCCCCTGGTGCGCGGCCTCCACCGCGTGCCAGCCGAAGCGGGTCGCCAGCACCCGGTCGTACGCGGTCGGTACGCCGCCGCGCTGGATGTGGCCGAGGATGACCGGCTTGGCCTCCTTGCCGAGGCGGCGTTCCAGTTCGTAGGCCAGCGCCGTGCCGATGCCCTGGAAGCGCTCGTGGCCGAACTGGTCGATCTCGCCCTTGTTGTAGTCCATGGAACCCTCGGCGGGGTGCGCGCCCTCGGCCACGCACACGACGGCGAACTTCTTGCCGCGGGCGAAGCGCTCCTCGACCATCTTGACCAGGTCGGCGGGGTCGAAGGGGCGCTCGGGCAGGCAGATGCCGTGCGCGCCCGCCGCCATCCCGGACTCCAGCGCGATCCAGCCCGCGTGCCGGCCCATGACCTCGACGACCATCACCCGCTGGTGGGACTCCGCCGTCGTCTTCAGGCGGTCCATCGCCTCCGTCGCGACCCCGACCGCCGTGTCGAAGCCGAACGTGCGGTCCGTCGACGAGATGTCGTTGTCGATCGTCTTGGGGACTCCTACGACCGGCAGGCCCGCGTCGCTCAGCATGCGCGCCGCCGTCAGCGTGCCCTCGCCGCCGATCGGGATCAGCGCGTCGATCCCGAAGTCGCGCGCGATGTCCAGCGCGTTCTCGCAGGCCTCGCGGAGGCGGTCCCGCTCCAGCCGGGAGGAGCCGAGGATCGTGCCGCCGCGGGCGAGGATGCCGCTGACCGCGTCGAGGTCGAGGGTGCGGTAGCGGCCGTCGAGCAGTCCGGCGTAGCCGTCCTCGAAGCCGATGACCTCGTCGCCGTAATTGTCGACCGCTCGGTGCACGACCGACCGGATCACGGCGTTCAGGCCGGGGCAGTCGCCGCCTGCGGTGAGAACTCCGATACGCATCGTGCTGTGTCTCCTGCTCGCTGTTGACACCGGTGAGCCGGACCCGATTGTTTCACGTCCCTCAGGGCGGTGCCGCTCCCGTCGGACCGGCGGGCGCCTTAACCATCCCCGGAGGTACTGTCAAGAGGGTTCCGCTCACCCAGGTGGGCCCTTTTTATGACCACGGAGAACACCACCACGGAGAGGGAGAACAACCCTGTGACCCGCAGCGTGTACGTGACCGGGATCGACCGCGGCGACGGCCGTCAGGTCGTCGAGCTGGGGGTCATGGAACTCCTGACCCGGCAGGTCGACCGGGTGGGGGTGTTCCGGCCCCTCGTCCACGACGGCCCCGACCGCCTGTTCGAACTGCTGCGTGCGCGCTACCGGCTCTCCCAGGACCCCGCGACCGTCTACGGCATGGACTACCACGATGCCTCCGCCCTCCAGGCCGAGCAGGGGACGGACGAGCTGGTGTCGACGCTCGTCGACCGGTTCCATCTCGTCGCGCGTGACTACGACGTCGTCCTCGTGCTCGGGACCGACTTCGCGGACACCCAGTTCCCGGACGAGCTGTCCCTCAACGCCCGCCTCGCGAACGAGTTCGGCGCCTCCGTCATCCCCGTCGTCGGCGGCCGCAAGCAGACCCCCGAGTCCGTCCTCGCCGAGACGCGCAACGCCTATCGCGCCTACGACGGCCTCGGCTGCGACGTCCTCGCCATGGTCACCAACCGGGTCGCCCGCGAGGACCGCGACGCGATCGCCGACCGGCTGGACACCCGGCTGCCGGTGCCCTGCTACGTCGTACCGGACGAGCCCGCCCTCTCCGCGCCGACCGTCGCCCAGATCACCCACGCTCTCGGCGGCAAGGTGGTTCTCGGGGACGACTCCGGGCTCGCCCGCGACGCGCTGGACTTCGTCTTCGGCGGCGCGATGCTGCCGAACTTCCTCAACGCCCTGACCCCGGGCTGCCTCGTCGTCACCCCCGGCGACCGCGCCGACCTCGTCATCGGCGCCCTCGCCGCGCACAGCGCCGGCACCCCGCCGATAGCGGGCGTCCTGCTCACCCTGAACGAGGTACCGAGTCAGGGGATCCTCACCCTCGCCGCCCGCCTCGCGCCCGGCACCCCGGTGGTCTCCGTCGCCGGTACCTCCTTCCCCACCGCCGCCGAACTCTTCTCCCTGGAGGGGAAGTTGAACGCGGCGACCCCGCGCAAGGCGGAGACCGCACTCGGCCTCTTCGAGCGGTACGTCGACACCGGCGACCTCCTCAAGCGCGTCTCGGCGCCGAGCAGCGACCGGCTCACCCCGATGATGTTCGAGCACACGCTCCTGGAGCGGGCCCGCTCCGACAAGCGCCGGATCGTCCTTCCGGAGGGCACCGAGGCCCGCGTCCTGCACGCCGCCGAGGTGCTGTTGCGCCGCGGTGTCTGCGAGTTGACCCTCCTCGGTCCCGAGGACCAGATCCGCAAGAAGGCCGCCGACCTCGGCATCGACCTCACCGCGGCCCAGTTGATCGACCCGCACACCTCCGAACTCCGCGACCGCTTCGCCGAGAAGTACGCCGCCCTCCGCGCCCACAAGGGCGTGACCGTGGAGCTGGCCTACGACGTCGTCGCCGACGTGAACTACTTCGGCACCCTGATGGTCCAGGAGGGCCTCGCCGACGGCATGGTCTCCGGCGCCGTGCACTCCACCGCCGCCACCATCCGGCCCGCCTTCGAGATCATCAAGACCAAGCCGGACGCCGACATCGTCTCGTCCGTCTTCTTCATGTGCCTCGCCGACAAGGTCCTGGTGTACGGCGACTGCGCGGTCAACCCCGACCCGAACGCCGAGCAGTTGGCCGACATCGCCATCCAATCGGCCGCCACCGCCGAGCAGTTCGGCGTCGCCGCGCGGATCGCGATGCTCTCCTACTCCACCGGTACGTCCGGTTCGGGCGCCGACGTCGACAAGGTGCGCGAGGCGACCGAACTGGTCCGGCTGCGGCGCGCCGATCTGCGCATCGAGGGGCCCATCCAGTACGACGCCGCCGTCGAGCCGAGTGTCGCCGCCACCAAGATGCCGGAGTCCGAAGTCGCCGGTCAGGCAAGCGTGTTGATCTTCCCGGACCTGAACACCGGCAACAACACGTACAAGGCCGTGCAGCGTTCGGCCGGCGCGATCGCGGTCGGGCCAGTGCTGCAGGGGCTGCGCAAGCCGGTCAACGACCTGTCCCGGGGCGCCCTCGTCTCCGACATCGTCAACACCGTCGCCATCACGGCGATCCAGGCGCAGCACCCGACCGAGAAGGCAACCGCCCAGTGAGCCCCACCCGCGTCCTCGTCCTCAACTCCGGCTCCTCGTCGGTGAAGTACCAGCTGCTCGACATGGCGGCCGGCACCCGTCTCGCCGTAGGACTCGTCGAGCGGATCGGTGAGGAGACCTCCCGGTTCAAGCACAGCTGCCTCACGACCGGTGCCGTACGGGAGTCCGCTGGGCCGATCCCTGATCACGAGGCCGCCCTGAAGGCCGTGGCCGAGGAGCTGACCAAGGACCGACTCGGGCTGGATTCACCGGAGTTGGCGGCCATCGGGCATCGGGTCGTGCACGGCGGGCTGGTCTTCACCGAACCGACCGTCATCGACGACGCCGTGCTCGCCGAGATCGAACGGCTCATCCCCGTCGCGCCATTGCACAATCCGGCGAACCTCGTCGGGATCCGGACCGCGATGGCGCTGCGGCCCGATCTGCCGCAGGTGGCCGTGTTCGACACCGCGTTCCACACGACGATGCCGGAGTCGGCCGCGCGGTACGCGATCGACGTGGCGACCGCGGACGCGTACCGGATCCGGCGGTACGGGTTCCACGGGACCTCGCACGCGTATGTGTCACGGGCGACGGCCAAGCTGCTGGGGAAGGCGCCCGAGGACGTCAACGTCATCGTGCTGCATCTCGGGAACGGGGCGTCCGCCTCGGCCGTGAGAATGGGCCGTTGCGTGGACACCTCCATGGGGCTGACGCCGCTGGAGGGGCTGGTGATGGGGACCCGGTCGGGAGACCTGGATCCGGCCGTCATCTTCCATTTGATGCGTGTTGGCGAAATGTCCACCGATGAGATCGACACTCTTCTCAACAAGAAGAGCGGTCTGATCGGGTTGTGCGGGGACAACGACATGCGGGAGATCCGGCGCCGGATCGACGAGGGCGACGAACAGGCGGAACTCGCCTTCGACATCTACATTCACCGATTGAAGAAGTACATCGGTGCCTACTGCGCGGTACTCGGCCGGGTGGACGCGGTCGCCTTCACCGCGGGGGTCGGGGAGAACGCGAGCGCCGTGCGGGAGGCCGCCGTCGAGGGCCTGGAGCTGCTGGGGCTCGAGGTGGACGGCGCGCTGAACGCCGTACGGAGTGACGAGCCGCGGCTGATCTCGCCCGCGTCCGGGCGGGTCGCGGTCGCGGTGGTGCCGACGGACGAGGAATTGGAGATCGCGACACAGACCTATGCACTGGTCGGAAATTACAACGCCTGAGCGCATGCCCGCCCATTTGTATCTTCCGCCAGACGGAATATTCCGTAGCGAAACAAACCGATAGGATCGTCCCATGCGCCGTTCGAAAATCGTCTGTACTCTCGGCCCCGCGGTCGACTCCCACGAACAACTGGTCTCGCTGATCGAGGCCGGTATGAACGTGGCCCGTTTCAATTTCAGCCATGGCACCCACGCCGAGCACCAGGGGCGGTACGACCGCGTCCGTGCCGCGGCCAAGGAGACCGGCCGTGCCATCGGCGTCCTCGCCGACCTGCAGGGCCCGAAGATCCGCCTGGAGACCTTCGCGGAGGGTCCCGTCGAGCTGGTGCGCGGTGACGAGTTCACCATCACCACCGAGGACGTCCAGGGCGACAAGACCATCTGCGGGACGACGTACAAGGGCCTGCCCGGTGACGTCTCCCGCGGCGACCAGGTCCTCATCAACGACGGCAACGTCGAGCTGAAGGTCCTCAGCGTCGAGGGCCCGCGTGTGAAGACGATCGTCATCGAGGGCGGCGTCATCTCCGACCACAAGGGCATCAACCTGCCCGGCGCGGCCGTGAACGTGCCCGCGCTGTCCGAGAAGGACGTGGACGACCTGCGCTTCGCGCTGCGGATGGGCTGCGACATGGTCGCCCTGTCCTTCGTGCGCGACGCGAGCGACGTGTACGACGTCCACAAGGTGATGGACGAGGAGGGCCGCCGGGTCCCCGTCATCGCCAAGGTGGAGAAGCCGCAGGCGGTCGCCAACATGGAGGCCGTGGTCGCGGCGTTCGACGCGGTGATGGTGGCCCGTGGCGACCTCGCCGTGGAGTACCCGCTGGAGAAGGTCCCGATGGTGCAGAAGCGCCTGGTGGAGCTGTGCCGTCGTAACGCCAAGCCGGTGATCGTGGCGACCCAGATGATGGAGTCGATGATCACCAACTCCCGCCCCACGCGCGCCGAGGCCTCCGACGTGGCCAACGCGATCCTGGACGGCGCGGACGCGGTCATGCTGTCCGCCGAGTCCTCGGTCGGCGCCTACCCGATCGAGACCGTGCAGACGATGTCGAAGATCGTCCAGGCGGCCGAGGAGGAGCTGTTCAGCAAGGGCCTGCAGCCGCTCGTGCCGGGCAAGAAGCCGCGGACGCAGGGCGGTTCGATCGCGCGTGCCGCGTGCGAGATCGCCGACTTCCTCGGCGGCCGGGCCCTGGTGGCCTTCACGCAGTCCGGTGACACCGCCCGCCGGCTGTCCCGCTACCGCGCCTCGCAGCCGATCGTCGCCTTCACGATGGACGAGAGCACCCGCAACCAGCTCACCCTCAGCTGGGGCGTCGAGTCGCACGTGGTGCCGTTCGTGAACAGCACCGACGAGATGGTCGACATGGTCGACGCGGAGATCGCCAAGATCAACCGCTTCAACCCGGGCGACACCCTCATCATCACCGCCGGCTCGCCCCCCGGCGTCCCCGGCACCACGAACATGCTCCGCGTCCACCACCTCGGCGGCGGCGAGCGCGACTGACGCACCGCTGAGGGCACTTGTACGGCGCTGAGGGCGCCCCCCAGGAAAAGGGGGGCGCCCTCAGTTTGTGCGCGGCTCCCGAACGGGCCTGTGCGGACGCTCAGTCGGTCTGGTAGCTGTGCAGTCCGGGGACGGTCAGCGTGCCGCCGAACTGGCCGGCCTGGACCACCTTCACGTTGGTGAAGTAGATCAGCGGGATGTTCAGCGGCGGCGGGTTGTCCGGGTCGAACGTGATCGGGATCAGCCCGAACAGGTTGCCCGAGATGGACTCCGTGTACATCACGGTGTCGCCGTCGCGGATCGTGGAGGTCGAGCCCGAGGCCGCCTGCACGTGGTACGTCTTGCCGGACTGCTTGTCGTCGACCGTCTGGTGCAGGTCGCCGATGTCGGTGCCGCCGGAGATGACGTACTTCAGGACCTTCTTGACCGTGCCGTCGGCCGTCTTCACCTCGACGACGCCCTGGTAGTCGGCGCCCTTGAGGAGCAGCGAACTCGCGTTCAGGTACCAGGGATCGTCCGGCAGCAGCACCTTGTTGTCGACGCCGCTGGTGTCGTCCGTGGCGACCGGGCAGTCCGAGGTGTCGGTGCTCGCGCTCGCGGACGGGCTCGGGGTGGCCGTGGCCGAAGCGGTCGCGGTGGCCGTGTCCTCGGCCGCCTTGGACGCCGTGTCGGTCGTGTCCTTCACGGTGTCGTTCACCGTGTCGGTGACCTTCTTCGTCGTGTCCTTGACGGTGTCGGACCCGCTGGAGGACCCGTCCGAGGACGCGTCCTTCGTGGCGCTCGCCGAGGCGGACGCGGTCGGCGTCGGGGTGGCGCTCGCCGTGGAGTCGGAGCTCGACGAACCGCCGGTGAGGATCCCGGTGATGGCGTCGCCGATGGTGTCCAGCAGGTTGCCGCTGCTCGCGGACGCGGAGGGCGTCGCGGTGGCGGTGCCGCTCGACGAACCGCTCGTGTCCGCCGACTTGCTCGCGGACGCGGACGGCGTGGGCGTGGCGGCCTTGTCGTCGGAACCTGAATCCGACGAATCGGAAGATGCCTTGCCCGAGTCGGTGTCCTTCGTGGCGGACGCCGACGGAGTCGCCTCGTCCGTGGAGGAGTCCGCGGACTCGCTGGCACTGGTGGACGGCGTCGCCGAAGGGCTCGCCGTCGTCCCGGCGAGGGCGGCGACACAGTCCTTGTACTCGTCGGCCGTCAGGCTCTTCGACGACGGCGAGGTCGTCGATCCGTTGTCGGCGAGGGCGAGCGAGGACGTGAACCCGAACCCCATGATCACGGCGGTCGGCATCGCCACCGTGGCTATCGCCTTGCCGGCGGGCATGTGGAACCTGGTGAACAGCGGCTTCTTGGGTGCCGCATGCCGCGGCCCGGTTCTCACACGGGACTCGTCCACATCAGTCCCGTGGGTCACCTCGTCAGCCGGCACTGTGCCTCCCGTTCGCCCCGTTGTTCACCGGGCTCGTTCCTGACAGATCGTTCGGCTCGCCCGTACCCTCGGCGGACTCGTACGGCGCGGGCTCCTGGGGCTTGGCGTAGTACGACGCGGAGTCGTGCGGCGCGGCCTCGTACGGCGTGGCCGCGGCGGGGGCGCCGCCCTCTCCCTGTGCGACGTCCTGCAGCGCCTGCGGCTCCGGCGGTGCGCCCGGCGCCCACGACACGGCCAGTGCCCCGCCGACCATGGCGAGGAGGAAGCCGATCAGGAAGCCGCCGAGGTTGGACACAGGGATGGACACCAGCGCCAGCAGGATCGCCGCGACACCCGCGAACGTGCGGACGTGCTTCTGAAACCAGAGGCTGAAGCCCAGGACTACCAGCAGTACGCCGATGATCAGGGACCCGGCGCCCGCGGTGGTGGCCATCGCCAGCGTCAGATGCCCGATCTGGAGATGCGCGTACGGGAAGTAGGCGATCGGGAGTCCGCCGAGCATGACGAACAGACCGGCCCAGAACGGCCTCGTGCCACGCCAGGCACGAAACTGCACCCTCCGGTGGGTGAACTGACCGGATGCGGCAGGAGTCTCGGCGCTCATGGAAAACAGCTCCCTGGTACGGCGTTGCTGTGGTGGAGAGTCGCACCTTGTGTGAAGGCGCTGGTGGAAGGTGGACGGGCGGGGGCGCCACCGGCTCCCCCGCCCGCCGTCAAGTGCCTAGTAGCACTCGTGGGTGCCCGCCGACAGCGACATCTTCAGCCCACTGAGCTTGAAGGTCCCCGCGGTGGTCGCCCACGCCGTCTGCTTGACTCCGACCAGGGTCGCCTTGTCGGCGTCCTGACCGAATCCGAACGGGTTCGCGGCGTCGCCGCTCCTGATGCCGGGACCCTTGAGGTCCTTGCCGGCCACACCGATCCGGATGTTCTCGAACGTCGCGTCGGCCTGGAGGTTGTCGACGTCGATGTAGAGATTGTCAGCCTCGACCGGGGTGCCGTCACCGCCCGCCTTCAGCGTCAGACTCACCGAGCCGAGCAGCGGGATGTTCGGGGTGACCACGGACTGGCACATGTTCGTGATCTCGGCACTGCTGAACGACGACACCGCGACCGGGTGCGCCGTCTTCGTGCCGTCGAGGTTGTACCCCGAGTCGATGGCTCCGTACTGCGCGAAGCCCGTGCCGACGAGCTTGTCCGCCGTCACCTTGAAAGACTGACCCGAAACGCTGAACGACGCGGCAAGGGCACCCTGCGCGAGGGCCACACCTATACACGCCGTAGCGGCGACGCTGGGCACCATGACCACAGCGAAGCGCTTCCATCTCGTCCCGCCACGCACCTGGGACTCCATATTTCCTCCTTCTCGGACGTACATCTCCTGGCCCTGACTGCCCCCAGTTGGCGGCTCAGCCGGGCAGGGATGGGAGAAGTGCTACGTCCTCGGGAAGGGGAGCGCCCGTCCTCGGAGGCGCGAACCGCGCACCGATCACCGGCGATCACCCCCGAGCGACAACCACTGGTCGCGCCTGACGCACATCACGCACAACCTTGCTGGACAGGCTCCGCCGTACGGCGAAGACCCCCCTGCCCAAGAGCCGACTCCATTGTTCCGGCTCTACTCGGTGGGGACCCAGGAAACTCCGTCCGCCCGACCGGCTGTCGGGGTACGGAAATGGACCGAGCGTCGCCGATCGTGGTGCATTCTCGCCGCCCGCACAAGGGGCTTCGTTACTGGGTAGTAACGGCCGGATAACCGAACAACGACCCGCCGGTATCGGTCGACGACGCTGGGTGTCATCGTGGGCCAGGACAAATCAGTTGACATTCGGACGGAATCCGACAGATCAACAGCCTCGACTTACTCCAAGTAACAGCGGCCGCGATTACCAAGATTTGGTAAAGCGCGGCCGCAGTGACACTCCGTCGGCAAATCTTTCACTCCGGCAACACAGGTCACGAGGTTTACCGACTGGTCAGAACCGGCCCCGCGCCCCGCTCAGAACAGCGCCCGCGCCAGCGCCCGCCGGGCCGCCGTCACCCTGGGGTCATCGGCCCCGACGACCTCGAACAGCTCCAACAGCCGCAGCCGTACGGCGTCCCGGTCGTCACCCACCGTGCGCCGCACGGTGTCGATCAGCCGGCTGAAGGCGTCCTCGACATGGCCGCCCACCAGATCCAGGTCGGCGGCGGCGATCTGCGCGGGCACGTCACCCGGCTTCTCGGCGGCCTCGGTGCGCACCTGCTGCGGGTCGAGCGTCGAGACACGGTGCAGCAACTCGGCCTGGGCGAGCCCCAGTTTGGCCTCGGAGTTGCCCGGGTCGTCGCTCAGCACGTTCTTGTAGGCCTGTACGGCCCCGCCGAAGTCCCCCGCGTCCAGGGCCTGTACGGCGGCTTCGAGCAGCGCGTCGTACGGTCCCGCCGGCACCTCGGCGACGGCCTCGGGACGGTCGCCCGGCGCGGCGTCGGGGTCGACGTCGAGACCGGTCAGGCCGAAGCGCTGCTCGGCGACCTGGATCAACTGGTCGAGGGTCTGCCGGATCTGCGGCTCGGCGGCGGCTCCCTGGAAGAGCGGGAGCGCCTGGCCGGCGACCACCGCGAAGACGGCCGGAATGCCCTGCACCCCGAACTGCTGCATCAGCATCTGATTGGCGTCGACGTCGATCCTGGCAAGGACGAAGCGCCCGTTGTAATCAAGCGCGAGCCGCTCCAGGAGCGGGCTCAGCTGCTTGCACGGCTCGCACCACTCGGCCCAGAAGTCGATGACGACCGGGACCTCGGTGGACCGCTGCAGGACCTCGCTCTCGAACCCCGCCTCATCTACGTCGATCACCAGGTCGGCCGGGGAGACGGCACCGCCGCCGCCCTGCCTGGCGGTCTCGGCGCGCGCCTGCTCCGCCTTGACCTTGGCCTCCTGGGCCGCCTTCACCGCGGCGAGGTCGACGACTCCGCTCATGGACATGTTCCGTGGCTGCATGCGTCTATCCTCCCCCGTCCGCGCGTGTGAATGAAAAGCGTTGTGAAAGCCGGTCTGCCGCAAGTCTGTTGTGAGTCTGCCGCGAGCTGTTCGGCGCCGGGTCCCCACCCCGCGCCCGTGGTTTCGCTACGACCCGTAGCGTAATAGCACGGGCCCCTTCCCGGATACCGATACCCGGTGATCTCCCTCACTGCACCACAGGAACCGCCGGTTATGGTCAAGGGATGCAGAGCAGCACTCCCGCCCCACGCGCCGCGGGACGCCCCCGCAGCACCACCGCGGACACCGCGATCCTGGCGGCGACCCGGGAGGCGCTGGTCGAACTCGGCTGGTCCAAGCTCACGTTGGGAGACGTGGCCACGCGCGCGGGGGTTGCGAAAACGACCCTCTACCGCCGCTGGGCAGGCAAGAACGAGCTGGTCGTCGACGCGGTGGCGGCGCTCTTCGACGAGCTGGAACTCCCCGACCGCGGCAGCCTCGCCGCCGACATCGAGGGCGTGGTCCTCCAGTTCGCCGCGATCCTGGCCCGCCCGGAGGCCAAGAGCGGCCTGATGGCGGTGGTGGCGGAGTCCATCCGCGACGACGCCCTGCGGGACCGCATCCGCGAGTCGATCGTGGACCGCCAGAAATGCCTGGTCCTGGAGGGCAGGGCACGCGCCCAGGCCCGCGGCGAACTCCCCCCGGAAACCGACCCGGAGGAAGCCGCCCGCACGGCCGACCTCATCTTCGACGTGGTGGCGGGCGCGGTGGTCCACCGCACCCTGGTGAGCGCCGAACCGGCCGACGAACGCTGGGTCCACAGCTTCACCCAGGTCCTGCTGCTGGGCCTGACGTCGCTCAGCGGCACGTAGACGAAGAAGCGGCCCTAGAACCCGGCAGGCTCCGTGTAGACCCCCCACTCGTCCCGCAGCACCCCGCAGATCTCCCCCAGCGTCGCCTCCGCCCGCGCCGCGTCCAGCATCGGCCCGATCATGTTCGACCCGTCCCGCGCCGCCGCGAGCATCGCGTCCAGAGCGGCTCCTACGGCCGCCTCGTCCCGTGCGCCCTTGCGCGTGCCCAACTCCCGGACCTGGTCGCGCTCCACCTCGTGGCTGACGCGCAGGATCTCCAGGTCGCCGGTGACGGAGCCGTGGTGGACGTTGACGCCGACGACCCGCTTGTCGCCCTTCTCGACGGACCGCTGGTACTGGAACGCGGCCTCGGCGATCTCGCCGGTGAACCAGCCGTCCTCGATGCCGCGCAGGATGCCGGAGGTGATCGGCCCGATCGGGTGCTGTCCGTCCGGGTGGGCCCGCAGTCCGCGCTCCCTGATCTGCTCGAAGATCTTCTCGGCGTCCGCCTCGATCCGGTCGGTGAGCTGCTCGACGTACCACGAACCGCCCAGCGGATCCGCGACGTTGGCGACCCCGGTCTCCTCCATCAGCACTTGCTGCGTGCGCAGCGCGATCTCCGCCGCCTGCTCGCTCGGCAGCGCGAGGGTCTCGTCCAGGGCGTTGGTGTGGAGCGAGTTGGTCCCGCCGAGGACGGCCGCCAGTGCCTCGACTGCCGTACGGACCACGTTGTTGTACGGCTGCTGCGCGGTCAGCGAGACGCCGGCGGTCTGGGTGTGGAAGCGCAGCCACTGGGCCTTCTCGGACTTCGCGCCGTAGACGTCCCGCATCCAGCGGGCCCAAATCCTGCGCGCCGCGCGGAACTTGGCGATCTCCTCGAAGAAGTCGACGTGCGCGTCGAAGAAGAAGGACAGGCCGGGCGCGAAGACGTCCACGTCCATGCCTCGGGACAGGCCGAGTTCGACGTACCCGAAGCCGTCCGCCAGCGTGTACGCCAGCTCCTGCGCGGCCGTGGAGCCGGCCTCGCGGATGTGGTAGCCGGAGACGGACAGCGGCTTGTAGTTGCGGATGCCGGTCGCGCAGTACTCCATGAGGTCGCCGATGAGGCGCAGGTGCGGCTCGGGCTGGAAGAGCCACTCCTTCTGGGCGATGTACTCCTTGAAGATGTCCGTCTGGAGCGTGCCGTTGAGGACGGAGGGGTCCACACCCTGCCGCTCGGCCGCCACCAGGTACATGCAGAAGACCGGGACGGCCGGTCCGCTGATCGTCATCGATGTCGTCACATCGCCGAGCGGGATGTCCTTGAAGAGGACCTCCATGTCGGCCGCGGAGTCGATGGCGACCCCGCAGTGCCCGACCTCGCCGAGCGAGCGCGGGTCGTCGGAGTCGCGGCCCATCAGGGTCGGCATGTCGAAGGCCACCGAGAGGCCTCCGCCGCCGTTGGCCAGGATCTTCTTGTACCGCTCGTTGGTCTGCTCGGCGTTCCCGAACCCGGCGAACTGCCGGATCGTCCAGGTGCGCCCCCGGTAGCCCGTGGCGTGCAGCCCGCGCGTGTAGGGGTACTCGCCGGGCCATCCGATCCGCTCGAAGCCGTCGTACGTGTCCCCGGGGCGAGGCCCGTACACCGGCTCCACGGCATCCCCCGAGAGCGTGGTGAAATCGGCCTCACGCGTGCGTGCGGCGTCGAACCGGGCCTGCCAGCGTCGGCGGCCCTCTGCGATGGCGTCAGCGTCCATACCTTCGAATTTACTAGGACGTCCTAGTAAATGTCGATGGCTGACCGCCGTACGCGACCCGTACGGCGGTGGAAGCGGTGCGGCTCAGACCTTCGCGGCGACCGGGGCCGGCTCGGCGAAGCGGCCCTCCAGCTCGTGGCTGATCTTCCGCTCGACGAAGAACGCGGCCGTCGGGATCGTGCCCGCGAGGAGCACCCACAGCTGCTTGCCGACCGGCCACTTCGCCTTGGAGCCCAGGTCGAAGGCGAAGAGGAGGTAGACGACGTAGAGCCAGCCGTGCGCGATCGCGACGACCTCGGTGAAGCTCCCGGCGCCGTCGATCTTCAGGAGGTACTTGGCGATCATGCTCAGGCAGAGCAGGACCAGCAGCACACCCGTGGTGTACGCCAAAACGCGGTAGCGGGTGAACACGCTCTTTTTCATGAGGACGAGCGTAACCACCCGTTCCGGGCGATCTTTCCCCGGGTCGGCGGCCCGGCTCACTCCTCGTCGAAGTCCGCCGCGGCGACCCTCAGCGGCCGCAGCATCGCGAAGATCTCCCCGCACTCCTCGGCGTCGTAGGCACTCAGCCCGAAGTCCATCTCCATCAGGTCGCGGGTGGCCGCGTCGCAGACCTCGCGGCCCTTGTCGGTGATGGAGGCGAGGGTGCCGCGGCCGTCGTTGGGGTTGGGGCGCCGGGCGACGAGACCGGACTTCGCCAGCCGGTCCACGGTGTTCGTCACCGACGTGGGGTGCACCATGAGCCGCTCGCCGATCTTGGACATCGGCAGCTCGCCCGCCTTGGAGAAGGTGAGGAGAACGAGTGCCTCGTAACGCGCGAAGGTCAGTCCGTACGGCTTGACGACCGCGTCGACCTCGGCGAGCAGGATCTGCTGCGCCCGCATGATCGAGGTGATGGCGGCCATGGACGGCACGTTTCCCCAGCGCTGTTTCCAGTGTTCGTCGGCGCGGGCGATGGGGTCGAAAGGAAGACTGAGCGGCTTTGACACGGCACCAGACCTTACCGGCCGGTCACATCGTGGTCAGCCCCGTCTCGCCCATCGGTCCCGGGGGCCGCGCCGACGCACCCGGTGTCGCGCCCGGGCGGACCAACCGCCCTGTGTCAGGATTGCCAGGCTTACTGACTGATTGTCACTGAATATCTCCTCGCGCAAGGGAGCAGCATGTCCCGGCTGATCCGCACGTTCGCGGCACTCACGGTCCTCGGGCTCGCGGTGGGCTGTTCGTCCGCGTCCGACGTCGACGAGGCCTCCGTCGCCGGTGCCCGGTCCAAGGGGCCGATGGGCGACACGACCTTCTGGGTCGACCCGGCGAGCCCGGCGGCCGAGCAGATCCAGATGTGGGAGCGGGAGGGGCGCAAGCAGGACGCCGCCCTGCTCAAGCGGATCGCCGACCAGCCGACCGCGCTGTGGCCGGCCGGTGAGATCGACCCCGGCCCGGTGATCACGGCGGCGACCGCGGCCGCGCGCCAGGAGGGGCGGACGGCGCTCTTCGTGGCGTACGACATCCCGCACCGCGATTGCGGTCAGCACTCGGCCGGCGGAGCGGGGGACGCCGACGCCTACCGGGCGTGGATCGGGAAGTTCGCCGACGCGCTGGGTGACGCGAAGGCACTCGTCGTGCTCGAACCCGACGCCGTCGCGCACATGGTGGACGGCTGCACGCCCGGCGAATACCAGGGCGAGCGGGAGCAGTTGCTGAGCGAGGCGGTCGTCCGGCTGAAGCAGCAGTCGGGGACGCGGGTGTATCTCGACGCGGGCAACCCGTCCTGGATCCAGGACTCCTCGAAGCTCGTGGAGCCGTTGAAGCGGGCCGGGGTCGAGGAGGCCGACGGGTTCTCGCTCAACGTGTCCAACTTCCAGACGGACGCGGTGACGAAGAAGTACGGCGTCCAACTGTCGCGCGACCTCGGCGGCAAGCACTTCGTCGTCGACACCAGCCGCAACGGCAACGGCCCGCTGGACGGCGCCTGGTGCAACCCGCCCGGCCGGGGCCTCGGCACCCGGCCGACGACCGACACCGGCGAGCAGGCCCTGGACGCCTATCTGTGGATCAAGCGGCCCGGCGCCTCGGACGGCACCTGCGAGGGCGGCCCGGACGCCGGTCAGTGGTGGCCGGAGTACGCCTTGGAGCTGGCGCGCAACTCCAAGGCGTAGCAACCCGGTTGGTCACTGGACCTGGATCCACTTGGCCTCCGACGGCGTGCCCTGCGCGTCCGTCACGAAGAGCATGTACCAGCCGGGCGGCACCAGGGCCCGGTCGTTCGGGACGTCCACCGTCACCGACTTGCCGTCCTTGACGAGGCCGAGTTCGATGGAGCGCTGCTCGACGTCCGTCGTGTGCGTGACCGAACTCGGCCGCATCAGACGGGCCTTGACGACCCGTTCGGGGTGGTCGGTGCGGAAGGTCGCGCGGTGGTGCCGGTCCAGGGTCTCCGGACCGTCCTGCAGGACCGGCCTGTTGGTGCCGTTCTTGTGCAGCGCGGGCGGGGTGAAGATCTCCATGCGCTGCTCGAAGTGGCCCAGTTTGGTGTTGGCCTGGTCGTCGAAGAGCGGGTCGGAGCCGAACGTGACGACCCGGCCGTCGGGCAACAGCAGTGCCTCGGAATGGTAGTTGCGGCCGACCATCGGGGCGGCGGCCTCACGGAAGGCGTTGCCCTTCGGGTCGTAGAACTGCGCCTTGAAGATGTTGCTGGCGCTGCGGCCGCGGTAGTCCGAGGAGCCGTTGGTGGTGAAGACCGAGTCGTCCGGCATGATCACGCTGTTCAAGTACCGGGTGCCCTGGGGGAGGTTGGGGCCGTCCTTGAAGACCGGGCTGTCCTGCTTGAGGTCGACGACCGCGGTGCGCGGGGTCGACTTCTTGGACTCGCCGACGCCTCCGCCGCCGAGGATCATCACCTTCTGGTCCTGCGCGGGCGGCAGGAGGAGGGAGGACGAGGTCTCGGTCTCGTCGGGGTCGTTGAGGCCCGCGACCTTGGTGAACTTGTTGGTCTTCAGGTCCCAAATGCCGGGCTCACGGCCCTTGTTGGCGGGTCCGTAGCCGGCGTTCGAGGCCGGGTAGAAGAGCTTGCCGCCCTTGGTGAGGAAGAGGGCCGGGTAGGTCGGGAAGTACCGCTTGGGGCCCGGGGTCCACTTCTTGGTCTTCGGGTCGTAGATCTCGTTGTCGCCCTGGTCGATCACGCCGACGTCGTCGAGGCCGGAGACGGCGAGGACGCGGCCGTCGTCGAGGCCGACGAGGGTCGGGTACCAACGGGCCTTCTCCATCGGGTCGACGGGGATGTACCGCTCGGCCCTCGGGTCGAACTCGTAGGCGGCGCGGATGCCTTGGTAGTCCTGCTTCTCCAGGGTGATCTTCTCGGAGAGGCCGTACGTGTTGTTCGCGTCCTTGCCCTTGAGGCCGACGATGTCGTACTGGGCCTGGTTCTCGGTGACCGACATCGGGCCCGCCTCGGCGGCCTCGACGAAGACGCGGACCTCGCTCGCGGTGACCTTGGTCTGCCAGGGCTGCATCACACCGCGGGCGTTGTACGTCACCTTGAACTCGCGCTTGGCCTTGGGGACGGTCACGTCGAACTTGCTGACGTAGTCGACGCCGGCCGGGGAGCGGAAGACGGTGCCCTTCTTCAGGAACATCGCCTTGTTCGGGCTCTCGTTCTTGACGCGCATACCGCCGCCGGCCCGCTTGACCTCGCCGTCGAGCAGTTCGTAGCGAGCTGTACCACCGGCCACCAGCAGGTTGCCGCTGGGGAGTTGGCTGTGTCCGCCGCAGAAGAAGTCGACCGGGGTCGGGATCTTCTTGAAGGTGTTGGCCTTCGGATCCCACAGCACGGTGTCGAACGAACCCGCGTTGAACTTCTTCTGCTCGTTCCCCGACCCGGCCACGATCAGCACCTTGCCGGTGTGCAGCAGCGAGGCGTGGATGGCGTTGGTGCGGTACTCCTTCGGGATGTCGATCTGGTCCCAGGAGCCGTACTTGGCCATGTAGTCGGGCCGCGTGATCTTGTACTCGTGGTACTGCTCACCGGCGAAGTCCAGGGCGGCCGGGGCGTTGAGACCGGCCAGGACGGCGATGCCGCCGATACCGAGGACGGTCTTCCTGGTTTTCTGGGACGGCTGGAAGGCCATGGTCTAGTTGCCCCCTGTCGTGGTGCTGGAGACGGACGGACCGGCCCCGGTGGTGGCGAGCGCGGGCTCGGCGGTGTCGAGGGTGCGCGTGCCGCCGAGCAACGACCGCCGCTCCCGGCGCTCCTTGAGCAGCGAGCCGACCCAGACCCCCAGCGGGGCAAGGGAGATGACCATCGCGAGGACGGCCCAGGTGCGCATGGCCGCGTGGGTGTGGTCGAGGACGACCGAGGCGGCCAGCGAGGTCGCCAGGAGGATCGCCCAGAAGAGGTGGATCCGGAAGGTCATCACCCGGTCCGGACTGGCGTCGCCGCCCTTGGGGGTGACGACGAACCGGCTCGGCCGACGGATCAGCGCCTCACCGAAGGACTTCAGATAGATGGGCGCGGAGAGCGCGGACATCGCCATGCCCGCCAGACCGCCCGACCCCTCCGGCTCGTGCGGGGAGACGTTGTGCCGCCGGTTCCACAGATACAGCCCGATCTGAAGCGCGGCAGCGTCGCTGTAGAGCATCAGCCACACGGACGCGGCGACCTGCGTACCGGACGCCCCGAACCACAGGAACAGGAAGCAACTCATGATGCCCAGCAGCCAGTTGACGGCCGTCATCGGGTAGTAGACGAGCATCATCGTGTACGAGAACAGCCGCCCCGGAGGCATCGTGAACGGCGCCTTCCAGTACTGCTTGATCAGCGTCTCGTACGTCCCGCGCGACCACCGCATCTGCTGCGTGAAGAAGTCGGTCCAGGAGGCCGGCCCCTCCCCCACCGCGAGCACGTCGGGCGTGTAGACGGACCGCCAGTGCGTACGCGTCAGGGGATTGCGGTGCCGATGCAGCTCGAAGCCGGTGGCCATGTCCTCGGTGATGGAGTCGTACAGCCCGCCGATCTGCTTGACGGCGGCCATCCGTACGACGTTGTTGGTGCCGACGAACATGGGGGCCCGGTAGCGGTTTCCGGCGCGCTGGATCAGCGCGTGGAAGAGGAACTGCTGCGACTCGGCGGCCTTGGTGACGGGGTTGTGGTAGTTCCCGTACACCTGCGGTCCTACGACGAAGGCGACGTCCGGGTCGCGGAAGTAACCCATCATCCGCTCAAGGAAGTTGGGGAGCGGCACGTGGTCGGTGTCGACGGAGGCGAAGAACTCGTAGTCGCCGCCGTGCATGGCGATCCAGGCGTTGTAATTCCCGTGCTTCGTACGGGCCTTGTGGACACCCTTGGGGCGGTTCCACTCGGGAACTCCGTGCCGCGTGAAGTGCCGTACGCCCAACTCGGCGCACAGGGCCTTGGCTTGCTCGTCGTCACCCTCGTCGAGGAGCCAGACGTCGACCGGCCCGGTGTGCGTGACCCTGACCGCGCCTTCGAGGGTGGCGCGGACCATGGAGAGGGGTTCCTTGCCCGGGACGTACGTCGTGAGGAAGGCGACGCGGGTGCCGGGGGCGGGGACGACGGGGATCGGGTCGCGGGCGACCAGCGTGGCGTGGGCGACGGAGGCGACGTTGACGACCATGAACAGCTCGATGAGGCCGATGGCTATCAGCATCGTGACGTCGAGCCCGACCATCCACTCCTGACCGCCCTCGCGCTCGACCCAGTGGGAGGGCCAGACGAGATAGACGAGCAGGGCGGCGGTGAGCACCGGGGCGAGGCTCATCAGGAGGACAGCGCGTATTCGGTGGGGCTCGCGCGAGAGGAGCGAGGTGTACTGCACCTGGTACGACCCACCGGACGGCTCGGTGAGCGGCCCGGCCAGTCGGCTGTAGGTGTCGTAGTCGTAGCCCTCCGGCCGCACAGCGCCCTCCAATGATTGAGGAGTGATCGACGCCCGGGTCCGAGGAACCGCTGGGTTCCCAAGATCGACCGGGCCGATACCCACACACAAGTGGACATATAGGGGCGTGTCGAACTGGGTGCGTCCAGGTGGGTGGGGAGTTGACTCCGGCGGCGGAACCCCGGCCGGGGAGCGGCTCGGGAAGAATGCGCCCGTCATGATCCGCAGCAGCGCCCCGGGAGGCATCCGTATGCACGACACCGTCGATCTCATCGCCGAGACCTACGCGCTCGGCGCCGGACCGTGGACGTTGGCGCCCGTCACGCGGGGCGCGCTGGGACAGATCTGGAAGCTGTCGGGCAACGGTTCCTCCTGGGCCGTCAAGGAACTCCTCTTCGGCTGCGACGAGGACCAGGTCCGCCGGGAGGCCGCGTTACGGGAGGCGTCGGAGGGGCTGGGGATCGCGTCGCCGCGGCTGATGCGGAACCGGGAGGGGGCGTACGTCTCACACCTCGACGCCGACGGCTCTTCCGGCGGCCCCTCCGGTGGCTCTGACATCAAGCTGTACGACTGGATCGACGGCACCCCCGCGGACGTGTCCGACCCGGACGTCCTGGACTGGTTCGGGCGGACCATGGCGCTGCTGCACCGGGCGGGCGAGGGCGAGAGGGAGCTGCCGGGTTCCTGGTACGAACGGTGCCCGGAGGAGGCGGAGTGGAAGGAGCTGCACGGGAAGGTGCGGCGCGCGGGTCTCCCGTGGGCGGACGAGCTGGGCCGCTTCATCGCCACCTCCGCAAGGGAGTTGGCGCCCTGGGTGACCCCGTCCGACCCCGCCGACCTGGTGACGTCCCACCTCGACCTGCAGCCCCAGAACGTCCTGATCGGCCGGGACGGTCCCGTCCTCCTGGACTGGGACAACGCCGGATCCGCTTCCGCGGAACGGGAGTTGGCCCGCGCCCTGTTCATGTGGTCGGGCGGCAACGAGGGGGATGTGGAGGTGGGCGTGCGGGTGGCGCGGGCGTATCACAGTGCCGGGGGACGCGCCGTCGTACAGGGTCCGCAGTCGTTCTCGATGCTCTTCGCCACCGCGCTGAACTATGTGCGGGTACAGGCCGAGTGCGCGATCGACCCCGCGGTGACGGCGGCGCAGCGGGAGTTCGGGAGCGGGCAGGCTGTCGCCGCGATGGGGTGGGTGCCGGAGTTGGGGGTGGTGTCGCGGTTGAGTGCGGCGGTGGGGCGGGTGGGGTGAGCGACTGCGGGGCTGTGGTGGGGAGTTGGGGGTGACGGTTCTGGTGTCGGTGTGGGGAGCGGCTCCCGGGATCGGCAAGTCGACGCTGTGCGCCGGGCTGTCCCGGTCGCTCGTCGGGGCGGGGCTGCGGGTGGACCACTTCCGCGAGGAGGAGATTCTGACCCGGCCTCAATTCGGGGCGGTGGCCGAGGAGTTCGGGGCGACGGGAGCGGTCGGTCTGGAGACGCTGGTCGCGGCGACGGAGCGGTTCGTCGCGTCCGTGCCGGCTCACGGCGACGACGTGGTGGTCGCGGACGCGCTGGTGCCGTTCGTACCGACGTTGCTGGCGATGGGGCACGGCGAGGAGACGATCGCCACGTTCATGGCCGACCTCACGCGTGTGCCGGCCCCGGTCCGCCCGGTGGTGGTCCTCCTCGACGGGGACGCCGGGGTCGCGCTGTCCCGCGCCGGGGAACGGGAGGGACCGGAGTGGCTCGACCGGTACGTCGGCAAACTCACCGCGTACGAGGTGACCCCGCCGGTGTCGGACCTCGCGTCGGCCGTGACCTACCTACGGCGCGAGCACGCGGTGACGCTTGGCTCGGTGCGGGGGCATGGGTGGGGGCTCGTTGTGGTGGAACGAGCGGATGAGCTGACGCCGGGTGAGGTGCTGGAGGCGGTGGGGCGGGGCCTCGAGCCCTGGCTTCCCTGACTGCCCTGGCTCCTCCGACTTCCCCGCCCCGGGCAACGCCCCCACTACTCCGCCAGATGCCGTTCGATCGTCTCCACCTTGGACGTGAGACCGTCCGTCACGGTGGGGCGGATGTCTGCCTTGAGGACGAGGGAGACGCGCGGGGCGCGGGCCTCGACGGCGGCGACGGCGCGCTTGACCACGTCCATCACCTCGTCCCACTCGCCCTCGATGGACGTGAACATCGCGTCGGTGCGGTTGGGCAGGCCGGACTCGCGGACCACGCGAACGGCGTCGGCTACGTACTCCCCGACGTCCTCGCCGACGCCGAGGGGCGTCACGGAGAAGGCGACGATCATGCGTTCACGATCCCTTCCTGGCGGGCGCGCGCCGCGATGATCGCGTCCTGGCTCGCGCGGTGCAGGCGACGTTCGGCGACGAAGCCACCGCCAGGAATGATCGAGTACGCGAAGTACCAGGCAGCGGTCTTCCGGTCCCACTTGGTGCGGTTCCAGGCGTCCAGCCAGAAAAGCACGTACAGGATGAACAGAACGCCGTGAATCGGCCCGAGCCAGCGGGCGACGTCGACGCCGGAGTCAACCGTGTACTTGATGACCGTGCAGGTCGCGAGCACGAGCCAGGAGATGCCCTCCGGCACGGAGATCAGGCGGAGGCGGCGGATGGCAGAGGCGGTCTTGATGTCCACGGGTCACCTTCGGTGGGAGGTACGTCGACGGTTTGTGAACGCGAGCACAAACGTTCACCCATTGTGGCAAACGGCTGAGCGAGCCGAGACTGGGGGTCCGCAGCCGACGTCTCGGGAGTGCTCGTGCAGTTCGTCTTCTTCATGACCTTGCCCGGGCTGGTGGTGCTGCTGACCGCGCTCGCGTTCCTCGACCAGCTGCTCCTGAAGGCCGGCCGCGCCGGAATGCTCCCCTGGCGGAACTCCGGGCGGCAGGGGCAGATATCCGCGACCGGCTTCGAGCAGCTGCACGCGAGCCTGTCGCCGGGCAAGCAGACCGAGCTGAAGGAACGGCAGAGCGCGCTGGTCATGCGGGACGACGAGGAGGACGGGGACCCGCCCTGGTCGACCGTCGACCTGCGCGCGGGGACCGCGGTCATCCGGCTGACCCCACCCCGAGACACGGCGTAGGCCGCCCTTAGGGGGCAGGTCAGGGTCGTTCTCCACCCACGGGCCCTGTCCTCGACCGCGCCCCTGCGGTTACCTTCGCTGCGTGGCGATGTTTCGACTCCAGGGCAGCAAGGTGCTCGCCGTCGACATGACCGGGGACGCCGTGAAGGCGAAGAACGGCTCGATGGTCGCGTACGACGGACAGATGGCCTTCAAGAAGATGACCGGCGGCGGTGAGGGCATCCGGGGGATGGTGACCCGGCGGCTCACCGGTGAGCAGATGACGGTGATGGAGGTGAGGGGGCAGGGGACGTGCTGGTTCGCGGACCGGGCCTCCGAGATCAACCTCGTGAATCTCCAGGGGGACAAGCTGTACGTGGAGTCGAGCAATCTGCTCGTGACCGACGCCGGGCTGCGGACGGGGACCACGTTCACCGGGCTGCGCGGCGCCTCGCAGGGGAACGGGCTGTTCACGACGACCGTCGAGGGGCACGGCCAGGCGGCGATCATGTCGGACGGTCCGGCCGTGGTGCTGCGGGTCAGCCGGCAGTACCCGCTGACCGTCGACCCCGGCGCGTACATCGCGCACCAGGGGAATCTCCAGCAGTCCTTCCAGTCCGGTGTGACCTTCCGCACGTTCTTCGGGGAGGGCGGCGGCGAGGCCTTCCAGATCCGCTTCGAGGGCGACGGGCTCGTCTACGTCCAGCCCAGCGAGCGGAACACGATCGCGGGGGACGTGTGACATGGCGTTCACCGAGATCAACTCGAAGATGATCCAGGCCACGGTCGTGCCGGGCCAGCGGCTGTTCAGTCAGCGCGGCGCGATGCTCGCCTACAAGGGCGACGTCTCCTTCACCCCGAACATCCAGGGCGGCCAGGGCGGTGTGATGTCGATGCTCGGACGCCGGGTGGCGAACGAGGCGACCCCCCTGATGACCGTCGAGGGCAGCGGCACCGTGATGTTCGGTCACGGCGGCCACCACATCCAGATCATCAACCTCACCGGAGACACCCTCTACGTGGAGGCTGACCGCCTGCTCGCCTTCGAGGGCACCCTCCAGCAGGGCACGATGTTCATGGGCTCGCAGGGCGGCGTGATGGGCATGGTCCGCGGCCAGGTCACCGGCCAGGGCCTGTTCACGACCACCCTCCAGGGTCAGGGCGCGGTCGCCGTGATGGCCCACGGCGGCGTCTTCGAGGTCCCGATCACCCCCGGCAGACCCGTCCACGTCGACCCGCAGGCCTACGTCGCCCACCACGGCGACGTACGCAACAAGCTGTCCGCGGCGCTCGGTTGGCGCGACATGGTGGGCCGGGGCTCCGGCGAGGCGTTCCAGCTGGAGCTGAGCGGCAACGGCGCGGTGTACGTCCAGGCGTCCGAGGAGAAGCTGTGAGCCAGTACGCGGGATCGGGCCCCACGATCTACGACCCGATGACCCTCCCGGTCGACGACAACGTCAACAAGTACACCTTCTGCGTGGAGCTCAAGGGGAGCCAGTGGTTCCTGCAGAAGGGGAAGATGATCGCCTACTACGGCTCGATGGAGTTCAACGGCATCGGGCACGGGCGACTCGACCGACTTGTCCGTACGTCGTTCCATTCGCCTCTGCACGCGAGCGACTGGGTCGTGGCGGACGGCTCGGGCAAGATGCTGCTCGCCGACCGGGCCTTCGACGTCAACGCGTACGACCTCGAAGACGCCAACATGACCATTCGCTCGGGCAACCTGCTCGCTTTTCAGCCAAGTCTCGCTCTCAAGCAGTCGATTGTTCCCGGGTTTCTGACACTCATCGGAACGGGCAAGATCGTGGCCGCGTCGAGCGGCCCGGTGGTGTTCGTGGAACCCCCGATCCGGGTGGATCCGCAGGCCCTCGTCGGCTGGGCCGACTGCCCCTCCCCCTGCCATCACTACGACCACGCGTACATGACCGGCCTGATGGGCGGTCTACGTGCGATGACGGGCATCGGCGGGGCCTCCGGGGAGGAGCACCAGTTCGAGTTCGTCGGGGCGGGCACGGTGCTGCTCCAGTCGTCGGAGAACCTGATGCCCGAGCAGGCCACAGGGGTTGTGCCGCACGAGCCGGGGGTACCGGGCGGGGGCGGGGTCCCCACAGGCCCCGCACAGCAAGCGGGCGCACCGCGCCTTCCCGGACAGCTGGGGGACCTCCAGCGTCGCTTCGGGCTGTGAGCGGTAGTCTGCGGAGTGTGACGTCGAACGTGTGCGCGCCGTCACGCCACCCTCACTAGTTCGCCTTTCAACATTTTAGGTAGACTTCATTCATGGAGACCGAGACGGCCACGCGCTGGCTGACCGATGAGGAGCAGTGCGCCTGGCGCACCCATCTGGAGGTCAACAGGCTGCTGACGTACCAACTCGAGAAGGACCTGCAGCCGTTCGGCCTGACGATGAACGACTACGAGATCCTGGTGAACCTCTCCGAGGCGGAGGACGTACGGCTGCGGATGAGCGACCTCGCGGCCGCCACGCTCCAGTCCAAGAGCCGCCTATCGCACCAGATCACCCGCATGGAGAACGCGGATCTGGTCCGCCGGGAGAACTGCGAGTCGGACCGCCGGGGCCTGTACGCGGTGCTGACGGACCACGGCCTGGAGACGATGAAGAAGGTCGCGCCCCACCATGTCGCCTCCGTACGCCGCCACTTCATCGACCTCGTCAGCCCCGATGGCCTGTCGGACCTCAGCAGCACGCTGAAGCCGATCGCGGAACACCTGAGGGGCCAACGGGGACGCCCCTGACCGTCCGTCGCGCCGAGGCCGTTCTGGGGGCTCCGCCCCCAGACCCCCATCGGCCCTAAAGGGGCCTCGTCCTCAAACGCCGGACGGGCTGAATATTGCCGCCCTGCGTTGGAGAGGCACCGGACGGACCGGATTGCGCCGACCTGCGGTGGAGAGGCAGGGACGGGCCGGCTGAATATTGGCCACCTGCGCTGGAGAGGTCCCGGACGGCTGCATGGCAACCGCCCGGGACCTGCAATGCCGGGGCACGACAACGCCCTGCTTTTAGGGGCGCGGGGAACTGCGCGACCAGCCACCACGAGCCGGCAGCCAAGACACGACCCCCGCACCCCCAGCCACCACCCCGGCAACCACGAAACAAACCCCCAACGGCACCCGCCCCACAAGCAGCCCCGTCACCACCGACCCACCCGAACTCCCCGCGTTCACCGCCATGTTGACCCACGCCCCCACCTGCGTCCGCACCTCCGGCGAAGCCACCTCATCGGCGAGCAGATACGCAGTCGTCAACGCCGGCGCCACAAAGAGACCCGCACACCCAACCGCCACGGTGAGCGACCACACCCCCGAGGCAAAACCGGCCGCAGCCAACGCCACCCCAAGCCCCAACGCGGCCCCGGACAACCGAACCCGCGCAGCCACACGCCAGTTGACCGCCCCGTTCAGAAGCCCACCCACCGCACTGCCCGCCGACAACGCCGCCAACACCCACGGCACCACGTCATCGCCGTACCCCCGCTGCTCCACGAACGCCATCACCAGCAGATAGACCGCACTCAACGCGAGCCCCATCCCCCCGGCCACGACCACCGGACCGAGCAGCCCACGAACCCGCGCCGGCCTCAACCCCCGCCCCGCGCCTGCCGATACACGCACACCCGACAGCGCCGGTGACAGGACGAACGCGATCGTCCCGGTCACGATGAGGGCCGCGCTGAGCAGCACCCCCGCAGCCGGTGGAGCGAAACTGAGCACGCCGCCGACGGCCAACGGGCCGACGACGTACAGGAGTTCCTCCGCGACACCGTCGAGGCTGTACGCGCGCTGCAACAACCCACGGTCACCGACGAGTTCGGCCCACACGGAGCGCATCGTGGGTCCCAGCGGGGGCGCGCACATGCCCGTCAGCGCGGCCACCGCGCCGAGCACCACCTCCGGCGTCCCGGGGCTCCAGCTCACCGCCGCGAGGACGCACAGGAGACCGCCGTAGAGCATCGCCATGGGGAGGAGGGCGCGGCGCGGGCCGTGGCGGTCGACCAGGGCGGCGCGCAGGGGCAGGAGGAGGACGGTCGCGGTGCCGAAGACGGCCATGATCGTGCCGGCGGCGGCGTAGGAGCCGGTGGCGCGGACGACCGCGAGCAGGACCGCCGGGGAGACCATGCCGTACGACAGACGGCCTACGAGCGCGGCCGCGAACGTGCGGCGGGCGTACGGGACTTGGAGTACGGCGGCATACGAAGGGCACGCCGGAGCCGGCGTGGAAGAAGACGCGGACATGCGAGAAGTTCCTCAACTGGAGGCAGGAGAAGGGGACGCCTGTGGGCCGCGCGACGGCGATGCGACTGTCGTCTGCCGTGCGCGGGCCGGGGCGGGCCCTATGCCAAGAGGAGGAACACACGGTCAACGTACCAACGGGACACGGGTGTTGACCATCGAGTTGGCTGTCCGTGGCCCCCGCGATCATCCCTCCGTGATGCCCGCGATCAGTTCGTCCGCCGCCCGGTACGGGTCCAACTCCCCCGCCACGACCCGCTCGGCGAGAACCCCGATCCGTCGGTCCCCGTGCAGGTCACCGATGCGGGCGCGCAGGGCCGTCACCGCGATCGTCTCCACCTCGCGGGCGGCGCGGGCCGTTCGGCGCTCCGCGAGGACGCCGTGCTCCTCCATCCACGCCCGGTGCTTCTCCAGCGCCTCCACGACCTCGTCGATGCCCTCGGAGCGGGAGGCGACCGTCTTGACGATCGGGGGGCGCCAGTCGCCGGGGCCACGGGACTCGCCGAGGCCCAGCATGTGGTTCAGCTCGCGGGCGGTCGCGTCGGCGCCGTCGCGGTCGGCCTTGTTGACGACGTAGACGTCGCCGATCTCCAGGATTCCGGCCTTGGCCGCCTGGATGCCGTCGCCCATCCCGGGGGCCAGGAGGACGACCGACGTGTCCGCCTGGGAGGCGATCTCGACCTCCGACTGGCCCACCCCGACCGTCTCGACCAGGATCACGTCGCAGCCCGCCGCGTCCAGGACGCGGATCGCCTGCGGGGCCGACCAGGCGAGGCCGCCGAGGTGGCCGCGGGTGGCCATCGAGCGGATGTAGACGCCGGGGTCGGAGGAGTGGTCCGACATGCGGACGCGGTCGCCGAGCAGGGCGCCGCCCGAGAACGGCGAGGACGGGTCGACGGCCAGGACGCCGACCCGCCTGCCCTGCTTGCGGTACGCCGTGACCAGCGCGGACGTGGATGTCGACTTGCCCACGCCCGGCGATCCGGTGAGGCCGACGACGTAGGCCCCGCCGGTCAGCGGTGCGAGGGTCGCCATGACCTCCCGGAGTTGGGGGGACGCCCCCTCCACCAGGGAGATCAGCCGGGCCACGGCCCGCGGCCGGCCTTCCCTGGCCTGGGCCACCAGCGAGGCGACGTCCTGCATCACAGCTCCATTCCTAGCGACGTATGTACGGGCTCAGGCCTTGGGTACCCGCACGATCAGCGCGTCACCCTGACCGCCGCCGCCGCACAGTGCCGCCGCGCCGACCCCGCCGCCGCGCCGCTTGAGCTCCAGGGCCAGGTGCAGGACGAGCCGGGCGCCGGACATGCCGATGGGGTGGCCCAGGGCGATGGCGCCGCCGTTGACGTTCACCTTTTCCGTGGACACCCCGAGGTCCTTCATTGACTGGACCGCTACGGCGGCGAAGGCCTCGTTGATCTCGATCAGGTCGAGGTTCTCGACTTCCAGGCCCTCCTTCTTGAGGGCGTGCAGGATCGCGTTCGAGGGCTGCGACTGGAGGGAGTTGTCGGGTCCCGCCACATTTCCGTGGGCGCCGATCTCGGCGATCCACTCCAGGCCCAGCTCCTGCGCCTTGGTCTTGCTCATCACGACCACGGCCGCCGCACCGTCCGAGATCTGCGAGGCGGAACCGGCGGTGATCGTGCCGTCCTTCGTGAACGCCGGACGCAGCTTGCCCAGCGACTCGACCGTGGTCTCCGCGCGGATGCCCTCGTCCTTGCTGAAGACGACCGCGTCGCCCTTGCGCTGCGGGATCTCGACCGGGGTGATCTCGGCCTCGAAGACGCCGTTCTGCTGCGCGGCCGCGGCCCGCTGGTGGGACAGGGCGGCGATCTCGTCCTGCTCGGGGCGCTGGATGCCCAGGCGCGTGTTGTGCTTCTCCGTGGACTCGCCCATCGCGATGTTCTCGAAGGCGTCGGTCAGGCCGTCGTAGGCCATCGCGTCGAGCATCTCGATCGCGCCGTACTTGTAGCCCTCGCGGGACTTGGGGAGCAGGTGGGGGGCGTTGGTCATGGACTCCTGGCCGCCCGCGACGATCACGTCGAACTCACCTGCACGGATGAGCTGGTCGGCGAGCGCGATGGCGTCGAGGCCCGAGAGGCAGACCTTGTTGATGGTGAGCGCCGGGACGCTCATGGGGATGCCCGCCTTGACGGCGGCCTGGCGTGCCGGGATCTGCCCTGCCCCGGCCTGGAGCACCTGGCCCATGATCACGTACTGGACCTGGTCGCCACCGATACCCGCACGGTCGAGGGCGGCCTTGATCGCGAAGCCGCCGAGATCGGCGCCGGAGAAGGACTTCAGGGAGCCCAGCAGGCGTCCCATGGGCGTCCGGGCGCCCGAGACGATCACCGAGGTCGTGCTGTTCGTTCCAGACATGAGGTGCGATCCCCTTCCAGCGTGTTTCAGCTGAGGAGTGAACGAGGGTTTACTTGAAATGTACTGAGCGGTAGTCCACCCCGTCATCGGGCCGTCGGTGTGATCGCGCGCACGTTGCGTAACCACCGCGCGAGCGCTGCACTACATACATGCTGACGCGAATCGACCACATCGGGATCGCCTGCTTCGACCTCGACAAGACAGTCGAGTTCTACCGGGCCACGTACGGCTTCGAGGTGTTCCACTCCGAGGTCAACGAGGAACAGGGCGTGCGCGAGGCCATGTTGAAGATCAACAACACGGACGACGGCGGCGCCTCCTACCTCCAGCTCCTCGAACCCACCCGCGAGGACTCCGCCGTGGGGAAGTGGCTGGCGAAGAACGGGGAGGGGGTCCACCACATCGCCTTCGGTACGGCGGATGTCGACACGGACTCCGAGGACATCCGCGGGAAGGGCGTACGCGTTCTGTACGAGGAGCCCCGGCGCGGTTCCATGGGGTCACGGATCACGTTCCTGCACCCAAAGGATTGCCATGGCGTACTGACAGAACTGGTCACTTCGGCGCCTGTTGAGTCACCTGAGCACTGACCCTCGTACATATGGGCCGGTAGGGTTGGGGTCGGTCGTCGCTCGCAACCAGGGCAACGGCATGCCGGGGTCCGGGTTTCGGGGGGCGAGCGTCGGGCAGCAGCCCATGCTCCGTCGTTGATCTGACACCATTCCCCGGGAGCACCGTTCGGTGGATGGACGGCGCTCGTTGGAGTAAACCGCGACCAGGGGACGGATGGGACCGCGCAGTGCGGGGCTACGAACGCCAGGAGCGAGAGCCGGCGGCTGACGTCGACCACCTCTCTCGGTTCGAGGCCGAGATGGAGCGGCTGAAGACCGAGCGGGAAAAGGCGATCCAGCATGCCGAGGACCTCGGCTACCAGGTCGAGGTGCTGCGCGCCAAGCTGCACGAGGCGCGCCGCACCCTCATGTCCCGACCGGCTTACGACGGCGGTGACATCGGCTATCAGGCCGAGCAGATGCTTCGTAATGCCCAGGTCCAGGCCGACCAGTTGCGGCAGGACGCCGAGCGGGAGCTGAGCCAGGCCCGCGCGCAGACCCAGCGCATCCTCCAGGAGCACGCCGAGCAGGCCGCGCGCCTCCAGGCCGAGCTGCACACGGAGGCCGTGACCCGGCGCCAGCAGCTCGACCAGGAGCTCGCCGAGCGCCGGCAGACCGTCGAGTCGCACGTCAACGAGAACGTGGCGTGGGCCGAGCAGCTCCGCGCCCGCTCCGAGTCGCAGGCCCGCCGTCTCGTCGACGAGTCGCGCGCCGAGGCCGAGCAAGCGCTGGCCGCCGCCCGCGCCGAGGCCGAGCGCGTCGCCACCGAGGCCCGGCAGCGGCTGGAGATGGACGCCGAGGCGGCCCGCGCGGAGGCCGAGCAGCTGCTGCGCCGCGCCCGCACGGACGCCGAGCGGCTGCTGAACGCGGCGTCCTCGCAGGCCCAGGAGGCCACCGACCACGCCGAGCAGCTGCGCAGCTCCACGGTCAACGAGTCGGATTCCGCCCGACGTCAGGCCACCGAGCTGAGCCGGGCCGCCGAGACCCGCATGGCCGAGGCCGAAACCTCACTGCGCGAGGCGCGGCTCGAGGCGGAGAAGGTCCTCAGCGAAGCGAAGGAAGCCGCCGCCAAGGCCCTCTCCAGCGCCGAGTCGGCCAACGAGCAGCGCACGCGGACCGCGAAGGAACAGGTCGCCCGGCTGGTCACGGAGGCCACCAAGGAGGCCGAGGCCACCAAGTCCGACGCCGAGCAGGTCGTCGCCGAGGCCCAGGCCAAGGCCGACAAGATCGTCGCGGAGGCCGAGGAGAACGCCCGCAGCCTCACCGCCGAGGAGACCGCCTCCCAGCTCGCGAAGGCCGCCCGTACCGCCGAGGAAGTCCTCGACAAGGCGTCCGAGGACGCCAAGAACACCACGAAGGCCGCCACCGAGGAGGCCGAGCGGATCCGCTCCGAGGCGGAGGCCGAGGCCGACCGGCTGCGCGCCCAGGCGCACGACATCGCCGAGGGGCTCAAGGGCGCGGCGAAGGACGACACCAAGGAGTACCGGGCCAAGACGGTCGAGCTGCAGGAGGAGGCCCGCCGGCTGCGCGGCGAGGCCGAGCAGCTGCGGGCCGACGCGGTCGGCGAGGGCGAGCGCATCCGCGCCGAGGCCCGCCGTGAAGCCGTCCAGCAGATCGAGGAGGCGGCCAAGACCGCCGAGGAACTGCTGTCGAAGGCCCGCGCGGACGCCGACGAGCTGCGCCAGACGGCCACCACGGACAGCGAGAAGGTCCGCACCGAGGCCATCGAGCGCGCCACCACCCTGCGCCGGCAGGCCGAGGAGACCCTCGACCGCACCCGCAAGGAGGCCGAGCGCCACCGCGCGGAGGTCATCGAGCAGTCCGAGGGCATCAAGGCCGACGCCGAACAGGCCGCGCGCGATCTGCGCGACGAGACCGAGCGGGCCATAGAGGCACGCCGCGAGGAGGCCGCCGAGGGCCTGACGCGGCTGCACACGGAGACCGAGGAACGGCTCGCCGCCGCCGAACAGGCGCTCACCGACGCCCGCGAGGAGGCCGAGCGGATCCGCCGCGAGGCCGCCGAGGAGACCGAGCGCCTGCGCGGCGAGGCCGCCGACCGCATCCGCTCCCTCCAGGCACAGGCCGAGGCGGAGGCCGACCGGCTGCGCAACGAGGCAGCCGCCGACGCGTCCGCCTCCCGCGCCGAGGGCGAGGCCATCGCCGTACGCCTGCGGTCCGAGGCGTCCGCGGAGGCCGAGCGGCTCAAGACCGAGGCGCAGGACACCGCCGACCGCGTCCGCGCGGAGGCCCAGGCCGCCGCCGAGCGGCTGGCCACGGAGGCGTCGGAGACGCTGGCCGCCGCGCAGGAGGAGGCCGTACGACGTCGTCGTGAGGCCGAGGAGCTGCTCGGGTCGGCCCGTGAGGAGGCCGGGCAGGAGCGCGAGCGGGCCCGCGAGCAGAGCGAGGAGCTGCTGGCCTCGGCGCGCAACCGCGTCGAGGAGGCGCAGTCCGAGGCCGTCCGGCTGGTCGAGGAGGCCGACCGGCGCGCCACCGAGATGGTGTCGGGCGCCGAGCAGCACGCCCAGCAGGTACGGGAGTCGGTCGCCGGACTGCACGAGCAGGCCCAGGAGGAGATCGCCGGGATCAGGTCGGCCGCCGAGCACGTGGCGGACCGCACCCGGCGCGAGGCGCAGGAGGAGGCGGACCGGGTCCGCGCCGACGCCTACAGCGAGCGGGAGCGGGCCACCGAGGACGCCAACCGCGTCCGGCGCCGGGCGGCCGAGGAGACGGACGCGGCCAAGGCCCTCGCGGAGCGCACCGTTTCGGACGCGATCGCGGAGGCGGAGCGGCTGCGGGCGGAGTCCGCCGACCACGCCCAGCAGGCACGCGCCCAGGCCTCGGACACCATCGCGCAGGCCGACCAGGACGCGGCGCGGGCCCGTGCGGACGCCCGCGAGGACGCCAACCGGATCCGTTCGGACGCGGCGACGCAGGCCGACACCCTCATCACCGAGGTGACGGCGGAGGCGGAGCGGCTCCAGACCGAGACGATCAACGAGGCCGAGCGGGTGCGCTCGGAGGCCGTGGCCAAGGCCGAGAAACTCATCTCGGACGCGACCGGGGACGCGGAGCGGCTGCGCGCCGAGGCCGCCGACACGGTGGGTTCAGCGCAGCAGCAGTCCGAGCGGATCCGCAGCGAGGCCGCACGTCTCAAGGCGAACGCGGAGGCGGACGCCGAGCGGGTCACCTCGGCGGCGCGCGAGGAGTCCGAGCGGACGCTGGACGAGGCCCGCAAGGAGGCCAACAAACGGCGCTCCGAGGCGGCCGAGCAGGTCGACACCCTCATCACGGAGACCGCGGCCGAGGCCGACAAACTCCTCAGCGAGGCCCAGCAGCAGGCGCAGAAGACCACGGCGGACGCCGAGGCACAGGCCGACTCCATGGTCGGCGCGGCCCGCGCCGAGGCGGACCGGCTGGTGTCCGAGGGCACGGTCGAGGGCAACTCCCGGGTGGAGCAGGCCCGTACGGACGCGGACGAGCTGCTCGTCGGCGCGCGCCGGGACGCCACCGCCATAAGGGAGCGCTCCGAGGAACTGCGCGACCGCATCACCACGGAGATCGAGAACCTGCACGAGCGGGCCCGCCGTGAGTCCGCCGAGACGATGAAGTCGGCCGGCGACCGCTGCGACGCGCTCATCAAGGCGGCCGAGGAGCAGCTCGGCAAGGCCCAGATGAAGGCCAAGGAGCTGGTCTCGGAGGCCAACTCCGAGGCGGGCAAGGTCCGTATCGCCGCCGTGAAGAAGGCCGAGGGTCTCCTCAAGGAGGCCGAGCAGAAGAAGGCCACGCTCATCCGCGAGGCCGAGGAGCTGAAGGCGGAGGCGATCCGCGAGGCCCGCCGCACGGTCGAGGAGGGCAAGCGCGACCTCGAAGTGCTCGTCCGCCGCCGCGAGGACATCAACGCCGAAATCTCCCGTGTCCAGGACGTCCTGGAAGCGTTGGAGTCTTTCGAGGCCCCGACAGCGGCCAAGGACGGCGGGGTCAAGGCGGCAGCCACGGCGGGCGCAACTCGTTCGGGTGGCAAGTCTGTTGAAGGTTAAGAAACCCCTGTGAGGTTCGGGGTGTTACGGGGCCTTTGACCGAGTCTTTGGCAAGCGGTCCGACGGTTAGCCACTCAAAAGGGGTGTCATTCTCCAGATCAAACACGCATCCGCTCGATGACACACCGCTTCGGCCCCTAGGATTCCACCTATCACCTCACCGGTCTCATTCGACAGGAACCCCATGAGCGACACTTCCCCCTACGGCTTCGAGCTTGTGCGGCGTGGGTACGACCGCGCTCAGGTGGACGAACGCATCTCGAAGCTCGTCTCCGACCGTGACAGCGCTCTGGCCCGTATCACTGCTCTCGAAAAGCGCATCGAGGAGCTCCACCTCGAAACGCAGAACGCCGCGGCCCAGGTAAGCGACGCCGAGCCGTCGTACGCCGGTCTCGGCGCGCGGGTCGAGAAGATCCTCCGCCTCGCCGAGGAAGAGGCCAAGGACCTGCGCGAGGAGGCACGGCGCGCGGCCGAGCAGCACCGCGAACTCGCGGAGTCCGCTGCCCAGCAGGTCCGCAACGACGCAGAATCGTTCGCTGCGGAGCGCAAGTCCAAGGCGGAGGACGAGGGCGTCCGGATCGTCGAGAAGGCCAAGAGCGACTCCGCCCAGCTGCGTGGCGAGGCCCAGAAGGACGCGCAGCAGAAGCGCGAGGAGGCCGACGCCCTCTTCGAGGAGACCCGCGCCAAGGCCGCGCAGGCCGCCGCCGACTTCGAGACGAACCTCGCCAAGCGCCGCGAGCAGTCCGAGCGCGACCTGGCGTCCCGTCAGCAGAAGGCCGAGAAGCGCCTCGCGGAGATCGAGCACCGCGCGGAGCAGCTCCGGCTCGAGGCCGAGAAGCTGCGCACGGACGCGGAGCGTCGCGCCCGTCAGACGGTGGAGACGGCTCAGCGCCAGGCCGAGGACATCGTCGCCGACGCCAACGCCAAGGCCGACCGCATCCGTTCGGAATCCGAGCGCGAGCTGGCCGCCCTGACGAACCGTCGCGACAGCATCAACGCCCAGCTGACGAACGTGCGCGAGATGCTCGCCACGCTCACCGGTGCCGCGGTGGCCGCCGCGAGCTCGCCGGTCGAGGACGAGCCGATCTCTCGTGGAGTTCCGGCTCAGCAGTCCCGTTGAGCAAGCGTTTGTCGTAACGCTGAGGCCCGCATCCCCTTCGGAGGGTGCGGGCCTCAGCCGTGTCCGGCCAGCAGGGGCAAGTAGACGTCGTCCACGATCTCGACGAGGGTGGCGTCCGCGACCGGGTCGCGGGAGATGACCATCTCGTAGCGCAGCAGCTGGGCCGGGACGGTGACGACCCGTCGGGGCAGGTCCGCGGTGGGGATCTCGCCGCGCCTCACGGCCCGCTGAAGCAGCGTCAGCAGGATGTCGTGCATGATCCCGAACACCTTCGGGTCGAGATCGGGCGCCTCCGCGAGCAGGCCCCGGATGACATCGGGCCCGATCTCCCGTTGCCGCACGACCATCAGCCGCAGCACGGCCAGCACGTCCGCGCGCAGCTCCCCGGTGTCGGGCAGCTGGTCGGCGAGGAATCCGGTGCGGTGCGGCATGGCGGCCTTGACGAGTTCGGCGCGGTTCGCCCAGCGCCGGTAGAGGACCTGTTTGCCGGTACGGGCCCGGGCCGCGACGCCCTCCATGGTGAGGCGGGCGTAGCCGACGTCGGCGAGTTCGTCCCATACGGCATCCAGGATGTCGGCCTCCAGGGCCGCGCCCCGCCGTCGTGTGCTGTCCCCGGGCACCGGCACACCTCCCTTAAGAGACCTTGCGTCTCCTATCCCGTCCAGCTTATCGTGCGGTTAAGAGACGCACCGTCTCCAAAGGGGGAACCGTGTCGACCACCACCACCCGTCTCGACCCGGCCGTCCGCAAACTCGCCGGCATCCTCGTCCTCGGCGCCCTCGCCCCGCTCCTCGACAGCACGATCGTCTCCATAGCCCTGCACACCCTGGGCCATGACCTGGGCGCCTCCACGACAAGCCTGCAATGGGTCAGTACGGCATATCTCCTGGCCCTCGCCACCGTCGTCCCCGTCTCCGGCTGGGCCGTAGAACGCTTCGACTCCCGCCGCGTCTGGCTCGGCGCGCTGCTCCTCTTCCTCGCCGGCTCGCTCCTCTGCGGGCTCGCCTGGAACATCGAGTCACTGATCGCGTTCCGGGTGATCCAGGGCATCGGCGGCGGCCTGCTCCTGCCCGTCCTGCAGACCCTGGTCATGCGAGCGGCCGGCGGTCGCTCCCTCGGCCGTCTGATGGCCGCGATCACCCTGCCCGCCATGGTCGTACCGATCCTCGGCCCGGTCGGCGGCGGCCTGATCGTCGGTCACCTCAGCTGGCGCTGGATCTTCTACGTCAACCTGCCCGTCTGCCTCCTCGCCCTCGCCCTGGCCTGGCGCGGCGTCCCGAAGGACACCCCGCGCCCCGGCCACCACCTGGACCTGACCGGCCTCCTGCTCCTCTCCCCCGGCCTCGCCGCCCTGGTCTACGGCCTGTCCGAGACCGGCGCCGCACGCGCGACCGCGATCCCGGTGGGCGCCGTACTGATCGCCCTGTTCGCCCGGCACGCGCTGCGCGTCCGCGAACCCCTCGTGGATCTACGGCTGTTCAGGGACCGCGCGTTCGCCGTCTCCTCGATCCTGACGTTCCTGAACGGGCTCGCCCTGTTCGGCGGGATGTTCCTGCTCCCCCTCTACTACCAACAGGCGCGCGGCGAGGGCGTGATCGCGGCCGGGCTGCTGCTGGCACCGCAGGGACTGGGCAGCCTGCTGGCCCGGGTCACCGGCCCGCTGACCGACCGGCTCGGGCCGCGCCCGGTCACCGTGGCGGGGATGCTGCTGTGCGCGCTGGGCACCCTCCCCTTCCTTCTCCCGCATCCCGGCGCCGCCCTGCTCCTCGTCGCCCTGGTCGTGCGCGGGCTCGGGGTGAGCGCGGCCAACATGGCGGTCATGGTGGGCGCGTACCAAGGTCTCGACCGCGCCCGCATCCCGCACGCGAGCACCACCGTCCGGATCGTGCAGCAGCTCGGCGGGTCCGTCGGAACGGCCGTACTGGCGACGGTCCTCGCGCACGGGCACGGCAGCGCCGCCTTCCCGCACGCGTTCGCCTGGGCGACGGCGTTCACCGTTGTTGCCTGCCTCGTCGGACTCTGTTTGCCCGTTCGGGTGGCATCCGCCGAACGCCCGTCTTAGCGTGGCCGCATGATCGAGCTCGAGGGGCTGACCAAGCGGTACGGCGACAAGGTGGCGGTGAACAACCTCACCTTCACCGTCAGACCCGGCATCGTCACGGGCTTCCTCGGCCCGAACGGCGCCGGCAAGTCGACGACCATGCGCATGATGCTCGGTCTCGACCGGCCGACCGCCGGTGACGTGCGCATCGACGGCCAGCACTACGACCAGCTCAAGGACCCGCTGAAGTACATCGGCGCCCTCCTCGACGCCAAGGCCATGCACGGCGGCCGCAGCGCCTTCAACCATCTGCTGTGTCTCGCGCAGAGCAACGGCATCTCGACGGCCCGGGTGCGTGAAGTGCTCGACACCGTCGGGCTCACCGCCGTCGCGAAGAAGAAGGCCAAGGGGTTCTCGCTCGGCATGGGCCAGCGGCTCGGCATCGCGGGCGCGCTGCTCGGCGATCCGGAGATCCTGATGTTCGACGAGCCGGTCAACGGCCTCGACCCCGAGGGCATCCACTGGATCCGCAACCTGATGAAGTCCCTTGCCGCGCAAGGCCGTACGGTCTTCGTCTCCTCGCACCTGATGAGCGAGATGGCGCTGACGGCCGATCACCTCGTCGTCATCGGCCAGGGCCGCCTCCTCGCGGACACCTCCATGGCGGACTTCATCCACCAGAACTCGCGGTCCTACGTCCGGATCCGCACCCCGCAGCGCGAGCGGCTGCTCGATGTACTGCACCAGGCCGGGATCACCGTCGTGGAATCCGGCAGCGGGGTACTCGAAGTCGACGGGGGCAAGTCCGAGCAGATCGGTGAGCTGGCCGCGTCGCACCAGCTGGTGCTGCACGAGCTGAGTCCCCAACAGGCCTCCCTGGAGGAGGCGTTCATGCAGTTGACCGCGGAGTCGGTGGAGTACCACGCGCATTCCGACGCACCATCACCCTCCCCCGGGGCGCCTGCTCAGCAGCAGGGCTGGGGCGACGGCTGGAAGAAGGGCTGACATGGCGGCGACCCAGGTCATCCGCTCGGAGTGGACCAAGATCCGTTCCGTCGCGTCGACGGTGTGGACGCTCTCGCTGGCCCTGGTGGTGACGATCGGGCTCGGCATGCTGATCTCAGCGCTGTCGAAGAGCCAGTTCGACGACATGAGCGCCAAGGACAAGCTGTCCTTCGACCCGACGTTCATCAGCTTCGCCGGGATGAGTCTCGGGCAGCTCGCGATGATCGTGTTCGGGGTGCTGGTCGTGTCGAACGAGTACAGCACCGGCATGATCCGCACCTCGCTCGCGGCCGTCCCGCAGCGCGGCACCTTCCTGTTCAGCAAGATCGCGGTGGCCGCGGGGCTGTGTCTCGTGGTCGGCCTGGTGACGAGCTTCCTCACGTTCTTCCTCGGGCAGGCGATGCTCGGCTCCCACCGGGCGGAGATCGGCGACCCGGGCGTGCTGCGCGCGGTGATCGGCGGCGGGCTCTACATGACCCTGATCGCGCTGTTCTCCATGGGCGTCGCCTCGATGCTGCGCTCGCCGATGCTGTCGCTGGGCATCCTGATGCCGTTCTTCTTCCTGATCTCCAACATCCTCGGCAACGTCTCCGCGACGAAGAAGATCGGCCAGTACCTGCCCGACCAGGCCGGCAGCAAGATCATGCAGGTGGTCACGCCGGTCGACGACTCGGCGCCGTACGGCCCCTGGGGCGGGTTCGGGATCATGGCCCTGTGGGTGCTCGCCTCGCTCGTGGGCGCCTACGTCCTTCTGAAGCGCCGGGACGCCTGACTCGGTCTCGACTTCGGACGTTGCTTTACTTTCTCTTGGGCGGAACCGTCAGCGCCCCGATATCCTCCTAACCCTTACGGGGGCGTGTGCCCTGCTGTCCTGATCCTTTCGATGGGTGCGGAGCATGATCGAGGCTGTCGGCCTGACCAAGCGCTACGGCGACAAGACCGCCGTGTACAACCTTTCCTTCCAGGTGCGGCCCGGTGCCGTCACCGGTTTCCTCGGGCCCAACGGCTCGGGCAAGTCGACGACGATGCGCATGATCCTCGGCCTGGACAACCCCACGTCAGGACAGGTGACGATCGGCGGCTTCCCCTACCGCAAGCTGCCGAACGCGCCCAGACAGGTCGGTGCCCTGCTCGACGCCAAGGCCGTGCACGGCGGCCGCAGCGCCCGCAGCCACCTGCTCAGCCTGGCCCAGCTCTCGGGCATCCCGGCCCGGCGGGTGGACGAGGTGCTCGGGGTGGTGGGCCTCCAGGACGTGGCGAGAAAGCGCTCCAAGGGCTTCTCCCTGGGCATGGGCCAGCGGCTGGGCATCGCCGCCGCGCTCCTCGGCGACCCCCAGGTCCTGCTCTTCGACGAACCGGTCAACGGCCTCGACCCCGAGGGCATCCTCTGGGTGCGGAACCTGATGAAGGCGCTCGCGGCGGAGGGCCGTACGGTCTTCGTCTCCTCGCACCTGATGAGCGAGATGGCGCTGACCGCCGACCACCTCATCGTGATCGGGCGCGGGCAGCTCCTCTCCGACATGAGCGTGCGGGACTTCATCTCGGCGAACTCCGCCGACTTCGCGCGCGTGCGCACCCCGGACACCGAGCCCCAGCTGCGCGAGAAGCTGACCTCGGCGCTGACCGAGGCGGGCGGCCACGTGCTGCCCGAGCAGGACGGCGGGCTGCGCGTCACGGGGCTGCCGCTGCCGCGCATCAGCGACATCGCGCACGACACAGACGTACGCCTGTGGGAGCTGTCCCCGCATCAGGCCTCGCTGGAGGAGGCGTACATGCGGATGACGCAGGGCGCGGTCGACTACCGCTCGACGACCGACCAGAAGGCCGGTCTGATGCAGCAGCTGCCGCCGGGCGCGCAGCCGCCGATGCCGGTACCGGGCCAGGGCCAGCCGGGCTGGTACGCGCCGCCGTCACCGCAGCACGGCGGTCAGCCGTTCGCGATGGGCCGGCCCCCGGCGAATCCTTACGGCGCCCCGAATCCGTACGGCGCCCCTGCGGCGCCCGTGGCGCCCGCGCCGGGCCCGTACGGGCCTCCGGCACCCGTGACCCCGCAGACGGCGGCACAGCCGCCCCAGGGCCCGGCTCAGGGTGCCCCGGCGGATCAGGCCCCGGCTGCCGCTCCGGCTCCGGCCGCGCCCGCGCAGCCCTCCTCCCCCGCACCCGCCGCCGACCTGACCAAGCCCGAGGACGCCCGATGAGTACGCCCCAGCCCCCGATGCCGCAGGCAGCCGTGCCCAACTGGCAGGCGCCGAACGGTCCTTCGTACGGCGGGTACACCTCGCCGATCCCGGTGGTGCGCACGCATCTCGGGCACGCGCTCGCCTCCGAGTGGACGAAGATCAAGTCGGTGCGCTCGACGATCTGGACGCTCGGCGTGTTCGTGGTCCTCGTCGTCGGCATCGGCCTGCTCGCCGCCCTCGTGGTCAGCAGCTCCTCGTCCGAGATGAACGGCGAGAACCCGCTCTCCCTCGGCTTCTTCGGGCTGCTGCTCGGCTCCATGTGCATCATCACGCTCGGCGTGCTGACCACGGCCTCCGAGTACGGCACGGGCATGATCCGCACGACGATGACCGCCTGCCCCAGCCGCGGCCGGGTCCTCGCGGCGAAGTCGATCGTGTTCTTCGGGGTCGCCTTCGTGGTGACGCTGGTGGCCTCGGGGTTCATCGCCTTCGTGGACGCCTCGCTGCTGGAGAACAACGGCGCGAAGGACCCGTCCGCCGGCGAGTGGTTCAAGGGGACGGTCGGCGTCTCGCTCTACATCGCGCTGCTCGGGCTGCTCTCGCTGATCGTCGGCTCGATCATCCGGCACTCGGCGGGCGCGATCACCGTCATGATCGGCGCGGTCCTCGCCCCGCTGGTCATCGCGCTGTTCATGTTCTCGCAGTCCCTGGAGGGCGTGCGCCAGGCGCTGTTCGAGTACTCGATCCCGAACCAGCTGAGCGTCTTCTACTCCAACTCCCTGACGGAGTCCGGCCCTTCGGGCTGGGACCCGCTGTGGATCATCGTCGGCGTGACGGCCGTGGCGTTCGCGGGCGCGGTCGCGCTGCTGGAGCAGCGGGACGTCTGAGCCGTAGGACCGGCTAGAACCTGGGCGCGTTCCTGGACCGCTGCACCCGTGTGGTGCGGCGGTCCTTCGCGTTCCAGCAGGCCTTGTGCCAGTGGCGGCGGTCGTCGACGCCCGCGTGCTCCGGCCAGGCCACGACGTGCGGGACGCCGGAGGGGATCTGCTGGTCGCAGCCGGGGCAGCGGTACGTCTTGCCCTCGGAGCTCGCCCCGGCGACATGGCGCACGCTCCACTCCTCGCCCTGCCAGGCTTCCGTGGACTGCCAGCCGCCGTAGCGGCCCGAGCGCTCGTCGTCGGCACTCTGGCCGGAGGAACCGGACTCCTTGGGTCGGTTGCGACGCGGGGACACAGAACACCTCACGGGGCTATACAGGAGGCAAGGGCTGTGTCCAGCCTACGTGGCGCGGACAGGGGTACGCGAAGGGCATCAACCCGTACAAGTCCCCCTCGGGACCGCGCATTCTGCAGACAATCCGCAAATCTCTTTGCCAGGCCGTGTCCTCGGCACGTGTCGGGCGGTTATGCCCGGTGGGGGAGCTCCGTGTCGGAGCCAAGGAAGCAGGAAAAGCCATGCGCGTCGGAAGTTTTGTGTTGGCGGCCCAGTTCCCGGGGCAGGGCCAGGGGGAGGCCCTGCACCGCGCGGTCCGCTCGGTGGAGGTCGCGGAGGAGGCCGGTCTCGACACGGCCTGGCTGGCCGAGCACCACTTCGTGCCCTACGGCACCTGCCCGTCCGCGGTCACCCTGGCCGCGTTACTGCTGGGCCGCACCCAGCGCATCCGCGTCGGCACCGCGGTCAGCGTGCTGCCCACCGTCCACCCGGTCGCCCTCGGCGAGCAGGCCGCGCTGCTGCACGTGACGAGCGGGGGGCGCTTCTCGCTGGGCGTGGGGCGCGGCGGGCCGTGGGTCGACCTGGAGGTGTTCGGTTCGGGCCTCGCCGCGTACGAACAGGGGTTCCCGGAATCACTCGATCTGCTGATGAGCTGGCTGCGTGAGCCGTCGGTCGCGGGCACCGGGGACCGCTTCGCGTTCCGTGAAGTACCCGTCGTACCAAGGCCGTCGGAGGCGCTGTCGGACGCGCCGGGCCCCGAGGTCGTCGTCGCCTGCACCTCCCCCGCGAGCGTGCGGCTGGCGGCCGAGCGGGGCCTTCCGATGCTGCTGGGCATGCATGTCGGGGACGAGGAGAAAGCCGAAATGGTCGCCCTGTGGCGGCAGTTGGCGCGGGCGGCGGGGCGGCCGGCGGAGGAGATCCGCGGGGCGGCCCATGTGTCGGCCGGTGTCTGCCAGATCGCGGACAAGCGTGCCGACGCGGTGGAGGCCCTGGTGAAGGCGATGCCGGGCTGGCTCAAGCAGGGGCTGGACGCCCATGTGACGGTCGATGACCGCGAGCGCCGCATGCGCGACCCGCTCGCGTACACCGAACTCCTCTGCGGGCTGCACCCGGTGGGCACCCCGCGGCTGTGCGTCGACCGGCTCGCGGCGACCTCGGAGCGGACCGGCATCTCCCGTTTCGCGCTGCTCGTCGAGGGGTCCGGGGACCTCGCGGCGACCGAGGAGAACGTACGGCGGCTCGGAGCCGAGGTGCTCCCTCACCTCGGCTGAGCGAACCGCGCTGGACGTTCCGCGGGGAGCTTGCCGCCCCGTACAGAGCACCTCCCGCGTACGGAGCGGCAAGCAGTGCGCCGTCCGCCGCGTCAGCAGTCCCTGAACTCCGGGGACTGGTTCAGCAGCTGACTGCGCACCGAGGTGAAGCGGGCCAGCGTCTCGTCGACCGAGCCGTCCAGCGGGAACACCGCCACCCGGTGGCAGTTCTGGAAGGCGAGGCGTACACCGAAGTGCCGCTGCAGCGCGCCGCGTATCGCGTCACTCGCGAGCGCACGCAGCAACTGACCGCGTGCCTGCTCGTCCGGCGGCGGCGTCTGGTTGTCGGCGAACGCACCGCCGTCGACCTTCAGCTGAGCCACCAGGGAGCTGACCATCTCCCATGCGTAAGGCAGGGAGGTCCGGACGCAGTCGACGAATTCAGCTTCGTCGACCTCGCCTCGCTCGGCCTTTTCGAGTAGGGCCGGTGAGACGTCGAGCGACATGGGTTCTCCTCTCGCACCCCCAACGCGCGGGGGTTGCCGGACAGGTAAGGGAGTCCGCGATGACGAACACGCTGCGTACATGTCTCGCGACCTCCCGCTTATACGGTAGGCAACGGAGGAGGGCGGCACCAGGAGAATGCGTACATAGGGAACTCTCAATGGGCCCACAATCGGCCAAGAATGAACAACGGGCGTCACGGGTCTTCCAGGGCGAATCGCGTGCACCTACGCCCGTCGAGTAGCGTTGCCGACCATGCGTCTCGTCATTGCCCGGTGTTCCGTGGACTACGCGGGCCGGCTCACCGCCCACCTCGCCTCCGCCCCCCGTCTGATCCTGGTGAAGGCGGACGGCAGCGTCTCGATCCACGCGGACGACCGGGCCTACAAGCCCCTCAACTGGATGTCTCCGCCCTGCACGCTGAAGGAGGGTTCAGGCGACGACGAAGGCGTCTGGACCGTCATCAACAAGGCGGGCGAGAAGCTCATCATCACGATGGAGGAGATCCTCCACGACTCCTCGCACGAACTCGGCGTGGACCCCGGCCTGATCAAGGACGGCGTGGAAGCGCACCTCCAGGAGCTGCTGGCCGACCGCATCGACACCCTCGGCGAGGGCTACACGCTGATCCGCCGCGAGTACATGACGGCCATCGGACCGGTCGACATCCTGTGCCGGGACGGCGAGGGCCAGACCGTCGCGATCGAGATCAAGCGGCGCGGCGAGATCGACGGCGTGGAGCAACTCACGCGCTACCTGGAGCTGTTGAACCGCGATCCCCATCTCGCCCCGGTCCGCGGCATCTTCGCCGCCCAGGAGATCAAGCCGCAGGCCCGCGTCCTCGCCACGGACCGCGGCATCGGCTGCACGGTCCTCGACTACAACGCCCTGCGCGGCATCGAGGACGACAAGCTCCGCCTGTTCTGAACACCCGTCGCCAGACACCGACTTCACCCTGACTTCACCACGACGAAAAGGGCCGGTTCCGATCATCGGAGCCGGCCCTTTCATGTCCTACGGGACTGTCGTACGCGAGTCAGATCACGGCACCCGCGCTACTCGACGTGTCCGCGCCGGCGCTCTCGGGCGCGGCCGAACTGGCCGTCTCTACCGGGGCACTTGAGGCTGCGCCGCTTGCCGAGGTCTCCATGGACGGGGTGACCGACGGCGTGGGCGTGTCAGTCGGCGTCGGGGAATCGCTCGGAGTCGGCGACGACGGAGAGCTCGGGTCCGTCGGCTTCGTCGTGGTCGGGCTCGACGTAGGCGGCTTGGACGTGGACTTGCTCGGCGACGGGGTCGTGTGCCCGCCCCCCGAACTGCTCGTCCCGCTCGGAGTGTCCGAGGGCCGGCCGCTGTCCGTCGGCGTCGGATCGTCCGACGTGCCGTAAGTCCCGTCCGGGCCCGGGTCGGTGGGTCGGCTGGTCGCGGTGCCCGTGCCGGTGCCGTCGTCCTTCTTCGCCTTGTCCGCGCCGAGGCTGTCGTCGTCGGTGCCCTGGCTGGCGGACGGGTTGACGCCGACCTTGTCGGACGGGTTGTCGGCGTTGTTGTTGGACGTGGCGCCGAGGGTGACGACCGTGCCGAGGACGGCGGCGAGCAGGACGCCCGCGCCGGCCGCGACGAGGTTGCGCCGGGCGTAGCCGCGCAGGCCGCCCCGGGCCTTGTTGTGCGGCTTCGGGGGCGAGGGCTGGTGTGCGACGAGGGTGTACGTGTCGCCGGGCGGCTGGAGCGGCGGGAAGGGCGCCGGTATGCCGCCGGGCGGCGTGGCCGACTCCTCGTAGTGCGCGTCCGGCACTTCCTCGCCCGCCGTGGAACCGAGGGGGAGCGCGATGCCGGAGCGGTCGGCGACCAGCGCGAGGGCGCGGCGGCCCGCGACGGCGCCGCGCTTGTCGGCGGCCTCGCCGCGCAGGCCGATGGACGACTCCAGTTCGGCCCGGGCCCGGTCGAGGTCGCCCTCGCACAGCGCGAGGACGCCCAACTCATGCTGGAAATAGGCCTGTTCACTCACATCGGCGGCGAGCCCCGCGGCCTCGAAGCCGGAGCGCAGCACCCGCTCCCAGGCGCTCCAGTGCAGTCCGGCGGCGAACGCGGGCGCCGCCGTGCGGGCGAGATGGACGGTGGTGCTCTCCTCGCCGTCGCCGGGCGGGGTCGTCGCCGGCAGGAGTGCGACGAGGGCAGCGAGCAGGGCGTCGGCCTCGGCGCACACACGCGCGGGCGTGACCGACGGGTGCCCGGCCCACCAGGAGTAGTGCAGAGCGGCGATGAGGGCACCGGACGCGACGTCGTCGCCGTATCCGGCGGCCTCCAGCTGGGTCTGGACGCCGGCGGCGAGCCGGTAGCGGGAGCCGACCGGGGAGACCAGTCCGCAGCCCGCGAGTTCGCCGAGGGCGGCGTCCGCGTGGGTGTCGCCGACGAGCGCGGGCAGATGCGCCTGGTGCGGCACCTCACCGCCGAGCGCGACGGCGAAGCGCAGGGTGGCCCGCGCCGAGGTGGAGAGCCGCGAGGCGAGCAGCGGCGCGGGCGCGGCGGCCTCCCCGAGCGACGGCAGGGGTACGGCGTCGGCCTCGTCCGGGTCGAGCGGCGGGGCGTCGAAGGGCTCGTCGACCGGGGGCGCGTCCTGGAAGACGCCGAACTCCTCGACGGCGCTGGTGCCGACGCGCAGTTGGTCGCGCTGGCGGAGCAGGGCGCCGGCCTGGACGAAGCGCAGGGGCAGGCCCTCGGACTCGAAGTAGAGGTCGCCCGCCCAGTTCGCCTCCTCCTCGGTGAGGACGCGGCCCACGGCACGCTCCAGGACCTCCACGGCGCCGGGCCGGCCCAGACCGCCGAGGAAGACCTCCTCGATCGCGGAGTCCGCGGACGGTGCCGGGATCTCCGGGGTCGCGGCGATCAGGAACGCGCACTCGGGCGTCGCGTCGAGGAGTTCGTCGAGGGCGGCGGCGCCGAACTCGATGTCGTCCAGGACGACGACGGCGCCGATCTCCCGTGTCAGCGCGAGGAGTTCCTCCCGGCCGGGCCGGTGCAGGGGTGCGTCGTAGACGGCGTAGAAGAGGTCGTACAGGAGGTCGGTGGACGTGCGGTGGAAGCCCGTGAGGCGGATCACGCCGTCGGGGGCGAGGTCCAGGCAGTCCTCGGCGACGAGGTCGAGCAGGCTGGTGCGGCCGGAGCCCGAGGGGCCGGTGAGACGGACCGAACGGCCGCGGGCGAGCAGCCGTACGAGACGCTCGCGCTCCTCCTGGCGCTCCAGGAGCGGCGGTTCGGGGCGGTTCAGGCCGGGCGGGACGGGCGGCCTGGCGGCGCGGGCCGCCTCGGCGCGCTCGGCGGCGCCGAACTTCGCGGGCCGGCCGGGCCGCTGTCCGGGCGGGCAGACCTCGATCTCGCTGCCGTCGACGGGGTTGACGGTGAGCAGGAAGTCACCGGTGACCAGTTGCACGGTGCGGGCGAGCGCGGGTGTGTGCTGGCCGAAGTCGGGTGTGAGGGGTTCCCGGGGCGGGCGCTGACGTGACGACGTGTCGTCGCCGTCATGGCCGTACTCCTCGGGTCCCCGGTCGATCGGGTCCATAGGTCCAAGCCCCCCAAAAGCGTCGTGTGCGGGTCGACAGGACCCAAGGCCCCTCCCGGCCTTGTGCACACCGCGCTGTCGCTTCTGGTCCGGGCCCGCTCGAAGGGTTGTAAGGCAGCGGGCGACCGAACCCTAAACCTTCGCACAGTATCTACGACAGCCCGGGGTACCGCGCCGTCCGAGACGTCACAGTCTCATGAGGATTGTGCGCGGTGCGTGTTTCGCGAGCCCCCGACCGGGCCTCTTCCGAAAAGTGTGTCACTTTCGGCGAAAGTGACACGCTTTGGGATCACACCCTGGGAAGGGACTCGACCCCGATCCCGCCCTCGATGGCGAGGATGCGGTGCAGCCGGGTGGCCACGAGCAGGCGCTGCATCTGCGGCGGTACGCGGCGCAGCACCAGGCGGCGGCCGCAGCGGCCGGCCCGTCGGTGGGCCCCCATGATGACGCCGAGGCCGGTGGCGTCCCAGGAGTCGAGCTCGGACAGGTCCAGCACCAGATCGCCGACTCCGTCGTCGACGGCCGAGTGCAGGACCGTACGGGCGTCCGCCGCGCTGCGGACGTCGAGGCGGCCCCCGACGACCAGCTCGACGTGGTCGCCCCTGATGTACATATGCGCTCCCCGTGAGTGCGGTGGCGTACTCGGTGATATCGGCGAAGTCGGTGATGCAACCTCTGACTGCGTGAAGCGCCACGAAGTTGCCGTCTGTGAGCGAACCGATACCGAATTCACCCCTGCGTGTGATGGGGCAGGGGCGTGTGCGGTTTCAGTGCTTGTAGAAGCCCTGCCCGCTCTTGCGTCCGATGTCACCGGCGTCCACCATTCGGCGCATCAGCTCCGGCGGGGCGAACTTCTCGTCCTGTGACTCGGTGTAGATGTTGCTCGTCGCGTGCAGCAGGATGTCGACGCCGGTGAGGTCCGCGGTGGCCAGCGGGCCCATCGCGTGGCCGAAGCCCAGCTTGCAGGCGAGGTCGATGTCCTCGGCGGTGGCGACGCCCGACTCGTACAGCTTCGCCGCCTCGACGACGAGCGCCGAGATGAGACGGGTCGTCACGAACCCGGCCACGTCACGATTGACGACGATGCAGGTCTTGCCGACGGATTCGGCGAACTCCCTTGCGGTGGCCAGGGTTTCGTCGCTCGTCTTGTATCCGCGCACCAGCTCGCACAGGCCCATCATCGGGACCGGCGAGAAGAAGTGCGTTCCCACGACGCGCTCCGGACGCTCCGTCACGGCCGCGATCTTCGTGATCGGGATGGCGGAGGTGTTGGAGGCGAGGACGGCGTCCTCGCGCACGATCTTGTCCAGCGCGCGGAAGATCTCGTGCTTGATCTCGAGCTTCTCGAAGACGGCCTCGACGACGATGTCCGCGTCGGCGACGGCGTCGAGATCGGTGGTCGCGGTGATGCGCCCAAGAGCCGCGTCGGCGTCGTGCGCCTCCAACCTGCCCTTGCTCACGAACTTGTCGTACGAGGCCTTGATGCCGTCGGTGCCACGCTTCAGGGCCTCGTCGGTGACATCGCGCAGGACGACGTCCCAGCCCGCCTGCGCGGAGACCTGGGCGATACCGGAACCCATGAGTCCGGCGCCGATGACGGCAAGCTTCCGTGCCACTGTGCGACTCCCCTTTGAAACGCTTACAGCGTGTATCCGTATGCCTCTCGGCGGACACTAGCGAAGGTGCGGCGCTGTGTGACCGGTTAGTAACGCGCGTCACGTCTCATCTGACGGACATCACACCGGCACGGGTCATTCGACCCCCCGTACGGCGTAGTTGAGGACTCTCTCGCTCAAGAGGTCCTCCAGGTCGTCGAGTAGACCGAGGGCCTCACGGGAGACCTCGCCGGGTGCGCGGCCGGCGGTCATGCCGCGGCGGACGAAGTCCGTCAGCGCCTCGTGCAGCCAGTTGATCTGGCCGGCCATCAGCCGCGGGGTGATGTCCTCGTCCGTTGCCGCGGTCTCCTCGCGCAGGGCGGCCTCCAGGCGTTCGATCAGCTCGTGCCGGACGGCCATGAGGCGCAGCCGGAGCGTGGGCGCGGCCTCGACGACCGCCATGAACCGCTCGAATCCCGGCATCAGGCCCACGCGCGGCGAGACGGCCTCCAGTTCGGCGCGCAGTTCCCGCAGGACGGCCGCGGCGGCGGACTCCCCCGCGTCCCGGGCGCGCACCCAGCGGGCGAGCCGTTCGCGCTGGTCGTCGGCGCGGTCGAGGAACAGGTCCTCCTTGGTGGAGAAGTAGTTGTAGACCGTGTTGACCGAGACGTCGGCCGCCTCGGCGACCTCGGCGACGGTGACCGCGTCGAAGCCGCGCTCCATGAACAGGCCGGTGGCAACATCGGAGATGTACTGCCTGGTCTGCCGCTTCTTCCGCTCCCTGAGCCCTTCGACCATGCCGTCCATGCTAGTCACTTTGGCGTCGCTTGTTTTTTGGGGTCATTGCAAAATTTCAGGGACTCTGTTTTTCTGGGGTCATGGCAATCATCAGCGCGGCCGGCCTGGCCCGCTCCTTCCGGACGAAACAGGGCCTCGTAGAGGCGGTGCGCGGTATCGACCTGGCCGTACGGCCCGGCGAGATCCTCGGCTTCCTGGGACCGAACGGCGCCGGCAAGACGACCACCCTGCGCATGCTCACGACCCTGCTCCCGCCCACCGGCGGCGCGGCCACCGTCGCGGGCCGCGACCTCGTGACCGACCCGGCCGGGGTGCGGCGGGCGTGCGGCTACGTCGCCCAGTCGGGAGGCGTGGACCCGCAGATCACCGCCCGGGAGGAACTCGTCACCCAGGGCCGCCTCTACCGTCTGACGAAACGTCAGGCGGCCGAGCGCGCCGAGGAGTTGGCTCACGACCTGGACTTCACCGAGCAGCTCGACCGCAGGACGGCCACGCTCTCCGGCGGCCGGCGGCGCCGCCTGGACATCGCGCTCGCCCTCACCCACCGCCCCGAGGTGCTGTTCCTCGACGAGCCGACGACCGGCCTGGACCCCGCGAGCCGCGCCGGCCTCTGGGACCTGGTCCGGCGGCTGCGCGACGAGCACGGCACCACCGTCTTCCTGACCACCCACTACCTCGACGAGGCGGACGCCCTCTCCGACCGGCTGGTCATCGTCGACCGGGGAGTCGTGGTGGCCGAGGGCACCCCGACCGCGCTGAAGCTGCGGCACGGCGGCTCGATCGACGCGAGCCTCCAGGACACGTTCCTCGCGATCACCGGCCGCGGCCCGGCCCGGCCCGACGCCGCCCCCGTGGCCGTATGAGAACAACGACGGAAAGCACAGGACGGACGACGACATGCTGCTGCACGACACCTCGCTCATCTACGGCCGCTGTCTCCGCCAGACGCTGCGTTCCCGCTTCGCGCTGGTCTTCGGGATGCTGGTGCCGCTGCTCTATCTCGTCTTCTTCGGTCCGCTCCTGACACACCTGCCGTTGCGCGCGCAGGGCAGTTCGTGGCAGACCCTCGTTCCCGGGGTGCTGCTCCAACTCGGGCTGTTCGGCTCGGCGTTCGCGGGTTTCTCGGTGATCATCGAGAAGAACCAGGGCGTGGTGGAGCGGATGCGCGTGACCCCCGTGAGCCGGCCGGCGCTGCTGCTCGGCCGGGTGCTGCGCGACGCCACGGTCCTCGTCGTCCAGGCGGTCGCGCTGGTCCTGGCGGCGGTGGCGCTGGGTCTGCGCGCCCCGCTGCCGGGCATCCTGATCGGCTTCGCGTTCGTGGCGCTGCTGACGGTCTCGCTGGGGTCGCTGTCGTACGCCATCGCCATGAAGGTGGCGACACCGCAGGAGTTCGGTCCGCTCGTCAACGCGACGACGATGCCGTCCATGCTCCTGTCCGGCCTGATGCTCCCGATGACCCTCGCGCCGGCGTGGCTGGACGCCCTCTCGCACCTCATGCCGTTCCGCTATCTGGTGGACGCGGTGCGGGACGCCTACGTCGGCTCGTACGCCACCGCCCACATGCTCTACGGCGTTCTCGTGGCCCTCGGCTTCGCCGCGGTCGCCGTGACGGTGGGCACACGCGTGTTCCGGACGGCCGGGGCCTAACTACGCTGGCCGCATGGTCAATCTGACGCGCATCTACACCAGGACCGGCGACCAGGGCACCACCGCCCTCGGCGACATGAGCCGGGTCGCCAAGACGGACATCCGGATCTCGGCGTACGCCGACGCCAACGAGGCGAACGCGGCGATCGGCACCGCCATCGCCCTCGGCGCCCTCCCCGAGGACATCGTCAAGGTCCTCACCCGCGTCCAGAACGACCTCTTCGACGTGGGCGCGGACCTGTGCACGCCGGTGGTGGAGAACCCGGAGTTCCCGCCCCTGCGGGTCGAGCAGTTCTACATCGACAAGCTGGAGTCGGACTGCGACCACTTCAACGAGCGGCTGGAGAAACTCCGCTCCTTCATCCTCCCCGGCGGCACCCCGGGCGCGGCCCTGCTCCACCAGGCGTGCACGGTCGTACGGCGGGCGGAGCGGTCGACGTGGTCGGCGCTGGAGGCGTACGGCGAGGTGATGAACCCCCTGACGGCGACCTACTTGAACCGCCTGTCGGACCTTCTGTTCATCCTGGCCCGGTCGGCCAACAAGGAGACAGGGGACGTCCTTTGGGTGCCCGGCGGGGAGCGCTGACCCCCAACTCCCAAGTGGTCCAGACCTATTGACCGGTGGTCCAGACCTTCCTATTCTCACGGGACTGTGGGTGCGAAGGCTCAGTCGCGCCCCCTTACCCCCGAGGAGGCGCTCAATGCGCTTCAGACATCGAGCAGTTGCCGGGTTCACGACCCTGCTGCTTCCGCTCGCCGCTCTCGTCGGTCTGGCCGCGCCCGCCGAGGCCGCGTCGACCGCCACCGCCACCTTCACCAAGTCCAGCGACTGGGGCACCGGCTTCGGCGGGCAGTGGACCGTCAAGAACACCGGTACCAGCGCGATCAGTTCATGGACGGTCGAGTGGGACTTCCCCTCCGGCACGTCGGTCACCTCGGCCTGGGACGCGGACGTCACCAGCTCCGGCAACCACTGGACCGCGAAGAACAAGTCCTACAACGGCACCATCGCCGCGGGCGCCTCCGTCTCCTTCGGCTTCAACGGCGCCGGCAGCGGCTCGCCCTCCAACTGTCTGCTCAACGGCGGCAGTTGTGACGGCGGCACCACCGTCCCCGGTGACGCGGCCCCCTCCGCGCCCGGCACCCCCACCGCCTCCTCGATCACCGACACCTCGGTGAACCTCTCCTGGAGCGCGGCCACCGACGACAAGGGCGTCAAGAACTACGACGTCCTGCGCGACGGCACCAAGGTCGCCACCGTGACGACGACGTCGTACACGAACACCGGCCTGACCGCCGGCACCGACTACTCGTACACCGTGCAGGCCCGCGACACCGCCGACCAGACAGGACCGGTCAGCGGCGCGGTCGCCGTGCACACCACGGGCGGTACGACCACTCCCCCGACCACCGGCAGCAAGGTCAAGCTGGGGTACCTCACCGAGTGGGGCACGTACCAGCGCAACTACCAGGTCAAGAACCTGGTGACCTCCGGCTCGGCCGCGAAGATCACGCACATCAACTACGCGTTCGGCAACGTCACGAACGGGCAGTGCGCGATCGGCGACGCCTACGCCGACTACCAGAAGACGTTCACCGCCGACCAGTCGGTCAGCGGCGTCGCCGACACCTGGGACCAGCCGATCGCGGGCAACTTCAACCAGCTGCGCGAGCTGAAGGCCAAGTACCCGAACATCAAGATCCTGTGGTCCTTCGGCGGCTGGACCTGGTCCGGCGGCTTCGCGCAGGCGGCGGCCAACCCGACCGCGTTCGCCAACTCCTGCTACAACCTGGTCGAGGACCCGCGCTGGGCCGACGTCTTCGACGGCATCGACATCGACTGGGAGTACCCGAACGCCTGCGGCCTCTCCTGCGACACCAGCGGCGCCGCGGCCTACAAGAACCTGATGCAGGCCCTGCGCGCCAAGTTCGGCAGCAACAACCTGGTCACCGCGGCCACCACGGCCGACGGCACCTCCGGCGGCAAGATCGACGCCGCCGACTACGCGGGCGCGGCCCAGTACGTCGACTGGTACAACGTGATGACGTACGACTTCTTCGGCGCCTTCGACGCGGACGGCCCGACCGCCCCGCACTCCCCGCTCACCACCTACAGCGGCATCCCGACCCCCGGCTTCACCACGGCCGACGCGATCGCCAAGTTCAAGTCGAAGGGCGTCCCCGCCAACAAGCTGCTCATCGGCATCGGCTTCTACGGCAGAGGCTGGACCGGCGTGACCCAGGCCGCACCCGGCGGCTCGGCGACCGGCCCGGCGGCGGGCACCTACGAACAGGGCATCGAGGACTACAAGGTCCTCAAGACGTCCTGCCCGGCCACCGGCACGATCGCCGGCACGGCGTACGCCTACTGCGGCAACAACTGGTGGTCCTACGACACCCCGAGCACGATCGCCGGCAAGATGAGCTGGGCCAAGACCCAGGGTCTGGGCGGCGCGTTCTTCTGGGACTTCAGCGGCGACACCAGCAACGGTGAGCTGGTGACCGCCATCAACAGCGGGCTGAGCTGATCCCCACACCGCTCAGCACGACAGCGCCGCGGGCGGACCTCACGGGTCTGTCCGCGGCGCGTTGTTCGTGACGCGCGCCCCCGGCGTGCACCTCAGGGGGCTCTTCGGCCCGGAACGAAGGCCGATCGGCGCCGGTGACCAGCTCTTTGACGTGGGCATCTTGGTCCTACGACAGCAAGAGGAACACCGCACCACGGGGGAAACCATGACGCGCAGGTCCACGTCCCGCACCACCAAGAAGTCCGCCCATGCCTGGGCCGCGCCGGCCAGTGCCCTCGCCACAGCGGTCGCCGCCGCTGTCATGGCAGCCTGCCCGGTCGACGTCACCGTGACCCTCGGCTCCGCGCCCCACGCGGTCGTCGTCAGTCAGGCCGACGTACCCAACCCGGTGTGCCGGATCACGCCACGTTGACCCGCTGGCCGGGAGGGGCCGCCTCCAGCCAGGCCAGGAAACCCGTCAACGCGTCTTCGCTCATGGCGAGTTCGAGGCGCGTGCCCCGGTGCAGGCAGGTCAGGATGAGCGCGTCGGAGAGCAGGGCCAGCTCCTCCTCGCCCTCGGGGAGGCGGCGGCCGGCGACCTCGATCGCGGAGCGTTCCAGCGTGCGGCGCGGGCGGTAGGCGTAGGAGAAGACGCGGTACCACTCGATGCGGTCGCCGTTGTAGCGGGCGACGCCGTAGCTCCAGCCCTTGCCGTTGGTGTCGGGTTTCTCCGGGACGTCCCAGCGCAGCGAACAGTCGAAGGTGCCGCCGGAGCGCTGGATGAGTCTGCGGCGCAGGCCGAAGACGAACAGCCCCACCACTACCAGGGCCACCACGATTCCGCACGCAGTCAGAGCGAGGACCATCGACACCGACCTCCTCGTCTCCTAGGTAAAACAGGTAACGGAACGGAAAAAACACCCACATTCGCCTCAGCCGCGGCTGGGGCCGGATTCCTCCGGTCCCAGCCGCGGCTGAGTCACGTCATCGCGTCAGAACTGGGTTCAGCGCGTTTCCACCGCACGCAGTCGGACGTCCGCGCGGCGCTCGGCGGACTCGTCGCCCGCCGCCTTCGCCTGCTCCAGCTCGCGCTCCACGCGCTGGACGTCGATCTCGTCCGACAGCTCGGCGATCTCGGCGAGCAGCGACAGCTTGTTGTCCGCGAACGAGATGAAACCGCCGTGCACCGCGGCGACGACCGTCCCTCCGTCGCTCGTGCGGATGGTCACCGGGCCCGACTCCAGCACACCGAGCAGCGGCTGGTGACCGGGCATGACGCCGATGTCGCCGGACGTGGTGCGCGCGACGACCAGGGTGGCCTCGCCGGACCAGACCTGGCGGTCCGCGGCGACGAGCTCGACATGCAGCTCAGCAGCCAAGGTGGGCTCCTCGGGTCACCACCCGGCGGTCGTGCCGGGTGTGGGTTCAATTCTAGTAGGCATGGAAGAGGGGGTGGGACACGCCCCACCCCCTCAGGTGAAGCACGGGGTCAGGAGACGCCCAGCTCCTTCGCGTTCGCCTTCAGGTCCTCGATACCACCGCAGAGGAAGAACGCCTGCTCCGGGAAGTGGTCGTACTCGCCGTCGATGATCGCGTTGAAGGCCACGATCGACTCGTCCAGCGGGACGTCCGACCCGTCGACGCCGGTGAACTGCTTGGCGACGTGGGTGTTCTGGGACAGGAAGCGCTCCACGCGACGGGCACGGTGGACGGTGAGCTTGTCCTCCTCGCCCAGCTCGTCGATACCGAGGATCGCGATGATGTCCTGAAGGTCCTTGTACTTCTGCAGGACCGTCTTGACGCGCATCGCGGTGTTGTAGTGCTCGGCCGCGATGTACCGCGGGTCGAGGATGCGGGACGTGGAGTCCAGCGGGTCCACGGCCGGGTAGATGCCCTTCTCGGAGATCGGACGGGACAGAACCGTCGTCGCGTCGAGGTGGGCGAACGTGGTGGCCGGGGCCGGGTCGGTCAGGTCGTCCGCGGGGACGTAGATCGCCTGCATCGAGGTGATCGAGTGACCGCGGGTCGAGGTGATGCGCTCCTGGAGGAGACCCATCTCGTCGGCCAGGTTCGGCTGGTAGCCCACCGCGGAGGGCATGCGGCCGAGCAGGGTCGAGACCTCGGAACCGGCCTGCGTGAAGCGGAAGATGTTGTCGATGAAGAACAGCACGTCCTGGTTCTGCACATCGCGGAAGTACTCCGCCATGGTCAGACCGGCCAGGGCCACGCGCAGACGGGTGCCCGGGGGCTCGTCCATCTGGCCGAAGACGAGCGCCGTCTTGTCGATGACGCCCGAGTCGGCCATCTCCTCGATGAGGTCGTTGCCCTCACGGGTGCGCTCGCCGACACCGGCGAACACGGAGACACCGTCGTGGTTGTTGGCGACGCGGTAGATCATCTCCTGGATGAGCACCGTCTTGCCGACACCGGCACCGCCGAACAGGCCGATCTTGCCGCCCTTGACGTACGGGGTCAGCAGGTCGATGACCTTGACGCCGGTCTCGAACATCTCGGTCTTCGACTCGAGCTCGTCGAAGCGCGGGGCCTTGCGGTGGATGGACCAGCGCTCGCCCGTGTACTTCTCGTCGCTGTTCAGCACCTCACCGAGGGTGTTGAACACCTTGCCCTTGGTGAAGTCGCCGACCGGGACGGTGATGCCCGTGCCGGTGTCGGTGACCGCGGCCTGGCGGACCAGACCGTCGGTGGGCTGCATCGAGATCGTGCGGACCAAGCCGTCACCCAGGTGCTGGGCGACCTCCAGGGTCAGCGTCTTCTTCGCGCCGTCCAGGGCCGGGTCGGCCACCTCGACGTGCAGAGCGTTGTAGATCTCCGGCATCGCGTCGACGGGGAACTCCACGTCGACGACCGGGCCGATGACCCGGGCGACGCGGCCCGTGGCAACGGCCGTCTCAACTGTCGTCGTCATTACTTGTCACTCCCCGCGGTCGCGTCGGCCAGGGCTGCGGAGCCACCGACGATCTCGCTGATTTCCTGGGTGATTTCGGCCTGGCGGGCCGCGTTGGCAAGACGGGAGAGCGTGGTGATCAGGTCTCCCGCGTTGTCGGTCGCCGACTTCATCGCGCGGCGGGTGGCGGCGTGCTTGGAGGCAGCCGACTGGAGCAGCGCGTTGTAGATACGGCTCTCGACGTACCGCGGCAGCAGGGCGTCCAGGACGTCCTCCGCCGACGGCTCGAAGTCGTACAGCGGAAGGATCTCGCCCTGGGGCGTCGCCTCTTCCGCGACCTCTTCGAGGCTGAGGGGCAGCAGCCGGCTGTCGATCGGCGTCTGCGTCATCATCGAGACGAACTCGGTGTAGACGATGTGGAGTTCGTCCACGCCGCCCTCCGCCGTGTCCAGCTCGATCGCCTCGATCAGCGGACCCGCGACCTTCTTCGCGTCCGCGTACGTGGGCTCGTCGGTGAAGCCGGTCCACTGCTCCGAGATCTTGCGCTCACGGAAGTTGTAGTGGGCGACACCGCGGCGGCCGACGATGTACGTGTCGACCTCCTTGCCCTCCGCGACCAGACGCGCGGTCAGCTGCTCCGCGGCCTTGATGGCGTTGGAGTTGAAGGCGCCGGCCAGACCGCGGTCGCTCGTGAGGAGCAGGACCGCGGAACGGGTCGGCGTCTCGGCCTCGGTGGTCAGCGGGTGCCGGGTGTTGGAACCCGTACCGACCGCCGTGACCGCACGCGTCAGTTCCTTCGCGTACGGCGTCGAGGCCTGCACCTTGCGGTGCGCCTTGACGACGCGCGAGGCGGCGATCATCTCCATCGCCTTGGTGATCTTCTTGGTCGCGGTGACGGATCGGATGCGACGCTTGTAGACCCGGAGCTGGGCTCCCATGAGTCAGGTCCCTTCCTACGTCACTTGGCCGCGGCCGGGGCGTCCTCGCCGAGGAGCTTGCCGTCCGAGGTCTCGAACTGCTTCTTGAACTCGGTGATCGCGTCCGCGGCGGCGGTGAGGGTGTCGTCCGACATCTTGCCGCCCTCCTTGATGGAGGTCATGAGGCCCTGCTCCTTGCGGTGCAGGTACTCCAGGAGCTCCTTCTCGAAGCGGCGGATGTCCTCGACCGGTACGTCGTCCATCTTGCCGGTGGTCGCGGACCACACGGAGACGACCTGGTCCTCGGTGGGCATCGGCTGGTACTGCGGCTGCTTGAGCAGCTCGACCAGCCGCTGACCGCGCTCCAGCTGGGCCTTCGACGCGGCGTCCAGGTCGGAACCGAAGGCGGCGAACGCCTCCAGCTCGCGGTACTGGGCGAGGTCGAGGCGCAGTCGGCCGGAGACCTGCTTCATCGCCTTGTGCTGCGCGGAACCACCGACTCGGGAGACGGAGATACCGACGTTCAGCGCGGGGCGCTGACCGGCGTTGAAGAGGTCCGACTCCAGGAAGCACTGGCCGTCGGTGATGGAGATGACGTTGGTCGGGATGAACGCCGACACGTCGTTGGCCTTGGTCTCGACGATCGGCAGACCGGTCATCGAGCCCTTGCCCATCTCGTCGGAGAGCTTCGCGCAGCGCTCCAGCAGACGGGAGTGCAGGTAGAAGACGTCACCCGGGTAGGCCTCGCGGCCCGGCGGACGGCGCAGCAGCAGGGACACGGCGCGGTAGGCGTCGGCCTGCTTCGAGAGGTCGTCGAAGATGATGAGGACGTGCTTGCCGTCGTACATCCAGTGCTGGCCGATGGCCGAACCGGTGTACGGCGCCAGGTACTTGAAGCCGGCCGGGTCGGACGCCGGGGCGGCGACGATGGTCGTGTACTCCAGCGCGCCGGCCTCTTCGAGCGCACCACGCACGGAGGCGATGGTGGAGCCCTTCTGACCGATGGCGACGTAGATGCAGCGGACCTGCTTGTTCACGTCGCCCGAGCGCCAGTTGTCGCGCTGGTTGATGATCGTGTCGACGGCCAGGGCGGTCTTGCCCGTCTGGCGGTCGCCGATGATCAGCTGACGCTGGCCGCGGCCGATCGGGGTCATCGCGTCGACGGCCTTGTAGCCGGTCTCCATCGGCTCGTGCACCGACTTGCGGACCATGACGCCCGGGGCCTGCAGCTCCAGCGCGCGGCGACCGGTGGTCTCGATCTCGCCGAGGCCGTCGATCGGGTTGCCGAGCGGGTCGACGACGCGGCCGAGGTAGCCCTCGCCGACGGCGACGGACAGGACCTCTCCGGTGCGGGTGACCGGCTGGCCCTCCTCGACACCGCTGAACTCGCCGAGGATGACGGTACCGATCTCACGCTCTTCGAGGTTGAGCGCGAGACCGAGGGTGCCGTCCTCGAACTTCAGCAGTTCGTTGGCCATGGCCGAGGGGAGGCCCTCGACCTTCGCGATGCCGTCGCCGGCAAGGGTGACCGTACCGACCTCCTCGCGCGAGGCCGCGTCCGGCTTGTACGACTGGACGAAGTTCTCCAGCGCGTCCCGGATCTCCTCCGGCCGGATCGTGAGCTCCGCCATCTGGGTTCCCTGCTCTCCTTGTTGGGCCCGAAGTTTCACTTGGGGGGATGGGGGACTCCCCCCGTGACGAGGTGAATCCTCTGCACGGCCCAACTCGGGCCGCCTTACTACGTCTTTGTTGTGGTGCTGCTAGCTCGCCATGCGGCGGGCGGCGTCATCGAGCCGGTCCGCGATGGAGCCGTTGATGACCTCGTCGCCGACCTGCACCCGGATACCGCCGAGGACCTCGGGGTCCACGTCGATGTTCAGGTGCATGTGGCGGCCGTAGAGCTTCGCGAGGGCGGCGCCCAGGCGCTGCTTCTGCGGGTCGCTCAGCGGGACCGCCGTGGTGACGACCGCGACCAGGCGGCTGCGGCGCTCGGCGGCGAGCTTGGACAGGGACTCGAGTCCCGCTTCCAGGCTACGTCCCCGGGGCGCGGTCACCAGGCGGGTCACCAGTCGCTCGGTGGCCGGCTTGGCACGGCCGCCGAGCAGGCTGCGCAGCAGCTCGCTCTTGGCCGCGGTGCCGGCGGCGCGGTCGGTCAGCGCGGCGCGCAGTCCGGTGTTCGAGGAGACGATCCGGCCGAACCGGAACAGCTCGTCCTCGACGTCGTCGAGCTCGCCCGACTGCTGGGCCGCGGTGAGGTCGGCGGTGGCCGCCAGCTCCTCCAGCGCGTCCACCAGGTCGCGGGACTGCGACCAGCGGGAGCGCACCATGCCGGACAGCAGGTCGAGGGCGGAGCCGCCGACCTGGCCGCCGAGCAGGCGCTCGGCAAGCTGGGCCTTGGCCTCGCCGTCCTGCGCCGGGTCGGTGAGGACCCGGCGCAGGGACACCTCACGGCCGAGCAGCGCGGTGACGGCGGCCAGCTCGTCGGCGAGCTGCGCCGCGTTCACGGACGTGGAGTCCGTCAGCGCGTCGAGACGCTCACGTGCGGCTGCCAGGGCCTCGCGGCTCGCTCCGTTCATCGTGCGGCCTCGGCCTTCTCCTCGAGTTCATCGAGGAAACGGTCGATCACACGGCTCTGCCGGGCGTGGTCCTCGAGGGACTCGCCGACGAGCTTGCCGGCCAGGTCGGTGGCGAGCTTGCCCACGTCCTGGCGCAGCGCCTGCGAAGCGGCCTTGCGGTCGGCGTCGATCTGCGTGTGACCGGCGGCGACGATCTCCTCGCGCTGCCGCTGGCCTTCCGCGCGCATCTCGGCGATGAGCGTGGCGCCCTGCTCCTGCGCCTCCTGGCGCAGCCGCGCGGCCTCGTGCCGGGCCTCGGCGAGCTGAGCCTTGTACTGCTCAAGAACGCTCTGTGCCTCGGTCTGGGCGGCCTCGGCCTTCTCGATACCGCCCTCGATGGCCTCGCGCCGCTCGTCCAGAACCTTGTTGATGTTCGGGAGGAGCTTCTTGGCGAGGAAGCCGAAGACGATGACGAAGGCGATCAGGCCGATGACAAGCTCAGGGATCGGCGGGACGAGGGGGTTTTCCTTCGCCTCGGCCGCCAGAATGAGCATCTGGCTCATGTCAGTGCCTTTCGTCTAGTGGGCTGTCGATGAACGGCAGATCACTGGCCGTAGACGAACGGCATGACCAGACCGATGAGGGCGAGCGCCTCACAGAAGGCGAAGCCGAGAATCTGGTTGGCGCGGATCAGGCCGGCAGCTTCGGGCTGACGGGCCAGAGCCTGGGTGCCGTTGCCGAAGATGATGCCGACGCCGACGCCGGGACCGATGGCGGCGAGGCCGTAGCCGATGGAGCCGAGCGAACCGGAGACGGCAGCGAGGGTCTCAGTGGCAGCCATGCTGATTCTTCCTTATCTATACGGACCGGCGGGGGTTGGCCACCGGACGCTCAGGGGGTATTGCAGGGGGGTGCTGCTCAGTGGTTCTCGGCGAGCGCGCCCTGGATGAAGGTGCAGGTCAACAGCACGAAGACGTAGGCCTGCAGGGCCTGGATGAAGAGCTCGAAGGCCGTCATCACGATGACCATGATGAACGAGACACCCGCGTAGGCGATGCCGATGCCGTTCAGCAGGTACCAGCTGGCGATCGTGAAGAGCAGCAGCAGGGTGTGGCCCGCGAACATGTTCGCGAAGAGTCGCACCGCGTGGGTGAACGGCCGGACGAGCAGGTTCGAGAAGAACTCGATCGTCATGGCCAGCGGGAGAACCGGGCCGAGCGACTTGTCGTAGCCGGTGAAGTTCTTGAAGGCGCCGACGAATCCGTGCCGCTTGAACGTCAGCGAGACCCAGAGGATGTACACGATCGCCGCGAGGACGATCGGGTACGCGATGATCGACGTCACCGGGAACTGGGCGACCGGGACGATCGACCAGAGGTTCATCATCCAGATGAAGAAGAACAGCGAGACGACCAGCGGTACGTACTTCTCGCCCTCCTTCTTTCCGATCGTCTCGTAGACGACTCCGCGGCGGATGAAGTCGTAGCCGGACTCGGCGACCATCTGCAGCTTGCCGGGAACGACCTTCGGCTTGCGGAAGGCGGCCCAGAAGAAACCGACGACGATGACCGAGCCGATCAGCGCCAGCAGCATCGGCTTGTTGAAGTACACGTTGCTGTCGCCGTCCCCCAGAAGGGGCTTGAACAGGAACGAGTGCAGGCCGGGAGCCGGGAAGCCACAGCCGTCGAAGATGTGGCAGTCGGTCTCGAAGGCGAGCACCTGCGTCGGGTCAGCACTCACCGCGGGCTCCTTCAGCGTGGCGCATAGGTACGGCAACCTCGTTGTGTCGGCGCGGCGGACAGCCGCGGTTCGGCACTGGACTGGTGTTACGGATGTGGGGGCGGCAGTGGGGCATCGAGCCTCGCGATTGAGCAGGCGTCAGCTCAGATGCCCGCGCCCGCGATGCCGCAGTTGGCACCGGACGATAGCAGGGTCGCTTACGTGCTCTTATCCCGGCCCTACCTCTCACGACGAGTGCTCCGACTTCTCGGGCTCGACGTAGAGGATTTTGGCCTTCATGTGGGCACGGGTCTGCGCGACGATCCAGATGATGGTTCCGGCGAGCAGCGTGAACGCGAAGGCCTTGGGATTGAACAGCGTGGTGTGCTTGAACGCGGCGAGGAAAATGAACAACAGCAGAATCTGCGCCGCGAAGAGCATGAGGCCCATCGCCTGGAACAGGTGCGGAAGCGATTTGGCAGTGCGCTGCAGAACGTAGAGCCCGATTCCCATGAAGAGGATCACGATCAGCGTCGCAACGGCTGCCCCAATAGCTCCTTTGCCGCCGGCGACCACACCACTGACGACGGCGGCAATCGCGCCGACGGCAGCTGTGGGCACAGCGGCTTGAAGGAGAATCCGGGCGTCATTGGACGGCATGGCGGCAACTCCGCTTGCTAAGGGGGGCGTGTCGTCATGGACGAGCGTAGTCCCGGGATGAGAGAGAACCTCACGCCAATGGACCGTCGCACTACGGTCCTTCGGCTCTGTCCCGGGTTCTCGTGAACCGTATCACAAACTATTTGATGCGGTCTTTACCTAGAAGGTGTGCTTGCTGTCACACATGAGAGTGACAGTGCGCGTCTGTGCAAAATAGCGGCCAACTTGTCTGGTATGGGGAGGCTTTGTCTGCCCACGAGATGGCAACGCTTTAGTCAGATTCTTACCTTGGCGTCAGCGCGAGGACTCCGCTTTACGTCCGTCAAGAAGGCGTGAACGGGGGCCGACAGCGGTCGCCCCGTTGACTCCTGACACTCCGGTGACAACCGGAGGACGCGGGTCACGGTCTTCCTCCGCCAGCACCACGACAGGGTCAACTCCGGCCCTGCGACGGCGATATCGCGGCGGCACCAGGTGCTCGGCCCAGCGCGGCGCACGCGGCGTGAAGCGCGGCAGCAGGAGCAGTACGAGTCCGATCGCGCTCAGGAACACGATGCCGAGGACGATCCACATCGAGGCCGAGTTGACCGAGTAGGACAGCGCCCCGAACGCGATCAGCGCCGACCAGAAGTACATGATCAGCACCGCCCGGCTGTGCGAGTGGCCGATCTCCAGGAGCCGGTGGTGCAGATGGCCGCGGTCCGCGGCGAAGGGCGACTGGCCCCGCCAGGTGCGGCGGACGATGGCCAGCACCAGGTCGGCGGCCGGCACCGCGATGATCGTCAGCGGCAGCAGCAGCGGGATGTAGACCGGCACCGTCTGGTGCACCGCCGCCTTCTCGGAGCCGACGAACAGCTGGAGCGCGTCCGGGTCGACCTGTCCCGTGATGGAGATCGCACCCGCGGCCAGCACCAGGCCGATCAGCATCGAGCCGGAGTCGCCCATGAAGATCCGCGCGGGGTGCATGTTGTGCGGCAGGAAGCCCAGGCACATGCCCATCAGGATCGCCGAGAAGAGCGTGGCCGGAGCGGCGGCCTCGATGCCGTACGAGTACCAGATCCGGTAGGCGTACAGGAAGAACGCGGCGGCCGCGATGCAGACCATGCCGGACGCGAGGCCGTCGAGGCCGTCGACGAAGTTGACCGCGTTGATGGTGATGACGACCAGGGCGACCGTGAGCAGAGTGCCCTGCCACTGGGTCAGCGCCACGTTGCCGATGCCCGGGATGGGCAGCCACAGGATCGTCAGACCCTGCATGACCATCACGCCGGCGGCGATCATCTGGCCGCCCAGCTTGATCAGGGCGTCGATCTCGAACTTGTCGTCCAGGACGCCGATCAGCCAGATCAGGGCCGCTCCGGAGAGCAGGGCGCGCGGCTCGTTCGAGTTCTGGAAGACCTCGCTGAGGTTGGTCAGGTGGTCGGCGACCAGCAGACCGGCGCACAGGCCGAAGAACATGGCGATACCGCCGAGCCGCGGAGTGGGTTCCCGGTGCACGTCACGGGCCCTGATCTCCGGCATCGCCCCGGCCACGATCGCGAACTTACGCACCGGCCCGGTCAGCAGATACGTCACCGCGGCCGTCACGCAGAGCGTCAGCAGGTATTCACGCACAGGCTTCCCCACAGGTCTCGCTGGCCATCACAGCCCCACACCCTAGCGAGGGACGCATATGGTTGGGGACTTCCGGGTAGCGACGATGGTTGCACGTGTGGCTGTGCACGTGGGTCCGGGTACCCCCGTTCAGCCCGGATACGGCGGGAATCCACCCACAAGATCCCGCACTTCGTCACGGGCCGACCGGGCGTCGACCCGCCCGCGGAGCACTCCCGCGACCAGCGCCGCGATCCCCGCCATCTCGCCCTCCCCCATGCCCTGCGTGGTCACCGCGGCGGTGCCCAGCCGCAGCCCGCGCGAGTCCCCGTGCGGGAGCGCGCAGCAGTCCAACACCATTCCGGCGGCGGCGAGTTGACCCCGTGCGGCACGTCCGTCGACGCCGAGGGGCAGCGGGTCGGCGGTGATGAGATGGGTGTCGGTACCGCCGGTCGTGACGACCAGCCCCTCCGCCGCCAGCCCGGCCGCGAGCACCCGGGCATTGGCGACCACCTGATGGGCGTACGCCGTGAAGGCCGGAGTCGCCGCCTCGCCGAACGCGACGGCCTTCGCGGCGATGGTGTGCATCTGGGCACCGCCCTGGGTGAACGGGAAAACGGCCCGGTCCACCCGCTCGGCCAGCTCGCTCCCGCACAGCAGCATCCCGCCGCGCGGCCCGCGCAGCACCTTGTGCGTGGTCGCGCAGACGACGTCGGCGTACGGCACCGGGTTCGGCGCCGCTCCCCCGGCGACCAGGCCGATGGGATGCGCGGCGTCGGCGATGAGATAGGCGCCCACCTCGTCGGCGACCTCGCGGAAGAAGGCATAGTCGATGTGCCGGGGATAGGCGATGGACCCGCAGACGATCGCCTTGGGCCGATGCAGGCGGGCAAGGGACCGCACCTGCGCGTAGTCGACGATCCCGGTCTCGGCATCGACCCCGTAGCCCACGAAGTCGAACCACCGCCCGGAGAAGTTCGCGGGCGACCCGTGCGTGAGATGCCCGCCGTACGGCAGCCCCAGCGCGAGGACGGTGTCACCGGGCCGCAGCAGCGCGGCGTAGGCGGCGAGCACGGCCGAAGACCCGGAATGCGCCTGCACGTTGGCGTGCTCGGCCCCGAACAGCGCCTTCGCCCGGTCTACGGCGACGCGCTCGGCGACGTCGACGATCTCGCAGCCGCCGTGGTGGCGGGCGCCGGGGTATCCCTCGGCGTACTTGTTCGCGAGCGGGGAGCCGAGCGCGGCCAGCACGGCGGGCGAGGTGAAGTTCTCGGCGGCGATCAGCTGGAGCGTCGTCGACTGCCGCGCCAGCTCCCCGAGCAGGATCTCGGCCAGCTCGGGGTCCTGCCGACGCAGGACATCGGCCTCGAGGACAGGGATGACCGACATGGCAGGCTCCGGGCGTCGACGGTGACGTACGTCCAATGTAGGCCCGGGACGGGAGGGGCGCGCGGGCGTTGCTACGTCTTCGCGGGGACGCCGGTGAGGGCGGTGACCACGGGGTCGATCGCCTGGTTTATCTCATCCCCGATGGAGCGGAAGAACGGGAGGGGTGCCCCGTACGGGTCGAAGACCTCGTCCGCCTCCGCCGTGGGGGCCAGGAGCCAGCCGCGGAGGGCCGCCGCCGCGCGGACCAGGGCGCGGGCGCGGGCCACCATGCCGTCCTCCAGGGGTGGGAGGGTCGTGGGGTCTATCGCCTTCACCAGGCGGGTGAACTCCTTGAGGGTGAAGGTGCGCAGGCCCGCCGAGTGGCCCATCGAGATGACCTGGGCGCGGTGGTCGCGGGTGGCCGTCAGGACCAGGTCGGCGCGGATCACGTGGTCGTCGAGCAGCTCGCGGCCGGTGAACCCGGAGGGGTCCGCGCCGAAGTCGGTGAGGACGGTCGCCGCGTTGGTCTCCATGGGTGCGCCCTCGTGGCCCCATGTGCCGGCGCTCTCCACGATCAGCCCGCCCCACAGCGGGTCGCCGAGCCGGTCCGCCAGGGCATGACGGGTCAGCCGCTCGGTGATCGGCGAGCGGCACACGTTGCCGGTGCTGACGTGGAGGATGCGGAAGCTGTCCATGGGGAGGCCTCGTTCGAACAGGTTCCCCGTCACTTCCCCGTTGCCTATGCCACGCCCCGCGTCAGGGGCTGTCAATTCGCCACCTCGAGGTCGGGTACGACCTTGCGCAGCTCCTCCGCCGAGATCGCGCCCGCGCGCAGCAGCAGCGGGACCTCGCGCGTGACGTCGACGATCGACGACGGCACGTTGCCGGGCGTCGGGCCGCCGTCGAGGTACACGGAGACGGAGTCGCCGAGCATCTCCTGGGCCGCGTCGCAGTCCTCCGGCGCGGGGTGCCCGGTGAGGTTCGCCGAGGAGACCGCCATCGGACCGACCTCCGTCAGCAGCTCGATGGCGACCGGGTGCAGCGGCATGCGGACGGCGACCGTGCCCCGGGTGTCCCCCAGGTCCCACTGCAGCGACGGCTGGTGCTTGGCGACCAGCGTGAGGGCGCCCGGCCAGAACGCGTCGACGAGTTCCCAGGCCAGCTCGGAGAAGTCCGTGACGAGGCCGTGCAGCGTGTTCGGGGAGCCGATGAGGACGGGGGTGGGCATGTTGCGGCCCCGGCCCTTGGCGTCCAGGAGATCGGCGACGGCCTCCGAGGAGAACGCGTCGGCCCCGATGCCGTAGACCGTGTCGGTCGGCAGGACCACGAGTTCGCCCCGGCGGACGGCGGATGCGGCCTCGCGCAGACCCGTCGTGCGGTCGGTCGCGTCATTGGTGTCGTATCGCCGTGCCATATCTAGCGGGCCTCCTCGTACACGTACTGCTGCGGGTCGAAAGTCGGGGCGCTGGTCATGGCGTCGCCCTGCGGGCGGTCGCGAAGCGCGGGCGGTTGTTGAGATCGGGGTGGTCGGCCGCGTCGGCCCAGCCACGTTCCTCGGTGAAGATCCACGGCACCTGGCCGCCCTGGGTGTCGGCGTGCTCGATGACGACGACACCGCCGGGACGCAGGAGACGGTGTGCGGTGCGCTCGATGCCGCGGATCAGGTCGAGGCCGTCCTCCCCTGAGAACAGGGCGAGTTCGGGGTCGTAGTCCCGCGCCTCGGGAGCGACGTACTCCCACTCCGTGAGGGGGATGTACGGCGGGTTGGAGATGACCAGGTCGACATGGCCGTCGAGGTCGGGGAAGGCGTCCAGGGCGTTCCCCTGCCGCAGGTCGACCCTCGACCCCTCCATGTTCTTGCGGGTCCACTGGAGCGCGTCCTCGGACAGCTCCACGGCGTGCACCCGGGAGCGCGGGACCTCCTGCGCGAGGGCGAGCGCGATGGCTCCGGAGCCGGTGCAGAGGTCCACGATCAGCGGCTCTACGACGTCCATCGCGCGGACCGCGTCTATGGCCCAGCCGACCACCGACTCGGTCTCGGGGCGCGGCACGAACACCCCCGGCCCGACCTGGAGTTCCAGGTACCGGAAGAAGGCGCGGCCGGTGATGTGCTGGAGCGGCTCACGCTGCTCGCGCCGGGCGATGGTCTCCCAGTAGCGGGCGTCGAAGTCCACGTCCTTCACGGAGTGCAGCTCGCCCCGCTTCACACCGTGCACGAACGCGGCGAGCTCCTCCGCGTCGTTGCGCGGCGAGGGCACGCCGGCGTCGGCCAGCCGCTGGGTGGCCTGGGCCACCTCTGCTAGCAGCAGGTTCACGCAAGTCCTCCGTGTCGTACTCGTCCGTGCCGAACCGTGCCGTGCCTTACGCCGCCGCGAGCTTGGCGGCCGAGTCCGCGTCCACGCAAGCCTGGATCATCGCGTCGAGGTCCCCGTCCAGGACCTGGTCGAGGTTGTACGCCTTGAATCCGACGCGGTGGTCCGAGATGCGGTTCTCCGGGAAGTTGTACGTACGGATCTTCTCGGAGCGGTCGACCGTGCGGACCTGGCTGCGGCGGGCGTCGGCGGCGTTGCGCTCCGCCTCCTCCTGCGCCGCGGCGAGCAGCCTGGAGCGCAGGATACGCAGTGCCTGCTCCTTGTTCTGCAGCTGGCTCTTCTCGTTCTGGCAGGAAGCGACGACTCCGGTCGGAATGTGCGTGATGCGCACCGCGGAGTCGGTCGTGTTGACGGACTGCCCGCCGGGACCGGACGAGCGGTAGACGTCGATGCGGAGGTCGTTCGGGTTGATCTCGACGTCGACCTCCTCCGCCTCGGGGGTGACCAGGACACCGGCCGCCGAGGTGTGGATACGCCCCGCGGACTCGGTCGCCGGGACGCGCTGCACGCGGTGCACTCCGCCCTCGTACTTCAGCCGCGCCCAGACACCCTGGCCGGGCTCGGTCGCGCCGTTGCCGCCCTTGGTCTTCACGGCGACCTGGACGTCCTTGTAGCCGCCCAGCTCGGACTCGGTGGCGTCGATGATCTCGGTCTTCCAGCCGACGCGCTCCGCGTACCGCAGGTACATGCGCAGCAGGTCACCCGCGAACAGCGCGGACTCGTCACCGCCGGCGCCCGCCTTGATCTCGAGGATGACGTCCTTGTCGTCACTGGGGTCGCGCGGTACGAGAAGAAGGCGCAGCTTCTCCGTGATCTCGTCCCGGTGCTTCTCCAGCTCCTTGACCTCGGCCGCGAACTCCGGGTCGTCGGCGCCGAGTTCACGCGCGGTCTCGATGTCGTCGCCGGTCTGCTTCCAGGAGCGGTACGTGGCGACGATCGGGGTGAGCTCGGCGTAGCGCTTGTTCAGCTTGCGCGCGTTGGCCTGGTCGGCGTGGACCGACGGGTCGGCGAGCTTCGTCTCAAGGTCGGCGTGCTCGCCGATGAGGTCCTCGACAGCCTCGAACATCTTGGGCTCCTGAAATGCGTACGGAAGGGAAGGCGGGCGACCAAAAACGCCGGTCCCGGCACGCCGAAAAAAGGGCGTGGCCGTGGACCGGCGCTAGGGCCTGTCCGGCGGATCAGGTCGGAGGAAATCCGCCGAACCTCATGAGTGCCGGTGAGCGGGGCCTGGTGCGTGCAGCTGCAAGGCGGAGGAGGGAGTCAACGCGGAGCGTTGGCGACCGACGACAACGCCGCAGATGTGCGTGCCAGGCCCCGCGTCTCCGACAGGATCCGCCGGACAGGCCCTAGGGAAGCTCGCTACTTCGTGGAGCCTGCAGCAGCCTTGCCGAAGCGGGCCTCGAAGCGGGCCACGCGGCCACCGGTGTCGAGGATCTTCTGCTTGCCCGTGTAGAACGGGTGGCACTCGGAGCAGACCTCGGCGCGGATGTTGCCGCTCGTGATCGTGCTGCGGGTGGTGAACGACGCGCCACAGGTGCAGCTGACCTGGGTCTCGACGTACTCGGGGTGGATCTCGCGCTTCAAGGGTGTCTCCTAGTTTCGGGAGGGCGCCGGGTCGCTGCCGCGGGTGCGGTCGCGTGAACCGGGGCCGACTGTCCAGTCTGCCAGCACTGGAGCCATCTCCCAAAACGGGGGGTTGATGTTGTCTATTCCCCGCGGGTGCGTTGTGGCTGGTCGCGCAGTTCCCCGCGCCCCTAGGGGGTGCGCCTTACGAAGTTGTTACGACGCCCTTCGCTTCACCGGTCGCCGTGCCCTTTGTTGCTGCTGCCGGGATCGGGCGGTCGTTCTTCAGGGCCGTCCAGACCAGCTGCGCCTTGGACTTCTCCACGATCACCCGGTTCGGGTTGGCCGGGTCGTATTCGACGGGCATCGTGACCATGGTCATGTTCTTGGAGCTGATGGTCTTGAGGCCGTTGGCGAAGGACGTGAGGGAGTTCACGGAGCCGAGGTCGGAGTCGGTGGTGACGGCCTTCGTGGCGGTGTTGGCGAGGTCGTAGAGCTTGGTCGGGCTGGTGAGGACGCCGATGTGCTTGACCTGGTTGACCAGGGCCTTGATGAAGGCCTGCTGGAGCTGGATGCGGCCGAGGTCGGAGCCGTCGCCCACGCCGTGCCGGGTGCGGACCAGGCCGAGGGCCTGCTGGCCGTTCAGGGTGTGGGTGCCGGCCTTGAGGTCCAGGTGGCTCTGCGGGTCCTTGATGGCCTTCGTCGTGGTGACCGGGACGCCGCCGAGTTCGTCGATGAGCTTCTCGAAGCCCGCGAAGTCGACTTCCAGGTAGTGGTCCATGCGCAGGCCGGTGACGGACTCGACGGTCTTCACCGTGCAGGCGGCGCCGCCCGTGGAGTACGCCTCGTTGAACATCACGCCGGACGCCGCGTCGTGCGTGACGCCCTTGGTGTCGGTGCACTCGGGGCGGTCGACGAGGGTGTCGCGCGGGATGGACACCACGCTGGCCTTCTTGTGGCCCTTGTAGACGTGGATGATCATCGCGGTGTCGGAGCGGGCGCTGCCGTCGTCGGTGCCGCCGCCGAGCTTCTTGTTCGTGCCGGAGCGGCTGTCCGAGCCCAGGACCAGGATGTTCTCCGAGCCGTTGTCGACCTTGACCGGCCGGTCGGTGCCGAGGGCCTGGTTGATGTCGACGGTCTTGATGTTGCCGTTGAGCTTGAAGTACACGTACCCGGCGCCGGTGCCGCCCAGCACGACGACGCCGGCCGCGACCCAGGCCGTGATCAGCAGGGCCTTGTGACGCGGACTGCGCTCCTTCTTACGGCCTCCGGCGCGGTGGCGCGGGCCGTCGTTGCCGTCCTTGCCCGGTATGGCGGGCTCCGGCGTGCTCTCGGCGGACATGGGCTCCTCGCATCTCGTTCCGGGTCGGTTACCCCCTGCTTTCAGGGTCAGGCCTGGCCGAAGCGACTGATACCGCTCAATCCTCGCTCTATGGTCGCTCCGCCAGGTCAGACAGGGAAACTCGGGAAAGGGTTGCACAACGCAGAGTGCCCATCGCGTACAGCGATGGGCACTCTGTGTAGTCACGTCAGCGGGTTACGCCCCGCTCACCTGCGATTTCAGCCGAAGATGTCGTACTGCTGGAAACCGGTGCCGAGCGACTTCGGTGTGCCGAAGATCTCGCTCGTGGCCTTGCCGGTGCCCGGGTAGAGGTACAGCGTGTTGCTCGCGTTGCGGATCAGGAGGTCCGCCTTGCCGTCGCCGGTGAAGTCACCGACGGCGTCGAAGGCGTTGTAGCTGCCCCAGGTGCGCACCTTCACACGGGCCGCGAAGGCACCCGTGCCGGACTTGCCGGCGCCCTTGTACAGGTAGACGACTCCGGTGCTCTTGTTGCGGGCGAGCAGGTCGGCCTTGCCGTCACCGTTGAAGTCGCCGTGGCCGACCAGCGTGTTGTACTGGCTCCAGCCCCCGCCGACCCGCGACGGCGAACTGAAGGTGCCGTTGCCCTTGCCCGGGTAGATCCACAGCACGCCGGCGCTGTCGACCGAGACCAGGTCGGGCAGGTAGTCGCCGGTGACATCGCCGGGGGCGATGATCCGGGTGCGGGTCTTCCAGTTGGCGAAGATCTTCGTGCTGACCCAACTGCCGTCGTCCCGCGCGCTGTTGAGCTGGAAGTGGTCCCAGTAGACCGCGCCGGCGGCGGTCCGGTAGATCCAGTCCTGGTAGCCGTCCCGGTTCAGGTCGGCCGAGCGGACCAGGTTGACGCCGCCCCAGTCGCCCAGGGAGACGCGCGTGGCCAGCGAGGTGCCCCTGGAGTCCAGCTCGTAGCCCACCTTGTTGGAGGACTTGCGGGCGTAGACGTCGGCCTTGTTGTCGCTGTAGCTCAGGTTGCCGTCGTCGACCTGCGCGTAGGCCGCGCCGACGTAGGCGCTGACCTTCGTGAAGACGCCGTAGGTGCCCTCGACGACGCAGTCGTTGACGGTGGTGGCGTCACCGTCGTCGCCGCTCCAGGAGACGACACCGACGATCCGGCCGCCGACGACCAGCGGGCCGCCGGAGTCGCCGTTGCAGATCGCCGTCGTACCGGTGTCGCTGCCGGTGGCGGGCGTGCCCGCGCAGATCATGTGCGCCTTGATGACGAGGCTGCCGTAGGCGCCGGTGCAGGTGGCGTCCGACTGGATCGGCAGCGTGGCCGTCTTCAGCGTCTCGGAGATGTCCTCGGTCTGGGAGCTGGTGCGGCCCCAGCCGTAGACCTTGGCGGTCTTCGCGGGCGTGCCCGTGTACGACGCCGTGTCGGTGTTCGTCGTCATGCGGATCGGGGTCGCCTTGACGGGGGCCGCCAGGGTGAGGACCGCGATGTCGTTGTCGATGGTCGTCGGGCTGTACGACGGGTGGGTCCACTGGCGCAGGACCGCGGTGGCCTGGCCGCCGTGCAGGTCGGCGTTGCCGTCGGCGTCCGTGGTCGGCAGCACCGTGGCGCTGGTGACGACGGCGCCGTACTTGGCCCAGTCGTAGGCCTTGCCGTGCTCGTCCTTGGTGCAGTGCCCGGCCGTCAGGATCTTCGACGGCGAGATGACCGAGCCGCCGCAGAAGAAGCCGAGGTCGTCGCTCTCGTCGGCGGTGCCCTTGTCGTCGTAGTACCAGAGCTGCGCCATGAACGGCGCGGTGTTGATGGTGGTCGTCGTGCCGCCGATGATCTTCGGGCTGACGGCCGCCGTGCCGGTGGTGCTCGCGCTCAGGGAGGCCTTCTTGGTCTTCTCCCCGGCGATGTCGTCACCGGCCTCGGCGCCCACGATGCGCTTCTTCAGCGTGGCGAGCGACGTCGTGCTCACGGCGGGCTTCACGGTCGGCGTCGGCAGCGCGGTGGCCGCGCCGGCGGACGTCGTCATCAGTGCGGCGGTCACGGCGGCGGCGATACCGGCCGCGGCGACAGGCAGGCCGAAACGTATCCGGCGTCTGTGCCGACCAGCCCCAGGCATGGGCGTACCCACTCAAGTCCCCCCTCGGGATCAGAAGTTCGGACGATTGTCGAAAGCAAGTCCGAAGGGCGCGATCGTACAGCGAGCCACTGACAACGCGAAGGGCCGCCCCCTTAACAGGGAGCGGCCCTTTGATAACGCTGACTTGCCTTAGTCGCCGTTGCCAGGAGTGGTCTTCTGGATCTGGAGCAGGAACTCGGCGTTCGACTTCGTCTGCTTCATTTTGTCGAGGAGCAGCTCGATCGCCTGCTGCTGGTCGAGCGCGTGCAGCACCCGGCGCAGCTTCCAGGTGACGGCCAACTCGTCGCTGCCGAGCAGGATCTCTTCCTTACGGGTACCGGACGCGTCGACGTCCACCGCCGGGAAGATGCGCTTGTCGGCGAGCTTCCGGTCGAGCTTCAGCTCGGCGTTGCCCGTGCCCTTGAACTCCTCGAAGATGACCTCGTCCATGCGCGAGCCGGTGTCGACGAGCGCCGTGGCGAGGATGGTCAGCGAACCGCCGTCCTCGATGTTGCGCGCGGCACCGAAGAAGCGCTTGGGCGGGTACAGCGCCGTGGAGTCGACACCACCGGACAGGATGCGGCCGGAGGCGGGCGCCGCGAGGTTGTACGCACGGCCCAGACGCGTGATGGAGTCCAGGAGTACGACGACGTCGTGGCCCAGCTCCACCAGCCGCTTGGCGCGCTCGATGGCGAGCTCGGCGACCGTGGTGTGGTCCTCGGCGGGACGGTCGAAGGTCGAGGAGATGACCTCGCCCTTCACCGACCGCTGCATGTCGGTGACCTCTTCCGGACGCTCGTCGACCAGGACGACCATCAGGTGGCACTCGGGGTTGTTGTGCGTGATCGCGTTGGCGATGGCCTGCATGATCATGGTCTTGCCGGTCTTCGGCGGGGCCACGATCAGACCGCGCTGGCCCTTGCCGATCGGCGCGACGAGGTCGATGATGCGGGTCGTCAGCACACCCGGGTCGGTCTCCAGGCGGAGCCGGTCCTGCGGGTACAGCGGCGTCAGCTTGTTGAACTCCGGCCGACCGCGCCCGGAGTCGGGGGCCATGCCGTTGGTCGAGTCCAGGCGCACGAGCGCGTTGAACTTCTCGCGGCGCTCGCCCTCCTTCGGCTGACGGACCGCGCCGGTGACGTGGTCGCCCTTGCGCAGGCCGTTCTTACGGACCTGGGCGAGGGAGACGTACACGTCGTTCGGGCCCGGCAGGTAGCCGGAGGTCCGGATGAACGCGTAGTTGTCGAGGATGTCGAGGATGCCCGCGACGGGGATCAGGACGTCGTCGTCGGCGACCTGCGGCTCGCCCGCGGCACCGCCGCCGAACTCGTCACGTCCGCGACGGCCCCGGCGGTCCCGGTACCGGCCGCGACGGCCGCGCCGGCCGCCCTCGAAGTCGTCGTCGTCCTGCGGGCCGTTGTCGCGCTGCTGCCGGTCCTGACGGTCCTGGCGGCCACCGCTCTGCTGCTGACGGTCCTGCTGCTGACCGCCCTGCTGGCGGTCCTGACGGCCGCTGCTCTGCTGCTGGCCGCCGCCCTGCTGCTCGTTGTCCTTGCGGCGGTCGCCGCGGTCGCGGTCCTGGCGGTCCTGACGGCCACCGCGGTCGCGGTCGCGACGGTCCCGGCGGCCCTGACGGCCGTCGTCACCGGCGTCGCCACGGGCCTCGCCCTGCGCGGCGGCGGGCGTCTCGGCCTTCGGCTCGTTCTTCGCCTCGGCGGTGATCGTCTCGGGGCTGCCGGCCTCGGCGGTCGCACGGCGACGACGGCGCTCGACGGGGGCGTCGTCTCCCCCACTCTCGGCTTCGCTCGAGCGGGAGGGGCCCCCAGCGGGCTGGCCGGGGATCTCGATCTGCTGCTGGGCCACGGCCTTCTCTGCGGCGACCTTCTCGGCCTTCTGCTCGGCCGGGGCAACCGCCTCGTCGCCCGTACGGGTCTTGGAGGTGGCGCGGCGCTTCGGCTTGGTCTCGGTGGCGGTCTCGGCCTTGGCCGGAGCACCCCCAGCCTGCGCGTCCTTGATGACCTCGATCAGCTGGCTCTTGCGCATCCGCGCGGTGCCCCTGATGCCGAGGCCGGATGCGACCTGCTGCAGCTCGGCCAGCACCATGCCGTCGAGGCCGGTACCGCGGCGCCGCCGGGAGCCGGCACCGGTGGCAGGCGCGGAGGCGTCCGTGGCGGGCGCGGCAGCGGTCTCCTCGACACGCGCGCCCATCAGATCGGTGGTGTCGCTCACGAAGGGTCCTTCCCTGGAGCGGACGTCGGCCTGTCTGGCTCGGCGACCGGTTGTGCTGTCCGGCTTCGGTTCTTGCTGTGTGAACCGTGCCGGGGCGGTGGTCCGCCTAAGCGGCGGAAGAGATTGCTGGTGACGGCGCTTCCCGAAGCAGTGGCACCGAGTGTCTGTGTCACGTGGCTTGGTCGCACCAATTCCGGAGCGTGCCCGGCGAACCGCTCTGTGCCCCTACAGAACACGGTGCGGCTTGGGAGGCTCCCGGAAGAATGTCTGTCCCGGACGGGGACAACAAGCACCTCGCCATGGTGGGGTCGGGTGCAGACTTGAGATTAACACTACCGGATCCAACAAACATTCCCCCTCTCGAAATCCGGCGACGGTACGTAGTCAATTGGCGCTGGGGGCCGCGAGCGGCAGTACGCAGGCGCCCTGTGCGTCGAGATCAAGCCGGTTGGCGGCCCAGCCCTCGCCGGCGAGGTGGGACACCTTGTCGGCGTTGTCGGCGTCGACCAGTGCGAGCACGGTCGGTCCGGCGCCGGAAATCACGGCCGGCACCCCGTCCGCCCTCAACCGGTCGACGAGCGCGGCACTTTCGGGCATCGCCGGAGCGCGGTACTCCTGGTGCAGCCGGTCCTCGGTGGCGGGCAGCAGCAGCTCGGGGCGCCGGGTGAGCGCCTCGACGAGCAGGGCGGCGCGGCCCGCGTTGGCGGCGGCGTCGACGTGCGGGACGCTGCGCGGGAGCAGGCCGCGCGCGGTCTCGGTGAGCACCGGTTTCCCGGGCACGAAAACCACCGGAACGATGGAATCGGCCGGGTCCATCCTGATCGCCCGCGCGGCTCCCCCGTCCATCCAGGAGAGCGTGAATCCGCCCAGCAGACAGGCCGCGACGTTGTCGGGGTGGCCCTCAATCTCGGTGGCGAGTTCCAGCAGGGCCGTGTCGTCGAGCCGGGAGTCCCCGCCTATGGTCACGGCGCGCGCGGCGACGATGCCGGCGCAGATGGCGGCGGAGGAGGAGCCCAGGCCGCGGCCGTGCGGAATGCGGTTGGCGCACACGATCTCGAGGCCGCGCGGCTGTCCGCCGAGCAGGTCGAAGGCGGTGCGCAGGGACCGTACGAGGAGGTGGTTCTCGTCGCGCGGGAGGGTCTCGCTGCCCTCGCCCGCGATGTCGATGAGCAGCCCGGAGTCGGCGACACGGACGACGACGTCGTCGTAGAGCCCCAGCGAGAGGCCGAAGGCGTCGAAGCCCGGGCCGAGGTTGGCGCTGGTGGCGGGGACGCGCACCCGGACGGCGGCGGCGCGGAAGGCTGGACCGGCCATCGCTCGATGACTCTCCTTGAGCTGCGTGACTGTCGAAGACATTCGATGAGATTCGATAGGTACGTGAAGACCCTCGGGCCGTGGAGACGGCGCGGTGCCGAGCCATGCGCGCAGGCATATGCGGCGGGCGGGTTCGGTACAGCCTATCGAAGGAAGGTTCTGTGGCGACATAGGGCGCACAGGAGGCGCACGATGCGTGTCGTAAGCCCCCTGTGCACCCCCCGTGGCGAATACCCGCCAGGCGGCTTTACGCCAGACCGAGGCGCTCGGCCGCGGTCGGCGCGTCGACCGGGATCGTGACCGGCTGCGGGGCACCCGCGACCGCCCAGTCGGGGTCCTTCAGACCGTTTCCGGTCACCGTGCAGACGATGGTCTGGCCCGGGTCGACCTTGCCCTGCTCGGCCGCCTTCAGCAGACCGGCGACGGAAGCGGCAGAAGCGGGCTCGACGAAGACGCCCTCCTGAGCGGCCAACAGCCGGTAGGCGCGCAGGATCTCACGGTCCGTCACCTCGTCGATGAACCCGCCGGACTCGTCCCGCGCGTCCAGCGCGAACTGCCAGGAAGCCGGGTTGCCGATGCGGATCGCGGTGGCGATCGTCGAGGGGTCCTTGACGATCTCGCCGCGCACGATGGGCGCGGAACCGGACGCCTGGAAGCCCCACATGCGGGGCGACTTGGCGGCGATGCCGTCGCCGGCGTACTCCTTGTAGCCCTTCCAGTACGCGGTGATGTTGCCCGCGTTGCCCACCGGCAGGACGTGGATGTCGGGCGCGTCGCCGAGCATGTCGACGATCTCGAAGGCAGCCGTCTTCTGGCCCTCGATGCGCACCGGGTTGACCGAATTCACCAGCGCCACAGGGTAGTTGTCGCTCAGCTCGCGGGCGAGGGTGAGGCAGTCGTCGAAGTTTCCGTCGACCTGGAGGATCTTCGCGCCGTGCACGAGGGCCTGGCCCATCTTGCCGAGCGCGATCTTGCCGCGCGGCACGAGGACGGCACAGACCATCCCGGCGCGTACGGCGTAGGCGGCGGCGGAGGCCGACGTGTTGCCGGTGGAGGCGCAGATGACGGCCTGCGCGCCCTCCTCCTTGGCCCGCGTGATGGCCATGGTCATACCGCGGTCCTTGAAGGACCCGGTCGGGTTGGCACCCTCCACCTTGAGGTGGACCTCGCAGCCGGTGCGCTCGGAGAGCACCTGCGCGGGCACGAGGGGCGTGCCGCCCTCGCGGAGGGAGACGACCGGCGTGCTGTCGGACACCGGGAGCCGGTCCCGGTACTCCTCGATGATTCCGCGCCACTGGTGGGTCATTGCTGGTTACTCTCCTTCAACCCGCATGATGCTGGCGACACCCCGCACGGTGTCGAGCTTGCGCAACGCCTCGACGGTCCCGCCCAGGGCGGCGTCGGACGCGCGGTGCGTGACGACGACGAGGGATGCCTCGCCGTCCTTCCCCTGCTGCCGAACCGTATCGATCGAGACACCGTGCTCGGCGAACACGGTGGCGACCTGTGCGAGAACACCTGGTTTGTCGGCGACGTCGAGGCTGATGTGGTACCGCGTGACGACCTCGCCCATGCCCGACACGGGCAGTCCGGCGTACGCCGACTCGCCGGGCCCGGTGGTCCCGTTGAGCCGGTTGCGGCACACGGCGACGAGGTCGCCGAGCACGGCGGAGGCGGTGGGGGCGCCGCCCGCGCCGGGGCCGTAGAACATCAGCTGGCCGGAGGCGTCGGACTCGACGAACACGGCGTTGTAGGCGCCGCGGACGGAGGCGAGCGGGTGGCTGAGCGGGATCATCGCGGGATGCACGCGCGCGGTGACGCTGCCACCGTCCTCGGCCCGCTCGCAGATGGCGAGCAGCTTGATGGTGCAGCCCATGTTCTTCGCGGAGGCGAAGTCGGAGGCGGTGACCTCGGTCATGCCCTCGCGGTAGACGTCGTCGAGACGCACGCGCGTGTGGAAGGCGATCCCGGCGAGGATGGCGGCCTTGGCGGCGGCGTCGAAGCCCTCGACGTCGGCGGTGGGGTCGGCCTCGGCGTACCCGAGCGCGGTGGCCTCGTCGAGGGCCTCCTGATAGCCCGCGCCCGTGCTGTCCATCTTGTCGAGGATGAAGTTGGTGGTGCCGTTGACGATCCCGAGCACCCGGTTGACCTTGTCACCGGCGAGGGACTCGCGCAGCGGCCGGATCAGCGGGATCGCCCCGGCGACGGCGGCCTCGTAGTACAGGTCCTTGCCCTGCTGCTCGGCGGCGGCGTGCAGAGCGGCGCCGTCCTGGGCGAGCAGCGCCTTGTTGGCGGAGACGACGGAGGCGCCGTGCTCGAAGGCGGTGGTGATGAGGGAACGGGCGGGCTCGATCCCCCCGATGACCTCCACCACGACGTCGATGTCCCCGCGCTTGACGAGGGCGGTGGCGTCGGTGGTGACGAGGGCGGGGTCGATGCCTTCGCGGACCTTGGAGGGCCGCCGTACGGCGACGCCCGCGAGCTCGACGGGTGCGCCGATGCGGGCGGCGAGGTCGTCGGCGTGCGTCGTCATGATGCGCGCCACCTCTGAGCCGACCACTCCACAGCCCAGCAGCGCCACCTTCAGCGGACGCGTACGCATCATCCGACCTCGTTTCCTCATACCGTCATCGGTTGGACCAGTCTCACTCACCGGACGGGAGTTTCTATCCATGGTCCGGATCGTGAGACATCGATTTCATTTCCGCGGGGGTGGAAGACGGGAGATCTTCCACCCCTTTCCTGCTTCTCCTGCTTCCTCTTGTTCAGCCGACGTCGAGACGCAGGAGGTCCTCCTCCGTCTCCCGGCGGACGATGACCCGCGACTCCCCATCCTTCACGGCGACGACCGGCGGCCGGAGCACATGGTTGTAATTGCTCGCCATGGAACGGCAGTACGCGCCCGTGGCCGGTACGGCGATCAGGTCACCCGGTGCCAGGTCCCCAGGCAGGAAAGCGTCCTTGACCACGATGTCCCCGCTCTCGCAGTGCTTGCCGACGACGCGGGCGAGCATGGGCTCGGCGTCGGAGCGGCGGGACACGAGCGCGACGCTGTACTCGGCGTCGTAGAGAGCCGTCCTGATGTTGTCGGACATGCCCCCGTCGACCGACACATACGTCCGCAGCCCGTCGAGGGGCTTGACGGTGCCGACCTCGTAGAGCGTGAAGGCGGTCGGCCCGACGATGGCGCGCCCCGGCTCGACGGAGATACGAGGAGTCCGCAGCTTGGCGGACTCGCACTCACGGGTGACGATCTCGGTGAGCGCCTTGGCGATCTCGTGCGGCTCGCGGGGGTCGTCGTCGCTGGTGTAGGCGATCCCGAGCCCACCCCCGAGGTCGATCTCGGGCAGTTCCACGCCATGCTCGTCGCGAACGGCCTTCAGCAGCCCGACCACCCGATGGGCCGCGACCTCGAACCCGGACATGTCGAAGATCTGCGACCCGATGTGGCTGTGGATCCCGATGACTTCGAGCCCGTCGAGCTGAAGAGCGCGCCGTACGGCTTCGGCGGCCTGCCCGCCGGCAAGCGGAATCCCGAACTTCTGGTCTTCATGGGCGGTGGCGATGAACTCATGGGTGTGCGCTTCCACGCCCACGGTGATCCGGATCTGCACCGGCTGCCGCTTGCCGAGGGACTGCGCGATATGGGCGACCCGCACGATCTCCTGGAAGGAGTCGAGCACGATCCGCCCGACACCGGCCTCGACGGCCCGCGTAATCTCACTCACGGACTTGTTGTTGCCGTGAAAAGCGATGCGGTCGGCGGGCATACCGGCGGAAAGCGCGGTGACGAGCTCACCCCCGGAACACACATCAAGATTGAGCCCCTCCTCGTGCAGCCACCGCACGACGGCACGGGACAGGAACGCCTTGCCGGCGTAGAAGACGTCGGCGTCCGGCCCGAACGCGGTACGCCAGGCCCGGGCGCGCTCCCGGAAATCGGCCTCGTCGAGAACGTAGGCCGGGGTGCCGTGCTGCTCGGCGAGCGTCTTCACGTCGATCCCGCCGACGGTGACGACACCGTCCGCGTCCCGGCCGACGGTCTGCGCCCACACCTTGGGGTCGAGTTCGTTGAGGTCGGCGGCCGGGGCGGAGTAGTGCCCCTCGGGCAGGACGTCGGCGTGACGGGGACCGGCGGGGTGTGCGGAACGGCTCATGTCGTCTTCTCTTCTGTCTCTTCCTGGCGCGCAGATCGTGCGGAGTCTTGTCGGTCCTGGCGCTCAGAGGTGTTCGGGGGCATCGATGCCGAGCAGGGACAGGCCACCGGCGAGCACCGCCCCGGCGGCTTCGGCGAGCGCGAGCCGGGCACGGTGGGCGGCCGAGGGTTTCTCGTCCCCGAGCGGAAGCGTGGCGGGCAGGAGCACGAGGGTCGCGTCGGCTACGGCGACCAGGTGACGGGCGAGCAGGTCGGGCGCGCGGTGCGCTGCCGCGCGGGCGAGGAGGCGGGGGTGGTCGGCGAGGTGGGTGAGGAGCGGGGCGGTGTCCTCTGGTACGTCGCCCGGTGCCGGGGTGAAGCCGAGGGCGGCGGCGTTACGGCTGACGGCCCGGGTGCGGGCGTAGGCGTAACGGACCCGGAAGAGAGGGTTGCTCTCCCGCTGCACGAGGTGGTCGGCGGTGAGGCGGGGCCGGTCGTGAGCGGCGGGGTGAAGGAGGGCCCAGAGCGCGGCGTCGCGGCCGAGGGGAAGCAGTTCCGCGGGATCGGATACCGGCACGGGCCGCACGTTGACATCGAGAGGAGCCGGTGCCACCGGGGTCCCGTGCGCGTCGACCTCAACACCGAGGACGGCCACCCACTCGGATTCGGGCCGGCCCTCACAGCTGGTGCGCACGAGCGAGCCCTGCGAACGCAGGATGCGGGCGACTGCCTCCATGACGACGAGGGCGCGTGGCTCGTGGGGGGCGTGGAGCTGGACGAAGTGGGGGG